>NZ_JAFCJX010000017.1 GCF_018130695.1 Bradyrhizobium jicamae | reverse complement strand
AAGAGGACCTAGCCGCCTTCGCCCTGGCCCTCGAACTTTTTGATCATGCCATGGCGGCGAGGCGCGCGGAATTGCAGGCCGGCCTGATGGACCCGGCGCGGGGCCCTGCCGGTGCGCCCACCCTGGCCACCCGCCGATAAAAAGCCGCGCCATGGTCGCGGGCGGCGCCTTCACGCAATCGCTTCCACACGCGAAAGCAAATCCGACCTAGACGAAGAGTGGATACAGGAGCCTTTGCGCGCGCGGTGCCGCCCCACGGCCAGCGATTGTCGAGGCGAGAAGTCTGGGCGCGGGTTCTGCGGGGCTGTTCGACGGGATCTGCGGAAACGCTCATCCGATCGTGTTTTGCCCCACCGCGAGCGAGAAGCCGCCGCAGAGTTGAGCGATCTGCACGAAGTTGACGACCGTTGAAATTGCGTACCGCGTAAATGATTATCCGTCGAAAGCAGAAAGCCGCAGGCATTCTCGCGCTGCGGCTCCGGGTCAAAATCGCTGGCTTTTGAAACTGCCGCCGCAGCCCCCGGTGCTTGAAGACTGATCCAATTGTTGATGCGTGTGGAGTCGAAAATGCGGTTTCGTCGGAGGAACGACGCGAGTGTTGCTGAATCGAGACAAGATGGTCGATCATAATACCGTCATCGTTGGTTTGAAGCGCGACTTGAAAACAACGCGCGACGAAGTGCGTGAGCTGAGATCGCAGAATGACCGTTGGCGGATTGCTGCGTACACGCTGCGGAATCTTGCAGGTCTGGAAGAGGGACAGTTTCGCAATCTGCTCAAAGCTGAGTCTCTCGTCGAGTAGGTAGCGCGCACCTCAAGCGCGTCGCAGATCGTGCCTTCTGTGACTGGGCATCACGAAAAGCGCCCTTCGGCCGAAAGAGTGAGTGTGGGCCGACGCTCAGAAGATGAGCTGGTAAAGTACGGTTCTGCCCGCGGACCCGCGCGATTATAGGTGCAGCCCTCAATATCGCGCTGCCGCCGTCAACACGCCTCAGAACGTCAGGCCCTCGCGGCACCCGAGAGCAATTAATAGCGAGCTCGAGCGTTGACAGGCGTCTACCCGGCTGAACGTCAGCCGCAATCTACCAGTTCTAATCGGTATAGGCACGCGGTGGCTGGTTTTCCGCACTTTCGTTTGACGCCAAGCAACGTCCATCGGTCGAGCGGCGGCGCCGGTGGTCGCAGGATGAGAAGGAACGGCTTGTTGCAGCGTCGCTCGAGCCCGGCGCCAATGTTTCCGAGGTGGCTCGCGTGGCCGGGCTTCATGTGAGCCAGCTGTTCAGGTGGCGCAAGGAGCTTTGCAGGCACGGCGAAGCGAGCATAGCGCCGTTTGTTCCGGTCGAGATTGGGGCGTCTGCGCCACCGCGGGAGGCGGCCGAAGCGCCGTTGACGACGACGGCGGTGCGTCGACGGAAGAGCCAAGGCATCATCGAGATTGATCTTGGTAGCGGGCACCGCATCCGGGTCGATGGCGACGTGGACGGAGACGCGCTACGTCGAGTTATCGATGCTCTGGTACGCCGATGATTCCGGTTCCGACGGGCACGCGAGTGTGGCTCGCGACAGGCTACACGGACATGCGCCGAGGCTTTCCATCGTTGGCGCTCCAAGTGCAGGAGGTGCTACACAAAGACCCGCTCAGCGGTCATTTGTTTGTCTTCCGCGGCCGCCGCAGCGATCTTGTGAAGGTGATCTGGCACGATGGCCAGGGAGCATGCCTTTTTACCAAAAGACTCGAGCGAGGAAGGTTTATCTGGCCATCGGTTGGCGGTGAAACGGTGACGATCTCGCCGGCGCAGTTGAGCTATCTATTGTCCGGGATCGATTGGCGCACCCCGCAAGAAACGCAGCGTCCGACGCGGGTCGGATAATCGTTTTGGGTTTGAACTTGCCGCTTGATCTGATTCGAAGCCGGACGATCTTCCTTCGGACCTCGCGAGCGCCTACATGGCGCTGCTGGCCGAGCGTGAAGCGTTGCAGGTTGAGCGCGATCTCGCCGTCGCGGATGCCGCCAACGCGCGTGCGGAGCTGTCGGACAACGAAGCGCTGATCGCACATCTCGAGCTACGGATCGAGAAGCTCAAACGCGAACTGTACGGGCAGCGCTCCGAGCGCACGGCGCGGCTGATCGAGCAATTGGAATTGGAGCTCGAAGAGCTCATCACCACGGCGAGTGAGGATGAGCTCGCCGCGCGTGCCGCGGCGACAAAGGTACAGAAAGTTCAGGCCTTCACACGCAGGCGGCCGGTACGCAAGCCCTGGCCGGACGACATCGAACGCGAGCGCGTCGTCATCGAGGCACCGACGAGCTGTGCCTGCTGCGGCGGATCGCGCCTGGCGAAGCTGGGCGAGGATGTGACCGAGACGCTGGAGGAGATCCCGCGGCGGTTCAAGCTGATCGAGACGGTGCGGGAAAAGTTCACCTGCCGCGATTGCGAGAAGATCAGCCAGCCGCCGGCACCGTTCCATGCCACGCCGCGCGGCTTCATCGGTCCGCAATTGCTGGCGACGATCTTGTTCGACAAGTTCGGCATGCATATCCCGCTCAACCGCCAGAGTGTGCGCTTTAAGGCCGAGAGGATCGACCTGCCGCTGTCGACGCTGGCCGACCAGGTCGGCCACGGGACCTTCGCCATCATGCCGCTCTTCCAGCTGATCGAGCGCCATGTGCTGTCGGCCGAGCGCCTTCATGGCGATGACACCACCATCCGCATCCTGGCCAAGAGCAAGTGCACGACCGGCCGGATCTGGACCTATGTGCGCGACGATCGGCCCTACGGTGGGCCTGCGCCGCCGGCGGCAGTCTATTACGCCTCGAGTGACCGACGGGGCGAGCATCCCCAGAAGCATCTGGCTGCCTTCACCGGCATCCTGCAGGCGGATTGCTACAACGGCTTCGAGCCTCTGTTCGACCCGCAGAGGAAGGTGCTGCCGATCACGCCGGCATTCTGCTTCGCCCACGCGCGGCGGGGCTTCTTCGAACTGGCCGACATCGAGAAAACCGCCCGGGACGGACAGAAAGGCAAACCGGTCTCCCCGATCGCGCTGGAGGCGGTCAGGCGTCTGGATGTGTTGTTCGAGATCGAGCGCGCCATCAACGGCAGCAGTGCCGACGGGCGGCGTGCCGTGCGCCAGGAGAGAAGCAAGCCGCTTCTCGACGACATGCACGCCTGGCTGCTCCGCGAGCGAGAAACCCTATCGCGTTCCTCCGAGGTTCTGAAGCCCATGAACTACATGCTCAGGCGCTGGGACGACTTCGCCCGCTTCCTCGACGATGGCCGGATCTGCCTAACCAACAATTGTGCTGAGCGCGCATTGAGAGGCATCGCCTTGGGAAGGCGCAACTGGACCTTCGCCGGCAGCCCGCGTGGTGCCGACCGTGCCGCCATCATGCTGACGATGATCACGACCTGTCGCCTCAACGACGTCGATCCCAACGCCTGGCTTGCCGACGTCCTCACCCGTATCGCCGATCTTCCCGCGTCGCGTCTGCACGAACTGCTGCCCTGGGAATGGAAGCTTCTGCGCCAAGCCAGCAAGCCCGACGATCAGCAAGCCGCCTGACCTTCACCCAACGCTATCATACAACTCGCCACGCCCGCGCGCATGCGTCAATCAGGCGGCCTTCGTCGTATGCGTACGGATCACCTCGGCTGCGGCAGCGAGATCTGCGCGCAGAACCCCACGACATCGAAGGCGGCATACGTCCTCATGGCGGACCGCCGCAGGTGCTTGAAGGAACCACTGCGATTACCTACTTCGGCTTTGCCGGGACGAATGTCACAAAGCCATCCCGGTTCGGCATACGAACCTTCGGCAGCGTCTGGGCATTCATCGTCTCGTTCTCTCCGATGAGGCCGTTGAGCTGCAGGATATAGGCGGCCACTGCGTAGAGTTCGTCATTGGTCAGCGTTTTCGATTCGTTGTAAGGCATTGCCCGCCGAACGTAATCGAAAATTGTTGTGGCATAGGGCCAGAAGCTTCCGACCGTCTTCATGGCAGGTTTGTCTCCGCCAAGCGACCCGATCCCGCCCACCAGTGCATCGTTCGGTTTGCCCGCTCCCTTTTCTCCGTGACAGGCGATGCACTTCGACGCGTACACGGCCTCACCCTGCTTTGGTGTCCCACTGCCGGGCGGCAGACCGGTGCCGTCAGGACTTATGCTGATGTCCCACGGGGCGACTTCCTCGGGAGTTATGACCTTCCCGAGGTTCGGGGTGTCGGCCAGCGCCGCAGATGAAAATAAGCCAAGTGCGCAAGCGGCAGCCAGGGCAGAGTTATGCGTAGACATGCTTCACCTCTCCCTTCTCGGACACGCCCCACGTCGTGACCGCATTGGAGTGGTAGATCGTCCTGCTTCCACGATCAGCGATCATTTTCTCGCGCGTCGGCTGGACGTAGCCTATGTCGTCGGTCGCGCGGCTTTGCAGGACAGCGGGGCCGCCGTTCCAGCGCCACGCCATGCGGAAACGCGTCAACGCCTTCGACAGCACCGGCTCCTGCAGAGCTGCGGGAGCCCAACTCTTGCCGCCATCGACCGAGATTTCGACCTTGGCGATCTTGCCGTAGCCCGACCAGGCGAGCCCTGTAATCTCGTAGACGCCCGGTTCCTTCATCGTGAGTCCCGGCGACGGACGCGTGATCACCGACTTGCCTTCCTGCGGAAAAACGAATTGGAGCGATTTGCCGTCAGGCATCGTGATCGTGTATTTCGACGTCTCGTCCTTGGTCATTGTTGGGCCTTCGGTCAGCTTGATGCGTCGAAGCCATTTCACGTTCATGTTGCCTTCGAATCCCGGGAGCAGCAGCCGCATGGGATAGCCATTCGCCGGCCGCACGCGCTCGCCGTTCTGGTACAACGCAATCAATGCATCCTGCATGATCTCTGCGAGCGGCAGACTGCGGCTCATGCCGGCGGCGTCGGCACCTTCCGCCAGAATCCACTTCGCTTTCGGGTCGACGCCAGCTTCCTGCAGCAGGGCCGCCAGCTTGACACCCGTCCACTCGGCGCAAGAGACTTGACCCTGCATCTGCTGAACTCCGACTTGCGCGGGCTCCTTCTGATAAAGCAGTTGGCCGTTGCCGCCGCATTCGATGAAGGCGATCCGTGACTCCATTGGATAACGCGTGAGCTCATCGAGCGTGAAGACGAGTGAGCGCTTGACCAGGCCGTGGATGACCAATCTGTGGGCGTCGGGGTTGATGTCGGGAATTCCGCTGTGGTGGCGTTCGAAATGCAGGCCGTTCGGCGTGATCATCCCATTGAGAAGATGATGAGGTGTTCGCGACGCGCCGGTGCCGGTGGTGCCCGGGACCGTCGTGAAGGTTCGCACGACCTTATTTTCGTATTCAGACGGTTGCCCATAGGGGACGAATGGCGCGCCCGGCGTCTTCATCCAAGATTCAACCGGCAACGGACCGCCCGCTGCCGTGTCCGGGAACGTAATGCCTCCGGTTGCTGCCGCCATGGCGGCGCCGCCAAGGAAAACGCGTCGGTCAAGCAATCCGTTTCCGGCAACCACGTCGGCGTCAATCGTCGCGCCCTTCGATTTGCGATGTCCCATGATGCTTTCCTCCGAGTGAAGCCAAACTCCACGGACGAAGCGCGATGTTACCCACTCACCGCGGGCCGGTATTTTATATCAAATTGGCGAGCCGTCAGGGAGGGGGAAAAATCCACCGCAGCGGCCGATGGCCAAGTCAGGCCATTTCTGCAATGGGTCAGGAGCGGTCGACACCGTGATCATCGTACATCGTCCGGTCTCGCGCAGATAGCCGACATGGCGGCGGCCGGTGCCTTTGTTCAGCTTGGGGCCAAAAGCTGACATCGTTCAAAGCCCGGAGCAACGTCCAGCGGACTCGTGCGCCGCCGCAAGTTGCGTCGTTCGAACCCGAAGCATGAAGCGCGAGCGCAAGATCGAGCACCATTGCGATACCAACGTGCGCCAAAGGGCCGCGTCCGTTGCCCCTCCCAGAGTGATAGCCTCACGGGAAAACGAATGTGGAGGACGGCAGGCGCCAGCGTGGCGGCTATCAAGGATCGGGCGATGGGTGACGAAGGGCAATGGCAGGTAGCTGGAAATGCCGCCGAAACATACCAGCAAGCTCTGGTCCCGGCCGTCTTCGCACCGTGGGCACCGCTCGTCGTTGCGCTCGCTGACCCGCGACCAGGTGAGCACGTGTTGGATATCGCGTGCGGTACCGGTGTGGTGGCGCGGCTCGCTGCGCGGCAAGTTGGCCCTACCGGAAACGTGACCGGTCTCGACCTGAACCCCGGTATGCTGGCGGTCGCTGCGTCGCTCACGGCTTCCGACCCGTCCACAAGTGCACCGATCACATGGCGAGAGGCCAGCGCTACGGATATGCCTCTCCCTGATGGGGCCTTCGATGTTGTGTACTGCCAGTTGGGACTTCAATTCTTTCCTGATCGGTCGGCTGCGCTGCGCGAGATGCATCGCGTGCTGGTGGCCGGCGGCCGCCTGGGACTTATGGTGTGGCAGGACATTCAATACAGTCCCGGGTTCAGCGCTTTAGCCGCGGCGCTTGCGCGGCACGTCAGCACCGACGCGGTTGGCATCATGCGCGCTCCCTTTGAGCTCGCCAATGCCGAACAGCTGCGTGCGATGGTGGCTGAACAAGGTTTCCGCGACATAACGATTGAGTCGGTTGCAGGCAGCGTTTGCTTTCCGTCAGTTTCGCGGTTCGTGCAGGACTATGTGCGCGGCTCGCCGCTGGCAGGCCATGTAGCCAAAGCCCCGGATGAAACTCGTACAGCCCTGGTCAACGAGGTCGGTGACGCGCTGATATCTCATGTTGCCGGCAACGAGCTGAAGTTTCCGATCAAAGCGCACCTCGCCAGCGCGAGAAAGAGAGTATAGCAGCGCCCCAGATGAACATTTTACGGCGGGCTTGCGGGCTGGGGCAAATGTATGCCGGTGCTGTGCTGAGATGTCTGGGGTTGTGGGCATTGGACATCCTGCACTAACGGCCAACACGGGCTGTGGCAAATATCAGGTGCACAAATGCTTTCAACGGACTACCTCATCATCGGTAGCGGCGCGTTAGGGATGAGTTTCGCCGACCAACTGCTGACGGAAACTGACGCGAACATGGTAATTGTGGACCGTCATCACATGCCCGGGGGCCACTGGAACGACGCGTATCCTTTCGTCCGTCTTCATCAACCGTCAGCTTACTACGGGGTTGGTTCCTGTGCACTCGGCAGCAGTCGATTAGATGTGGCAGGTTTCAACAGGGGTTATTATGAACTCGCCTCCGGCGCTCAGATCATCAGCTATTACGACCGTCTAATGAACGAACGGTTTCTGCCTTCGGGCCGCGTTCAATATTTTCCGTTGTATGACTATCAAGGAGATAACCGGTTTGTCTCCCGACTCTCCGGCGATATTCAGCAGGTAACGTTTCGCAAAAAGCTCGTTGACGCTACCTTCCTAAACACCCAAGTCCCATCGACCCACGTTCCCTCCTTCGAGCTTTGTGACGGCGTAAGGCTCGTTACCCCGAATGTGCTTCCGACGTTTGCGCCGGACTTCAAAAGCTATGTCATCCTGGGCGGCGGCAAGACGGCAATGGATGTCGGTGTATGGTTGCTCCAGATGGGCGCGGCGCCGGAAAGCATACGCTGGATCGTGCCACGCGATTCGTGGCTCAGGAACCGAGACAGGGTCCAGCCGGGCGAAGCGTTTTTTAAGCAGACGGCAGGCGGCCTAGCAAATCAACTTGAAGCGGCAGCAGAAGCGACATGCATAGCCGATTTGTTTGAGCGGCTGGAACGAACCGGCGAGATCTTGCGCATCGATACAACGGTGACACCGACCATGTATCGTGGTGCGACTCTTTCGTGCCTTGAGGTAGAAGCCCTGCGCTCCATCAAAGACGTTGTGCGCAAGGGGCGCGTGCTGAGGATCGAACATCAGACAGTCATCCTCGAACATGGGACAATCGAAGGCTGCTCAGACAGCCTCTATGTGGATTGCACTGCAAAGGCATTTGACACTCGACCTTCTGTACGTGTGTTCGACGGTGACCGGATCACGATTCAAATGTTGCGCTCCGGCGCTTTCTGCTTGAGCGCAGCGGTCATCGGTCATATTGAAGCCGCCTACGACGATGAGACGATAAAGAATGAACTTTGCAAGCCGATGCAATCGCCGAACGTACCGGAAGACTTAGTTCGACGTGCACTTGAGGAGTTGCAAGCCGGGCGCCGATGGTCGGTGGACAAGACTTTGCATCGATGGGTGGCGGAGCACCGGCTGACGGGCGCGGGTATTGGACAGGCAGATGCAGCCGCGCATGACCCAGATGCAGACCGGATTCGCAAGCGCCTGCGCGAAGCTCGTCCAAAAGCTGAAGCAAACTTGTCGCGGCTTATCGCCGAACTAGCTCCCGAAAGTTTGCGACATTAGTAAGCCAACGTCGGAACCGGCCCGTTAGTCCAGCAAGCCATATCGGATCAGCCCCACGTCGCGCCTCGCTGAAGATGCGAGTGTTTCCGTGACCAACCAAATCGTCAGGCTTGGCTACCACGACGCGATGTCCGTTTGGGTGAAAGACCGACGGTGAGGAAATGTAAGCCGGCGGTATGATCAGGCGAGCGACCAGAATTGGGGCACGACAGCTAGGCCCAACTCCCGGAATGGGTCACGAGCGTCGATCTGGCACGCGAGGGGTGGAACCGTTTGACATAGGTCAATTGCGTGGGTGGCAAACTCGCATGACATTTCTAAGATCCAACCTACCGAGCCAGGACCTTGATAAGCCCGCCGTCGGGCGGTTTCCAACCGCAAAGGAATCATTGTGGCAGATCATCCAATATTCCAAGGGCAAGTTGCGCTGGTTACTGGTGGCAGTTCGGGTATAGGAAGGGCAGCATCACTGGCCTTTGCCGCGCGGGGCGCCAAGGTGGTCGTCGCCAGCCGGCGTACCGACGAAGGTCAGGAGACGGTGCGGCTGATCCAAGCTACCGGCGGCGAGTCCATTTTCGTACGGACCGATGTTTCGCAAGCTGAAGAGGTGCAAGCGCTTATGGCGCGCACCGTGGAACGTTTTGGGGGGCTCGACTTCGCCTTCAACAACGCCGGCATCGAGGGGACCGCTTTTGTGCCCGTCGAGCAATATAGCGAGGCAACCTGGGATCAGGTGATCGACATCAATCTCAAGGGCGTGTTCCTGAGCATGAAGTCCGAGCTTCCTGAGATTGTGCGGCGCAAGGGCGCCATCGTGAATATGTCCTCGGTGGCTGGACTCAAAGGCGGGCGCATTGGTATCGCATATCATGCCAGTAAGCACGGGGTCGTCGGCATGACCAAAGCTGCTGCGCTAGAATATGCCGGCAAAGGCGTGCGGATAAACGCGGTGGCGCCGGCAGTTATTCGCACTCCGATGGCGGAGCGGGGCTTCTTTCACGACGAAGCTATCACAGCGCGCGTGACGGCGATGCACCCGTTGGGGCGCGTCGGCGAACCCGACGAAGTTGTCAACGCTGTGGTTTGGCTGTGTTCTCCTGCTGCCTCGTTTGTCACGGGCCACATTCTGCCCGTAGATGGTGGTTTTCTGATCTGACGGCGGGTCAAAATCCCACGTCCCAGTAGGCTCCCCTTTGGAAGTAGACCGCGGGGCGTCCTGAACTGAAGTCCGTCTCACGGCCGAGGCTCAAAATACAGTGCGAACCGATCGCCTCTCAGGCTGGTTTTGGCTGAGGCATTGGCACCAGCTTAGCTAATTTTCCGGGTTGGATGTTGTCCCGATAGATTTCTCGTATTCTTCTGGAGACCTTGTCTGGCCAAGTCGTTCAGGAGGAAGCCCGGATGGCGAGTGGAAGCGATGCTCTCGATGTAATAGTGGTCGGCGCCGGCTGGGCAGGTCTGGGCGTCAGTTACTACCTATCCCGGGCCGGCTTGCGTCATCGCGTCTTGGAGCGGGGTCGGATTGGCGAGACATGGCGTACTCAGCGCTGGGATTCCTTCCGCATGAACCTGCCCAACATACAGACCGTGATGCCGGGCGACCGATATGATGGTCCTGATCCGGAGGGCGCCCTGACGCGCGACGAGTTTGTCGCACTACTTGACGATTTCGCTGAACGTAACCGGCTGCCGGTCGAAGGCGACAGTGAGGTGACTGAACTTGCTCCGGGACCAGTCGCCGGCATTTATAGACTTGTCACCGAACGCGGCACACTGGAGGCGCGAAACGTCGTGATCGCAAGTGGCAATCTGAACCGTCCGGTGCGTCCAACCTGGACTGTAGATTTACCGCGTAATCTCACCCAGATCGATACGTCTGATTACCGCAATGCGAGTGCGATCCCTCCTGGAGCGGTATTGGTGGTGGGGAGCGGCCAGTCGGGTGGCCAGATCGCCGAAGACCTGGTGCGCGCGGGCAGACAAGTCTTTCTCGCAACCAGTCAGGTCGGACGAGCCCGGCGACGCTACCGCGGACGGGACATCATGATCTGGCTGGTTCAGAGTGGAATGTTCGACGTGCCGCGAAAGGATTTTGTGCAGCCATCGGGCCGGATTGCGCCACGGCCGCTATTTGGAGCGCAGCACACCATCAGCCTGCAGTCACTGAGCGCGCAGGGCGTCGTATTGCTCGGACGGATAGATGGGATCGAGAGTGACGGCAGGCTTTCGATTGCCGATGATGTAGAAGACAACATCCGCTTCGCCGATGAGATGTCCACCAAAATGCAGCGACAGATCGATGACTACATCGCGCGCACTGGAAGCAACGCCCCTCCAGCAGAACCTGACCCAGCGGAAAATGCCGCCTTGAGACTGCCGAGACCAACAATCCGTTCCCTTGATCTCGCGGAACGAGGTATCACCACGGTCATCTGGTGTACCGGCTTTCAGGGTGACTTTACTTGGATCCGCCTGCCTGACGTGCTGGATGCGCGGCGACAACCGCTCCACGAGGGCGGGATCACAAAGCAACCCGGGATCTACTTCGCTGGCATGGATTTGGCTGTCACGCGCAAGTCCGGCACCGTATTGGCGGTCCAGGACGAGTCTGCTCGTCTGGTGGAATACATCACACGGCATGATTCCGTATCAGCGCAGGGCCGGCAGTGACCGCATCGGGTCAAACTCGGCTCTTCTGACGCTCGAATTGGACACAAGTACGTCTCCAATCATCTAGAACCGGACGCCGGATTGGAAGGGCTTCCGGCTGAAAATGACCAGCCTCACTAGCTGAGGAGGTCAAGATGACCGTTATTCCAAACACCGTCCCCGCCGTCTCGAAGCACGTTCCTTGGAACAAGGGGAAGATCGTCGGCGCAAAGCCGCCGCTCCGTCCGAAGCACGTCTGGTCAATTCGAGCCAAGCTGCAGGTCGAAGGCCGAATGCGCGACTTGGCACTGTTCAACGTCGCCATCGATAGCAAGCTTCGCGGTTGCGACGTCGTAGCCTTGAAAGTTGATGACCTTGCGCCGGGTGGATATTCGGCCGACCGCGCGACCGTCCGACAGAAGAAGACCGGCCGGCCAGTCAAATTTGAACTGACGGAATCGACCCGGCAAGCAATCGACGATTACCTTCGGGATACAGGCAAGACGTCAATACCTGTTCACCGGTCGGCGGATGAGTAGACATATGACGACCCGCCAGTATGCCCGTCTCCTATCCGGCTGGCTCGCCGGCATCGGATTGGACCCGCATCTGTTCGGGACGCATTCCCTTCGCCGGACGAAGGCGACCTTGATCTATCGCCGAACCGGCAACCCGCGAGCCGTACAGCTCCTTCTGGGACATACCAAGATCGAGAGCACCGTTCGATATCTCGGCATCGAGGTCGATGACGCCCTCGCGATAGCAGAACAAGTCGACGTCTGACTTTGGGGGCAGAGCAGACGCGCTCTGCGCTGCCCTCACAGACGGCTCCGGGCCAGAAGCAGAAGTCGGCCGAGCGTCATCAAATGCTCATTTGGATCACGATCTCGAACGCGCTCGATCTATGAGAGCCTCGACCGTTGGAAGAATTTGCGCGACGATCGCCTTGTTTCCGGCCGCGTTGGGGTGCAAGCCATCCACCGCGTTTAGTTCAGCATTGTCCAGAACCGCACCGTTGATGGCTGGGAAGAATAGAACGTTGTATTCGCGGGCAAGGGCAGCGAACATTTCAGCAAATGCTTTCTCATGTTCGTCTCCGAATTGTGTATGCGCTCGCACCCCGCAGAGGAGCACAGCGACCTTCCGCGCTTGAAGGTTATCCAGGATCGCTGCTAAGGCAGCGCGAGTGACCTTTGGATCGAGTCCCCTGCTCATGTCCCACCAACCGAGTGCCACAATCACTGCGTCGGTGTCGTCTTTGACAACTCGGTTCAATCTTGCGAGTCCCTTCGCGGCGGAGTCACCGCCCACGCCCGCGTTGATAACTGATACCGACTGACCTTTCGCTTTCAGGGCAAATTCGAGTTGGATCGGGATGCGATCCGTTTCAGCCACCTTACCTTCGGTGAGAGAATCACCGATCATGACGATCTTAGTCGCCCTTTCATCGGCACGGACGCTATTGCTTGCAATCCATCCGGGCACGAAACAAAGCGCGACGGCAAAAGCTGCAAGGCGATTTCCGAATTCTGATTTCATCTCGTTCTCCCATGTGGCTAGCGAACGCCTCCCGTCTCCTCGTTGGGGTGCGTGCTCGTGGAAGACCGGCATCAAAAATTGTCGGTGCGACAGTATGCGATGCTCGCCGATAGCATGCCCGCCGCCAATTCAGCTTTACGGAGATGTCGGCGCCTCCCGTTATCGAGAGGTAGCTGCAGATGGAGACTAAACCTTCTCAAGCCCGGCCGAAAGAGGCGTTCTGTGCAGTGCGCACTCCCAAAGCTTGTAAATGTCCGCTTCGGGTCAAAAGCGTCGGTCCAGCGCTCGGCCGCAAACTTCCGGTCTGTTACCGCGAGCCGACATGTAGCGGCATCGGCTCAACGGCAGCGACGGGCCAAGAACGGCAGTCTCCCTGCTCTATCAGAGATGCGGGATGTGGAGTATTTTTCCAATGTTGAGTTGCCTGCGGGCGGCCCTCATCCTGTAAAATGAAGGCAGCTTCAGGCAAGAAAAGTGCACTTCATGGAGACGTGCGCAATTTGGCACGCCGGCGGACAAAACAGGCTGTCCGCACTTTTTGCATGACAACTGGACGCTCCAAAAAAAACGGAAGGGACGGAATAGACGCGCAGCCTTGGTGGTCGATCGAGCAGGCTCGCGCGACATGGGCTGTGCAAGCGGAGGGGAGATTTAAGATGAGCGCTCACTTGTCACGAATATTGTTTGCGACCGGCCTTGTCACTGCAGCCCTGACAAGCGGCGCGATGGGCCAGCAGGACCAAAAGCTCGGCACAGTGACCCTTCCCACATCTTGCGACCCCAATGTGCAGGCCGAATTCGACCGCGGCGTCGCCATGCTGCATTCGTATTGGTTCCTGATCGCCCGCCGGACGTTCGAAGCGATACTGCAGCAGGATCCCAACTGCGCCATGGCATATTGGGGTGTGGCGATGGATCTCCTCGGCAATACGCTCGCGACCACGCCGACGCGAGCGGAGGCGCAAGCGGCTTGGGACGCACTGGATAAAGCGCGGGCTGCAGGGCCGAAAACGCAGCGCGAGCGCGACTGGATCGAAGCGCTGAGCGCATATTTCCGCGACCATGACAAGGTCGCCGTAGACGCCCGGCTGGCAGCCTACAATGCCGCGATGGAGCGGATGGCGCAAAGCTATCCGGACGACTACGAAGTCCAGGCTTTTTATGCGCTGACGCTCCAAGCCTCAGCACCAAAAAACGACCTAACCTATGCCAACCAGCTGAAATCCGCGGCACTTCTGGAGAAACTCTTCGACCAGAACCCGCAGCATCCGGGCGTCACGCACTACCTCATTCACGCCTACGACTTTGCGCCGCTTGCCGAAAAAGGGGTGGCATCGGCGAGGCGCTACGCTGGCATCGCACCAGCCGTGCCGCATGCTCGGCACATGCCTTCGCACATCTACTCCATGGTCGGACTTTGGGAAGAATCCATCGCCTCGAATGCGTCGGCGCTTCAGATCCAGCCCGACTATTATCACGCGTCAGATTTTACGGTCTACGCGCATTTGCAGCTCGCACAGGATGCGAAGGCCGATGCAATGATCAAGAAGTCGCTCGCCACGGCCGACCGCGGCGACCGTCCGATAAACTTTGTCAATTTTACCGCCAAGGCCGCCATGCCAGCGCGCTATGTCCTTGAGCGAGCAGACTGGGCAGGTGCTGCCGCACTGCCGATGGATCCCACTAAATATCCCATGGCAGATTCGTTGATCCGCTTCACGCGCGGTCTCGGCATGGCGCGCGCCGGCGACCTCGCAGGCGCCAAGGAAGAGATCGAAGCCATGAAGGTGTTGCGCGCGACGCTGCAGAGCGCCGACCAGTCCTACTGGGCCAATCGTACCGATGAGCAAATGCTTGCCGTTTCCGCGTGGGTCGCGCTGAAAGAAGGTGAGCGCGATCAGGCGCTGCGGTTCATGCGGGCAGCTGCCGACAGCGAAGATGGCAGCCTCAAGCATGTGGCGATGGAGAATCGCCTCTATCCGTTCCGCGAGCTGCTCGGGGAATTGCTGCTTGAACTTGGGCAGCCCGCAGCTGCGCTGAACGAATTCGAGACCGCACTCAAGCAGACCCCCAACCGCTTCCGCGCGTTCTGGGGAGCCGCGCGCGCCGCCGACGGCGCCGGCGACCGCCAGAAGGCAATCGAGTATTTCGACAAGCTGGTGGAGCAGACCAAGAACGCCGATACTGAGCGGAAGGAAATCCGTGAGGCCCAGGCATACTTGCGAAATGACACTGTAGGCAGCGCACGACAATGACTCTTCGGTTGGCTGGCTTGATGCCCGGCAGCTGTCAACGACGAGATGATAAGGATGATCCGCGTTGTCGCAGTGGCTACAGTGCTCGGTACGTTGGTCGCCGGTGTCGTGCTCTACACGAAAAGCCTGCCGCAGTGGCAGATTAAACCGCCTTTCGGTGGACTCGACCGTAAAGCCGAGACAGCAATCACGCCCGAAGCCTGGCCGATCTGCACCACCATGGTGTCTGTCGTCGCATCGGATGCCGACTGGGCTCAGCTTGACCCCGATTTCAAGGCCGGCAAGAGGGCGCTCGTCGCCGAGGATTGGACTGGTGCAATCAAAGCGTTCGAACTCGCCGCACTGCGTGACCCGCTTAATGCCGATACCCAGAACTACATCGGCTATGCCTATCGGCGGCTGCGTCAGCTTGGCCCGGCTATCGGCCATTATCAGCGGGCGCTGACGCTAAATCCCCGCCACCGCAGCGCGCATGAACATCTTGGTGAGGCCTATCTCGTGCTTGGCGAGCCCGACAAAGCGGAGCAACTACTTACCGCGCTCGAAGATCTCTGCCTCATTCCTTGCGAGGAATATGACGACCTCAAGCGGGCTATTGCGGCGTACAAGAGGTTGGCCGCGCGCTGAGATCAGATTAGCACCTAGAGGATCGAACCCACTGGGTAGATTCGGGTGCGATCATTTCCGGTGGGTCAGGAGCGGTGGTCGCCGCTACTATCGCACATCGTTCGGGCCAATAGGCGACATGGGGTGCGTTGGCGGCCGGTTTCCGCAATGGGCCCTGCCAACTTGGCGGCGTGAATTTGTAATGTTCGCTATTCCGGCCGTCGCGACCACAGGAATTTTAGCTGTCCTGTGAAGAGCGAACGCCGCAAACTCCAATTGCAATGGCGCTCGCTGCCTCTTACCCTTGTCAAGAAAGCAACCGGGGAGGATACACATGGAAATCCAGGCCTTCGGTTATCTCGGCGTCGGCGCATCGAACCTCGATGATTGGGCCGCATTCGCCACATCAAACATTGGCATGCAGGCCGTGGACCGCGCCAGCTCGATGCGTGCCTTCCGTATGGACGACCGCAAACAGCGCCTGTTCATTGACCGAGCCATTGAGCCGGGCGCTCAGGTCTTTGGCTGGGAAGTCGCCAATGCCGTGGCTCTCGACTCACTCGCTGCCCGCCTCGAAAACGCAGGCGTCGCTGTGAAGCGCGAACCCGCAGAGCTGGCGGACCAGCGCTGTGTGACGGAGTTGATCTCCTTTGCCGATCCCGCCGGCAATCGTTTGGAAGCTTTTCACGGCGCCCAGGTAGCTGACACGGTCTTTAAGCCTAGCCGCGACGTCTCCGGCTTCCGTACCGGCCCGCTAGGCATGGGCCACACCCTTCTGACATTCCCAGACATCGATGTCGCCTTGGCCTTCTACAAGGACCTGCTGGGGTTTCGCATTAGCGACTTCATGGTTGCCCCGCTGACGGCTTACTTCATGCATGTCAACGCACGGCACCACAGCGTGGCTCTCGTGGCCGCACCAGTGCGCAGCATGCATCACCTGCTTGTCGAATATTATCTTCTCGACGACGTCGGTCAGGGGTATGACCTGCTACAGGGTAGCCCGGAGAAAATTGTCGCCACTCTCGGCCGCCACCCAAATGATCTCATGACGTCGTATTACATGCGCACTCCATCAGAGATCTACGTGGAGTGCGGCTGGGGCGGCAAGGAGGTCGACGACACAGCGCCGCCGGTGGAGATGACCAGTGTCGGTAGCTTCTGGGGCCACAAGGGCCTATTTGAAGATATTGGCGCGCCTCCCTCGGCCGCGCCGGAGATCGGTCCACGTCGCGCCCCTGTTCAGGTGATGGAAGGCAACTACGAACGCATGGCGGGCACCTGTCCGTGGTGGGATGCGATACGCGGCAAGACCCGCTAATGCCGTGCCTGGCGCTAAAAGCATTGTGGACCTCGATGTCTCAGTCGGGTCAGAAACCGAACTCGCTCGACCCAGCATTTTTGGTCAGCCGTGAGATTAGGAACAGACGATCTCCAGGGTCGACCAAGTCGCCAGAAACCTCGCGTTGGATTCGCAAATCCATTGTTATGGCAGAAGTCGGCCTTTGGGCGAGCAGTCCGAGGCCTTGGGAACGCGCTGCGCGAAAGTGCTCGACGTCCGCATTGACTTCGAAGGAGACATCAGCGCGGCCTGCCGGCAAGTCCGGGAGGGGCCCACAAGTTGAAGACGCTAATCCGTTAGATCGCTTTCGCGCGAGTCCAAAGAAGGTTCAGGGGCGCACCCCCTTCAGGTTGATGGCTGGATCAACTCAGTTGGGCCGCACAAGAGCCGGACCTCTAGCCGGGTGCTTCGAAGGGATTAGGCCATCTCAACGACGTTGTATGCCGCAATCGGACGCCGCAACCCCTTGAGCGTAAGTTCACCCACGGGCTCCGCGGTCGCCCTCGCGTCAAGCGCTTCCCGTACCTTACCATCAACGAGAATCTGACCGTCGCGCGCCTCCGCGCAAAGACGGGCAGCTAGATTCACCACCGTACCGATCGCGCTGTACTCAGAACGTCCCTCAAAACCGATGGGGCCGAGCGTCGCATATCCATATGCAATGCCGACTCCAAAACCAAGTTCGTGTCTTTCACGCCGCCACTTATTCGACAAATCCAACAGGCGGCTTCGCATCGCGATCGCCATTTGGACAGCTCGTTTGCATGGATCTGCACAAGGTATCGGATCGCCGAAAATCACCATGATTCCGTCGCCGAGGAACCTCTCCAATGTGCCTTCAAACTGGTGCACGAGGGAGCCTAAGGCGGCATGATATTCTTGCATCACCGCCATCACCTCTTCGGGTTCCGCAGTCTCTGCGAACGCCGTGAAACCGCGAAGGTCACCGAAGACTATCGTTACCTGCCTTCGGTGGCTCGCTAACGGCTCATATTTCGATGAAGAAAGAATCAGCTCCGCTATTTGCGGTGACAGAAACCGCTTCAGACGGCTGACCCGCTCAATTTGCATAACTTGCTCCTCAACACGCTGCTCGAGCCTTCTATTCCACTCGGCGAGCTCGACAGCCTGGGATTCAGCTCGATCATGCAACTCTTTAATTCGGAGCATGGAGCGCACACGCGCAACGAGGGCGGCATGATCGACCGGCTTGGTCAGGTACTCGTCAGCACCCGCGTTAAGTCCCGCGACGACATCCTCCGTTTCGGTCCGCGCCGTCACCATGATGATTGGAACAAATCCCAGCGTCGTATCGATCTTCAGTCGCCGGCAGACCTCAAAGCCATCGATTTTCGGCATCATGACGTCGAGGAGGACAACGTCTGGCTCTACTTCACGCACGACCGCGAGCGCCCTCTCGCCGTTTTCAGCCTCCACAGTTTGATAACCCTCGGCACCTAGGCGCGCGGTAAGAAGGCAGCGATTCGTTTCGTTGTCATCCACGATCAAGATTCGGGGTGGGACATGCATCTCCGCTCCAACGCGCTCTGAATCCTCATGGCAGGTATCGATTGATCGTCTCAAGTAGCTTTCGTGCGCTGTAGGGTTTAGCGACATAGGCATCGCAGCCTGCAGCGCGTGCCTTTTCCTCGTCGCCGCCAAGCGCATAGGAGGTGACGACGATGATTGGAATATCGCGAAGATCCGGCTGCGCTTTTATGCGACGTGTCGCCTCGTATCCGTCAAGAAGAGGTAACTGGATGTCCATCAGGATCAGGTCGGGGCTATGGGTTCGCGCCACCATGAGCGCTCCTTCGCCGTCGTGCGCCTCGATCATTTCATAACCGACGCTTGCAAGCAGATCGCGCAGGATTTGCCGATTGTCCTCCTGATCTTCGACGACCAGTATCCGTTTGCTCATGCCTGCACCGCCTGTTGCTCAAGGCGGGCCGGCACCAGAAAAGAGAAGCGCGCGCCCTGGCCGAGGCGAGATTGGATCCAGATTCGACCGCCATGCATTTCCACAATGCGCTTTACGATTGCGAGGCCCAACCCCGCGCCTCCCTTCGTCTTGGTGATCGAGTTATCCACCTGCTGGAATTCCTGGAATATTCTGGCTTGGTCCGCCTCGTCGATGCCCGGTCCTGTGTCCTGAACAGAGAAGACGTAGGAATCTGCCTTCGCCTCCACTTCTATTCGGACCTCTCCCCGGTCCGTGAATTTGATCGCGTTACCAACGAGATTGAACAGGGCCTGGGCGAGCCTGCGTTCGTCTCCTCGCGCGGGCGGCAAGCCAGCCGGAACGGCAATTCTCAAACTCAGGTTCTTGTCTGCGGCGAGCGACTCGACGGAGGTATGGACAACATTTACCAGCTCCTCCACCGAGTAGTCGGCCAGCGAAAGCCGAAGCTGTCCGGCTTCAATCTTGGAGAGGTCGAGGACGTCGTTGATGAGCCCGAGCAGATGTCTTCCGTTCCGTTGGATCCTTTCGATGGCGGATCGCATTTTCTCTGGAGGATCGCCGTATATCCCGTCGAGCATGAGCTCCGAAAAGCCGAGTACCGCGTTCAATGGTGTCCGCAATTCATGACTCATGTTTGCGAGGAACTGCGATTTGTGTCGGCTCGCCTCCTCAAGGCTCCGATAGAGCTGCTGCAACTCGTCGCAGGCCGAATTAACATGCGCCGCAAGCTCCCCGAGTTCGTCCCGATTGGGCACCTCTATACGCTGGGCGAAATCGCCAGCGGCTATCCGGTTCAAGCCATGGTGAATGATGCGGACTGGTTCGATCACAGATCGGGAGATCGCATGTCCCAAGACCAGCGTAAGGACAAAACTTGCGAGAGCGACCACAGTGACGAGCATCTGTGATTTGGTGTAGGTTTGTCGGCTCGCATCTATGCCGGCCACCATGTCTGCTTCAGCCCGGTTGACCAATTGATTAGTCAGTCGTTCGAGCTTGTCCGCGAGAGGTCCGAGCTCCGCGAGTTCTCTCTGCTTGGCCTCGGACGCTCTTCCGCTGCGGATGAGCTCGGCGATGTTTGAAACGACGGCTATAAAGCGCGCATACTCTTCGCGCACTTGGTTGAGCAACGCCACCTCGTCCTTTGCCACGAACGAGACGCGATCGAGGTCGTAGCCAAACTGATTGATCTGTCGCAGCACAACTGCCAACGTCGCTTCATTTGGAAAGGCGAGCGCTGTGGACACGCCATAAAGCTGCCGGAGCGTATTGTGCTGCATCTGCCGATATGCCTCGATCTTCTGCTGCAGACCAACGACCTGGTTCGCCCGCTGATCCGCCTCGCGCAGCGAGAGGAGGCCGATTACCCCAACCGAGACCAAAAACACCTCGATGGCGAAGAACGCCATAAGCAATTTTGTGCGCAATGAGGGTCGTAGTGCAAAGCCGAGAAGGACGTTCTTTATCGACACGCCATCTCCACTTCCTCGCGATCTTGCAGGGAGTGGACGCTGACCAAGGAACGACGTCGAATCAGCTTCCAAGTTCACGACGAACCTCGTTGAAAAACCGCCAGTCGGCTGCATCCGCGATGATTTTGGCCGGATTCGATTTCAGCATCTTCGCTTCGCGCAGTCGAAGCGCGTAAAAGCGGATAGTGTCCTCGGGATCGTATTCGCGCCAGCGGTTGTACGGAACATCCGCAAGCGTCTGAGCCGCATAGTCCTGACGAGGCGTGAATCCCCCGTCCACCATTCGCCGCGCAACAAGGGTTGGCGAGCTGACACACAAATCTGTAGCTCGGAGCATGGCGCGAACGACCCGTTTGGTTGCAACGGGATTTTTTCGGACAAATTCACGAGTCCCCGCCAACATGCAGCAATAATACTGGGACCACGGGCGATCCTGGGCACTGTTAACGATGACATGACCGATGTTCTGCGCACGCAGGCGTTGTGGCTCCGGAGGGAATCCAAGAAACGCGTCAATCTTACCCTGAGCGAACAACTCGATCGGTTTGACCGACGCACTCGTCACCCACTCGATATCCTTGGCGGGATCAAGCCCGACAAGCGCCGCCATCGCGCTGATGAAAACGTGCGGGCTACTGCCAAGCCCCTGCTGGCCGACGGTTCGCCCCTTCAGGTCGGCAACGCTACGTATGCCCTCCTTGGCGAACAGCTCGAAGCAGCCGACATGAACCCCGGCCACAACAGTAATGCTCGCACCTCGATCGATCTCGAGAAGAAGCGGACCAGAGAAATGCAGGGTGAAGTCGATGTCGCCTTTCGCGATTGCTCTGGTTTGCTCTACGCCAGCGTCGGAGTCGACGTAAACCACGTTTGTAAACCCCTCGGCATTCAATAGGTCGCTGACCACGTACTGAGGTGCGATACAAATGCTGGGGTTCTTCGCAAGCCGGATTGTAGGAGTCTCCGGCGGCGGATTGGACTCTTCGGCTCTCAGCCGAGCTGCGACGCTCCCAAACAGGGCCGTGGAAGCTGCGCAGGCCCCAGCCAACAGCAAGTCGCGACGGTTCGTATGCATTGGGACCTCCTCGAAGGCGCTGTAGTTGATCAGCCTCCCAGTTCACGTCGCACCGCGTTAAGGAACCGCCAGTCAGCCCCATCCGCGATGAGTTTCGCAGGGCTTGACTTGATCATTCCCGCCTCGCGAAGACGAAGTGCGTAAAAGCGGATTGTGTCCTCAGGATCGTACTCGCGCCAGCGGTTGTAGGGCACGTCAGCAAGGGTCTGGACCGCGTAGTCCAGGCGAGGTGCGAAACCCCCATCCACCATACGCTGCGCAACGGCGGTCGGTTCGCTCACGCATAAATCCGTGGCTCGGAGCATGGCGCGCACCACGCGCTTGGTGGCAACAGGATTTCTTCGAACGAATTCGCGATTTCCTGCCAGCATACAGCAAAAATATTGCGACCATGGGCGATCCTGCGCGCTGTTGACGATAACGCGACCGATGTTCTGCGCGCGCAAACGTTGAGGTTCTGGCGGAAATCCGAGGAAGGCGTCGATCTTGCCTTCTGCAAACAATTCAATCGGTTTGACCTTCGCGCTCGTCACCCACTCGATGTCCTTGGCGGGATCGAGTCCCACAAGCGTCGCCATCGCGCTCAGGAATACATGCGGGGGCGACTCAAGCGATTGGACGCCGACGGTTCGACCCTTCAGGTCGGCGACGCTGCGTATACCCTCCCGGGCGAAGAGCTCGAAGCAGCCAACATGAACCCCGGCCAGAACGGTAGTGCTCAGACCTCTATCGATCTCAAGAAGGAGTGGACCAGAGAAATTCAAGTTGAAGTCGACGTCGCTGTTTCTCCAGATTGCTTTGTCTTGTGCGGAGCCGTTGCCAACGAACCCGGTTTCGACGTGAATGACGTTTGTGAACCCCTCGGCATTCAGCAGGTCTCTGACGACGTATACAGGCGCGATGCAGAGGCTTGGGCTCTTCGCGAGGCGCAGCGTAGTGGTCTCTGGCGGCGGATCACGCTGTTCGGCCCTAAGCCGAGTGGTAATGCCCCAAAGCAGCGGGGCAGAGGCGGCGCAGCATCCCGCCAACAACAAGTCGCGACGATTCGTATGCATCGGGACCTCCTCGAAAACCTTAGGGTTGCTTCCGGGGGCCGAATGTCGGGCCGAGGTAATGTGCGGGACGAGCCCCGCTCTTGGTAAAGATATCACCGCTTCGCTACGTCGGATATGGCCGAGGACCTGACATGTTTGCAGTCGCAGCAATCCTCGGCCGCCATCAATTTTAGGCTTCCTTGGGTTTCTATGGTCGGCTTAGGGGCAAGATAGGGTGCTGTCCAAGAGCGGCACCCCGGGCCATATCTCGACCAGCTACGTTGAGCGGCAGAACCTCACGCTTCGCATGAGCCAGAAGCGGTTCGCGCGCCTCACCAACGGTTTTTCAAAGAAGCTCACCAACCATCAGGCCGCCGTGAGCCTGTACGTCGCCCACTACAATCTCTGCCGCGTCCATCAACGGCTGCGATGGTTCCGAACGTTCGCAATGAACGTCTCGCAAATCTACGACGGAGACGACAAGGAACCGGTCGAGATGAAAATTGACTTAGAGAAGAAAGAGGCCGCCAACTGAGGCGGCTTCACTTACCTGCAATCTGTCGGCTCGCCTGCTAGGGGTCTCGCTTTCCTCTCTCCAGTTTGGTGATGACGCCGGCTCGCAACTGGATTTCGGGCTATGACCGGGGCTAAATCGCGGTGCGGGAGGCCGCCCGCGGGCTCCGGAGGATCCAAATAACCCGATGTCCGAAACCGACATGACCCTGGCTGGCATGGCCGAGGCATTGGCCAAATCTGCCGACTACCGCGTCCTTCGGCGCCTGGTCCCGCGGCCGCCTTACACGCCATCAGTTGACCAAACCACAAAGACCGGCGTCCTTCTCGACGTTGAAACGACCGGTCTCGACCAACGAAAGGATGAGGTCATCGAACTGGGGATGGTCAAGTTCGATTACTTTCCGGACGGCAGTATCGCGGGCGTTAGAGAGACGTTCACGTCGTTCAACGAGCCGACCGTACCGATCCCGCCGGAGGTGACTGCCCTCACCGGCATCACCGATGAAATGGTCAATGGACAGCGGATCGACGAAGATGCGGTCTCGTCATTCGTCAATGACACCGTGATCGTCATCGCCCATAACTCTGGCTTCGACCGCAAATTCGCGGAACGCTACTGGCCGATTTTCCAACGCAAGGCTTGGGGATGTTCTGCGACGGAGGTCGAATGGCGGAAGCACGGCTTCGAGGGCTCTCGTCTCGGCTACCTTTTGAACGGCGCCGGCTTCTTCCATCAAGCCCATAGGGCGGTCGACGACTGTCGTGCCCTTCTCGAACTGCTCGCGTTCCAATTGCCTGCGACCGGCAGCTCGGCGCTCGCGGTATTGCTTGAGCAGGCCCGAAAAAAGACAATACGGGTGTGGGCGGAGCAGTCGCCGTTCGATCTCAAGGACGCTCTGAAGCGCCGAGGCTACCGGTGGAGTGACGGAAGCGATGGCCGCCCACGGTCATGGTACGTGGACATCGATGAGAGCAAGTTGAACGACGAAATCGCGTTCCTCAAGGCGGAGATCTACCTCCGCGACGTCGAGCCGCGTTTGCAGACATTGACAGCGTTCGATCGATTTTCGGTTCGGTCATGAGAGAACGGGCCACGGCCGCAGCCAGCTCATCGCAAAGAACGGCCCCACTTCCCTGGCAACATAGACTTATGGAACTGTTTGAGGTCACTCGCCGTAGATATGGGGCAAGATAGTCTAACGAAGCCAGGGAGGCGTTCATGGCCAACGAAGATATCAGTCCTGTCGTCGCCTCCCCTGAGCAGCGAATTGAGCAAGCTTCAGAGGCCATCCGTCATATGGCCGAAGATGATTTTCGACCGATCCCACCAACACAGAACAAATGGCTGCATCATTTGGCGGAGGCAGCTCGCGCAGCGCCACTTAAGTCTTTGGCTGTCGCGTTTTTGGTGGGGTTTGCACTCGCTCGTCGTTGAGCTCCTTCGCTTTGACGAGGTCTATGAGTTAGTTGGTCTCATGTCGCTCGACTTGCGGCAATGAAGGCGGTCCGGACGATTGTATCTAAGCCCGCCGTTCGCAAGTATTTCAAGCGAGCGGCGTTGTCCGGTTAAAGCCCCTCCGCGACGGACCTGGCATCCGAGGGTGGATGCTCGCGCCGACGGCGCACGAAGGTGTCGACCGCCTTGCCGAGGAATTCCACGCCGAGGTTTTGTTGCGATCGGACGGCAATGTCAGCCTCCAAAGCTTTCCAGATCGCTAAGGCCAGCGGGCAAGCCAGTTGGTCTCGCGGAGGGTCGGCAGCTCTGCTCTCACGGCCGACATTGCTCCGCACGCTCAAGACGGAAGCCCTATACCTATCGGTCACGCTCGTCGCTTTTCCTTTAGCCGGGAATTGATCTGCGACATCAGGATCGGCCCAAGAGAAAATTCCCCGACCTCCGCTTTCCGCGTCAGCCCGCGCAAGTAGCCGCCAGCAGATCTAATCGCACTGCCACGCTGCAGGATGCAGGCGACGACGACCGCCGCTTGCATTTCACCCAGGACGGTTTGCGCCTCCTCCCAGGCGCTTGGGCTGATCCCCAGCGACGACCGCACGACCGCCGCCACGGCGAAGAAATCGCGCCAGTTCGAAATCCCACCCTTCGCATAGTCGGCGATATCCGGGCAGGCACTCAAGACCATACCCAACGGATACGTCCCCTCCCCGACTCGCGATGGTTGAGGCTTTGGCTCAGCTCCCGCCGCCCTGCCTTCTCGGAGGCATGGTTCAAGATCAGTAAAGGCATCGGTATTTGAATTCTGTATGTGGCGCTCAGAATGGGACTCATTGGCGCTCGAAGTCTTGGATTTGATATGTGCTTCCAAAAGATTGAGCACATCGTCGGCGAGCTGTGACAGCTCTTCGGCGATCGGCTCGAGCTCCTGGCGTGTAGCTGTGCGCGGAATCTGGTCGACGATCGCACGGAAGGCAGTATGCACCTCCTGCCAATCGGCAGGCCCCCGCCCTGCCCTTCGCGTCGGGACCGCTTCCTCGATGCCCGTTGCGATCATCTTCGCGATGTCGCGCCGGCACAGCGTGATCCGCTCACGCACGAGCTTGAGTGCGCGAGCCTCGGCTTCGATATCGGCCGCCAGGCTCTCGAACTCCTCCGAGCGCACGACGAGCGGCGACAGATCGAAGCCGAAGGCGAGTTCGATTTCGCCGGCATCGCCCTTGCGCGCATAGCGCTTGCCGTTCGGACTGTCGCGTCGAACGATCAGCCCCACATCGACCAGCACGGCGAGGTGGCGCCGCAGCGTCGACGCCGGCATGCCGTGCGCCCTCCGAGTGAGCTGATGGTTCGAGGGGAAGACAATCAGGTCATCATCCCCGGTTAGCGCGGTCTCGGGATGAAAGGTTAGGAGCGCGTTCAAGACCGAGAGCGAGCGCTCCGTCACCCCAAGGCGCGGCCGTGCCGTGCAGATGGCGTGGAAGATCTTCCATTTGTGGACGATCTTTTCAGGGGGTCGTTCCGTTGCGACCATTTGGCTTGCCACATGGGCAAGCGTCAACGATCGCCGCCCAAAAGGCGTCGTTGGAGAGTGTGACTGCATGTCTTTGCCTCATGCGGGCAAAGAAAATCTGCTCGCCAAAACGGCGCCGTTACTAAAGACGCTTGACTGCGATTCGCGAAAGTGATTCTCTGTCAGTCGCCAAACGTGACGAGAGAAGGCTTTCGGACGGAGACGTTCCGGGGGCCTTTTTTCTTTTCCGCTATGCTCCTACGGTTAGAGGACGGAAACGCGGGTACGCATCGCGTCGCCCGACCATGAGGGGTCCGGACGGCGCCATATCCAAAGCGGCAAGACGCGCGATGTTATTCATCGGTGCGGCTCTCGCGAAAAGAACGGTAAAGTTCCGGCAGCCGCGAAATCACAAAGTCTCCAAATGCTGGCGCGGCCTTTTCATCGAGCGCTAGCGTGACGCGATCTGCGTGACGTTCAATCTTCACGATCTTCTTGCCGTCGTCATCGGCCCAGGTCGTCGGCCGTGGAGTTTTGGGCTTGCGGGGCGCGAGCGCGGCAAACACGATCGCGAACCGATCATCGGAAGTAGCGCGCACGAAACGATCGCTGGCCACGCTGTCGGCTACTGACTTTTGATCGTGGCGCCCCCCCATCCGCTCTGCGAGCTCCATCCAGCGCCGGCGGCCGGTTTTCGGCGCTGGCCCGATCGCGTCGACCAAGCTCCGTGGCAGGGCCCGGGTGACGGAGATGAGGCGCGAGAGTTCTGTCTTGTCGACGCTGAGTGCCGCCATGATGATCTCACGTTTGAACCCGCGATCCTCGAGCGCGGCGGCATAACTTGCCCGCTCAATGAAGGACAGATCCTCACGCTCGCCGTTCTCTTTGCCTTGCGCCACCACCAGGTCTTCGTCGCTGAGGTCGCGGACCACGGCCCGGGCGGGGTGGCCAAGTTCGGCAAGCGCACGGACACGACGATGGCCATAGGCAATCTGAAACCGTCCTGGACTGGTCGGATGCGGGCGAAGGAGGATCGGAACTAGTTGTCCGTTGGTACGAATTGATTCAACGAGGACGGCGTGCTTCTCGTCGACACCAGTCATGCGATCCGGAACGATCGAGGCATCGATTAGTCCTGGATCGATTTCAAGAACGGTCTGTCCGGTGGCGAGTTGTTCGGTCAGGGCCTTCGCGGCCTCACGCTCTGCGGATAGCATCTCGAGCGAGCGGCTCATGGCGCCGACTGCCCCGCGAGACCCCAGTGTCGGTTGGGAAGGTCTCGGATTGTCGCTGGGCCCAGCTGACGGCGGTTCGTTGACCGCGGTCAACTTGTCGTCCATGAGGTCAGCAAGCAGGTTTTTGCGACCCATTAGACCCTCCCCCATGCGGCCTGGATAAGGTTTTGAATTTCGCCATTGACGCTGTCCAGCGATTCCATCGCGCGGTCGTAAGTCGCGCGTGTGAACTGATCGCGGCTGACCTCATAGAGCGTTTGCTTCGTGATGCCGGCGTCGGAGATCGCCGTACTTTTCAGCATCATATTGGTGACCATGCGATCACCGAATAGCGAACGCATGAAGCCGACCATTTGGGCCTGCGGTCCATCACCAGGCTCGTAGCGCGTGACGAGATAGCGCATCCAATCGTAATTCATGTTGCCGCCTGCCTTGGCGACGACGGCGAGGAGGTCGGATGTCATGATGAGGAATTGGCACATCGACATGACGTCGAGCATTTGCGGATGCACCGGAATCAGGATTGCGGTTGCTGCACAGAGCGCGGAGAGCGTGAGAAATCCGAGTTGGGGCGGACAATCGATCACGACGACGTCGTATCGGTCCTGGACAGTGGCAAGGGCACGGGCAACGCGTGCGAAAAACAACGGGTCACCCGACTGGCGCGTTGCTAGCGCTTTCGGGGTTTCATGTTCGAATTCCATCAGTTCGATATTGCCGGGCACGATGTCGAGCCCCTGAAAGTAAGTCTGCCGAATGATCTCACTCAGCTCGCGACGCGCGTCGTCATAGCGGATGGCGCCGTAGAGAGTTCCGTTTTCCTCGACGTCGAACTCTGGCTGATAGCCGTGCAGCGCGGAGAGGGAGGCCTGCGGATCGAGATCAATCGCGAGCACCCGATAGCCCTGTAGCGTGAGATGCTGAGCGAGATGCGCGGCGGTAGTAGTCTTGCCCGATCCACCTTTGAAATTGACGACGCCGATGACTTGCAACTGGTCGCCCGCGACGCGATGCGGTCGGTATCGGCGCGCGCCCTTGCCGGATTCGTCGAGATAAGCACGAAGGCTCTGAATATCCTCGAATGTATACGACCTTCGACCTGATGGACTGGTGTCAGGCTGGGGCCCCCTCCCCTCCAGCGACAATTGGCGCAGGTAGCCGTCGTTGATACCGACGAGTTTAGCAACTTCGCCAGATGTAAACCGGCGGAGATTCTTGCGGGCTTTTGGCGGGAAGAGCTTCGTTCGGTGGGCATGAAGCTTCGCGGAGAGTTCCCGCGCGTCGGCCGCGATAGTATCGTGGATCGCGGAGGGCGCACTCGACGGGATTCGCGCCATCGCTTGTTGGTCGTTCAGGGCCACGGCTTTCTCGCGTAGTTACGAATTTCGGATGCAGGACGTACGCAAAGCGTGGCTAGTACGCCCGATTCTGGGCGATCGCGCAACAATTAAAGGGTTAACGAGTCCTTAACGGTCATTATCGGTTCCCCATGCGAGCGAAAAAAGTTGACCGCGATCAACTTAGGGTTCCGATCGCCAGGCTCCGCAAGAGGCCCGACCCGCGCGCCGTCAACCAAAGTTGACCGCGGTCAACTTTCTCAACTTGGGCCGAATCGCCCTTCCCCCGTCGTCGTCCAGTCTATCCTTTTCTCACCCGCAGGAGGGAGGTCGAATTTCAACCCGGCCCCCAGGCTACCATGCCGCGCGCAGGCGTGGCGAGACGAGGCGAACCGACCCTCCTGCCCTTTCCACCGATGCAAGGCTCCGTTGCGAGACGCCGTTTCACCGTCAAAGGCGCACTCGGTCGTCGCTCCGCAGCATCTCGGTTTCGCGCCTAGCCGGGTAGAGGTGGTGCGTGACAAACTTTAGCGCCAGGCTTTCCGAGGCAGACCACGGCAAGGACGCGGGTTGCGGGGTCGGCGAGCGCCGAGCGGGAACTGATGTCGTCCATGATCGGTGCGTTCCTAGAAGCTGGTCGGCCAGCGCAAGAGCACCGCCCTATCCCGGTCTGGCAACCGCACCCGCTGCGCCCGCAGCCCGGCAGCAATCGCCTGGCCGACGTCGGGATCGACCCAATGTCCGTGGGTCATCAAGAAGAACCAGCCGAAAGGAAAGTCCGTTCTTCCGTCCATAAGGAGGTGCAGCGTCTGCACCCGGCAGAAGCCGGCCCTTCGGTGGCCGCAACGGCCGGGGAATGAACCAGCCTCGCGCGCCCTTGTGGGTGTAGTCCCGGATATCGAGAGCCCAGTGCGCTAACAGCCGAAATGTGCCGGCGCTTGACTGCTCCCAATCTGCGAAGAAGCGCAGCTTGAGGCACGTGGTCGAACCGTCCAGCACGACGTCGAGGAACGGCGTCTCGCGCGCGTCGTCCAGCCCGATCTCGCCGATGACCCGCTTCTCCATCTCCGGATAGCTTGGCCTTGCAGCGCTCGCGCTCGATCCGGCCACAGCGTCCGAGAAAACGACGGACATGGACAAGGGCGCCGACGGCGCCGTCCAGCAGGTGGTAGCCGGGGCCATTGAGCGATCGGCCTGGACCGATGCATCACGGCGAATTCAACTTGGGTCGAGCAGCTTCTCTTCGCTGAATGGACGATAGTCCGGATTGACGATCGCACGCCCGTCATTCGCTCCTCCCGGCCGAGCGCGATCTGGATGTCGTCAGCGGCAGCGGGGGCGGTCGGCGCTAAGACGAAGGCGCAAGTGCCGCGCCATTCGGTTATCTGCCGATCCGTCTGCCCAGACGGCGCCAGAGGCGTCGATATGCCGTGCTCTCTGGCGAGCCCGGCGGTCATCCACGGGCGCAGCCTGCCGAGGCGCGTGCCATCCGGCCGAGCCACCGATCGGGTGTCGCGCCAGTAATGATCGTCGATGCGCCATGCTGAATTCAGATCCCGGGAAGGTGTGGGCGAGGGCAGGGACGAGGTCGTCGCGGCCAAGGCCGGATCGGGGTCAGCCAGACGGCCTCGATCGAACTACATCCGGGAGACGGACAGGAGAGACGTTCATAGACAATTAACCATAAAATCCACCTCATGCACCGCGGAGGCCGGATGTCTCTGTGGGATTGGCGGGATCTCCGTAGATCCCAGAGCAAGGGAGGGCGCAGCTTCCCGCGAGAGGCCTGGATCGGCAAGCCATGGTCTTGGTGGCCCTGCCATGGGCGACACCCACCTTCCTTCTGTGTATCCGTAGTGCTATATACGGATACACTATGCGATCTACAGGAATGCGCGATGGCCTTCCATATCAAGAAGCCGGAAACCGATGCGCTGGCGCGCAAGGTTGCAGCGCTGAAAAAAATCGGCCTCACCGAAGCGGTGCACACGGCACTCGCCCATGAACTCGAGCGGGAGCAGGGTAAGCCGTCTTTGGTGGACCTCGGCATCCAGTTCTGCCGGGATCTGCGTGCCAGAGGCAATCCGCGCGAGGGCCAGCCGGCTGACAAGGCGTTCCGCGACAGCCTGTACGAGGACACCTGATGTTTATCGACGCTTCAGCCCTGACCGCGCTCCTGACCGACGAGGACGAGGCGCGTGAGCTTTTGGCGCGCCTGCAGCAGACCGGAACGCGTCTGACCTCGCCGCTGGCGGTGTGGGAGGCAGCGGTCGCGGTGGCGCGCGTGCTGAATCTTTCGGTCAGCGCCGCCGCGCAGGCGGTCGAAGACTATCTCGCGCTGATGGAGATCGTTGCGGTCGCGGTGCCGCCGGAGACGGCGCGGATCGCGCTCGACGCCTTCGACCGGTTCGGCAAGGGCCGGCATCCGGCGAGCCTCAATTTCGGGGACTGCTTTGCCTATGCTTGTGCCCGCTATCTGGGGCAGCCCTTGATGTTCAAGGGTGGCGATTTTCCGCAGACCGATATCGAGGCCGCTTGAGGTTACGTGCCGGCCGCGGGGCGGGGACTCCTGCCGCACGGACTGTCTTCCGGAAGAGGTGAGGAGGCTGGCACCGGCGGGCTCTCACGTCGATCAAGGGCTCGGCAGGATCGTCATCCGAGCGTCCTGAGCCTCAGAACCGCTGATTTGGCGTGACGTCCAACGCTATCGATAAGGGGTGGTTATCGATTGGGTAGGAGCCGACCGGGAACTCACGTCGCTATGACGGAATCCAATGTCGTGTTAGCTTCCGTTGCGTCGATTCCTGTTAAGGTTATCAAGACCTTGTCGTTCAGCTACAAAATCCCCGATCCGTTGCCCTGGGCCCTGCTCGTCGGGCCGCTCGCCGCTGCCGAGGATGCGGTCGCCCGCCTCGACGAGCGGCTGGCCAAAAGCCCAATCCGCGACGGCGCAATCAGCCGGACGCACTTCGCCGACGCCTGTGCCAGTCTGTGGCTTGACGGTGAACTTGTCCACCTCGACGACCTCGTACTCCACGACGCCGGCATGGACGTCCGCGCGCCCACCCATGAGCTGACCAGGGCGCATGCCGTGCTGTGTGCCCGTCGGCGCATCGCCGAGGCGAAGCCGGATTGGGCACTGTCAGCTACTGGACTCGCTGGCCTCCGAGGCCGAAACGAGCGAGAGGACAAAACGGGCAACCGGGAGGAGGGTGAGGAAAGTCTTGAGGTCCACAAGGACGCGGAGCAGGAGGAGGTGTGTCTCGAAGGGCCGCTCGGCGCTCCCAACACCGATCCTTACTTGGTCGCAGCTTTCGCCGCGGTCGACGCCGCGAACGCGAGGGCGGAGCGCAGGCTTGCCGATAAGACTCTGTCGTGGCCGGAGCGGGATTCCCTGATCTACGATCCCGACTGGGACGAGGACGGCCGTCTCGATCACTGGCGCGACGTGGTCGACCAGACTAGCGGCTTGCCGCCCACCTTGGCAGCGGCGATCGCCGCCGACGCCTGGGGTGAGATCGAACCGCTCGAACACACGCCTTGGCTCGGATGTCTGCTTGCCGCGGCGCTGTTGCGCGTCCGCGGCAAAACGCGCTGGCATCTGCCGTGCCTGTATGCCGGGCTCAAAAGCATCCCGCGCGAGCGCCGGCGGCCACGCGATGCCGCAGCGCGGCTCGCCGTGCAGCTCGAGGCGATGACCGCCGCCGCCGAGATCGGCCGGAAGGACCACGACCGCTGGCTGATGACCAGAAACCTGCTCGCCCGCAAGCTCGCCGGCCGTCGCGCCACTTCAAAACTGCCGGCTCTCCTCGACTACGTGCTGACCCGGCCGATCGTCTCGGCTGGCATGATCGCAGCGGAGCTTGGGATAACGCCTCGTGCGGCCCAAAACCTCGTCGCCGAGCTCGGTCTGCGCGAGGCCACCGGGCGGGGACGCTATCGGGCCTGGGGCGTCCTGTAGAATGGGAAGGCAGTGCCTAACGCGGATGGCAGGAATGACTGGTCAAATCGGGAAGCCACCAGCGCTGCGCCTCTCTCGTCTCCAACGCCAACACCATGTCGGGCGCGCCCGATGGATAAATCCCTTTTCTCGACACCTGATTTCGCGGCCATGAGACCGCAAGCGACGCCTAGGCGACTGTGAGTCTTGAGGCGTTTTGGTAGCCTCCTGCAGGTCGGTCGAGACCCCAGGATTCGGCCACTGAGCTCTTTAGATTAATCTTAGTTATCGTAGTTTGACTACGATCTGAGCATCCAATTTAGCTTGCGTGGAATTTCGTATTGTTTATATTATCGTAGTATGGCTACGGTTCGCAGAGACAAACTAAATAGGCTCTATACCCGTCTAGCACCCCAGACGCCGCTGACTTCCGCTGACCTCGCCGCCCTCGGGATATCGGCCGATCTTGCCGTCCACTATGTTCGTGCCGGCTGGCTGCAACGGCTAGCACGCGGCGTCTATTGCCGATCGAACGATCCGCCCGCCTTGCATCCGAGCCTTGTCCTGCTGCAGCGGAGCTTCGAAGGATTGCATGTCGGCGGCAAATCCGCGCTCGACTGGCATGGCATCCGCCACTACGTGTCTCAGCGGCCAGTCCTTCATCTGTACGGTTGGAAAGCAGGGCGGCTCCCTGAGTGGTTCACCGAGCGCTTTCCAGCCGAATATCATCGCAAGCGGCTGTTCGAAGAGCGTCCAGGCGCGCTGCTTCATGCTCAGCCTTTCGAAAACCGCAAGGGCGGCCCGCTCGTCTCGGCGCCCGAGCGCGCGTTGCTGGAGGTGCTGAGCGAGGTCGGCATCCGGCAGCCGCTGCAAGAAGCGCGCGAGCTGGTCGAGAGCACGTACAGCCTGCGCGCCGACGTGTTGCGCGACTTGCTCAAGCGGTGCACCAGCATCAAGACCGTGCGCCTCTGCCTGCAGCTCGGTCGCGAGCTGTCTCAGCCGTGGGCGAGTAAGCTCGATCCGTCCCAATTGCCGAAGGGTAGCGACCGGCCGTGGGTATCGCGCTCGCCTGACGGGTTACTGGTGCTGAAGCCATGAACCAACTCTACCTCGACAGCGCGCGGCTGCTGGCACGGGTTGCACCGCTGGTGCTCGTTGGCGATACGTTCGCGCTTAAAGGCGGTACGGCGATCAACCTGTTTGTACGCGACATGCCGCGGCTCTCGGTTGATCTCGACCTAGTGTTCCCTGACCATACCCTGTCGCGCGAGCAGGCGCTTGAACGCATCAACGAAGCCATCCGCCAATGCGCCGAGCGGCTGCAGAGGCAGGGCTTCCAGACCCACGCGCCGGCGACTGCAGATTCTGGGGAGACCAAGCTGCTCGTCCGGAGTGGCCGCATCGAGGTAAAGATCGAAGTCAACTTCGTCATGCGCGGCGTCGTCCATCCGGTCCGCGCGGCCTCGCTGACGCCCAATGCGCGCGAGACACTGCAGGCGGATCTCGAAATCCCGGTCGTGTCTCTCGAGGACGTGTATGGCGGCAAGCTGGTCGCAGCGATGGACCGGCAGCATCCCCGAGATCTGTTCGACGTCATGCAACTCTTCGCGCATGAGGGGATCACGGCCGGTATTCGCCGTGCTTTCGTCGTTTATCTCGCGAGCCATAATCGACCAGTGCATGAGGTCCTGTTTCCGTCACTACGAGACATCCGCCAGGAGTTCGAGCACAATTTCACGGGCATGACTGCCGAACCTATCGAACTCAAAGCGCTTTTAGCGGCGCGCGAACGCATGACACGCGAACTGCAGCAAGATTTGAGCGATGACGAGCGCCGATTCCTGCTATCTCTGGTCGCCGCAGAGCCCGAATGGCGGCTGCTCGGTGTGCCTCATCTCGAACAGCTACCCGGTCTGCGATGGAAGCTGCAAAACTTGGAACGGCTTCGGAAGACCAATGCCCGAAAATTCACCGAGCAATCGGACACACTGACTCGACTATTCGGATGAGTGCTGGGACTGGATTGAGACCCGGCAGAAAGTTCCAGCCACAGGCTTCGAAGGGTCATGCGCTGCTCGGCATAACGAAGGATCATGCCCGGAATCGGACGAGGAGAGGCCCCGCCTGGACGGCGGGGCCTGGGAGGTCGGGGTTCAGTCCCGGCTCGGGCGGGACCAGATGAGTTGGAGACCTTCCTGACCTTCCACCTCGATCAGGGTGGCGTAGATCGGAGCCGGGAAGCTCGGGTCGTCCAGCTTGACCGAGAGATAATCGCGCTCGGTGTCCCTGGCGGTCTTCTGCCAAGCTGCTCCCAGCTCGACATTACCGGCGAAGATGCGGAAGTGAGGTCCCTTGTCGGAGGGGTTCTCGACCCGAACCAGCTTGGCTTTGGCATTGAGGGCGAGGGTGCGAACCGTGCCGGTGAAGCCGTTGCCGGTGGAGGTGAAGGTGCCGATGGTCGCCATTGTCGTGTCCTTTTCAGTTTCCCGGGCCGCGCCCATCGCGGCCTCGATGGCTGGCGACAGACCGGAGGCGATCGACCCGCACCCCGAAGGGGCCGGCACGCAGTAGAGGGCAGCCAGGGCACGACTTTCTTGTCTCGCGCGAGGAATGGACGCGCAGCGGTCCAGGGGAAGAAAGTCGTAACCGGCTGTTGCAGGGGTAAGAGCGAGGCGGCGCTTAAGCGACGACGCCCTTCGGTTAGACATGCCCAATCGAGGACGACGTGGGTGTGCCAGAAGAAACGACCAAGGAGCGCTACTTGCGACCATCAAAACCTTGATCGAGGAAGGAATCCAATCACCGCTCATCGCACCCCTTTCAGTTCCTCAGGCTTGCGGGTCGAGAGCCCAACCGGGAAGGTAAGCGCGCTGCTCGACCGTCAAGAGTCCCACGGAGCGCAAAGTCGACCCGCAAGCCACGCGCGAGATTTACTCGGCAAAGTGACGACGTGTGCAACGCCAGAACCTCGTCTCTCTCGAAAGAAGGCAAGCAATGCCCCAGTCAGGTCGTAGCACCAGGAATAGAGGACGCTGACCGCTAAGGGATCGCCCAAGAGGCTGCAACTTTGCGCTGATCTCTGGATAAGTAAGGTCCGGAAAGCGCCGGCGCCAATCGCACGGGGCGCTCGTCATGCTGCCTCCTCGACGTCAGCCACTTTCGGCTGCAGGTCGTGCAGATACGCGACGGCGCGTTGCGCATGCGCGGCGGCCGAGAAGATAAAGCGCTTCTCACTCGACAAGACCTCCAACCACGACGCGAGATAGCTTGCATGATCCGGCCGCGGTTCCAGTTCAGGAGAGATCCCGAGATCCGCGCAGAGGAAGCAGCTTCCGAGCTCAGCAATCAACTCTTCGCGCGCGCGTTCGCTCCGATCCTTGCCGTAGCGGCTGAGATCGCGATTGACGCGGTGAGCGGGAGCCGTCCAGTGCACGGTCTCATGGGCTCTGACGGCGATATAGGAAGCGGTGTCGCGAAAGCTTTCGATCGGCGGCAACTGAATGTGATCGGACGAGGGCGCATAAAACGCCATCGAGCCTCCATGCCGAACAATCGCGCCTGTGTTGGCAAAGAAAGCGTCGGCGCGCGCGCTTCGCTCGATCGTTGACACGACGACGGCCGGCCGATCGTAATAATGCTCCGGCAAGCCATCGATTTGATCGACGCAAAAGACGGTATAGGCTTTGAGGAAGGGGATATCCCTTTCGACTTCGCCCCCGTGAGCGTCGGTCTCCAATTTGGTGAAGCGGCTCGCATACACCACGGTGCTGCCAGTCTCACCTTTACGAACATGTGCGCCGAGCTCGCTGGCCTGCTTAAACGTCATCCAGATCGGAGAGTGGAAGCCGCGCGCGACGGCTTCTGACCAGAGGAGCACGACGTTGATGCCCGTATAGGGTTGGCCGTTGTGTCGCAGCGGTCGCGTGATGCGACCCGCCATATTCGCGGCAGCCCAAGGTCGAACCCAGGGGCGCACGCCGCGCTCGAGCTCGGTGACAATGCGGTCCGTGATGCGGGCATACAGGTCGCCTCGCGACTTCTCTCCATTCCTGTTCATTATGATGACCTCCGTTTGGGAGGCCGCGCCCATCGCGGCTCCTCACGGGGTCCGCCACCGCCGGGCCGGAAGTGCGCGCACCCGAAGGGCCGAAGCAGCGCGAAGGACGGCAAAGCCGTTGCGCGGACGTCGGGTCCGGCGCAGGACCACGGACCGGGAGAGGCCGACGGTGGCGCGGTTCGAGCGACTAGCTTGGAAGCAGTCGTGACACAAAAAAGAGCCGGTCCCGCGGACCGGCCCTTCGGTGGCTGCAGTGGAAGAGGCGCGGGGCCGAAGCCCCGCGCTGACAGTTAGTCGAACGCAGACATCTGCGCCTTGGCCGCCTTTGGGCCGACCGTGTCTGTCGCGTTGTCGACAGGGCGCTCGAAAGGCTTCCAGGTCTCGCCGACGACCTTTTCGTAGGCGGCGATGGCGCCTTCGGCGGCCATGCGAAGCGCGTGAGCCTGCACACCCATGTCGGCGGCGAATTCACGCTTGCGCTGTGCCTGGCTATCGAAGCCGACCGGACCATCAAGGTCCTCATCGCGGCTGTCGTTAGCGATCTTGGCGGTCGCATCTCGCGCTTCAGTGACTGCTCGGGTGTAGAACTGGCCGGCCCCGTGCGCGGATCCGACATAAGCACCGACGATCCGTTGAAGATGGATCTGCATGGCGCGCTCACTCAGGCCATCCTTGAGCGCATCGGCGGTTTCGATGATGAGCCGCTCATGCAGATCAAGAACGCCGTCGCTGTCCATGATCGCAAGGCCGAAGCTTTCGGAGATGCGCTGTGACTGTGCTGAGTCGGGGCAGGCGAGCCGGACCATTTCGAGCGTGGTGCCCTTGCGGAGCGGGATGACACGGGCGCTGGCGCGAGAGGAACGAGCAGTTTTGGTCATGGTGAGATCCTTTCTCGGTTTCGCCCTCGGGAGCTTCGGCCTCGGCCGTCTGTCCCTCGGGTGCGGTCGACCAGAACCGGCGCTAGCGGGCCGCTTCAGGGGGCGGCGGTTGCACGGCGAGCATGGGCGGGGTGCGGACGAGCGGGCCTTCAGACCTGCGAAGGACGCAGCTCCCCATGTCGAGACGGCGGCCGCCGATCGCTTGCGACTTGCCCTTGAAGCGGACCGCGGCCGGTTCAGACCGCAGCACAACCGAGGGAGTGACGCGCGAGCGCCTGCGCGCGACTACGAACCGGATCAGCTCGCCATAACCAGCTGATTTTCTCCAAGCTCGCCGTTTCACCCTGGCCGACAGCTAGCACAAAGAGGAGATGTGCCTTCCGCCTGAAACCGTCGGATCGCAGGATCGATGTCTGCGGCCGCCCCGTCGGCCTGAGCAGCGAAGGCGACTTCCTAGTTGTTGGTGCTACTCAGCGGGGCAATATGAAACAAGCGGCGGGTCACCAATTGCATAGTCCGTTGAACTACGGTGACCAGGCTTAACGTTAAGCCGAAACGCAATTCAGTTTGCCGCCCGATAATGCGCTCCGCCATGTATAGCTTTTGGCGGGAAGATTGCGATGCAAGCTGCGCTGGAAGAATTACAAGCTTTGAGGCTGTTGCGCGCCTTTTGGGAGATCAAGGACCCCAAGGCGCGCGAGGCTGTTATTGCTTTTGCTGAGAAGACGCGCAGGGCCGAAGCCGAGGGCGTCGACCACAAGCCTAAGCCTCAATGAAATCGGCAGACATCGCGTAAGCTAACCGGCCACTCCGGGTGGCGATCATCGCACTAGCGATCCGTATTTATACAGATCCATTCTATAAGAATGTCTAAAGGATATGGGAAACTAATAGGTGCAGCTCCTAATGCGATTTTCGGATATCGGATCATGCGCTTTACGCTCAAAGCTGCCCTCATCGGAGTCGTCACGACGCTCGTCGTCCTGTTGGCTGCGCAGGCTTGGATGGGAATTTCGAAAACGCAAGCGATCAATGCGAACGCCGAGGATCTCGCGACGAACTGGTTGCCATCAATCAAGATCCTCGGCGAGGTCAAGTTCACGGTAACGCGCATCCGCCTGGCTGCCGGGCGCTCCATCATGACATCCGACGCGGAGCAGCGTAGCATGCTCGATGCACAGGCGACAGACTTTGAAAAGAAGCTGGCTCAGGAGTTTAGAACGTATGAACCGCTAATCGCCTCACCAGAGGAAGGCAAGATCTGGGACGACTTCAAAGGCAAATGGAATATCTACCTCGCCACGCAAAAGCGGGCGCTCGACGCCATCGCCGCGGGCAATGCGGCAGCCGCCGTACAATCGTTCAATACTGAATGCGTCAAGGCGTTCGATGAGGCCTTAGCCGTTCTGGATTCCGACGCTGACTTGAACAACAGAGGTGGGGATCAGGCCGTCGCAGATGCTCGACAGACTTATGGTTCGGCACGGACCGCAACTTTTGCGTTGGCCGGTGTAGCGCTTTTGATTGGCGTTCTGGCAACCACGTTTGTCATCTTCCGCATCACGACGCCTCTACAGCGGATGAACCGAACAATGAGCGTGATCGCTGACGGGAATCTCGATGCCGAGATCGCCTATACCGGGCGGCGTGACGAAATCGGCGACATGGCAAAGGCGCTGCAGGTCTTCAAGGAGAACGGCCTGCGCGTCCGTCGGATGGAAGCCGAGCAGAAGGAGGCCGAGCAGCGCGCCGCGGCGCAGCGCAAGGCCGACATGATCCAACTTGCCGACGCCTTTGAAGGCGCGGTCGGCGAGATCATCGAGACCGTCTCGTCTGCCTCGACTGAGCTCGAGGCGTCTGCGTCGACGTTGACCTCGACGGCCGAGCACGCCCAGGAGCGTGCCACCGTGGTCGCTGCGGCGTCGGAAGAGGCCTCCGCCAATGTTCAGTCGGTAGCGTCCGCGACCGAAGAGCTGTCGTCCTCGGTCACAGAGATCAGCCGCCAGGTGCAGGAATCGGCACGAATGGCAAGCGAGGCCGTCAATCAAGCCAATGTCACCAACGATCGCGTCAGCGAGCTATCAAAGGCCGCCACACGGATTGGCGATGTCGTCGACTTGATCAACACCATCGCCGGCCAGACCAATCTGCTGGCGCTCAACGCCACGATCGAGGCGGCGCGTGCCGGCGAGGCTGGCCGCGGCTTCGCCGTGGTGGCATCTGAAGTGAAAGCGTTGGCCGAGCAGACCGCAAAGGCAACCGGCGAGATCGGTCAACAGATCTCTGGCATCCAGGCTGCGACGCAAGACTCCGTCAAGGCAATCGAACAGATCAGCGGAACAATCGGACAGCTGGCCGAAATCTCTTCGACGATCGCTGCCGCGGTCGAAGAGCAGGGCGCGGCGACACAGGAGATTTCGCGCAACGTACAGCAAGCTGCACAGGGTACCGAGCAAGTCTCGGCCAACATCTCCGACGTGCAGCGTGGCGCGAGCGAGACCGGCACCGCGTCTTCTCAGGTCCTGAGCGCCGCGCAGTCACTTTCAACCGACAGTAACCGCCTCAAGCTCGAAGTGGCAAAATTCCTTGGTACTGTTCGCGCGGCCTGAAGTCCAATCTCGATGACAAAAATCAGCTCAGTCGCACCCACGCCGGCCACCGCGCGTCAGCCGAAAGGCTTGGTGATGAGATGCCACGGTATAGATCACCTCCATCCGGAGAAATTCGACAGACCGTCGTAGAGAGGATGCCGATCTTCGTCGATGACGAACCCGAAGTGACCGGGATTGTATTCGCTCGAAGGAACCAGGTAGCGGCGCTGTTCGGCCGCGCGGCGATCGCCGCCAAGCGTGGCGACGCATTCTGTCATGCCAGGATGGTAGTCCGAGCGGATGGCGGAAATCACGACCCAGCGGACGGCGTGATCGCGCTCGAACTCGCGCCGACCCTTCTTGTATGACTCGCCGGGTCGAAGGGGACGGCCGTGAATGGCCTCCCAGGCGTCCGGATACCAGTCTCGGATCGAGCGGTCGGCGCAGCGCCGTTCGTATCCGGTGAACAGCTCCGGGAAGGCCTGCGCGACGGCCACCCAGGCGCAGTCTTCCTCGTACCAGCCGTCCGGCGCGCGAAGGGAAGGGTGGACCTTCGCGTTGTGCGCGGCATCGAGATGAAAGCCGCCGTGCCCCGCCGTCGAATGTATGACGACGCCGTCCGAGTAGACAATCGCCCCCTGCGACACGCCCCAAGGTGTGTTTGCGTGGGAGCGAATCTCCCGGCGTCCGAGCGCGGCGCGCTGCCGCTGATGCTCGGCATTCTCGTGCACGTGCGCGCGGAAGGCGGCCTCGTGTTCCAGTTCGCCGCCATGACTATAGAAGTCGGCGCGTCTCCACTCTTCCATCGGCGGACGCAGCCGCCAGGCCGATGCGAGATAATAGCGCCCATTCGCGCCTGGCATCATAACGAAGCTGTTGTCGCCAACCTTAGCGACGAGAAGACCATCACGGGTGCGGGCAAACAAAACCCCCGCCGAGGCGGAGGTGGGATCGTCGGCGTGAAGGGCAGGTTGGGGCGCGTTCATGCCGCCCTCCCTTCAGCCGTGACCGACGCGCCCTCATCGGCAGTGATCTCATCAAGCACTGCGTCGGGGTAACGATGCGAAGCGAGCCACGCATCGGCCATCGCGCGCGTGTCGGCGAGATGCAGGAGCTCGGCGTCCTCGCCGGCGCGATTGAGAACGCGTACCTGCCCAGGCTTCGGACGTTCAATCACAGTGAACGTCAACCATGAATTCACCGAGAAGGTCTTGAAGACCTTCAGGACGGTGACGCCGGCGCTGCCAAAGTCGCCCTGGTGCAGCGTAACGCTCGCCGGCGTCGTATACGTGCCGGCGGTGTGTGGCACGCTCTTGCGCACGAGACGCCCGCCATTGTTGTTGTTCTCCCAAGCCGCGAGTTTCCTCTTGAAACGCTCGGGTGGTCGCGGCGTGCCATCAAAATAGTGAACGAGAGAGCCGAGCGGCACAGTATCGTAGATGGTTTGTGCGGACATAATGTCCTCCTGTAGGGATTGTGGAAACAGAACCGCCGACGGCCGGAGCCGACGGCGTGAATCGATCGGAAGGAGAGGGGGTGGCTATTCGGCCGCGACGGCATAGGAGCCGGTGGGCTCGTTGAATCCGTCGGCATCGGCGAAATCCTCAGCAACGGCGGTGTCGTTGCCATCACAATCGTCAGATGCTTCAGACGCCTCGTCGAGTTCGTCCGGGTCGGTCGAAGAGTACCGCTCGGCCCAAGCTACGACCTTGTCAGTCGAGGGCGCGAACAGGGCCACTTGGTGCACGAAGCGCCCGTCAGAAAAATGCTTGACGAGTTCGGTACGCGTGTCTTTCACCCGCGGTCGGGGTAACACGGGCGTATCCTTGCACGCCGCCTCGATCGCTGTTCGGGATAGGCAGGACAGGAAATCCTCCGTGCCCATGTTGGGCAGGAAGTTGCTGGCGCCAACCGCATCTCCGGCGACGCGCGCAACGATGCCACTGTCCGATCGGTTCACGCGGCAAGACAGCACGTCCATCAGAACGCCTCGAGCCGCCCGTTGCACGCTCTCGCGCTCGAAGGCGAGCTTGCCATCCTTGTCGATCAGGTGGGCGGCATGTCGTGCGGGGCGCGCGAAGCCATTGGCATTGCCAGACGCGATGCTGACATTTTGCCCGGCGAATGCGAGCACGAGCAGCGCAAGCAACATGTCGTCCTCGATCGGAGCGCGGCCGAGCGCTTCATGCAGCGCATCCGTGCGGAGATCCCCGATCATCTCCATGCCCTTGCGCGTCACCTCGGGGCGCGCCTTCGGCGCCTCGATCGGGCCGTTCTCCAAACCGGATTCGTCATTGCCCGCCTTCTTGGCTGTAGCAGGCATGCGGTAGCAGACGGACTGCACCTTGCCCTCGCGATCGAGATACATCGCGGTGTGGTCGGATTTTCCGGGCTTGCCATGGACGCGGTCGGCCTTCGGCGGCAGCTTTGGCTGGCCATACTCGTTGACTTCGACGATCGCCCCACGCTTCGGCAGATGACCCGCCATCCACTCGTGCTGTGCACCGAGATAGGCCTCGACATCGGTCGTATAGCGGCTGTCCTCGTCGGCCGGGGCAAAGAGATCCTCCTGCCAAAGGATGCCATAGGCCTGAGCGAGGTCTTCTCCGAAGCTTGCATCCCGCGCGTACATTCGCGTCTTGGTCAGCGCCTGCGCGACGCTCCACCACGAAACCTGAGGATTGGCCTTGCTGGGCTTGTGTTTCTTCCAGACCTCCTTCTGATCCTCAAGCGAAGCCGACGCGATGGTCCGAAGCTGGCGTTCGTCGGGCATATCGCCCCTGGCCATCTGGTCGAGCATCGCCGGCAAGACATTGGCGAGCAGGCGCAGCTTCTTGATCTGGCGCACCGGCTGCGCGAGCGCCACACCGATCGCCTCTTCGGTCCAGCCGAGTACGACGAGCCGTTCGATGGCACGCCACTGGTCGACCGGATTGAGCGGCTCATGGGCCAATGTTTCGGCAAGCGAGCGCATGGCGCCGCCATCTTCAGCACGGGCAACGACGAGGACCGCGATCTCCTCAAGGTTTGCTGCGATGGCCTGTTTGACGCGCCTGTGCCCGGCGTCGATCACGTAGCTGTTGCCTCCGTCGCTTTCGGGCGTCACCACGGGTGGCTGGACGATGCCAACCGCCTTGATCGTGGCGAGCAGCAAAGCGTCGGCCTGGGGATTGGACTTGGAATGGCGCGCTTGGTTGGGGTTCTCCTTCAGCGCGCGCGGATCGACGAATCTCAGTTCCATTGCAATGCTCCATTGAGCGGTCTGGCCCGCCGCCTCGGCCGGCCTTCTTCGTCTTCTTCCCGAAGACCCCCTCCGGCCCGCAGGGTGGGTGGGGTGGCGCAACTGCCGGCGAGCATCCCAGCCCGGCAGGCGTGAGCGGGGCGCAGCTGCGCCTTGCGAACGCGCCGGCGCCGGGATCGCGAGGCGGTCGGTTGAGCGGCAGCGGCGCCGCGCCGACCGCCCTGCGAGAGGGTTCTCTTTCTCCTTCCCGATCACGCCGCGATGCGGCGTGCGCCTCCCGCTCCCTTTGCTTCTCCCTCGCTCGCTGCTGCGAGTTCAGCTTCGAGCGCCAAAAGCTCCGCACGCTTCAGATCGAGCTCGGCGAGGAACGCGAACGTCTCGCCGACCCGCGGTCCATAGGTGGCAAGGCGCTTGCGCGCGTCGGCAAGGCGATGGCGGTAGGCCTCCCGCTCGCCGTCGAGATTGGAAAGGGCGTGTTCAAGCCGAGCGACGGCACCGAGCGGCGTTACAGTCACAGGAAGCTCGATTTCGAACTCCGCGCCGGTGCGCCGAAGCAAGGTCGTGTAGTGGTAGCCGTCACGTCCCAGGCGCTGGCCATCAAACGCGAGGTCGAAGCCACCGATCGAGGCGATGACAGTCTCCTTTTCCTGCTGAAGCTGGACGAGCGTCAGGACCTCCTGCATCAGCGCTCGGCCGGCGCGCTTGCGCTCCACGAAGGCCGTGCCCATCACGGCCATCGCAAAGGCGTCTCCCGCGGTCGGCACCAAGCGCTCTATGTCCTGCCCGATCTCGCTGATGCGGCGGGTGGCGCGCTCGATCTCGTGCTCGGCATCACGAATCTGGCGGCGGATGGCGTGCTGGTCATCGACGTGGGCGGCACGGAGCCGCTCGAGGCGTGCGATCTCGGCCTCAAGCCCGGCCTTCTGCATCAGGCGCGCGTCGCCGGACGCGATCGCCTTGGCCATTGCGAACTGGTTCGCCTGGCCTTCGCCGAGGTCCTCCAGCCGGCGCACGCTGGCGTCACCGGAGAGAGCCGCAGCGATGAAGCGGGCCTTGCGCTCATTGTTCTGCCACATCGTGGCGTCGAGGGACCCGAGCGTCGCGTAGGCGAAGATGTCGACCTCGTCATGCTGGTTGCCCTGCCGAACGATCCTGCCCTCGCGTTGCTCGATTTGCGACGGCAGCCACGGCACATCGAGGTGATGCAAGGCTTTCAGGCGGAGCTGGACGTTGACGCCGGTGCCCATCGTGTCGGACGAGCCGATAATGAAGCGCACCTTGCCGGCATTGAAATCGTTGAAGAGGCGCTGCTTCGCCTCTGATTTCTTGAATTCCTGCATGTAGGCGATCTCGGATGCCGGCACGCCGAGACGAATGAGCTCATTCCTGATCCAGCGATAGGCCGAGAAGCCGCGGGAGGCCTCGACCGAGATAGTGCCGAGGTCGGAGAAGATGAGCTGGCCGGCACCGGGCCTTTCGAACGGCTGCCCGTCCTTGCGACGATAGATATGTCCGCCGGTCTCGGTCCAGACGCGGAAGGCGTTCGCGACAAGAGCATTGAGCTTGTTTGCAGCTTCATTGCCCTGCGCCGGGTCGACCAGGCGCAGATCGATCGCGGCGTGTCGCCCGTCGGTGATGACGGAGAGAAGGATGTCGTCGCCGGGCTCCGGCGCGCGGTCGCGCTCCTCGATCGCGGTGATGCGTTCGTCCAGCAGGCGCTGGTACGCCTTAAAGGCCGCGGTCTGCTCTGCCGTGATGATCTGGCGCTTGCCGCCGGTGATCGTTGGGACCCTCACATAGTCGCGCAGGTCATCTGGCAACACCACGTCCGCGAAGGAGCGGAACATGGCGATGAGCTCGGGGACGTTGACGAACTGCGCGAAGCGCGTGACCGGCCTGTACTTGCCCGAAGGCTGCAGCTCGAGCTCAGTCGACGTGTCGCCAAAGGTGGAAGCCCAGGCGTCAAACTCGTGCAGCCCACGCTCGCGCAGCCCCGCGTGGTCCATCAGCCGCTGCACGGTAAACATTTCGCCGAGCGTATTGGTGATCGGTGTGCCGGAGGCAAGCACGAGTGCGCGACCGCGATTCTTCATCTCGACGAAGCGGGACTTCACGTAGAGGTCCCAGGCCCGCTGCGAGCCGCTCGGATCGACGCCGCGCAAGCTCGTCATGTTGGTGGCGAAGGAGAGCTTTCTGAACTCCTGCGCCTCGTCGACGATGATCTGGTCGACGCCGATCTCCGAGATCGTCAGCAGGTCGTCCTTGCGCGACGCCAGCGCCTCCAGCCGCTCCTTGTGGCCTTCCTTCATGCGCTCCACGCGCTTGCGCGAGAGCCGGTCCTGCGAATCGATCCGGGTAAGCAGATCCTCAAAGGCCTCTAGCTCGTCCTGCAGCATCTGCTGTTCGAAGGCGGACGGGACGGGAATGAACTTGAAGGCAGAATGGGTGATGATGATCGCGTCCCAGTTCGCGGTTGCGGCCCGCGACAGGAAGCGATGACGCTTCTCCTTCACGAAATTCGTCTCGTCCGCGACCAGGATGCGGGCATTGGGGTAGAGCGCCAGGAACTCACGCGCGGCCTGGGCCAGGCAATGGCCCGGTACCACGAGCATGGCCTTGTTGATCAGGCCGAGCCGGCGCTGCTCCATGATCGCAGCCGCGATCGAGAGCGTCTTGCCGGCGCCGACGGCGTGAGCAACGTAGGTGCTTCCGGAGGAGATGATACGCCAAATGGCACGTTTCTGGTGCCCGTAGAGAGAAAAGGCGCCAGAGGCGCCCGGAAGCTGGAGGTGCGATCCGTCGAAGTGGCGGGGCACGATGTTGTTGAAGGTGTCGTTGTAGAGCCGGGCGAGGCGATCTGTGCGGTCCGGATGCGACCAGATCCAGCTCTGAAACGCGCCCTTGATCTTGACGAGCTTCTCCTTGGCCGCCTCCGTTTCGACCGTGTTGAGGATGCGCCGTTCGCTGTCGCCCTCCTTCATGTTGTCGAAGATCTGCGGGATCGACGAGTTCAGCGCGTCCGAGAGAAGCTCTCCAGCGTGACGGCGGTGCGTGCCCCATTCGGTCGTGCCCGCTGCCGTCCATGATAGTTGCCGCGCGTTCACCGTCCAGCAGGCAAGCTCAGCCGTGTGGTGAATGGCGATGTCGGCATCCATCGTCTCCTTCACGAAGGCGATGATATCGGCCGCGGGGATCCAGGGCGCGCCGAGGCGGGCGGTGATGTCGGAGGGGCGCAAGTCGGGCGGCTGCACCCGCTCGAGCGCCGCGACGTTGCGGGCGAAAGACGGGTTGAGCTCGACGGCGGCGCGTGCGGCGCCGAGCTTGGAGCGCACGGCCCCCGAGAGATAGGCGTCCGCTGTCAGCCACGCGCCGTTCTCGGGATCACGGAAGATCGCGTCGCCGAGTTCATCGATCACGGCGTCGACATCGCCGTGCAGGAGTTCGGCGACTTGCTCCGGGTCGACGGCGCCGCGCTCGTTGAGCACCACGGCGAGGGCGTCGACGGCCGAGGTGATGACCGGTGCCGGCGGCGGCGCGATCACGCGCTCGGTGAAGATCGGCCCCGGCTTCGCGGTGTTGGTTTCGAGGTCGTAGTCCTCGATCGAGGCGACCAGCCAACAGTCGGGGTCGTCAGCAAAGGGGGCTAGGTTCGGCCGCCGGTGCGTCTCCCGAACCTCCCCGGTCTCTTCGTCCTCGACCGACGATACCACGGTGGTGTTGATCGGTCCGAAGTCCCGCACGAAGCTCGACCAAGCGATGCGAAGCCGGACTTGCGACTGCTTCCAGGACTGGTCCGTCTCCTGAGATTTCAGTATCTCACGCACGGCGTCTCGGATTGGGATCAGCTTGCGAATGATGCGCGCGTGTTTCTCGAAGATGCCGTCGGCAGGGCGCCCCTTTTTGATTTTGATCGTGACGACTGCGCCGTCGACCATCTGCATCAGTGCGCCGTTCGTCCCGATGAAATAGCTGCCCTCGCGAACCGAGGAGCCACCTTTGTCACGTCCTCCGCGGCCTGCCGCCTCGGCGTCATCGGGACCGACCGCTTCCGGCTCGCCGTCATAGACGGATTCCGGAAGGCGCCCGATCGCGGCGGCGAGTGCCTCGCCCAGATCGGTGCCCGCGCGCGGGAGGCAGGTGTAGGTTTCGCCGTAGGGGCCCGAGGTAACTGCATGCTCGCCAAGCACCATCTCCGGATGGTCGGCGAAATACCGGTTGATCCTGATCCCACCCTCATCCTCGGTCGCGCCGCGGACCTCGGAGTGATCGAGCCACGCGTCGGTCCCGGCGGTTTCGCCGTCGCTGCGCTTGCGGAAGAACAGGATGTCGACGACGACGTCTGTGCCGGCTTCGGTCCGGAAGCTGCCCTCCGGCAGGCGGATTGCGCCGACGAAGTCCGCCCTCGCTGCGATGTGCGCGCGTGCGCTGGCATCCGCCTTGTCCATCGTGCCGGACGACGTGACGAACGCGGCGAGTCCGCCGGGCTTCAACAGGTCGATCGATTTCGCGATGAAGTAGTCGTGCAAGCGCAAGCCGAGCGCACGGTAGCCACGGTCGCTGCGCACGGTGCGGTCGGAGAAGGGCGGATTACCTATCGCGAGGTCGAAATGCGGCTTCAGCTCGGCCCGCGCAAAATCCTCATTGAGGACAGTCGCACGCGGCTGGAGGAGTTTCGCGATTCGGGCGGTCACGGAATCGAGCTCGACGCCGGTGACGTGACAGAGATCGCGTAGCACCTCCGGCATCAATGCCGGAAACAGGCCGCTGCCGATGCCGGGCTCGAGCACACGGCCGCCGCGGAAGCCGAGCCGCTCGACAGCCGTCCAGACCGCGCGGACGATGTAGTCCGGCGTGAAGTGGGCGTACTGGGTACAGCGGGCGAGCGAAGCGTAGGACCCGGCGTCGACAAGCCCTTCGAGCTCTTTGCCGATCTCCTCCCAGCCTTTCCGGAATGCGTCCTCGCCGGGACGCCGGAAGACTCCGTTGGCGAGCTCGGACGCGCCGAAACCGGTGAAGCGGATGAGGTGTGCCTGCTCGTCCGCCGTCGCCGGCCGATCTTCGGCCTCGATCACCGCTGCGAGCCGGATCGCTGCGAGATTATCCCGCGCGCGATCGCGCCAGCTCGTCGTGAGGCCGCGGTCACCGTCGAGACGGAAATTCTCGCCGCGAACGATCACCTGCTTCGAAGCGGCACCCGCGACCGGGAGGGCAGGAACGGGTGTCGTAGATGGGACGTCGTGGTCAGCGACGTCGCTCGCGTCGGGGAAGGCTGCAACGCCCAGCCCGAAGCCGGACGAGAGCGACGTATTGCCGAAGAGATCGAGGGTAAAGGGGTCGTTGAGCGCCATAGGGGGGCTCCTGTTTGGGGCGCACGGCATCGCCCCGCCGAAGATGTTCGGCGGGTCGCGAAGCGTGGATTGTGAACGGGGAGGCGCTGAGGAGTTCAGAGCCGGAAGGTTCGGACGAGATCCTGGTGCCGTTGGTGGCAATCCAGCATCTCGTGGTAAAAGCGCTTACGCACTTCCCTCATCGCCGGAGCGCGGCGATGCTTCTTGGCGATGCGGCCGTTCGCGCCGCGCACGACGTCGCGCCGCGACGCGAAGACGTGGACGCCGAGGCGGTCGTAAGTGCCTTGCATTGGAGTGCCCTCAGGCCGCGATCGGCGAAAGGTGACGCAGTTGCACGGGCAGCTTGGCCATGACCTCCTCGTCAGTGAGGTCGTCGAGAAGCTTCAGCACCGTGCCCAGCCCTCCGCAGAAGACCAGCACCGTGCGCTTGCCTTGCAGAGCGGCGGGCCAGCGCGCGCCGGCATATCCGCGAAAATCATCATGGGTGCCCGACCAGATGTGATCGAGGCGCTCGGTGCGGGTCATGGCGCGAACCGGCCTGGTCTCGCGCTCGATGATCGTCTGCTTCATGCGCTCCGGTGAGCCGCGATCGAAGAGGTCGCAATAGCCATGGAAGAAGCGCTTGCGGCTGTTGATCAAAAGCGAGAAGAAGACGCTTGTGACATTGCCCGTCAGGAATTCGCGCATGGCGAACATGTCGGCGCGCATCCACAGCGGTGGCAGGATCTCGAGCATGTAATCATGCTCGCACTCCGCGATCTCGAACCACTCACCGGCAAAGAGATGATGCGCCTCGCCTCCGGTCATGGCCGGATCGCCGCGATGCCGGTTAAACATGCGGTACATCTCTTGGCGCGTCGCGACGCCTTCGAAGATTTTGCGGATGATGGGGGCGGTATGCATCGGCGGCTCCTTACGGCCTGACCCGACTGAAGCGCGAGCGATCCGCTTGATCTCCTCATCACTTCAGTCCTTCGTCACACCTCCTCGGCGGCCGCCTCTCCGGTCCGGTGGGTCAAGGGCCGCGGCACGCGGGCGAAGCTTCACCCTTGACGCGACGGCCGGGCATGCGGCAGCGATCCATCGCTTCGCATTTTTCTTTTTGATTTCCCAACCTGTCTGCCACGTCCCAAGCCGATGACCGGTCGACTCACTCTTCGCGGCAACGCCAGAAACCGGAACCAGCGCCGCCAGCCAGGATCGCTTCGTCCGGATGATCGCCGGCTGCGCGCTCGAGGTAGAGGTCCGAGCCAAGTGCTCGGTGTTAGCCACAGCCGCCGATCCACATCAAGCAGCGCTAAGATCTTCGTTCCAATCGTCCGTGCATGGCCGCGCCCGCATAAAACGAGAGCCGGCTTCGTCGGCGATTTCGTGAATGCGTTCGGCGTACATCTCACCCTGCCGATTGTTATCAGTCGCGGCGACAATGACGACATTGGCGCGCCTGGCCAAAGCGCGGATTGCGGCCTCTGTCGCCGGCGCCCATCCCCCGCCCGTGCTGACATAAAGCGTGTCGTCGCGCAGATCTTCGAGAGCGGCGAGGCTCATCGCATCGACCGCTGCCTCAGTTACACAGACGCGCACGGAATCGGAGGGGCCCAGGCGGAATAGGTCTTTCGCCCCGCCTGTCGCAAATCCGCGCCAACTGCGGCCACGCTCCTCCCATCCGGTGATGAGGCCAGCCGAGTCACTGTGCGCGGCCCACATGCTGCCCTGCGGCCCCTCTCGGAGCCGACCGTCGGCAACGGCGGCGATGATGATCCGTTCAGGGATGTATCGCTCCTCGCTCAGGTAGCGCCAGGCCAGAGAACCCGGTCGAGGTAAGCGGCGAAGGCGCCAACGTTCTGCGATCGAGCCAAGCGTCTTCGAGTTCTCGGCAGGGCGCCAGGCGGGTGCGCTCGGAACGAAGCCAGTGACGCCGGCGACGCGGCCGCACGCCTCAACGAACCCATCGGCGCCAAGATGCTCGGCGAGCGAAAACACATCGCCTTTCGCCGTGGAGAGCGGATCGAACCAGCCGCGGCCACCGTGGATCACGATGACGATGCTACTGTCGCGGCGATACTTGATCGCGCGTCGCGTGCTTTCCTTGACATCGACCATCCACCCGTCCTGCTCGAGGAGAGCCGCGCAGCCGACTTTTTCGCGCAGCTCTTCGATTTTTCTCTTATCCATGTGCCTGTACCGGCGCGCCGAAGGCGACGACCGGTCCCTTCTTCAGTTGATCTCATTCGATCCGCACTTTGCGGAACCCACCCGACCGGCCGCGAAGCCTGCCGGATGCAAGGGCGCGCTGACGAGCCGTCAACCCTCGGGGTATGCGCGCGGCGAAGCCTCCCTTGCGGGCGGCTTGGCGCCAGCGGCAGCCCGGCAACCGGCTCAATGAGCCGGGAACCAAGGATCGTACTCATGCATGATGGCGTCCTGCTCGCCGTCGTATTCGCTAGAGACCATCACTCCGAATGCGTCCTCAACCTGGAACAGAACAACTGGCACCATCAGTGTGCGAGCGAGATCGAAGGCGTGATTCTGGGCGAGAGTGAGATTGTGCGACATTGGAAGGCTCCCGTCTTGGGGCGGGGACCATCCCCGCTCGACAGGCGCCGACGTGTTCAGGGGAGGCCGCGGTCACCTCGTAGGCAACGCCGGAGAGGTCGCACGCTTGCGTAGCGAACCCCTTGCGGGTTGATCGTAGAAGGCCACGCCTGAATCAAGGAAAGCCCATTCGAGAGCGGGGCTGGTCCTTCCCCGGACGCACGGGTTGCCCCACTGCACAACCCTCCTTCGAGTCCATCGAGCCGAATTGAGGCGCATGAACAACGATGCCAGATCGTCCAACAGGTTCTTCATCGCAGGATTGCGCCCGCAATTGCTTATGTTGGTCGGTTAGCCCCTTGCGCGTCAGGGATGGGCGCCCGTGAGGGGGAAGACCCGGTTGCGGGGCTTCAGCGCAGCCGCCAGCCCGGCCCCGCAGGGGGCGACGCCCAATTCTCTCGCGGTGAGAAGCACACAAGAGCTGATCATCTCCTGAGATAAGTCGTTGAATGGCCCGCATTCGTTGATCACTGGTATTAAGATTCTGAATCAAGACGCCTGATCGATTCAATAATTTAATTGGACGGCCGATTCGGCAGTTGCGATTCTTGCGCATGTCCGAACTCACGGTGCAATACCTCGTGCTCGAGCGCTGCGATCCGGCCCGCAACATGGCTAGGTTCTACGTGCTCACGATCGAACCTACTCTCTTCGGCGATACTGCATTGGTGCGCGAATGGGGCCGTCTCGGCCAGCGCGGCCGGCGGCGCCTCGATCTGCTGCGGGGCGGGTACAGGCCGTCGAGGCACTCGAGACTTGGCTCGTGCGCAAAACACGTCGTGGCTACGTCCGGCGAATTCCGGCGGATGAGTGAAAAGGCAAGATGCCTCTCAACTTTCGGATTTGAGTCGGGTCTGCGCGGCCGCAGTCATGGAGAGGGCCAGGGGACTCAAGTGGTCTCGACCGATTACCCGACTTTCCGTTCGGGATCTACGGAATTCGCCGACAATGGTGGGTCTAGGTTGGGAATTTACGACATGGTCGTGCCGGCGATGGCCTGCAGGTCGCGACCATGATGCCATTTTATCAAAAGCGGACAATAGATAGTGCACTGCCCGCGGTCCCCACAACTGCTGCACGGGCGGAGTTTGGACACGTGCTCATAAGTCGTGCGCGATGTCCGCTTCGCTCCGATACCGACCACCTTTGTGCAACCGCAGCAAATGTCGCGATGGGCCAATAGCAGTCATTCGATTACTAATCGGCATGGGCAAGGAATGCTTGTGGTGCAGTGTGAAATCCTCGTCCGCCGCTGCTATCGCTTCGATGATGCGTGTTCGATCTGTTTGTTAAATCAACGGATGGGTTTCAAGTGATGGACTTTGCTCAGCAAGTTGCTGGATCTCAGTCCTTCATCCGGGAACAAGAGCTCTTCAACCTTTTCAGCGAGCTCAGCGATCGTAAAAGGCTTCTTCAAGACTCGGTGTTCCGACGGATCGAGCGATGTACGGCCCACGTACCCGGTCATATACAGGAAGGGGACGCCCGGCCTTATCTTCGTAATCGCCCGTATCGCCTGCACACCATTTACTTCTGGCATAGCGACATCGATCAATATCAAATCGATCGGCGCTCCCGCCGAAATCAAATCGATCGCTGCCTGACCGCCTTCCGCTTTTTTGACGAGGTATCCCAGGCTCTCCAAACAAGAGACGGCTAGCTCCCGGACATCCACATCATCATCCACGACCAGAATCGTCGCCTCGTGCGAGCGAAGTGTTTGGGTGGTATGGTCCTGGGCGGGTTGCGAGGTAGCCTGCGCCGTACTTCGCGGAAGGTAAACCTTCATAGTCGTTCCATGCCCTACTTTCGTGGAAATGGAGACGGTGCCACCCGTTTGCTTGGCTATCCCATAAACCTGACTCAATCCTAGTCCGGTCCCGCTGCCAACCGGTTTGGTTGTGTAGAAGGGTTCGAAGGCTTTTGCGAGAACCTCCTCCGTCATGCCCGTGCCGCTATCCGCGACCGACACGACGATGTAGTCACCCGCCCCAAGCTCGTAAGGTTTGCTCGGATCGTCGCGCACTACGTTTGAAGTCGAAATCGTGAGCCGGCCGCCGTCAGGCATCGCGTCCCTAGCGTTCACCGCAAGATTAAGGATGACAGACTCGATCTGGTTTGGATCTGCTACAGCAGGCCATAGGCCCTTCTGCAAAAAGGTCTCGATACGAACCGTGCTTCCAATCGTTGTAAACAGCAGATCACTCATAGCGGTGACAATTGCGTTGAGATCGACGGATTCTGTCTTTAGACGCTGAGTCCGAGAAAACGCGAGAAGTTGGCCCGTTAGTTTAGCTCCGCGCTTCGCCGCCTGAGTCGCTCCTTCCAAGTAGCGTTGAACTTTTTCATCCGATGCTCGCCGGGTCGCAAGTTCAAGGTTACCAAGCACCGCGGTCAAAAGATTGTTGAAATCGTGAGCCACACCGCCGGTCATCTGACCAATCATTTCCATTTTTTGTGCTTGCTGCAATGCTGCCTCAGCCTGCTTGCGTTCTGAAGTCTCGCGGCGCAATTCCCGATTTGCCAGCTGAATTTGACGCGTACGTTTTCTGACCAAATCCTCCAACTGCGCCGCCATGGAGTCACGCTCAAGCAGATAGTCCTTGATTTCGTAGTGACGCCGCCTAGCACGAAGTGCCGCCTGAACCGTACTCATCAGGGTAACAGTGTTAAGTGGCCGTTCCAGCAAAGAGACGTTTCCAAGGCTTCTGAGCAGGCGCAGACGATAAGCGTGCGTGGCCTCCGAAGTGGCGCGGCTCGTAAGAATGATGAAAGGAAAGTCAGACCAGGGTGGTTGATTGGTGACCCAACGCTCCAGCGATTCGGTCCCGCTGGAAAGCAATGCCTCTTCCGTCACCAATGCCGTAGCTCCTCCTTCCTCGAGCCTTAGGAGCAGGTCAGCGGTATTAAGGCAAATTAAAGAGTCAATACGAACGTCGGCAAGATTGCGTGCCGCCGCCTGCGCGTCGCGACCGATCGGCGCAAGGATAAGCACTCGTTCCTTCATGTGCTCTTTTCGGGCATCAGAGGCTCTAAATTACCTACATAAGTCGGAGTCCCGGTCAGAATTCCACTAAATTGTGTCAGAGGCGGACCAACCTTCAGGCCCCCCGCAGATAGCTGGAATTCCCGGATGGTATTTTCATGCGTGCCACTGCGTTTTTTGACGACAGAGATTGCGCGGCGAACCCGCCCTGAGGCTTCAAAGTATCGAAGCATGATGACGGCATCACTCAGATAGCTCAAGTCGATCGGTGTCTGCATGTGCCCTACAAGACCGTGCTGAGCTAATACCATAAGGGTCAGCACACCGAGCTGATTTAGGTAGGACAGCAGTTCGTGCATCTGAAGAACAAGGAAGCGTTCATCCGGCATCGCATTCAGGTAGCCGTTCAGACTATCGATTATGACGACCCGGGCGCCTGCCTTCTCAACGGCGTCTCTGACAAGGTGGGTAAATTCGCCAGGCGACATTTCGGCAGGGTCGATTTGCTGGATCGAAATGAGGTCTTGATCGACGTGTTTCTGCAGCGGAATTCCCAACGCTTGCGCACGAGCATACAAGGTGCCAAGGCCCTCATCGAATGCAAACATCGCAACGCGCTCGCCACGTTGAGCTGCACTCACTGCGAAGGTTACGGCTATTGATGATTTCCCGACGCCAGCTCCTCCCACGAGCAACGCACTGGTGCCGCGCTGAAGACCGCCACCGAGCAAGGCATCCAGTCCCGGACTTCCGCTTGGAGCCGGCCCTCCTGAAAAACTCCTGTGATGTTCCGAGGCTACGAGTCGCGGGTAGACTTTGACCCCACCGGTTTCAATTATGAAGTCGTGGTAGCCGCCCCTGAATTTTACTCCGCGCATCTTTTTTACGCGCAAACGGCGTCTTTCAGCCCCGTAATCGAGTGCCAACTGGTCCAGAAGGATCACGCCATGAGCAATGCTATGGAGCTGAAGGTCACCCCTTTCCGACGAAAAGTCGTCGAGTAGGAGAACGGTACAGTTTCGGCCTGTGAAGAAGTGCTTGAGAGCAAGAATTTGCCGTCGATACCGCAGGGAGTTCTGTGCCAAAAGGCGCATCTCTGACAAGCTATCGAAAACGACACGACGCGGCTGTTCTTTTGTGACCTGGTCGAAGATCAATTTCGATGTTTCGCTAAGTTCAAGCTCCGAAGGGTGGAACAGCGTCAACTCACGGTCGGGATCTAGCGTCGCTTCTGGCGGCACGAGTTCAAAAACCGAGAGCTGATCAAGCGACCATCCGTGTCGTTCGGCAACAACACGAAGCTCGCTCTGACTTTCCGAAAGCGTGACGTAGAGTCCCTTCTCGCCTCGTCGCGCACCTTCCAGTAAGAACTGAAGCGCGATTGTAGTTTTGCCCGTGCCGGGTTCGCCCTCGATCAGATACAATCGCTCTGGATCGAGGCCGCCGCAAAGCACGTTGTCCAAGCCCGGGATGCCTGTAGAAAGGGCCTTTTCATCGCGAGCCCGCTCTTTCATTGCGCAACCTCACCCTTTGCGGCAGCCCGGCTTTTTCAACATTGAAGCTGCAACCGGTGTGACACTGGCTCATCGCAACGTCAGAAGTGCACACCCGCCCGGGCCGGTTAACACGCTACTTAGCAACTTGTTCCAGTTTGAGATAACCGGCATCCAGAACCGCTAGAATGCCTCGAAATGGGGCTGCGGGCGCGGTGAGTAGCAGTGGTGCAGGTGCCGCCTGTCGTAACAGGTAGACAGAGCGGTGGTTATCAAGCCAATCGACCACCGCGGCTAGGCGCCATCGCCTCCCAACTTGCCCTCGGACCGTCGGACTTCGTCTCCCCGTAAAAGCCTGTCCTGCTCTACCGCAAGCGCTCGCCAAGCGGTCCAGGCGCTTGTGTCGCTGGGCGGCGGAGTGACGTCAGGTGGTATCGCACTCGTAATGGGACGACGCCTGCAATGATCGACCCGCACAGTGACGCCAGGTGCTACGCACAGAGCGACATCCGGCCCACCTTACCAGCGAACACGTGGCGGCGTCGCTGTGATGTGATGTCTGCTACGGGTCATTCTCGACGTTTTCGGCTGAGTTTGTCGGTTGGTTGATGTCCGCTTCTGTCCAAAAGCGCCGAACCTAGGACCGGACGCGCGATGAGGCCCGGTGGATTGCAAAGGCGATTTTCGCGGCTACCGGAACTGCTCGGACGCCCCAGTACCAGGCAGAATTAGCCGGCCTCGCCGCCATCCTTCGGAGACGGGGCGTCGGGCCAGCTCAACGACACCGGCGGGATCGGTTTAGTCTTGACCGGTCGCCTTTCGTACCGAGAAGCGAGGTCGAGCAGACGTCGCTTGATGAAGGGATCGTCGGCTTTGTCGGCCAGGTCGCGGATCAATATCGATCGCTGTTTGTTAAATTCATCGTCCAACATGGATCACCAGTAAAACCTCATTATACTGGTTCGTCATTGTCCTGCGTTAGTTTTTGAGTGGCATATGGTTAAGCGTGCCAAATCCCGCGTGCCGGGCGCGTCAGCGGCGATGCCTGGATTCATCAAACCCCAGTTGGCGACGCTGCTCAGGAAGGTCCCAACCGGGGATTACCTCCACGAGATCAAACACGACGGCTACCGGGTCCAGCTCCACCTCAACAAAAAGAAGGGCAAGGCCTATACGCGCGCAACGGGTTCGACTGGACCAAGAGGTTTTCCCTCATCATGGGCGCCTTTGACGTTATTAGTCAGGCGATCATCGACGGGGAGGTGGTCGTCATCCACGAAGGTCGGACCAATTTTTCCGAACTGTAGGCTGCGCTTGCCAGCGGCGAGCAGGATCGTTTGCTTTACTACGCCTTTGATCTTCTCTGGCTCGATGGCCAGGACCTGCGCAAACGGCCACAGGTTGAGCGCAAGGCCTTGCGGAAGGAGCTGTTTGACGCGCACGCTCCGGGGGCGCCGGCCGGGTGGCGAGCCCATGCTTGTGGGTAGAGCGTGACCGACCGGCAGAGAGGAACCGTCCGGCGGTACGTCCCTTCCCTGAATAGCAGTCATCCCTGACAAGTAATCGAAAACCGTGTGGTCAACTTTCGCTGGCGCGCATTTTTTGATAGTCAATCACTGAAATGGTGTGCCGACATACCGTGCGCGCGGACGTATCATGGCGCCCGGATTTGCAAGCACCTGCTCGATGCTGTGTGCAAGCCAGCCAAGGCTGCGGCCAATCACAAAAAGTGCGAACGGAGCATCATCGGGCAAATTATAGCGATCTGCCAATGTGGCAAGCGCGAGATCGATCGTAGGAGCCAGGCCTGTGCTGGCGCTCACCTTGGCAATCGTTCGCTTCAGCCGTGCCCGTGGTTCAAATGCTTCGAGAAGCGAAGCCGCAGGCGGGTCTCCATCCGGGTACATGTAGTGCCCGAAACCGGGAATAGGCCATCCTGATTCAAGATGACGTTGAATGACCTCGTCCGCGCTGGTGCGATCGATCTCCTTCAAAAGTCCCTGAACCCGAATTGACGCCCCACCGTGCAATGGACCGGAGGTCGCAGCCAAGCCGGCGAGCATGCAGGCTCCAAGGCACGCTCCCGTCGAGGCCGCGATTCGCGCGGCAAAAACCGAATTCGTCAGTTCCTGATCGGCGAGCAGAACCATAGCGCGTCTGATGAGATCAAAGGAGGCGGGCTCCAACTTCCATCCCTTCGCCAGGCGAATGTGTACGGGCTCGTCGCCCTGGCGGGCGCCAAACGCGGAGACCAAACGCCCCACCAGGCTTGCGGCCTCTTCGCGCAAGACGCTGGACGCAGGCCCAGGGTCGGAGCACCGCCCGCCGCTGCGTCCGCAATGGCATTGAAGGCCCGCCCTCTCATCCGTAAGCGTCCTGACGGACCAAGGCGGATGGTTTCAAACCGTGGCGTCACAGGGGAATCCCACAACACCGCGGCGGCTTCCTCCAAACTCGCAGTTTCCGACAATTGAATCGCATCGCGGCCGCGATAGTACAATCGGCCGCGATGAATGGTCGAAATAGCGGTCGTGATGATCGGTTCTCCGAGCCAGATGGTCCCGGCTGCAATGGCTTCCGGTCGTCGACCGCGGTTACGCTTGGCGACGAGGCTTGCGATATCCTCCATTCGATAGAGACTTCGTCTCGGATTTCCAGGATCGCTGGAAACCCTGATGAGTCCTCGGCTCGCATACGCATAGAGCGTTTGCAGCCGCACGCCGAGCTCGCGCAAGGCTTCCGCACGTGTCAGCCATTTCCCCATAGTTGATTCACATTATCAAGGTTGATCCAATCATCCTTCTAGTATGATGATCGACCTGTCGCAAACTTGAATTCCGAAGGTGCGGGCCCGGCCAACGAGATCAGCGCCCGATATCTGCGACGTGCTTTCGGATCGAACCACGACCTCTGCCGTTTCTCGGGACGGCCAACAATGAGAGCCCGCGGCGCCCTTCCGGCGAACGCGAGATCGTGCGCGCGCATCGCATGTTGACGAGGGTGTTCAAGTCGCGATGGCGGTTTGAACAGCAGCCGTGTTGCGCGCGGTCAATCGACTGAAGCAAGAAACAAAGGGGAACAGGAAATGCAATTGAACGTCACCAATGTCAGCGCAGCGCCTTCACGGCCACGCGCGTGGCGAATTCCGGTCCGATACACGATGCTGTTCTTCATCCTGCTCGCAACACTGGTCAATTTCGTCGACCGCACCAATCTCGGCGTGGCGGCGCCGTTCCTGAGCAAGGAGCTCAACCTGGACAAGGCGCAGATGGGGCAGATATTCGCAGCCTTCGGCCTGACCTATGCGATCGCATTGGTACCCGGTGGCTACATCGTCGACCTGTTCGGGTCGCGCATCACCTATGCCTTCGCTCTCGTGGCATGGTCGACGGCCACAATGGTTCAGGGATTTGCGAACGGCTTCAATATGCTGTTCGGGTCACGCCTTGCGATTGGTGCCCTCGAGTCGCCCGCATTCCCTGCCAATGCACGCGCCGTCACGATGTGGTTCCCGATGAGGGAGCGCGGCCTCGCGACCAGCATCTATGTGGCTGGCCAATATTTGGGAACGCCGTTGTTCGCAGGTGGGCTGCTATGGATGGCGCTCGACTTCGGATGGCGCTCTGTGTTCTTCACGACGGGGATTGCCGGAATCGTGCTCGGCACGGCCTGGTATTTCATTTATCAGGACCCTCGCGCGTGCAAGCGCATCAGCGTAGAGGAACTCGAGGAGATCGAAGCCGGCGGTGGACTCGTCAACAACAAGGAACGCACGGAATTCGATTGGCGTGCGCTTCTCAAGCTTTTGTCGCACAGGCAAGTGATCGCGATCTGCCTGGGGAAGTATTGCAACAACACGGTGCTGGTCTTCTTCTCGACGTGGTTCATGACCTTTCTGATCGAGGAGCGCCAGATGACCATGCTCAAGGTCGGAGTTTTCCAAGCCATTCCGTTTCTCGGTGCCACGGCTGGCATCCTCGTGGCCGGAGCCGTATCGGATTTCTTCATCCGGCGCGGCACCAGCATGTCGCTGGCCCGGAAAGCCCCGCTGATCATCGGCACTCTGCTCGGCGCCTCGATCGTGCTGGTCAACATGGTCACGTCCGACGAATGGATCATCGCGATTCTCACCGTGACTTTCTTCGCCCAGGGCGTCGGATCGTCGTCCTGGACGGCGGTATCCGAGATTGCCCCGAAGCAGTTCATCGGTTTGACGAGTGGGATCACCAGCCTCGCGGCAAATATTGCCGGCGTCACGACACCGCTCGTGATCGGTTACGTCCTGAAGTTTTCGGGTTCGTTCTACTGGGCGCTCAATTTCATCGGAATCATGAGCCTGCTCGGAGCACTGTCCTATTCGCTGCTCCTGGGACGTCTGCACCGGATAGAATTGTGAGCAACCGCACCATGCATGGGCAAATCAGCGAAAGGGAACACAGAATGACTTCAACGACCGACGCGCCGAAACTTCTTGTCGCCCGGCGCGTGCCCGACGCTGTGGCCGAGCGGGCCGTCCGCGAATTCGATGCATTCGTCGCCGACCAAGACATGGACGCCGCAGCCGTTGTTGCCGCAGCCCGCGCCCAGGGCAGCCAGGCCATCATGCCCGGCAAGAAGGCAGCCTTGCGAGCCGCAGATATCGCCGCCCTGCCTGATAGCATCCGCATCATTGCTAATCCGAGCGCCGGTTTCGACCACATGGACGTGGAGGAGGCCCGCGCCCGCGGGATCGTCGTGACGAACGCGCCCGATGCCCTCACGGAATGCACCGCGGATTTTGCGTTCATGCTGATACTCGCGGCCTGCCGGCGCGCCTCTCAGTACGAACAGATCATGCGCGCTGGCTGGCGCAAATCGTTCGGCATGCCGGACATGCTCGGCAAACGGGTAAATGGGCAAACCCTTGGGATCGTCGGCTTTGGTCGCATCGGCCGGGCCGTCGCCCGGCGCGCACAAGTCTTCAATATGCGTATTCTCTACAATGATCGCGCACGGGCGCCCGCCGACGCCGAGCAGGGCGCCGAATTCGTCGCAGAGATCAACGACATGTTGCCGCGCTGCGACATACTCACTCTGCACGTGCCAGGAGGGTTCGGAACGTTGATGACGCGCCAAGCATTCGGTCTTCTTCCCCGCGGCGCGGTGTTCGTGAACGCGGCGCGCGGGTCTCTGGTTGACGAAGATGCCTTGATCGATGCGCTTAAATCCGGCCACTTGTTCGCAGCCGGCCTCGACGTCTACCGCAAGGAGCCGACCTTCGACACACGCTTTGCCGAACTGCCGAACGTATTTCTGACGCCGCACGTTGCGAGCGCCACGGTGGACTCGCGGAACGCCATGGGCTTTGCGGCACTCGATAATGTTGCGGCGGTGCTGGGCGGTCGCCCACCGATCAATCCGGTCTAAGCGCCGCTGCTCCGCGGCCGGACGGGCCTCCGCGCTCCCGTCCAGCACCTCAAAAATGCCCGACGCGAGCGGATCGCCGGCCACCACATCCTTGTTGATCGTGACCGAGAGGCGTCTGCGGTCGTCAGCTATGAACCTGTCGTTGAAATAGAGGTTGATGGTGGTGCCTGGACGCGCCTGACCGCTAACATGGAGCTTTCCGCCCGACTCGGTCTCGATCGCCTCAATGGCCAGTTTTCCGGCTGCCCGCGTAGCGCCTGAGGCCACGACAGCACCTCGATCGGCTTGTCCGGCGTCATCTTCCCGAATTGGTGAAGGCCGGCGGTTGAGCGAACTGGTTTAGCTCGGGTTGGAGAGCGTCGTTTGCATCGCGGCGATGCTAGAGCTGGCTTGTATCTCCACCTGCTCCCTGCTGGCCCACTTACGTCTGAAGGGGCGCCAGAGTCGGGGCCACTCCGATCAGCGCGGCAAGCGGCTATGTTCGGCGAGGTCGAAGAACCGGGTGAACTCGCCTTGAAACGTCATAGGCACTGTGCCGGTCGGACCATGCCGCTGCTTGGCAATGATGACCTCTGCGTTGCCGCGAGCGTCTCCCATCTCGGATTCCCAAGCGAGGTACTCATCGGTGCCGGGCTTGGGCTCCTTGTTCTTGAGATAATATTCTTCGCGAAACACAAACAATACGACGTCGGCGTCTTGTTCAATCGAGCCTGATTCTCGAAGGTCCGAGAGTTGCGGGGCGTTTTTCATCGCGGTTTTCGACCAACCGCGAAAGCTGGGATAGGGCGATGACTGGCACACTTAGTTCTTTGGCCAGCGCCTTCAACCCGGTCGTAATCTCAGTGATCTCCTGAAGAAACACCAAGAATGTCCGCGATGTCCTGGTCAGCTCGCAGCATGACCAAACGCTTCGACTGGATCGATCTGGCGCTGGCGCTTGCTTGACGCATTCGCATGATCACCTTAAAGCCGTTAACTCAATCACGGCGGAGAAAATATCAAGTGGCCAAAAAGACAAAGACCAAGCGCAGAGAGTACACCAAGGACGATGTCAAGCTGCTCAAGGCGCATTCCAAGGCCCGCACCCCAGTGACAAAACTCTCGAAGCTGATGAAGCGCTCCGAAGGCTCGTTGCGACAGAAGGCTCTCAGCCTTGGACTTGGACTAGGCCATCAGCGTTAGGCGAAAAAGGCCCCGGCATGCTGACGCGCCCCGGGGCCTTCGCTTCTCCTCCCGCTTACGCCATACGGCACCGCGAGCCTTTAGTTGGACACGCCTAGTACCCTTAACGACCGCTTGTTGTGACCCGGCGTTTGAAACTCGATGGCTTGGCCCACCGACAGTCCGATCAACGCAGCTCCGACCGGCGTAAGAACCGAGACGCGCTTGAGCGTTATGTCCGCCTCATGCGGATACACCAACACCACGTCCCGCACTTCACCCGTCTTGTCATCGCAATACCGGACCTGCGATCCCATGCGGACCACGCCGCGGAGATCGGAGTTGTCCGTGACGACGCTCGCACGCTCCAACTCCCGCGCAAGGAAATGGGCCACTCGCGGGAAGAGCATCGCGCTCGAATTGGCCAGGGCGTTTAGACGCCTAGCCTCGTCCTCCATCACCGTTATGGGCGGCAACACAATTTCAGAGTTCGCCTTGCGATTAGTCCTGCTCATTATCTCCTCTCCTTTTCTAAGCTGCTGATGGTCCGGGATCATCGTCATCAAGGAGGAGTTTTTTGCCCTTGACCATCGGATTGCTAAACAGGCCCCTGACAACATCATTCGGATGACCTCGACTGACGCTTTCGACCCTGGCAACGTTGGTGCGCCCGCCGGTGAAGAAGGGGATTTCACTTCCGACCTTCAGCCCGACCAATGCTGCGCCCAACGGTGACATCGCTGGTACTTGGGTTCGCTGGGACGTGTGGTCCTCGGGGTACACCAGTTGCCTCGTCTCGCGAGGCAAACCCCAGTTGAACCAGAACGTGACCCACGAACCCATGGTGACGATGCTGTCCAATCTGGCGGCGCGATCGGGGACGACCTCCGCACGGTTGATCTCACTCAACAGATAGCGGGCTTCCACGTCGCCTTGATCTGCGCCGACCTTCGCGAGCCGTTCCAAGCGACGATGGTCAGACGCCGGGAGAGTGATGTCAGGGATAGACGGATTGTTCACGACATGCCTCCTCGTTGGGCTCGCCTAGTGGAGAGCCACACACCAAAGCTATTTGATGGGAAAGGAAGGTATATCCGGACGGCAACACTTGCCGTCCGGCTAAGCTCCTGCTTGGAGGCGTCCGGCGTGCAAGCAATGCCGCGCAATACGCGGATCAATGTTGAGGACGTGGATCATGTCGTAACCACCATAGGATTTCCGCGGTGGCCTGTATCGCGACCAAAGAGCACACTCGGATGCTCCCGATAATCGCGCGATGTACGCATGCCGACGCCAACGTTAAAGTATGGCCCCGACGATTGCATCGCCGGCCGAAGCATACGCCGATCCATAAGCTGGAGCGCTACATGCGCTGCAAGCACTGCTCGGTGGAGGGCGGCTTCCCGTTCAAGCCAAGCCATCTGATCGCATTGCGCCGGACCACGATCTCAGCGATGAAGCCACCGACTACGCTTTGACCTGATGATCGCTGAACTGCCCCGTCGGCATCGGAGCGAAACGAGAGCCTTCCAGACTCGAACTCATCATCATGTTCTTCGCAGCAACACTGATCAGGTTTCCGCAGGACTTGCACTTCAGGAGTATCGGTCGGCACTGGATGTTCTCGATCGTTTGAACACCCTCCACGAAGATCCCTGTACCGGCGACTTTGAAGCATCGAGGACAACAATAGACCAGCTCGCTCATGCGTTTCTTTCCGCCGGTTGAACCGTCTGCCTTCCCTACGCAAATCCAAGCAAGAAAATTTTGCGGCGGAGTTGATAATGACGATGCAATTTTAACGGGACGGCGCCCAGATATACCCCAATACCTTGCGCGGAGTTTTTCGAAGTGGACGGAGAAGAAACGGCTAGATGCCGTGACATGAAGCTCGTCCAAGCCCGCCCCTACGCCGACCGGCTCCCGGCGCTCGATTACTAGACGACGCCTGCTTGTTGGTAGGATGAACGTGTCGCGCGCTGTCCTAGTTCGGACACCCACTTTTCCGAATTAGGACATTGGATCAGCCATATTGATTGGTGAATTCCTAAGTGTCGTGTCCTGTCTCGGAAGGGGCCCGATAAATGGAATGCGGCCCCAGCCAAGCTCCGGCTGGGGCCGTCTTTTGGGTGCTCGCGGCGCTAGAGTCAGCGCCCGCAAGCTCTCACCGAGAGCGCAATCACGTCTGCGCTACGTCGCCCGCTTTCTTAGCCATGACTGAAGATCGTATAGAGCAGAAGCACGGCAACGACGGCCGTCCAAGCGATGGACGTAGCGAAAGCCCATACCTTGGGCGGCATTGGATGCTACCTCTCGCACATGTTGAAGCAACACGAAGAGACCGCTGGCGCTGGACAGCGGCCTCTTGGACCCTGCTCTCGATACAGAAGGCCTACCCCGGGTCCACGATGACCAAACGCCGAATGCGCCGCCCAGGGAAGTCAAAAGCGAGTCGAAAGCCAACGGAACAATCGTGACGTTGCGAGAGCGACACACCTTTCGTCGCGCCTTGACCAATTCCTTGTTTGCGTAAGATTGATGCCCGCGATGGCTAGCGGCTTCACTCTCTCCGCTGGCGGCGCGATTATCTGCGGATGCGCATACCATATCGCGAGAGCCCCACATCCGATGGTCGCCCGGTACGCTGGGCGAGATGCGCGCGACAGGCGTCCGAAGGCTGATTGTCTTCTGCGCCGATTACAGGTGCAGCCACAACATCACGCTGCCGCCGGCCTACGTCGATCGCTGGCCCGACAACATCAGGCTCTCCGACCTCGAGCCGCGGTTCGTGTGTAAGATCTGCGGGCAGCGAGGCGCGAATATCAGGGGAGAATCTGAGCCGACCATGCGGAACGCCTTCCCAGATCACAGCCGAACGAGCTAGAGGCGACGCATCACGTTGAATCTCGACACTATGCCGCCCCGAGAAGGCGGCGCGCCGCCTGATGGAACATGCCCGAACCTTCGAGCCGATCCAGGACGGCCGCATCTATATTGAGAAGATCAACGCGCCATTCCTGTTCGGCGACAAGGCGACGGCCGCGGAATACAAAGCCGGCCTCAACTGTGCATCGCGTGTGGCTGGCTCGATCTGCATGAGAACGGCACTTATGTCCGGATCCTGCAGGCGGGCACCGTTGTTCGCGCACGCGCCCAGCTGAGGGATCTCACTTCAGTAGCACCGCTACGAGAAGCACGGCACATGCCGCGATGACGAGCCAATCCGGTCTCATTTGTAGAGGCTGTGAAGCTTAAACGACTGGGCTGCTTTTACTTTTGTCTTTCAGCTTGCGATCGATCAGCATCTCGGCGCGTCTCTTCGCCAGTTCGCGCAACCGGGTCCTTACTATGCTCCGGATTGATTGGCCGTCGAGTGTCATCGCGATCTCGAATCGATCATCATCTTCGGAGTGGCGCGTCACTGTGAAGTTGACGTCTTTGTAAGTGAAGCGGCTGGACATGCGCCCAGGATAAAATCCCGACCAGCTTCCTTGTACCGGAGGAATACGGAAACTACCCTGATGCGCGGGAATAGACCCTATGCCCAAACAGGGACGCTTTCACGGGGTGACCAGCTCGGCCGCGGTAACTTCGCGTACCGGTGGCAGCTGGTATCACAGTGCCGGCGATAGGCCCCAGGAAGCCTCGAAGTTTCTGAGTCCAAAATGGCCCCAGCATCTAGGAGGCCGTGGGGTCAATGCTGGGGCCGATACCTGCTAACCCACAAGCAGGCGACTTCATCGTGCGATGTCAGGAAGACGACTGCATTAGCCTATGTGAATCGAGCCGCGAGGGCCCTGCATGCATCCGAGTGGTAACCCAAGGCCGCACTGCCTCGCCTCCCGGAATTTCGTGTCACCGCCCGGCAACGGGCGGAATGTTCCACCTGCGGATTCAGCAATTAAGACTCCCTTGTTCGAAAGCCTTGCGGCAGCTTGGATCTTACCGGGCTGGCAGTATCATCATTGTCCTGACATTCAATTTTCCCGGACAAGCCGCAGGCGCTAGCAACGTCTGCGGCCATTTTTTTCGCAGAGCGAAGCTCAAGCCGGGGTGCGGGTAGAGCGGGCCCTGACACTTTGGACAGGTTCGCGGCGAAAGTTGCGGCATCACGCTCACCTACGGCCCCGGCTTTTTGGGGTCATGCCGTCCGGTGATCGCCCAGGCAGAATGTTCTGTTTCGTTGCGTTTCGAGCCTGCGCTCTACATTCGTCTGCGAAATGAAACCGTGGCCGGCGTCCATCTGCGCGCAGGAACGTTTTGGCCCGCGGCGAGTCCTAAAGCTAAATCGATCCTCTTACTTTTGGATCGAGCATGGACAAAGCAGCCGCCTACGCGATCGCAGCCTTGATCGTCGGCGTCGGGGTATGGATCCTTGTCGCCGGCCTAAGCTCAAGCACGCCCTTTTGGGTTTGTGTTAGCCTAATTCCGATTACCGTCGGGCTCGTGAGCGCTTTCGGCCCCAGCTAGGACCGCCTCATCCGAACAGGGAGCAGCATCATGCAAAAGTTCTATCAACTCGCTTCCGTGGACAGGAGTCTTTTTGAAGAAGCTCAGCGACTACGAAAAGAGGCACGCGGAACGCCGCCGGGGGTAGAGCGGGAAAAGCTGCTTCGGAAAGCACGCATGGCCGAAAGCGCTTCCCATTATCGGACGGTCTCACGGGACTCGAAATCGCCTGAGTAGTCGGCTTGGATACCTTGAAGCGCCCTTACTTCATTTCCTCCGCGCTGATCCGGATTATGTAAAGCGCCTTCTGGTTCTCATCGGTCACGTCGAGCACAAATTCTTTGGCCGGCGAAACCTGCGGTCGATGTCTTGATGATATCGCCCGCAAGCTTGGTAGCTTCCCTCCAAGCCGCTTTGACATCTTCAAACTCCTCGCCCATCTCATCTAAGCTCGGCCTCGACATTGTGCGTTGAAAAAGTATCTTGGCATGCATAGCAATACGGGAGGCTCCCCGCATATTCCTCGCACCACAACGCCTGCGAATATCTATTCAACCTTATTGGGGAGGGTCGCGACCATCCGCGTGCCCTGCCAGAGCTCTACATCGTGGCCGTCAACCAGTTGCTTCGCCAAGCGCTTGGCTTCCTCGTCATCGTCACAGAGGATGGCAATGCGGTTTTGGATATGGCCGTCGTGGCCCATAACGTAGGCGTAGTATCCGGTTGTCACGGGCGGCCTTGATGAGAACGCCCGTTGCGCTCCCGCCTTCCTCTCATGGAATGGAGCAGCGCCTGCAAAAGCGTCGCCACATCAAACACGAGAAAACCTTTCAGGAACGGCTGGCCGAAGAGGCGCAGCGCTTCAAGGAAGCCGCCGACAGGCTGCCGCACGGCATGGCCCGCGAGTTGCTGTTACGACGGGCGCGCCAAGCGGAAACCGCCTCCCACATCAATGACTGGTTGACCTCGCCTGGCCTCCAGCCGCCCAAGGCGCTGGAGCAGCTGGCCGGCAACGAGAACAAGCCAAGCCAATGAAGGATTATTTGGCGTCCTTGGAGCGACTACGAACGGATGCGGCCGAGGCGGCTCTGATCCGCGACCTGGCGGCCGATCCCGCAAAACGGGAGCTGTTCGACCGGTTGAGCCAGCACTTCACGCAGCTTGCGGATGAGGTTGAGCAGGCGATGAAGACCCCGCTCAAGACCACCTGAGGAGAGTGTGTCTAGGAACGTCGGACGTGACCTGACGTTACCTTTGCGGCGGAGATAATCGCCAGCTCTGCGCGCGGCATACCTGCGATCTTTGGAGCAGGGCCCGCGCGTTTTTGATGGAGCTCCTCGTGCTTACACTGATGCCAACCCTCGTGGAAAACTCGCTTCAGATCGCCTGGGACTTCCTCGGTGGCTGCGGGGAAATCGGCGATCAACAAGAGGCCGCGGAATTTCTCATCCGGGACATCAACGTCCAGATCTTCAAGGGTGAGCGTCGAATGCTGATGCTCTCAAACCGAGCGATCGACGCGTACCGCCGGCACAGACTCGCGGCATGATCAATCCGAACTGCCCCATTTGGTGGCCTTGGGTAGGTGTGTGAAAACCATCCGCATCTGCCTTGGAGCAAGGGTTCAAAGGGCTGTCAGTGCGGCGCCGGTATCCCCTGCGAGTGTCAAGGACCATACGACGGCATTGACGACCCCGACGTCTCCGGGGTCATCGAGATTTCCAACGCTGGCTTTAGCGGTCCGCTTCCGGAGCTTCCGCGCTGCTGCCAACAACCGGCCCCCAAACGGCGACGCCCAGTTTCCCCTCGCGGGATTCCGCGAAGAGGTACAACGGAATTGCAAACAGGCGTGTTTTTTTGACTGAATACTGCAAGTGATGGCGCACCGACCTCACTCGGAGGACCTTGCACCGTCGCTGACAAATTCACCCTGATCAAGCCGCTAATCTTGGACCACTTGTGTCAAACCGGAAAAGCCTGCTGCGCACCATCAGAGCAATCCCTGCCGCAGCGCGAGAGCCACAGCGTGGGGAAGGGTTGATGCAGCAAGACTTCCTCTTGCATTATCCAGATGAAACTTCACGCCGCTTAAAGAAACACCAAGGATGTCGGCGATGTCCTGCATCGTCTTGCCATCGGAGACCCATGCAAGACACTGACGCTCGCGCTGAGTCAGGGAGCTCACCTGCTGTCCGTTTACAGGCGTGCATCCAACTCTGGCGGCGCTCACATGCGCATGGTAGGTGAGACCCATCCTTTCCAACATGTCCTCCGAGCTCTCGATGAAACGATCGAGTCCAAGGCTGCGCTCGTCCACCGCAAGTGTAAACGCCGCGAACTGATTTTGACTCGAGGGAATGCGAACCGTCAGCCCGGTCCTGATCTTGAAGCTGAGCGCATCGTCAAACAGACGGCGCTCTTTCGCTGACTTCGCACTTCGCGCCTCGCGTCCATCCCAAAGGAACATCCGCCTTCGCGGATCCTGGAGAACGGGATCGATGTTGTCATATCCTTCCCGAAAATAGTGACTGGTCCAACTCTTCGGATAGGATGAGATCAGATTGGGGCTATTCGCGCGCTGGCCAAAATAAGCAAACCATCGGAATCCCAATGCATGCGCGGCTCGTTCCGCGACACGCCGAAAATCATCTTCCGTATTGGCAGAGTGAAGACAATCGACAAACTCATCGCACGCTCTTTTGACATCTTTCATGGCATCACTTCAGTCAGTTACCTCATCCCCAAACGCGAGCACTTTGACGATTCGCGCTATACGTGCAGGCCGTGTATTGCGGTGTTGCGGCAGCTTTGCGGCACGGACAGTTCCATAGCGCCCTGTCAGAACTGACAGGGCAACGCCGTGACCGCGCCTGTTTTCTTGATCTCGACGCTGTGATTCGTAAGTTTGAGGTTAAGAATGAAGGTCATTGTGCGCACCCGTTCGGCGCTCCTGCATGACTCCGACCTGACATTGGCAATGCATCGCCTGCGAGGGCGCGTGTTCAAGGATCGGCTCGACTGGGACGTTTCCGTCTCCGACGGATTGGAGATTGATCAGTACGACACACTCAAGCCGACATATCTCCTGGTGCTCGAGCAGACCGACGTGGTTGGTTGTGTTCGGCTGCTGCCCACCACTGGACGCAACATGCTCGCGGATACGTTCCCGGTGTTGCTGGATGGCCACGCGGCACCCAAAGCAGCAGGGATTTGGGAGAGCTCGCGCTTTTGCGTTGACACAAAAAACGTCGCAGCGACAGCTGAGAACGGCTTGCGGGAAGCAACGTTCCTGCTCTTTGCCGCAATGATTGAATGGGGTCAGCAGCGCGATCTGCAGGCCATCGCAACCGTCACTGATCTGCGCATGGAGCGCATCCTGCGCCGAGCCGGGTGGCAACTCGATCGCCTCGGCACACCTCGTCAAGTCGGGACCACCAATGCCGTGGCCGGATTGTTGCCGATCACCGATGACGCCCTCGGCGCAATCCGGGCGGCCGGCAAGATTTCCGGGCGTGCAATTGACGCACCGTCAAGCCTGGCCCTCGCGGCATAGCGTCGAACGTCCTCAGCTCCTGACAAAGAGTTCTCAACATGGATCCCGCTGCATTTGCGGCTCTGGTCGAACAATGCGCCCCAACGCCGGGGTTGGTGCGGCCGCTGACGGCGATTGTCCGGCAGGCGAGCTCGTTCGAGCCGCTGCTCATCACAGTTGCGGGGCGGAAGCCGATTCCAATTCAGGCAACCGACCGTGACGAGGCCATCCAGCTCGCGACCGAGGCCATCGCCACCGGTCAGCAGGTCCGAACGGGTCTCGCTCAACTTGATGCCGCGGAAACAAAGCAGGCAGGGCTGACGGCCGCCACGACATTCGACGCGTGTAAGCACATCGCCGGGCTTGGCAGATTGCTCGATGCACGACTGCAAGCAACCAACACAAAAAGTACAGACCGCGACCAAGCGATTGCGCGCGTCGTCGCAAGTTTCGCGGCGAGGGCTCCCGACCAGACGCACGGACCACGCAACCAGCCGATGGCGTCCCCCGGTGCCGGCGATTCTACCGGTGACGTGCCACCAATCAACACACCGGCACGCTCCATCAGCGAGCATCCGCGCTGGGACGTCTATCGCGCGGCACGAGGCACATCAGCCTTCGTCTATGAACGATGAGGATCGTCATTTTCCTATCTCAACTCAGTACGGCGGTCCGGATGGGTCCGGCTGCAGTACCAATCGGAGCCTTGCCATGACTTCTTCTCTTAAACACTCCGCTGCCCTCCTTTGCATGGGGGCCGTTCTCAGCATCGCGTTGGTAGAGCCGGCGCTGGCGCAGACCGCGAACATCGAAGGCGTGCTGCAGAACATCGTCAACATGTTGACCGGCAATGTCGCTCGTCTGCTGGCAACGCTGGCCGTCATCATTGTCGGCATCGCCTGGATGTTCGGCTACCTCGATCTACGCAAGGCTGCGTATGTCGTGCTCGGCGTCGCCATCACGTTCGGCGCCTCCGAGGTGGTGTCGACCTTGACCGGAGGCAAGTGATGGTCGAGGCCACGCGTCTCACAGAGGACACCTTGTTCCTCGCCTGTACGCGTCCCGCCATGGTCGCCGGGGTCACGATGGAGGCCATGGCACTCAACGTGATGTTTTCCTGCATCCTGTTTCTGGCAGCTGGAAGCATCGTCTACGGCCTGGTCGCGATCCCAATCCATGGCCTTTGCCGCATCATCTGCCGGCACGACCCCAACATGTTCCGGATTCTGCTCGCCTGGATCGAAACCCGAGGGCGCGCGCGCAACGCCACCTTCTGGGGTGGATCGTCCTGCACGCCGCTCACACTCGTCCGGAGATACCGAACAAAGGACCTCGGTCATGCGTAATAGGGCGCTCAAAACCCGGGAGATCGAGCCCGATGTCTATCTGCCGTTCGGCCGGCACGTCACAGATTCGGTGATCAGTCTCACAACACGAGCCCTGCTGACGGTGATCCGGATCGATGGCACCTCGTTCGAGACTGCCGAGACCTCGGATCTGAACGATCTTCACGGCAAGTTGAATCTCACCTTGCGCAATGTTGCAGATCCGCGCCTCGCGCTCTGGACCCATTTGGTACGCCGCCGCACCTCGGTCTACCCGGACGGTACCTTCCGGTCGACCTTTGCCGCGGAGCTCGACGCGCAATATCGCGAACAGCTCCAAAAAGAGGCGCTGTTTCGCAACGATCTCTACCTGACGATCGTTTGCCATCCCGGCCGCGCGGCGACGGATACGGCCGCTGCGTTCTTTAAGCGGCTCGGCCGAAGTGCCGGGAAGTCCGTCGAGGTCGACAGCGAGGCCCTGAAGCGGCTTGACGATGCCACGCGGGATATCGTCGCGGCACTCGACCGGTACGGCGCCCGTGCAGTCGGATTGGCTGAGCGCGAAAGCATCACCTTCTCGGAACCGATGGAGTTACTCCACGCGCTCGCTTCCGGGGAATGGATGCCGATGCCATTGCCGCAGGGGCCGATCGGTCCGGCGCTCTACTCAAATCGTGTCATCTTCGGTCGCGAAGCCCTCGAGATTCGCGGTGCGGGTGGATCGCGCTTCGCTGGCATGTTCGGACTCAAGGAGTATCCGGCATCCACCCGGCCTGGCCTGTTGAACGCGCTGCTTTCCGCGCCGTTTGAACTCATCGTCACGCAATCATTTGCGTTTTTGGCGAAAGCGGACGCTAAGACGGTCCTGACGCGCAAGCAAAACCAGCTTGTATCGGCCCAGGATCCTGCCGCCTCGCAGATCGATGAGCTCTCTGACGCCCTCGACGATCTCGAATCCAACCGCTTTGTGCTCGGAGACCATCACCTCTCGCTGCTGGTCTATGCCGATACGCCTTCGCAGCTGCAGGATCACATGAGCGTAGCGCGGCGCTCGCTCGCCGATGCGGGTGCGGTTGTCGCCCGGGAAGATCTTGGACTTGAAGCTGCCTATTGGGCGCAGCTTCCCGGGCTGTTCAAATACCGCGCACGCACTGGCGCGATCAACTCGCGGAATTTCGCGGTGTTCTCTCCGTTCCACACCTATCCCACCGGACAATCTGGTGGGAACCATTGGGGGCCGGCGGTCGCGATGCTCAAGACCGCGTCCGGGTCACCCTTCTATTTTTCCTTTCATCATGGCGACCTCGGCAACACCTTCATCTGCGGCCCCTCCGGATCCGGCAAAACCGTCGTGCAGAACTTCCTGCTGTCGCAGGCCGAACGGCTCGGTGCGTCCTACGTATTCTTCGACAAGGACCGGGGCGCCGAGATTTTCGTGCGCGCCGCCGGCGGCACCTATTTGACCCTCCACAACGGTATTCCGACCGGCTGCGCGCCGCTCAAGGCGCTTGAGTTGACGCCTGCGACTCTTTCGTTCCTGGGCGAACTGGTCCGGACACTCGTCACGCCGGATGACCGGCCCCTGACCGTGATCGAGGAGGAGCGCATCGATTCCGGGTTGCGAGCCCTTGGTCAACTCCGGCAGTCGGAGCGATCGTTCGGGACGCTGCGGGCTTTTCTCGGCCAGAAAGATCGCGAGGGCATTGGTGCGCGGCTGGAACGTTGGTGCCGGGGCGCTCCTTTTGGCTGGGTGCTCGATGGCGATCACGACGCCATCGACCTCAACGCCCGGTTCATTGGCTTCGACATGACCGATCTCCTGGACCACCCCACAGTTCGCACACCGCTTATGATGTACCTGTTTCATCGCGTCGAGCGCCTGATCGACGGCAGACGCCTGATCATCGACATCGACGAATTCTGGAAGGCGCTTGGAGACGAGGCCTTTCGCGATCTCGCCAACAACAAGCTGAAAACCATCCGCAAGCAGAACGGTGTCATGGTGTTCGGCACGCAGTCGCCACGCGACGCGCTGGCCTCGCCAATCGCGCACACTATCGTCGAACAATGCCCGACCCAAATCTTCCTGCCGAACGCGCGGGGAACGCGCTCGGACTATGTCGACGGCTTCCATCTGACCGATACGGAATTCCGCCTGATCAAGGAGGAGCTCTCTCCCGAAAGTCGCCGATTCCTGGTCAAGCAAGGCCACAACTCGGTGGTGGCAGAACTCGACCTCGGCGGTTTCGACGACGCGCTCGCCGTCTTATCGGGACGCACGGAAACCGTGGAGCTCCTCGACCGCATTCGCAAGCAAGTCGGCGACGACCCCGCACAATGGCTGCCGGTGTTTCATGCGGAGCGGAGGAAAGCCCAATGATAGTCCAGCGTACGCCGGCGTTTCTAGCCTCACTGGCGGTCGTGACCTTCCTCATGTCCTCAACCGCCAAGGCGGAGATTGTGTTCGACCCAAGCGTGTTTGCGCGGCAGTTCGAGCAGCTGACGGAGTTGAAGAAGCAGGTCGACACTCTGACGTCGCAGCTCAAGGTCGCACAGGATCAATTGAGCCAGGCCAAGCAGCTCTATGACAGCTTTAACAAGCGGACCAACGCCAACGACATCGGATCGCTGTTGAACACGCCACAGTTCCGGAAAGTTCTGCCCGAGCAGTTCTCGGACATCGAACGTCTCGTCGCGGGGCAGGGTGGCGGCAACTTCGCCGACGCCATCAACCACTATCTTTCGCAAAATCGCGCCTACGCGGGCAATAACGGCAACTCATATTACCAGAGCGAGCTCGACCGGATCGCCCGACAGACTGGGGCGAAGCACTCCATGGGCCAGGCGGTGTACGACACCGCCTCGCAGCGCATCGATGCCCTTGAAGAACTCAGAGCTCGCATCAGCTCGGCGACCGACGCCAAGGAGGTTCTCGATCTGTCAGCACGGCTGCAGGCCGAACAGGCGCTGCTGCAGAACGACGTGCTCCGGATGCAGGGTCTGGCAATGATCCAGCAGGCCCGCATGGAGATGGACGGACAGCGGGAGCGCGAGAAGCAGGAACAACTGATCGATGAAATGAAGGCGGCCCTGCAATGAAGACCAGACTTGCCATTCTTCTGATCATTGTCGCTGCGGCTCTCGCGGGCTGCAACGATGTCGACAAGGGGCAAAAAACCAAAACCGTCGGTTGGTTTCTTGATCATCGAGACGAACTTGCGATGGCCCTCAAGACTTGCAGCGACAACCCCGGAGAACTTGGGAAGACGCCGAATTGCATCAACGCGAACGAGGCCCGCAACCAAGTCACTGTCCAGGAAATGGAAGACGCCCTTAAGTAAGGATCACCCTGATGGCCATAAATGTCTTTGACAGCTTCCTGAAGGAGTTCGAGCAGCCGATCACGGCTTTCGTGTCGACGTCCGTGTCGAATCTCGCTTCTTACATCGATGGTCCGCTTCGCACCGCCGTGATGCTTTATGTCATTCTCTACGGTTTTGCCGTGATGCGGGGCGCAATCGCTGAGCCGATCATGGAATTTGCTTGGCGTGCCATGCGGATCGTCGTCGTGGTGCTGCTAGCGACCAACTCGAGTGCGTTTCAACAGTACGTCACAGGTTTGTTTTTTGATTCCTTGCCAAAAGAGATCGGCAATGCGTTGGCGGGCGCTGGACTGAATACCAGCTCCGGAGCTCCGTTCGATCAACTTCTGTCCAAAGGGATCGACGTTGCCAACAAAATCTACAAACAAGCCGGCTTGACCAACATCGCGCCGGCTCTCGTCGCTGCGATTCTCCTGGTCTTTGTGGCAGTCGGGTCGTTTCTGCAGTTCGCTATCTTGCTCTATGCCAAAGTTGGGCTTGGGGTCGTGATCGCGCTCGGCCCGGTCTTCATCGCATTGGGACTCTTTGAGGCGACCCGCCCGTTTACAGAAGCCTGGCTTCGGCAGGTTGCAAACTTCGTGATCCTGTTGGTGCTGGTGGTCGCTCTGGTCGGGCTGATGCTGACCACCGTCAGCGGCTTCATTGACAGGTTCTCGACAAACGCTGGAACCGGAGGCGAGATGGTGGTGGCCGCGGTCGCCATCAGCGCAGTGCTCGGTCTGTCCGGATACATCGCGCTTCAATTGCCGATCATCGCGGGCGGTCTCGCCGGTGGCGGGGCGTCCCTCGCAAGCCGACTTGTCACAAGCCCGTTGGTTGCCAATGCCACGGCCGCGGCCGGGGGTGCCTATGCCGGCGCTCGCTGGTCGGCCAGCCGGGGGCTCGCCGCGGTCAGAGCCAGCCGTCAGGGCGGCAGCATGCGGCGCGCCCCATCGCGGGGCACCACGGCGGCCTAAGCAACGGTCGCCGGAATCAGACGACAAGCAAGACAGGGGCATCAGAACGATGTGGCGTCGACTATTCATCATTTGCGTTATCGCAAGCCAGCTCGGTGGCTGCGGAACCTGGTCAAAGGGGCCGCCGTCATGTGATGGCCTGGCTCGGCGACCGCTCAATCGCTCCTTGTGGGACTGGGAATCCGGCGCGCCGTTGGCAGCCCCCGAGCCGTCCGTTCCGCCATCCGCACCGATCATCCGGAAGGGCGAAGGCAACTCGTCCGCACCCTCGACCCATCTCGGCGCGTCCAGCCGCTGGGCCGACATTGCGGCCTCTTACCGCCCCTGTGGCAAGGAGGCATGAGATGGTCGGGAATGACGACTTGAAACGCTACTTCGACAATGCGCGGCGATGGGAACAGGATCTGCTGCTATCGGCCCATCGCTCGCGGCGAACAGCCTGGGTGATTGCGGCGGGCGCCTGCGCATTGGCAGTCGCCTCGGTCGGTGCGGTCGCAGCGCTGTCGCCCCTGAAAACGGTCGAGCCCTTCGTCATCCGGGTCGATAATGCGACCGGTATTGTCGACACCGTTTCCGCCCTCAGTTCGACGCCGGCGCGCTATGACGAAGCCGTCACCAAGTATTTCCTCGGACGCTATGTGCGCGCACGGGAAGGTTACAGCTATCCCGAGGCCGAAACCAATTTTCGCACGATTTCGCTGCTTTCGGGTCAGGGCGAACAAGCCCGCTTCGCAGCCTGGTATCGCGGCTCCAACCCCGAAAGCCCCCAGGTCATTCAAGGCCGTTTCGGGGTTGCGACGGTGCGGATCAAGGCAATCTCGCTGCTGGCCGACAATGTCGCTTCCGTGCGTTTCATGAAAGAGAGCCGCAAGGGCGAGGAAACTCGCGTCACCCATTGGGTCTCGACCCTGACGTTCTCTTACGCCAACGCGCCGATGTCCTCTGCCGACCGCCTGATCAATCCGCTCGGCTTTCTAGTTTCGGAATATCGCGCCGATCCGGAGGTCGTGCCATGAAACGTTTCGCGCTCTGGATCACTTTGGCCATGGGATTTGCAGGACCTGCGCTGGCGCTCCAGCAGCCGGCGCCGGGTCAACACGATGCGCGCGTACGCACGGTGACCTACGACCCCACCAATGTGGTCCGCCTCAATGGCGTCATTCGCGCCTCGACCCAAGTCGTGTTTGCCGATGATGAGGAGATCGCGCATGTCGCGATTGGGGACGCGATCGCATGGGAAGTTGCACCGGCAGGTTCAATCCTGTTCCTCAAGCCGCGCGAAAAACATCCACCGACCAATCTGCAGGTCGTCACCACTCGTCCCGACGGGCGCAAGCGTTCCTATCAGTTCGAGCTGTCGATAGCCGAGACGACGCTCGCTGACAGCTACTTCGTCGTCCGCTTCGCTTATCCCGGCGACGAGATCGAGCGCCGGCGCAATGAGGCGGCCGCTCGAGGCGTCGAAAGGGAAGGCGCGCTGATCGAGCAGACTTTTGACCTGCATCATGCCTATGCGGCGCGCAACTGGCGCTTTTCGGCCCAAGGTTCGATTGACCTCGAACCTGAAGCCGTCTTCGACGATGGCAAGGAGACCACGTTCCGTTTCGCTGGCAATCGCGAGATCCCGGCGATCTACCTGATCAACTCGGACGGCTCTGAAAGTCTGGTGCCCAAGGATGTCCGCGGCGAGCTTGTGATTGTCCACGCCACGGCCCGCGGGTTTCGACTGCGCAAGGGCGACACCGTGCTTTGCATCTTCAACGAAGCGTTCGATGCGATCGGGGTCAATCCCGGCACCAACACCACAAGCCCCTCGATCGAGCGGCGGGCGAAGAGATCATCTCCAACCCTTAAGGCACGATAGGCGAGCGTAACATGACCGAGCTTGAGAATGAGACGCTTGCCGGCGACCGCGGGATTACCCCGGTAGGGGGAGGGGACAACGGGCGAACGGCGATGCTCAAACGCGGCTTCGGTGCGCTCGCGCTCACGGCCTTCGCGTTCCTGATCATCTGGGGGACCTGGAAAAGCGATAAGCCGGTCAGCGAATCCGCCCGCAAGCTCATGATCCGACAGGCGGCAGCGTTCGAACCGGTGCCACAAGCGCCGGCCGCACCGGTCACGACCGCAGCTATTCCGGTCGCACCAATCTCGGCCGCATCAGCGGCACCCACGCCAGCACCGGACCAGATGCTCGAAAGCGCGCGGCGCGCACCAGTGTTGGCCTATAACCGGCCGATCGCATCTGGGCGTCCGCCCCGCGACGGCATGACCGCGGGTGTTCCCGCCGATTCCTATGGTTTTGAGCGGGCCGAGCCACGTAACGAGCTTGCCGACAAGCTGAAACCCACGCCGATCGAGGGCGTGCGCGCCGCGCGGCTTCCCAATCGCAATCTCGTGGTCACCCAAGGTACGTCGATTCCGTGCGTGCTGGAGACCGCGATGTCGTCGGATGTGGCCGGTTTTGTCTCCTGCGTCGTGCTGCGCGACGTGATGTCGGATTCCGGCAACGTGGTGCTGATGGAAAAAGGCACGCAAATTGTCGGCGAATATCGCGGCAATGTCCGGCGCGGCTCAAAGCGCATGTTCATCCTGTGGACCCGCGCCAAGACGCCGACAGGTGTCATCGCGGCCCTAGCGTCACCCGCCACGGACGCGCTCGGCCGCGCCGGTTTCGACGGCGATATCGACACGCATTTCTGGGAGCGCTTCGGTTCAGCGCTGCTGCTGTCGATTGTCAGCGATGCCTCCTCGATCGGCCGCCAGCAGATGCAGGACGGCTCGATCCAGATCAACAATACCGCTGGGGCGACCAACACCGCCGCCGGGATCGCAGTTGAGCAGTCGATCAACATTCCACCGACGCTGAGCAAGAATCAGGGCGAGCTCGTCAATATCTTTGTCGCGCGCGACCTCGACTTCTCATCGGTCTATCAACTCAAGCGGGTCGAAAGTCGCACCCAGATTTTCGACCGCACCGTCCCCGGGAGTAACGTCGGGCCGGCTGTGGTGACCAAATGAGTGCCGTCGCATCGATTGAACGCGATGGCGGCCGCCTGGTGCTGGCGCGCTATCTCGAGCCGTTGGCGCCCTACCTGGCGGACAACACCCTTACTGAAATCGTCGTCAACCGTCCCGGCGAGATTCTGGTGGAGGGCCCCGACGGTTGGACCCGGCACGAAGCGCCAACCCTCACGCAAACTTACCTCTCACATCTAGCAACTGCAGCCGCCGGTCACACCCGCCAAGACATAGGGCCGGAATACCCAGTGGTATCGACCAGCTTGATCGGCGAGGAACGCTGTCAGATCGTGGTGCCGCCAGCGGTCCCGGCCGGCGTGGTCAGCCTGACGATCCGCAAGCCCTCGACGCTGACCATGAACCTGGACATTTTGCAGCGGGCAAAGCTGTTTGATGAGGTCCGCTCCGCTGACGACGAACTGACCGCCGATGAGCATCGACTGCTCGCCCTAAAAGAAGGCGGCCACTGGCGTGAGTTCCTCGAGCTTGCGGTCCGCACCCGCCGCAATATTCTGATCTCGGGGGCGACGGGCTCCGGCAAGACCACTCTGTCCAAGGCGCTGATCGCAGCGATCCCAGCACATGAGCGGCTCATCACCATTGAGGACACCGCCGAGCTCGTCGTCCCGCACCAGAACTGCGTCCGACTGCTCTACGCCAAGGATGGGCAGGGTGTTGCCAAAATCGGCCCGCGCGAACTGCTGGAATCGTCCTTGCGCATGCGGCCCGACCGCATCCTTCTGCAGGAGCTGCGCGACGGCACCGCCTTCTTTTATCTCAGGAATGTGAATTCGGGGCACCCAGGATCAATCACGACGGTTCACGCCGACAGCGCTCGCCTTGCCTTCGAACAAATGACCTTGCTGGTCAAAGAGAGTGCGGAGGGACGTGACCTCCACCGCGACGATATCCGTTCGCTTTTGCTGCATCTCGTCGACATCGTTGTCCAGATGCAGAAGCGCAACGGCCGCTACCGCATCTCGGAAATCTACTATGACCCCGTTCGCAAACGCGACCACGCCCGTTAAGGCCGGCCTCGGCACGGCGCTGGCGCTCACGGCCGGCGCAGTCTTCCTCCTAGTTGCCTCGAACGTTCTGCTGCTCGGGCTCAGACTCCACGACGGCGGCTTTCACTGGTCCGAGATCGCCACAGGCTGGCCGCGTTATGGCGCCGACCCGCGCTTCGACCGCTGGCTTACGCTTTCGACCCTCGCTGGCCTGATCGTGGTCTTTGGCTTGCTCGGCGCCATCCTTCGACACCGTCCGCTTCCCCTTCACGGCAAGGCCCGTTTCGCCTCCGAGCGGGAGATCAAGGCCGCAGGCCTGCGATCCAAGGACGGTCTGCTGCTTGGCCGCAAAGACGGGAAAATGCTCTGCTTCGGCGGATCGGAGCACGTCCTCCTTTATGCCCCAACCCGCGCCGGGAAGGGCGTGGGTTATGTAATTCCCAATCTGCTCAACTGGCCGGACTCGGTCGTCGCGCTCGACGTTAAGAAGGAGAACTGGGATCGCTCGGCCGGCTTTCGCGCAGCGCACGGGCAGGAGGTCCATCTGTTCGACCCACTCGACGAAAACGGTCGCACGGCGCGCTACAATCCCCTTGGCTACGTGCGCAGCGATCCCGCCGACCTTTACGACGATCTGCAGCGGATTGCGGTGATGCTGTTTCCGGCCGAAAGCCGCGGGGATCCGTTCTGGTTTGAGGCGGCGCGTTCATCCTTTGTGGCGATCGGCGCCTACGTCGCGGAAACGCCGGGCTTGCCCTTGACGATCGGCGAGATCCTGCGCCAGCTGTCGGCTAACCAGGATCTCAAAGCCCACTTCGACAAGATCATCGCAGATCGCAAGGCGGGGCCTTCCCCACTGTCGCGGCACTGCATCACGGCGCTGAACGATTTTCTTGCCGCCTCCGAGAACACGTTGAACTCGGTCCGCAAGACCGTAACGGCGAGGCTCGGCCTTTGGCTCAATCCCCGTATCGATGCTGCAACCTCGACCAATGATTTTGACCTGCGGAAGCTACGCCAAGAGCCCATGTCGATCTATCTCGGGGTGACGCCAGATAATCTGGACCGCATGGCACCGCTTCTGAACCTCTTCTTTCAGCAGGTGGTTGATCTCAACACCCGCGAACTTCCGGAGCAAAATTCCAAACTCACTCGCAAGGTGCTGCTCTTGCTCGACGAATTCCCGGCGCTCGGCAATGTCAATGTGCTGGCAAAATCGGTCGCCTTCGTCGCCGGCTACGGCATCCGCCTTCTCACCGTCGTCCAGAGCCCGGCGCAGCTGCGCGCCATCTACGGGATCGACGCAGCCCGCAACTTCATGACCAACCACGCCGTTGAGGTCGTGTTTGCCCCAAAGGAGCAGGATGTGGCGAATGAGCTTTCGGAGCGCATCGGCTACGAGACTGTGAACGCCCGCAGCCGCAGCGGACCAAAAGGGCTGGCGATGCGCGCGATCAGCGAGACGGTGTCCGAGCATCGTCGCGCCCTGATGCTGCCGCAAGAGCTCAAGCTTCTTCCGAAATCCAAGGCATTCATTCTCGGCACCGGTATTCCCCCAATCGTCGCCGATAAGATCATCTATTACGAGGACAAGTCTTTTCTGGAGCGATTGCTGCCGGCGCCTGTCCTCAAGATGCCTAAAGGGCGCTCAAATGCACTGCTCGACGCCGAAATCAAGGAGTTGCGCTCCGAGATCGCTGAACTGCGTGCGGTATTCCGAGCACGGCCCATGACCGACGAGGAGGTGGCCGATCCCTCCACGATTCCTGCAGGCGCCAGTTTCGATTTCGGGGACGTCGACGTCGATATCGAAGGTCTTTCCGAAGACGACATGAAGGCCTGGGTCCTCAATTATATCGACGCCCAGGCCATCCCGCCGGCGCGACGGTCCGGCCGCAAGTGGAACGAGCAGCAGCATGAACGACACTCGTGATGAAAGCAACGAGTTCAGACTCAAACGGCAACGTCGCGCCGCGGACGCTTCCAACAGAGACAAGGGAGGCGATGACTCTGGAAGCATGGCAGCGACTGACAAGTCTTCGTCTACGGAACCTCTGGACCATGCTCTCCCCGATCGCATTCGGCGCAAATATTACGTGGTGGCCAGTGAACCAGAAAAGGATGGATCTGATCGCGAAGCGCGGCTCTATGCCGATGAGCGGAAAGAGTACCTCGCGTTCAAGGCCACTGACGATCGCCTCGTCACCCGCCTAGCCGCCGCCGAGGTGATCCGGGACATGGTCAGCGTGGCGCAACATCGCCAATGGGACGCACTTCACGTCCGTGGTTCCGTCGACTTCCGACGCGAGGCCTGGCTCGAGGCTGGCGCGCGCGGGATGGATGTGAAGGGCTATCAACCAAGCGAGCTTGATGGCCAGGCGCTCGCTGACCGCCGAGCCGCATGGGAACGGGCTCACGCGCGGACCAACGATGGCCAGGCTCGATCGGCCTCTGACAGGCCTCTGCAGGCGGATAAGCTCGATTACGACAAGGGCGTTTCCGGACGTCTGATGGAGGTCGGAATTGGCCCCTATCGCAACCGCGCCGACGCGGAGCCGTCAACCTATGCAGCCATCGAACTGGATGATGGCCGGCGACATCAGGTGTGGGGCGTCGGCGTTGTAACGGATGTCGCAGACAGTGGCGCCAGGCCTGGCGACCGCATCTCTCTGCGCAGGGATGGCGTCGAACCCGTCATCAGGGCCATCAAGTCCATAGACGCCGCCACGGGAATCGCTGGCATTGAACGGCGCCAGATGTGGCGCAACAGGTGGAACGTGACGGTGGAGGCACGCCGTGAAGACCGGCCGGCAACCGCGCATGATTCCGACCGGCTCGCGGCCCAATCCCAGATTGTCGTCATCAACAAGCTTGTCGAACGCGCTCTGCCGCACGACGAGAATGCTCGCCAGAGCATCATGGCTTTCGCCAAGGAGCGCATCGCCCAACGCCTCGAAAATGGGCATTCTTTCGCGCGAGCGACCGTCATGGAGCCCGTTAAAGAGCGTCATCAACAAGGACCTGCCAAAGAAGAAGACCGGCAAAGCCAGGATGCTGAACGCATGAGAATGCGAGGGCGAGAACGCTGAATGACGTCGTTTTTACAACCTTTTCCGCGTGTCACGCTGCGACACGAATTTCGGTTCCGCCATTTAACGTGGTCATCGGCTTGACCATTCTCAGCCTCTCGGTGGCCCGGAAGCCTACAAGCCACCACGGCGAACTTTCGAAGGCGGAGAGTCAACCCTGGGGCTGAAGATACGAGTCTCTCTCGCTACCATCTCCAGCATAACCTCCTGATTTTCCAGATTTGGCCGATCGATGTTTCGGTATGCGGGATGACCACCCGAAAGCCCGATCGATCAATCGCACTTCACCTGCTGTAGGTTGGGCGGCGTCAGCTCGTCAGGCTTATAGCCGGAGGTCCAGGTTCAAATCCTGTCCCCGCAACCACTGATACCGACACTCCCGTAGCCGAGGCTGCGGGAGTTTTGGTTTGTGCTGCCTTTTCCGTGTTACGCGCAGCAGTCCAGCTCAGGATTGTGCCCAAATCACCATGGAGGGTGGCGTCGATCTGGCCGCGCCTGGCACCCGGGCGGAGAACAATGCGTTCGATCAGGCCACGAAAAGCCTGGGCGGCCTCGGCCCGGTCTTCCGGACGGTTCAAAGCCTCGGTGAGGTGGGCGACCTTCTTGGCGTAGAGTTGCGAGGCGCTCGGCAGAATGTCCGGAGTATCCGCAGGGGCTTCGACGAGCAGGGCAGAAAGCTCGGCTGGTCGAGCCTCCAGCGCGTCCATCGCCGCGATCATCGACTGCTGGAACATGCCCTCCTTGATCGCTTCGACCATTCCGTGGATTTGCTTTTCTACCTTCGCCAGTTCAGCGCGCCAGGCATCGCCGCGGGCTCGCCGCTCACGGTTCAGCCGGTTCATCTCCTCGGCATAGGCGCGCATTGCTTCTGCTATGATGTCTGGCGCCAGCAGCCCGTCCTTCAGCCCGCCCAACACGCGTTGTTCGAGTTCGCTCCGCGCCAAGGTACGGCCGTTCGAACAGGACCCGTTGCTGACATGTGCCGAGCAGACGAAGCGATCGGCGCCGCGCAGCGAACAGGGGCCATCGCATAAGCCGCAGAGCACAAGTCCCGAGAACAACGACTTTGGGCGGCGAGCACCGTTGATTCGTTTGTTCGAATGGTGCTCGCGGACAGCTGCCGTCACATTGATAAATCTTTCCGCGATCTCGCTTTGCTTGGCTTTCACCAGATTCCAGAGTTCGTCCTCGATGATGCGAAGCTCTGGAACTTTGGTGATGATCCATTCGGACTCCGGATTGAGATGCGAGATGCGTTTCCCCGTCGAAGGATTCTTAATGTAATGCAGCCGATTCCAAACGAGGCGTCCCACGTAAAGCTCGTTATTGATGATCCCGGTGCCGCGCTTTAGATGGCCTCGGATCGTCGTGTCGTTCCACAGCTTGGTCTCAGGACCCGCTATGCCTTCGGCGTTGAGCTTCACGGCGATCGCTCGCGGGCTGATGCCTGCGGCGAAGTCCCGAAAGATGCGCCGGATCACGCCGGCCTGGGCCGGATCAATCTCTCGGTCTCCTCGGATACGATCTCCGCGCTCGTCCAGCCGTTTGATAACGCGGTAACCGAGCAAAGCCCGCCACCTGACTTTCCACCTTCTACTCGACCTCGCAAGCCGCGGTGCGTCTTCGCAGCTAGGTCTTTCAGAAACAGAGCATTCATGGTCCCTTTTAGACCGACGTGAAGCTCGGTGATCTCCCCTTCGGCCAAGGTGACGATCGGAATGTCGGCAAAGCGCAGCTGCTTGAACAGGGTTGCCACGTCCGCTTGGTCGCGGCTGATGCGATCGAGCGCCTCAGCGAGCACGATATCGAACGCACGGCTCTGAGCATCCTGCAACAATGCTTGGATGCCCGGACGACGTATCATGCTCGCACCGGAGATTCCGGCATCCGTGTAAGAATTGGCGATCGTCCACTTTTCGCGCACCGCGCGCTCTTTGCAGATACGAAATTGGTCTTCGATCGACGCGTCACGTTGATTGTCAGAGGAGTATCGGGCGTAGAGCGCAACTCGCGTCATTGGCTTGTCCTTGGTATTCGTTCGCGCCGGCACATGACGCCGTAGCGCAAAACTATCGAATGAACGCGGCATTTATATGCCTCGCACACTCGGATAACGACAACGTCGGCGGTTCCGTTACGGAGGGCAGTCATCAGGCGGAAGCGAGAGCGTTCCATCGTTGCCAGTTCGAGCCGAGGTAGCTGCTTCTTGAGTTCACCTATCGTCGCTCGCAAATTACCGGTAGACATGGATGTGAAGAAGCCGATGACAAGATGGCCAGTATCGCCGCGACCACCGGACCGCCCTGTGTCAACGAGCATGTCGACTTGCTCCAAGATCAACCGCGCAATTCGCAGAACCGCTCGACCGGCCAGCGTAGGCTTGATTCCACCGCTTGAGCGCTCAAACAGTGAAGTTCCTACCACGTACTCAAGCTGACCGATGGCCCGGCTGAAGGCGGTGTGCTTGATCGAAAGCGCTTCTGCGGCCCTAGCTTCCGTGGTCACAAGCCGCAATCGCAAGTCGAAGCTGTGTAGGTCAATAGCTCTCGCTGCGTTTCGTTGATCGTTCCTGGTCTCCCGAGATAGGCGAAATAGGACAGGTTCAATGCCGCCGCCGTGTCCGCCATAGCTTTGTAGAAGTCCGGGGCCTTGTTTTGGCGTTCAACGAAAGATCGAGGAAATTCCGAAAGACGCAATGCGTTGCGCAACCTACGGCGTGTCCAGCCTTGGAGTGTGGTGTCGAATGACCTGGCAGTGGTTCGACGAACGCGATCAGCCAACGTTAGGGCGCGGCGAATTCTGATCGGCGTACGGTTGCGGCGTATCTAGCTTTCAAAAGAAAAGCCACGCTCTTGGAGCGTGGCGAGTTAGGGAGGTTTACCGTCGTCCGCAAAGTTTAATTACTTTGTCGGGAGGAGCCGTCTAGGTGCTGCCCCATCGTCAGGAGCCCACAGTCGATAACTTATGCTCGCAAATGCAGACCAGGCGTGGGTAACCGTTGCTAGGTCAACTCCCGCGGACGGAGTCTTTCCCGAGGCCGTGCTGTAGAATTCGTTCGTGGCCCAAACGTTCAGAGCCACGGGACCAAAGTCATAGCCGACCAAACCCCCGGCAGCCACTTTCGTATATCGGTTCGAATTCACTGCAAAATTGTAGAAGGCGCTCGATTGGTCGTTGCTCACTTGCGAGACGACGTAACCGACCGGCCCGAGAGTCCATTTATCGAACCGCTTCGTTGCAACGAACTCCGCGTGAAATATGTCGCCAGTGCGGTAACCCGTTCTTTGATTCTTGGTATTGAATTCTTGAAAGATGTTTGCCGTTAAGTTCCAGCCATCCTTCAGATAAGAAACGATGAATTCCGGTTGAAACGTCCACCACGGGTTTCCGATGCTCGCTAGCCCGTTGGCGCCTAGGATATCTCCGTCTGGGACATAGATCCCGAGGCCCGTCTTTACGAAGAAGCCGCTATCGCCGAGCTTCCAGCTCAATTCGGCCGGCACGACATAGGTGTTGTGAACCGCAGCGGCCTGGAAATTGACCGGTGCCGAAATGTTCGACGAAAACGCGGGCTGGACTATGACTGCATCATAAGTCGCTCCGAGGAAGGTCCAGCCAGGCACAAAGAGAAATCCTACTGCAGCCGCGGAAACGCTCGTCTTTGGACCAGTCGGAACGTTTGGTCCCGTGATTGATCCCTGCGCCGTCACGAATTGGTCGAACATATAGATGCCCGGTGGCGGCGTGCCAGCCGAAGAGCCGCCAAGGGTGACTCCAGGCTTTTGAGCCGCGCCGGGATATCCAACCTCGTACGAGTAAGCAGGTCCGGCACCCAAAAGCGCCATTGCGGCAGAGAAAGTCAAAGACAGCGTTCGCGTGCCCATCGCTGAAAGCATGATGCGTTCCTCATTGATGATGACATTATCAAGTTTGAGCAACTGATCATCATGAATTTTTGTTCCTGTCAAGGCGAGACCTTGCGCCGGCCAAGCCAAATGCGCGGCGAATGCGTCACAGGGACAACATCGGGAGCGGACGAGACCGAGGGCGCAGCCAAGGGTTCGTCGACGCACGGAGACGGCGTCAATTTCATTTTGCTTGACGAAGCTGCCGAAAATGATGTTCTCATCAGAGATGAGCCCATCATCAAGCCCGCGTCGTGAGCTGTTGCACTCGACTTGAAGCAACACGGGCGCTGTCACGCGGCCGAAATCTCCCGGGCCACATTTGTTAGCGATTGAACGGTGAACAATGCAAGATCAACGGCACATCGGCCTGGACGTTGGGAAGCGCGGATCCTGGTCGACCCCCTGCGATCCTTCAGCCGAACCTCTACCCAAAATCCCCGTTCTTTTGTCTCCCGAGGAGCGCGCCGCTCTTGATGCGTTGCTGCGCGCGATGCCGCAATCCAGACTGCTCAGCAGCGGAATGGCCTACGCTGACGTGGAAACGCTTCGCTCAATGGCGACGGTAGGGGTCGATTGGGTTGAAGCTGCCTGCTGGTTGGCTGAGCGCAACCTAAGGCTGGCGGGCGCGGCCAAGCAGAAAGGACACCGGACGACCGCCCTTAGGTATTTTCGCTGGGCATCCGCCTGTTTCAGGGTCGCCCAAGCAGCGATTGCCTTCGATACCGACCTCAAGAAGGAGCTTTATGGTCGCCTCATTGCTGCCTTCTCCGAGGCTGCGGCACTCGATGATTGTCCTACCGACCATTGGACTGTCGATTTCGACGAAGGAAAACTCTGCGGCTGGCTTATCCGGCCGCCATTGTCGGAATCTTCACCTGTCGTCATTGTTCTGGGAGGATTTGATGGTTGGCGAGAAGAGCATCATCCCGCCGCGCTGGCGCTTGTCGAGCGCGGCATCGCGGCCCTGCTCATCGACGTGCCCGGGCAAGGCGAGACGAGGCTTTTCCACCATCTGTATCTAACCAGCGACGTCCATCGGGCCTTCTCGCGCATCGTCGATGCTCTTCTTGAAGACCCCAGGGTGAGCGGCCGTATCGGGATTCTTGGAAATAGCTTTGGGGGATGCTTGGTCGCTAACGCGGCGATCGCCGACCAGCGTCTTGCCGCATGCTGCGTCAACTGCGGTGCAAGTAGACCGCTGGAGTTTCCCGAACGATATCCGCGCTTTTTCAGCAAGGTCGAGGCGATGATTGGAAGTTCGTGCAATGACCAGGCGAGGGCGGTTCTCAACGCGTTGGATCTGACAGCTTCACTCGGCAGCCTTCGTACTCCCCTGCTGCAACTCCACAGCGAGATCGATACTGTGTTCAGCCTCGACAATGCGAGGCTGATCCATGATCAAGCGGCTTCAGATGACAAGACGCTGCTTGTTTGGAAAGACGGCGACCATTGCATCTACAACCATGCTGACGAACGAAACACCGCAGTCGCGGATTGGTTCTGTGAGAGGCTTGGTCTCCGAGACTGATGCAGCGCGTGCTGTGACAATACCAGTGATACGATGTAGCGGAGAATTCGATGACTTCAGCCTCGACCGAAGTGCTGCAAATAGACTCTGACCGCGGCATCACCCGTTTTCATGTGCGTCTGCTCCTTTTGACCTCCGTGCTGACGCTGCTCGACGGTTACGACATCACGGCTCTTAGCTTCGTCGCCCCGGAGCTCGCGAAAGCGTGGCAGATACCCGACAAGTCGGCCTTCTCTTCCGTGTTTGTCGCAAGCCTAGCCGGCATGCTTGTGGGAGCACCTTCCGTCGGCTGGATTGGCGATCGGTTCGGGCGAAAGCCGGCAATCATCCTATCTTGCACTCTATTCGGCGTTTGCACGCTCGCGATGATGCTCGTGGAGTCAATTGGGCAACTCGGAGCTTTGCGCTTCTTGACGGGTATAGGATTGGGCGGACTACTCCCAAATGCGTCGGCTCTCAATGCAGAATACGCGCCTTCCCGCTATCGGGCGACGATGATTATCCTGATGTACATTGGTACGGCTTTGGGAGGGGCTCTCCCCGGTCCGCTAACAGTCGCGCTTGTTCCCGATTACGGTTGGCGCGTCCTTTTTCTGATAGGCGGCGTCCTGCCGCTCGCCGCTTCCTTTTCTTGCTGGTTGTGGCTACCAGAATCAGCCAAATACTTAGACATTTCCAAGTCTGCGAAAGGACGGATGGGCGAACTGTCCGGAAGGTCCCCTGGCAACGCCCCTAAGGACGGCCTAAGAGGCGCAGCAGCCTCGGTGAGTTCACTGTTCAAGGACGGTCTCAAGTGGGTCACCCCCCTGCTGTGGCTGCTGTTTGTCAGCAGCCTAATGGGGTATTTCTTTCTGATGAGCTGGACGCCAATCCTACTCGTTGCCGCGAAAGTATCTGACGCCAATGCCGCATTGGCCCTGTCCAGCTTCCAAATCGGTGGCATTGTGGGAGGCGTCTGCATAGCTCGACCAACGGATCGATGGGGGCTCTCGCCGCTTAACCTGTTCTTCGGCGGCGCGGTGTTGACAACCGGAACCATCGGATACGCGGCGGTAAGTGGCTCGAGCGCGCTGTTGATGCCGGTTGCGCTGCTTGCCGGATTTTTCGTATTGGGAGCTCAGCTTGGATTAAACGCCGTCGCTACCATGATCTATCCCACAGCCATACGTGCGAACGGAGCTGGCTGGGCCCTAGGTATCGGTAGGCTTGGTGCCATTCTCGGGCCAATCCTCGGTGGTCTGCTCATTGCGAGGAATTACTCTGTAGAGACGGTCTATATCGTTGCTGCATGTCCTTTCGCGATCGCGACGCTAAGCGCGGTAATGTTGGCGATCATTGCTCGCAGGCGATTTGCCGGCCGCCTTTTGACAGATCGAGAAAGTCCCAGCGCGAAAGCGCTCTAGGGCGCTTGTAGCTTTCTGGGTGCACTCGCTTGCGAATGCGTGACGTCAGTCGCTGAAAAAACTCCGAGCTATCGGCGCTGGCGAGGTCGCGACTATGAGCAGCGCTCTCTCACTCAGTCAGCTCATGAAAGAGCGTACGCATCTTGCCCGCCCTTTCGGATCCCATAACAATCCCTTTTTCGATGCTTGCAAGAGCATTGCGCAGTTCACCGAGCCCTGCCGTGCAAACGTCGAGCCCGGACACGACCTGGTTCGTCGAAGCCTCTTGGTATCCAACCGAAGACGCGATTGCCCGCAATTTTACGCTCATGCCATCAATGTCGGAAGCGATGGATTCGACCGAATGAAGCGAGTCGCGTGATGCGTTCTGGATTTGGGAAATTTGCAAAGCGATGTCTTCGGTGGCGCTGGATGTCTGGTTCGCGAGTGCCTTCACTTCGCTCGCGACGACGGCAAAGCCTCGTCCCAAATCGCCGGCTCGCGCCGCCTCGATTGTTGCATTAAGAGCCAATAGATTGGTCTGCCCGGCAATCTTCCGAATGAGGGTCATGACAGAGGATATTTTTTCAACAGCCGTTGCAAGCGTCGCCGAATTCGATAGCGCCAGCTTGATGGCTTCGGCTATTTGATCGATTGTTTCGGAAGCGGATTTCGCCTGCGCGGAAATCTCGGTGATCGATATCCCAATAGCCCCCGATGAGTTGGCTGCCGATTGGCATCCGCTCTCAATTGAGCCGCATGAGTGGATGGCGGAAGATATGGCCTCGCCGGCTTTGACTACGGCTCCGGCAGTTATGTTAAGGAGTTCTGCAAGAGCGGCCTGGTTTTGAGCATTCTCGTTGGGAAGTACGCTCTGAACATGCCCCTTCTGTTGAGGGGCGCTTCCCCGTACCGCAAATAAGGTAATCTCTTCACTCAAGAGCTCCAATATGCGATCTGCATCAAGCTTTGCTTCTCGCTGTTGTCGAATGAACTGATTTAAGGCGGATTTTGCCGACATCTTCTCTCCCCCTGAAGCGCCCACGATGTCTGCCGTGTAGCGTCATCTGCGAACGCGCTCTGATCAATGATATCGTACGTCGAAACTACGATGGCCCGCGCGAGGCACTACGCTCCCGCTCCAAGCTCTGCGCATAGCTGGCTCGGCAACTGACGCGCTGGGCGTGGTCGCGAAGAGACGGATACGCATCCAAGGGAAAGCCGCCGCTGGCGGCGATGTTGTAAAGCCAATGCAAGTAAACATCCACGATGGACCAATGATCTCCGTACCACCAGTCTTGTCCCGCCAGGCGATCGGCGATTCTTTGCACTTCGAGATCGAACTTCTTCAAACCGTCGCGCTTGATCCCTTCCGTTTCGCCATCCGTGAAACGAGATGGCAGGTGGATCTGTCGGACCATCGGGTGAAGTGTGGACGAGCACCAGATCAGGTCCATAAGGCCGTGCTCAATCGGAGCGCCCTCACCAGGTGGCAAAAGCCTCGCTTGCGGCCGGTGCCGATCGATCCAATGCAGGATGGCGGGATTCTCCGTCAGAAGATGATCTCCGTACGTCAGTGCAGGCACCTTGCCTTTGGGATTCACCGCGAGGTAGGCGGGCGAACGTTGCTCGTTTGCCAATAAATCGATCAAGCGAAGATCGTAGTCGAGTCCAGCTTCCTCGAGCGCGTTGATCGTCACACGGGAGCACGAGTCCGGGCACATATACAACGTAATCTGGTCTGATCGCTTTTGCGTCGCGTTCATGAGTTACTCCTCCACCTTGGACAAATTGGGTTGCTTCTTGTTCTGAGATCCGGATTATTCGGTGCTTGTGCGAAAACGCGCTACTCGACAAATCGGCTTGGAGATCGACCGGGCCACAGCCGATGTTCAGGCCTATGCCGGTCCCGAATGGATATGAGAGCGCCGGTCGCGGCGATGGTTCTCATTTGCCTGAGGTCCGAGACTTCAAGTGAATCCCTGTCCAAATTCATGGGAGGTTTCTCGGCGGGGGGCGGAGAGAATCAATTCGGCCTTGCGGGTCAATTTCAACACTGATAAGTTAATCAGAAGTGAGTAGAACATCAATCTACTTTGCATCGGATATGCGCTACGTCACCTGCCCCGCAGGCGATCGGAGGACCAAGGGAGGGGAGAGATCAGTGACTTCGATTAACCGTCAGCAATTTCTCAAATGGGGAGGCCTCTTGGGTCTCGGCGCCTGGCTGCCCGCGGTCGCGAGCGCGCAGGATCGCCAGCCAGCCCCTGGCGGGGTCAGGCGTATCATCACTGGAATAGACGGCAATGGCCGTTCCCTGATCGCGAAAGATACCGCCGCGCCTCACGTCTATCGTCGCGAGGGGGTCGTCATCACCGAACTGTGGTCCACCGATGCGGCACCGAGCAGCAATCGCGGGGAGGCCGATCCAACCGATTCCCCGCTTCGCCTTATGCCGCCAAAGAACGGGTCGGTCTTCAGAATACTGACCTTCCTGCCGCAGACGGCGCCAGAGGCGGCGTCGCCCGCAACCGCGGCGCATGCTGATGATTCAGGAATTTCGGCGGCGCTCGCAAAGGGAAAAGCCTCCGGCCGCGCTGCCGGATCTCATGTCACCGACACGACCGACTACGTCGTCATGCTCAGCGGCGAGATCTACGCGCTTGTCGATTCCGGCGAAGTTCTGATGAAGCCGGGCGATGTTCTCGTCCAGCGTGGAACGAGCCACTCCTGGGTCAACCGATCGCAGCAGCCCGCGTCGCTTGCCTTCGTGCTGATCGACGCTCAGCCCCTCTCCTGAAAGGAGTCTCCATGAACCGGTTCTGGTTGTTGTCCGTTGGTTTGGCGCTTGTGCTCTGCTCAAGCGTGGAGACCTTTGCCGCCGAAACGCTCGAAGGGACCTACCGCCTTGTCGCCGCGACCCGCACGATCGTTGCGACTGGCGAAGTCGAGGATAGCTTCGGCAAGAATCCGGTCGGCTACATCATCTACGGCAAGGAACGCCGCATGATGGTCTTGATCGTACGTAGCGACAGGCCGCGGTTAACCTTCGCGACGATGAACGACACCCAGCGCACGGCGCTGTTCGACTCGATGGCGGCCTATAGCGGCACTTACGATTTCGATGGAAAGACGGTCATTCACCACATCGATGCATCCTGGAACGGGATCTTGACGGGAACCGACGCAGTCAGGTCGGTTCGGCGTGAAGGCAATCGCGTCATCCTTTCGACCGGGGCAATACCGACGCCGACAGACGGGAAAATCAGTACGAGTGAGTTGGTGTGGGAGCGAGTGGATGCCGACGTCCGTCCATAGTGAGGATGCGAAAATCGACGGAAGTCAGGATGCTCAGCGCCGACGAGGCGACCACTACGACGTCATCATAGTCGGTCTTGGACCCGTGGGGGCCGTTTGCGCGCATCTACTAGGCGCGCGCGGCATCTCGACATTGGTCATCGAGAAAGAGGCCGGTCCCTATGACCTCCCGAGGGCGATCCACATTGATCACGAGATCATGCGGATTATGCAGTCTGTCGGGTTGGCTGAGCCGCTGTTGCCAAAACTCGCAACAGCTGCCGGCGGCGTGCATTTCGGAGCAGATTTGGCGATTACACGACCGCTTCAACGATATGTTACGAGCGATCGCCTGGGCTGGTCTTCCGACTACTTCTTCTATCAGCCGGAACTGGACGCGGTATTGCGTGAGCAGCTGGCGCTGCGGGAGTCGGTTGACGTTCGGCTCGGTTGCAAGGTGACCGCCGTTCGTCCGCATGGTGGGTCAGTCAGCGTCGTGATTGATGACGAAGTCGAGGTCTCGGCCTCATATGTCTTTGGCTGCGATGGTGCTCGCAGCATCGTCCGGAAGTCGGTCGGGATCGAACTCGAAGATCTCGGCTTCGACGAATCATGGATCGTCGCCGACGCGACCGTGGACGGTCCCATTCGGATTCCTAACGTCCAGGGCCTTCCACACGACATCGATCTGCAGCGATTGGTGTTCCTAATCGGTGACCCAGCCCGCCCCACGTCTGTCATTCCAGGCCCCCGATCGTATCGTCGTTGGGAGTTCATGCTTCTTCCAGGAGAGAAGCCCGAGGAGTTTTGCCGTGAGGATCGCGTCAAGGGGCTACTCGCTCCATGGTTACGTGACGTCAGCTATCGCCTCATCCGTTGCGTGGTCTATCGCTTCCATGCCCTGCTCGCGACCAAATGGAAATCAGACCGAGTGCTTCTGTTGGGCGATGCAGCTCACCAAACACCTCCCTTCTTTGGTCAAGGCCTTTGCCATGGCATCCGCGACGCAGCCAATCTGAGTTGGAAGTTGCGTATGGTGCTCGATGGAGCTGCGTCGCCAAGCCTTCTATCGAGTTATCCGCTCGAGCGCCTCCCGCAGGTTAGAAGTGTTGTCGAGACCTCGATTCGCATGGGGCGCTTCATGTGTACCCTGGATCGCGAGGTGGCTCGCAACCGGGATGCCGTCATGAGGGAGCAGATGCAAGGCGCTGCCGCATCCCAGATCGACATCATTCCCAGGCTTGCTGATGGGATAATTGCGTCCAATCACGCGCAGAACAATGCGGTCGGCGAGCGGTTTATCCAACCTCCCATGGTCGATCATCGCGGCCAGCGCCGGCTGCTCGACGACTTCACGAGCCGCGGCTTCGTGTTGCTTGCTGCAACGGATCTGTCGATTGAAGGCGTAGAGCCGCCAAGCTCGCTGCGCGATCAGGTCAAGCTCGATTGCTTTACGGTTCTATCCCAGGATTCGATGCTACCCGAGCTCGCCGGCGAACTCCTCGACTGTAGCGGCGAATTACTCCGCTGGTTTGAAGAGCGCGGCTGCCGAGGCGTGCTGATACGTCCAGATAGCTACGTTTACGGCGTATTCTCGTCCTCTGAGGAGGCGATTGCGCTCGTCGCATACTTGGAGCGGCAGCTGTTGAACGTGTCCTCTCCAAGCAAAGCACAATAGTGAAAAAGGCCGCATCATGACCGACAGCACCATTCGTCTGGGTTCTTATCGATCTCCGAGTGGCCCACGTGCCTGCGCCATACGCTCGGAATCCGTGTTTGATTTGCAATCGGTTCTCGGCATTCCCGGATCGTCGAATCTGCTTTCCGTTTTCGAGGACTGGCACCTCACCGAGACGCTTCTGAGAAGCGCATCGTTTGATGCCGGTTCGGTGGGACCGCTTGCACAAACCGAGTTGCTGGCCCCAATATTGTATCCGCGCGCCATGTTCTGTGCTGGTGCGAACTATGCCGATCACGTCGAAGAAATGGCGCGCGTACTTGGCATTCCTGCCAGCTCAAATAAAGAGAACGATGCGCCCTGGCACTTTGTCGCAACGCCGGCGCACTCGATCGTTGGACCGAACGCCGCAATCGAAATTCCCGCTTACGCGGCAACATTGGACTGGGAGGCCGAGCTCGGTGCCGTCATTGGACGGCCGGCACGCAATGTTTCGGTCGATACCGCAATGAGTCATGTCGCGGGCTTGACCATTGTCAATGATCTCTCTGCCCGGGATCACAGCCGGCGCGCCAATGTGCCAGTAAGCCTTCCATTCCATTGGGATTGGATGTCTCAGAAATGCTTCGAGGGCGCCAAGCCCGTTGGCCCGTGGATCACGCTGCTGCGTGATGTTGGCGATGTATACGACATGCCGATCCGCTTATGGGTCGATGGGGTCATCATGCAGGAGTCGAATACGAGCCAAATGATCTTCACCATTGCTGAGCAGATCGCATTTCTGAGCACGCGGCTAACACTGCTCCCCGGAGATATCATCGCCACCGGTACGCCGGCCGGCGTTGGAATTGCTCGAGGCACGTCGCTGCGGGGCGGCGAAGAAGTTCGAATCGAAATTGAACGGATCGGAGAGTTGACCACCAAGATCAAACCCAGACCTACCCAACCACCAGCAAGCTCTTAAACGAGGAAATCATGTATCTCGCTGCGACTAAGCCCAACAATGCCACCCGAACCCGGCGCCTGGCCGACATTATCTTTGAAACGCCAGACATCGAGCGTCTCTTGAGCTACTACGTCGACACGATCGGTCTATCAGTTGTGGAACGAACCCCCGATGCCGTCTATCTCGGCGCATCGTCACAGGACTATTGCGTCGTCCTCAAGCCAGGCGCGCAAACTCAATGCAACGGGCTGAGTTTCCAGATTTCTCCCGAGGAGGGAGACCTCGGGGCGCTGCATAAGCTGGTGCAGGCACAGGGGATCGCCGCGGAATTGCGCCAGGACGCAAATCCTTCAATCAACACGAGCCTGCATTTCAAGGACCCCAAAGGCACCAATATCGAAGTATTCGCCAAGCGCACAGCGCGGAGCGGCCAGGTGGCCTCGCGCGGCATTGGACCAGAAAAGCTCGGTCACGTCGCCTTCAGTGTCACGGACGTGAATAAGATTGTCAGGTTTTATGTCGACGTGCTCGGATTCCGTGAGTCGGACTGGATCGGTGATTTTTTTGCGTTCCTCCGCTGCAGCCCGGATCATCACACAGTGAACTTCGTCCGTGGCAAGACCGACAAAATGCATCACGTCGCATTCGAATTGAAGGACTGGGCGCATGTGCAGACGGCATGTGAGACGTTAGGAAAGCAACACATTCCGCTGCTTTGGGGTCCCGGGCGGCATGGTGTAGGCCATAATATCTTCACCTATCACCGCGACACCGACGGCCACATTGTTGAGCTGTTCACTGAGATAGATCGGATCCACGACGAGGATCTCGGCTATTTCGAGCCACGGCCCTGGCACGAAGAAGTTCCGCAGCGTCCCAAGGTCTGGCCACCGGGCTTGGCCGCGGCCAACCAATGGGGTATCGAGGCGCCCCACACCATGCTGGAAGGCTAGGCGTCTGGTAAGGGATCGGCTTTGCGCTGAGCGCTGCTGCTCATCGCGGCAAAGCATTTGAGGCTGATGGGCGCGCTTGCAAGTGAGATTCGATTGCAAGCGCGCTCAGACCCAGAAAGTCTTATGATCCGCCGCGACAGCGCCGCGTGTCGGGATTGTTCGGTCAGGAAGCCTGAGAGGGCTTGTGCGTCAGGACCTCAAGTGCCGACTGAAGCCTATGAGGCAGGGGATGGGACGCAATCGAGCTCGCCTCCTTGGCGGAGATCCCATAGAGCCTCAACATTAGCTCGGCGAATTTCGCACCCACTGCGTCAGACAGATCGCTGGTCAGCATGTTTCGGATGACGCCAACCAATCCGCCCAGCGTAATGGCGATGGCGACGTCGACATCGGGGATCGAGAACCGCCGCTCTCGAATGCCGGCCCGAAGCGTTGCGGCTGCTCGTTCCTTGAACGTATTCTGCATTTGCGGAAGCGCGCTTTCCGCACGAACGATAAACCAGCCCCATATCGGGTCGAGGTGCGCCTTCCTTATGATCAAGCGTTGCACATAGCTGACAACCAATGCAGCGTCGGTGACCCCCTCATGCGCCATCTCCAATACTTTGGCCAGATCTTCCGTCTGCGCCTGGAACACGGCAAGCGCAATCTCTTCTTTCGACGTGAAGTGATTGTAGAAGCTGCCAAACCCAACATCCGCTTCCTCGGCAATTTCGGCAATCGTCGCGCGTTCGACTCCCACCCGCGCCATCACCGCTTGGGCAGCCAGCACCAGCTTCATCTTGGTCTGCATACGCGTGCGGTCAGATCTCCTGACCTTTGCAGCAGGCTGCTTTCGCACATCAACCTGCTTTCGCTTCTGAGGCGCGCGGTCGGAAATTGTTCTTTTGGTTGCCATGACTCGGTTCCGCAACAAAGGTTGCGAACGGTCATGCCACATTTTTGATGGCGACAGAAGCATTATATGTTTGATGACGATATCAGAGATGATATAGGAGTCCAAAAGGTGCGGGTCACTGCGGATGAAGGCGCCTCGTGACGTAAGCGTGCGCATTCGTTTCGGTGTCGTTCCGAAGAGAGTGCGCAAGCCGCTCGTATGAAGCGCGGCGGAATCGCGGGCTTGTTGATGTGGCAGGCGGGGGGAAGATAGCGATGAAGGACAAGGTCGCACTCGAAGAGCACTTTGCTCTCGAAGAAACGCTGGGAGATTCCCAGAACTTTGTAGGGCCGGAGACATGGCAGGATCTTCGTGCCAGGCTGCTCGATATCCGGGACATGCGCATCCGCGAAATGGATAAGCACGGCATCGCCGTGATGATCCTCTCCCTCAATAGCCCGGCCATTCAAGCGATCTCGGACCATCGGACGGCCGCAGAAACTGCGCGGCGAGCCAATGACATCCTCGCAGCCGAGATTGCGAAGAGCGGCGGACGCTTTAAGGGACTTGCGGCGCTGCCCATGCAAGATCCACAAGCCGCGTCGTTGGAGCTTAGCCGTTGTGTCCACGAACTCGGCTTCAAAGGCGCGCTCGTAAATGGCTATTCGCAAGTTGGTCCGACGTCGGAGGCAGTGTATTACGACGTGAAGCCCTATTGGGACTTCTGGGAGGTGGTTGAACGCCTGGGCGTGCCGTTCTACCTCCATCCACGCGAGCCTAGTGAGCGAAAGGCCTATGTCGGGCACCCCTGGTTGATTGGCCCGGCATATGGGTTTGGCTCGGAAACGGCGCTTCATGCCCTACGGCTGATGGGCAGTGGGCTTTTCGACAAATTTCCTGCCTTGAAGATCATACTGGGTCATCTCGGCGAGGCTCTGCCCTTTACGCTTTACCGTATCGACCAACGCATCGCGTGGTCGCCGCTCGGATACCCGGCCAAGAAGAAGGTGTCGGAGTATTTCTCCGAGAATTTTTACATCACCACGGCCGGAAACTTCAGGACTCAATCGCTCGTCAACTCACTTCTGGAGGTTGGAGCGGATCGTATCCTTTTCTCAACCGACTATCCGTTCGAGCAAGTCAGTGAGGCTACGGAATGGTTCGAGAGCGCGGCGATCAGTGAACGGGACCGGGAAAAAATCGGCCGGACAAATGCCGTTAAGCTTTTCCAATTGGACTAGGATCGTCGGCCCGATGGTTTGCGCTACCTTCAACTCCCGGAGAATCGCATGACGGCAATTGGCGGCCACGTTAGCAGCAGCGCTAGGGCTGGAGACCTCGGCGTCCACTCGCTCCACGAATTCGTGCTCGGAGTACCGGATGTTGCCGAAGCAGCGACATTCTATCACGCCTTCGGTCTGGAGGTCTCCAATGAGAGCAATGCCCTTGCGCTGCGAACATTCGGCCACGAGCACCGATGGGGCGCCGTCGTCGAAAGCGCGCGTAAACAGCTTCATCACCTCTCGTTCGGATGTTTCCCCGAAGATGTGCAGCGACTGAGAGCCAGAATAGAGGGAAATGGCGTCAGGCTTGTTGACCCTCCGCCCGGCTTCGAAAATGAAGGCTTCTGGTTCCGCGGCCACGACAACGTATTGATCGAGGTGAGGAGCGCACCCAAATCCTCCCCCGACACCAAAAGCGTCGCAACATGGCCAGACGCGCTGCCATCTGTTGGCCGGGCGCCGACACGTCAGAACGCTCGGCAAGGGCGGCCGCGGCGTCTGTCGCACATCCTGATCTTTACCAGCGACATTGATGAAGCGCTCGGCTTCTACAGCCGGAACCTGGGTCTGCGGTTGTCGGATCGATCCGCCGACATTGTCGCATTCATGCACGGCATTCACGGGAGCGACCATCACCTTCTCGCGTTCGTCAAATCCGACTCTCCGGGACTGCATCACTGCAGTTGGGATGTAGGCAGTATCGATGACATCGGTCTTGGCGCTATGAACATGGCCGGAAAGGGTTACGCGAAAGGATGGGGGCTGGGACGTCATGTCCTCGGATCGAATTTCTTCCACTACGTGCGGGATCCGTGGGGGAGTTACTCCGAGTATTCGTGCGATATCGACTACATTTCAGCCAACGCGGAATGGAGCGCGGGCGATTATCCTCCCGACGACTCCTTCTATCTCTGGGGACCAGAGGTTCCAGCTGATTTTGCCTTCAATTACGAATCTCCCAACGCTTGACGGTAAATGCTTATGTTCTTCGAGAGGCACAGATGAAGCTCGTTCGGTATGGCCTGATCGGCCGCGAGAGGCCGGGAATTATCGACGCGGCTGCAAATATTCGAGACCTATCGTCTGTCGTTGATGACATCGACGGTCAGATGATCGCGAACGGTGGGATCGACAAAATTCGATCCGCCTCAGTTGAGGCCTTGGAGATCGTCAAGGGAAACCCGCGCCTTGGGGCCTGCGTTGGAAATGTCCGGAATATGATCGCGGTCGGTCTGAATTACTCGGACCATGCGAAGGAGTCGGGCATGCCCATTCCAAGCGAGCCCATCATCTTTCTCAAGCATACAGGCTGCATCTGCGGACCGAACGACAATACGATTCTGCCCCAGTCATCGACCAAGCTCGATCATGAGGTCGAACTTGGCATCGTGATCGCAAAGCCGGCATCCAACATACCATCCGAGGAAGACGCGAAGGAATTCATTGCAGGCTACTTCGTCCACAATGATGTGTCCGAGCGCTCCTTTCAGATCGACCGATCTGGAGGACAGTGGAGCAAGGGCAAAAGTTGCGTGACGTTTGGGCCGATCGGGCCATGGTTCGTCACGGCCGACGAGGTTGAGGATCCCCAAAATCTCGATATGTGGCTCGATGTCAATGAAGAGCGGCGTCAGCGCGGCAATACGAAGACGATGATCTTCAGCGCGAAGTATCTCGTTTGGTATTGCTCACAGTTCATGGCAATGCAGCCAGGGGACGTCATTGTTACCGGAACTCCGCCGGGCGTGGGACTTGGTGCCAAACCCACTCCAAAATTCCTGAAGGCAGGAGACGTTGTTACATTGGGCATCGAGGGGCTCGGCGAGCAGCGCCAAGTCATCGTCCAGTTCGGAACGTCGTCCTGACGCTCTTGGAGCTCTCAGACGAGCTTACCGCCGCGGTTCAACTGGTTCGCTCGCTGGCGTCAGTCGAGTTCCGCTGCCATGCCGCCATCGGCCCGTCATGCCATCGCCCCGGCACCGAGCGCCGGACCGGCGTGGCTTGGGTTGCGTGCCCGCTCGGGCAGCCAGGTTGAACAAGCCAGTACGCACACCTGCTCTCCATCTCCAAAAGGGCACATGGCATGTGCCGAAGGTCCCGTCGAGGATCAGAGCTCGAGGCCATCCGGAGCGTGTGGCACAGGAGATAAAGTAGCGGCGCCCGGCGCCGGGCCGGCTGGCGAGGCGCTCCAATCGAGGTCGGCCGATCGCAACCTGGTCAGCGAACCGATGACCATCGCCGCCGATGACGATAGCCTGTGCGACGCATTTCCCGCGTACCCACCCGGCGCCAACTCTTCAGTGAGCTCTGCAGCAAACCACACACTTGGGGCCATTTCGATGGGGCACTAAGCCAAGAAGTTGTCGTTTGTCTGAGCGGCCATGGCCCGCCGCACGGTCAGGCCGTTGCGTGGCCTGCAGCGTTTCGTCGGTTCGACAGAGGAGTGGTCTTCAACGCCACACGTTTCGCCCGTGCTAACAGGCGCAAAACCCACCAAAGAAGCTGCACAACAAATTCTTGACAGAGGCCCACCTCTATGTGACTGATGACTTCATCAGAGATGATCGACAGATCACAATCCATCACGGACGGAAGCGACACCATTTCTTGCTGCTTGGGTGAGGGCATGACCACGATCGACCACGACATTCTATTGGTAGGGTATGGTCCCGTTGGCCAGACCTTTGCTGCGCTGGCCGGCAAGCTCGGCTGCAATGTGGGCGTTTATGAACGCTATCCCTCGCTGTACGCGCTCCCCCGGGCCGGCCATATCGACCATGAAATCATGCGCATCTTTCAATCGATTGGATGTGCGGAGGCCGTGGAGAAGACTGCCGTCAGATCCAATACATACGAGTGGCGCAATGCCGCCGGCGAGCTTTTGATCAATTTCGAATGGAATGCCGACGGAGTCTCCGGCTGGCCGTCCGACTTCCTGATCTTTCAGCCGGATGTTGAGGATGCGCTGGATGCCGCGGTCCGCAGCACCGGCCGCGTCACCGTCAATCATGGATGGGAAGCTGTTGGCGTGGTTCAACATCCCGACCACGTTCAACTTACCGTGCGCGATGTTGCTGGCAAAAGCACTGGCGCGGCTGGCGAGACACGACAAGTGACCGCCAAGTATCTCGTCGCCTGCGATGGCGGCAACAGCTTTGTGCGCCGCTTTCTCGGACTTGAGTGGCAAGATCTCGGCTTCAGTCAGCCTTGGCTGGTTGTCGACTTCAAGGAGAAGCGTTCACTATCGCTGCCGTATGAGAATGCGCAGATTTGCGATCCGGCGCGGCCGATGTGCCTGTTTCAGCTCGGTAAAGAACATCGCCGATTTTCCTACATGGTGATGCCCGGCGAGGAGGAATGGGCAAAGCGAACCGAGACGGCGTGGTCACTCGTGGCGCCTTGGGTTCGCGAGGATGATGTCGAGCTGATCAGGCAAGCCACCTATATATTCGAGTCCAAGCTTCTGGATCGGTGGCGTGCAGGAAGAGTGCTATTCGCCGGCGATGCGGCCCACGTCATGCCTCCCTTCATGGGGCAGGGGATGTGCTCGGGGATCCGTGACGCGGCAAACCTGGCTTGGAAGATGCAGCTCGTTGTTTCGGGCCGGGCACCGGAATCCCTGCTCGATACGTATTGCGCGGAGCGGAAGCCACATGTGGCGGATTACATCAGGCTGTCGATGGAAGTCGGCAGAATAAGCTGCACGACGGATCCGGCCGCTGCTGCGGCTAGGGACAAGGCACTCCTATCCGGCCAGAAGCTTCCATCGCCTCCCATGCCGGCGCTTGTGGATGGGCTCCTCATGTCCACCCCAACGGCAGGCGAGGCCTCTGTCGTGGGGCAATTGGGCCCCCAGGGCCGCGTACGGAAGAATCTCCTTGTCAAGCGCGCCGATGACTTCTTGGGAACGGGTTGGCAGTTGATCTGCAGGCTCGATTTGTCCGAATTCATCAGCGCGAGAGCAACGCAGGTGATTGACCGGTTGGGACTCCAGATCGTGCATTTCGGCGCAGGCAGCGAAATGGAAGATGTCGACGGCACGTATGAGAGGTATTTCGAGGCCAACGGGTTGATCGCCGTGATCGTGAGGCCCGACTTCTACATCCATTCCGCAATGGAGACGCCAGACAGGCTGGAGCCCAATCTTTTGGAGCTCGCGGAGCGTCTCAACTGTTGCCGCTCGTGATGAGCGGCAACAGATGGAAATCACCGCCTCATCCGAGGCGCTCAAACTGAAGCGCAGCTCGGCGCCATACAGACACCCCGGCGCCTAGGAACTAATGCGTGGGCCTAGCGGCGCCCACGCTCAGGATAACGACAGTATCGGTCGTAAGCTGCATCGACTCAGCGGCGATGCGGTGCCAACAATGCCAAAGAGGTCAAACGGACGCTCTGCGAGGTAAATAGAGCTCGTTCGGAGAGCGTCGCGATCGGCATAACGTTCCGCACACTAGTTAGGGCACAACATGACGGACAAAATTGCTGTCAATAAGCAAATCCGCCGACTGCTGGTGGCCAATCGATCCGAAATCGCAATTCGTGTCTTCCGCGCCGCCACTGAACTCGGCATGCAGACTGTGGCCGTCTATGCGGAGGAGGACAAGCTCTCATTGCACCGCTTCAAGGCGGACGAGGCATATCATCTCGGCCATGGCGCCGGAGCGATCGCGGCCTACCTCAACGTCGCGCAGATCATCGAGATCGCAAAGCGGGCTAACGTGGATGCAATCCATCCCGGATATGGGTTCTTGTCCGAAAGCCCGCAATTCGCCGCAGCATGCGCGGACGCCGGAATTGTCTTTGTTGGCCCCTCACCAGAGACGATGCGGTCCCTCGGCGATAAGGTTTCGGCGCGACACATAGCCGTGGCGGCTGGCGTTCCCGTCGTGCCGGCGAGTGAGCCCCTTCCACATGACGATGACGCTATCCGGCGCATTGCATCGAATCTCGGTTATCCCCTGATGCTGAAGGCGAGCTGGGGCGGCGGTGGGCGTGGAATGCGGTCCATCGCGGACGACGCAGGCTTGCTTGATGCTGTGCGTTCAGGGCGTCGTGAGGCGAAGGCTGCGTTTGGACGAGATGAAGTTTATCTCGAGAAGCTTATTCGTCGGGCGCGCCATATTGAAGTTCAATTGCTGGGAGATCGCCACGGCAATCTGTTCCATCTCTTTGAACGGGACTGCTCGATACAGCGGCGCAATCAGAAGGTCATCGAACGGGCGCCAGCCCCTTCTGTTGATGAGGCAATACGCGACGAACTCTGCCACGCAGCTCTCAAGGTCGGGCGGGCGGCAAATTATGTTGGGGCTGGTACGGTCGAGTTTCTTATTGATGATGAGAATGGTGCCTTCTATTTCATAGAGGTCAATCCCCGTATTCAGGTCGAACATACCGTCACCGAGATGGTGACGGGCATCGACATCGTAAAGGCGCAGCTCAGGATAGCCGAAGGCGGGCGCCTCGGTCGTGCCGAAGAGACGGGCGTACCTCCGCAAGAGGAGATCCGCCTCAGTGGCCATGCCTTGCAATGCAGGATAACGACTGAGGATCCGGAGAACAATTTTGTCCCGGATTATGGCCGCATCACCGCCTATCGCGGCGCGTTTGGCTACGGCGTGAGAATCGATGGAGGTACCGCCTATTCCGGCGCAATTGTGACGCGCCACTACGATCCGCTGCTCGAGAAGGTCACGGCTTGGGCACCGACTCAGCAAGAGGCGGTCGCACGGATGACACGGGCACTGAAGGAGTATCGTATCCGCGGTGTCGTCACCAATCTGGCCTTCCTCGAAAATGTGCTGAGCCATTGCGACTTTCTCGCCAATAGATATACGACCAGGTTCATCGATGAGACGCCCGGCTTGCTTTCGCTCAGCAAGCGGCGTGACCGAGCAACGCGGCTTTTGACCTATATCGCCGATGTGAGCGTCAACGGTCATCCCGACGTCAAGGGGCGCAAAAGCGCGCCAGCGCATGCCCATACGCCACAAGCGCCAGGCGTGTCCGGTCCTGTGCCGAACGGCAGTCGCCAGCTCTTGGACCAACTGGGACCGGGCGGCCTAGCCAAATGGATCAGAGCACAATCAAAGCCGTTGCTCACGGATACCACGATGCGCGACGCTCACCAGTCGCTGATCGCAACGCGAATGCGTACCGCCGACATGGTCGCCGTGTCAGCGAATTACGCCCACCGGCTTCCGGAACTACTTAGCCTCGAATGCTGGGGTGGCGCGACATTCGATGTGGCAATGCGCTTCTTGCAGGAAGATCCATGGGAGCGCCTGGAGGCCATTCGCCGCCTCGCGCCAAATCTTCTGACGCAAATGCTGCTGCGCGGCTCGAACGGCGTAGGTTACACCAATTATCCCGACAACGTCGTTCGCTTCTTCATCAAGGAGGCCGCCAAGCGGATCGATATCTTCCGGATCTTCGACTGTTTCAACTGGGTCGAGAATATACGTGTCGCCATCGATGCAGTCGCGGAGGCCGGGAAGGTCGCTCAAGGTGCGATATGTTATACCGGCGACATTCTCGATCCGGATCGAGCGAAATACACCTTGTCCTACTATGTCGATATCGCGCGCCAGCTTGAGGCGGCCGGCTGTCACATGCTCGCCATCAAGGATATGGCTGGCCTCCTGAAGCCCTCGGCCGCGCGGGTTCTTATCAAGGCGCTACGCGACACGACCTCGCTCCCTGTCGCGCTTCATACCCACGATACGTCGGGAGCTGCGATCGCCACGGTGCTCGCGGCCATCGAGGCCGAAGTGGATGCCGTTGACGTCGCTATGGACGCGATGTCGGGCACGACTTCGCAGCCGTCCATGGGGACTGTTGTGGAAGCGCTACGCTTTTCGTCGCACGACACGGGATTGGATCCGCAAGCTATTCGCGACATCGGCTCGTATTGGGAGGCGGTGCGCGGCCAATACGCCGCGTTCGAGACCAGCGTTCTGTCGAGCGGATCGGGCGTCTACCTGCACGAAATGCCCGGTGGGCAATTTACGAATCTGAGGGAGCAGGCAAGAGGCCTCGGTCTTGAGAAGCGTTGGCCGATGATCACTCGGGCCTATGCGCAAGCAAACCATCTGTTCGGAGATATCATCAAGGTAACGCCGTCCTCGAAGGTCGTGGGCGACTTGGCCCTGATGATGGTCGCGCAGGATTTAACGCCCGAGGATCTACTCAATTCGGATCGCGACATCGCATTTCCGGCGTCAGTCGCCGAAATGCTACGCGGCGAACTTGGCCAGCCTCCAGGCGGCTGGCCAAAAGCGCTCCAGGAGCGGGTTCTTCGCGACGAGCCTCCGATCACTGAACGCCCGGCAAGCTTGATCGGCGAGATCGATCTCGTTGCGGCACGCAGAGAGGCTGAGGCGCAATGCGACCGTGCACTCTCCGAGACCGAGTTTGCGAGTTATTTGATGTACCCGAAGGTGTTCGCACGATATGCCGAGTTGGAGCGCGTCTTTGGCCCCGTTTCAGCGCTGCCGACGCATGTCTATTTCTATGGCATGCGACCGGGCGAGCAAGTTGACATCACTATCGAACAGGGAAAAACGCTTGTTGTTCACCTCACCGCTGTTGGAGATGTCGAGAATGACGGGTCCGTTCGCGTATTCTTCGAACTCAACGGACAACCTCGGGTGATCACTGTGGCTGATCGCAAAGTCTCAAAACAAGGCCTCTCATCGCGCGCCGCCGATCAGACAAATAGTGACCATGTTGGCGCGCCGATGCCAGGGATCATTGCGACGGTGGCTGCGAAGCCAGGTCAGGCCGTGAAGGCTGGAGATCTTCTCCTGACGATCGAGGCGATGAAGATGGAAACTCCCATCACAGCCTCCCGCGACGCTACAATTGCAGAGATTTGCGTCCAGGCGGGACGAACGGTGGACGCCAAAGACCTACTGGTGGTTCTCAAGTAATGGCGCAAAACACGGCTATCCATCCAGTGGGGTGATGGCTCACCAAGAAAGCGTTTTAGCCCGACAAGAAGCTCGTCCCTTGAAGGCAGGCATGGAGCACTGCACCGTTTTCACGAGCGGTGGCGAGAGCTGACCGGCCTGTCCGACGAATTGGGCCGGCGCGGCAGACCGGGTGGACACCGGCCGGCGTGCCGATCTCGCGAAAGGCACAATGGCGTCATCCCGGCGCCCGGCCGAAAATCGATCATGGACGCGGTGCCATCGGATCGACCTGCAGGTCCCGGATCGCGGCTCTTGCGGCGTCGAGCAAGTCGATCATCACAACCAGAGTGGTCTTCAACGCTGCGGTGTCGTGGGCCCCCAAAGCAGCGCTGACCGACTTGCGCATGCCCTCGGCAAGCGGCTCGACGTCGACTTGCACGCGTTTGGTCGCGTTGAGCAGGATCTTTCGACGATCGATTTTATCCCGCTTCCGGACGACATAGCCCTTTCGTTCTAGCCGGTCGATAACGCCGGTTATCGCTCCGCTGGTTAGCCCGGTCTGTTCCATCAGCTCAGTCGGCGTGTGCACCCGGCACATGCAGACCAAATCAAGGGATTCGAGGTCCGATGCATTCAGACCGATGCGATGCGCTACGGACTGGCTATGTAGAATGCTAAGGGCGCTGAGCTCGCGCAAAGCGACGTTCAATTCCTGAATCAGATCGCTTCTACTGCTCAAACGCCCGTCTCCGCAGCTGGTACCGGAAAATTAAAAAGGCCTGGTGTCTACGATAATCCCTGTCGACGGGCGGCTTCACGCCAGAAATGCGCTCAGGTTCGCAGCACGTCGGTACTTATGATAGCAGGCCCGGCCTTCACTTTCGAATCGAATGCACTGGTGGTAGTTCTCAATCGTGACCGGCGGGGACGTTGCGCAGGGGAAAGAACCATATGCCGCCAAACGATTGCGGAGGAGCGCTCAAGCTTCGTTCTTGACCATCTGCCGGCGGCGTGTGCCGTATCGGCTTAGCTTGAGGCCGTCTCGCATACTTAGCCCGAGAAGAATGATGTTCGCCGCCCCAGAAAGCAATTCGAGCGTCTGTACCCCGTAAAAGATGGTGTCGAACTCAGCGGCTTTTGCCTTGAAGGCAAGAAATAACGCTGCCGGGATGAGAATCAGGATGCCGTTGCCAGCGATGAACGGCATTCGCTTGAGCTTCGCACCGATCAGGCCAATGCGGCGCCCCTTGGCCAGGAAAAAACCCGTACCGCCTGCAGCCGCCAGCGCCGGAATCAGCAACAGGAAGCCCCAAGGTATGGCTGTCTTGACCATGGTTACGGTCGTGCGGGACCCGAACAGTTCGGCAAGAGACGTGGATAGCCAGAATATCGCAATGGTCATCAACGCCAGGGCGCCAGCTATTGTATGAAGCTTCTTTATCACGATCTTTTGCCTTCGACGTAAGAGTTGGTCATGAATGATAGGATGTCGCTCACGTGCCGAAGCACATACGGCGAAGAGCGGGGGGACTGTGATCTGGATCAGGTGCTGCCGCGCCGAGATGCCCGATCAGGTCGGGGAGCAATTCATTCGCCATTCGGAGTAGACAAGGCCGGTGCAACTGACAGATGGCGTGATTCCTGTTGTCTCAAGCCAGACGTCATCTCAAGACAGAGCGCAAATTGCGCTATTCTCTTGCCTGTGTCGCCAGCCCAAGCGCCGTGCCGAGCGAATGTCCGGCTTCATCGTAAGACGACATCGGAATTCTTTCGGCCTCACACAACCATGAGATCCTTTCCGACGATGATCTCGCCCTTGAAGTATTTCGCCACCGGTGCACGCCAGGTATCGTCGTCGATGCCGTCGATGGCTGGAGTGAGGTGCGACAACACGAGTGTCTTCACGCCGGCTTCCTGAGCGATGCGCCCGACATCTTCGGATGGTGTGTGGCTTGCCTTCATATGTGCCATGAAGGAGTCGAATTGTACCGGCCGGCCTGCGGCGACCTGTGCTCTGGCGAATGCCTCCATGGCCGGCACGTACATCGTTTCGTGAACCAGTATGTCCGCGCCCGCTGCCATTTTCGCTATCGCGTCGAGGGGCGCGGTGTCGCCAGAAAACGCTATCGCCCGGTCTTTGAAGTCAAAGCGGTAAGCCAGAGCCGGAGTCACTGGTGGGTGCTCGGCAAGGATGGCTGACACCCTAACGTTGTCGTCCTCGGTCACTGGACCGGCCGCGGAAATCTCCTGCACGTTGACTGACGTCAGCGGCTTCATGTGAAAATCCTCGGCCCAGAAATCGACCGTCTGCTTGTAGGCGCGCATGAAGTCCTCGGTCATTTGCTTGAGCGGTGGCGGGCCGAAAGCGCGGACGTCCAGGGGAAGGCCCTGTATCCAGGCGACGATCAGGAGCGGACCGTACTCAATGTTGTGATCGGCGTGGTGATGCGTGATGAAGATCGATTTCAGCGCGCTAAATGGAATACCGGTGCGGGCAAACTGATTGGTAACTCCCATACCGCAATCAAGCACATACGCGGAGCCGTTGCTCAGCATCACGTGTGAAGTCATTTCCCGCGTGCGGCCTGGTACTGGGCCGGCCGCAGTACCGAGCAGCACAAGCTTGGTGCCCGTTGCATCCTTTAAGGCGGCTTGCACCTGCTGCGGCGTCCATTGCGTTCTGCTGGTTTGCGCAGTGCTGGCCCCGGCTGTTGCGGCGAGCGCCGGCATAGCCAAGAGACCGGCCAGCATGTGGCGGCGCGAAGGGCCGAATGAGGTGGATGCATCTGCCATCGTTTCTCTCCTGGTTCAAAGATCTGTCGTCGGCTAATCACTCGGTGTGACTAAGCGGCACGATATCCAATCTTCCATGGCGGCAAGCAGGACGCCTCGATTTAGAAAACCCGATTCCATCGCCGTTGCGGGCGCTTCGCGAACGTCACCGGCTGAACCACATGCGCCGGAGAAGGTGGTCGCGGCGAATGAATTGGTGATACAGCGCCGCGCTGGCGTGAAGCGCAATGAAGGCGAGTAGAAGCCGTGCGCCAAAGCCGTGCGGCACACGGGGCGGATACTTCCAGAAATCCGGCAGCAAGGCGCCTTCTCCACCGAAGATGATGGGTGCCGCGCCGCTCAGCGCGATCATCCCAATGCCGCTCGCCGTCATTCCAATAATGAACACGTAGAAGAGAATATGAATCGCTCGAGCCGTATGCTCTTGCCACCGCGGTGAGCCAGCGATCGGACCGGGCTTGCGATCGACACCCCACCACCAGCCGATGCGAAGAAGCGTCAATGTGATAACTGCAACGGCGATCGGAACGTGGATCCGCAGAATTGCTGCCTTTGCTGCCGGATCGGCCGTATTGGCCGCACGAAACCCGGTGGCGAAGAGACCGATCATCAGCAAGGCCGTCAGCCAGTGCATCGCTACGATCATGGTGCCATAGCGTTCGGAGCTGCTCTTCAGTCCCATTGCGAATCTCCCTTTTACGAGCGGGGTGTGGGGCGAGCTATGCCACGCAGATGCCGGGCACCGAGACCTTCTGGAACAGATGCGGAGAAGCGACGGCTGATGAGGGGTAGGCCGCGATTTTCGACCTGAACTCGGGATGCGTGAACGCCGCCCGGAAGTGCGCGGTCGATTCCCAGACGGCGTAGTTTAGATAGGTCGGATTTTCGCCGAGCGCGCGGTGAAGCTGGGTGGCAATGAAGCCCGGCTGGCGCTTCATGAACGCAGCATCGTCCTGCCAGACTTGGAGAAAGCCCTGCTCGTCGGCCTTATCGAGCAGGAAGACATTCACCAGCACGACAGGGCTGGCATCGATACCGATCTGGCTTTCGATCGGAAAGTCAGGGTCCAGGGGGCGTAGCAGCGACATGGTCATCTCCGGCAATTTGGCTTCATGTTGTCAATGTGGTACTATTAACCACATTAGTCGATTGACATCATGGTGTCAATACTGTTTTATGGTGACGAAATGCTGAAATCTCCACGAACGGCCACCGGCGATGCGCTGACCAACCTCATGCTCGATTTTTTCCGGCTGAACAGCCTGCTCTTGATCGCAGGCGACCGTATGGTGGCGCAACTTGGGCTCACGAGTGCACGCTGGCAGATCCTCGGCGCCATTGTGCATGCCGAGCGTCCGCAGCCGGTGGCTTGGCTCGCCCGCGATCTCGGCGCCAATCGCCAAAACGTGCAGCGGATCGTCAACGATCTTCATGCGGAGGGGCTTGTTGCGTTCGAAGCCAACCCCCATCACCGTCGGGCTCAACTCGTCGTCCTGACTGACAAGGGGAGGCGCACTTTCGAAGCCGCCATGGCCTTCCAAGCCCCGTGGGTCAACAGCCTTTCCGAAGGCCTTGCGGTCAAGGACTTGCAAACCGTCCACCGTGTGGTCACGGCTCTGCGGAAAAAGCTCGAAAACAATGACGAGGCTGAAGAGCGGGCCTAGCCAAGCGCTCGTGTGTCTCGACATCGCATCGCCTCCATCGCCCACTCAGCAGGGGCGAGCAGAGATCCCCTGCGTCTCGCAATGTTGGATTAAACGGTCAGGCCTCCTGCCGTTCAGTTCTGTTCCTTAAGATGCCGATCTTCTCGACTTCCAGCTCGATCGTGTCACCATGTTCGAGATACCAGCCAAGCTCGAGTCCGCAGCCATTGCCGACAGTGCCCGAGCCAATGAATTCACCAGGCATGAGGGTCTCGTCCGTGGTTATATGCTCGATCATCTCTTCGAAGGAAAATAGCATACCCGCGCTCGTACCGCACGAGCGCGTCTCGCCATTGACACGCGCCTCCATCTTCAGCGAGTACGGATCGCCGATCTCATCAGGAGTGACGATCCACGGCCCTAGCACGTTACCGCCATCGAAACTCTTTCCTTTGGCCGGGCCGAGCCGACCTTCCATCTCGATGCGCTGCGCGTCACGCGCTGAAAAGTCGTTGAAGATGGTGTAGCCGAAAATGTGCTCCCTGGCCCTCGAAGCCGGAATGTCCTTGCCCCTGTTCTTGGTGATGACGCCGAACTCCAGCTCGTAGTCCATGACCTGGCTGTAGCGCGGCCATTTCACGGTGGTGTTCGTGCCGCGTACGCTGAAACGGTTCGTGATGTAGAAGATCGGCTGCCTGCGATAGACGTCGGGCAGTTCGCCCAAGGGTTCGGAATCAATCCGAGCAAGCTCGGCGATGTCGCCGCTGGCGCGTGCTGCGAGCTTTCGCTGACCACGTCCACCTTGCAAGATATGCCGTGGAAAGGACATTCCGTCGCGCATTTGGCGCGGCTCCGGTATCGGCGCCAGAACCTCGGCGCCGGCAATCTCATACGAGAGGCTTGCATCATGACGATATTCATCAAGGATCTTGCCTGCCTGTTCGAGCGCTGCGTCGCCCGCATCGATGAGTGCTAGCATCGAGGTAAACGCAAGGTTTTTCTTGCCGGCACGATCGGCAGCGACGGCCAGATCGAACAAAAGTTGATCGTTGCCGTGAACGATGCCGAGTTTTTCGTCTCCGTCGGAACGATACGTCGCAAGCTTCATTTGGTATTCCTTCGGTTGTTTTAATTAGGCTCTCTCGAAGCATCCTTCACTGCTTGGTCGAGGATGCGCCGGTCGGTGTCGCGGTGATGGTGATTATCGTCTTGGACACTCGATCCCGCTATGAGTAGGCGCGTGACGCTTTGAGCTGTCTCAGCAATCGTTGGAAAAAGGCGCGGCGTAGTGCGGGGATGGCGGCTGGATCATAGCGATAGAAACCCTCGCCGCTCTTCACGCCGAGCTTGCCTTCGGCCACTTTACGCCTCACAAGCGGGCTCGATTCGCGCGAGGCGTCCATTTCGGCCAGCAGGTGGTCACCCGCGGTGAGCCAAACATCGAGACCACCAAAGTCTGCCACCTCGAGCTGACCCGTGGTCGCGTATCGAAAGGCCGGCCCGAATTTGAGCGCAACGTCGATGTCGGCGGCATCGGCTACGCCCTGCTCAATCAGCGAGAACACCTCGCGCGCGACTCCTAACTGGATGCGGTTGGCGATCAGTCCAGGAATGTCCTTGAGAATCTTTGCCGTTCGCTTACCGATCGCCTGATGGAGACTGGCGACCGCCTTGTAGATTTCCGGCGTCGTGTTGCCGAATGCCGATATCTCGACCAAGGGCATAATGAGCGGCGGGTTATACCAATGTGTCACACATGTGCGACCGCGCCGTTCGGCGGAGAGGCCCGCGATCATCGGCGCGAGCGACAGGCTGGAAGTGTTGGTCGCCAAAATGGTTGTCGCCGCACATAATCGATCCAGTTCGGCGAAGAGCGCCTGCTTCAACTCCATGCGCTCCGGGATGCATTCGACGACGAATTCGCGATCGGCAACGGCCGGCGCGAGTTGATCGAAGATTTTGATGCGGCCCAGGACAGCTGGAACCGATGAGGCGGCGATGACCTCTTCCTCGACCAAGAGCTCACATGCCTCCCTGATCGCTGGCAAGATCCCTTCACGTTGTCGTGCCGAGGGCTCATAGAGATGCACCGACAGCTCATGCAGAGCGAAGGCCCCCGCGATGCCATGCCCCATGGTGCCGCCGCCGATGACGCCAATTTTTCTCAGCATGCCTTGCTCCGATAAATAGAGCGGGCGTCGCAAACATCAGCCCGTCGTAAGGCCACCATCAGCATTGTGCTCCTAGAGAAGTCCGAGGTTTTCGGCATCAGAGACTACTGAGTTCCGGCGAGATCCCGCGGCTCCCGGCATTCGCCCTCTTCACGAAGTGACAGGCGCCCCCTCGCCGACAGTGCTACCGCCCTTCACCAGAACGGCCCGCAGGCAAAGAATGGCGAGCGCCGCAACGATTGGCGCGAAACCCAGTGCGAGAAACAGGTCAATTCCGTTCCACCCCGCGGCTACGACACTACTGGCAAACAGCGGTGCCACCACCTGACCTGTGCGCCCCATACCCATCGCCCAACCAACGCCCGATGAACGCATGGCGGTCGGATAGATAAGCGTCGCAATAGCAATCGCGCCCGATGCGCCGAGCCCGGCGAACAGTCCTACGAGGAAGAGTGCCATCGCCGCCGTCTGTACCGCAGTGGCGGCATAGCCAATCGCCGCCGTGGCCATCGCGCCGAGCAGCAATGCTGGAACGAGCGCATAGATCATCCCCAGACGTTCGGCGAGCCGACCAGCACAACTCATGCCGATTAAGGCGCCAATACCGTGAATGCCGATGACAATTCCTGCCTGGGCCGGGTCGATACCGTTGTCGCGCAACAACAGAGGTGTCCATATCACAGCGAGCGCCAATGTGCCGAAAGTCATAAAAAACGGCACCCAAAGCAGCAGCGTACTTAGCCCACGCCTTTCGGTGAACAGATGCCGCAAGGGTGAGCCTTCGACGCGAACCTCATCCGAGACGAAACTGGGATTGGGCGGCAGATCAATTCCCAAACGGCGCATGATGTTCGTGACGGCAGCTTCATTCCCACCGCGTGCGAGCAAGAAGCGTAGCGACTCCGGCATCCAAACGAGCAGCACCAGCGCGATTGCAAGAGGTACTGCGCCACCGACGAGAAACACCATTTTCCAGCCAAACGTCGCGAGAATGTAGCCGTTGATGAAGCCGCCCACTGTTCCGCCGAGCGGAAACGCCGCCCAGATCAAGCTTGCGACCATGGCCCTGCGGCGTTTCGGAGCAAACTCGGAGGCCAACGTGATGAAGCAAGGTGTAGCGCCGCCAAGTCCAAGTCCGGCGCAGAACCGTACGACAAGTAGTGCTTCAATGGATTGCGCGTAAGCTGTTGCCAGCGTGAACAGCCCGAACGTCACAATCGCAATCACAAGCACACGCTTGCGTCCGAGCCGATCGCCTAGAGGGCCAAATGTCAGAGCGCCCACCGCAGCACCAAGCGCCCCTACGGAGAAGATCGGTCCGAGCGCCGCTCGTGAAATCGTGAGATTTTCGGCGATGACCGGCGCGGCAATCGCGATCGATTGGCTGTCCATCCCGTCGAGGAATGCGGCCAACGAGCAAAGAACGATCGCGACGACCTGAATTGGACGAACGGGTGAGTCGTCAATGAGCCGCGTAACGTTGATAAGCGATTCTGTCCCCGCTCTCATGCCGTCACTCCCTCAACGTCTTTTGTCTGCAACTTGTGACCGCAGACCCCTTGGATCAGGAGGGCGGCATCCGCGCTCGAGCCGCGCCAGGCAACGAATTGATCTGGTCGGATCATCGCAAGGGGCGCTGCGTAGAGCAACTCCAGCGCGGGATCGCGGAAATCCAGCCGCTTCAGCGGCACGCCACGAGCTGCGGCCTCAAGTTCGATCTGCTGGGCCGCCTCATGCGCTCGGCCGTTAAATACGAGGAGCGTGAAGCCGAGCCCGAAGTGATCGTAGAGAGATGAGCCGTCCTCGAGCCATGCATGGGGCGCGAGACAACCGGGATGCGCCGAAGGTTGGTAGATTGCATGGTGGTCAGGCGGCGGGCTTGTACCGTCGTTGAGAATCGCTGGCGAATTGTCGTAACGCGATCCGAGCACGACCCCGAGAGTCTTGAACTCCCTGCTCTTGGTCGTAACGATCTGCTCGCTCAGCTCGGCCCGCGCACGAGCCCCGCGCGAGGTCTCGTCGTCAAGACCGTCGCGCACGAGATGATCGCTGAGCGTGCGGTAGTTCTCAACAGCTTCAGCGATCGTCCTCAAATGTATCGGTCGACGCTCCTGCTCATACGAGTCGAGCAGACCGGCGCCCCCCCATCCCTGGAGTGTCGCGGCCAGCTTCCAGCTGAGATCTACCGCGTCGCCGATACCTAGGTTCATTCCGTAGCCCCCGAACGGCGGATGCAGATGGCAGGCGTCTCCGGCTAGAAATACGCGACGGTCGCTGTAGCGATCGGCAACGAGCCGATGTGCGGCCCAGAGGTCACGCTGGATGATGTCGACTTGCACGGTTCGACCGATCGCTGCACAGACGCGACCCACGACATCGTTGTCTTCGATTGTCTCGACGCCGGCAGGAAGCGTAAGGCCGAAAGTCCAAATGTCGCCTCCAAGAGGGCTCATGACGGACGGAGCAGTCGGGTTGATCAGCCAATACATGATGGCCTGTCGCTGGCGCGCATGATCCTTCAGTTCAGGAATGCGCAGGACGAGGTTGTAGTGGCGCATCATCGCGCGCTCGCCTTTCATTGTGGCTCCGATGATCGCACGAACGCGGCTACGAGCGCCGTCGGCTCCCACCAGATAGCGCGCCCTTGTCTCGTGGAGCGGGCCGCCCGCGGTCTCGCGGAGTTGCGCGATAATTGCGGTATCAGATTGCGTTGCCCCTTCGAGCATGAGCCCGCTCGCGAACTGGACCGACGGCAGCTGTTCCAGGCGCCTTTGGAGTACCTGCTCCACCGTATATTGCGGCACCCACTGTGCAGCTTCCGGAAAGCGCATATCGCGCCGCTTGGCCCCTTCGAACGCATTCTCAATAACGGCGATCGGCGTACCGAGCAGCGTCGTTGCGAACACGATATCTGTCGGATAGTCGTGGGGTAGAGGCGACGCCTCGCGTAACAGGTCCGCAATCCCCCATCGCCGCATGTGCTGCATGGTCCGGACGTTCGTGGTCTTGGCACGCGGTTGGGCGCCTTCGCGAATGCGCTGCTCGACTATACGGACGTTGACACCGCGGAGTCCAAGGTCGATGGCGAGGGCAAGTCCAACTGGGCCGGCGCCGACGATTAGAACATCTATCACGGGAACTAACCTTCGGCTTCGTAGTTGTGGCCGAAGTCCGGCGGCGGCGTTGGACCCCAGAGATAGGAGGAGTCTTCGCCCGGATGCTCGACCGCTTCCCAATCGGCATCGGCGGGCACGTAGTCCATATCGGCGGAGTATTCGGCGTAGCTTCCCCAGGGGTCGCGCACGTAGTGGAAGTAGTTGGAGCCGAGCACGTGGCGGCCGACCCCCCAACCAGCGACGAATCCCTTGTTCGCCATCTGCATCGCGCCGAGACCGACGTCCTGAATCGATCCGACGTCCCAGCTACAATGGTGTAGGCCCGGTCCGCCGGAACGGCCAAAAGCCACGAGATGATGATCGCTCCCATGAACACCGTGCATAAAGGCCACGTTACCCTCCGAGCTGTCGGAGAGACGTAGGCCTAGTATCTTGGAATAGAACTCTACCGCACGCGCTACATCGCGCGTGTAGAGAAGTACGTGCGCTAGCCTCCTTGGTCTCGTCGCAGGGGCAGTTCTGCGCGCGATCGCGCCCCTCGCCGCGGGACCAGAGGTCACAACGGAAAAGATCGACTTGTCATTTGGTGAAGACTTTTCGGCGACCCGAATCTCGATCGGAGTCCCTTCATGATCCCGGAACCAGAGACCGTTGCTTTCGAAACCGGGTGGAGGCGGCAATCGGTCCACGTTGAGTGCACTCAAGCGCTCTCGAAAGCGGGGGAGGTCATCCGCGAAGGCGCCAAACGAGAGGTAGTGCAATCTTTTTCGTCCACCTTCGCTCAACAGAGCCCAGCGATGTGGGTGGCCGGCGGTGTAGAGTGCGAGGTATTGACCCTCGGGACGGACGTCGAGCCCAAAGCATTCGTAGAATAACTTGGCATCCGCCAAGGAGGGCACGGTCATGCTGAAGTGATCCAGCGAATGCACGCCGAGCACACCCGGCCGACGTGTCGCCGCAATGGTACCCCTAATCTCGGTCATTTCTCCTCCCTCGGGCGCCGCTGTCTGCTTTTTTGTTGCGCGCCTTAGCCAAGTTATGTGACGTCGACTTGCAGCGCGCTTTCCTCGACCACCTCGTTGGAAAGAATGCCGATGCGTTCGATCTCCACCTCACATAAGTCGCCGGGTTTCATGAACAGCGGCGGCTTGCGGGCGCCGCCGACGCCCGAGGGCGTGCCCGTCACGATCAAATCGCCAGGCGCCAACGTGATGCCCACGCTGATGAGCGAGACCAGTGTCGGGACGTCGAAAATCAAATCGTCCGTCGAAGCTCGCTGCATGATCTCGCCGTTCAGACGGGTCTCGATCGCAAGTCCGCGCGCGCCTGGCGGCAACTCGTCCGCGGTCACGAAGGTTGGGCCAAAGGCCCCGGTGCCGTCAAAGTTCTTGCCCATTGTCCATTGGGGGGTGCGGAGCTGAAAATCGCGCACCGAACTGTCATTGAAAATCGAATAGCCGGCGACGTGCTCAAGCGCCGATTCCTTTGGTATGCGGCGCCCGCCCTTGCCGATTACGGCGACGAGCTCGCCTTCGTAATCAAGTCGGTCCGAATCGCAAGGTCGCACGATAGGCGCGCGGTGCGCCACCAAACTCGAGCAAAAGCGCGCGAAGAGAGTCGGATAGTCCGGGAGTTGCATGCCGCTTTCGCTGGCATGGTCGCGATAGTTCAGGCCGACGCAGATGATCTTGCCCGGGTTCTGAAGCGGCGGCAGCATCTCGACGGCAGTGAGATCAACCGGCGCACCGCGCCGAAGCGCCTGAACGGCGGCTGCGCGCTGCGTTCTATCCAGCTGGAGAAACCTATCAAGCGTACCGGGATATCCAGGTTCGCCTTCGCGCAGCCCATGAAAGCTGTCGCCGCTGCACCGGACGGCCAACCCGGAACGACCATTCTCCTTGAACGCAACAAGTCGCACGCGGACCCTCCCAAGATGCAGTTATTTTGAGAAGCGTTAGCGCTGGACAGGGATTGCAGGAAGATGTCAATATTGTTCGTGCGATAACGGATTGCGATCAGTCGGTGAAGCTCAATCAATTCCGGGATGTAGTGGCGATTGCCGAGCGAGGTTCGCTTCGCGCGGCGGCGCGTCATCTGCAACTGGCCCAACCCGCCCTCACGCGCAGCCTGCAGGAGCTCGAGCATGAATTGGGCGTGCCGCTGTTCGAGCGCAAAGCGCGAGGCATGGTGCTGACTCCATCGGGCCAGGTATTCGTGAGACGTGCAAACAACATACTCAACGAGGTTCGACGCGCCCGCGACGAGGTCGACCAGCTTCATGGGGGCACGAGAGGCAAAGTCGCCGCCGGGCTCTCCCTGGCGGGTCACGTCGCCTTGCTGCCAAAGGCGCTTAAACCGTTCAAGGCTCGCTACCCCGACGTTCAATTGCACATTCTCGACGGTACCTACCCGATGCTGGAAGCTGGGTTGAGAGACGGCAGCGTCGATTTCTACGTCGGACCGCAACCAGAAGGACCGCTGCCGCCGGAGTTTGTGAACGAGAAGCTGTTCGACAATACCCGCGTCATTATCGGGCGCAGGAACCACCCCCTTGCCGCCGCACGCAAGCTATCCGATCTCGAAGGTGCCGAATGGGCAGGAAGCTGGGTCACTTTCCACGCCGAGGAGGAATTTTGCGAGTTGTTCACCCGTCACAATTTGCCTCTGCCGCGGGTTATTTTCCGGGGCCAATCGACCTTCACTCTGCTGATCGCGCTTACCAACACCGATTTGCTGGCGATGGTACCAATCCAGTTCCTGAGCGCAGAATCGGCCAGCACACTGGCGCCAATCCGTATCAAGGAAATTCTCCCCGCTCCCCCAATCGTTGTGGTCAGACGCGCGGGGCTCCCGCTGACGCCGGCGGGCGATTTTCTGCTCGATCTTCTCAAGCGGAACATTCCACGCGCCAAAGCCAAATCTCGTTAAGGCCCCAGTGTGATTTGCTCACATTGGCCTATGACGGGCGAAATTCCTTAAAAACAAGGCGTGATCAACATCTACGCGAATCGGCTCGCTTCTGAAAAGCGCCACTGATCCGCTGCTGCAAGCACCAACGACGGGTCGATGGAGGGCGGTCGCAAGGGAGACAGCGAGGAGATGAGGGAACGGCGGATGATCGCACCACTCAGATAATCTGGCGGCTCGGATGGTGCAGGCGTTCTTGCCGATGACCAGCGACAATGTAATCCCGACGGGCTTCACCTCAGCTTCCAAAGCGGAGCCATCCATCTAGCCTCTTATGCCGCTCAGTTATTTTGCGTAAGACGACCGACAAAGTGTCACATGCGCGCGAGATGCGCCTTGCCCACCGATCAAGCAGTAGACCTGAAGATCCTGGGCCAGAAAAAACTCACCCGAATAATGTGACTTAACTGCTTCCCTGAGCACATCGGTTCCTCCGCTAACGTTTTCAGGTCCGAAATGTGTGAGAAGAACCGAGCCTGCGTTCGCTTTGGTCGCCATCTTTCCGACTTCCGCCGGGTCGAGATGCTCTCGTGTCATATGATCCAAAAGTCCCGGCAGATCGTGCTCAGCGGGCGTGCCATGGAGCATGTGGTCAAGAAGGACCCTCATCGCGCCGGGATTTAGTACCTCGCTCACGATTAAATCGACGTTCTTCCCGAACTCGCTGAGGCTGCTGTCGGGCCCGGTATCTCCGGTGAGGAGTACTTGTCCGTTCGGACTGACGACCTTGAACGAGTAAGCCTTGAACTTGCGCTGATCGTCATCTTTCATAAGGGAGTAATGAGAATTCTCGGCACTGTAGACCTTGATATTGGCGTCCTCGTAGATGATTCCGCTGCCGAATTCCCTGGCGGTATAAATGGGCCTTTCGACGTTCTTGCCCCAGCCTTCGGCGGCGAAGGTCTCAAAGGCGGCATCAACGAAATGGGCTGCCGCATCGACCAGGCGCTGCGTTCCTGGAGGGCCATAGACCTCGAGTGGCACTGCAGGCCGGCCCAGTCCTAGTCCGAAAAGCCGGTCCGATAACAGCGCGGCAAGATCCATGTTGTGATCTGGATGCTGGTGCGTAAAGAACAGCGCCTTGATCTTGGTCGTTGGGATTCCAGCGCGCGCCAAACGCCGGACTGTACCGATCCCACAATCGAACAAATAGAACTGATCGTTCACTCGAATGAGAGTCGCGGGCTCGGATCGATCAACCTGTATTGGTGGACCGCCTGCCGTTCCGACCGGCACGATTTCCACGATCGATTGAGCCGCAACCGATGGCTGTTGTGCCGAGGCTCCAGAGCATCCCAGAGAAAGGCAGAGCAGGCCCGCGAGCGCCTGGTTCGAAATCGTCATCGTATTCCCCGCTTTCCGGCTCGCTGGCACAGCTTTGTTCGTCTTCAGACAGCGCGCTCACGCTATCGCAGCACGACGCTCCTTGGTGGAGTTCAACTCGCGCAGCTTGATATCCGTCGACACAGAGTCGCGGCAGGCGCTTGAAGATTGCTGCATATGATCATAGTATCAAATATGATTGTGCTATCAAATTGGCTGGGCTGTCAATATCCGCCGCCATGGCTGCACTGCATCGGCAGCAATCAACCGGCTCGAAGCCTCACAGCGGCCGAAACGCTCTTGGAGGTCGCGCAACGACAACGCGATCGGTTCGCCGCGAAACGGAGAAGGAGAGCTGCTCTAAGTCAGGTCTTGATTGTATAATCGCGCATCATCAAGTCGCGAAATCTGATACTGAACGCTGATAGCGTTCACCCTGCCGTTCTTGAAAAACAAGCGGTTGTTCTTTTATACCGAAATCTCAACTTGCCTTGCAGCTTCTAAATTCGAATTGAAGCGCTTGAGGAAGACAACGAATTGTTCGACCTCTTCAGGGCTGAATCCCCGAAGAGCCACCAGATTGCCCTCGTTCATTGCCTCGATGGACAGAGGAAGTTTATTCTTCCCCGCCGCGGTCAGTTTCACGATCTGGCTGCGGTTGTGGTGAGGGTCCGGTGTGCGATCGAGCAACCCATCTCGTTCCATCCGAGCCAAAAGTTGAGCCATTGACGGCTGCTCCACACCCAGCAAGCGCGCGAGGTCTGCCTGTGTCTTCGCCTGGCCGTTCTTCAAAGCTGCCATGACTGGAAGGTAGGCTACGCCTAGCCCGAGAGGTCGCAGGCGTGCCTCTGCGCGCCGAACCAGTGCACGCGCGGCATCCTTGACGATATAGGCCGGGGAGCCGCCTGGATTGGTTTTGAAATCTTGCATAGGGTCCTATACTAGGTATAATAGGGTCCTATGACAACGGCTCCCTCTTCGCTCCGCTCGCTATCTCATATCGCTATTATTGGCGGTGGTCTGGGCGGTCTTTTACTGGCTCGCATGCTCCAACTGAGGGGAGTGCCGTTCACGGTCTACGAGCGCGAAGCGTCGCCGACCTCTCGGCCACAGGGAGGAGCGCTCGACATGCACCCTGAGACAGGGCAGGAGGCGCTGCGGCGCGCCGGGCTGCTCGAGCGCTTTCACGACTTCGCGCGTTACGAAGATCAGGCGGTTCGCTCGTTCGACAAGTATGGGCAACTGCAGTTCGAGCAACTTGCTTCGGACGTCGAACGTCAGCGACCTGAAATCGATCGGGGCCAGCTTCGGGCTCTTCTCATGGAGAAGCTCCCAGCAGGGGCGATCAAATGGAATCACTCATTCGTATCGGCGAAGTCCGAGGGCGAGACTCTTGTCCTGGATTTTGCCGATGGTTGTGCCGAACAGGCCGGGTTTTTGGTGGGCGCAGACGGCGCGCGCTCGCGGGTGCGAGCACTCCTCTCTGACGTGCCCCCGATCTATACGGGCACCACCATGTACGAATTGTCAATCGATGACGCCGACACCCAACATGCTCCTGTCGGCGCATTGGTCGGACGCGGCATGCTTTCCGCAAAGGGCGACGGAAAGACCCTTATCGCGCAACGGAATGCTGGGGCTCATATTCGGGTATATGTCGTGCTCGGCCGCGCGAGCCGTGGAATTGCCGAGACCCGCCAAAGCCTGATCGACGAGCTGCATGGTTGGGACGATCGCCTGGTGGACATCGTGCGCGCTGCCGGGCCGACCGTCAGGGCCTTGCCGCTGGAGGTTCTTCCCATTGGCCATAAATGGCCGCGCCATCCACGAATGACCCTGCTGGGGGACGCCGCTCACTTGATGCCTCCTGCGGGCGAGGGCGCGAATTTGGCCCTGCTCGATGCCGCCGATTTGGCCGACGCGTTGAACTCCGAAGGCAGTCGAGATCAGGCTATTCGGAGCTATGAAGACACCATGATCGCGCGCGGTGCCGACGCGGCGAGAAGAGCGATGCACGTTCTTGAGAACGGTGGGCCGCAATCCAGCGAGCATTAAGTTGACGATCGGCCAACGCTCCATCAGCGCGCCGAACGATCGGCTCGATTGGCGGCTGTTAGCGCCGGTATTTGCAATCGTCGCCATCGATTCCATGGGCATGGGGGTCATCTTACCGTTGCTCCCCTTTTACGCGGAGCGGTTCGGCGCGACACCTCTTTTTATCGGGATGCTCTTTGCAACCTTCTCGCTTTGCCAGTTCGGCGCGGGGTCAGATCGCTTGGGGCGTAAGCCGATCCTGATGGCCAGCCAGTTCGGCACCTGCGTGAGCTTCATAAACCTCGCGCTCGCCAATAGTTTGCCATTGATCTTCCTGGCGCGCATTCTTGACGGCCTGACCTCGGGTAATCTGTCGGTCGCTTCGGCCCTGGCGGTCGACCATAGTAGCCCAGTACGCGCAAACAGGCGATCGGCATCGTCAGCTCAGGCGTAGGCGTAGGGCTTGCAGCAGGACCAGCCCTGAGCGCCTTGTCCACACACTTGGCGCCTGCGGCGCCCATCTGGCTCGCCGCAGCGCTCTCCGCCACAAGTCTGCTTGCGACAACAATCCTGCTGCCGTCCAGCAATGAAGAGATACGCGGCCTCCTTGTTCTTGCTGATGGCCGACACCGACAAGTCGAAGCCGACGCCGAGCTCCGGGCGACCGAGAGGCGTGAGCGCGTAGCCAACCTTGCCGGCGACTTGCGATTTCGGCACCCACAGCCGCCAATAGCCAGCGTTATCTCAGCAATTTCCTCTTGGGCATCGCTGATATCTTTGTGATCATTACGACGTCGATGATATCTGGCCATCTCACCGACCGTCGCGGCGCGCACAAGTTGGTCCTTTGGTCCATCCCGTTATTCGGATTGAGCATCTCAGAACATGCAGTTCTTCTCTATCGGTACCCGCGCCGCTTGGCGTGGAACCGAAAGCCACCAAAATCAATCCTCTCCCGTACGATTCACTTCCAGTCGCAGCTCCCGCCAACCGTAACCGTAGTTTCAGTTCTTGCGAGCACCGTCCATAAACAGCTTCACCGTCGTGAAAGCGTTCCGCCGGATCTCCTTTTGCAGGATCCCCCGTGACTGTCCGAACAGCAACTTCATATGAGTATCGCCCTTGAGCATAGCAATGAAGAGGGCGGCGGCTGTGCTAGTATCCTTCAATTGAAGCCGGCCCTTTCGCACCTGCACGGCGAAATAGGCTGCGACCGCGTCCTGAGTGCGCCTCACTGGACCAGAGAACATCATATCTCCGATTTCCGGGAATTGACGGGAATCGTTGATTACTGTCTGAAACAGGTTAATTTGCTCAACGGAATAGATGCAGGTGAGAAACCACTCACCAAATCGCTTTAAGACGTCCTCTATATTCTCTTCCGTTTCTTTAGCTAGAAACTCAGGCGGTGTAATCCGCTCGCAAAGCTCTTGGACTACGGCAGCGAAAAGGCCCTCCTTGCTTTCGAAGTAATCGTAGACTGTTCGCTTGGAAACATTGGCCTGAACAGCCACTTCGTCCATGCTTGTGGCGCCGAATCCGCGCTCGAGGAAAATCTTTGTACCGGCTTCAAGAATATCCTCGCGCTTTGTGGCCCTCGGTCCGCGGCGGGGAGGTTGGCTTTTCTTGGGTCGCATTTGTTACCGTTCTGTTTTTTTCTTATTAAAGTTCATCGTCCTGGTTCGCGGTGCCGACGTTCATTTCGGGTTCAGTTCGTCCTGAACCGGTTCATATGATCGTACTCTACTGCTACTGGGCCGATCTCGGCCAGCCGAACGGCTCTAATACGACGCATAAGAACGATCAATTGCTGGCTTACCCACGACTAAAAAGCGCTTCTTGCTCAGACAACAAGCAGGCAGGCGCAATCCAGGCGGTGGCTTCAAGTAATATGATTCCTAAAACCGATCTGCCACCGAGGCGTCGGTCGCTTCTCGACCGCCGAGTTGCAACATTATTTGGTCAAGATCAACAATGATCGTGATCATGTTGGCATCGGAATTGACGGCATTCGGCGACGATCACCCGCACGCCGGTGCGGTTGGGCGCCAGCAAGCGCGGCAGCCAGGCCCCAGAGCAGGATGCAGTAATGCCGACGCTTAAAAACTAAGTGCTTCGCTGGTCCTGAAACCAACCGTTCAAATCCCGAACCTCCTCCGAATAAGCCACCTGTAGGAGTGCCCTTGTGAGATTACACGATACCGTGTAGTGTACTCATAGTCCGACACCGGAGAGAAGCCGGTGCGGAGGGGGAATATTTGAAACCAAGGCGGCACGATGAGCCGGCACAACACCATTCTCGCAATGTCCTTCCTGCTTTCTCTCGCGGGCAAGGCAGCCGCGGCCGATCTGCCTGTAAAGGCAAGTCCGGCTCCGCCTGCGGACCCACCGTTCTTTCTCCTGATCGACGACCGCGTCAGCTATTCTTGGATGCCCGCGGGCACCGATACGGGAGCCTACTCGGTTCGCGCTGACGGCAGTATCGACGGCAAGACAGCGAAGCAAGTTTATTCGTTCACACACTTCGACGTGAGGCGCTACGGCACAAACTTCTTCAACGTTTTAATGCTCAAGTCTGATCACAATGACCAGGCAAATCCTTGCACAAATGTCGGCGTCAATTTCAACCCTACGAACGGCACCGCCACGTCTGCCGCTTGCGAACGGGCCACCGAGATTTTCGGACAAGTCAGATCTACGTTCGGGTGGAACGAACTCTTCAACACGAAGGCATTCGCGACTGACCCGCTACGCAACATTCCGTTCGAAGCAGGTTTGGACGGCAACACCATGAGTAACCGCCTCGCTCCCTCAAAACGGGATGTTGTCGCGGGTTTGCAGTTCCAGTTCGCACTGCCATACAAAGGCTTTTTCAACGCTGCTCCCCTGTTGTACGGGGACTTCGCGAATCATAACGGGTTTGCTCAGTGCGGGAGCGGCCTTTCAGGCCCCGTGCCGGGATCAACTGCCTGATCGACGGCCACATGAGTTACCATCCCGACTTGGGCCATTGAAACAAACTACTACATGGATCTCGGATTCTTGCCCGAACACATACTGTGCAATGTCTCACGAGGGGTCAGCAACATACGTGTACCGAATCAACAGTCTCTAACGAAGTTTCCTTCGTCAAAGCAATCATTCCAACTTCCTGCATACGGACCTTATCGCCATGAGCAACTCGCCTTCAGCCAATGTGTTCGCTGACTTCCCCGGAACATTCAAAGGGCCGATTTACCGCCCGGGGGATGACGGCTATGAGGATGTAAAAGCAATTTGGAATGCGCGTCGAAGTGAGGACCGACCTGCGTTGATTGTACAGGCCCTCGATGCCGACGACGTCGTGGTGGCCGTAAAATACGCGGAAAGCAAGGATGTTCCTGTCGCGGTGAAGAGCGGCGGGCATGGCGTCGACGCCTCGGCGATGCCCCACAACGCGTTCGTGATCGACACCTCCCGAATGAAGCGCATTGTCATCGAGCCGGAAACGGGGTGCGCGACGGTCGACGCGGGCGTGCTGCTGGGCGAGATGGATGTTGCTACGCAGAAGCACGGGTATGTGATACCCGCCGGCGTGGTGACTCGGACCGGCGTTGCTGGGCTTACCCTCGGTGGGGGCATTGGTAACCTCACTCGGCGCTTCGGTGCGACGGTTGACAACTTACTGTCAGTCGATGTGGTGACTATGGACGGGCGTAAGCTCAGGGTCTCCGAGGAAACTGATGCGGAGCTCTTCTGGGGATTGTGCGGCGCGGGTCACAATCTGGCAATTGCGACCTCGTTCACATTTCAGGCCAGGAAGGTCGGCCCGCAAGTTATGAGCGGCTGGATTATCTACACGGCGGAGGCCGCGGTACCATTGCTGGCGGGACTGGACGAAGTGATGGCCAATGCACCTCGGGAACTGACGATCGGGCCGGTGGTCCTGCCAGCCCCCCCTGTGCCGGGGCTGCCTGCCGAAATTATCGGCAAGCCGATTGTTATGGCGATGATCGTCTACACCGGCGCCCTCGAGAAATTCGAATCGTCAATGCGAGGAATTCGGGACCTTGCAGTTCCAGCGATGGATCTGGTCAAGCCGTCGACCTGGGTCGAGGCGAATTCAATGATAGACAACTTCGTGCCGACAGGCCGCCGGCAATATTTGCTTGGCGGCTACCTGTCAGCATTCACGCGCGACGTAGCGCGCGTCGCGATCGAGAGAATCGCGGTTGCACCACAGCCTACTGGGGCTGGGCCTAGTTGCCTCATCACATTCCCAATCCTCGGCGGTGCGCTGTTCGAAAAGAGCGAAAACTCTACTGCATTCTCGCGAACCGGCGCTGCCTGGCTGTTCGAGGCTGCCGGACAATGGGATCCGCCGGGCTCCGACGAGGAATATATGCGTTGGGTTACCGATACAATGTCGGCATTGGCGCCGCACGCTACGGCTAACGCCTACATCAACCTGACGGCAGATCGTGGGCCGGAATGGCTGCGAGGTGCGTACGGCTCGCGCGAAAAGTGGGATCGCATCGTCGCGCTAAAACGTAAGTGGGATCCTCATAACCGTCTAAGCTACAACAAGAATGTGATCCGTGCCGAAGGTAGGCCATCATGAGGGAATACATCCAAGTACCCTTGGATCGGATGCCCGTAGCCGCGCTGCTGGTTGCCTGAGGTTCAGCCGTTCGGCCGCGCGGGTTACCTTGCGTTCGGCAAGGAGGGCATCGAGCACAGCAGATTCAAGTCCAGAGCCTTGAATCGCATGCTTCCCTCTTCTGTTGCTCGCCAGGTATCCACGCGATCGATATTTACAATCCAATCAATGCGTTCCTCTTGAGAGGTTGTGACGAACGCTGTTGGCATAACGTCGATCCTGCAAGTCGCGATAGGAATGATCGCACTGGAGCTCTTGTGACGCTGCTAGGGCTGCGCGAGTCCTTTGCACCATCGGGAAGCAGGCCATCACGCGATCTGGAGTTCGAGCTGACATAGAGGGGGCGGTCCTTGCATCGCTCGCCCCCGAGGATGCGCGCTGGATCACCGGTCAGGCCTTCGTGGTTGATGGCGGACAAGTGCGTCACGCGTCCACTCGAACAGCGCACGACAACAGGAGAACGCAATGCTAATACGAGGAGGCCATATCCTCAGTATGGATCCAGGCATAGGAAATATTTGGAAAGTGACATCCTCATCGAGGACGGTCGCATTGCTTCGGTTGGACGCGTCATAGACGTGGCCGACGTCGATATCATAGACGCGACCGGCGCCATCGTTTGCCCAGGCTTAATTGATGGACATCGCCATCTTTGGCAGTCGATACTGCGGGGTGTGGCGGTCGATTGGTCTCTGCCAGAATACATGGTGGAGGCACGATCAATATAATGTAGCTGCTTCGATGCGGACAGCGCCTATCTTGGTAATTACCTAGGTGGCCTCGAATCTCTTTCTGCCGGGATTACGACGGTAGTTGATCATAGCCGTCTCCAGGCGACGCCGGAGATTAGTGATGCTTTGGCTCGGGGGCTTCGGGACAGTCGAGTTGGAGGGGTCTTCTGTTATGCGCTACAGAACATGCCAAACTATTTCGAAGGGCAGGATATCAGGTCCGACGTAGTCAGCGATTTCCTCTTGCTCGCTCCCGACGATTGGCACGACGCAAACGCAAGCGGTGTGCATGACAAATTCTTTGGTAATCCTCGACAACGCTTGCGGTTCGGAGTGGCTCTGCTGGAAGCGGCTCCCTACCTGCCTCTGGCCGCGCGGCAGCCCCTGTTGAAGCGAGCAACCTCCCTAGACCCTTTTCTTGTCACGAGTCATTGGGATTCGGCAAGTGGGGATTCGGTGATAGGCACGCTCCTGGATCAAGGCGATTGGCCAGAGCGAACATCGTTAACTCATTGCAATCACATGTCCGATGAGCTCGGTACGTTGGCGCGGGCCGGTATCGGAATCTGCATTACTCCAGATATTGAGTGCGGCATGGGCACCGGACCGCTTGTGGCGAGACGCTTCGTCGACCAGGGAGGCGCCGCAAGTCTCGGGACGGATCTGTCGAGCTATTTGCGCGCCGACATACTCCAGCAGGCTCGTATTTTGCTCCAGGTCGAGCGCAAGTCGCTCGCAGAGACAGCAGGCAAGTTGCCAACCAAGATTGGGTGGCATGCGCGGCCGAGTCGTCCGAGCATCGGCGAGGCTTCAACATGGGATTTCTGCAGAACTTCTCAGTTCGCTCCTTAGCTACGCCGCTGCTCCTCATCGCCATAGCGAGCGCATTCTGATGGCGTGAGGCGTTCTATGTTACCGGCGTTCCGGGATTGATTGGGGCGCTTCTCATCGCGCTATTTATTCGTGAACCGACGCCAATGTCAGCGGCTCCTGCGATCGAGGCGCGAAAAATTGCCTCCATTGCCGGCGATCGTACAAAGTCTTCGAACGCTGGGTGTGAGGCCCTTGACGCCTGACCGCTTGGGTGAGAAGACGACGAGATCGCTGCTTTCAGACAATGAAGGTGCGCAGAGAGCCGATGCCGGCTACGGAAGCGCAGACTACTTGGCCTGACTTCAGGAACCGATCTCGTTCGGCACCCGTCCCAGCCGGCGTTCCCGTCAGAATAGCGTCTCCGGGCAACAACGTAGTTCTCGCAGAAAGGTACGATATCTGCTCTGCCACCGAAAAGATCATCTGTGACGTGTTCGACACCTGCATCACCTCGCCGTCGACAGTCAACATGATCGGCAGGTTTTGTGGATCTCCGATCGTCGAGGCTGGGACGATCCAAGGACCAACTGGACAACTACCGTCAAAGCCCTTCATCCCGAGGAAATCTGTTCGAAAGAGCGACTCGACCGGAACGTTTGGACGCTTCATATAGGCTGCGTCGCGCACGGATAGGTCGTTACCGACCGTGTACCCTGCGACGTGGTCGAGCGCACGATCAATGGACACGTTTCTCGCGATCTTTCCGATCACTGCGACGAGTTCGACTTCCCAATCTACCTTCCCTGCGTAAGCCGGAAGTTGCACTGTGGCGTCCGGTCCTACCAATGTCTGTCTGGTAGGTTTTAAGAAATGATAAGGTTTGACGTCGAGACGGCGAGGATCGGGTTCGGGTTCCTGGTTTAGTTTGCGAGCCATCGCCAGCATGTGATCCTGGAAGTTCGCAGCGGCACAGAAAACAGCAGCAGAACCGCCGAGCGGCGCGCCGAGTTTGCAGGCCTCGAGTTTCGTCACGGCGGCGCGTGCAGGAAGTTCGCCGAGCGAAAAGAGCGTTTCCAGCGAGTGTTGCCAATCGTCCAACAGCTTTGCTATGTCGGATAGGCGTTCGTCGTTCGTAAGCCGCGCAACATCGTACACCGTATCGTTCGCAAGAACTCCGGCTCGACGCGAAGACCCGTCGACATATACAAGCACCTTCACTTAGATCTCCTATTGAAATCGTAGGCGACATGGTGGCGATGGTCACCGATTTAAGTGTTCAGCGAGCACCGCTGTCCCTACGAATCAAAGATTGAGGGAGTCTCGGTGATCCGGCTAGGGACCGCCTCTATTCGCCGCGATGGCCACTCATCAGTTCCACCGCTCTTTTGGACGGACCGCCCGTCCCCCAAACGTTGGCAATGTCCGGCACACGGGGCCATTCTTTCGGCACCCATTTGTCCTCGTCATCGATCTGAATGACATCGCAGGTAAATTCTGGGACGAATCCCGAAGGATCCTCATAGTAGCAGAACACGTTTCCGCCGGGGCCATGCCTGCCCGGTCCCCAGATCGGCTCGAAGCCTGCCTTCTTCATTCGGCCGACTCCCCTCATCAGAGCATCGATCCCGCCTAGATCCACCGAAAAGTGGTTCAAGCTCGCCTTTGGCCCCGGAGAGATGCCGATGCAATGGTGCTGCTTTTGCGCGCAACGAAGGAAACTCAGGAGGTCCTTCTCGTATCGGTCCGCAATCTTGAAACCCAGCACATCGACGAAGAACGATGTCAGCTTCGCAGCGTCTGGTGAGTTGAGCACGACATGACTGAGGAAGAGGGGGCGTCCGTCGTCTGTCGGGCGCTCATCAGGAATTCCGTCGTCGAGCGTAAAACTGATCCGGTTTCCGTCGGGATCCGCAACCTCGAACCCGATTCCTTCGCCTGCAAACGCGCTTTTGGTCTCAAATCCCCTGCTCGACAGAAATCGGTGAGACGTTCGCAAGTCTTCCACCGTAGCCATGGTGAAGGTTAACCCGATGAGCGCATCGTGCGACCCGTTATGCAATTCCAGGATTCCGGATTGGTTTCGGGCACCCGCGAAGTAGGCGACATCTTGGTTCCGATCTTCCAATACCAGTCCGAACCCCTTTGAGTAGAACTCGATCGAACGATCGAAAGCGGAAGTACTGATCCGGACGCTTCTCAGTCGCGTGATAGGTCTCATGTCTTGTATCCACTCATATCTAGCTCGCTGCGGTCGACATTAGCTCCAACATCGCATATTGTAAACTAAACCGTATAGAGTACTTCGGCTTTCAAGAGGAATAGATGCTGATAGGTTTCGTGGGCTTGGGAAATGTGGGCGCCCCTATGGCGATCAATCTGCTGAAGGCCGGGTTCGACGTCATCGGATTCGACCTGCGCCCGAACGCGGTGTTCGAAAGCATGGGCGGACGTACAGCCAAGTCGCTCGAAGAGGTTGCGACCCAAGCAACTACCGTCGTGCATAGCCTTCCGAACGAGGTCGCAGTCGAGCAATCCGTGAGCACGCTCCTACGACATCCGTGCAGCAATCGTGTCCTCATCGAAATGAGTAGTTACGCCCTGGAGTCCAAGATGGGACGGGCTTCCAGAATGGCCGCAGCGGGAGCCACGATGCTCGATTGTGAGATCAGTGGACTTCCGATTCAGGTTGCCGAGCGGAAGGCCGTCATCTTCAAATCGGGGGATGCGGAGACGATCGAAGAGCTTAAGCCCGTGTTTGACGGGATTGCCGATCGTCATTTCAATCTCGGCCCGCTCGGCGCTGCCACCAAGATGAAGCTAATCGCAAACATGATGGTTTGCGTCCATAATCTTATGGCGGCAGAAGCGCTCAACCTCGGGCGGCTCGCGGGACTTTCACCCGAGCAGATGGTGCAGGTCATCGGCCCGAGCGCAGCCGGATCCAGCACGTTCGTCAACAAATCGCCTCTGATGGTGGAACGCAAGTTCGAAAACGGTACGGGGCCGTTCAGGCATATGTTCGGCTATCTGGCGAGGGCGAACGAACTCGCCGAAGAACTCGAAGCGTCGACCCCGCTCCTTCAAACCGCACTTCGAGTTTACGATTTCGCGAAGCAAGAGAAGCGCCACGACCAGGATATCGCAGCCATCATTGAGATAATCGAGGATTTGAAGCGGGGAAGGGGAAGCGATGGCCGAGGATGACCAGTCCGCGAAGGAGCTCGTCGCTGATCTCAAATCGCGAATGTGGAAACAAAGCTTCTACGTGATGATCCGCCGCATAATCGCGCCGAGCAAGCTTGAGCCGGTCGTTCTCGCCCATTACAGATGGATCATCGATCTGGAGAAGAGTGGTCTCGTCGCGCTTTCCGGTCCGGTGTTCACGAAGGACGAACAACAGGGCGCAGGAATGACAGTATTCCGAGTCGACTCTTGGCACGAGGCAGAGGAACTGGCAGTCGGTGATCCGTTCGTCGCCTCCGGCGCAGTAGAATTCGACTTGATGCGCTGGCAGATAAATGAGGGACGCTTCTCGGTCCAGATCGACTTCTCCGATCAGACGTTCCAAGCGCGGTAGCCGTCGCAGCGACCAGGAGGCCCTTCTTCTCTACCTGGAGCAGGTTCTGGTCGCCTCAGATGACTCAACCACGGCGTTGGGCTCGTGCGAGCCGAGATTGTCCACGATGACGATGTCGCCGTCGGCGCACGATCCAAGCTGGCGGTGAAAGTACTGAAATCCTTGGCCAATTTTGTCGCTCCCACCACGAGGTGCGACCTTTGCCGCCGCCGCGCTACGCCGAGTTGATCCACGACTTTGTCGTGCGCGACCATTCAGCAAACTGAGGGCGGACGGGGGTTTCCGAGCCGCTGGGTCGTTGACACCCCGGTGCACGGGGAGAGAAATGATTCCATTAGCTGAGCACGAGAGTCGGCTAGTTGGCAGCCGCATGCTCCGACATGACGCTGGATGAGTTGACGCCTGCGCTTGGGGATCGGGTATCGGTGTTGATCGTTTTCGGTCAATCGCTTTCTGAAGGCGTGTGGCCTGGCGATTGAAAGCGCTGCAGCCCGCCAAGCAGCAACGAGCGGCGTAACGACGGTGCGCGAGGTCTGGCGACAACGCCAACCGATCCTGGCTCCCGATCAATTGACGAGACTTGGCCAACGACCAAGGATATGGACTCGCACCGCGCCGTCAGCGGCTGGTCGCATCAGTTCCGCATGAACACTGGAAAACTTCCACGTCTGTCGCGGCTTGCGTAGCACCGCCTTACCCCGCCCCACTGGTCGTGGACGGCGCGGCGCCATACACCGACGATGTTTCCCCCTACGTCGAACAGGTACTCCTACCGGCGTTTGCGCGGAGCGACATGGTCACGCCCGACATTTTCAGCAGCCACAGGGGCGCTCGCGAGGCGATCGAGGGTCGGGGGCACGAGCCTCGACCATTTGCCGCCCTACAGTCCCGATCTCGAGCCGATCGAGCGAGCCTTCGCCAAAACTCAAGTCATTGCTGTGCAAAATTGCCGCCCGAACTATCTCCACACTATGGGATGCGCTCAGCGACATCCTTGATCGGTTCACCCCCAAGAATGCGACAACTATCTCGCCAGCGCCGGATATGTTTTACTCAAATGGAATCTGGGTTAGACAAAACGTGTTGTCAATCCTAGGGGCGCCAGAAGGAAAGGAAACCCGAATTGAAGCGTACAAAGGTTGTGACCGTGCCACCGGATGAGGCGCCACTCGGATTGCGAGAACGCGGAAAGCGGGAGCGGCTACGACGCATAAAGGAAGCTGCGTTCGAAGTTTTCCGTGCGGAAGGATACGAGAAGGCATCCACACGCGAGATAGCACGTCTGGCGGACGTCTCGATTGGCACGCTGTTCGTATATGCAAAGGACAAACGCGACCTGTTGTTTCTGGTCCTCAACGAGGACCTTGACCGCATCCTAGAGGAATCGGTGAGCTCTGTGCCCAACAAAGGTGAAACGGTCGATCGTATTGCCGCGCTTCTGACGCCAACCTACAAATATTTTGCGCGCGAGCCAGAGTTGGCCCGACACATCGTCGGCCAATCCGGCCGAGCCGATACGAGTATACTGGTCGAGGAAGAACACACGTTACGCTATCGCGCTCGATTAGATCGGTGGCGCCAAGCTATCGCGGCTATACTTGAAGACGCCAATCGACAAGGGATTCTCGAAATTGGCCGCGAAGCAAAGACGTTAGCTCGTGCTTTATTTGCAGTACATCTGGCTGAGGTTCGCGACTGGCTAACAACTGCTCGCGCGCCAGATCCCGCAACAGGAATCGAACAAATGTTGAAAGCAGTTCGCGCCATAATCGAGCCGCGTACGAAGCGGCTTGGGAGACGAGGCAAGAAAAAGTCTCTTGTTTAGTAATGAGCGTATAGAAGCTCGCATCCTTAATCCTGCTGTAGTTTCTGACGAGAGGCAACCGTGTCCGCGAAATATGCTGGCCCTAGCCCGCTCCAAACTGGCGAACCGGTGCCGGCGGAATTGCCTGCTGCTGCATCATTCATGTCACAATGCAATATCGCAACGTCGCCAAGAGTCACTTGTTCTTAACACCCAAGCTGCGGATGATTATACCAAGCACGCGCCTCGGCCTATGAAGTCCTAGAGTCTGCTGAAGAACTCTGATTTTGGCGAGGATTTCGTGATTCGAGGATTCGTCGCGAAAACTTGGGGATGCGAGCCAAATTCGACGATCAGGGCGGCCTTTTTCCTATATTTCGCCCGAGGCTTGCGCGCCGCAAGGAAAACTGTGGGCGATTTTGTCGGTTTTTCAGCAGTCTGCTAGTGTCCGGATCGCTAAGGCGTCAGTCGAGGTTGGTCGCCAAGCCGAATCTGCATCCGGAAGTCGTGCGTCACCGTCAATCGTGAAAGTAGACCTAATCGCCATTATGTGGGGCGCTGCAACGGTGCCCTGAGGCATCGCCTCACTACGTCGGCCGCTTTGTCGAAAGTTGCTCTAACCTACTACTCAATCAAGAAGTATCGTCATTCGACCGGAAAGATCGCGCTGTGACGTCTTCAAGTATAGCCGCTACAGCTTGGCGATTTAGTGTTCTGGTTGCGTGCCAATGAGTCCACGACCTCATCGAGCGCGATAGCGTAACGTGTGTTCTTCCTCACCTTTCTTGGGCACAGAGCTCACCAATTCCTCCAGGAGGCGGTCGAGGCCCTCTTGAGGGCCAGAAACAACAGGTGGCGTTTGTCCCTTGCATATACGGACAGCGTGCCAATCGAGACGTCTGCCAGACGTCCAATCTCGCGTGTAAATGCCTTCTCATTCTTCGGCTCGAAAACTCCGAAAGCCTTCTTTTTGCGTCGCAGCCGCTCCCGCTCGATGCATTCTCCCAATCCGAGCGGGCCCATCCAGTGGCACGCTTCAATTCAGTGTCCCTTGCTTCTTCTGACGCCCGCAGGATTGACAACGCTTTTTGTCTAGCGCAAATTGATCATGCTCAAATTTGACTATGCACAATAATATGCATTTGGTCCGCGCCATGGTGCCGCGAACCAGGGGGAAAGCTTTAAGGGAGGCGGCATGGCGCATCGTTTCGACCGCATGATCCGAGTCAGCGACAGTGTGGAACTTGCAGTAAGGGTGCACCTACCGCCAGGCGAGGGTCCATTCCCGACTTTATTCGCAACTTCGCCTTATCGCTTCGACAACGACGACGTGCCCGACACCAAGATGTTCCTGTGGCGGGAGACCGGACCAATTCATTGGTACGTCGGACAGGGGTATGCTTACGTGCGGCTCGACGTGCGTGGCACGGGGCGCTCCGGCGGCGACTATCAATTCTACGGTCCGCGTGAGCGGCGCGATTACTACGAGGTCATCGAATGGATCGCGGCACAGCCCTGGTCGACCGGCAAGGTCGGTGGCATCGGCGAATCCTATTTCGGAACGGCTCAATGGTGCATGGCGGCCGAGAAGCCGCCGCATCTGGCCTGCATCGCCCCCTATGACGGGCATATCGATGTCTACAACGGCTGGGCTTATCCGGGCGGCATCCCGAGCGACTTCATGTCGATATGGTGGAACAACAATGTGCGGCCCATCAACCGCTCGCCCTTCGCCGGGCCGTCGCGGCAAATCCCGTATGATTTGTCGTATGACATCGGCCTCCACCCGACCTTCGACGCGTGGTGGGCCGAGCGCGTGGTCGCGCCGCTGCTGCCCTCTGTAGACATTCCGGTCTTCTCCATCGGTGTATGGGCAAAAATTGACCTACATCTCGGCGGCAACATTCTCGGTTGGCGCGCAGTGCGAGGGCCGAAATGGCTGTTGGTCACCGGCGCGCCCAATGCGTTCGAGGCCTGCGCCGAGTTCGAGGCGGTCCCGTTCCATCGCGACGTGGTGGCGCCGTTCTACGATCGCTTCCTCAAGGGGATCGACAACGGCTTCGAGCGTCGCGCGCCGGTGCAGGTCTTCGTGCGGGGCGCGCAACGCCTGGAAGATCATACTGCCTGGCCGCCGGAAGGCGTGCGCGAGGCGGCCTTTCATCTGCGTGCCGGCGCGGCTGGCCAAGTCAAATCCCTCAACGACGGTTGCCTCGACACCGCGCCACCAACGGAGACTGGCGCGACCGCATATGATTATCCACGGCCCGAGTGGGCGATCGGTGTCACAAAGCTCGATGTCGAGGGGCCCGATCCGCTGGCCGAGATTCTCACATTCACGACGCCGCCGCTTGATGTACCGATTTCGGTCCGGGGCCCATGCGAGTTCGTGGTTTATCTCTCGTCGACGCGGAGCGATACCGATATCATCGTTCGCGTGACGCATGTGCCGCCGCCGGCGACCGGGCAGCGGCCGGCGCTCGTTACCAAGGGCTGGCTACGCGCCTCGCACCGCGCGCTCGATGCAAATCTCAGCGGGCCACGCGAGCCGATCTTGTCGCACAAGTTGATCGAGCCGCTGCCGATCGGCGAGACCGTCGAGCTGCGCGTACCGCTAATGCACGCGGCCTACGACATCGCCCAGGGCTCGCGCCTCCGCATCGAAGTCGCGAACGGTGATTCGTTGGTCACTGACCCGTTGTTCTCGCACACCTATACGCCCGACAAGGTCGGGCGCGACACACTGCACCACGCGCCGGGGTATCCGTCGCGCCTGCTCCTGTCCGTGCTCTGAGTCGCGAACAGAAAACAAAAGGGGGGACGGTATGACTATCGCAAATGCGCAGCCGATCGCGGTGCAGTCGGTGAACACTGCGGGCTGGCGGACGGTCGTTGCGTCAGCCATCGGCCTATCCGTGGGGCCAAGCTGTCTCACACTTCTCGCCTTCGGGGGCTTCATCGCGCCACTCGAGGCGGAGTTCAAATGGGGCGTGCCGGCCATCTCGCTCGGGGCCTCGATTATCTCAATCATGATCGTGATCTTGTCGCCGATCCAGGGTGCGCTCGTCGACCGCTTCGGCGGGCGTTGCTTGATCCTTTGGAGCGTACCGGTGTTCGCCGCGTCTCTCGCCGCGATGTTCTACCTGCCGAACAATATCATAATGTTTTATCTAGCGTGGATCGTAATTCCGATTTGCGGCCTTGGCGTGTGGCCAATTTCATATCTTCGCTCGACGGCCGGCTGGTTCGACCAGAAACTTGGTTTGGCGCTGGGTTTCTGCAACGCGGGAATTGGCGTTGGCACGATGCTGATACCACTGATTACTGCGTACCTGATCGGAGTCTACGGCTGGCGCGAGGCATATTTGGGGCTTGCACTGCTGGCACTGATGGCGTGGCCCGTCGCTTACTTCCTCCTATCGGACCCTGTGCCGGGGAGGGGCGCGATTGTCTTGGCCGGGGAGAACGTCAGAGAGGCGGCCACCTCCCGGCCGTTCTGGATTGCCAGTGTGGCCTTCTTCCTGCTCGGCGTGCTGACCAGCAGCATCGTCGTCCATCAGACGCGTGTCATGATTGATGCCGGCATACCGCCCACGACAGCAACGTCGATCCCGGCCGTCTTTGGCTTGGCTCTGCTGCTTGCCCGCGTCGTCGTCGGCTGGCTGCTCGATCGGTTTTCGGCTGGGCCGATTATGACAATCCTACTTCTCGGCGGGATCGTCGCGACGGTGCTTTATGCGCGCGGTCCGAGCGTGCCAGAAGCGATCGTCGCCGCAGCACTCGTGGGCGCTATCACCGGCGCGGAATTCGACGTCCTGAGCTTCATGATCCCGCGCTATCACGGTCGCAAGTCTTTCGGGAAACTTTACGGTCTGCTGTACGCGATCTTCCAACTCGGGGCCGCCATAGGCATCGCGGCGCTTGGCAGCAGTCGTGGCTCGTTCGGGTCCTACGCACTTGGTATGTATGTCCTCGCCGGCGTGAGCTTTGTCACGGCGTTGTTGTTCATGACGCTCGGCCCCTACAAGTACGGGGCTGATTCGCATGGTTGATGTTGATTGTCTGGCACGCCCACCCATCGCGCGGCGCTCAACCGGTTCGGGAACTTTCCAAGCCGAAGTCCGCCTTTGGCGTGTACGAAAAGCCTGCGGTAACTTCTAGCAGTCTGCTCGCTTTTGGCGAGGATTTCTTGATGCGAGGATTCGTCGCGAAACTAGGGGCTGGGGTGCGGGGCAAAGTCGACGATCAGGGCGGCGTGTTTCCCTATATTTCGCCCGGCGCCAAAGGAAAGCCGCAGCTTCCCGGAATTCCGCGATGACCTTGCCGAGGCCATCATTTCCAAAGTCTGCCACTCCAGCAACGTGAGGCCGAACACGGGTCGTTCGCCATATCCGTATGAAGCGGCTCAGCGGGATGGGCGAGGCGGCTGTTTGCTCTGTCAAAGCTCTCCGCGGCGATCAGTCGGGAGAGCCGGACGAGGTCGTAGGCAATCAGATTACGCAGGAAGTCGCCAGCGACGCGAGCCACACTTCGATGCTTGATCTTGCGCATGGTTCCGTGGCTTGCCCCACCTGAAGATGCATTCGCGCAGCGCGCGCCGCGTCTGAGACATTGAGACATGCCGTAACCCTCATGTCGCCTGGTCCGGCTGTCCACGGCGCCCCGGCGTCCAGTTGGACTGCCGCTGTCGTACTGGGCTACATGGGGCGTGACGTTCAGCGCACGCAGCGCGGCGACGTGGTCAGCGGTGTCATAAGCCTTGTCCCGTCGACCGTAATGCAGCGGCCCGCGTTCCTTTACCTTGGTTTTGCGCCCAGCAGCCCTCCAATACAGCCGGCTTTCGGGGGCAGTCACGCTGGCATGAGTGTCGTTCCTGCGCTTCTGTCCCTTGGAAGTTCACGCCACGGTCGTCGTCACCTGAGCCGCCCTTTAGACGGAAGCTTTCGTGTGAGGCCCAGGTTCTTATCCGACAGCAGCGGCTTCACCTTGGGATGGTTCAGAAGCTTCGCAATGAACTTGCTGAACACCTCGCCGTTCTCCAGCCGGGTGCGGTCCTTCGTAAAGGTCGTCAGGTCCCAAACCGGTTCCTGGTGTCAGCCCACAAACCATCGATACAGATTATGATCCAGTTGCTCCATCAATTGCTGTTCCGAGCGAATGCCCGTAGAAAACCTGCAGCAGCAGCGCTCAGCAACTGTTCGGGCGCAATCGAGGGACGACCTTCGTGGGAATAAAGCTGCAATCGTCGATCCAGGCTCGAGCGTCGACAGACGGCCAGGCTCCTTTGCCTGGTTGATGATCCCGGCCGGGCCCCTCCGGATCTTTTCACGGCGCTGAACGACAGGCTTGGCCTATGGCTCAGCATCTCCAGCTCCCAGAAGTTTCTTGTACCAGCGTGTAGAGCATCACTGCCCAATCGAAAACGGTCCGCTTCCTTGGGGACTCCGTAGGCGCGTAGTTTGTGCGCCGTGCTTGACTCCGTCCGTCGTTCAAATAGAATGAGCGCGTTATAAAAATGAGTGCGCTCATTCGGGAGGAATAATGGCATTCAAGGTGGAGCTCCAGCCGAGCAGGCACAGTTTCGAGGTCTCACCGGACAAGACCATCCTGCAGGCGGGACTCGATGCCGGCTTTCACATGCCCCATAGCTGTCGCGTCGGCATGTGCCGCACCTGTCGCGGTACGATCAAGTCGGGCCGGGTCGATTATGGGGATGTTCATCCAGCTTCCCTGTCGGACATCGACAAGGCGAAAGGCTATGTGCTGTGCTGTCAGGCGCGACCGCTTGAGAACACCGTCATCGAGGTGAAGGAGCTGGACGGCATTGACGTGCTGCGGCCGCGCGTCATCCCGTGCCGGGTCGAGAAGGTCGACAAGCCAACGCCTGACGTGGCAGTCATCAGCGTCCGCTTGCCAATGAACGAGAACTTCCGCTTCCTCGCCGGACAGCACATCGACGTGCAGCTAAGGGACGGCAAGCGCCGCAGCTACTCGATCGCGAACTCGCCGAAACCGGAGGGCGTCACCACGCTTGAGCTACATGTGCGTCACACCCCGGGCGGAACCTTCACCGATCAGGTGTTCAGCACTCTCAAGGTCCGCGATCTGCTAAGCTTCGAGGGGCCGCTCGGCACCTTCTACGTGCGCGAGGATTCGGACAAGCCGATCGTGATGGTGGCGAGCGGCACCGGCTTTGCGCCGATCAAGGCCATGTGCGAAGCTGCGATGCAGAAGGGCATGAAACGCCCAATCGCGCTATACTGGGGATGTTGGACGCGGCGCGACCTGTATATGCTCAGCCTGCCCGAGTCCTGGCAGCATCCCAACCTGAAGTTTATCCCGGTTCTGTCGAATCCTACGCCGGAATGCGCATGGACCGGGCGAACGGGTTTTGTGCACCGCGCCGTGATGGAGGATTTCCCGAATCTTTCCGGCGTCCAGGTTTATGCGTGCGGCGCTCCTGCGATGGTTGAGGCTGCCCGCGCCGACTTCAGCGAGAAATGCGGCCTGCCGCCCGAGCAATTCTACGCTGACGCTTTTCTGACGGAAGCCGAGAAGGCAGCAGCATAGGAGACAATCATGTCGCAAACTCGAGAAATGCTTCGGGACGGCATCGCCGATGCCAAGAATGACAAATCGATCGTCAAGCCCTACATGATGTCGCACGGCACTATGGAGTGTTTCAGCCTGAAGGAATCCCGCAAGTTCTACGAGGAGTTTCTGGGGCTTGAATGTGTCAAGCACGCCCCGCCAGCGATGGGAGTACGCTGCGGCCTCAAGTTCCACATCATTGCCGTCGAAGTCGGCAAGGCCGTGCATCCCTGCAACGTGCTCAATCATTGGGGCATCGACGTCACCTCGAAGGAGGCGGTCGATCAGGCGCATGCGGACGCCCTCGTGCACAAGGACAAGTACAAGATCCGCCAGGTGCTGCCGGCGCAGGATCAGCACGGCATCTATTCGTTCTACCTTGAGGACCTCGACCACAACTGGTGGGAGATTCAGTATTACCCAGGGGTCCAGCACGAAGACATGTTTGACTTTGGCGACCGTTTCTCGATGGACGACGACACTCCCGTTCCCGAGCTGGAGGAGATCAAGGCTAGGCTCTCAACCTGATGCGCGGCTTTCGCCTCGTTTCTCGACGTCGACGAAGTAACGTCAGGAGGACCAGATGATTTTTCAGCGAAATGTTTGGTATGTTGCCGCAAAGTCCGAGGACGTCGACCGACAGCTTCGACGTCGGACTATACTGAACGAACCGGTGCTGCTCTATCGTACCGAGCGTGGAGAGGTCGCAGCCATGCAGGATCTTTGTCCTCATCGTTTTGCCCCCCTCAGCCGCGGTACGCTATTCGGCGATATCGTCCAATGCAAATATCACGGCTTACGCTTCGATGCATTGGGTCGCTGTGTACATAATCCCCATGGCGACGTGATTACTCAGCGCATGCACGTCCGTCGTTATCCGACAGCAGAACGACATGGGTTTATCTGGATCTGGATGGGCGATAGTGCGCAGGCCGAGCCGGAGCGAATTCCGGATCTGTCGTATATGGATGCGCCGGGAACTCGTACGGTGCATAGCTACATAAAGGCCAACTATCGGTATGATATTCTCGTCGACAATCTCCTGGATCTATCGCATGCCGAATATCTGCACGTCGGATCATTCTCGGCCGGTCCGGCCGCATGCAGCAAGACTAGCGTAAACGAGGAGAGAAACGATGTCTTCGTCGTGCGCACAATGCAGGATGGTCCCTCATTGCCGCACCTTGCCCACCTTGGCGAGAGAATTGATCAAACGTTAAATATACATTGGCGCCCGGGGCAGGTAATGAATTTTGAAATCAAGAGTACGCCTGTTGGCGACCCATCATCCAATGGTCACAGAGCCAGGTTCTCGCACATTGCCACACCCGAGACAGAAGGAACGACACACTATTTCATGTCTACTACACGCGACTACGCTATCGACGATCCGAAGGTCGACGCCGAGGCCGCATTGCGTCAGGTGACTGTCATTCAAAACGAAGACGGGCCAATGCTCGATGCCATCAACGCTGAAATGCACGGAATGGAGCTTATGGACATGGGGCCGGTCCTCTTGCCTGTTGACGTTGGGGCAATACGGGTGAGGCGTGTGATGAAACGATTAATAGACGAAGAGATTAGCGGGTCCCAGAATTCGGTGTCGGCAACTAGGTCAAGGTGAGCGTGGCTGCACATCATGTAGCGAGGGATGACACGGAAGCGGGGCCAATGCTTGTGACTGAGGCCTAGGACAGGCAGGCGCGCGACCTCGGCCCGAGCAACTCACCGGTAGCGCCGGGGCCCATCGATACCCCTCTGTCCGCCACACATTCAAGCCGGAGCGGCTCGCCGGTCTGAAGGCGATGATCCCGATCCGCGATGCATCCTTCATCGGCCAATTGGTGCTGCAGCTCGCCGCGCTGCGGCCGCTTTCGCGAACGCCGCCACTTGGAACGTCGATGGCGATCTCCATTTGGCGCGAAGGCATGATCGGACGCATGAGCATCGAGTCTTCCAAAGTTCCGAACGAAAACCAGGAGCGACGCGACAATGACCCCTGAGACCATTGATGTCATCGTTGCTCGCCGCACCCAGCCTGCAGACGGGATCATCGTGCTCGATCTGGTCGCCGACGCGGACACGACGCTGCCTCCGTTCGAGGCAGGAGCGCATGTCGACCTGCATCTTGGCCCTGATCTTGTACGGCAATATTCGCTGTGCGGCGATCCGTTCGATCGATCGCACTATCGCTTGGGAATCCTGCTCGCAACGAAATCCCGCGGCGGCTCCGCCACCGTGCATCGCGCTATTCATGCTGGCGATCGCCTGCAGATCGGACTGCCGCGCAACCACTTCCCGCTGGCAACTGACGCGCAGCAAACCGTCTTGATCGGCGGGGGGATCGGCATCACACCGCTACTTGCGATGGCCTATCATTGTATGCGCGGCGGCAAACTCTTTGCACTGCATTATTGCGCGCGGGCACATGCCAAGGCGGCCTTTCTCGACGAGCTCGCGGCAGAGCCGTTGCGCAGCAAGACGCAGCTGCATTTCGACGACGGCGATCCCGCGCAGCGCTTCGACCCGCGACGAGATCTGCCAGAACCGTCGCCCGATACCCACCTTTATGTCTGCGGACCCGCAGCCTTTATGGACTGGGTGGTCAAGGAGGCGCGCAATCGCGGTCATGCCGATCTACATATCCATCGCGAATATTTCGAAGCCGAGGTCGACAAGTCCGGCGATGGGTTCAAGGTGAGGCTTGCGAACTCCGGCCGCATCATCGCGGTCCCGGCGGGCATCAGCATTGTCAAAGCGCTGTCACTAGCAGGAATCCAGGTCGACGTGTCATGCGAGCAAGGCGTCTGTGGCACCTGCATGTGCGGCGTGATCGAGGGCGTGCCGGACCATCGCGACAGCTACTTCACCGAACACGAAAAGGCGGCCAACGACCAGATCTTGCTCTGCTGCTCGCGATCTAGAACGGCCCTTCTCGTGCTTGATCTTTGACCGGAGCCTTCGGTCATGACCATTGATCAAAGCCTATATGACGACGCCATGAGCTGGCTCGGCGCATCGGTCCGCGTCAACCGTTCCACGCGCTCCCACGCCAACTTCATGAGTAACGGCCTGCTTGCGCCAATGTTTAGCGGCGGGCATCAGGATCTGTCCGGAGCCTCGCCAAGGAGATGAAAGTCTGAGCGTCAGAAGCGACCTCATTCAGAGATTGAACGTCGCCCTGCGCGAGCTCAGAGCCGCCGGTCTTTTTACATACTCAGTCTGTGGCGCGACGCCTCGGCCTTAATTCCTCGGATCTCGAATCCCTTCATTTGGTCAGCATGGGCCCAGTGTACACGCCGAGTGACTTGACAGAACAGACGGGGCTAACCAGCGGTGCGATAACCGGCGTAATCGATCGGCTGGTACGGGAGGGATACGTCGTCCGGGAGCGGGACGATGTCGATCGCCGTAAACTCCTACCCGAGACGACCGAGCGCGTGCAAATCGAAGCCGCGCCGCTTGCCCAGGTTATGCGCAAGGCGGTTGATGCTGTTTTGGAAGCGCAACATGCCGGTGCGTTGACGACCACTCTTGTTGTGCTGACCGACTTGCTTGAGCTGCGAGAGCGGCGATTCGGGAGCTGGAGGTAAATTCTCTGGCACTCCGTCCATGATCAATTTGTTGAATGGTCGAGAAGGACGATTGAGCGGCATTCCTAAGAACAGCACACCGAACGATATCACCCGGCTAGGGGCAACAGCCACTAATGAACCGGACATCCTGGTCCCGGCGAAACAGCCTGCGTCCAGCCAGGGGACGCGCGTTCGACCTTGACCGGAAAGCAGCACACCATACAGCCGTGATGCGGTAAACGCTCTAAGATTATGCAGCTTCTCAAGATGGCAATCGACGATGCGCTTTGTCTATATCTCAGCGCCGCTCGGAGCCAGCATCGAGTCAGATTCGCGGGGCCTCGAGCCCCACATCCAGTATTTCGGCCACAAGCACACGCTGCGCGAGGACGAACTCATGGTGCACTTGAGACCCGATCGAGTGCGGGACGGCGAGCTTCGGCATTTGAGAAGGGTACAGATGAGGACGCATAACGACGCTCATTCGATGCGCCTTGGCATGCCACTCGCCCTTGGATCGTGGACGACCGGCCACGAGACGATCAAATCTCGCTCGACTGGTGCTTTCCGCCAGGCGTAAAGTTGGATGTTCGCGGCAAGGCCGGCTATGTCTACTCGGCTTTGGATGTGGAGACGGAGCTTGCCCGGATCGGGCCCGAATTGCAGTCGTTCGATATCGTGCTCATCAACACCGCTGCAGGCACGCACTACCGACACGACGACTATGCCGGCCGCGGCTGCGGTACGGGGTGAGAGGCGACGCGTTATCTGCTTGAACATTTGCGGCGAGGGCAAGCCAGCGCGGCTTGCCGAATTCAGCAATCTTATACAATTTGTGAGGCAGAGTACCGATGGCTCAGGAGGAACCGTCCCTTGATCTTCCGGAACCCTGCGCTTGAGTCCACGAATGAACTAGCGGCGCTCCAATCCTTCGATGAAATCTCCCACGATCTCGAAAAACAATTCGGGCCGTTCGATCTGAATGTAATGCCCGGTGCGTTCCAACACGCGAAAACACGAGGCCGCAATCCCCGCCGACAACTGCTCGGATAGATATGGTGGAGTGATGGCGTCATCAGCGCCAGCAAGAATCAGCGCCGGCACCTTTATTTCGCTCAGCTGCGCCAGACAATCGTGACGCATCACCATATCCATCCGGGCGACCTCGATCTGTGTCGATGACGGCGCTGCTTTAAATGCCTTCTCAAACTCTTCGATCGCGCTCCAATGCTCTCGCAGATAGGTCGGGCTGTGTAACAGAAGCAACATCAGTTCGACTTCGACCTCATGGCCCAGTCTTTCGACGACCAGCGTTCTGAACCTAAACCAACGCTTGATGTATTCGTCGCTCTTTGCCAATGAGGCGACCAAAGTGAGCGACCGTACGACGTCCGGATGATCCAGCGCCATTCTTAAAGCGATCGCGCCCCCCAATGATGATCCGACGAGGTGTGCTGGAGCGGCCCGGGTTTTACGCAAGCATTCCGCCATATCGGAGGCGAGTTGATCGATTTCATGCCCCTCCATCGTCATGGTCGATCTTCCTCGCCCCCTATGATCGGGAACGATAGTTCTGAACTTGTTGCCGAAAAGAGAAATTTGAGGACCCCATGCCGCTCCGACACCACCTAGACCTGTGATGAGCATGACTGGAGTTCCTGTTCCGATCTCGTCGTAATAAAGCTCGATTCCATTCACTTTGCAGATTGGCATTTTCGAAGCTCCAACGCTCATACAAGCTTTGCCGCGCGCCCAGTTCATGGGTTCGGCGCGCCGCTGAACGATAACTCATCCAGGACGCAACAACCGCGCCCAGCCCTAGTTTGCACGACTCATTAGAGTATCATTGGCAAAACGATTTCTCCTTCTCATGGTATCCGGCTCGTCTGGACTATTTAAGCCGAAGCGCCAAATACGCCGCGGCGAGAACATTATGTTCGACGTTGCGTGACATCCCCGCCATCCCACACCAACAACCTAGTGTCTCAAGCAAAAAAAAGGGGCCGCGGGAGCACCTGCGGCACCAAGTCGATCCCTTCGGGAGGTTTGTCGAAGGAATGCTCAGAACTTCATTGAGATGCCGCTATAGACCGACGATTCCGTGCACGTGCCATTGCTTACACCAGGCGAAAAGTTGCAATATCGGCTTAATTTATGATCTGCACCATATTTGTTTTGCCAGTAGCGATAAGCCACCCAAACATCGATAAAGTGTGAGTATTTCGGACCGAACGCAGCTTTTGAAGCGTCAAACGTCAATCGGATTGGTTCCGAATTGAATTCTATCGCAGTCTGAATATTTGAAGGCGCTGCTGCTGGAAGCGGATTGTACGGCAGCGGACTTAGCTCCGGGCCTTTCGGGCCGTACCAAGCAGCACGTCCGCTGACGGAGAAGTATTGCATATTTTCGGGCAAGAACCCCAAGTCCATATAGTAGTTGGTTTCGATTGCCCAAGTTGGCTTGTAGCTTCGATGGCCATCGATCAGGCAATTGACACCCGGTACTGGGCCGGAGAAGCCGCTTCCGCACTGGGCAAAGCCGTGGTGATTGGCGAACTCCCAAGACAGCAGGGGAGCCACATTGAAAAACCCCTTATATGGCAGATCAAATTGAAACTGCAGGCCTGAGACGAGGGCTCTCTTAGCGGGGGCCAGCCGGTTGTCTTTGGTGCCGGCGTCCAAGCCACCCTCAAACGAGATGTTACGGAGAGGCCCGTATGTGAAGGCCTTGGTGCCAAAGAGCTCGTTCCACCCGAGAGTAGATCTGACTATCGCGTAAACGTCGGTTGCTCCCTCGCAAGCGGCTGCTGTCGTCGTACCATTAGCGGGATTGAGTATGACACCAACGTTCGTGCATGGATTTGCTGGTTCGTTATGATCGCTCTTCGTCAATGAGATGTTCACGAAGTTTGTGCCGTAACGCCAAATATCGAAATGTGTGAAAGCGTAGACTTGCTTAGCTATGCTTGTGTTGATGCTTCCGTCCGGACGTACCGAGTAAGTGTTGGGCTCCTTCCCATTTGGCATCCAGGCAAACGTCACGCGGTCGTCGATCAGCAAAAAGAACGGGACATCAGGTGGTGTGGCTGGAGTCTTAACAGGAAGATCCGCAGCGAATGCGCTCTCCCCGAACGAAAAAAGAGAGAGTGCAAAAATTGCGGTGCGATGCCTCATGTTGTTCCCCCTAGTTAGGTTTTTGATCTCCCGCGACCGGCTCCTCTCCGCTCGCCAACTTTTGAAATACACTATACCGACTAGTGTAGTCGCGCAAGTATAATAGTTTTGAAAGTTCACCAATCTTCCTTTTCGGAGCGCCAACTTAGTCGCGCAACTCACGCTCAGCTGAGTCCATGCGCATGTCAACGCAGGATCCCACTAATCATTTGTACGAACTCTTGCGTGTCCGGAATGAACGGACTGGTCTGATTGAAGTGACTTACCGAGGCCCGATGGGCGAGGGCATCCAAATCCGCGACCTCGTATCCAAGCTGGGCAAGCGATGTGGGGAGTTCGAGTTTCGTCATCAGTGCGCGGATTTCAGCGGCCACAGACGAGCGGGGCTCCAGTCCCATGGCGTCACCCACATTCCTCACCCGATCGGGAACATGCTCCTGCATGAGCTCAAGGCTCGCGATCAAACCGAGCGCGCTCAACACACCGTGATGCAGGCCCTGATCGCCGCAACTGATAGCAATCGCGTGCCCTGGTCCAAGCCCTTTTGCAATCGCTGCCCCCCCTTCAAAAGCAGCCATCATGACTTCCGAGCGGGCAACTAAATCGGTTCCGTCCATGGTAGCGCGTGGAAGATATTGCCAGATGCGACGTATGCCATCCAAAGCCATCGCATCAATCGGCGGCGCGATCGTGGTGGAGAGATAGCCCTCTATGCAGTGAGACAACGCATCAAGACCCGTCGCTGCCGTCAGCCATTTAGGAAGGGTAGCCGTGAGCGCCGGGTCACAGATGGCGACCTTTGGAACGACGAGAGGTGATGAGATGCCTGATGAGATCGAACAAGAATCCGGGTGAATTCCTGCGTCCGGCGAGGCCTCGCTGCCGGTCCCTGCAGTCGTCGGGAGAACGATCAGAGGGGACGCGCCGTTGGTAATTCGCTCCGAGTGGCCAACATAGGTTTCCGCGCGACCACTGTGCGCTCCGAGCACGGCTACAAGCTTTGCCGTATCGATGACGGATCCACCACCAACTGCAACGATACCGTCACAGCGGTTCGCCTTGTAATGCTGCGCCGCCCGGTCGACCGCATCGTATGTCGGATTTTCGGGTACTGTGTCGAACAATGATGGGTCGCGGTCGTGAAGAGTCTCCGCGACCTGGTCGAAAACGCCGCATTGCACAATGCCTCGATCCGTCATGAGAAATGGCCGCTCGACTCGTAGCAATGCTAGTTCGCTTGCGAGCTCCCGGCGCGCTCCGATGCCGAAAACGAGCTTGGGAAGAACCATCATGAGAGACACTGTACGTCACCCTCGCGTGCTGCGAGCAAAGAGCATCCTGAGCAGGCGCAGCACGACCGCCGCGCTGGCAAAGCGAAAAGCTCCGCGCAACTCCTCGGGCCGAAGTATCGCCTTCATGGGCATTGCGCCCATGATCCGGCCGCCGACGAGCAGGCCATTGGGGTGCGGCTCGACCTCCGTAATCTCAATTAGTTCGTTTTTCTCCGGCGTGTAGAATTTCATCGGCTACCCCGCGATCAGCTTGTCGAACTTGATTCCGAGATCGCCGCAGATTTTGATCGCCGTTGCGCGCCCAGCTCCGCTCACGCTGGAGACGTTGATGGCGGTGCCCGTCAAGTAAAGGCGCTCCGCGCCTGGTACCGTCAGTTTCGACAGTTCCGGCGTCGGCCTGTGTGCGCCGATTTGATGGAGGTACTCACCCAGTCCGCTTACGTCACCCCGCTGGAACATCGGTGAGTGCCGCGAGATTTCCAGCGGTGTGTCGAAGCGCCGACCGATGATGTTCTCGCCCGTCACGTTCAGGGTATAATGCCGATACCTCTCCAAGAGCCAGTCGCCGATCTCCTGCTGGCGTTCGTCCCAAGCGGCTGCGCCGCCGCCGCGCAGCTCGAACGGGCCGAAACCATAGACCGTGATGGCCGCCTTCCCGGCCGGCACCTGCGTCTCGTCGAACTGGCACTGCATGTGCGACGCTAGGATTGTGTCGTCTGACCCTTCAGCCCACATGTCGCCATACCTGAAATTATCGAAGACGCGGAGAAAGCGCTCGAGTGTTGATGGCGCATAGTTAGCAAGAATGACTCGACCCGCCTCGTCGCCGGCGCGATACTTGGGACGCTCCTTGAGCGCCATGTGCTGCGGCATGATCCCAAACGAGCCAGTTTGCGTGCGCTTGGCTCGCGAGACCATTCCCTGATCTAAGCCGTCGACCATTTCCCCGAGCAGCCAGGGATGGATCTGGCCGACGATGCCGTTTCTGGCGCGAATGGTTCGGCCGTCGGCGAGACGCACGCCGACAGCGCGCCCATTTTCGACGAGAACCTTCGTGACGTCAGACCGATCGCGAAATTCTGCGCCGTGTGCAGTCAGGCACCGGATGAGCGCATCAACAAGTGCGCCACTTCCCCCGACAGGGATGCCGATCGGATAGGTATGGACCATTCCCGGCATTGTGTAGAGGATGAAACCGGTGCCTTTGTCCTCGGGAGCCGTGAGCGTCTCGGCCGCGAATTTCAGTAGGTGGATCATCACCTTCTCGTTCTCGAACCATTCCCGGCAAATCTCGAGCTTGCTCATCTGCAAGGCCCTGAAGATCTCCTGGCCTTCGATGCTCTGGTCCAGAAGTGCAAAGAACTGCCCTTGTGGTGGCGGCGGCACAAAAAGGCTCTGGGTGACAAGCGGGACGATCTTCATGCTCATCGAGGCGAACCGACGGTACGACTCGGCGTCTCGTGGCGAGATGCGGGCGATTGACTCGCAGGTGCGCTCCACATCCTTGTAAGTGACGAGGCAGGTATGGTCGTCGAACATCGTCGAGTAGACAGCGTCCGGGTAAAGGTACTTCAACCCGTACTTGGATCGCAGCTCAAGCTCGTCATTTAAGACGAGCGGATTCGCTTGGATATTGACGTGCAGCGACGAGTGTAGATCGAACTTGAAACCAGGCGCGAAGAGCTCCTTAGTGACGACGCCACCGCCATACCATTCGTTACGTTCGAGTATCAGGACCTTTTGCCCGGCCTTGGCGAGATAGGCAGCCGTCGTCAAGCCGTTATGACCGGAACCGATCACCACAAAGTCATACACGTCCGTTGTCACTCGCTTCTCCTCGCGGAAAGTGTTTCCCAAGGTGCTCATCTGGGCTAATCGAGGCGCCGCCCGGCCCCGATCTGCCCGTCAGATCGGGTAGTGCTGCTTTGGATCCTCAATCGTGATCCACTGCACTTCCGTGAATTCGTTGACGCCTGGTTGACCACCGAACCGGCCGTATCCGCTCGCCTTCATCCCGCCGAGCGGCACCTGCGGCTCATCGTGAACGGTCGGGCCATTGATGTGGCAGCAGCCGAAGTTGAGTCGCTCAGCGATCTCCATCGCAAGCTTGACATCGCGCGTGAAGATGCCGCAGGAGAGGCCATATTCCGTATCGTTTGCGACGTGAATGGCTTGTCCGGTGTCGCGTACGCGAACGATGCAGGCGACCGGCCCAAATGACTCCTCGGAATAGATCTGCATGTCCGGCGTCACGTGGTCCAGCAGGGTGGCATCCATGACGGGACCGTCGATCCGGCCGCCTGCGAGCAGCTTTGCCCCTTTCGAGACCGCATCGTTGACCAGTGCGCCGACACGTCCTGCGGAGTCGGCGCTGATGAGGGAGCCAAGCGGAACGTCGCTCACGTGCGGGTTTCCCGCCACAATCGTTTTGGCTTTTGCCGCAAGCTTCGCCGCGAATTCTTCCGCAATTGCTTCGTCGATCACGATCCGCTCGGTCGACATGCAGACCTGACCTTGATGAATGTACGCGCCGAATGCGGCCGCACGTACCGCGTCATCGATGTCGGCATCCTTGAGGACCAACAGTGGCGCCTTGCCGCCGAGCTCGAGCAGAGCCGGCTTCAGATAGCGCGCGGCGATCTCCGCAACGATTCGGCCCGTCTTCGTTGAACCGGTGAAGTTGACTCGACGGACCTCGGGGGCGGCAATCAAGGCTTCGACGACCCGGCCTGCTTCAGCGGGTGCGTTGGTGATGAAGTTCAACACTCCGGGCGGCAATCCGGCATCGCGCATGATTCCAGCCAACAGGTATTGCGTGCCCGGGCTTATCTCCGACGCCTTGAGGATCACGGCATTACCGCACGCGATCGCCGTCGCAAAGGCCCGGACCGCGAGGATGATCGGAGCATTCCACGGCGCGATCGAAAGAACCACGCCCGCCGGACGTCGGACTGCGAATGAAAAGGAGCCAGGCTTGTCGGTGGGAATGATCTCGCCCTTGATCTGCGTCGTCAGCGACGCCGCCTCGCGCAGCATGCCTGCCGCGAGCCGGACATTGAAGGAGGACCAGGGCTTCGACGCGCCGGTTTCTGCGGTCATGATTCGCTGAAGCTCCGTACCGCGATCGGCCAGGAGTGCGCTCGCCTTGAGCAGGATGTCCCGTCTTCCGCCCGGAGCGAATTTGGCCCAACGGGGAAATGCGGCAGCGGCCGATTGCACCGCGCGATGCACATCTTCCAGGCTTGCGGCGGCCGCACGCGTAACCACCGCGCCGCTGTTCGGGTCTCGCCGTTCGAACACGCTTCCATCCGATGCGGTTTCGTCGCGATTGTCGATGACAAGCGAGCTTTCCATCCGTCTCCCCTGCTTGGATACACCCACTATAGAATTGAGAGTTCTCTCAATTCCGTATCTAGCAAAACTGAGAGAATTGTCAATTCTACGGTGAGTGCTTTGCCGAGACTGAGGGAATGCGGTATTTACATGCCAGAGGGGACATGAGCGCTGTGCGAACCAAACGCTTCCGAGCCAAAGCCAGTGACCTGGACAAGAGCGCGCGTACAAGAGCGTTGTTGATGGACGCTGCCGTGACGGCTTTTGCAAAGCATGGCTTGGAGGCTGCCTCGATCAGCGAGGTCACCTCGATTGCCAACGTCGCGAACGGCACGTTCTATTACCACTTTCGCGACAAAGCCGAACTGGTAGACGCTGTGGCGCATGCGATCGCCGCATCGCTGGTCGGGCAGGTGGATGACGCGATCCGCCAGGTCACGGATGGCTCAGAGCGCGTCGCGCTGGCCACGCAGTACTTCATTCGTCTGGCGGCCGCTGAGCCCGAGTGGGGTTGGCTCGTCGCCGAGGCCATGATGAATACGGGCGAGTTCAGGAACCAGATAGCGCGCGGAATCCGCAAGGACATCGGTATCGGTATGGAACAGGGCTTGTTCGACGTCGAATTAACCGACCTTCTGCTGACGAGCTTGCTCGCGATTGTCGGAACGACTCTGCGCGAGCTTTTGCAACATCCAAAAAGTGGTCGCCTGGAGCAGGCTGCGGCCGAAATGATCCTGCGCCTGCTGGGCGTTCCGCCAAAGGATGCTCGGCTGCTCCCAAAACGGGTGCTGGCCAAATTCGGCGAGATCAACACGACGATCTTCGATCAGAGAAGGCCGAACGATCGCGGCGCGGTCGACTAAGTCTTGAGAAGACGTTTGACGATGCGGCCGGCTAAGAAGATGATCGCGCTCGGTTTCGTGCTGCTGGTTTGATGCAACCGGCTGCGGGTTTCCCGTCTCGTTCTGCCTGGGGAACGACCGTCGGATGGCCGTTGAATTTCGCGCGGCGCTCACGTTCGCAACCGGGAAGGCTTTGAGTTCGGCGATAGTCCTGTGACCAGGATTTCAAGGACCTCCCGGAGAGCACGGAGGCCTTCCGAAACCGGCGCGGGTGGTTCAGCCAACCACTTGCGAATCTCGATCTGGTAGATGCCGAAAATGACGGCGCCAATTCGCTGTGCATCGTGCGCAGTTCCTATTTCCCCTTTCTCCTGTGCAATGCGCGCGATCTCGCTGCATAGCGAAATCATACGCTGGCGGGTCTGCGAGAACCGTTTTCCTTGCGCGCCATCCTCGTAAAACGTCATCTCTCTCAAGACCAGCCGCGCCAGTTCGCGTTCTTTGCCAAGAAAGTCGTAGACGATCCCCAGCGCCGCACTAAGGTTATCGAGAAAGGAGGCCTCACTCCTGATGGCTTCTCTTGCCCGATAGGAGGCGAGTTCAAGTTCGTCATTGACCGTGAGGAACAAGAGGTCGCGCTTGTCGCTCGCATAGAGAAAGAGTGTCGCCTGTGCCACGTCAGCTTTGGTCGCGATCTCTCGCGTGCTGGTCTCGTCATATCCCTTTGTAACAAATAGCGCGCGCGCCGCGCCGGTGATGCGGCGCAGCTTGTCCTCCTTGTTGAGCTCTCGTCGGCCCTTCTGCAGTCTGGCTGGTTTGCGTGACATAAGGAAACATCCATGTGCGAGCGACGAAACCACTTGACAACACGCCTGTCAAAAATAATCATGATCATAAATTGACGGAGCCGCTCCTTCAGGGCGGGCCCTGCGCGAGGGTGGGCTGGACAGCCCCGCCCATTGAAACAGGAGGAAACAGCATGGCGGATAGCGAGCATCTGCCCGACGACGTGCGACTCGTCGGTAGCGTGGGGCCCGAGACTTTGGAAGACCTATCACCCGACTGTCGGACGACGACTCGGTCGTCGACCCCGCTATGTTTCGGACGGTGTATCCGCGCCGTCTGCGGCTCGGCTTCCAATTCTACTGCTTCGCGCGAATCCATTTCGTTCTCCTAGTCTCGATCACGGAACGCGCAGGTCTAGCGAAAGTGCCCCGAGGCTCCTCGTGCACCGCACCACAGCGACAATGTTCGCAATCGGGTGAACCCAACCAGACAATCAGGAGGAATCAATGACTACTGCACCGTCCTCGGCCGTCGACCCCTTCGCCACCGAAACGCTACTAGACCCGTTCCCAACCTATCGACAGCTTCGCGACCAAGGGCCGGCAGTGTGGCTGAAGGCCTGTGGCATGTTCGCGCTACCGCGGTACGCCGAGGTGCGCGGGGCGCTCGAGGATTGGCAGCTGTTTTCGTCGGCCGGCGGCGTGTCGATGAATGACGAAATGAATCAGAAGCTGAAAGGTGGCTTGTTATGCAGCGATCCGCCCAACCATAATGTGCTTCGCAAGGTGATCGAGAGGCCGTTGACCCCGAGGGCGCTTTCGGTCTTGCGCGAGCGGGTGACGACGGAAGCAGAAAACCTGGTCGAACGGCTGGTCGCCAAAGGCACGTTCGACGTCGCAACAGAACTCTCACCGTACCTTCCAGTCTCGATTGTATCGGAGTTGGTGGGGCTTCCAGAGGAGGGGCGGGAGCGGATGCTGGAGTGGGCGCCAGCCAACTTCGATTGCTTCGGCCCCATCAACGAGCGCACCAAGGCCGCCTTTCCGATCGTTGGCGAGATGATTCACTATGCCTTCAACCAATGCGTGCCCGGCAAGCTCAAGCCCGGCGGATGGGCGCAGATGATATGGGATGCGGCCGACCGCGGCGAGATCGATCCGGCGATTTGTCCATTCCTGATGAACGACTACATGGGGCCGTCTCTCGACACTACGATATTCGCGACAACGAGCGCTATCTGGCTGTTTGCGCAAAACCCGGATCAATGGGCGATCGTGCGTGACAATCCGTCGCTGTTGCCGCAGGCCGTGAACGAAGCGATCCGCATCGAGAGCCCAATTCAGGCCTTCTCGCGCTATGTTACCAGGGATCACGAGATTGACGGTGTTACCCTGCCGGCAGGGTCCCGCGCCATTCTGCTGTTCGGTTCGGCCAATCGGGACGAACGCAAATGGGAGGATCCAGAAGGCTTCAGGGTAATGCGTCGCGAAACCAACGAGCATCTCGGATTCGGATTCGGCGAGCATCAATGCGTTGGCAACAATCTGGCGCGTATGGAGATTCGCGCTCTTCTCGTCGCCTTGACCAAGCGCGTCAAAGGTTTCGAACTTCATGAGATGGAGCGCGGCGTCAATAACGTCCTTCGCGGCATCAAGAAATGCGTCGTCTCGGTGCACTGAGAGTCCGGGGCATGATCCCCGCCTCAGGCGTTTTGGACTGCCAGCCGATATTTGTAAGTAGGGCAACGCTCTTGACGGGAGGAGTTGTGAACAAAGACGTGGTAGATGTAGGCGTTCTGATCGACGATTCTCGTTTCAGTCCGCTCCAAATTCGCGTGGTGATCCTGTGCGGGCTAGCATCGGTGCTGGACGGCATCGATACTCAATCCATTGGTATCGCCGCTCCGGAACTCGCTAAAATTCTTACACTGACCCCGGCCGGACTAGCACCGGTCTTTTCAGCGGGTTTGCTGGGGGCGCTGACTGGCGCTTTGGCATTGGGCACGCTGGCTGACCGCATCGGGCGGAAATACGTCCTGATCTTGTCGGCGCTCCTTTTTGGAATGTTCAGTCTTCTCACCGTAATTGCGACTTCGTTCGAGCAGCTCATCGCCCTGCGCTTTCTGGCCGGCCTTGGCCTTGGAGGAGCAGCGCCGTGCTTCACCGCGCTTGCGGCCGAATATACGCCAGCCCGGAGACGGCCCTTCGTCATTGGCCTGATGTGGGCCTCCTTCCCGTTCGGGGGCATGATTGGCGCATTTGCCGGCTCATGGCTGTTGAAGACATACGGCTGGTCTTCGATATTCTATGTCGGCGGAATCCTGCCGATCGTTCTTGCGCTCGTTCTTGCGTTTGCCATTCCCGAATCGCTCCGCTTCCTCGCACTTCGTAGCAAATCGCAAGCAAGCGTTCGGGCGATCGCGAAGCAGGTCACGGGACGAACGGTCGGCGAGCAACAGCAATTCAGCGCCGTGGATCAAACGCACGGACATGCGGGTGTCCGAAGTCTGTTTGCCGACGGGCGTCTTCCAACCACACTTCTGCTCTGGGTCGTCTTTTGCATCGCGTTCACCATCCTGGTTTTCATTCCGCTTTGGGCGCCTACGCTGCTTGTAGGCCCGAATGGACTGCAGCCGTCGCAGGCGTTCGCGGCTGTCGCCTTCAACAATGGGGGCGCAGTGATTGGCATGCTCCTGTACGGGTTCTTGATTGCAAGGTTGGGTCCGTTCAAGTTGCTGACAGGTGCGTTTCTGCTCGCGACCATTTTTACGGCAGCGGTCGGGCAAATGCCGGATTATCCTGGCCTTACCATTGCCGCAGCGTTCTTGAGCGGGTTCTTTCTGGCGTGCGGCGGCGTCGGCGTCATTGGCCTTGCGACGGCATTTTATCCCACTCTTGTTCGGTCGACCGGTCTTGGCTGGGGCCTTGCCGTGGCCCGGGCGGGACAGGTTTGCGGACCGATCGTCACGGGCTGGATGCTGCATAACGGCATGGGCCCAAGCCAAATCTTTTTGGTGCTTGGCCTCCTGCCGGTCGTCGCGGGAATCGCCGTCCTGCTGCTGAGCCGCGACAAAAACAGGCTTGTTATGGGCCCAGTCGTTAACGTAGCCGCCCAGTAGCCAGTGTCTCAGATTTGAGATCGGAAGCCGGAACGCGACAGATCGCGCTCAATGAGCATTTCATGGCTCCGCTGCCTAGCACGTGAGGCTGAGGCAAACGACTTGCTCGCCGACAAATTCAAGTGCATCCCAGCAAGAGGTGGAGGCTTTGCCTGTGGCGAACTACATCAGATCGTCGATGGAAGTCGGCAGAATCAGCTGCACGACGGATCCGGCCGCAGCTGCGGCTAAGGACAAGGCACTCCTATCCGGGCAGAGGCTTCCGTCGCGTCCCATGCCGGCCCTCGTGGATGGGCTCCTTACGTCTAACCCAACGGCAGGGGAGGCCGCTGTCGTGGGGCAATTGGGTCCAAAGGGCAGCGTCCGGAAGAATCTTGCCGTCAAGCAGGACGACGAAATCCTGGGAACGGGTTGGCAGCCAATCTGCAAGCTCGACTTGTCCGGTTTCATCAGCTTGAAAGCGACGGGGCCATTGACGGGGTAGGACTCCAGGTCGTGCATTTTGGCGCGGGCAGCAAAATGGAAGAAGTCGATGGGGCAACTATGAAAGGTACTCCGAGGCAAACACGGCCATCGATGCGGTGGATCATAGCTCACCGATACAGGTTCTTCAGTGCGGCCAGAGGAGATCGTTCTCCTAAAGAGACCGATATCGGGCGCCGCACCGTTCGCAAGGGCAGGCGCCGGTGGGGGAGCGCAGACCGATACGTCCGATGACCAGGGCTGGCGCGCCTGACCGGGTGATATCGGTCGGCGTGCTGTTATGCGGCTCTACTGGCGCCATCCCGGTCAATCCTTCGAGAAATCGATCATCGACGGGTACCGGGGAATTGACCTGCAGTTCCCGGATCGTAGCTCTCGCAGCGTCGTGCAAGTCGGCCATCACAGCCAGAGTGGTCTTCAACACACCGGTATCGTGGGTCGCCAGGGCAGTACCCACCGCCTTGCGCTTACCCTCGGCAAGCGGCTCGGCTTCGACTTGCACGCGCCAGTTCGCGTTGAGCAGGATTTTCCGGCGATCGATGTTGTCCCGCTCCCGGACCACATATCCTTTCGTTCCAGTCGATCGATAGGGCCGGCTATCACTCCGCTGGTCAGTCCCGTCTGTTCCATCAAGTCACTCAGCGTGTGCATCCCGGCCCATGCAGATCATTCAAGATCCGATGTATTAAGGCCGAGGCGATATGCCCGGATGGACTATGTAAGACGCTGACGGCGCTGAGCTCGGGGAACGCCACGTTCAATCGCTCAATCAGGTCGCTGCTAGCGCTCAAACTGCCATCTTGTCAGCTGATAGCGGACAAGTTTGGAGGCTCTGTGTGTACGATATTTCCCGTCGACGCGCGGCATCACGCCAGCCTCGCCCTCCGCATCGCAATAACGCGGCATTTACGACAGCGCGCTCTAGCCGGACCTTTCGGATCAAATGCATTGCCGGCGGATCCTAAGGGTGCCCGGCGATGTTGTCGCGCAAGGGAATGCACGATACGCTTCCGAAGCCGGTTACTCTCCAAGGACCGTTCAAGCGTGGTTTTTAACCAACTGTCGGCGGCGTATGCTGTATTGGCTCAGCTTGAAGCCGTCTCGCATGCTAAGCCCGAGAAGAACGATATTCGTCGCCCCAGAAATTAGCTCGAGCGTCTGCACCCCGTAAAAGACGGTGTCGAACTCAGCGGCTTTTGCCTTGAAAGCGAGAAATAACGCTGCCGGAATGAGGATCAGGATGCCGTTGCCGGCAATGAACGGCATACGCTTGAGCTTCGCACCGATCAGGCCACCGCGCCGTCCCTCTGCTAGGAAATGTCCGGAGCCGCCCGCAGCCGCCAGCGCTGGAATTAGCAACAGCAAGCCCCAAGGTATGGCTGTTTTGACCATGATTACGGTCGTGTGCGATCCGAACAGTTCAGCGAGAGCCGTGGATAGCCAGAATGTCGCAATGGTCCCCAACGCCAGAGCGCCAGCTACTATATGAAGCATCTTTGTCATGGTCGTCTGCTTTCGACGTAAGAGTTCGTCATGGCGGTGGGGTCATGAGTGTTGGTAATTCCGCTCACCTGAACGAGATGCGGCGAAGAACGCGATGATAATGACCTGGATGATAAAGGGCTGCCCCGCCGAGAAGCCCGGTCGAAGCCAGGCGGAGCAATTCAGTCGTTGGCGATAGTCAGCGGCTGAACCACATGCGCCGGAGAAGATGGTCGCGGCGAACGAATTGGTGATAGAGAGCAGCACTGGCGTGAAGCGCAACCAAGCCAAGTAGAAGCCGCGCGCCAAGGCCGTGCGGAACACGGGGCGGATAATTCCAGAGATCGGGCAAGGCCCCTTCTCCACCAAAGATCATTGGTGCCGCGCCGCTCAGCGCCATCAACCCTATGCCGCTCGCTGTCATTCCAATGATGACCACGTAGAAGAGAACATGTATCGCGCGAGCTGTTTGCTCTTGCCACCGCGGTGACCCGGCGATCGGGTCGGGCTTGCGATCGACAGCCCACCAGCCGATGCGAAGAACCGTCAGCGTGATAACTGCGAGAGCGATCGGAATGTGGGCGCGTAGAATTGCCACCTTTGCCGCCGGATCGATCGTATTGGCCGCACGAAACCCGGTGGCGAAGAGACCGATCATCAGCAAGGCGGTCAGCCAGTGTATCGCTACGATCACGGTCCCATAGCGTTCGGAGCTGCTCTTCAGTCCCATTACGAACTCCCTTTTGAAGGCGGCGTGAGCAGCGTGCTATGCCACGCAGATGCCGGGCACCGAGACCTTCTGGAACAGGTGCGGAGAAGCGACGGCTGACGACGGATAGGCTGCGATCTTCGACCTGAACTCTGGGTGCGTAAACGCTGCCCGGAAGTGCTCGGTCGATTCCCAGACGGCGTAGTTCAGATAAGTCGGGCTTTCGCCGAGCGCGCGGTGAAGCTGAGTGGCAATGAAACCCGGCTGTCGCTTCATGAAGGCAGCATCGTCTTGCCAGACCTGCAGAAAGCTCTGCTCATCGGCCTTATCGAGGAAGAAGACATTCACCAGCACGACAGGGCTGGCATCAATACCGATCTGGCGTTCGATCGGGAAGACAGGGTCCAGGGGGCGTAGCGGCGACATGGTGACCTCAGGCAATTTGGCTTTATATTGTCAATATGGTACCATGATTTAGATAGTACATTGACATCGTGATGTCAAGAGTGTTTTATGGTGACGAAATGCTGAAATATCAACGAACGACCGCCGGCGATGCCCTGACGAACCTCATGCTCGATCTGTTCCGGCTCAACAGCCTGCTCTTGATCGCAGGCGACCGTATGGTGGCCCAACTTGGGCTTACGAGTGCGCGCTGGCAGATCCTGGGCGCCATTGTGCATGCCGAGCGTCCGCAGCCGGTGGCATGGCTCGCCCGCGATCTCGGCGCCAATCGCCAAAACGTGCAGCGGATCGTCAACGATCTTCATTCGGAGGGGCTTGTTGCGTTCGAGGCCAATCCCCATCACCGCCGGGCTCAACTCGTCATTCTGACTGACAAGGGAAGGCGCACTTTCGAAGCCGCCATGGCCCTGCAAGCCCCATGGGTCAACAGCCTTTCCGAAGGCCTCGCAGTCAAGGACCTTCAAACTGTCCACCGTGTCATCACGGCACTACGGAAGAAACTCGAGAGCATTGACGAGGCTGAAGAGCGCGCGTAGCCGATCGCACTGGAGCGCGTCGCAAAGTATTGCTAGAGAAGCTCAGCGAGTCGCGAACGGCAGCAGAAAACGCTTCCAGCTTGCGACTAGCAACGCCGCGACTATCGGCATGCGTCTGCTCACGCTGGCAGCTCGTGAAAGAGCGTACGTATCTTAGCGGAGCTCCAATATGCGATCTGTATCAAGCTTTGCCTCTCGCTGTTGTCGAATGAACTGATTTAGTGCGGACTGTGCCAACATTTTTCTCTCACCTGAAGCGCCCACGATGTCTGCCGCGAAAGCTTCTTCTGCGAACAAGCGCCAGTGGCGAGCGTAGGCCAACCCGTCCGATGAACAAGGCTGGTGCGCCTGACCGGGTGGTCCGTCTTACGGCCTTGTCGGCGTCATCCCGGCCGATCCTTCGAGAAATCGATCATGGGCGAGGCGCCGGGGAATCGACCTGCAGGTCCCGGATTGCCGCTTTCGCAGCGTCGAGCAAGTTGGTCATCACAACAAGGGTGGTCTTCAACGCATCGGCGTCGTGGGTCGCCAGGGCAGCACCAACCGCCTTGCGCATACCCTCGGTAAGCGGCTCGGCTTCGACTCGCACGCGCTTGGTCGCGTTCAGCAGGATTTTCCGGCGGTCGATGTTGTCCCGCTCCCGCACGACATATCCCTTTCGTTCCAGTCGATCGATAACGCCGGTTATCGCTCCGCTGGTTAGCCCCGTCTGTTCCATCAAGTCACTTGGCGTGTGCACCCGGCCCATGCAGATCAAATCCAGGGATTCGAGGTCCGATGCATTCAGTCCGAGCCGATCCGCCACGGATTTACTATGTAAAACGCTGAGGGCGCCAATTTCGCGCAACGCGACATTCAATCGCTGAATCAGGTCGCTGCTAGCGCTCAAGCGTCCATCTCCTCAGCTGATACCGGAAAACTTGAAGGCTTGGGTGTACGATATTCCTGCCGAGGCGCGGCATCGCGCCTACCTTGAACTCCACGGTCTCCGCATGTCAGCTTGGCTAGTTCGTTATGCACAGAGGCCAAGCGCTTTTGGCCAAGAGGGCAAGTACGCGGTACTTTGAAATCCTCTTGCCGAGGCGCGTCACCGAAGAAGGCGACGAATATGAAAAAGCCGTGCAAGGTTAGTCTCGTCCGGCTTGTTCTGCGTGATCACACAAGATGGATGCGATCAGCTGCAATCAGGAAAGTCCAAACAGCCGCTCCGCGTTCTGATGCGAGATCAGCTTGCGCTCTTGATCCGTCAATGCAGCGCCATCGAGGAACCGTACCGCCTCGGCGTCGTCTTCATACGGATAGTCTGCCGCGAAGAGGATGCGGTCCGCTCCGAGAACATCGATGCTGAGGCGCAGCGCTGGCATTGAGGTGACTCCTGCCGTGGTGATGACAAAATTCTCGTGAAAGTATTCACTGGGGAGACGCGGCAGCTTTGTTACGGCGCCGAGCTTGACCTGAAGTAGGTAACGATTGTCGATGCGCTGCAGCCAGAACGGAATGCCTTCGCCCATGTGGCCGAGAATGATCTTCAGCTTCGGGAAGCGTGCGAACGTGCCAGACATGATTAGGCGCATAGCATGAAGGCTCGTTTCGACGGCAAAGCCCCAGCCAGCGAAATACAGGCCATAGTCGAGAAATGGCTTTACAAGACTCGGGGCTGGTTCGCGCGGATGAAGATACATCGGAAGCCCGGTTGCCTGCATGGCTTCGAAGATTGGGGCATAGCGCGGCGCATCGAGATATTCATTGAAGGTGTGAGAATTGACGATCAACCCTCGCAGTCCGAGCGTCTTGATCCGCTCGATCTCGCGAGCAGCGGCCTCGGGGGCTTGCGGCGCAATGGCGCCCAGCCCGGCAAGGCGGGAGGGGACGGCGCGCACGGCTGCTGCCAGCGCATCGTTCGCCTCGGCCGCAAGTCTAGTGGCGAGATCGGGGACAAAAACCTGCACACCCGGCGAGGTCAGCGACAACACCTGCATGTCGATGCCGACCTCGTCCATATGGGAAATGCGTTCTTTGCCGATGTCGAGCAGCCGGGAATGCAGGACCGCGTTTCCGGGCGTTTGGGCCAGAATGCTTTCACCCATCTTGGCGAAACCCGGCTCGACATCTGGCCGGGCTAGGACTTTCTTCCATTCCGCGGCAATCTCCGCTGTGACGAATGCTTCCTCGATTGCGATGCGCTTCACGTCGTTCTCCTTGTCAGTTGGTTGCAGACTATTCTTCAGTGCCGAAATAGAGGTGACGCAGCCGCTCATCGGCGCGCACCACGGAGGTCGGCCCCGACAGGGTAATCCGCCCTTTGTTGATGATATGAGCGGTGTCGGCGAGGTCGAGCGCGCGTTCGACGTCCTGCTCGACGACCAGCATCGTCAATCCCTCCCGCTTGAGCTCAGCGAGGGCCTCGTAAAGCCGGTCCATCATCACGGGAGCAAGGCCGAGGCTGATCTCGTCGAAAATGACGAGTCGCGGCTTTGCCATCAGTGCGCGTCCGATGGCCAGCGCCTGCTGCTGGCCTCCAGACATCGAGGTGCCACCGGAATTCCGTCTTTCAGCCAGGATGGGAAACAGCGCATAAACACGTTCGAGGCGCAGCTTACGCTCGGCGGCTCTGACATGGCGTGCCGCCACCTCCAGATTTTCCTCGACCGAGAGCGATGCGAAGATGCGGCGTCCTTCCATGCAGTGGGCGATGCCGCGCGCCGCGACCGAGTGAGCGGGTTCATTCGTGATGTCGTTGCCGGCGAAGCGGATGCTGCCGGCGGTGACCGGCAGCGAGCGGCTGATCACATGGGCGAGGGTGGTCTTGCCGGCGCCGTTAGTGCCGAGGATGCCGACCACCTGGCCGGGCATCACCGAGAGGCTGAGGTCATGGATGACTCGGGCCTGGCCGTAGCCAGCCGAGACGCCTTCGAGGGCGAGCACTGGCGCGGTCGTCGCGGAGGGGGACGGCGCCGGATCGTCCGTCGTGGACGGCACCGCGATGGGGGAAGCCTTAGCCGTGCCGCCGTGACTGGTGCCGAGGTAGACGGCGCTGACCTCGTCGCTCGCCAGCACTTCTGCGGTCGGGCCCTTGGTCAGGACCTTGCCGAAATTGATCACCACAAGGCCTTCACAGCATTCCTTCACGATCCGGATGACGTGCTCGATGATGATGATGGAGCGCTCGCCATCCATCAGCGAGCGGATCAGCGCGATCAGCTCGCTGACCTCGCTATCGATCAGGCCGGCGCCGACCTCGTCGAGAAGCAGCAATTTGGGCTTGAGCGCCAGCGCACGCGCCACCTCGAGGCGCTTGCGTCGCAAGAGCGGTAAGTCGCGCGCCTTCACGTCGGCAGCGTCCGCGAGACCGCAGCGATCGAGGATGTCGCGGCGTTCGGCGGTGGCGGTCGCGGCGGAGATGAACGGCGACAGCGAGAACTGGCCGACCGCGAGATTCTCGGCGACTGTCATGTCGAGGAACGGTCGGGGGATCTGATAGGTCCGTCCGATGCCGCGCCGTGCCCGTTCGGAGGCCGGCAGCGCGGTGATGTCGTCGCCCTCGAAGTGGATGCGGCCTGCGCTCGGGGCAATGGCGCCGCCGAGGAGGCCAATCAGGGTCGACTTGCCGGCGCCGTTGGGGCCGATGACGCCGAGCACGCGGCCCTTGTCGAGGCGGATGTCGATGCCGTCATTGGCGACCACGCCGCCATAGCGCTTGCCGAGACCGGCGGCATCGAGCAGGGGAGCGCTGTATGCGGCCGCGGTCATGGGCGGGCCTCCCGCGGCGCAGCGCCGCGGCGCCGGAGGGCCGCCTCGGCGAGACCGCAGATTCCGCGCGGGGCGAAGCGGATCAACAGAATGAGCGTGACGCCGGTGATGGCGACATGGAGCTCGGGATAATCGGCAAGCAGCTCACCGATCGCCACGAAGAGCACCGCGCCGACAATCGCGCCGAAACGCATGCCGAGGCCGCCGATGATGACGATGGCGAGCGGATCGACCGACCATTGCAGACCGAAGCTGCCATAGGGCTCGATGGCGCCGAGCTTGATCGCCTGCAGGCCGCCGGCGGAGGCGATCAACGCACTGGCGACGATGAAGGCGGCAAGCTTGATGCGGAAGGCCCGCACACCGACCTGACCTGCCGCGTCTTCGTCGTCCCGCACCGCGCGCAGCAGGACCGAGAAGCGTGAACCGGTCGCGAGTGCCATCACCAGTGCGGCGAGCGCGAGGAGCAGTGTGGCGTACCGGAATAGCGCCGCGATCTCCGGCAGGTCGACCGTGACGAACAAGCCGGTGGCGCCGCCGAACCATGGCACGTTGATGACGAACAGCCGCAGCGCTTCGGCGAGCGCCAGCGTTCCGACGGTGAAATAGAGGCCGCGCAGGCGGAACAGGCCGCGCGACATCACAATCGCGACAGCGATGCCTGCGAGCGCGGAGGCGGCCAGTGCCTGCAGCGGCCCGGCCCCGGCGTGATTGATTAGGCCGACCGTGACATAGGCACCAAGTCCGAAGAAAGACGAGGTGCCGAGCGAGACCAGGCCGCCATAGCCGGCCAGCAAGTTCCAGGCTTCCGCCAGCACGATGTAGATCAGGAGCTTGAAGCCGATCTCGACGAAATAAGCCGGCAGCACGATCGGCGCAGCCAGCAGTACGGCGAATGCAGTACATGCGATGACGATGCGTATGGTGGGGCTACGGATCGAGATCGCGCGCTGCGGTGTGTTCTGCGAGGTCAGGACGGTCATGCGCGGTGTCCGAGAAAGCCCTGCGGCCGCACGGACAGCATGGCGAGAAACAGCACCAGGCCGACGAGATCGCGGTAGCCGTCCCCGAGGGTGAGCCCGCCGATGCTCTGCAGCACCCCCAGCACGATGCCGCCCACCAGCGTGCCCAGCACGTTACCCAGCCCGCCGAGGACGATCACTGCGAAATCGGTGAGCAGATAGGAGGCGCCACTGGTCGGCGTGAAGGACAGCGCGATCCCGATCAGGGTGCCCCCGATTCCGGCGCAGGCGGCGCCGAGGCAGAAGGTGAAGGCATGAACGCGGCTGACATTGATGCCGATGATGGCGGCGGCCTGCGGCTGGTCGGCGCTCGCGCGCAGGTCCCTGCCGAAGCGGCTGCGCGCGATCAAGAGATGCACCGCGACGATAAGCACGACCGATATGACGAAACCCATGACGAAGATCTGTGGCACGCTGATCGGGCCGAACTCGAGCGGCACGTTGGCGTAGCTGCGGTCGATGGCGCGTGTGTCGGCGCTGAAGAGCAGGACGAACAGGTTCTGCAGAATGATCGAGAGGCCGAACATCGTCATCATCGATGCCTCCGGTCCCTTGCCCGCCAGCGGGACCAGCAGGAAGCGATGGATCGGATAGCCGATCAGCGCCAGCACGAGACCGATCAGAGCGAGACCGGCGAGGGGGTCGATGCCGGTCCATTGCAGCAGGAACAAGCCGGCATAGGCGCCCGCGACCAGGAACTCGCCGTGGGCCAGGTTCACCAGGCGCAACACGCCGAGGATGATCGACAGGCCGAGCGCCGTGAGCGCCAGCATGCCGCCCAAAAGGACACCCGAGATCAGCGCGTTCAGGATCACATCGAGAGCGGGCATGGCGGTCGTTCCGAACAGGACAGGACGGCCCGGCCGCCGAAGCCGACCGGGCCGAGGCCAGGTGAACTCAAGGCACCGGGAACAGGATCTTTCCGTTGGCGCGGTCCGCCGGCCATACGATCGGCGTCTTGCCCGACTGCCATTGCAGCATCACCAGCGGCAGCTTCGCGGTGTGGTTCTCGTCGAACTTGATGGGGCCGACCACATAGGTCTTGTCGGTGCTCGAAATCGCGGTGTTGATCTTCTCGGGATCGAGCGAGCCGGCCGTCGCGATGGCGTCGAGCAAGATCTGCGCCGCGGCATAGCTGTCGGCGATGTGCTGGCTGGAGGTCAGCTTGGTTTCGCTCTCGAACGCTGTCGCCAGCTGTCTCGCGCCGGGATAGGGGAAGCTGGGATCCCAGTAGCCGCCGACCACGACGCCGTCGGCGAGCTTGCCGAGCGCCCCGGCGAACTGCACTGGCTCGGCGCCCTTTTCGATCACCAGCAGCTTCGGTTTATAGCCGGCGGAGGCGATCTGCTTGCGGATCGAGACCGCCTGCGGCGTGATGGCGTCGATCAGCACGATATCGGCACCCTTCGCCTTGGCCTCGGCGACGATGGAGGTGAACTGGGTGTTGTCGATCGGGAAGGACGCGTTTTGCACCACGTCATAGCCGGCGTCCTTAGCCATGTTGGGCCACAGTGTTCCGCCGACCACTTGGCCGTCGGGTCCGTTGTCGTGGAAGATCGCCACCTTCTTGTTGGTCTCTAACTTTAGATCGCGCAGCGCTTTGAACGGAAGCGCGGCGAGCTCCGGCTCGTGGAAGAAGAGGTCCCAGACGTAGGTCCACTTTCGGACCGACTTGAACGCCTCGAGCGGATTGCAGGCCGTCACCAGCGGGATCTTCTTCCGCTCGGCGACGAGTGCGCCGGCATTCACCAGCGCAGGCGTGCAGGAGCCGAGCAGGGCCACGGCCTTGTCGCGCGACAAGAGGCTCTCGGTGTTAGCAGCGGTGGCGTTCGGATCGGTCTTGTCGTCGCGCAGCACGAGGCGTACCGGCGTCTTCTTGCCGCCGATGGCGATGCCGCCGGCCTTGTTGACCTCGTCGACGGCGCGGCGGTAGCCCCACTTCTGGAAGCTGCCGAACCCTGCGAGCGGCCCGCTGAGCGGAATCGATGCGCCGATGATGATCTCGTCGGCGGCGCGCGCAGGCGCTGTGGCAAACGCCGCGGCCAGGGACAATAGCGCGATCGGGACAAGGCGCCGGGCAAGCGGGGCGCGTTTGGATAGCCACTCGTGCAACGATGTCGTCGTCATGCGTTCCTCCATGATGATCCGTATGGCCCTTCGTGGCCTTGTTGGCATCGCGATCTCGATGCGTTTGTCGTCTCGGTGTCTTGGTCGTCCTTATGGCTCGGTGGTCGTGCCGCCGCGGCCTGTGATGCGGCGTTAGAACGTGGTGTCGCCGGTGTAGCGGCGGTACAGCACCGGCAGGATCTCGGCGAGGTAGCCCATCTCTTCGGTGGCATGCTGATGCAGGCGCCGCGTGAAGTCGTCATTAAGCTGGCGCTTGCGCGCCTCGACGGCGACGTGTTCGGGCACCGACTCACCGGTTTTCTTGTCGGCAAGGATGCCGAGCCAGAACCGCGAGCGCATCTCGCAGCCGTAATCCGTGTCGCGCACGAAATGGCACATGCGGCCGACGTGGACAGGCGCATCCTGGTCGCCGATCCGAGCGCAGACCGCGACGGCGCCGGAGCGGTCGTAGCGCTTCTTGTCGAAGATCTCGTGCGGATGGTGGAAGTCGATGGTGAGATCGTAGACCGGACCCGTGGGTCCGGCGAGATACTCGCTCACCACATGGGAGGTGCCGATGTAGTTGCCGTCGACGCGATTGACCCAGGCACTGGCAACGTGGTCGCGCGGATGCCATAGCTTGTATTGCTCGATGCCGCCGAGCCAGCCGAACCACCAATGCACCATCCTGGCGCGGCAGCCCGGCATGCGAGTGAGGGCGGCGACCAGTTTCTTGCCGGCCGCGAGGTCCTTGTAGCCCGACTCGAATGGCAGGTAGCCGGGATCGAGCAGAAGGTTGCAGTCTTCGAACTCCATGGTGTCCTCCGATCGGCTGGTTGCAACGTCTGGCGGTCGCGGTCTCGCCTTCGCTGTTGCGATACGGTCGTACTAGGCAGCCAACGATGGCTGCCCGGAAAGATTGAGGATCTCTCGCGCGCTTGGTGGTGTCGCGACACTCCCGTTGGCTTCGCGGATGAGGCGCGCGGCGCGGGCGACGAATTCGGCGTTGTTCTTGGCAAGGCGGCCCTTGGCATAGAGCACGTTGTCTTCCATGCCGACCCGGATATGTCCGCCGAGCGAAAGGGTCGCAAACAAGATCGGCAGATGACCGGCCCCGATGCCGAAAGCCGACCAATAGGCATTGGGCGGCAAAATGCTCTTGAGGAAGACAAGGTTCTCGACCGTCGCGGCGATGCCGCCGGCAGCGCCCAGCACAAATTGGAAATAGCCGGGTCCGCGCAACACGCCCTTCTTCATGTAGTGGATGGCGTTGTAGAGCATCCCGGGATCGAACACTTCGATCTCGGGCTTCACGCCGTTCGCGTTCATGACGCGGGCGAGCTTCTCGAGAAAGGCCGGATGGTTGATGAAAAGCGTCGAGTGCATCCAGTTCATCGATCCGGCGTCGAAGGAGGCAAGCTCCGGCTTCAGCTCGATCAGATGCGCCATACGGGTGTCATCCGTCGCATTCAGGTCGCCGGACGTGGTGAGATTGAGCACGATGTCGCAGCGTTGGCGGATGAGGCCAACCGTTTCGATGAAGCGTCCCTTGTCCATCGTACCTTTGCCTTGGTCGTCGCGCATGTGCAAATGGGCAATGGCCGCGCCGGCCTGCCAGCATTCGTAGACATCGTCGGCGATCTCACGCGGCGTCAGGGGAATGGCGGGATTGTGCTCCTTGGTCGGAAACGCGCCGGTCGGTGCGACGGTGATGATGGTATCGGTCATGACTGAGTTTCCTCTTGATTGGTATCTTCGCGTCCGAATCTTCAGGAATAGGCGCGCGATGCTTTGAGTTGATTGACTAGCCGCGCCAGAAATGCCCGGCGAATGGTCGGAATGGCGGCGGCATCGTAGCTGTAAAAGCCAGCGCCGTTCTTCACGCCGAGCTTGCCTTCAGCAACCTTTTGCCTCAGGAGCGGGCTCGCTTCGCGAGAAGCGTCCATGACGGCGAGGAGGTTGTCGCCGACGGTGAGCCAGATATCGAGGCCGCCAAAGTCCGCGACTTCGAGCTGCCCTGTGGTGGCGTAGCGGAACGCGGGGCCGAATTTCAGCGCCGTGTCGATGTCGGCGGCATCGGCGACGCCCTGTTCGATCAGTGAGAATACTTCGCGTGCCACGGCCTGCTGGATGCGGTTGGCAACGAGACCCGGGACATCCTTCAGGATTTTCGCGGTGCGCTTGCCGATTTTCTGGTGCAGAGATGCGACGGCATCAAAGACCTCTGCCGCGGTGTTGCCAAACGCCGATATCTCGACCAGCGGCATGATCAATGGCGGGTTGTACCAGTGGGTCACTAGGGTTCGCCCGCGACGCGCGTCCGGCAGTGCCGCAATCATCGGCGCGAGCGGCAGGCTCGATGTGTTGGTCGCAAATAACGTTGCTGGAGGACACAGCCGATCCAGTTCGGCGAACAGGTCCTGCTTCAACTCCATGCGCTCGGGTATCGCCTCGACGATGAAGTCGCGGTCATTCACTGCTGGCGTGAGCTCATCGAAGATCTTGATCCGGCTCAGCGCGGATGAAATCTCCGCTGGAGCGATGAATTCTTCCTCAACCAGGAGGTCATAGGCCGCCTTGATGGACGGTATGATGTTGGCACGCGTTGTGGCCGCTGGTTCATACAGATGCACCGACAGGTCCTGCAGGGCGAAGGCCGCCGCGATACCGTGTCCCATGGTGCCGCCACCGATGATGCCGATTCGTTGCAACATGCCGGCCTCCGTAGATCGCAAATGACTGCGCGGCGGGCGTCAGCCCGCCGTGTAACCGCCGTCGGCATCAAGGATATGTCCGGTGTAGAAATCCGAGGCTTTCGACACCAGAAACAACAGCGGACCGGCAAGATCCTGGGGCTCGCCGAGACGCCCCTTCGGCACCCGCGCCAGAAAGCCCTTGCGCACCTCGCGCGCGCGCTCGGTGTCGTCGAACATCCAGGCGGTGAGGGGAGAGCGGAAGACCGTCGGCGCGATGGCGTTGACCGTGATTCCGGCGTCGCCCCACTCACAACCGAGCGCCCGGGTGATGCCGTCGACCGCCGATTTCGAGGCACAGTACGCCGAATAGCCGGCCGGATGACCGAGCTTGCCCCGCGCCGATGACATCAGAACGATCTTGCCACCGCGGCCTTGCGCGAGCATCTGCTTGCCTGCGGACTTCGCCATCAACCACGACTGCGTGACGTTGGCATCCATGACGTCGAGGAAACGCGATGGAGCCATGTCGACGATCTTGCTGACGTCATTCTTGCCCGATGCGACGACGAGGATGTCGAGACCGCCGAAAGCCTTCACCGCCTGCCGAACGATATCCTCGCAGCTCACCTCGTCCGTCGGCCGCGCCTTGATGGTGAGAACTTCGGCCCCAAGCTCGCGCGCTGAAGATGCTGTTTCGTTGAGGGCCTCAGTGTTGCCAGCCACCGCGACGATCTTTGCACCGGCGCCGGCCAGCACCTGCACGGCCAACGCACCAAAGGCGCCAGAAGCGCCGGTGACGATGGCGACCTTGCCGCGGATATCGAATAGCGACAGCGGATCCTTCAGGAAGTCCAGCGACGCGGTCATGGCTTGACTCCTGGGGGATAGGGGATGACGACCAGCATGGTGCAGACGTCGTTGCTGCGGTTGACGATTTCCCGCACTTCGCCGGGAGCGATGGTGCAGCTGTCGTAGCGGCCGAGCAAGGTCTCGTTGCCGCCGACGATCACCGTCATCTGCCCGTCGAGCACGACATAGACCTTCTCGAAGGGGGTGGAGTCCGGCCCGGCGCCGCCGCCGGGCAGGAATTGCGACAAGCCGACCCATTGGTTGGTGGGGCCACCGGGCTCAAAGCCCTGCAAGCGCAGGCCGACGACGCCGCGGTGATTGGGGGCGTCGTAAGGCTTGACTTCCGCGAAGCGCTTGAGGTGCATCAGAATGCCTCGCCCTTCTCGATCCGATACGCCTGCTTGGGATCGGTGATGGCGACGAGGCGGATGATGCAGCCATCGCCGCGATCCCAGTTCCAGGGGAAGAAGGCGAAGGTGCAACGCTTGCCGGTGACTTCGTCGAGATCGCCTCCGACATTTTCGATGCCGAGAATGCCGTGCTTGAACAGCTTGTTGTGCACCGGCTCCCATTCCGGGAAATCGTCGGCCCAATCGCGGCCGCCGGACCAGACGCGGTATTCCTCCTTGAGGTGCGGCAGCAGCGGCCCATTGCGGTGCTGCCCGATCGCGGTCGCCAGCGGATGATCGTTGGCCTGGGTGTCGTGCCCGACGACCTTAACCTGCTTGTCGACCATCCAGTCGGCTGCGGAGGGCACGAGGCCCGGGCAGTAGGCGAAATAGTCGCCGTCCTCGTAGACCTTGTGCCAGCCGGTATTGATGATCAGCACATCATGCGGGCGGATTGCACGACCGCAGGCTTTCTCCAGATCATCTGCGGTGATCGACTCCCATTTCTTCTTCGGAATCGAGACCACGAGTCCTGAGCCGAAGAAATGCGGCAGCGGCACCTCATCGATGAAAGGTGTGCCTTGCACAACATGGGCGGGCGCATCGATGTGGGTCGTCGAGTGCATGGAGGTGGTGATGCGCTGCGACAGCACGCCCGACTTGGCCATGTAGTGGATGCGCTCGATCTTGACGTCTTCGAAATACGGCCAGTTGGGGCACTGAAAGCCCCAGCGGTGGGAGAGGTTGGTAAACCTCAGCCCCATGGCATTATCGGCGTTGCTCTGGAATTTGATGCCACGCACCTCGATGGACATGCGTCCTCCTTCTGAAAGCTTCTTTGTTCACCGCACGCCGCTAACCGGCGACTAGCAGGGCGGCAGCTTTGGTTTCCAAGAGCTCCGCCATGTGATACGAATGTACCATATTGCGGGTGGCGTCAACTGGAATTGCCGACCACCGTTGCCCCGATGGGAGATGTAAGTCAGCGATCCCGTGCTTTTGCATCGCGTTGTGGTACAGCCAGGCGTAATGCCGTGATAGCTCCACTGCAAAGCGCAGCTCGGCCTCTTGGCCGGGAAAAATTCGCGAAGTTCGCCGATCATGCGGTCGGATCAGAAGGATAAGAGATGCGGAAAGCCACATCACGGGTGCTCAAGCCTCGCCCGTCCGAGACCCAGCCCGCCGAGGATCGTGGCGCCAACGGCATTCAGGTGCTTGCGCGGGCAGGGAGCATCCTGCGCGCTTTGGAAAGCCATCCCAACGGTTTGAGTCTCGGTCAGATCGCCAAATCGGTGAATCTCGCCCGCTCGACGGTGCAGCGCATCGTCGCAGCGTTGATGGCCGAAGACCTGGTCACGTCAACGGGGCCTGGTCAGGTTCGCATCGGCTTAGGATTTTTACGGATCGCCGCCTCCGTCGGAACCAGTTCGGCCGATATCATCCGTCCGCATCTCATTGGCCTCGGCGATGAGGTCGGCGAAACAGTCGATCTTTCGGTGCTGTCCGGCGGCTCCGCGGTCTTCGTGGATCAGGTGCCCGGCCGTCATCGGCTCACCGCGTTGTCGGCCGTCGGCGAGCGCTTTCCGCTGCACTGTACGGCGAATGGCAAGGCGATTCTTGCCTGCTTCTCACCAGAAGAAAGCACCGAGTTGATCGAGAAGAGTCTCACTGATCATCCAGACTATCCGCTCGCCAACCGCAAGCGCCTGATGGATGAGCTCAACGATATCAGGCGTACGCACCTTGCCTACGATCTGGAGGAGCACGGCACCGGCATCAGCGCCATCGGCACAGCCTTACTTGATCACTTCGGGCGCCCGGTCGCGGTATCAATTCCTGTCCCGACACAGCGTTTCCTCGAGAATCGGGATGGCTTTGCCGAGCGGCTCATTGGTTTCCGCCGGCGCGTCGAGGGAATTCTATCGCGCTGATCCAAGCTCAGCCTGTCAGGCTTGCATTGCGTCTCATGATGCAATACAGAAGGCCCATCACGCAGTACGGTTCTGAAAGGTCCGCAGAGGCCACCGCGCTGCATGGAGAGTGGACGACACTCTCTGCAAACCTGGAGGAAGCGCAATGATCACGCGTCGTTCAGCCCTGCTCGGGGCAACGTCGGGGCTTGTAGTCGGAGCATTCGGCACGAGGCGTGCGAGTGCAGAGCCGATCGCATTGAAGGTCTCTCACTATCTTCCACCCAATCACACCTTCCAGCGCGAGTTGCTGAAATGGGGCGATAGTCTCGCGCAGCAGTCGAACGGACAGCTGACGCTCAATATCTTCCCGGCATCGCAGCTCGGCCCGGTCAATCGCCAGTTCGACATGGTGCGCAATGGCGTCGCCGATATTGCCGTCGGATTGCATGGCGCGACCCCGGGTCGCTTCCATATGACGGATCTGGTGTCCTTGCCCTATGTGTCGCCAAAGGCGGGCAATAACAGCGCCGTCACCTCGCGCCGTTTGACGGAGTTGGCTCCGATCTATCTCGATGCCGAGCATGCCGGCATGAAGGTTCTCTGGATGGCGGTGACCAACCCTCTGCTGCTCCACACCAGCAAGCGGCAGATCACCAAGCTCGACGACTTCAAGGGCCTTCGCGTCCGTTACGCAGGGGAGCAGTTCGCGCAGATCATCCCGCTCCTCGGGGCCTCGCCGCTGGCAGTCCCGCCGGCCGAGACCGCGGACAGCCTTGCGAAGGGCATCGTTGACGCAGCGACTTTTCCCTATGAGGCCTGTCAGAGCTTCGATCTCGCTACTGTGTTGAAATATTCGCTTGAGCCTGGCGTAAGCACCGCGAGCTTCGCCGTTGCGATGAACCCGAACAAATTCAAATCGCTCCCCCCAGAATTGCAGCAACTCATCGAGAAGACGACGGGGCCGGCCATGGCCGAACAATTCGGCGCAGCCTTCGATGTGAGCGAAAAGGCCGGACGCGAATACATGCTCGCCAAGGGAATCCAGATATCGCAATTGCCGGACGCCGAGCTTGCCCGGGTCAAGGAGACCCTTGCACCCCTGCGTGAGCGGGCGCTCGCCGACCTCGCGAAGTCCGGCAAACCCGGAAACGATTTCCTGGAAGCATACACCAAATGACGACCGCCAAATCGCGGGGTGCGCCGAGCCCGGTCTGGCGAGCCTGAGTTCACGAGGAGATCCTCATGGTGGTTGTGCCGCTCGAACGTTTCTCGACGCGCCTGAAGAATGCTCAGGTGCGCCTCGCTATGGTCGCGCTCGTCATCATGATGTGCAGCACCTGTGTCGACGTTGCGCTTCGGTTTCTGTTCAACAGCCCGATTCACGGTGCCTACGATATTGTCGAGGCATGCCTTGTCGTCTTCGTATTTCACGGCATGTCGGCTAGTTTCTTCGCGCGCAAGAATATCGTGATCGACATCGTCGATTCCGTTGTCAGTCTTCGGATCGAGCGCGCGCTTATCCGGTTGTCCGATGTCGTTTCCATCGGCCTTTTGGCGCTGATCAGCTGGGCGATGATTTCTCCTGCGTTTCAGGCCTATGACTATGGGGACCGTAAGCTCGAGCTCGGACTCCAGATTTGGGTGCTCTGGGTCTTCGCAATTGTTGGACTGATCGGGACGCTGTTGTGCGCCCTTGGTCCTTTGTTTCGTCCTGTCTCTCCGCGGCGCGAGGCCCTTCGTGCTCGGGAAGGGGAGCCAGCATGAGCGTTCAATGGGTGGGCGCAATCGGCGTCCTTGCTCTCTTCGCCCTGCTGTTCTTGCGGACACCGGTATGGGCAGCGCTTATCGTCGTCGGTCTCGCCGGAAACACGATGATCAACGGCTGGTCGGCAGCCTTCGTCACTCTCGGAACGACACCGTTCGACGTTTCGAATTCCTATCCGTTGTCGGTCATCCCGCTATTCATCCTGATGGGGGACGTCGCCTCGAGCACGCGCCTGTCGGCCGATCTGTTCAATGCTGCGAGGGTACTGCTCTCCGGGGTAAGAGGTGGGCTTGCCGTCGCTGCCATCGGCGCCTCGGCTTGCTTCGGCGCGGTGTGCGGCTCCTCGATCGCAACTGCGGCCACGATGTCACGCATCGCTTTGCCCGAAATGCGCAAAGCCAACTACGACGACGGGCTCGCCGCAGGAGCGATCGCGGCTGGTGGTAGCATCGGCATCCTCGTACCACCCTCCATTATCCTGGTCATCTATGGTGCGATCGCAGAGCAATCGGTGCCAAAGCTGTTTGCGGCCGCATTGTTCCCGGCTCTGATTCTAACCGCGGCCTATGTCGTGCTGGCGCTGGCGACCGCAAGTCTCAATCCGAAACTCGCGCCCGTTGGCAAACCGTCGAGTTGGCGCGAACGCGCGGCCGCTTTGCGCCAGCCGTGGCAGTTCGTGCTGTTGTTCACCTTGACCATCGGAGGCATTTACGGCGGGATTTTCAGTCCCACGGAAGCTGCGGCGCTCGGTGCCTTCGGCGCGATCGCGCTCGGGATTTTGGGGCGCCGGCTGTCGATCGCCCAGCTCGTTGATGCAGTTGAGGGGGCCGTGATCACATCCTCGCTGCTCTTTGCCATCATCATCGGGGCGACCTATTTCGCAAATTTCGTCGTTCAAACACAGTTGCCTCAGTTGCTTGCCAGCACTGCGAAATCGCTGCATCTGCCTGGATTGGCTGTGATGTTCATCATCATCGTCGCCTATGTGGTGATCGGCTGCTTCCTGGAGGGTATCGGCATGGTGCTGATTACTGTTCCGGTGTTCCTGCCTCTGGTCGTGCAATACGGCTACGATCCGGTGTGGTTTTCGATCATCGTCGTGATCGTGGTTGAACTCGGCCTGATACACCCGCCTGTCGGTATGAACCTGTTCGTGATTCAGGCGCAGGTGCCGGACATCAAGCTCGGCAGCATTTATCGCGGCATTCTTCCGTTCTTGATCGCGCCCTTTGTATTGCTGGCGCTCTTGTTGATCTTCCCGCAGCTCGCTCTGTGGCTACCGAAGGTGCTTTATGGCTGAAGCCGGACTCGAAGTCGTCCTCATCACGGAAGATGTCTCTGGCTTGGCCGAGGGCATCGTACGGGCTTGCCCGACGGTGAGGCTTCACACCGGTAGCGTCGCCTCGGATGTCCTGGACCGAGCGGGGAAAGCGAATGTGGTGATTGGACTCGCACAGACGATCACGCCGGAACTGGTAGCAGCGACACCACAACTTCGCTGGATCCAGGCCCTGACGACCGGCATCGATCCCCTCTTGAAGCTCAGTCTTTCGAAAGAGGTGATCGTAACCTCCGCTCGCGGCGTGCACGGCCCCCAAATGTCCGAAATGGCGTTTATGCACATGCTGGCGTTAGCGCGGGATCTTCCTCGCATGATCGGCAACCAGCGCCATCAAAAGTGGGAGCGTTGGCCGCAGCGTTTGCTGCTTGGCAAGACCATGGTCGCGGTTGGCGTCGGCGCCATCAGCGAAGAACTTGCACGCCGGTGCAAGGCCTTCGGTATGCGGGTCATTGGAATCAGCGATGCTCGAACAACGGGAGAAGGTTTCGACGAAATTCGTAGCCGGCGAGAGCTTGTCGCGACGGCCGCCGAGGCAGACTTCCTCGTCGTAATGGCGGCCTACACGCCGCAAACACGTCACCTCATCAATACTGATGTGTTAGCTGCGTTGCCTTCGCGCGCATATGTGATCAATCTCGCGCGGGGGCCTGTTGTGGACGAAGCCGCGCTGATCGCCGGGCTCAAGGCTAGAAGCTTCGCTGGTGCCGGTCTTGACGTTTTCGATGTCGAGCCGCTATCGGTCGAAAGTCCATTGTGGAACCTCGACAACGTACTGATCACTCCGCATCTGGGCGGCATGAGCGACAGCTACAGTCAGCAGCTCCTGCCGCTGGTGGTTCACAATCTGCGTGCTTTTGCTGCGGGAGAAATTGATCAGATGCACAACCGAATTTCGATCGCAGCGACCGGAGCCGGAGCATGACCCAACACGAGCGAATCCCCGTCCGGATCAGCGATCAGGAGTTGGCCCGGCGCTGGAAGGCCCTGCGCGCGGCGATGAAGGCGGGCGACGTCGATGCAGTCGTCGTTCAGGCCACTAATGATTGGCTCGGCGGCAACGTGAAATGGCTAACGGATATTCCGGCCAACAACGGCTATCCAAGGACGGTACTGTTCTATGCCGACGACCTGATGACCGTGGTCGAAATGGGTGTCTTCGGTGGCCGGCGAACGCTTAAGGGTGAGGATCCGGTCCACCGAGGTGTTGGCACGATTCTGACGACGCCGTCCTTCCCGTCCATCGACTACACCGTTCGCTACGACGCCGATCTCGCGGTCGCGGATTTGCGCGCGCACGGTGTGCGTCGTCTCGGGATTGCCAACGGCACTGGTTTTCTCGCCGGTTTCAGCCAGGTGCTCCGAGATGGCCTCGGCAACATCGATGTGGTCAACCTCACAGAGGAGCTTGACGCCCTCAAGGCAGTCAAGAGTGCGGAGGAGCAGGGTCTGATCCGCCGCGCAGCCGCGCTTCAAGACGACGTTTTCGGCCATGTTTGCTCGGTGATCCGGCCCGGCTTGCGCGACATCGATGTCACCTCCGCAGCGCAAATGAAAGCCCAGCAGCTTGGCAGCGAGCAGGGAATCTTTCTAGGCGCGTCGGCCAGGGTTGGGATCCGTTCGCCTTTTATGGGGCGTCACTTTCAAGGCCGAACGCTGGCTGCGGGTGACCATCTTTCGTTGCTCATCGAGGTGAATGGTCCTGGGGGCTTCTTCTGCGAGATTGCCCGCACATTGGTGTTGGGAAAGGCGTCGTCCGAACTGCTCGAGGGCTTCGCAGCGGTGAAGGCGGCGCAGGACCACACACTCTCCCTGCTCAAGCCAGGAGCCAAGGCTCGCGACGTCGCAGCAGCCCACGACCAGTATATGACTGACCGAGGTCTTCCGCCGGAAATCCGCCTCTACGCTCACAGTCAGGGCTACGACATGGTGGAGCGGCCGCTCGTCCGTCACGATGAGCCGATGACCATTTCGGAAGGGATGCATCTGGCGGTCCACCCTGGCTACGAGACCGAATCCATCTTCGCGGTCATTTGCGACAATTACCTGATCGGCGCGGATGGGCCCGGACCATGTATTCACCGAACCGAGAAAAGGGTCTTCGAGCTCTAGGGCGACTGGCAATTTCGGAAAAGAGGAGGGCAATGTAATGAGATCGTTCGGATTGATTACTATTGTGGGTTGTCTGGCCTGGCTGGGATCGGCCTCCGCGCAAGAGGTGTTCCAGATCCATTCACCGGCTTTCGAAGACAATGGCATCTTGTTAAGCAAATTTGGAGGGAAGAATCCGAAGAATCCGAATTGCCTCGGAGACAACGTCTCGCCTCCGTTGAACTGGTCCGGTGTCCCAGCCGGCACGAAGAGCCTTGCGTTCCTGATGCACGACCAGCAGGGAATGGAGGGGGTCGGTGTCTCTCATTTCGTCGCTTACGGAATTCCGCTTTCAATGACCGGGCTTTCCGAAGGTGAGGCCAGTACCCCGTCTGGGAAATTCGTCGGCGGAAAGAACACACTGGGGACCACAGTCTATTTTGGGCCTTGCCCGCCTCCAGGATCCGGTCAGCACCACTACGTCATCACGCTGATCGCTACTGATCTTGAACCGGACTCTCTTCCTCCAGGGCTCACGCAGCTGGAATTGCTTCAGGCAATAAAGGGCCATGCCAAGGGAGCGGCGGGAATCGTTGGGCGGATGGGCATTCCTTAGCCGGCTCCGGTCGCGCCGGACTGCCCATTATGGTCCGTCCCGATGTCTGTCGGAGTTCCGTAAAATCGTTCTGTCACAAGCGCGGCGTCATGATCATCGATTACCGTTGGGCCGGCGTCGCCGCGAGGAAAACCGGGAATCGGTCGACTTGCCGGCTATTCGAGGGCGCGGCTCTGATTGCGCTTGTTATCTAGGGTTTGGTGGTCAATCGGCTTGCAAATTTGCAGGCGATTGATACTCGGTCGCTCATCCGTGCCATGACGGCTCTAAAGCCGGCCAATCGAGGATATAGTTCGTCTGAAGGAACTCGGCTCCGGCAGCATCTTCCACGCCACTTGCTCGACCCGTACCGCGACGGGGGATTGGTCGGGTTACGGTTCACTCGCGACGCGCGGCAACGGTCGGCTGGAGTTACCAACGGCATTGCATGCCCCTCCCGAGCGGTTGGCCACCTGGGCGGTGAACATTGACCTGTCTAGCGAGCAAGAAGCAGTACTTCAAACAGCGGCTAACTTCGAAGGCATCTACAGGTGCCGGATTGTGTCAAGCTGTCGCCTCGCCTCAAGCTTCTGCTCCAGCGAATCGAATAAAAAATCGTCGCGGGTTATGAAATTTGCCATATCGCCGAGCGGCGTCTCTCTATGGCGCGGTACGACGACCGACATATCTACGCCAAGCACGCTTACATTCATCTTGAATTGCAATTGCTTCGGGGATACTGACTGGTCCGTGCTCGCCCGGGATCACAAGAATCGGACATCGCATCCTGAGCGCCAGCATTGATCGAGGATGCGACGGGATTTGTTCGTTCTCTGGTTCGTAAAGCCCTGTGAGCCAGCCCGTGGCGGCTCGCATTCGCGTCGAACTCCAAATGCCGCCGTCGCAAACAGGCTGCAGCCAACCGGCGATCGCGGACGGCGAAGCTCGATACATGCGCGGCTGCCGTGCTCTCGCCATACGGCGATCCGATCGGCATCGACGTAGGTTCGATGAACCAGATTCGACCGCGGCCGCTTATGTCCCGCTGAGCTTTGCACCCGGCGAAGCCTACCAGTTCGACTGGAGTCACTAGGTGGTTCTGCTGAGCGGCACCACGGTGATGGTGAAGGCCGCCCATGTCCGGCTCTGTCACAGCCGCAGCCAGCATGGTCGGGGCCCCGACCCGTTCAGCAACATCGCCGGGAGCCCTCCAGCAACCGCGAAGTTGCTTTGGTCGATACGCTTCTGCGTGGGTCTAGGGTTCACATTGACATAAGGCACTTGTATATTCATCGGTATGCTGCCCATCGCTCCAGATTGGCGCATCCGCAAACAACTTCATCAAAGGCTATGTCCAAAAAGACAATTTTGTGTATTCATGGGCTCGGATCCTCAAAAGCCTCATTCTCGTCGCTTACGTAAACGTCGCTTGCTAGAAACAATCGCATCATTGCCGAAGACCTTGCCGGTTTCGGAGAACGCTGGGCCGACCCCGTGCACGACGATCCGATCACGAATGCAGCGGAGACATTGGCTTGCAAAGTAGAGAAGATCGGATGCCAAGATGTGATTCTGGCTGGTCATAGTCTCGGCGGAGCCGTTGCCTTACAAATTTCCAGGATTGTCTCAAATCAAGTATGGGGTATCGCCTCGATCGAGGGAAATCTGATCGCTGAAGATTGTGGAATGAGTCGACGTTTCGCTGCCGCGATGACCCCTGCGGAGTGCGCGGCCATAAAGAGCAAGGCGATTTACGAAGCTGAGCGCTCCGAGAATCCTGGCATCCGGGATTGGGCCAGAGATTTGTCAAATGTATCGCCAACGACCCTGCAGATGTATTCCAAGCAGCTCGTAGCTTTATCGGACAGCGGCGAATTGTTGAGGCAGTTTCGCGCGGAAAGATGCCGAAAAATCTACATGCACGGGGACGAATATGTCGGTCATCCTGTATTGGAATGCATCGGTTCGATCCATGTGGAGCATATCAAGGGTGCAGGTCACGTCAATTTCGTCGGCGATGCACCTCAGGCCTGTGCCCGGGCCCTGTCGCGGATTCTCTCGCAAGCCATCGCAGCAGAGTAACGTGAGACGGTAGCATGCTTACGAACCACCCGTCCTCCCCACTTCACCTGTGTTGATCCATCCGTGCAGGCGCAGCATGCTCTTGCCTTTGCGACGCAGGTACAGACCGGGGATTTGGGCGTCCTGGAAGCTCGGCGCCTGACCGAACCAGCCCAGTAGGTCAGCGCCGCCAGGCACGGAATGATAGATCGATGTCTGATTGCTCGCCATACCGATCATAGGAGTATCCGTGCTCGATAGCCGAAGCGCTGCTTCGAACGCTGAAGAGCGAGCTCTGAATCCCACTGAGTACTTCCGATCCAGCCATCGATCACCCTCTTGAAAGCTGCAACGCAACGTTGTTGGGCAGGATGCCGATGGCTCATCCGCCAGGTTTGGATTGTTTGCCGTCAAATGATCACGCGCCGCTGGAGCGTGTTGTGGTTCACGTAGGTACGCAGACATCCGCGGTAGCGCAGACTCGCTTACCTGTCCTATGATGGTCACGAGCGCGATGGTCGTGTCCCCAGTGATGGTGTAGCTCGGTAGAGCAAAGCCGCCCGGACGCGCGCCCCCGATAGCGCCGTAGCGGGCGAGCGGCTTTGCGGTGGTCACCGGCAGTTCTCCGGTAGGATCGGATTGCGACACACCAACGCAACCGAGGACCCAGCGATGACCGATGACATGATGAACCTGCGCACGGTCGCGGAGAAGACCCCTGATGCCGATCTGTTGCGCGAGATGATCGGCTTTGCCGCCCAGCGCCTGATGGAGCTGGAAATCGAAGGCCAGACCGGGGCCGCTTACGGCGAGAAGAGCGCGGAGCGTCTGGCCCAGCTCAACGGCTACCGCGACCGGACCTGGGAAAACCCGCGCCGGCACGGTCGAGCTGCGCATTCCCAAGCTGCGCAAGGGCTCGTACTTCCAAGGCTTCCTGCAGCCGCGCCGGATGGCCGAGAAGGCGCTCACGGCCGTGGTGCAGGAAACCTACGTCCAGGGCGTCTCGACCCGCTCGGTCGACGACCTGGTGCAAGCGATGGGCATGACGGGCATCTCCAAGAGCCAGGTCAGCCGGCGATTGGCCCTATCTGTGGATCGACGCCACCTACGTGAAGTACGTGAAGGTGCGCCGGAATGCGCGCATCGTCGCAGTCGGCGTCAACAGCGATGGCCGGCGCGAGGTTCTGGGCATGGACATCGGCCCATCCGAGGCCGAGACGTTCCGGACCGCGTTCCTGCGCAAGCTCGCCCGCCGCGGCCTGCGCGGCGTCAAGCTCGTCGCCTCCGACGCCCACGAGGGCATCAAGGCCACGGTGGCCAAGGTGCTCAACGCCAGCCGGCAGTGATGCCGCGTGCACTTCATGCGCAATGTGTTGGCCCATGCCGGCAAGAGCGGCCGTCGCGTGGTCTCCGCCTTCATCGCCACCGCCTTTGCCCAGGACGACGCTGAGGCCGCACGAGGCCACGAGGCCAACGGCGCAAGGTCGCCGACCAACTCCGCCCCAAGCTGCCCAAGCTCGCAGGCTTCCTCGACGAGGCCGAGACTGATGTGTTGGCCTACATGACGTTCCCGCCGCAGCACCGGACCAAGCTGCACTCGACCAACCCGATCGAACGTCTCAAGGGCGAGATCAAGCGGCGCACCGAGGTCGTCGGCATCCTCCCTAACGAGGACGCCATCGTCCGTCTCATCGGAGCGATCCTGCTTGAGCAGAACGACGAATGGACCGTCCAGCGTGCTCGCTACATGACGCTGGAAACCATCGCGCCGTTGAACGATGATCCAACTGTCAGCATCACGGCTATCGCCAGCTGACCGGCCCGGCCTTGCCGCAGAACGCGGTGACCCGCCGCCAGTTACACCACGCTACGGGACACGATCAACGCGCTGGTTTGAACCGTCAGGAAAATAAAATGCCTAGGGTCGCGTCGAGAACACCTTTCGGCGGTCGGAGAACGATTTCCGCTCCATTGTACGGCAAATGGTAAGGCCATCTTCTCGTCCAGCGAGAGCGCGAAGCTGATTGATAAGAGCTTAGCCAAGCATCCAACTTTTCCTGTAAAAAGCGGAAGACGACTGATCCAAGAACTTGAAACACTCGCAGCACGCATCTCGCGTACGATCTTGAAGAACATGGTCAAGGTATCAGTGCAATCGGCGTGGCAACCTATACGTTGGGCCGTCCAATAGTAGTATCGATACCGGTTCCCACTCCGCGCTTCCTTATGAAATGCAATTATCTAGCCGGCCAGCTTATCGAATTTCGTCGGCGCATGGAAGCCATTCTCTCGCACTGATCTCTGCCGCACGCGGTTCGAGGCAATCTCTCACCCGTATTTCGGAGCGGGCCTACGTCGCGCCCTCGGCGCGTGAAGCAGAAGCCTAAGATGGGACGCTCGTGACCTGATTGCTGCTTCTGTCCGGTTCAGTTCTGAAGCAATCAGATATGGTGGAATCCCTTTCAACGCGCTTTTCGACAGGATTTCGTCCTCTGCGGGAGTCCATTCTCTAGTTCCCTTCAATGATAAACCTCCAACGTGAAGGTTCGCCGGCACACTACTTGCCCAGGCGAACTGCTTTCGGACTGCAGTCTCTTTTGGCTAGCGATGGGCATCCCCTCATCTGAGGATTATCCGACATACACGGTACCGTATAGTTTTTTTGCCGCTAGACGGACGATTTTAAGTACCACTTAACCGGCCTTACTTAACTTCAACTGATCAAATCTGTGGGGGACTATCACAATGCGGATCGGTCGGCTATTTACCCTATCGATGCTTTCCGTGATGGCGTTGGCGATCACTCTCGCCGCCGAAGTTCTCATTCCGCAAGCACGGACGGTTTATGACAGATCGCAGGCGATCAAGGCTGTAGACGCCTTCAGCGCGGTCCTGGTATTTTCCCAACGAGTTTCCGGCCTCGGCCCGCCGTATATCATCCCGCTATTCCAAGAGGCTCCACCGACGGCCGCGCAACTCGAGGCAATCGCGAGGGCGGGGCGAGAAACCGACGTAGCGCTCAGTTCCGCACAAATGGCCGTCGACGGACTGAGCGAAAATGCGACGATCGTTGAGGGTATGAGACAAGCCGCCGCTGAGATTGTCGCCCTTCGCGCGGGGGCGGAAAGCGCTCTGTCTAGGCCGCTAAGCGAACGTGATCAAGCCGCGATACGTGGCTTCTCGGCGGGTATCTCCAAGGTGATAACTACCATCGAGCCGATCCTTAATAGTCTTCAGAACAGGATGACGACTGCCGATGCTTCGTTGACTGTACTCTTGAATGTCGCTCGTGTGGCGCAGGATCTTCGGCTTTCGGCCGGCGGCCGTGCCGCTAAGCTCTCACCTGCGATTAGTGCAAGGCGGCCGCTCACAGCCGCCGAATACTCGCAGATCGACCGCGCCCAGGGTCGCGTTGATGTAGATCGTGAACGCATCCAAGCTGACGTCGATCAACTTGGTCATCCGCCGCAACTGAGTGAGGTGCTCAAAAATGCAATTGACGCCTACTTCGTGCGCGCGGCCGCAGTCGTTGAAAACGAAATGCCGGCCGCTCGTACGGATGGATCGTATTCCATCAGTCCCAACCAACTGGCGGCCGCAATCGTCCCTGCGGTGCAGACCTTCTTTACCGTGCGCGATGCTGCGCTCTCGGAGGCCGCTAGGCGCGTCAGCGCGGCGCGCGATAGCGCAACGTTTATGTTTGCACTTGCAATAGCGGCCGTGATCGGCCTGCTCGGCGTAGTCGCCGGTGTGACTCTGATGTTGCGCAGGCGTATTGTTGGACCTTTGGGGATGCTCACCGATGTGATTGGTAAGCTCGCGGCAGGTCAGCACGAAATCAATGTTCCCGCGAGCGAGCGCTCCGATGAGATCGGTTTAATGGCGCGATCACTGCAGGCATTTAAAGCTGCCCTAATAGCCAAAAACGCGGCCGATCAAGCTGTAGCAATCGAAGCCAATGCAAAGATTGAACGCGGCCGGCGGCTCGACGATGTAACTCGCGACTTCGAAGCGGTTATCGGCGAGATCGTGGAAGTTGTGTCTTTGGCGTCGAGTGACCTAGAGGCTTCCGCAGGTACACTGACCTCGACTGCTGACCGTGCCGAACAATTAACATCCGAGGTTACCGCAGCATCGGAAGCGGCATCTGTCAACGTGCACTCAGTGGCTTTAGCAACGGAAAAGATGGCGTCTTCCGTTAGCGAGATCAGCCGTCAGGTTCAGGAAGCGGCTCGAATTGCCGGCGAAGCCGTGCATCAAGCACGCCATACCAACCAGCGTGTAAGTGCACTAGCAGGGGCGGCAAACAGGATCGGGGACGTCGTCGAACTAATCAACGCGATTGCAGGGCAGACAAATCTACTAGCGCTAAACGCCACTATCGAGGCTGCAAGGGCAGGCGATGCGGGCCGCGGTTTTGCGGTCGTAGCCGCCGAGGTTAAGGCGCTGGCTGAACAGACAAGCAAAGCAACGGGTAAGATCAGCGAGCAGATCAGCGACATCCAATCCGCGACTGAAGAATCGGTTGAAGCGATAATGGCAATCAGCGGTGTCATATCGCAAGTGTCTGAAATCGCATCTGCCGTAGCTTCAGCAATTGAAGAACAGGGTGTTGCGACCCAGGAGATATCTCGAAGCGTCCAGCAGGCTGCGCACGGGACGCAACAGGTCTCAACAAATATCTCTGACGTGCAGCGCGGCGCCGGTGAAACCGGCTCTGCGTCGGCACAAGTCCTTGCCGCGGCAACGTCCCTATCCCGTGAAAGTACCAGGCTTACCCAAGAGGTCGGCCGATTTCTACATTCAGTCCGGGCCGCATAATTGCATAGACCGACCATGAAATCTGGCTGAGCGTTGCGGCTTATCTAACTTGTTGTCGACGACACATTCCTTCTATTGCAATCGCACCGCAGTTCAGGTCGATCGTATCCATTCGGCGTAGGCCGCAGGGTTACCGCTTGAGCAGTCCAGGGTTCTCTTTGTAGAAGCTGATCAGCTCGAT
>NZ_JAFCJX010000016.1 GCF_018130695.1 Bradyrhizobium jicamae | reverse complement strand
GCTCTCTCCCGCGAATCATCACTCAACTCACGGAATCAGCGATCAAATTCCTCCGCAAGATGTGTGAATTGGACAGCAGAAGAGCGGGGAGAGGTGAATGGTTAGCGCATCGACATCTGCCGCCGGCTGGGCTCCAGCAGCTCCGGCCGCGGGCCTGACAGGCGCTTGTGCATGTGGACCATGAAGGCCATGCCGAACAGCGGCGTCGCCAGATTGATGATCGGGATCGAGACGAAGGCCGCGATGAACAGGCCGGCGGTGAACACCGTTGCCGCATTCTCCTTGCGCATCGCCTTGGCGTCCGCGGGCGAGCGGAACCGCATCGCGGCGAGCTCAAAGTATTCGCGGCCGAGCAGCCAGGCGGTGGCGATGAAGAACACGATGAAGCCCGCGCCGGCGAACAACACGAAGGGCAGCGCGATCAGATAGACCAGGATGGTCAGGAGCGCGGTCTTGACGCCCTCGGTCATCGCCAGCGCGAACGGCAGCGCGACGCCGGGCTGCTCGGCCGGATAGTGCTCGCGCTCGACAATGTCGGCGACATCGTCGACGAACAGGCTCGCCACCAGCGAGGTGATCGCCGGCATCAGGAAGATGCCGCCGAGCACGACGCCCAAGCCGGCGGCGATCGAGACGATCCAGGACAGCACGGTCAGCGTGGAGTGGAAGTTCGGGCCCAACATGCCCTCGGCCCAGACCTCGCCATAGTCGGCAAACCAGCTGAGCCCCCGCTGCAATCCGACCGCGAGCGCCGTGATCAGCACCAGCGCGAGCAGGATCGAGCGCCACAGGATCGTGCGCATCGGCGGCGACAGGATTTGCGAAAGCGCCTTGACGGCGGCGTCCAACATGGCGGGTTGACCTCTTCAAAAACTCCCGAGAGGTAGACACGCAATATGGCTTCGGCAAGAGCCGTTTGTGACGCACTCAGGCGTCCAATGGCTTGCCGCGGACGGCGGGGCCCCAGATTCCGATCGCGACGATCACGATGACCATGGCGGCAGCAATCAGGCCGAACACGCCGATGACGCCGGCCTCCTTCAGCATGAAGGCGACGATGAAGCCCGAGAAGGTCGCGCTCAGCCGGCTCATCGAATAGACCAGCCCCGCCGCGCGGGCCCGGATCGCGGTCGGGAACACCTCGGTCTGGTAGGCGTGATAGGCGTAGGACAGCGTCATGTTGGCGCCGGTGACCAGCACGCCGCAGGCGATCAGGAGCGCCGGTTCGGTGAACTGCGAGAAGCCGATGCCGAAGATCGAGATGCCCGCCGCCGCGCCGCAGATGATCCATTTGCGCTCGAAGCGATCCGCAAACGTCGAGGCGAGCAGCGGCGCCAGCGGATAGGCGAAGGCGATGATGAAGGAATATTGCAGGCTCTTGGTGACGTTGATGCCCTTCTCGACCAGCAGCGCCGGCACCCAATTGGCGAAGCCGTAGACGCCGAAGGCCTGGCAGAGATTGAAGATCATGAAGAGCACGACGAGCGAGGCGTAAGGCGGCCTGAACAGCTCGGCATAGCCGCCCTTGACCGGCGCACGCGCCGGCGTCATCGCTGACGCCGCAGCCGGGCGCGGAGCGCCTGTGCCGGCCGAGGCTTCCAGCTTCCGCATGATCTTGTCGGCCTCATCTGTGCGGCCATGGCGCGCGAGCCAGAGCGGGCTTTCCGGCACGTAGAGCCGCAGCACCCAGATCACCATGCTGGCGGCGGCACCGATCAGCACCACCCAGCGCCAGCCGTCGAGGCCGTAAGGCGACAGCGGCACCAGCCACCACGACAGCGCCGCGACGATCGGGACTGCCGACAGCATCACCGCCTGGTTGATCGCAAAGGCGCGACCGCGCATCCAGCTCGGCACCAGCTCGGTGATGTAGGCGTCGATGGTGATGACTTCGACGCCGATGCCGATCCCGGCGATGAAGCGCCACAGCAGCACGCCCTCGGGCGTGGTCTGGAACGCCATCATGACGGAGGCCGCGCTGTAGAACAGCAGCGAATAGGTGAAGATCGCCTTGCGGCCGTAGCGATCGGCGAGGAAGCCGAGGAAGAAGGTGCCGACGAACAGGCCGGCGAAGGTCGCGGCGACGAAGGCGCCCATGCCGGAGAAGCCGAAGAATGCGTGCGTCGTGGTGGTCAGCAATCCACTGCGGGTGAGGCCCGGCGCGATGTAGCCGGTGAAGAACAGGTCGTAGATCTCGAAGCAGCCGCCGAGCGAGAGCAGGATCACCAGCCGCCAGACATAGGAGGAGGTGGGTAGCGCCTCGAGGCGTCGCGAAATCTGGTCAGGCTCGCTTTTGGTGATGGCAAGATCGGCAACCGAGCCGGCGTCGACGGCGCTCATTCTGGTCCTCCCCGGATGGTCGAAAGGCCGCCTTTCTTTCGGAAAGCGTGCCTGATGCGACCATGTTTGGCGGGGAGCCAGAAATCCAGAAGAACATATCGAAGCAATCGTTCGCGAATCTAGATCGCTATTTTTGACGCGTTTTCTTCACGCGAACCGGTGTCCACTTCGCTCGAAAACGCTCTGGTGGGTACTCAGATCAGCTGTGCCGCCTCCCAGGCGCCGCGGCCGACCTGCTCGGCGATCAGCGCGCGGATCAGCCGGTACATCTCCTCCATCACATAGGTCATGGGTCGGTTCCGTAAGCGGCAGAGATACAGCGTGCGCGTCAGTTTTGGATCGATCACCTCGCGCGCCACCACGGTCTTCGCCTTCAGCTGCTCCTTCACGAACAGCTTTGTCGCGATCGTGCAGCCGAGGCCTTCGGTCAGCGCGCCGATCATGCCGCTGATCGAGTTGAGATGCAGGATCGCGTTGGCCTCCAGCCGCTTCAGCAGTACGGGATCGTCAAGCAGCGCGCGCGAGGACAGGCCATAGAGCAACAGGATCAGCGGCAGCCGCGTCACCTCCTCGAAGCTGATCGGCGCCTTGCTCTTGCCGATCAGCTTTTCGGTGCCGACGCAGAACATCTGCTCCTCCAGCACGGGTTCTGCGATCAGGTCCTTTTCCGACGGCGGATTGTAGACCAGCGCGAGATCGACCTCCGAGCTCAACAGATGCAGCAGCGTCGCGCCCGACAGGCTCTCGGTCAGCGACAGCTTCAGGTTCGGGTATTTCGTCAGCACGGTGCGCATCAGCGGCACGCCGATCGCCTTCATGCCGGAATTGGCCATGCCGATCGAGATGTCGCCGGCAATCACGCTGCCGCCCTCCTTGATCTCGCGCTCGGCCTCGGCCATCGCGCGCAGGATGATGCGGGCATGCTCATAGAGCCGTTCGCCCGCCGCTGTCGGTTCCATGCCGCGCGGCTTGCGCTCGAACAGGGGCGTCGCAAATTCCGCCTCGAGATTGGCGATATGGTGGCTCAGCGCCGATTGCGCGACATTGGCCTGGTCGGCCGCCCGCGACAGGTTGCGCTGCTCGTAAACCGCGATGAAATAGCGAAGCTGGCGCGAGTCCATGGGGAGCGTTCTAGAACCACGAATACACTATTCGACAGATTATATTTTTCAGATAGCGTGCGGAAGCCTAAGTTTAGGCCACTACCAGAGCGTTTTCGAGCGAAGTGGACACCGGTTCGCGTGAAGAAAACGCGTCAAAAAAGAAGAGCAAGAGCACGGAGAAGCCGATGACCGGGAGCGGACTGCCGCTGGAAGGCGTGAGGGTCGTCGAGATGACCCACATGGTGATGGGTCCGACCTGCGGCATGATCCTGGCGCAACTCGGCGCCGAGGTGATGAAGGTCGAACCGCCCGCCGGCGACAAGACGCGCGCGCTTGGCGGCATGGGGACGTCGTTCTTCCCGCTGTTCAACCGCGGCAAGCGCAGCATCGTGCTCGATCTTGCCAGGCCTGAAGATCGCGAGACCATGCACCGGCTGCTCGAAAGCGCCGATGTGTTTCTGGAAAACTTTCGCGATGGTCTGCTCGAGAAGCAGGGGCTTGGCGCCGAGGAATTGCGCAAGAAGCATCCGCATCTGATCGTCACCGGCCACAAGGGCTTTCTCTCCGGCCCCTACGAGCACCGTCCGGCGCTCGACGAGGTCGTGCAGATGATGTCGGGCCTCGCCGCGATGACCGGCACCCGCGACAAGCCGCAGCGAGTCGGCTCCTCCGCCAATGACATCATGGGCGGCATGTTCGGCGTGATCGCGATCCTGGCCGCGCTCTACCAGAAGCGCGGCGGCCACACGGCCGGCGCCGATATTCGCATCGGCCTGTTCGAGAACTGCCTGTTCCTGGTGGCGCAGCACATGGTTGAGTACGAGATGACCGGCCGCAAGCCGCGCTCGATGCCCGAGCGCGAGCATGCCTGGCCGATCTACGACATCTTCGACACCGCCGGCGACGAGCGCATCTTCATCGGCGTCGTCACCGAAGGCCATTGGCAGAGCTTTTGCCGTGAGTTCGACTTGCGTGAATTTGCCGAGGATCCGACGCTGCGCAGCACGACCGACCGCATCATGGCGCGCGACCGGATCATTCCGCGCGTCGCCGAGGTGATCAGGACCTGGAACGTTGCGGACCTGTCAGCGAAGCTCGACGCGCTCAACATCTGCTTCTCGCCGATCAACCGGCCCGAGGATCTCTTGAACGATCCGCACGTGCTGCGGCCCGGCGGTCTCGTCAACAACGTCACCGCCGACGGCAAACCGTTCCGGGTGCCGGCATTGCCGGTCGAGTGGAACGGCAGCAATATCGGCGAGGGTCTCAAGGTCGCCCCGCTCGGCGCCGATACCGAGGACGTCCGCGCCGAGCTTGAACGGCAACACTATCCATCAACCCCAGACGCTGCGTGAGGCCCACCATGACCCGCGTCCACGATATCTATCCGAGCGACCGCGTGAGCCTGCGCGAAGTCGGCCTGCGCGACGGGCTGCAGCTGGTGAAGACGTTTCCGTCGACGTCCGCCAAGCAGCGCTGGGTGCGCGATGAATACGCCGCCGGTGTGAGGATCTTCGAGGTCGGCTCGTTCCTGCCGGCAAAGACCTTTCCGCAATTCGTCGATATCAGCGATGTCGTTGCGACGATCGCGGCGCTGCCCGGCGCGCATGGCGTGGCGCTGGCGCTGAACGAGCGCGGCGTCAACGAGGCGCTGGCCTCCGGCGTTGCCGAGATCGCGACTGTGGTGTCCGCGACCGAGGAGCACAGCCAGGCCAATGCCAACCGCTCGCGCGAGTCGGCGATCGAGAACGTCAGGCGGCTTTGCGAGCTGCGCGATGCCAGCGCGCACAAGCCGATCGTCAACGCCGCGATCTCGATGGCGCTGGGCTGCTCGATCGTAGGCCCCGTCGATCCGACGGAGGTGCTGCGTCTCACCGAGAAGCTGTATGAGGTCGGCGTCGACATGGTCGCGATCGCTGATACCGTCGGCTATGCCGGCCCGAAGCACGTCGGCGAGTTGACGCGGGGCGCGGTGAAGATCGCGGGATCAAAACCGGTCTGCGTGCATCTGCACGACACCCGCGGCATGGGAATCGCCAACGCCGCCGCCGCGCTCGATGAGGGTGCCCGCGTGCTTGACGGTTCGCTCGGTGGCCTCGGCGGCTGCCCGTTCGCGCCGGGCGCGACCGGCAATGTGGTGTTCGAGGACCTCGTGTTCCTCTGCGAGAGCAAGGGCTTTCCGACCGGCATCGATCTCGACCGGCTGATCGCGGTGCGTTCGATCCTCAAGGCCGAGATGCCGAACGAGCCGCTCTATGGCGGCATGGCCCGCGCAGGCCTGCCGTGCGGCAGCAAGGCGAAGGCGGCGTAGTTCATCAATCGTGCCGATGCCCGCGCTTGTGGCCTTTCTTCTCCGGCCCCGTCGGGATCATCACGACGCGGCCGTAGCGCACGCCGCGTTCGGCGATGATGTGGTCGGCGAAATGCCGGACCTCGCCGCTTCCGCCCTTCAGCGCCGTCACTTCCATGCAGCTGTCGTCGTCGAGATGGACGTGCAGTGTCGCCAGTGAGAGATCGTGGTGGCCGTGGAAATTCTGCACCAGCCGCTTCGACAGATCGCGCGCGGCATGATCGTAGACATAGACCAGCGCCGCGACGCATTGCCCCGACGGCGCCTCCTCGGCGCTCTGCTGCAGGCCGGCGCGGGCGAGGTCGCGGATGATCTCGGAGCGGTTCTGGTAGCCGCGCGCCTCGGCGGCGGCGTCGATCTCCGCGAGCAAATCGTCCTCGATGGTGATGGTGATCCGTTGCATGCGATGTCCGTATGGGCGGTGCGCGGCGGCGGTATGATAATTTGATTGTAACGTCATACCGGGCTTGCTAGCGTCACTTTGCCGGGTTGGTTTGGCTGGTGCGGTTCGCGCGACTGTAGCAGCATCGTGCGGGGGCATGGGCGTTGCGTTGGTCTGTCTTGCGGATATTTTCCGCCGCCGCATCCATGGCCGCATGTGCCCCGGTTGCGGAGGCACAGACCCTCGCCGCCGCCGCGGGCCAGCTGCCGCCGGTGACGATCGACGCGCCGGATCAAAAGCCGCCGAAGCGCGCCAGGCCATCGCCGCATCCGGCTCACGCGGGCACCGGCCGCAAGCCTGCGACGGTGGTGAGCCAGCCTGCGGCAGGCGGCAATGGCGTCACCGGCGGCACGGCCTCGGACACGACGCCCAGGCTCCAACCCACGGCCGCCAGCGCCTCCGAGATCAGCGGCGAGACGATCAACGCCCGCCCATTCTCGCGCCCCGGCGAAGCGCTGGAGGCGGTGCCCGGGCTGATCGTCACCCAGCATTCCGGCGAGGGCAAAGCCAACCAGTATTTTCTGCGCGGCTTCAACCTCGACCACGGCACCGATCTCGCCATCACCGTCGACGGCATGCCCGTCAACATGCCGACCCATGGTCACGGCCAGGGCTATGCCGACATCAACTTCATGATTCCCGAGCTGATCCGCTCCGTCGATGTCCGCAAGGGGCCGTACTACGCCGACAAGGGCGATTTCGCCTCCGCCGGCGCGGTCGACATCAACTATCTCGACAAGCTGCCGAAGAACCTCGCCGAGATCACCATCGGCAGCTTCGGCTATCAGCGCGCGCTTGCGGCAGGCTCGACCAAAGTGGGCGAAGGCACGTTGCTCGCGGCCTTCGAGGCCAACAAGTACAACGGTCCCTGGGACGTGCCGGACGATATCCGCAAGCTCAACGGCGTGCTGCGCTACAGCCAGGGCACCGCGACCGACGGCTTTTCGCTGACCGCGATGGCCTATTCCAACGGCTGGAATTCGACCGACCAGGTCGCGCAGCGCGCGATCGACCAGGGCCTGATCGATCGCTACGGCTCGCTCGATCCGACCGATGGCGGCACCTCGAGTCGCTTCAGCCTCTCGGGCAACTGGGCGCAGTCGAGCGCGTATGGGCAAACCAAAGCCAATGCCTATGTGATCCGCTCGTCGCTGCAGCTCTACAACAATTTCACCTACTACCTCGACGACCCCGTCCATGGCGATCAGTTCAGCCAGACCGACAAGCGCACCGTTTACGGTGCCAGCGCCAGCCATACCTTCGATGTCCGCTTCGCCGGGATCGACACCGAGACGCGCGTCGGTGTGCAGACCCGTGGCGACGACATCAATGTCGGCCTGTACAAGACGATGCAGCGGCAGATCCTCTCCACCGTGCGCAACGACCAGGTGCAGGAGGGCAGCGTCGCGCTGTGGGCCGACACCACCGCGCGCTGGACCGACTGGCTGCGCACCACCGTCGGCCTCCGCGAGGACTATTTCGCCGGCCATGTGCTGAGCGACACGCCGCAGAATTCCGGCAACGCGCAGGCGGCGATGACGAGTCCTAAAGCTGGCATCGTGCTCGGGCCCTGGTACAGGACCGAGTTCTACGGCAATGCCGGCTTCGGCCTGCATTCGAATGATATCCGCGGTGCGACGATCACGGTCGATCCCAACGACAAGGTGACGCCGCTGGATCGCGTGCCGCTGCTGGTGCGCTCGAAAGGCGCCGAGCTCGGCATCCGCACCAGGGCGATTGACGGACTCACCTCGTCGCTCGCGGTATTCGTGCTCGATTTCGATTCCGAGCTGCTGTTCGTCGGCGATGCCGGCACCACCGAGCCGAGCCGGCCGAGCCGGCGGGTCGGGGTCGAGTGGACCAACCAATACAAATTGCTGCCGTGGATGAGCCTCGATTTCGATCTGGCCTACACCCGCGCGCGTTTCACCAACTTTGATCCCGTCGGCAATTTCATTCCGGGCGCGCCGGCCTGGGTCGCCAGCGGCGGCATCACCTTTGGCCGCGAGACCGGCTGGTTCGGCGCGCTGCGTGCCCGCTATTTCGGCCCGCGTCCGCTGATCGAGGATGACAGCGTGCGGTCGCAGTCCTCGCTGATCGTCAATGCGCGGGCGGGCTACAGATTCGACAACGGGATGCGGCTGCAGCTCGATGTGCTGAATCTGTTCAACGCGCAGACCAACCAGATCGAATATTATTATCTGTCGCGGCTGCCGGGCGAGCCAATCGATGGCGTCGCTGATCGCCATGTGCATCCGGCCGAACCGCTCGCGGTGCGGCTGACATTGGCGGCGACGTTTTAGAGAGGTGCCGGCTCTTTCACTTCTTCAGCCGGAACTTGAACCGGCGCTTCTTGGTCAATCTCTTCAGGAACAAGCGGCGGCGACTTGACCGCTGGAAACACACGGAATTCGCCCGCCACCTCCTGGAGCGGCTTCTGCTTGTCGGCCCAGTGCAACGCGGTGTAGTCGAAGCCTTGCACGATGGTGGGTTTGACGACCTCGAAATAGGGCGAGATGTCGAAGTCGCGCGGCATGTAGAGCGAGGAGTCGCGGATGTGCAGGATCTCGCGGCGCGCCTTGCGGCTGGCGGCGCGGGTGATCTTGGGCAGGATCGGATAGCGCACCGCGTCGAACGCCTGCGCGATCAGCGCCGAGCAGATGATCTTGGTCGGATCGCCGGAGCCGAACGCGATCATGCGCCGCCGCCAGCGCTGCGGGATCGGCAGCGGGATCAGGAAGCGCATCAGATCGACGATGTTCTTGGTGTCGTAGCCAAAGCCGATCCGGTTGATGGCGTAGCGGCACACCGTGGTGCGGTCCTCATACGACAGCCCGACGGGGCGGCAGATGCGGGTGTGATAGGCGAAATATTTCGACAGCGCCGACGAGGTGACGCCTTCGCCGATATTGGCCTCGATCAGCACATGCTGCTCGCCGTCGGCTTCGGTGGCGCCATCGACCGGTCCGACATAGAGCGCGGCGTGCGACCAGGTCGACTGCGTCAGATACTTGATGATGCCGGAGATGCGGTTGTTGCCTTCGACCAGCAGCACGTCGCCGGGCTGGATGATGCCGCGCAGATGTTCGGGATCGCTCGGGGTGAACGGCTCGTAGCCGGGCACCTCTTTCTGCAGGTACCCCGCAATCCATTGGCCGACAGTATCGAGCACTACGCCCATGAATTCCCCCCGGCGGTTCTGTGCCCGCTTTTGTGTTCCCTTAGCATGGTCGCAAGCCGTTTCAATTTAGTTCATGCGCGAAGCGGATCAATCATGATTGATTCACCATGGCGGTTGCTGCAGTCGGTGAGATGCGGCACAGTTCGCGAAGCGTTCCATTTTCTGCAAGTCCCCGGAAACCATGCCATGACAATGACCCGCCGCGCTTTCCTGTCGGCGACCGCTGGCCTCACGCTGGCGCCTGGGCTTGGCAGCCGGGCATTTGCTGCGCCGTTGCCGCGCGAGGCCGATATCGTGGTGGTCGGCGCCGGTGCGGCCGGCATTGCTGCGGCGCGGCGGATCGCCGCCGCCAACCGCAAGGTGATCGTGCTGGAGGCAGCCAGCCAGATCGGCGGCCGCTGCCAGACCGACATGACGTCCTTCGAGGTGCCGTTCGATCGCGGCGCGCGCTGGATGCACAATCCCGAGACCAATCCGCTGATCCGTCTCGCGCGCTCCGCAGGCCTCGAGACCGTCGCCGCGCCGTCCGGGCAGAAAATCCGCATCGGCCGCCGTAACGCGCGCCCCGGCGAGACCGAGCAGTTTCTCGCGGCCCTGGTGCGTAGCAACCGCGCCATTGATGAGGCTGCGCGCAAGGCCGATGTGTCCTGCGCCGCGGCGCTGCCGAAGGATCTCGGCGACTGGGCTGCGACCACTGAATTTCTGCTCGGCGCCAATTTCAGCGGCAAGGATCTGAAGGACGTCTCGGCGCTCGACAAGGCGCGCGCGCAGGACCGCACTTCCGCGATCGCCTGCCGGCAGGGCCTGGGCACGCTGATCACCAAGCTCGCCGACGGCTTGCCGCTGGCGCTGTCGACGCCGGCGCAGCGCCTGTCCTGGAGCAATCGCGACGTCGTGGTGCAGACCGCATCGGGCCGGATCACCGCGCGTGCCGCAATCATCACCGTCTCGACCAACGTGCTCATGAGCGGCAACATCAAGTTTGAGTCCGATCCGCCGAAGCGGGTGCTCGATGCCGCGTCGAAGCTGAGCCTCGGCAGCTATGATCGCATCGCGCTGCAGATTGCCGGCAATCCGCTGGGCCTTGCGCGCGACGACGTCATCATCGAGCAGAGCAATTCGAACAAGACGGCGCTGCTGTTTGCCAATATCGGCGGCTCGTCGCTGTGCACGATCGATGTCGGCGGCTCGTTCGGCCGCGATCTCGCCGATCAAGGCGAGAAGGCGATGGTTGCCTTCGCGGTGGAATGGCTGACCAGGCTCTACGGCAGCGATGCCGCGGCCGCCGTGAAGAAGTCGAGCGCGACGCGCTGGAATGCCTCGCCTTTCATCCAGGGCGCGATGTCGGCGGCCGCGCCGGGCGCGCAATCCTCACGTCGCGCGCTGGCCGAGCCGGTCGGCTGCATGTATTTCGCCGGTGAAGCCACGCACGAGACATTGTGGGGCACGATCGACGGTGCCTGGGAGAGCGGCGAGCGCGCGGCGGAGGCCGCCCTGCGCCGGATCGGCGCGCTCCGCGACGCCGCACCTGAAACGCCGACCGGCACCACCCGGCCGCGCCGTGCGCCCGCCCGCTCCGCAGCGCCATCGCATTGATGTCCCGCCCCAAGGCACTGATCTCCTGGTCCAGCGGCAAGGACAGCGCGTTCGCGCTGCACGAGGTGCTGCGCGCCGGCGAGCTCGATGTGGTCGGCGCGCTGACGACGGTGACGGAGACGTTCGACCGCGTTTCGATCCACGGCGTCCGCCGTGAAATCCTGCGCGCACAGTGCGAGGCTGCCGGCCTTCCGCAACGCATCGTGCCGATCCCATATCCCTGCCCGAACGACATCTACGAAGCGCGGATGGGCGAGGCGGTGGCGCAGGCGATCGCCGACGGCATCACGCACATGATCTTCGGCGATCTCTTCCTTGCCGACATCAGGGCCTATCGCGAGCAGAAGCTCGCCGGCACCGGGATCACGCCGGTGTTTCCGCTGTGGCAGCGGCCGACACGAGCACTGGCGCAGGCGATGATCGCAAGCGGGCTGGAAGCGTATCTCGCGACGGTTGATATGAAGAAGCTGCCGGTCGCGTTCGCGGGACGTCGGTTCGATGCAGCACTGCTGGCCGATCTGCCTGACGGGATCGATCCCTGTGGCGAGAACGGCGAGTTTCACACCTGCGTGGTCGCCGGCCCGATGTTCAGGCATCGGCTGGTGGTGACGACCGGCGAGCGTGTCGAGCGTGATGGGTACGGGTATTGCGATTTGATGCTCGGCCGCTGAGGGAAACAGCCTAACGGTGTCATCACCCGCGCATGCGGGTGATCCAGTATTCCAGAGGCGGTTGTGATTGAGCCGATGGGGCTCGGCTTACTGGGTCGCCCGGTCCTTGTGCGCAATCGCGCACAGGCCGGGCGATGACAATCGAATAAGAAAATACGGCTGCGCATTCTCGTACCATCGAATGGCGGACTACGCTTGGCTAATCCGCCCTACTTTTCTTTTTCATCATCCTCGCTCGGATAGACGCCGCGCAGCACCTCTTCGAAATGGTCCTTCACCGCGTCGTTGCAGAGGCACGAGCGCAGGCGCAGGCCGTCGAGGTTGCGGACCACGATCGAGCCGCGGCGGGTCTCCAGGACGCCTTCGGCCTTGAAGCTCTGGATCACGCGGCTGGTGTAGCTGCGGCCGACGCCGAGCAGCGTGGAGAGCTGCTCGTGGGTGAGCGGCACGACGCCGTCGCCGTTGGTGCGCTCCATCGCCGAGATGATCCATTTCGCCGCGCGCTGCTCGATCGAGTGGATCGCATTGCAGGCGGTCGACTGGAAGATCTGCGCCAGCATGCAGTCGGCGTAGCGCGCGAAGATGTTGCGCACCGAGATCGATGTGAGCTTGGCGGCGTCGAGCTTGCTGACCGGCAGCCGCGCGAAGGGCCCACCGAATTTCACGGTGATGCGGGTATAGGCCGGCAAGAATCCCTGGCTGACGATGCCGCCGACCGCGCCTTCGCGGCCGACCAGGATGGTCTCGACGTCGCGGCCGTCCTCGTTCGGCACCATGTAGGAGACGAGGCTCGGTCCGCACGGAAAATGCACCGTCTCGACATCGTCGCCGGGGTTGTAGAGCAGATCGTTGGCCACAGCGTCGCCCTGCGACAGATACGGCGCAATCAGCGCGTAGTCGGCGGCGTTCAGCCGGCGCAGCAAATTGTTGAACGGCCGGTCAGTCGTGCCGGCCACCTCAGTCTGTTTCGTGAGCATTGGAAATTCCTGTGTTCCAACGCTGACGATAATCGAAAAGTTCCCGTCTTTATGTTCACTAGTGAACAGACGGCGGCGTTCTGTTGTGGTGGGTTTCATGCCGGGAACCGCCGGCGCGCTTTCGAGGTGCCGGCAGCGGGCCATCATTCCGGAGCCAATCCGGATTTCCTCCATCATCAAGAACTGGACTGGCGAGACATGAAACCCGCTCCCCGCGTCGGCATGCCCGGTGACGTCCTGATCGTCGAAGACGATCCGATCATCGCACTCGATTTCGAGGACACCATCATGAGCTTTGGCGTGGCCGCGGTCCGCACCGCGGCCAGCGTCGCGCGTGCGCTCGAGCTGATCGCGTCGCGCGTGCCGGATTTCGCGCTGCTCGACGTCGGTTTGATCCGCGGCGAGAAGACGTTTGCGATCGCCGAACGGCTTGATGGGCTCGGTGTGCCCTACGTCTTTGTCACCGGCTACGGCTCGGACGTGCGGCTGCCGCCGTCGCTTGCTGAAAAGCCGCGGCTCAACAAGCCGTGCTCGAGCGAGGTGCTGGAGGCGGCGTTGCGGCGGAAGGAGGTGTGACCCTTCCTGCTCCCCCTTTTGTGGGAGAGGTGCAGCGTACGTGTGGCGCCAGTCGTTAAAGATTACTTCCCCGAGCTGATGCACAGCTCGGCCAGATCGGCCTCGACGCCCTTGAAGAGCTTGACGGGGGCGCCGGACGCAACGGCTTCGTCCTTCCTGATCGAGGCGGTCAATGCGGGACCGGCCTGCTCGACCAGATCGAGATAGCGGTCGAGCGCTTTCGACTTCCTGCTCGCAACGAACTTGTCGGCAGCTTTCTCGACGGCGTCGGTCGGGTCGTTGCTCGTATCGCCGGTTTCCAGTGGCGACACGAATCTCAGCTTGACGCGGTACACCAGAAGATAGCGGCTGAAGTTTTCGATGATGGGATCGAGAATCTTCACCTGACGCGCGGGCGCGGTGATTGCGAGATATTTCTTCACGTCGGCGTTCTGCTTCAGCTTCTCCAGTTCGGCAGAGTCGGGAAACTTCTCGGCGAGAACCTTGGTATCGTAGAAGGTGGCCATGCGCTCCATGAAACGCAGGCTCCATGCCATGAGGAGGTCGCGGCCGCGGGCTTCGAGCTGGTCGGATTTCAAGCCCTTGTCGCCGAGGCAGGCCGGATCGGCATCCCTGCGCAATCCTTCGCCAAGCCTCGTGATCAGCATCTTGCCGTAGGGTGCAGCATAGGCGTCGCGGATCAGCGCTTCCCGCTCGGCCGGCGTCTGCAGCGGCGCCTGGGCCGATGCCAGCGAGGGCACAAGCAGCAGCGCCGCGGCGATGAATAGTCCTCGGAGTTTCACGGCAGCGACTCATGGATTCGGCCTCGGTCCGCAATCGACCGGGCTTGATATGGTCGCCTGAACCGTTGGTGCGGTTCATCAGTGCGGGCAGCGGTGCCCCTTCACCTCTCCCCGCGCTTTTGCGGGGAGAGGTCGACGCCGGAGCGCAGCGCAGGCGGCGGGTGAGGGGCGTGGCGCGCTGTGGCCGCGAGTTCGAAGTTTGCCGGCTAGTCAGTCGAGGAGCCGGCCGGACTGTCCGTACGGCACGATCGTGCACGGCCCCTCACCCGAAATCCGCTGCGCGAATTTCGACCTCTCCCCGCAGAAGGGCGGGGAGAGGTGAAACTACACCGGCTTCGGATCGAGCGTCGTCGACCACAGCTCGACGTCGGCGCGATCGCGCAAGGACACCGTCAGCTGGCCGCTCTTGCCGTCGATCTTGACGTGGCCGAAGAACTGCATGCCGGCCGAGGGCGGCAGGTTCTGGTTCTCGAGGCCCGGCGCCTTGACGAACTTCACTTCGGGGCCAAACGTGTTGTCGAGCTCGTTCGGGCCGAAGGTGCCGGCGTGCAGCGGGCCGGAGACGAATTCCCAGAACGGGTCGAAATCCTGGAACTGGGCCTTGTTCGGATTGTAGTAGTGCGCGGCCGCGTAGTGCACGTCGGCGGTCAGCCACACCGTGTTGACGATGCCTGCGGTCTTGATGAAGCGCAGGATGTCGGCGATCTCCAACTCGCGGCCGCGCGCCGGACCATCACCTTGGGCAAAGGCTTCCGAGCCCTTCTTGTTGGTGGCATCGTCATAGACGATGATCGACAGCGGCATGTCGGATGCGATCACCTTCCAGGTGGCGCGCGAGTTGAGGAGTGCGCGCTTCAGCCAGGCGAGCTGCTCTGGTCCGATGAAGTAGGCGTCGGGGCCGTATTCGGTCTGCAAATTCGGACCGTTCGGGCCGCGATAACTGCGCTCGTCCAGCATGAAGACGTCGAGATGCGGGCCATAGCTCAGCTGACGATAGACGCGGCCGGGCTCCACGATGCTCTCGCGCATCGGATACATCTCGTGGAACGCACGCGCCGCGCGCGCCGCGAGCAGGGTGATGTCGCGCTCCTTGTAGGCCTCGGGCAGCTGCTTCGAAGTCGACCAGTTGTTGGTCACCTCATGGTCGTCCCATTGCACGAAGATCGGAACCTCGGCGTTGAAGGCGCGGAGGTTCTCATCGAGCATGTTGTATTTGTGGGCGGCGCGGAATTCGTTCAGCGTCTCGGCGACCTTGGACTTCTCCTCGATCGTGATGTTCTTCCAGATCTTGCCGTCCGGCTGCTTTTGCTCGGCCTTGATGACGCCGTCGGCATAGATGGTGTCGCCGGAATGCAGGAAGAAATCCGGCTTGTGCTTCTTCATGGTCGAGAAGGTGAACATGCCGCCGTCGTCGGGGTTGATGCCCCAGCCCTGGCCGGCGACGTCGCCGCCCCAGACAAAGGAAACGTCGCGGCGATCGCTCGGCGCGGTGCGGAAGCGGCCGACCACGGGCTCACCGGCGATGTCGGTATGCGAGAGGTCGCGGAAGCGGACGCGGTAGAAGATATCCTGGCCCGACGGCAGGTTCTCCAGCAGCATCTTTGCGGTGAAGTCGCTCTCAGGGAGGGCTGCGATCGGCGGCAGCGCGCGGACGTCCTTGAAGGACTCGGTGGTCGCGACCTCAACCATCATCTGCGCGGACCGGTCGGCGCGGGCCCAGACCACGCCGCCGTCGACGCCGACATCGCCGGACTGCACGCCATGGGTGACCATTGGACGGTCGGCCGCGCGCGACAGATAAGGCATCGCGATCAGCCCGACACCGGTCGCCGCCGTGGTCGACAGAAAGCGTCTGCGGGTGATACTGCGCGAAAACCGGGTCGTCATTGGGGAGCCTCCTCAGGTGCAGCGCGACACTGCGCCGCAAGCGGGGCAAGAGGTAGGAAAATTCTGTGACGGTGGGATTACAGCGTGAGGTGAGCACTCTGTTTGGCTCCCTCTCCCGCCTGCGGGGGAGGGTGGGGTGGGGGCTCTCTCCGCGAATCCCATTGTGGAGGCACCCCCACCCGCCGCGCTACGCGCGTCGGCCTCCCCCGCAAGCGGGAGAGGCGAAGAAACCCCCGCGGATAGATTGATCGCCTACGCCGTCCCAGCCGCCCTGAACTGCGCACTCGCGCGCTGCAAATTCTGCGGCATGCTCATCAGCAGCAGTTTGCGGTCGGCCACCGCATTGTGAAACTGCTCGAGCGCGATGTTGAAGGCGGTCAGTGTGCCCTGCTCGATGGCGCTGTGCTCGAAGCAGATTAGCGTGTCGCGCAGGATGTCGTCGGCCTCGGTCTGCATCTGGTCGAGCTCGTCGGTGGAATCGCAACTTCGCGCGGTGCGGAGCATGTCGAGCAGGCGCTCGCGCTGGGAACTATTGGTGTTGCGCTCGTCCTTCTTCAGATAACCGGCGAACCAGGCGCCGGCCGAGCCCATCGCCGACAGCGCCATCAGGCTCCACCAGATGTAATCGCTGTAGCGGTCGAGGAAGGTTTTTTCCTCGCCGTCGACGAAGGCGGCAGCGCCGGGGTGGGCGGGGATGGTGGCGTCCTTGTCGGTGTCGGGTGTCTCGATGCGGGCGGCGAGCGGGAAATCGTTCTTCAGCGACTGCCGGACGCCGAACAGCTGCCGCGTGAACGCCGCAACCGTCGATTCCGACAGGCCTCTGCGCGCCACGATGTGATGCGAGAAGCTGATGGTCTTGACCTCTTCCTCCGGCCGATCGGAGGCGCCGAGCGAGCCCGCGGGGATCTCCGAGGCCTCATAGGCCGGATGGTTCTGCGCGATCGCTTCGGCCGCATCGATCGCCAGGAACGTCGGCGCGCCGCCGTCGCGGGAGGAGGCGGTGATGGCGTCGATCGTGATCTTGCTGCCGCCGGGACCGACGGCGAGATAGGCATCGGCCTTTTGGTTCTTGATCGCTTCCGCCGCTTCATTGGCCGGGAACTGGACGATCTCGACCTTGAGCGGATCGACGCCGTATTGCTGCAGCACCATCTTGAGCAGATTGACATTGGCCGGCGTACGGCCGACGACGCCGATCTTGCGGCCCGCAAGCTGGGTGATCTTGGTGATCTTGGCGGCCTTCTTGCCCTTGCCCTTCGCAGGCGGCGGCGCCCACAGCACCACGACGTTCTTGCGCAGGGTCGCGACCGCCTGCGCATTCTTCGGCACTTCGAGATCGCCGCGGATGATGGCGAGATCGGCCTTGCCGTCGGCAAGCGTCTGCGCGCTCGCGGCGGCGCCGTCGGTCTGCACCGGGCGGAGCTTCACCATGTTGTTGTGCTGATTGTTGAAGGCCTGCGCCAGGGTCTGCACCACCCTGAGGTCATCGCTGTTGGCGGGGCCGACCGCGATCCGCAAGGTGACCGGGCGCATCGCGAAATAATAGCCGGCCGCCAGCGCGCCGACGAGGGCGAGGACGCCGGCGATCAGGACGAAAGTGAGCCGCCGTACCGCCGAACGGGGCGATTTGGGCTGGACATCCGCAGGGCCGGGGCCGTCGGTCATCGATCTCGCAGACAATCCTGTGGGGCCAATTCTGGTCACTGCCAACGCGCTTACCTTGAATATTCTAGCAAATTCCTTGCCCGGCCGCGGTTACATCTGCGTCATGGTTACCAGCGGCCATAGGACGCGCTTTGGCGACGGTTTCGGTCATATTTTGGGCGTGGACCCATCACCGGCCACAGCTCGTTTAAGGTAAGGTCGGTGGAAATACGGAGGTGGTTCATGATCGAGCGGTTGTCGGCGGAGGCACGGAAAGCGGCGCTCTGGGAACTCGCGGGCTGGTCCGAGGTGGCGGGTAGGGAAGCGATTGCCAAGACCTTCGTGTTCAAGGATTTCAACGAAGCCTTCGGCTTCATGGCCCGCGCGGCGCTGGTCGCCGAGAAGAACGACCATCACCCGGAGTGGAAGAATGTCTACAAGACGGTCGAGGTGGTGCTGTCGACCCATGACGCCGACGGGGTCACCAAGCGCGACATCGACCTCGCCAAGGCGATGAACGCAATCGCAAGGCAGCTTGGGGTGTCCTAACCCCTCATGGTGAGGAGCGCGTAGGGCGTCTCCGGACGATGCTTCGCTTCGCCGGGCGAACCATGAGGTCCGGCTGGTGGGCCTCGTCCTTCGAGACGCCTGCTTCGCAGGCTCCTCAGGATGAAGGGATTGGTCTGACCCGCCTTGCGCAGATAACTCGACATCCCCAGATTCCCATGGGCGCGGACCGATGGCCGCGCGGCGAGGGCTTCTGTCATGGCAACGAGCGAACATAGCGTGGGGTTTGAGCCGGCCGACCGCCTGGCGCAGGACCGCGACAGCGTGCGCCGCCGCTTCTGGATCAAGTTCAAGCAGGTGTTCGCGAAGCTGCCCTTTGCGGAGGATCTGCTCGCCGCCTATTACTGCGCCTTCGACAAGGAGACGCCGCGGCACGTGCAGGCGGCGCTGTTAGGGGCGATCGCCTATTTCATCCTACCGTTCGACTTCGTGCCCGACATGCTGCCCATGCTCGGCTTCACCGACGACGCCGCGATCCTTGCCACCGCGTTGCGCATGGTCGCAACGCACATCACGCCGGAGCATCGTGAGCACGCGCGGGCCGCGTTGAAGCGGGGCGTGGTCGACGAGGAGTGAGGATTCCTCTTCCCCTTCCTCCTGAAAGGGGGAAGGTCGGGATGGGGGGCAGCCCGCATACTCCGCTGAACGCGGAGAGAGCAGATCCCCACCCGCTTCGCTGCGCGAAGCGACCTCCCCTTTTCAAGGGGAGGTTACGCTCCGTTGCGCGTGCTAGCGCTTCTCGCCGCCGCGGACTTGCGCGCGGGCATTGTCCGCTTCCCAGGCCTGGAACTGCTTGAACAGCGCCTCCTTGTCGGCGTTCGTCTGCAGCTTGGCGGCGGCCGGCGACTGCTTCAGGAATTCGTCGAAGCGGCTGCGGGTGACGGCTTCGACATTATGCTTCTCGAGCCATTGCTTCGCCGCCGGCAGCCGATTCCAGTCCGGCAGCGGCGCGGCCAGCGAGACCTCCTTCCACTTCGGATGGAAGGGCGGGTTCTGGAAGGCCGGGAATTTGGTGAAGAAGGCATCCACGAACAAGGCCAGCTTGCGATAGCGCTCGGTATTCGGCGCCCAATTGTAGGCGGCAAGCACCGCCGGCACCGCGATGGTGTCGACGCGTTCCTGATCGCCGATCAGGTTCGGATAGTCCTTGGCGTTCAGGCTCGCCGGCAGATAATCGCCTTGCAACGCTTTGGCGTATTCGACCGGGACCAGATGGAAGCGATCGTCCTTGAACTGGCCGACCGCCTTCGACGGCTTGCCCTGGACCGCGATGACGGCGTCGATCTCGCCGGCCTTCATGCGCTCGAGCGCGATGCGCTGCTCGACATAGACGAACTTCGGCTTGATGCCGAGCCGCTCGAACACCACCATCGCGGTGACGAAGGTGCCGCCATTGGGCAGGTCGACGCTGACGGTCTTGCCCTCGAGCTCCTTCAGGCTCTTGACCGCCTTCGGCGCGATGACATGCATCTCCTCATTGTAGAGCTTCGTCACATAGGTGAACTGCTTCTTGATATCCTTGGCGAAGCCCTTCTTCTCGAGATAGTCGAGCGTGTCGGCGCGGACGATTCCGAGATCGACGCCCTGCAGGAACAGGATGTCGGCGACGCTCTGCACCGAACCGCGCCCGACGATCGGCAGTACGCGCAACTTGTTGCCGTCGTCGAGCACGGAAGCCAGATCAGCGCCGAATTGAACATAGGTGCCGCCGATCGTGCCCGAGATCAGCGTCACGGTATTGGCATTGAGGCTCTGCTTCGTGCTGACAGAGCCGAACTGGAAAATGGCCTTCAGGCTTTCGCTGACCTTGGCCGGATCGGCTTCGGTGTCTTCCGCGCGGGCAGACAAGCCGCACGTCATCATGATGGCGATCAACGCCAGTCCAAACAAACGTCGCATGTATCCCTCGAAGTGTTAGTAGCGTTTTCGAGCGAAGTGGATTCCGGTTCGCGTGAAGAAAACGCGTCAAGAAAAAGAATCCAGAGCCCGGTTCTGATTCAACAGAACCGATAGGGCTCTAGTCTTGCATCTGTGCGAGACGCTGCTGGGCATGCTGCGAGCCGAGCTCGGCTGCCCTGCGATACCAGGTCCGCGCCTGCGCCGGATCGGGCTTGACCGAACGCGCATCGCTGGAGCGCAGCACGTCGGGATCGTAGGTCCGCGCCAGCAGCAAGGCGGCGTCGGCATCTTCCGCATCCGCAGCGCGCTCGAGCAGCAGGCGTGCCGCTGCGATGTCGCCGATCGCCAGCATGCTGTTCGCCCGCTTCAGCAGCGCAGCCAGCTCGCCGGAATCGAGCCGCCGTGCGGGCGGCGCGGCGGGTGGCGCTTCCGCCATGGCGCGGCTCTTGACCGCGTCCTGAAAGGCGGCCGCCATTCGCGCGCGCATGGGTTCGTCCGTCGTGGCCAATGGCTCAACCTGCGGCTCGACCTGCGCAACAGGTTCGACGGCTTTGGGTTCAGCGGCCTTGGGTTCAACGGCTTGCGCTGTTGCGACCCGGGTCTCGGCCGGCGAAGCGCCGGTCAGCGATGCCTTGGCGTGGGTGATGATGTCGCGCGTCGCGTCGACGGACAGCAGCGCCGCCGCCAGCGCCACGACGGACGCGGCCACAAGGGCGAGGCGGATCCGCGAGCGGCTGCGCACGCCACGTCGCTCATCGACGACGTCGTCGACCACAGTTGAGAGAAAGAGCGGGACGGGCTCGTCCGCGCCGCTGTCGATATGCTCCCGCGCTGCCCGCTTGTAGCGATAGGGTGCGAATTCGGGTTCGTTGATGTCTTCGTTATCCCTGCTCGTCGGCGGATCCGACGACGGCATGCGTATCAATTGTCCCGCCATGGTGATGCTTCCCCGTTACTGTTACGCAACGCCGGGCATCTTCGGTGTGTCTGGTTGTTATTGTTATTGGGGTTCCTCAGAGTGCCCGCGCCGGGAACTATTCGCCCTGTGAATCAGCCGAAAAAACGGCCCGGAGCAGAGCGAATTGGGATTTGTTTTGGCTCGATTGAGGCAGGGGCGTCATATTCAAAGAATTGATGGCGCACGGTAAACGCGAGTGTTTCGCGCGCGTAAACCGGATTGCGCGCGTCGGACGAGCGCCGAGGTCTATCTTCCCCTTCCCCCTGCAAGGGGGAAGGTCGGGATGGGGGTCCGCCACAGGCGACGCTCTCTCGGAGAGACCTGATCCCCACCCGCTTCGCTGCGCGAAGCGACCTCCCCATTTCAAGGGGAGGTCTGGACTCAGCTTCCGGGATGCAGAATCACCTTGCCCATCGCCTTGCGGCCGGCGAGCACCTTCAAGGCTTCCGCGGTCTGCGACAGCGGGAAGGTGCGGTCGACATGCGAAGAAATCTTTCCTTCCGCGGTCCACTGCACGAGCTTCTCGAGGTTCTTGCGGTTCTTCTCCGGATTGAGGCGCGCCCAGGCGCCCCAGAACACGCCGCGGATATCGCAGCCCTTCAGTAGCGCGAGGTTGAGCGGCATCTTCGGAATGTCGCCGGCGGCGAAACCGATCACGAGGAAGCGGCCTTCCCATGCGGTCGAGCGCAATGCTGCTTCGGCATACGAACCACCGACCGGATCGAAGATGATGTCGGCGCCCTTGCCGCCCGTCAGCTTGCGCAGGCCGTCCTTCAGATCTTCCTTGGCGTAGTTCAGCGTCAGCTCGGCGCCGTGCTGTTTTGCGAAGGCGAGCTTCTCGTCGGATGAGGCGCAGGCGATCACCTTCAGGCCCATCAGTCTGCCGAGTTCGCACGCAGCTAACCCGGTGCCGCCGGCAGCGCCGAGCACGGCGAGCGTTTCGCCCGGCTTGGGGCTCGCGCGATCTTCCAGCGCATGCAGCGCGGTGCCGTAGATGATGATGATGCCGGCGGCGCGGTCGTAGTCGAGATTGTCGGGAATCTTCACGATCGAATTCGCCGGCAGCGCGATCTTGTCGCGCGCGCCGTTGTGGCCGCAAGAGGCGACGACGCGATCGCCGACCTTCAGATCCGTCACGCCATCGCCGACGCTTTCGATTACGCCCGCGACTTCGGCGGCCGGCGAGAACGGGAACGGCGGCTTGATCTGGTACTTGCCCTGGATCATCAGGATGTCGAAGAAATTCAGCGCCGCCGCCTTGATCGCGATCACGGCTTCGCCGGGGCCGGCGACGGGATCGGGCACGTCAGCCAGCACGAGATCATCGGGTTGGCAGTATTGCGAGCAGAGAATGGCTTTCATGGACACACCTGATTTATCGTCGGACGTGGAAAGGTTCTCTGCTTCTTGCCGGATTTGAGGCTGGGCCACAATACGACGCGGAAGGATCAAACTATGTTTGAAAAGGGCCTCTTGGCGCAGAAGCGCATCCTGATCACCGGCGGCGGCTCCGGCCTCGGCGCGGCGATGGGACGGCGCTTTGCCGAGCTCGGCGCGGAGCTGACCATCTGCGGCCGCAGGATGGAATTGCTGGAAGAAACCGCCACCAGGTTTCGCAGTGAATTCGGTGCGAAGGTCTCGACAATACGCTGCGATATCCGCGATGGCGCTGCGGTCGAAGCGATGATGGATCAGATCTGGCAGGACGCGCCGATCGACATACTCGTCAACAATGCTGCCGCAACTTTCATTGCGCAGTCCGAGCATCTGTCATTCCGTGCGGCGGACGCGATCCTCGCGCCGACCTTGCACGGCACGATGTATTGCACGCTGGCCGCCGGCCGGCGCTGGATCGAGGGAAGACACAAAGGCGTCGTGCTCTCGATCCTCTCGACCTCGACCGTCACCGGCCGCGCCTTCACGGTGCCGTCGTCGATGGCCAAGACGGCGGTGCTGGCGATGACCAGGAGCCTTGCGGTGGAATGGGGGCCGAAGGGCATCCGCACCGTCGCGATCGCCCCCGGCGCGTTCCCCACCCCCGGCGCCACCGGCCAGCTCCGTCCCGAGGGCAGGGACGAAAGCTGGGCGCATCGCGTTCCGCTCGGCCGCGCCGGCGAGCATTCGGAACTCGCCAATCTCGCCAGCTTCCTGATCTCGGACCAGGCCGGCTACATCAATGGCGAGATGGTGGTGCAGGACGGTGGCGCGCACTTGCGCAGTTCCGGCGCCGAGGATCTGCTGCGCTGGACCGAGGAGCAATGGGCCAGCCAGCGCGCGTCTCGTACCAAAGGCTGAGGTCGGCGCGCCCACAGAAGCGCGGCCGGCGCACCGGCTAACTGCCTTCCCAAAAAGCGATTTCCCCGTTATCCATCGTCGCGGGCAGTGGGGGCTGCCGGGCCATCTTCAGGTCACAATGATGGGGGAACCAGTTGCCCGTGCGGCAGATAGTGACATCGTTGATTGCGGGTACGCTGGTGTGCGGGCTGAGTTCCGTCGCATTGGCGCAAGCCAAAAAGGACGCGGCCAAATCGACGCCGGCGCCTGCGGCCAAGCCTGCGCCGTCGGCAGCTGCGGCCGCCGCCGGTGGCGCCGAGCCGACCTTGATCGGCCAGTTCGGTACCTGGGGCGCCTATACGGCAACCCCGAACGGCAAGAAGGTCTGCTTTGCGCTGGCCAAGCCGTCGTCGTCGAAGACCAACCCGCCGAACCGGCCGCGCGATCCGGCCTATGCCTTCGTCTCGACCCGGCCGTCCGAGAAGGTCGTCAACGAAGTCTCGATCATGATCGGCTATGCGCTGAAGCCCGGCTCCGAGTCGACGCTTGAGGTCGGCGGCGGGTCGTATGCGATGTACACCCAGGGCGACGGCCTCTGGATCAAGAACGCGGCCGAGGAGGAGCGGATGGTGGACGCCATGCGCAAATCCGCCGAAGTGACCGTGAAGGGCGTCTCCGCCAAGGGCACCGAGACAACCGACACGTTCTCGCTGAAGGGGCTGTCGCAGGCGCTCGACCGGCTGTCGCAGGACTGCCGGCGCTAGGCGTCAGACCCGAATCGGCGTTGTTTGCGGGCCGCAGAAGGCCTATTTGAAGACCGCGACGTAGGGTGGGCAAAGGCGCAAAGCGCCGTGCCCACCATTTCGTCCATTGCTCTTGAAGGTGGGCACGCTTCGCTTTGCCCACCCTACGGCTCGAAAGCCCATTTGATGTCGATGACTGACTCCACGGCCAACGCGCCGCTCGAAAAGCTTCCGCTCGAAACCTATGTGCCGCCGGCCAAGCCGTCGCTGATCGGGCTGTCGCGCGCCGAGATCGCCGATCGGCTCGGCGAGATCGGGGTCGCGCCGGCGCAACGCAAGATGCGTACCCAGCAGCTCTGGAACTGGATGTACTTCCGCGGCGCCAGGAATTTCGGCGAGATGACCAACGTCTCGAAGGACATGCGCGCGGAGCTCGAGAAGCATTTCACCGTCGACCGTCCTGAGGTCGTCGCCGAGCAGATCTCCAATGACGGCACCCGCAAATGGCTGCTGCGGCTGCCGAGCGGCGAGAATTTCGAGCGCCCGCACGAGGTCGAGTGCGTCTACATCCCCGAGACCGATCGCGGCACGCTGTGCGTCTCCTCGCAGGTCGGCTGCACACTGAATTGTTCGTTCTGCCACACCGGCACGCAGCGCCTGGTGCGCAATCTCACCGCCGGCGAGATCGTCGGCCAGGTGATGGTGGCGCGGGATCGTCTCAACGACTGGGCCGACCGCGAAGACGGCACGCGCCGCGTCACCAACATCGTGATGATGGGCATGGGCGAGCCGCTCTACAATTTCGATGCGGTGCGCGATGCGCTGCTGATCGTCGGCGACAATGAAGGCATCGGCATCTCCCGCCGCCGCATCACGCTGTCGACCTCGGGCGTGGTGCCGAACATCAAGCGCACCGGCGAGGAGATCGGCGTCATGCTCGCGATCTCCCTGCATGCGGTGCGCGACGAGCTGCGCAACGAGCTGGTGCCGCTCAACCGCAAATATCCGATCAAGGAATTGCTGCAGGCCTGCCGCGATTATCCCGGCGCCTCGAACGCGCGGCGCATCACCTTCGAATATGTGATGCTGAAGGGCGTCAACGATTCGCTCGATGACGCCAAGCTGCTGGTGAAGCTGCTCAAGGGCATTCCGGCCAAGATCAACCTGATCCCGTTCAATCCCTGGCCTGGCACGAAGTACGAGTGCTCGGACTGGGATCAGATCGAAAAATTCTCCGAATACATCTTCAACGCCGGCTATTCCTCGCCGGTGCGCACCCCGCGCGGCCGCGACATCCTCGCCGCCTGCGGGCAGTTGAAGTCGGAGACCGAGAAGCTCTCGGCCCGCGAGCGCCAGGCGCTGCGCGCCATGGCGATGACGGATTGATCGGCGTGATTGGAAAGGTCGTCATGGCCGGGCTTGTCCCGGCCATCCACGTCTTCACGCGATCTCCGCGAGACAAGACGTGGATGCCCGGGACAAGCCCGGGCATGACGGTAGTGAGATCGGGGCCAACTCTGTCGTTGGATGGAATTCCGCCATGGCACTGATCGGCCGTCTGTTCGTGATCTTCTTCGCTTTCCTGCTCGCCTGCTTCGTGGCAGGGATCATCGTGGTCGGTGCGGTGCTGTATCCGGAGATCAGCGATTTCGGCGGGCAGATCGATCAGACCGCGATCAATGTGGTGATCGGCTTCGGCTTCATCTTCATCTCCGGTTTCGCGCTGTTGCCGGCGCTGATCGTGGTGCTGATCACCGAAGCGTTCTACATCAGGAGTGTGCTCGCTTACGCGATCGGCGGCGCAATCGTGGGCGCGGCCTGCTATCTCGGGCTGACGCCCTTTGATCCGAATACCCTTCACTTCGACGGCATCGTGCGCCGGCACATGGAGATCATGACCGGCGCCGGCATTGTCGCAGGGCTCGTGTACTGGCTGGTCGCAGGCCGCACCGCGGGCGCCTGGCGCGTGCCGCCGCGTCCGCTGCGGCCCCCGCCGCCGCTGCCGTCGCGATCACGGCCGCTGTGATGCTTTTCATGCCACTCCGCCTCGGCTAAACCGCGCGCCATGAACCGGACCGGACTTGTCATTGCGATCGGCCTTGCGCTCGTCATCGGGCTCTTGTTCGGGATCTTTCCCGAGCTCGACCTGAAGCTCGCGGCCCTGTTCTATGATGTCGCGCAAAAAGCGTTCCCGCTGAAGCTCAATGCGGTGGCGGCGTTCGCGCGCGATGCGGCGATGTGGGTTGCGTGGGCCTTCGTGCTGCCGGCGCTTGCGGCGATCGTGGTGAAGTTCTTGCGGCCTGACCGGCCGATGCTGATCTCGGGCCGTGCCGCGATCTTCCTGCTGGTGACGATCATCCTTTCCGCGGGCATCCTCACCAACCTCACCTTCAAGAGCTATTGGGGCCGGCCGCGGCCGGTGGTGGTGACGCAGTTCAACGGCGACCAGCAATTCGTGCCGTGGTGGGATCCGCGCGGCACCTGCGCGCGCAACTGCTCGTTCTTCTCGGGCGAGGGCGCCACCGCATTCTGGACCTATGCGCCGGCCGCGCTGGCGCCGCCGGCCTGGCGGCCGCTGGCCTACGCCGCGGCGACCGTGTTCGGCATCACCACCAGCGCACTGCGGATGGCCTTCGGCGGCCACTTCTTCACCGACGTCGCGATCGCGGGCCTCGTCACCTTCTTCGTGATCTGGCTGGCCTATGCCCTGATCTACCGCTGGACGGCGACCCGGCTGACCGATGCGCAGGTCGATGCCGCGCTGACCCGGCTGGCCCAGCCAGGCTACCGCCTGATGCAGCGCCTGCGCGGCCGGTCCACCTCTCCCCAGCGGGGAGAGGTCGATTTGCGCAGCAAATCGGGTGAGGGGGCACAGCTCTAACGAGGGACCGTAACCCCTCACCCGCGCCTTCGGCGCGACCTCTCCCAAGGGAGAGGTGAAGGGCCATTAAACGCGTGCCCCGAGCGGCGAAATTTGTTATTCGCGCAGGCTCATAGCCTCATTTGCCAGACCGATTGGACGCTCCATGACCACGATCCTGAAAAGCCTGCCTACGGGCGAAAAAGTCGGCATCGCCTTCTCCGGCGGTCTCGACACGTCAGCGGCATTGCTCTGGATGAAGCAGAAGGGCGCCCGCTGCTACGCCTACACCGCCAATCTCGGCCAGCCCGACGAGGCCGACTATGACGAGATTCCCCGCAAAGCGCGTGAGTTCGGCGCCGAGAAGGCCCGCCTGGTCGACTGCCGCACTCAACTCGTCCATGAAGGCATCGCCGCGATCCAGTCCGGCGCCTTCCACATCTCGACCGGCGGCATCACCTATTTCAACACCACGCCGCTCGGCCGCGCGGTGACCGGCACGATGCTGGTCTCGACGATGAAGGAGGACGGCGTCAACATCTGGGGCGACGGCTCGACCTTCAAGGGTAACGACATCGAGCGCTTCTACCGCTACGGCCTGCTGACCAATCCGTCGCTGCGCATCTACAAGCCCTGGCTCGACCAGCAGTTCATCGACGAGCTCGGCGGCCGCGCCGAGATGTCGGCGTTTATGACCGCGCAGGGCTTCGCCTACAAGATGAGCGCCGAGAAGGCGTACTCGACCGACAGCAATCTGCTCGGCGCAACGCATGAGGCCAAGGATCTCGAAAGCCTCGACAGCGGCATCACGATCGTCAACCCGATCATGGGCGTGCCGTTCTGGCGCGACGACTGTGCGGTGAAAGCCGAAAAGGTCGTGGTGCGTTTCGAGGAGGGCCAGCCGGTCGCGCTGAACGGCAAGACCTTTGCCGATCCGGTCGCGCTGTTCCTCGAAGCCAATGCGATCGGCGGCCGCCACGGTCTCGGCATGAGCGACCAGATCGAGAACCGCATCATCGAGGCCAAGAGCCGCGGCATTTACGAGGCGCCGGGCATGGCGCTCTTCCACATCGCCTATGAGCGCCTCGTCACCGGCATCCACAACGAGGATACGATCGAGCAGTACCGCATCAGCGGTATGCGGCTCGGCCGGCTGCTCTATCAGGGCCGCTGGTTCGACTCGCAGGCGCTGATGCTGCGCGAGACCGCGCAGCGCTGGGTCGCGCGCGCCGTCACCGGCGAGGTGATGCTGGAGCTGCGCCGCGGCAACGACTATTCGATCATGAACACGGAGAGCCCGAACCTGACCTATGCGCCGGAACGGCTCAGCATGGAGAAGGTCGAGGACGCGCCGTTCACGCCGGAAAACCGCATCGGCCAGCTGACCATGCGCAACCTCGACATCGCCGATACGCGCGCCAAGCTCGGGCTGTACGGCAAGACCGGCCTGATCTCGAGCGGCGAGGGCGCGCAGATCTTCCAGCTCGAGAACGACAAGGGCGAAAAGAGCGACAAGAGCTAGGTCGCGCAGTTTCATTCAGCTGCGTAGGGTGGGCAAAGCGAAGCGTGCCCACCATCGCGAGCACGCCGTGAATGGTGGGCACGTCGCTACGCTCCTTTGCCCACCCTACCAATTCACTTCACCCTTAGCGCATCCAGCAGCGAGCGAAACGCGCGCGCGTAGTCGGTGCCGACCTTGCCGATATCCGGTCCGGCGGACACCGCAACCGCCGCCTCCGTCACTGCGCCGAGCAGCAGCCGCGCCAGCGGCTCGATCGGCTGCTTCGCGATCACGCCCGCATCCATCGCGGCCGCCAGCGCGCGGGGAAACTTGCCGCCGAAATGCCTGGCGTCGATCTCGCGCCAGCGCTCCCAGCCGAGCACGGCGGGTCCATCGCGCAAAATGATCTGGCCAGTGGCGCCCCTCGAGCAAGCCGCGAAATAGCCCTGCGTTCCCGCCGCCATCGCGGCCAACGGATCCTTTTCCGCGCGCGAGATGCGGTCGAGATCGGCGACGAGTTCAAGCGAGGTCTGCTCGAACACGGCCTCGAATAGCGCCTCCTTGGTTGTGAAATGATGATAGACTGCGCCCTTGGCGACGCGCGCGGCGCCGGCGATGTCGTCCATCGTCGCTGCCGCAAAGCCGCGCTCGCCGAAGATGCGCTTCGCCGCCTTGATGATCGCAGCCTGGGTCTTCTCGCGCCGCTCGGCCTGGGTTGCCATGGTCTAGCTCTAGCGCAGTTCCGTGCCGGCGCCAATTGACTTACCGACCGGCAGTCGATAAATACCGACCATCAGTCGGTAATTGTGGAGATGCCCCATGCCCTCGCTCGCCACCCTGCAAGCCTTCGCCGATACCGTCGAATCCAACGACCACGTCGGCGCGATCCAGAAGTTCTATGCATCAGACGCGCGGACGCAGGAGAATGACGGCGAGTGGCGGGTCGGCCGCGATGATCTGGCTGCGCGCGAAGCCGCGATCCTGGCCTCCGTCTCCGCCGTCAAGACCACGCGGCTCGGGCCGCTGCTGCTCGACGGCGATCACTCCGCGATCTGTTGGCGCTTCGAATTCACCGGCAAGGACGGCAGGGTGCGCAGCATGGAAGAGGTGGCGTGGCAGACCTGGCGCGGCGAAGAGCTGATCGAGGAGCGATTCTTCTACGATCCGCAGCAGATGAAGCGGTAAGCGCGAGCCGCTACGACAGCGACGGTCCCGAGAACAGCAGCTTGATGTAGTTGCGGAACAGCAGGATCTGCCGCTCGAGCCGGCTCGAATCGTTGAGGGTCTTCGACATGATGATGGCGCCGTCCACCACGCAGGACAGCATGTCGGCGACGTCATCGAGATCCACGGCCTCGCGCGGCGGATGGACCGCCGCGACCCCGTCGAGGATCGCGCGGAAGCGAGCGTTCCAGTCACGCACCGATTGCGCGGTCAGCGCGCGCACCTCGCGATCGAACAGCCGTTCCTGATAGCAGATGCTGGCGATCAGGCAGCCCGGATGGCCGCTCGGCAGGTCGGCCATCACCTCCGCCAGCAGCTTCAGCGAGATCAGGAACGCCTGCAGGGGATCGTCGGACAATTGCCGTCCGCGCGCGAAGACGTCGTCGAACAGCCGATCATTGGTCTCGACATAGCGCCGCAGCATTTCGCGCGCGAGCGCGTTCTTGTCCCTGAAGTGATAGAAGAAGCCGCTCTTGGTCAAACCGGCTTCCGCGATCACTTCCTCGATGGAGGTGGCGCCAAAGCCCTTGGCGAGCACGGCGGCTTCGGCGATTTCGAGAATACGCTCACGCGTGGCCTCGCCCTTGCCCATGGTGACCTCCAAAAACTGTACCGTCAGTCCGGTTTTCGGGTGCGGCCGGACATCGCGATACGGCGGCACGCGCTGCAAGCGTCTGATTTCCGTTGGCTTTGTAGCTCGAAATGCAGCTGCACCACGAGCCGGCTAGGACGCCGCGACATTATGCGGCACCAACTTCGTCAGACCCGAGCCGGCGTCATCAGACCTACTGGCAACGGTGTTTTGATCGACGGAGTCGTGAGATGACCAAATACCGATACGATCTGCCGCAACGGCGCGGCGGCCTGTTTCTCACCGATGGCGGCATGGAGACGACCCTGATCTTCCATCACGGGATCGAGCTGCCTCACTTCGCCGCATTCGTCCTGCTCGACAGCGAGGCGGGCCGGCGGCAGCTCAAGCAATATTACGAATCCTATCTCGCGATCGCCCGCGACCATGGCACCGGCTTCGTGCTCGACAGCCCGACTTGGCGCGCCAATCCGGATTGGGGCGCCAAGCTCGGCTATGACGCAGCTGCGCTCAGATCGATCAATATCCGCGCGATCGAGTTCCTGAACGAGTTGCGGGCGAATTGGGAACGGCCGAACATGAATTGCGTCGTCAGCGGCGCGATCGGCCCGCGCGGCGACGGATACAAGGCCGGCAACATGGACGCCTCCGAGGCCGAGGCCTATCACGCCGCGCAGATCGGCGCCTTTGCCGAGGCCGGCGCCGACATGGTGACGGCCTACACCCTGACCGGCATCAGCGAGGCGATCGGGATCGCGCGCGCGGCGAAGGCGCAAGGCATTCCGGTCGTGATCTCCTTCACGGTCGAAACCGATGCGCGGCTCGTGAAGGGGGAAACGCTGCGCGAGGCGATCGAGGCCGTCGATCGCGAAACGCAAAATGCGCCCGAATATTTCCTGATCAATTGCGCCCATCCGACGCATTTCGAGCGTGCGCTGGAAGCAGGCGAGGCATGGGTCAAGCGCATTCACGGCGTCAGGGCCAATGCCTCGGCCAAGAGCCATCGAGAGCTGGATGAGTCCGAGGTGCTGGATTGCGGCGATCCGTCCGATCTCGGCCGCCGCTATGCGGACCTCCGCCGTGCATTCCCCGGCATGCGTATCCTCGGCGGCTGCTGCGGCACGGATCATCGTCATGCCGCGGCGATCTGCGAAGCCTGTGTTGCGCCGCGTGCTCTGAGCGCCTGACCAAAACAAAAATGGCCGGGATCGCTCCCGGCCATTTCCTTGTCGCGATGCCCTTACTGTCGCGGCGGCGGAGGCGGCGCCGCATTCGCCTGGCCGCCGTTCAGCAGCGGCGTGATGCGGCGGACGGTGACGCGGCGGTTGATCAGGCTCGGGCCGTCGGTCTGCTCCTTCAGGTACTGCTTGCCGTAGCCCTGCGAGGTCAGGTTCTCCGCGGGCACGTTGAACTGCTGGGTCAGCAATTCGGCGGCGGCCTGCGCCCGGCGATCCGACAGCGACAGATTGTCGACGTCGTTGCCAACCGCGTCGGTGTGGCCCTCGATCAGGAACACCTCCTGCGGGTTGGCCTGGATCGCCTGATTGATGCCGTCGGCGATCACCTGCAGCCGGGCCGCCTGGTCCGGCGGGATGGTCCACGATCCCGTTTCGAAGTTGATCGTGTTGACGTCGATGCTCGGCATCGCCATGCGGACGTTCGGGCTGTAGCGGATCTCGTCGAGCGAGTAGCGCCGCTCGATCCGCTGCACCGGCGGCGCCCGCATCGTCTCGTAGATCACCTGCGGCGACGCCTCCTGGGCATCGACGATGTAGCGATCGTAGGGGATGTTCACCACCGGCGGCGGCACGTCGACATAGAAGCCGCCGACCGCGCGCGGATCGCGGTAGCTGTTGTCGATGATGACGATCTCGCGGCCGCGCTGATCCCTGCGGATCCGGCGGAGCAATTGACCGTCGGCACCGACCACCGTGATCACCTCGGTGCCGTCAGGACGGATCACGACCGTGCGGGTTTCGCCGCCGACCGTCTCGGTGCGGATGTCGCGGGCGCCGTAGCGGAAACGATAGAGATCGTTGCCGCGGACATATTCCTGACCGCTGGGGTCGCGGATGATGATGCGATCCGGCTCCGTATAGATGGTCCGGCCGCCTTCGACGACCTCGCGGCGCTGATTGCGGTAGTCCGCGATGGTCGCGCCGACCACGGCACCGGCCACCACACCCGCACCGATCGCGAGCGGCGTCAGGTCACGCTGCGGCGGACGCGGCGGAGGCGGCAGCGGTGCGGCAACCGTCGGTGCGGCGCGGAAGGCCGGAGCGACCGTCGGCGGCGCGAATTGCGCGCGGCCGGGCGGAGGCGTTGCGGCCGCCGAGCCGGGCGTGACGGTCGGGCGTCCCTGTGCAGCCGGCGGGATCGGCGTGGCTGTGCCGGCGGCGGGCGGCGGCGGTGCCGCTCCCGGAGCGGGCGGTGCGCCGGGCCGCGTCGGCGGTGCGCCTGCGGCGGGCGGCGGAGTGGTCGCAGCCGGAGGAGTGCCGGCAGCGGGTGGAGGCGGCGCCGCGGCGGCCGGCGGCGTGCCGGGGCGCGCGGGCGGTGCACCTGCAGCGGGCGGCGTCGTCGTTGCGCTCGGCGCCGGCGTGGTCGTGGCCGAAGGGGCGGGCGCAGCACCTGAGGGCTGCCTCGCACCGGTCGGAGGTCCGCCCGGCCGGGTGCCGGGTGCCGGTGGCGTCGCCGTCGGCGCCGGGCTTGGCGCAGGCGTCGCCGCAGCCGGCGGCGTTGCCGGGCGCGCGGCGGGAGCGGCGCCCGGAGCCGGTGTCGGCGCGGGTGGAGCCTTCGGCGCGGCTGCAGGAGGCGGCGGCGGTGGCGGCGGAGGGGTGTGAGCCGGCGGAGCCGCGGTGGGCGGCGGCGTTGTCGGGCGTGCAGGCGCTGCCGCAGGCGGCGGCGTCGGTGCCGGACGCGCGGGGGCCGCAGCCGGCGGAGGCGACGGCGGGGTCGGACGCGCGGGGGCTGCAGCGGGCGGAGGCGGCGGTGGGGTCGGACGCGCGGGTGCTGCCGCAGGAGGCGGTGAGGGCGGAGTCGGACGGGCCGGCGGCGCTGCCGCGGGCGGCGGCGTCGGACGCGCAGGAGCTGCGGCCGGTGGCGGTGTCGGCGCGTGCGGTGCTGCAGCTGGCGGCGCGCCCGGGCGTGCGGGAGGCTGGCCCGGCGCCTGCTTGGCCGGCGGCGTGCCCGGTCCCTTCTTCTCCTCTTCCTTCGCCTGCGCGACGACGAGCGGCGCAGTCTGCGCGTGCGATGCTGAAGCTGCGAGCTGCATGACCGTCAGCGCGGTCGTGGCAAGCAGCAAGAGACGAAGCTTTGTCATGTATTGAAGTCCCCGGCGGAAAGAAAATCTGGGCAGGTGGGCAGGATGGAAACGCTACACCGAACAATTCGGCAGGACGATGAACTGCTAGCGGTTGGGCCGGATTGTGGCGAGCCACGAATCAGGGGCGCAGTTTATTTCGACATCATAACGGGTTGCATGCGCATTTGTTCACTGCGCATTCAGAAGAAATATCCTGACACGCGCGTTCCCCTCGCCAAACATGCGGCGATAACAGCTTAATCCGTCGCGGGCGGAGGCCCATTTGGCGCTGGCGGCGGCCCACGCACCGGAAGCTCCTCCGGCATCTTGCCAGGCAATTCATCCGGTCGCGGCGGCTCACCGGGCTCGCGCACCGGAGCGGGGATCTCCGGGTTGGGATTGCCGGGCGGAATGCCCGGCGGCGGCTCGCTCGGTGTGCCCGGCGTTGTCGGCGGAATCTCGGGAGGTTCGATCGGCATGCTGCGATAGCCGACCGCGCACCGCGATGTTCCTGTTCTTCGTCAGGCGAATGCGCTCACCTGACGGCGGCTTGCAGCATCGCGTTGCGATGTAGCGCGTTAGCCGCGCACCAGCAGCGTGTTGCTGCGGGTGCGGCCTTGCTCGACGTAACCACGTGCGCGCATGTCGGCGATGCAGTCGGCGAGCCATTCGTCCTTCGACAGATGCTCGATCACCACCGCGCGGGGCCACAGGCTCTCGGGTGCGTCCTTGAAGAAGCCGGTGAGCACGCGATCCTCGAAACCTTCGACGTCGATCTTCAGTGCGTCGACCTGCGTCACGCCGGCTTCATCGAGGATGCGCTGCAGCCGCAGCGACGGCACCTTGAACGCCTTGCCTGATGCTGTGCCTGACACGATGTGGCTGGCGCCGAGATTGTCGCCGTCGGTCTCGATCATCAGCTCGCCATCGGATGGCCCGGCGGCGGCCGCGACGAGTCTCACTTGCTTGGTGTTGGACGCCATCGTGTTGAAGGCGAGCCGCGAATGCGTCACCGGATGCGGCTCGATCGCGATCACCTTGCCGTCGGTGCCGACGTCGCGCGCCAGCGCCAGCGCATAGGTGCCGACATTGGCGCCGACATCGACGAAGGTGCCTCCGGTGCGCACATGACGGCGCAGGAAATCCAGCTCTTCCAGATTGTAGGCGGGATTGAACAGCGCGCCGCGTTCGGTGGCGCTGGCCTGGTGATAGAAGCGGAACGATGCGCCCTGATACGGCACGTCGACGGGACCGCTGCGCAGCAGATTGACCAGCCGCGACAGCCACGGGCGGAACACGCCGCGCTTCAGCCGCGAGCCGTGCGCGAGACGGATGATGGCGGCCTGCGCGGCATTCGGCGCGAAAGTGCCGAACGGCGAGGGAGTGGGATCATTGCTGGGGATCAAGTGTCGTCCTCGTCAAAAGCGGCGCAGGCATAGCCGGTTTTGACGGGGACTCCAATGTCGCGGTGCCGAGAATGTAGCCCGGATGGAGCGCAGCGTAATCCGGGATTCTCGCATCTGGATAGGCTTGTCCCGGATTGCGCTGCGCTCCATCCGGGCTACGCCGCCTTCTTTCCCTGTCGTCCGCGCAGGAAGCGGCCGAGCAGGCGGCGCTTGCCCTTGCGCGGGATCAGGTCGACGTCGCTGACCAGCCTGGCGCCGCCCTTGCGCCGCTCCAGCACGATCTTGCGGCTGTGGAACGCTTCGAGCTCGACGCGATGCGCGACGCTGACGATGGTCGCCTTGGGCAACTCCTGCGTCACCATCTCCATCATCTTGTCCTGGCTCTTCTCGTCGAGCGCGGAGGTCGATTCGTCGAGCACGACGATGTCGGGGCTGTGCAGCAGCAGCCGCGCAAACGCGAGGCGCTGCTTCTCGCCGCCGGACAGCGTCTGGTCCCACGGCGCGTCCTCCTCGATCTTCTCCCTGAGATGATCGAGCCCGACCTTGTGCAGGGCTTCGCTGATCTCATCGATGGTCCAGTCCTCGGCCGCGCCGGGATAGGCGACCGCGCGACGCAAGGTGCCCGAGGGCACGTAGGGCTTTTGCGGCAGCATGAACAGGCGACGGTCGGCATGCAGGCCGACGCTGCCGCCACCCCATGGCCACAAGCCTGCGATCGCGCGCACCAGCGTGCTTTTTCCCGTGCCGGATTCGCCAGCGACGAGCAGCCGCTCGCCAGGCGCGATCGAGACTTCGGTCTCGCCGACCACGGCCGTGCCATCGTCGAGCGTGACGGAGAGATCGTTGAGGCTCAGCATCGTTTCGCCCTCGGTCTCGCCGCGCTTGATGCGGCCGAAGCCGTCGCCCGTTTCGGCGCGCTCGAGGCCATCGAGCGACATCATGAGCGAAGCGATGCGCCGCGCGCAGGCGTTCCAGTCGGCGAGCCGCGGGTAATTGTCGACCAGCCAGCCGAACGCGGTCTGCACGATGGTGAAGGCGGAGGCCGCCTGCATCACCTGTCCGAGCGACATGCTGCCGTCGAGGAATTTTGGCGCGCAGAGCAGAAGAGGCACCACAGGGGCAATCAAACTCGATCCCTGCGACACCAGCGTGGTACGCATGTGCTGGCCGGCGAGCCGGGCCCATTGCCGCAGCACTTTCGAAAACGTTCGGTCGATGCCGTCGCGCTCCTCCTGCTCGCCGCCGAGCAGCGCGATGCTCTCGCCATTCTCGCGCACGCGGGTCAGCACGTAGCGGTATTCGGCCTCGGCCTGGTTCTTGTCCTCGGAGATCTGCACGAAGCTGCGTCCGATCGCCATGATCGAGCCGGAGGCGATCGCGGCATAGACGATCGCGGCGATGACGAGGAAGCCGGGGATCGTCACCGACGATCCGCCGAGCGTGACCGTCAGCGCGCCGCCGATGGTCCAGAGCACGACGATGAAGGTCGCGGCCGATAACAATGCCGAGGTGACGCCGGCGACGAAATCGACCGGCGAGTCGGTTGCGATGCGTAAGTCCTCGGCGATGCGATATTCCGGGTTCTTGTGATCGCCATCGACCAGATTGAGCTGATAGTAGCGGCCGTTGCTGAGCCAGCGCGACACCACGGCATCGGTCAGCCAGGCGCGCCAGCGGCGCTGGATGCCCATCCGCGCGAACACCTGCGCTGTGCCGAGCAAGACGCTGCCGATCGCCAGCGGAAAGAAGATCGCGGTGAGATAATAGACGGTGGCGGAATCGCGTTTCTCGATCGCATCGAAGATCGCGCGATTCCAGACATTGATGCCGTATTGCACGCCGACATTGGCGACGATGAGCAGCAGCAGGCCGATGCTGAACACCCAGGCGAGACGGTCGCCGCTGCGGCCCCAATAGCCGCGTGCGCTGATCCAGAACCTCGTCAGGAGGTAGCCCTTGCGGACTTCCTCGGCTTCCTCGGGCGTCAGTTCCGGGTCGGGCTCGACGATCTCGGGCGGTGGCGGTTCGACATGGTCGCCATTCTCGGCGACGACGTCGACGAATTCCGCTTTCTCGTCGGCTTCGGTCTGGACGGCGTCGGCCTTCTTCTCGGAATCGGATGTTTTGCGGGAATCGGACTTTCTCGTCGACGATTTGCCGGACTTCGATTTGTCTTTGGATTTGACTGCTGTCTTGCCCATGCGACGACAACGCCGGGCAGTTCCGCAGGGTTCCTTGTATCTCAGCCGACCTCGCTGCCGCGGACGACCTTCTGCGTCCCCATCACCTTGTGCAGCATGCGCGCGAGCTGCTCGGCGGAATACGGCTTTTGCAGCAGCTCGAAGCCGGAGCTGCCCTGCTGCGCCAGGGCCTGGCTGTAGCCGCTGGAGAGCACGATCGGCATCGCGCGGCCCTGCCGGCGGATCTCCTGCGCGAGCTCCAGCCCGCTCATGCCGGGCATCACGATGTCGGTGAAGACGACATCGAACCGGTCAGGCGCGGCGGTCAGCTCTTCCAGCGCGTGGGTGGCATTGTCGACCAGCACCGTGGTGTAGCCGAGCTGGGTCAGCGCGTCAGCGGCGAAGCGGCCGACCTCCTCATTGTCCTCGACGACCAGCACGGTGCGCCCGGCGCCGTCCACCGGCGGTGCATCTTCCGCAAACGGTGGCTGCTCGCGGCGTGCGCCGAGCACGCGCGGCAGGTAGAGCGTGAAGGTCGCGCCCTTGCCGACCTCGCTGTCGACCGCGACCTCGCCGCCGGATTGCCTGGCGAAGCCGAACACCTGTGACAGGCCGAGCCCGGTGCCCTGGCCGACGGCCTTGGTGGTGAAGAACGGCTCGAAGATGCGGCTGCGCATCTCCGGGGGGATGCCGATGCCGGTGTCGGCGACGGAGACCGCGACATAGCCATGCGGGCTCACCGGATGGGTGCCTGATGTCGGCAGCATGTCGGCGCGGCGCACCACGATGGTCAGGCGGCCGATGCCGTCCATGGCGTCGCGGGCGTTGACGGCCATATTGATGATGGCGGTCTCGAACTGGCCGGCATCGGCATTGATGAAGCCGGCCTCGTCAGGCACCTGGGTGACGATCTCGATCCGCGAGCCGATCAGCGTTGCGATCATCTCGCCGAGCGTCCGCACGTTCTGGCCGACGTCGAACACTTCCGGCTTCAGGGTCTGGCGCCGGGCGAAGGCGAGCAATTGCCCGGTCAGCTTGGCGGCGCGGCTCACGGTGTCGGAGATCGCGTCGATATAGCGCAGCCGCCGCGGCTCGGGCAGATCCGCGCGGCGCAGCATGTCGACGGAGGCGCGGATCACGGTCAAGAGATTGTTGAAGTCGTGCGCGACGCCGCCGGTCAGCTGGCCGAGCGCTTCCAGGCGCTGGCCGTGGCGCAGCGCGTCCTCGGCCTCGAGCCGCCGGTCGGCCTCCTCATGCATGCGCTGGGTTCGCCGCAGCGCCAGCGCCAGCAGGCAGAACAGCAGCGCGGTGGCGGGCGCACCGAACACCAGATGCTGTGATATCGCCGAGATCCAGCGGGCGCGGATCGCCGATGTCTCCAGCCCTGCGCTGACATAGATCGGGTATTCGGCGAGACGCTGATAGCTCAGCCGACGTTCGACACCGTCGCCCGGCGAGATGATGGTGACGATGCCGGCATCTGGATGGGCGACGATCTGCTGCCCGAGCGGGCCGCTTGGCTCGAAGCGGAATTCGTGGCCGATCGGCGGGAAATGCGCCAGCACGGCCCCGTCGGTCCGGATCAGCGCCATGAAGCTGCCGGCCTCGTGGCCGATCCGGGCATAGAAATTCTGGAAGTAGTCGGGCAGTACGGAGGCCTGGATCACGCCGGCAAAGCTGCCGTCCGGGCGGCTGCGCCGCCGGCTGACGCCGAAGAACGGCGAGCCGCCATAGGGTGCGCGCGGGACCAGCTTCTCGCCGATGAAGCTGCCGATGTCGCGGTCGACATGGGCCTTGAAGTAGTCGCGGTCGGAGAAGTCGATGTCGGGCGCCGGGACCACCAGGCTGTTGACCAGCGCGTGACCCCTGGCGTCGAAGACCCAGGCCGATTTCACCTGCGGCAGCGAGCTGGTGAGCTGCTTCAGCCGGTTATGCAGCGCCTCCTCGCGGGCGGCAAAACCGTCATCGGGGATGTTGCGGATGACCTCGGCGATCTCAGACAGGCTGCGGTCGATGGTCTCGAACACCTTCAGCGCGTGCTCATGGGCGACGTCGAGGGTGCGCCCGATCTCGCGGTCGGCGGCGTCGTGGATCGAGAACCAGGACAGGGTGGAGGCGAACACGAACAGCGCCAGCGGAAGGGCCAGCGATGCGGCCATCATCCATTGCAGCAGTCTCAGTGAATGGCGTTGTGCAGGCTGCACGGGCTCCGACTCCAGCAAAACCTTAACGCAAAACGCAACCGCTGCGGAAGGCGAAAGCGTGGCCTGGGTCAGCCCGCCGCTCGCCTTCCGGGCGAGGGTTGAATCAATTGCAAGTCAATCCCCGGAAGCCCGACAATTGCGCCGCGCCTCCGTTCACGACCGCGTCAACATTTCGGGCTTGTGACCGGGATCATCGGCTGTTTTTAACGGTTCTAAAGGCCGTTACGGGCAAGGGCTTGACCCTATGGTTACCTACTGAAAAACAGGCCCCATGACAGGCGCTCCCACCCACTCCCAAGAGACTGACCGAGACATCCGGCTCGGACACGCGGATCGCGGTTTTGTCGGCAAGATCCTCCGGCTCGATGCGCCCCCGAGCGGCCTGTCGCTGCCGCCGCAGGAGCTCGAGCAGCGGCTGGTCGAGATGGGCTTTGTCGAGGGCGCGCGGGTGGAGATCCTGCACGAGGGGACGATCAAGCGCGATCCGATCGCGGTGCGGGTGGACAACATCACCATTGCGCTCAGGCGGAGCGAAGCCATGGCGGTCGTGGTCGAATGAGTGCTGCTGCATCCCTGCGCCTGGCCCTGGTCGGCGCGCCCAATACCGGCAAGACCTCGCTGTTCAACAGCCTGACCGGCAGCCGGCAGAAGGTCGCCAACTATCCCGGCGTCACCGTCGAGCGCAAATCCGGCGGCTTCGTCACGCCGGAAGGCCGCAGCGTCACCGTGCTGGACCTGCCCGGCACCTATTCCTTGCGCGGCCGCAGCCCGGATGAGGAGATCACGCGGGACATCGTGCTCGGCCGGTTCGAGGGCGAGGCGGTGCCGGATCTCATGCTCTGCGTCGCCGACGCCACCAATCTGCGGCTGACCTTGCGCCTGGTGCTCGAGCTGAAGCGCGTCGGGCGGCCGATGATGCTGGTGCTCAACATGATCGACATCGCCAGGCGCCGCGGCGTCGACATCGATCTCGACAAGCTCTCGGCCGAGCTCGGTCTGCCGATCGTCACCTCGGTTGCCGTCCGCAAGGGCGGCGTCGACGAGCTGCTGCGCCGGACCGACGAATTCCTCGACCGCGGCCACGAGGTAGCGGTCACGAATGAATGGACCGCGCCGACCATTGCCGATCTCAAGGCCGCGCAGCGCGAGGCCGATCGCATCATCGCCGCCGCTGTCACGCTCCCGGCCAAGCCGGACACGCTGACGACGCGGATCGATTCCGTCGTGCTGCATCCAATCGGCGGCCTCGTGATCCTGGCGCTGATCCTGTTCGTGATGTTCCAGGCGGTGTTCAGCTGGGCGCAGCCGGCGATGGAATTCTTGTCCGGCAGCTTTGCCGCGCTCGGGCAGTTGATCCATGACTGGCTGCCGGAAAGCTGGACCCTGCTGCAGAGTTTTCTGCAGAACGGCCTGATCTCGGGCGTCGGCAGCGTGATCGTGTTCCTGCCGCAGATCATCATGATCTTCCTGTTCATCCTGCTCTTGGAAGATTTCGGCTACATGGCGCGCGCCGCGTTCCTGATGGACCGCATCATGGGCGGCGCCGGCCTCCACGGCCGCGCCTTCATCCCGCTGCTGTCGAGCTTCGCCTGCGCGATCCCCGGCATCATGGCGACGCGCGTGATCGACAACCGCCGCGACCGCCTGACCACGATCCTGATCGCGCCCTTGATGACCTGCTCGGCGCGCATTCCCGTCTACACGCTGATCATCTCGGCCTTCGTGCCGGCGGAAACCGTGTGGGGTTTCGTCAATCTGCAAGGCCTGGTGATGTTCGGCCTCTATGCGGCCGGCATCATCAGCGCGCTCAGCGTGTCGGCGATCGCAAAATTCTTCCTGTGGCGCGACCACGCGCCGGCGCCGTTCATGCTGGAATTGCCCGACTACAAGATGCCGCGGCTGAAGAGCATCGCGATCGGCGTGTTCACCCGCGCCAAGATGTTCCTCTATCGCGCCGGCACCACGATCCTGTCGATGATGGTCCTGATCTGGGCGCTCGCCTCATTCCCGCAAGCCCCCGCCGGCGCGGAAGGACCCGCGATCAACTACAGCCTCGCTGCGATGATCGGCAAGGCGCTGGAGCCGCTGCTGGCGCCGATCGGCTTCAACTGGCAGATCGCCGTCGCCCTGATCCCGGGCATGGCGGCGCGCGAGGTCGCGGTTGCAGCGCTGGGCACCGTCTATTCGATCGAGGGCGGCAAGGAAGCCGCCGACCAGATCGGCCAGGTGCTGGCGCAGAAATGGGGCCTTGCGACCGCGCTATCGCTGCTCGTCTGGTACATCTTCGCCCCGCAATGCGCCTCGACGCTCGCGGTGATCCGCCGCGAGACGGGAAGTGCGAAGTGGATGGTGGTGACGTTCGTCTACATGCTCGCGCTGGCGTATGTGGCGAGCTTGCTGACGTACAGCCTGGCGCGGGCGCTGGGGGTGTCGTAGGGCTCCGGCCGGCCGGCGAGAGGCTGGACTTGTTCTTCAGGCCGAGTCCGCGCGCGCAATGACCATGAACGTGGCCGTTGCGCGCGCGCAAAGCTTGCCATTCCGATCCTTCAGTTGGGCCTCGCAGGCAACCAGCCGCCGTCCGACGTGGATCGCGCGGCCCTCGGCCGTCACCGGCGCGCTGTCGGCCCGCATCGCTTTCAAATAGGTGACGTTCAGGTCGATGGTTGAGTAGCCGCAGTCGAGCGGGATCGCCGTGTGCGTCGCCAGTCCCATGGCCGCGTCGAGCATGGTTGCGGCGTAGCCGCCGTGGACCGTCCCAAGCGGATTGTAGAAGTCCTCGTCGGGGAAGCCTTCAAGGACGACCTTTCCGACATCGGCCGACGTGCCCTTGAAGCGCATCGTCTTGCCGATTCCGCGCGGGGAGCCGCCGGCCGCAAAGCTTGCCCTGACCAGATCAAGGCCGGTGCGTTGCGGTGCTTCGGTGGCGGAATCCATTCGGTCCTCCTGACAAGGGTGCGCGGAGGACAATGCGTGACGATTGCATTAAGGTCAATACGATTGACCTGAGGGTAATGTTAGGCAACCGAAGTGCCCGGTGGTGCCGATATCCTCACGGGCGCCCGCCATTTCTACTTTGCATGGGGTTGTTTTCGATATTTCGGTGGGAGCGGGTTGGGACGGTCGCAGTCCGTCTTCGCCGGCGCGACGGCATCGACCGGCGCTTGTCCTGACGGGCGTCAGTCGCGCCTGAAAAGCAAAAGCGCGATGCGATCGGCCGATCGTCATCGCGCTTCCGGAATTTGCTCGAACTTGGCGCGCGCGGCCTAGATCTGCCGCTCCACCATTTTCAGCTTGAGCTCGGCGATCGCTTCCGATGGGTTCAGTCCCTTCGGGCAGGCCTTGGCGCAGTTCATGATGGTGTGGCAGCGGTAGAGGCGGAACGGGTCCTCGAGATTGTCGAGGCGTTCGCCGGTCGCCTCATCGCGGGAGTCCGTGACCCAGCGCGTGGCCTGCAGCAGCGCGGCGGGGCCGAGGAAGCGGTCGCTGTTCCACCAGTAGCTCGGGCACGAGGTCGAGCAGCAGGCGCACAGGATGCATTCGTAGAGGCCGTCGAGCTTCTCGCGGTCCTCGTGGCTCTGCTTCCATTCCTTCTGCGGCGTCGGCGTGGTCGTCTTCAGCCACGGCTCGATCGAGGCGTACTGCGCGTAGAAGTTCGTCAAGTCAGGGACGAGGTCCTTCACCACCGGCTGGTGCGGCAGCGGATTGACCTTCACCGCGCCGCCGTGGGCGACGTCGTGCATCGACTTGGTGCAGGCCAGCGTGTTCTGGCCGTCGATGTTCATGGCGCAGGAGCCGCAGACGCCCTCGCGGCAGGAGCGGCGGAAGGTCAGCGTCGGATCGATGTGGTTCTTGATCCAGATCAGGCCGTCCAGCACCATCGGGCCGCAATCATGGATGTCGACGTGATAGGTGTCGACGCTCGGATTCTTGCCGTCATCCGGATTCCAGCGATAGACCCGGAATTCGCGCGTCTCGGTGGCGCCCGCCGGCTTCGGCCAGGTCTTGCCGCCGGTGATCTTGGAATTCTTGGGAAGCGTGAATTCAGCCATGCTTTAACAGCCTTGGTTCTCAGTAGACCCGCGCCTTCGGCGGGATGTACTGCACGTCATTGGTCATCGTGTAATCGTGCACCGGGCGGTAATCGATCGTGGTCTTGCCGCCCTGATCGATCCACGCCAGCGTGTGCTTCATCCAGTTCTTGTCGTCGCGCTCGGAGAAGTCCTCGCGGGCGTGGGCGCCGCGGCTCTCGGTGCGGTTGGCCGCCGAGTCCATCGTGACGACCGCCTGCACGATCAGATTGTCGAATTCGAGCGTCTCGATCAGGTCGGAATTCCACACCAGCGAGCGGTCGGAGACGCCGACGTCGCCGATGCCGCCATACACCTTGTGGATCAGGTTCTGGCCTTCCTGCAGCAGGTCGCCGGTGCGGAACACCGCGCAATTGTTCTGCATCACATGCTGCATGCCCTCGCGCAGCTTCGCGGTCGGCGTGCCGCCGGCGGCGTGCCGGTAATGGTCGAGGCGGCCGAGCGCGAGGTCCGACGAATCCTTCGGCAGCTCCGGCTGCTTGGCATTCGCGGTCAGCTTCTCGGCGCAGCGCAGCGCAGCCGCGCGGCCGAACACGACGAGGTCGATCAGCGAATTGGAGCCGAGGCGGTTGGCGCCGTGCACGGAGACGCAAGCGGCCTCTCCAATCGCCATCAGGCCCGGCACCACGGAGTTGTCGTCGCCATTGCGCTTGGTCAGCACCTCGGCGTGATAATTCGTGGCGATGCCGCCCATGTTGTAATGCACGGTCGGGACGATCGGGATCGGCTCGCGGGTGACGTCGACATTGGCGAAGATCTTCGCCGACTCGGAGATGCCCGGCAGCCGCTCGTTCAGCACCTTCGGATCGAGATGATCGAGGTGCAGGTAGATGTGGTCCTTCTTCTTGCCGACGCCGCGGCCTTCGCGGATCTCGATGGTCATCGCGCGCGAGACGACGTCGCGCGAAGCGAGATCCTTGGCTGACGGCGCATAGCGCTCCATGAAGCGCTCGCCCTCGGAGTTGACGAGATAGCCGCCTTCGCCGCGGGCGCCCTCGGTGACGAGGCAGCCCGAGCCGTAGATGCCGGTCGGGTGGAACTGGACGAACTCCATGTCCTGCATCGGGAGGCCGGCGCGCAGCACCATGCCGCCGCCGTCGCCGGTGCAGGTGTGCGCCGAGGTGCAGGAGGCGTAGGCGCGGCCGTAGCCGCCGGTGGCCAGGATCGTGGTCTGGGCGCGGAAACGGTGCAGCGTGCCGTCATCGAGCTTGAGCGCGATCACGCCGCGGCAGACGCCCTGGTCGTCCATGATCAGGTCGATGGCGAAGAACTCGATGAAGAACTCGGCCGAGTGGCGCAGCGACTGGCCGTACATCGTGTGCAGCATCGCATGCCCGGTGCGATCGGCAGCGGCGCAGGTGCGCTGCGCCTGGCTCTTGCCGAACTCCACCGTCATGCCGCCGAACGGGCGCTGATAGATCTTGCCGTCCTCGGTGCGCGAGAACGGCACGCCCCAATGCTCGAGCTCGTAGACGGCCTCCGGCGCGTTGCGCACCATGTATTCGATCGCATCCTGGTCGCCGAGCCAGTCCGATCCCTTCACGGTGTCGTACATGTGCCAGCGCCAGTCGTCCTGGTGCATGTTGCCGAGCGAGGCCGAGATGCCGCCCTGCGCCGCCACGGTGTGCGAGCGGGTCGGAAACACCTTGGTGATGCAGGCGGTGCGCAGACCGGCTTCCGAGCAGCCGACCACGGCGCGCAGGCCCGCGCCGCCGGCGCCGACCACGACGACGTCGTAGGTGTGGTCCTCGATCGGATAGGCCTTGCCATTGGTCGCCGGGCCACTTCCGTTGGTGGCCTTGCCGTTACCTTCTCCGGCCATGATCAGACTCCCGAAGACAGTTTAAGGATCGCGTAGATGGATGACAACGCCACCGCGATACAGAAGAAATTATTCGCTATCACGCAAGCGAGCTTGAGCTTCTCGCTGTGCACGTAGTCCTCGACCACGATCTGCATGCCGATCTTCATGTGCCAGGTGCTGGCGATGATGAAGAGCAGCATGATGATTGCGATCGGCAGCGAGCCGAGGGTCTGCGCCGCACCGGCCTGGTTGCTGCGGCCCAGCATCAGGACCACCACCAGCACGGGCACGATCAGCAGCGTCATCGCCACGGCGGTGAGGCGCTGGCGCCAGAAATCCTTGGTGCCGGAATGCGAGGAACCGAGATTGCGGACGCGCGCCAGCGGCGTGCGCATCGAGGACGGGCCGCTCATCGTGGGCCTCCCACCGCGTAGGCAATGATCCATACCAGCACGGTCAGCGAGATGCCCGCGATCGCCGCACCCCAGGTCAGCGCCTCGCGCTCATTGGGCTTGAAGCCATAGCCGAGGTCCCAGAAGAAGTAGCGGATACCGCTGACCAGATGATGCAGCAGCGACCATGTGTAGCCGAACAGGATCAGCTTGCCGATGATGCTGCCGGTGAAGGCCTGCACATAGGCGTAGGCTCCGGGGCCGGAGGCGGTGGCGATCAGCCACCAGGCGACCAGCAGCGTGCCGAAATACATCGCAATTCCGGTCGCGCGGTGGATGATGGACATCGCCATCGTCAGGGTCACGCGATAGGTCTGAAGATGGGGCGAAAGCGGTCGTTCGATCCTGGCGGTCATCGGCGGCTTTGTATGTTGTGTGGCACCGCGGCCGGCCCATCGGGGAACGCGGTAGATAAATTCTATTTACGGAGTCGAATCAGTCCGTGCAACGACCAAATGGCATAGGTTCGAACAGCAGTTCAGTCTTAGAGCCCGATGATGCCCGTTTGATCAGCAGCTTGGTATACCACCGTCAGTTGGCACAGTTTAAGAATCGAATCATGATTCTCTCTTTACAGAGGTGATACCTGCGCCGCGAATGGATCGCGCTCGCGCCATCGCTCGACGAGGTAATCGACGAACGCCCTGATCTTCGGCGAAGCCAGCCGCGACGGCTGGAACATCAGGTGCAGCGGCGTCGGGGCCGACTCAAAATCCGTGAGCAGGCGGACCAGTGAACCGCCAGTCAGATCGGCCTCGACCTGCCAGGACGGCACCCGCACGATGCCGGCGCCCTCCCTGGCGGCCGCCGCGAGCGCGTCGAGGCTATTCATCCAGAGCCGACCGGTCATGCGGATTTTGCGGCCTGCCTTGCTGCCATCGGCGAAGCGCCACTCGGCACTCCCCGGGATATCGGAGAAGACGAGGCAGTCGTGCTGCGCGAGATCATCAGGCGTCTGCGGTACGCCGCGCGCCGCGAGATAGGACGGCGACGCGCAGACGATCATGCGCAAATCCGCCAGCTTGCGCGCGACCAACTGCGAATCCCGCAGGCGCCCGACGCGGATCGCGAGATGGATGTCCTCCTCCACCATGTCGACGGCGCGATCGACCAGCAGCAGATCGACCGACAGCGCGGGATAGCGGCGCAGGAAGTCCGCGAGCAGCGGCGCAATCACGAGCCGTCCCATCAGGCTCGGCGAGCTGACCCGGATCCGCCCTGACGGTTGGTGGCGGTCGTGCGACAGCGCGGCCTCGATCTCCTTCACTTCGCCGAGGATCGATTTGGCGCGCTCATAGAGGATGCGGCCCTCGTCGGTGAGCGCGAGCTGACGCGTCGTGCGCAGCAGCAGGCGGGTGCCGTAGTGCTCTTCAAGCGCGGAGATCTGCCGGCTCACCGAGGTCAGCGAGCTCGGCAATGATCGCGCTGCCGCCGACAGGCTGCCGGTGTCGACCGCCCGGACAAAGGTCGCCATCGCCGCCAACTGGTCCATCGATCCTTCCGCTTTCCGCAAGGGTGCCTGCAAAAGATAGCGGATACTCCCAGATATCAGAAGCAGCTAGATGTTCGGCCGATTGAATGCGGAAGCTCTGAAACCATGATGGCCGGCCTCGATCCCAGGGAACTCGTCGAGCTCGCTTTGCTGCTGATTGCCGTCGGCGCGCTTTCCGGATTCCTCGCCGGCCTGTTCGGCATCGGCGGCGGCGCGATCCTGGTGCCGGTGTTCTACGAATGCTTCCGCCTCGCCGGTGTGCCGCTGGAGGCGCGCATGCCGCTATGCATCGGCACGTCGCTGGCGATCATCATCCCGACCTCACTGAGCTCGTTCCGCGCGCATTACCGGCGCGGCGCGGTCGACATGACCATCCTCAGGCGCTGGTGGCTGCCGATTTTGATTGGCGTCGCCGCCGGCAGCGTCACCGCGCGGTTTGCGCCCGAGCGGCTGTTCAAGGTCGTATTCGCCATGGTGGCGTGGTCGGCGGCCGCGCGGCTGTTGCTGGCGCGCGAGACCTGGAAGCTCGGCGACGATCTGCCGAAGGGTCTTGTGATGCGCCTCTACGGCTTGTTCGTCGGCCTGCTTTCGACCCTGATGGGCATCGGCGGCGGCCTGTTCGCGAATTTGCTGATGACCTTCTACGGCCGGCCGATCCACCAGGCGGTCGCGACATCGTCGGCGCTCGCGGTGCTGATCTCGATCCCCGGCGCGCTTGGCTATGTCTATGCCGGCTGGCCCGCCGCCGCGCGCTTCCCGGATGTCGCCGCGCTGCAATTGCCGTTTGCGCTCGGCTATGTGTCGCTGATCGGCGCGATCCTGGTGATGCCGACCACGCTGGTGACGGCGCCGCTCGGGGTGAAGGTGGCGCACGCGCTGTCGAAGCGCGCGCTGGAAATGGCGTTCGGCGCGTATCTGTTTATCGTTGGCAGCCGGTTTGTGATCAGCCTGCTCAGCGGGCAGTGACCGGAGTTTGTGGCGCGCTCTCTCCAACGTGGTCCTGGACAAGCTCGCGAAGCGAGCGCCGATCCAGGATCCATTACCCCAGGAAGTGGTTTGGCGAAGACTCGCGGTGACCGCGTCGTGCCGCAACTGCTCCCTGGGGTAATGGGTCCTGGCATTCGCCAGGACGACGGCGCAGAGTGAGCTACGCCTTGTAAATATCCTTGTACGTATCCCGCAAAATATTCTTCTGCACCTTGCCCATCGCATTGCGCGGCAGTTCGTCGACGACGAAGACGCGCTTCGGCATCTTGAATTTTGCCAGACGCCCGTCGAGCGCCTTCAGCACGGAGGCTTCGCTGACATCGGCGCCCTTGTTGCAGACCAGCACGGCGGTGACGCCTTCGCCGAAATCGGTGTGCGGCACGCCGATCACGGCAGATTCGACCACGCCCGGCATGGCGTCGATCTCGCTCTCGATCTCCTTCGGGTAGACGTTGAAGCCGCCGGAGATCACGAGGTCCTTGCCGCGGCCGAGGATGTGGACGTAGCCCTTGTCGTCGATCTTGCCGAGGTCGCCGGTGATGAAGAAGCCGTCGGGGCGGAATTCCGCCTTGGTCTTGTCAGGCATCCGCCAATAGCCCTTGAACACGTTCGGGCCCTTCACCTCGATCATGCCGATGGTCTCGGGTGCGAGTTCCGTGCCGGTCTCGGGATCGGTGACGCGCACGGAGACGCCGGGTAGGGGATGGCCGACCGCGCCGGGCACGCGATCGCCGTCATAGGGGTTCGACGTGTTCATGTTGGTCTCGGTCATGCCGTAGCGCTCCAGCACGGCGTGGCCGGTGCGCGCGGACCATTCGCGATGGGTATCGGCGAGCAGCGGCGCAGAGCCCGAGATGAACAGCCGCATGTGTTTGGTCGCATCCTTGGTCAGGCCGGGATTCTGCAGCAGGCGGGTGTAGAAGGTCGGCACGCCCATCATCACGGTCGCGCGGGCCATCAGCTTCAGGATCAGGTCCGGATCGAACTTCGGCAGGAAGATCATCGAGGCGCGCGCGAACAGCGTGACGTTGCTCGCCACGAACAGGCCGTGGGTGTGATAGATCGGCAGCGCGTGGATCAGCACGTCCTTATTCGTGAAGCGCCAGTAGCTGACCAGCGAGTGCGAGTTCGAGGCGAGATTGTCGTGCGACAGCATCGCGCCCTTGGAGCGGCCGGTGGTGCCCGAGGTGTAGAGGATCGCGGCGAGATCGTCGTTGCTGCGCGGGACGGTGGCGAAGTCCGTGTTCGCCTTGTCGGCGGCCTCCGTCAGCGAGCCATTGCCGCTAGCGTCGAGCGTCTCGACCTTGGCATTGACCTTCGCCGCGATCGTCTTGATGCCCTCGAGCTTGGAGGGATCGCAGACCACCAGCGACGGCTCGGCGTCGGTGATGAAGTATTCGAGCTCGTTCAGCGTATAGGCGGTGTTGAGCGGCAGATAGACCGCGCCTGCGCGGACGGTGGCGAGATACAGCACCAGAGCGGAGACCGACTTTTCAGTCTGCGCCGCGACGCGGTCGCCGGTCTTGACGCCGCGCGCGATCAGCACATTCGCCATCTGGCCGGCTCGGGCGATCAGATCGCCATAGGTGATGCGGCTGCCGTCGATCTGCTCGATCGCGAGCCGGTTCGGGTCGTCGATGCCATCGAACAGGCGGGAAAACAGATTGGCGTTGGCGGTCGTGTTCATGCAACATCCCCCGAGGGGCGAAAGGGCCGGAAAACTTTGGCTGCATTAGCAAAAACGCCCCCAAAAAAGCAACGGAGACAGTTTGCATGACAAATCAAGGGAAACGCGTGGCCTGGGTCACCGGCGGCGGCAGCGGTATCGGGGAGTCCGGGGCGGAATTTCTGGCGGCGGACGGCTGGACGGTCGTGATTTCCGGGCGCCGCAAGGAAGAACTCGATCGCGTGGTCGGCAACATCACCGGGAAGGGCGGCAAGGCCGAGGCGATCCAGCTCGACGTCAGCAACAAGAACGACGTCAACAAGGCGGCCGAGGCGATCGTCGCCAGGCACGGCCGCATCGACCTCCTGGTCAACAGCGCCGGGATCAACGTGCCGAAACGCAGCTGGGCCGACATGGAACTGGAAGGCTGGGACAAGCTGGTCGAGGTCAACCTCAACGGCGTGCTCTATTGCATGCGCGCGGTGCTGCCGACGATGCGCAAGCAGAAGGACGGCTGCATCATCAATGTCGCGTCCTGGGCCGGCCGCCATGTCTCGAAAATGCCGGGCCCGGCCTACACCACGACCAAGCACGCCGTGCTGGCGCTGACCCATTCCTTCAACATGGACGAATGCGTCAATGGCCTGCGCGCCTGCTGCCTGTCGCCGGGCGAGGTGGCAACCCCGATCCTGAAGCTGCGGCCGGTGGTGCCGAGCGCGGAGGAACAGGCCAAGATGCTGCAGCCGGAAGATTGCGGCCGCACCATCGCCTTCGTCGCCAGCATGCCGCCGCGAGTCTGCATGAACGAGATACTGATCAGCCCGACGCATAATCGCGGGTTTATTCAGACGCCGCATAGCAGGGACTGAGACGCTTCTCATCCTCCATCGTCGTCCTGGACAAGCGCAGCGAAGCGGAGCGCCGATCCAGGATCCATTACCCCAGGGAGTAGTTTTGCGAAGACGCGAGGTTGCCAGCGTCGCGCCGCAACTTCTCCTTGGGGCAATGGGTCCTGGCTTTCGCCAGGACGACGGCGGAGAGCAATCACGCCCCTCACGATCACACCCGCCATTAGTTTCACGCATCACGATAAATTATCCGGCGAAACCTGCCGAAAAACCTCCCGTAGTTCGGCCCAACGACGGCGCAGATCACCAACCACTCAGCGCCGTTGTTGGCCCCTCATCGCCGGCGGGCTCCGCCGGTCACGTCATCAACGGGAGACGATCCATGTCGAAGCGTATTGCCTATCTCGCCGCCGCCGCCTTGAGCGCGCTCGCGATCACCGCAACTGTCACAGCGCCTGTCCGCGCCGAGGAGAAGACCGTGATGGTCGGGGGTGCGGCGATGTTCCCGTCAAAGAACATCGTCCAGAACGCCGTCAATTCGAAGGACCACACCACCCTCGTCGCCGCAGTGAAGGCCGCCGGCCTCGTGCCCACGCTGGAAGGCAAGGGCCCGTTCACGGTGTTCGCGCCGACCAACACCGCGTTCGGCAAGCTGCCGGCCGGAACCGTCGACAATCTGGTCAAGCCCGAGAACAAGGCGACCCTGACGAAGATCCTCACCTACCATGTGGTACCCGGCAAGCTCGAAGCCTCCGACCTCACCGACGGCAAGAAGCTGAAGACCGCCGAGGGCGAGGAACTCACCGTCAAGAAGCAGGACGGCAAGACCTGGATCGTCGACGCCAAGGGCGGCACCTCGATGGTGACGATCAGCAACGTCAACCAGTCGAACGGCGTGATCCATGTGGTCGACACCGTGCTGATGCCTGCGACGTAACACCGCGCGCCCCTGTTTCATCCCCAACAGGTCTTGTGAAACCGCGAGCCGGGGATCTTCCCGGCTCGCATTTTTGTGACCGCTCTGAGCGGTCCGTAGTAGCCTCGGATGAAGTAACGGATCAGCAGTTCCCGGCGTATAGACCGGTAACGACGTCAGATCAGAGACCCGCCATGTCGAGCATAGCCGTGAGCGACCAACACGCAGATGCCAAAACCAGTGCCAGCAAGACGCCTGCCAAGGTGATTCAGCCAGCCTGGGTGCGCGCGCTGCACTGGACCAATGCGGTGGCCATGATCGTGATGATCATGTCGGGCTGGCAGATCTACAACGCCTCGCCGCTGTTCGATTTCACCTTCTCCAAGAGCATCACGCTCGGCGGCTGGCTCGGCGGCGCGCTGCTGTGGCACTTCGCGGCGATGTGGCTGTTGATGGTCAACGGCCTGATCTACCTGATCCTCGGCTTCGTCTCCGGCCGCTTCCGCCGGAAGCTGCTGCCGATTACGCCAGCTGGCGTGATCTCGGACACCAAGGCGGCGCTGAGCTTCAAGCTGTCGCACGACGATCTCACGAAATACAATTCGGTGCAGAAGTTGCTCTATGCCGGCATCATCCTCGTCGGCATCGTCATCGTGCTGTCGGGCCTTGCGATCTGGAAGCCGGTGCAGCTGCAATATTTGACCGCGCTGTTCGGCGGCTATGACATCGCCCGCTACGTCCACTTCATCTGCATGGCGCTGATCGTTGCCTTCCTGGTGATCCATGTCGTGCTCGCACTGCTGGTGCCGAAGAGCCTGCGCGCGATGATCATCGGGCGCTGAGAGGAGAGAGCTATGGGCCGCCTTCGCAAGCTGCTGATCCCCGGCGTCGACAAGAAGCTGCTCGTCCGCGATGCCGTGAAGACGATGCCGGACCTGACGCGCCGGCGCTTCATCACCTCGGGCGCGAGCCTGGGCGCGCTGACCTTGCTGACCGGCTGCGACGTCGTCGATAGCTCGTCGGCCGAGGAGATGCTGAAGACGGTGTCGAAGTTCAACGACGCGGTGCAGGCCTGGATGTTCAATCCGGATGCTCTGGCGCCGACTTATCCCGAGAGCATGGTCAAGAAGCCGTTCCCGTTCAACGCCTACTATGATTTCGACGACGCGCCCGAGATCGACGGCAAGGACTGGAAGCTCGAGGTACGCGGCCTGGTCGAGAACAAGAAATCCTGGACGCTCGATGAGCTCTATCAGTTGCCGCAGGTCAAGCAGGTGACGCGCCACATCTGCGTCGAAGGCTGGAGTGCGATTGGCAGCTGGACCGGTACGCCGCTGCGTGATTTCCTGAAACTGGTCGGCGCCGACACCCGCGCCAAATACGTCTGGTTCCAGTGCGCCGACAAGGAAGGCTATAACTCGCCGCTCGACATGCGCTCCGCTCTGCATCCGCAGACCCAGATGTCGTTCAAGTTTGCGGACGAGATCCTGCCGCGCGCCTACGGCTTTCCGATGAAGATCCGCGTGCCGACAAAGCTCGGCTTCAAGAACCCGAAATACGTGCTCTCGATGGAAGTCACCAACGACTACAAGGGCGGCTTCTGGGAAGACCAGGGGTATAATTCGTTCAGCGGGAGCTAGGGCCCGACCTTACGCTGAAACGTCGACAGCACCGCGCCCAGCGCCAGCATCGCGGCCGAGACATTCAGCGCGAACGAGAGACTGCCGACGGTATCGGTGATGGCGCCGACCACGATCGGGCCGAGGATCTGGCCGATGCCGAAGGCGATGGTCATGGCGGCGATCGCGGTCGGCCAGGCTTGCGGCGGGTAGTTGAGACGGACGAAGGCGGTGGTCGAGCCGACCACCGCAAAGAACGCGACGCCGAACACCAGCGCGGAAATGCCGAGCAGCAGCGGCGAATGGCCGAAGATCGGCAAGGCCGCGCCGAGCGCGTTGACGCCGAGGATGATCGTCGTCGCAAGCCCGCCGCGATCGAGCGCCAGCACGCGCCGCCACACCCAGGGCGTGACGAAGGCGCTGATGCCGATCAGGCTCCAGAACGCGCTCTGCGCCAGCGCGCCACCGCCGCCGTCGCGGACATAGGCGATCATGAAGGTCATGTAGGCGATGTAGCCGGCGCCGAACAGGAAGTAGGCGGCGAGGTAAATCAGGACCGGCATCACAGCAAATTTTGTCCGCACGATGCTGCCGGCGGCGGCGTCGGTATGGAACGGAGCGAACCACAGCGGCACGGTCATGACGACCGCGAGCAAGGTCATCGCCCACCACACGATCCACCATGAGCCTGCACCAAAGCCCTGCAGCACGAAGGGCGCGATCATGCCCGACAGCATGATGCCGACGCCGGGTCCGGCATAGAACAGGCTGAGCAGGAAATTGGCGCGCTCCGGCCGCGACTGCGCGATCGTCGCCGCCAGCGCGCCGCCGCCGACAAATCCGATCGCGGCGGCGAAACCGATCAGCAGCCGTCCAAAACTCAGCACGGTGAAATTGCCTGAGATCGCCGACAGCGCCAGCGCGACGACGCAGGCGAGCGTCGACCAGCGTACCGACGGCCCAAGCCCGAAACGCTGGATCACGCGCGAGGCGACCAGCGCGCCGAAGAGATAACCGGCCGCATTGATCGTGTTCATGAAGCCGGCCGCCGAATAGGACCACGCCAGCGTGTCGCGCATGTCGGGCAGCACCAGCGCATAGGCAAAGCGGCCGATGCCGAGGCCGACGCTCGGGCCCAGCGACAGGATCAGGATCAGCCGTGCGGGATGCACGTAAGGCGCGGCGGCAGGGGATCTCACTGAAAACTCCGGCAATGCCGGCATTGTGGCAGGCCGGTGCGGCGCTGCCCAGCGGGCGGGCAGCAATGGTGTCTTGCGAAAATCATGCGATCGGCACCGGGCAGGGGCGATCCGGGGCGCCTTGCCAATCCGCCTCCGGCGTTTTAGCACTCCCGCCAAATGATGGCGGGCATGCCCGATTGAGCGAGGACGACCATGGCGACCCATAAACTGCTGCTTCTCCCCGGCGACGGCATCGGCCCCGAAGTGATGGGCGAGGTGCAGCGCCTGATCGACTGGCTGAATGCGCAGGGGATCGCCAAATTCGAGACCGAGACCGGTCTGGTCGGCGGCTCCGCCTATGACGCCCACAAGGTGTCGATCTCCGAAGGCGACATGGCCAAGGCGACCGCGGCCGACGCCATCATCTTCGGTGCGGTCGGCGGTCCGAAGTGGGACGCCGTGCCCTATGAGGTGCGGCCCGAGGCCGGCCTGCTGCGGCTGCGCAAGGATCTCGGCCTGTTCGCCAACTTGCGTCCGGCGGTGTGCTATCCGGCGCTGGCGGAAGCCTCGAGCCTGAAGCGCGATGCGGTCGAAGGCCTCGACATCATGATCGTGCGCGAGCTGACCGGCGGCGTCTATTTCGGCGAGCCCAAGACCATCACCGATCTCGGCAACGGCCAGAAGCGCGCCATCGACACCCAGGTCTACGACACCTACGAGATCGAGCGCATCGGCCGCGTCGCTTTCGACCTTGCGAAGAAGCGCAAGAACAAGGTGACGTCGATGGAGAAGCGCAACGTCATGAAGTCGGGCGTGCTCTGGAACGAGGTCATGACTCAGGTCCACAAGCGCGAATATCCCGACGTCACGCTCGAGCATCAGCTCGCCGATTCCGGCGGCATGATGCTGGTGAAATGGCCGAAGCAGTTCGACGTCATCGTCACCGACAATCTGTTCGGCGACATGCTGTCCGACATCGCGGCGATGCTGACGGGATCGCTCGGCATGCTGCCGTCGGCCTCGCTCGGCGAAGTCGATGCCAAGACCAGGAAGCGCCGCTCGCTGTTCGAGCCGGTGCACGGCTCGGCGCCCGACATTGCCGGCCAAGGCCTCGCCAATCCGATCGCGATGATCTCGTCGTTCGGCATGGCACTGCGCTATTCCTTCGACATGGGCGCGCTTGCCGACAAGGTCGACGCCGCAATCGCCGCCGTGCTGGCCAGTGGCCTGCGCACCGCCGACATCAAGTCGGAAGGCACCACGGCCGCCAGCACCCAGCAGATGGGCGAGGCGATCCTGAAGGAGCTGCAGAAGCTGCACGCCTAAGCGCGCCGGATTCGTGGGGTGGGCAAAGCGCAAGCGTGCCCACCATCACGAGCACGCCGAGAATGGTGGGCACGGCGCAAGAGCGCCTTTGCCCACCCTACGGCACCATCCGAAATGAAAAATGGCCGGGTTTGCCCCGGCCATTTTCATGTCAGCTGATCGCTGAAATTTTCAGTACAGCGGAATCCGCGTCGGATAGCCGCCGAGATCGTAGGGCGGGCTGAGCGGCTGGCGATCGATCGGGCGGTTGAGGTTCTCGCGCGCGAAGGAGGGATAGCCGACGGCCGGCGGGAAGGCGTAGTCGCTGAACTTGCGGTCGCCCGGCAGCACCTCGGTGCCGGCATCGAGCCAGGAGCGCGTGGTCACGTAGACGCGGGTGCGCGGACCCTGCTGATAGACCCGGTTCGGACCCTGCGGCCCATAGTAGCGGCGGCCGTCGCGATCATACTTCTGGCCCTGCTGCGCATTGGCCGCGCTCGCGCCAAGGGTCACCGCGACGACGGCAGCCGAAGCAAGCAAAACCACGAGCTTGTTCGCGGCGGGAAATTTCACGGTCATCGCATCCTCGTCAGTCACGGCCCGGCAAAGGGCTGGCACATCGCCAAATCGATTGGAACGTATTCTAGCCGCCGTATATGGGGCGTCACTAGGTCAATTGCGCCACACCGCGGGAGATAATGCCGCGGCAGGCGCGAAAGTTTCATGAAAACCAGTGCCTTGCCACGGTCTCGCCATCAAAGGGCGCCGCGCAACCTCGGGTTCTCGCTGCCCATCACCCAGTCGGCCGACAGCGCGGGTGTGCCTGCGCAATCCGTGCGCTTGAGCTCGGCGTGGGCAAACAGCTCGGCGAGCTTTCCGTCGTTGCCGGCGGCGAGCAGGGTCAGGCGGTTCAGCATGCAGCCGATCGCGGCGCGCTGGGCCGGGACGGTGGCGCCCTGGCAGGTCCACCCCGAGAGCCGGACATTGGGCTCCCTGACCTGCTTGAGGAAGCCCAGGCAGGTCCGCCCCGCGCTCCCTCCCACGGGCCGCAGCAGGGCGACGCCACCGAACTTGCTGTCGATGATCCCGGCGGCCTCAAGCTCGCGGCGCCCGCTCAGCTCCATCCGGCCGGCGAGGTCGAGGGTCGCGGGAGCGGCCAGCTCAGAGCCGAACCGGTAGATTTCGAGCTCGGCGGTCGGCTTCTTGTCGGCGTCGGCCCAGCGGAAGACGTCCTTGCGACCCCCTTGGGGGTGCCGGAAGATCTCGTAAGTGTCTGTTTTATCGCGTGGATCGAGCTGGCTGACGACAAAGGCGGGCGCCGAGCGGGTGGCCAGGTTCCAGGTCTGCTCGGCCGGCTCCTCCGCCGTTGCGTCGGGCAGCTGCTGCCAGAGATACAGGCCACCGATCGCCATCAGCGCCAGCGTCATCACATAGGCCAGCAGACGGGCGGCCGTGCCGCAGACCTCGTCGAAAGCACTGGTCAGCAGCGGATGGATTTTCGGCCTATAATGTGCAGCGGCCGGGTCGGCCTCGGCGGGACGCATCAAAAAACTCAAACAAGACGCTAACGTTGTGTTGATGACGTTTCTCGCATAGAAGCGCTGCCGCCTCCCTTTCCGCTGGATGCGGTGGGCGGGCATTTTTCTTCGGAGAGTGAACGATGGGTTACAAAGTCGCAGTGGTCGGCGCGACCGGCAATGTCGGGCGGGAGATGCTCAACATCCTGGACGAGCGCAAATTCCCCGCTGACGAGGTTGTCGCGCTGGCGTCACGCCGCAGCGTCGGCGTCGAGGTCTCCTATGGCGACCGGACCCTGAAGTGCAAGGCGCTGGAGCATTACGATTTCGCCGATATCGACATCTGCCTGATGTCGGCCGGCGGCTCGGTGTCGAAGGAATGGTCGCCGAAGATCGGTGCCGCCGGTGCTGTCGTGATCGACAATTCCTCGGCCTGGCGCATGGACGCCGACGTGCCGCTGATCGTGCCGGAAGTGAATGCGGATGCGACCGCCGGCTTCACCAAGAAGAACATCATCGCCAACCCGAACTGCTCGACCGCGCAGCTCGTCGTCGCGCTGAAGCCGCTGCACGATGCGGCCACCATCAAGCGCGTCGTGGTCTCGACCTATCAATCGGTGTCGGGCGCCGGCAAGGATGCGATGGACGAGCTGTTCTCGCAGACCAAGGCCGTCTACACCAATGACGAGCTGGTCGCGAAGAAATTCCCCAAGCGCATCGCCTTCAACGTCATCCCCCACATCGACGTCTTCATGGAAGACGGCTTCACCAAGGAAGAGTGGAAGATGATGGCGGAGACCAAGAAGATCCTTGATCCCAAGATCAAGCTCACCGCCACCTGCGTGCGCGTGCCCGTCTTCGTCGGCCACTCCGAAGCCGTCAACATCGAGTTCGAGAAGCCGATCAGCGCCGATGAGGCCCGCGAGATCCTGCGCAAGGCGCCCGGCTGCCTCGTGATCGACAAGCAGGAGCCCGGCGGGTACGCCACGCCGTATGAAGCGGCCGGCGAGGACGCGACCTATATCAGCCGTATCCGCGAGGATGCGACGGTGGAGAACGGTCTCGCGCTGTGGTGCGTGTCGGACAACCTGCGCAAGGGCGCGGCGCTGAACGCGATCCAGATCGCCGAGGTGCTGATCAACCGCAAGCTGATCAGCGCCAAGCAGAAGGCGGCGTAAGCAGCGAACGCTCGGGAGCCGGCAGCATGTCCGATCAACCGGCTCCTTCCGCATCGAGACCCGTGTCGGTGCGCATCACCCGCGGCTTCGAATATGTGCTGTTCAACAGCCGCTGGATCATGGCGCCGTTCTATGTCGGCCTGGTGGTCGCGCTGGCGGTGCTGTTCCTCAAATTCCTGCGCATGCTCTGGGAGTTCATCCTGCATGCGCCCGACTACAAGTCGACCGACGTCATCCTCGAAGCGCTGTCGCTGATCGACGTCACGCTGGTCGCCAATCTGATCCTGATCGTGGTGTTCTCGGGCTACGAGAATTTCGTCTCGCGCATCGACACCTCGGGCAATCCGAACTGGCCGATCTGGATCACCAAGATCGATTTTGCGGGTCTGAAGCAGAAGCTCTTGGCCTCGATCGTCGCGATCTCGGCCATTCATGTGCTGGAAGCGTTCCTGAACATCGATGCGTCGTTCGATGCGACCAAGATGACCTGGCTGGTCGCCGTGCATCTGGTGTTCGTGGTGTCGGCCCTGCTGCTTGCGATCTCGGATCGCTGGGGCGGCAGCTATCACGGCGAGTAGGATTTGCAGGAATTGTAGGGTGGGCAAAGCGCAGCGTGCCCACCATCGCGAGCACGCTGTAGATGGTGGGCACGGCGCTACACGCCTTTGCCCACCCTACGCAGCTACGAAACTGTCGTCTACTCGGCCGCCTTCAGCACGTCCCGCGCGCTCAAAAATTCCTTCGCCACCTTGTCGAGCACGAACAGCGAGCCCTCGGCGACGCCGAAATAGGCGCCGTGGAGCTGCATCTGGCCGGTTTCGACCGCCTTCCGCACGAAGGGGAAGGTCATCAAATTCTCCAGCGAACGGAACACCGCGGCCTTTTCGATTCTCGTGACGAAGTCCTGCATCGTCTCGTGCTCGCGCTGCTCCACCACCTCGCCTGGCTTGATGAACATCTGCATCCATTTGCCGATGAAGTCGCCGGGGGTGAGCGGCTGGATCTTGTCGATGAAGGCGCGGATGCCGCCGCACTGGGCGTGGCCGAGCACCACGATGTTCTTCACCTTCAGCACGGTGACCGCATACTCCAGCGCGGCCGAGACGCCATGCGCGTTGGAATCGGGCTGATACACCGGCACCAGATTGGCTATGTTGCGGACCACGAACAATTCGCCCGGGCCGGCGTCAAAGATCACCTCCGGCGAGACGCGGGAGTCGCAGCAGCCGATCACCATGGTTTCCGGCGCCTGGCCGCGCTCGGACAATTCGCGGTAGCGCGATTGTTCCGTCGGCAGGCGCTGGGTGGTGAAGGTGCGGTAGCCGTCGAGCAGCGCTTTCGGGAATGTCATCATGGCCCTTGCCTAACCATATGCCGATGACCGGAACAAGGCTTTCGGAGCGTCGGCCGAGGTGCTAGGGGCTGAGTTTGGAATGCGGCACCTGCCGCCTGCCCAAACAATAGACGTTTGTTCTCTCGAGGAGATGCCCATGACCCGTCCGCGCCGCAGCCTGCTGTTCATGCCCGGGTCTAACGCGCGAGCGCTGGAAAAGGCCAGGACGCTCGCCGCCGACGGCATCATCCTCGACCTTGAGGATTCCGTGGCGCCCGACGCCAAGGCGGTGGCGCGCGATCAGATCGCCCAGGCGGTGGCGGCGAAGGGCTTTGGCAAGCGCGAGGTGCTGATCCGCATCAACGCGCTGGATACGCCCTGGTGGATCGACGACATCGGCATGGCGGGCAAGGCCCAGCCCGACGGCATCCTGGTTCCCAAGATCTCGACGGTAGCCGACCTCAACGCGGTCGCCGACCGCCTCAACGACATCAACGCCAACACCTCGATCCGGGTCTGGGCGATGATCGAGACCGCGCGCGCGGTGCTCGATGCCGAGAAGCTCGCGGCGGCCGCGAAGGATTCCGAGACGCGGCTCGCCGGCTTCGTGTTCGGCCCGAACGACATCTCGCGGGAGACGCGGATCAAGATGCAGCCGGGCCGCGCGGCGATGATCCCGATGATCACGCATTGCGTCCTGGCGACGCGCGCGCACGGGCTGGAGATCCTCGACGGGCCCTACAGCGACATCGGCAATATCGACGGCTTTGCCGCCGAATGCGCGCAAGGCCGCGATCTCGGCTTCGACGGCAAGACGCTGATCCATCCGAGCCACATCGAGGCCTGCAACGCGATCTTCACGCCGCCCGAGGCCGAGGTCGCCGAGGCCCGCAAGATCATCGCCGCTTTCGAAAAGCCGGAGAACGCCTCGCGCGGCGCCATCCAGCTCGACGGCCGCATGGTGGAACGCCTGCACGCCGACATGGCGAAGCGGACGATCGCGATCGCCGATGCGATCGCGGCGATGGGGCATTAACGCCCGGCGGACTCGCCCAACCCGTCGATGGTCGGCGCATTGTTGCAGTAGCGGCGATAGCGCGCGGGAGAGGTGCCGGCGGCGAGATCGTCGTCGCACCGGTCCTTGTGGCTGCACAGCGAGCAAACGCGCTCCATGTCGCGCAGGACCAGCGGCTCGGTGCGCGCCAGCTTGTCCTGATCGATGCCGAGCGCCTCGAGCAGCTTCGGCAACTCGTCGGCGCTGTGCGATCCACGGCGTACGAGATCGTTGAGATCGGCGGGGCTGACTCGCAGATCATTTGCGATCTGGTTGAAGCTCGCATCGTCCAGCTGGCGCATCTCGCCGAGATCGCGCCGATGCTTCAGCCAATCGCCGAAGAGATCGATCCAGTATCCGACGATGGGATACGGCCTGGTTTCGGTGGACATGTTGAGCTCCTTTCGTCATCGGAGCCAATTGAACAGACTTGCAGGAAATTGCCTTGCGCTGGATCAAAAACGAATGCCGCGTCCCGGACGCGGTGCGGCGCGAAGTGCCGCTCCGCAGAGCCGGGACCCATCGCGCCGCATCGCTGGGCCCCGGCTCAGCAGCGCATCACTGACGTGCTGCGCTGCGTTCGGGGCACGAGAGCGTGCTATGCAAATCGCTCCGCGGCCCAGGCATAGAGGCTGCCCGGAATCGGCGTCTCCTTGCCGCGTCCCTTCGGCGAGATGTGCAGGCCGATGATGTCGGGGTCGTTCAGGTACTTTGAGACATCCGACGGTTCGAAGAACAGTTTTGGTTCCGCATGCACGGCGTAGAACGACTGCTTCGGCAGCGCGTGCTGCAGCTCGTTCTCACGTTGCGCCAGCGCAGTCAGCGCGGCCGGGCCGTAGATCGCAACGCGGATGTCGGAGAGGCGGTTCGAGCCGCCACGCAGCCGGCGCAACGCAAACGTCAGGCGATGGCGCAGCGCGAGCCAGTTCGGCGTCAGCTCGTCCTGCTCCATCAGATCCTCGAACGCGCGCACGATCGGATCATCTGATGGCAGATAGAGCACGGAGTTGCCGAGCTGGCGCGGCCGCTCCCAGGCGAAATAGGGTTTTGCGGGATCGAGCTCGACCGGCCTCAAGAGCAGCACGTCGGCGTCGAGCCAGAGTCCGGCAGACTGCGCCATCAGCTTCATGCGGAAGAAGTCGCTGAACTGCAGCGTGGTCCAGTCGCGCCAGCTGCCGTCGGGCTGCGGTGGCCGCAGTTTTTCCGCGAAAGTATGCGGCAGCACGGCCTCGGCTTCGGCATTGCCGACGCCATCGGGCAGGCCCGGAATCGGATCGAAGCTGAAGAGCGTGACCTTGTGCCCGGCCGCGATCTGCGAGCGCAGGCAGGTCAGCCGCAAGTCATCGAGCGGTCCATGCCAGAACGTGACGACGTCAGGCCGCATCCGCCTTCCTCACAAAAAAGAGCCCCGATCTTGTCGGGGCTCTCGTAACACAATCGCCAATCTAGAGCATCACGCCCAGGCGCGCTCGCGCTTGAGCTTTTCCTCGTAGGTGTCGATCGAACTCTTCTTCTCCATCGTCAGGCCGATGTCGTCGAGGCCGTTGATCAGGCAGTGCTTGCGGAACGGGTCGATCTCGAACTTGACCTTGCCGCCATCAGGACCGCGGATCTCCTGGTTCGGGAGGTCGATGGTCAGCGTCGCGTTGGCGCCGCGCTCGGCGTCGTCAAAGAGCTTGTCGAGGTCTTCCTGCGACACGCGGATCGGCAGGATGCCGTTCTTGAAGCAGTTGTTGTAGAAGATGTCGCCGAACGAGGTCGAGATCACGCAGCGGATGCCGAAGTCGAGCAGCGCCCAGGGGGCATGCTCGCGGCTCGAACCGCAGCCGAAATTGTCGCCGGCGACCAGCACCTTCGATTGGCGATAGGCGGGCTGGTTGAGCACGAAATCCGGGTTCTCGCTGCCGTCATCCTTGTAGCGCTGCTCGGAGAAAAGCCCCTTGCCAAGGCCGGTGCGCTTGATGGTCTTGAGGTACTGCTTCGGAATGATCATGTCGGTGTCGACATTGATGATCTTCAGCGGCGCCGCGACGCCTTCCAGCGTGGTGAACTTGTCCATTTCAGGCTTTCCCGGTTCGAAGTCAGGGGAGGGCTGTTTAGCCCGGTTGACACGCAAATCCTAGGTCGGATTCGGCGGACCCAGGGGTGGTTCGTGCGACAAGGAAAATCTTCTGCCGGGCGATGAAAGCCGCATGCTCCGGTTCGATCCCAGCGAATTGCCTGCCCACGTCCGTCCGTCCTTTGCGCAGCGACGACGTCAGGACAAAGAGCTACCATGTCCTGGGTACCAGTTTAAGAATACAGTTTATACTGGTATAAATACCACCATGAAAGCACCTAGCCCGATCGCTCCGGCTCTCTCGCTTAGCGCGTTCCTGCGGGCGCTCCGGGAACGCCAGTCTCCTGCCGAATTCGGCCTCGCCGGCGGACTGAGGCGGCGCACGCCCGGCCTCCGGCGCGAGGAGGTCGCTCAGCTCTGCGGACTGAGCGTGACCTGGTACACGTGGATCGAGCAGGGGCGCGATGTGTCCGTCTCCGCTCCAACGCTTGCGCGCCTCGCACGCGGATTGCGTCTGTCACGCGCCGAGCGCGGCTATCTGTTCGAAGTTGCGGGCAAGCGCGATCCCGAACGGCCGGGCAACAGGGATGAGCCACCTGAGGAGGTGCTGGCCTGCGTCGATGCGATCGATGGACCCGCCTACATCCTCGATCGCACCTGGGGCGCGCGTCGCTGGAATGCGAAAGCGTCGCGGCTGTTTGCCGGATGGCTCGATGCGGACGGCGAAAAAAATCTGCTGCGCTACATCTTCCTCAGGCCTGAGGCGCGAACCCTGATCCTTGACTGGACCTCCCGTGCGCGTCGCGTCGTCGCAGAGTTTCGCGCAGCGGTGACGGCCTACTCCGACGATCCGGATATTCGCCGGCTGGTCGAGGAATTGAGAATTGGAAGCCCCGACTTCGCGCGGTGCTGGGAGACACAGGGCGTTCTGGCACGCGAAGGGGGCGAGCGCGCGTTCAATCATCCGGCGATGGGAGTGCTGCACTTCCAGCAGGTGTCGCTGTCGCTCGCGGGCTGGCCCGACTATCGACTGACGATGCTGCTCTCTGCTCAAACAAAGACCTAAAGCGCGATGATGCCTTACTTGGCCTGGGCCTCAATGGCCTCCATATCGGCGTCCGACAGCCCGAAATGGTGGCCGATTTCATGGATCAGGACGTGCCGGACGATATGGCCGAGGGTCTCCTCATGCTCGGCCCAGTAATCCAGGATCGGCCGCCGGTACAGCCAGACCATGTTGGGCAGGCGGGCGATGTCGCCATGGCTCTGCTGCGGCAGGCCGACGCCCTGGAACAGGCCGAGCAGGTCGAACTCGCTTTCGGCCTGCATCTCGTCCAGCACCTCCTCGGTCGGGAAGTCGTCGACCCGGATGATTAGCCCCTCGCAGAGGCTGCGGAACGTCTTGGGCAGGCGCTCGAACATCTCGTGCGCCATGGCTTCCATCTCGTCGAGCGAGGGGGCTTTGGCTGTGGTCCACATGCCACGCATTTAGCGCGAGTTCTGGGGAACGCGCCAGCGCGGTTGACCTCGACGGCGCAATGGGGGACCGTGCCGGCGATTTGAAGTCTCCGATTTGACGTCTTGGGTGGGCGCACATGAAGCGGATTGTGACGGCGGCGCTGTTGGCGACATCGGTCGGTCTCCTGGTTGCACCTGATCAGGTGCAGGCGCAGACGGCGGCGCCAGGCATGCGCATGGCCCAGGCCGATGTCGTCGTGGTCCGCCGCAAGCCGAAGCGCGTGCCGATCTACCGGTCGACCCCCTATCCGCAGGACCATTGGGATCCGGACGTCATTCCGCGCTACAATCCCGGCCCGAACGCCGTGCGCGACTGCACCGCGACCTATGTGCAGGAATATCGTCCGAGCGGCACCGTGATCACGCCGCGGATGAACTGCTACTGGCGGCCCGGCTAGCGCCGGCGTAGCGCACCGATCAAGCCGGCGCGATCACGATCGCCGACGTTCCATAGACCAGGACTGCCATCGTCACTTGTGTGAGATGGCTCGCCGTTCCCATGCCGGCGCCGGGACCTTGCGAGGCGAGGGCCGCATCGGCCCACATGACGACAGGCCATGTCGACGCGGCCGTGCGGGCAGTCCGCATCAATCGATCACGCATCTGCGATGGCGTCATGACGATCTCCTGCGAGCAAAGACACCTTACAACATACGACGATAGTCTACGCGCGGTTTCGCGCGTGACGCAGGAACGCGATCACGCGCGCAGCATTCATCAACGTGGCGCAGCCATTCACATCAGGTTCACGTCATCCGCATTCTGCTGACGATCTGCGTCGCGGCGACGCGCGTCGATTCGACGGCGTCGTTACAGGACGTGACATCCGAGCAAGCAAGGAGACGACGATGAAGGTGAGGAACGTTCTGGGACTTGCGGCGGTCGGCGCCGCGCTGGTTTTGGCCGCGCCGGCCGAGCGCGCGCAGGCGATGTCGCTGGCAAGTCCCGGTGCTGCAGCTGCGGTGCAGGACAACGTCAAGCCGGCGACCACGGAGGTGCGCTGGTGGCGTCACCGGCATCGTCACTGGCGCTGGCATCATCGTCGTCACTGGCGCCGCTGGTAATTGGCAGCGCGGCGTTTCAGCGCAGAAACAACACAGGCCCGTGAGATGCGGGCCTGTCGGCGTTTGCAGCCATGAAAGCGGCAGATTGGGCGCGCGTGATCCTAGAGCATGATCCGGAAAAGTGTGAAGCGGTTTTCCTCGCGACAAACGCCGAAGGCGTTTGCGCGGAGATCATGCTCAAACAAAGAGCCAAAGCGCGATGACGGTTCAACCTGATCTCATCGCGCTTTGGCGTCGTCATCTGCAGGAGTTGATCATGATGAAATGGATCGGTGCTGCCGTCGCAGCATCCGTGCTGGCCTTCTCCGCTCCGGCCTCGGCGCAATCCGTGACGCCCTCGACGCCGCAACCGAACGCGCAACGGCAGCATGCCGGCAAGGCAACGGATTTCAGCGCGCAGCACTATCACCATCGCCGCCATTACCGTCACTACGGCTATCGTCCCTATTACCGGCCGTACTATCGGCCCTATTACGGGTCGTATTATCCCGGCTATTACGGCCGACCCTATGCCTACCGGCCGTATCCGTATTATTCGCCGGCGCCGTTCACTTTCGGCTTCGGGTTCGGTCCGTACTGGTAGTCGTTGAGCGCGAAACGAAAAGAGCGGCCTTGATCTGCTCAAGGCCGCTCCCGATCGTTCAGATATCTTGTGACGCGATCAGGCCGCGCGGATCTTCTCGAGGAACGAGTTGACGTCGGTGCGCAGCTTGGTCGACTGATGGCTGAGATCGTCGGCCGCGGTCAGCACCTGCGTCGCCGCGGTGCCGGTCTCGCTGGCAGCCTCGTTGACGCTGCCGACATTGGCAGACACCTCGCTGGTGCCGCGCGAGACCTCCTGGATGTTCTTGGAGATGTCGCGGGTCGCCGCACTCTGCTGCTCGACGGCAGCGGCGATCGCTGCAGCGATTTCGCTCATCCGGCCAATGGTGGTGCCGATCGTCTTGATGGCGCTCACAGCGGCGCCTGTCTCCTGCTGGATCGCGGCGATCTGCGAGGAGATTTCCTCGGTCGCTTTCGCAGTCTGGGTCGCCAGCGCCTTCACTTCATTGGCGACGACGGCAAAGCCCTTGCCGGATTCGCCGGCGCGCGCCGCCTCGATGGTGGCGTTCAGCGCCAGCAGATTGGTTTGCGAGGCGATGTTCTGGATCAGCGACACCACCTCGCCGATCCGTTGCGCCGCAGCCGCAAGGCTCTCGACGGTGCTGTTGGTGCGCTCGGTCTCGTCGACAGCGGCCTTTGCCGTCTCGGCCGCCTGACTCACCTGGCGCGTGATCTCGCTGATCGACGCATGCAGCTCCTCTGTCGCGACCGCGACGGTCTGAACGTTGGCCGAAGCCTCGTTTGAGGCGCTGGCGACGAAGGTGGCCTGCCGGCTGGTTTCCTCGGCAGTCGCCGTCATGCTGCCTGCGGTGGCATGCATCTCGGTGGAAGCCGCGGTCAGCGCGTTCAGCGCCTCGGTGACCTGGTTATCGAAGGTCGCGATGTGGCCTTCGACGGCGCGTTGGCGCGATTCCTTGAGCAACTGCTCCTGGCGTTGCTCTTCCTCCAGGCGGCGCGCGGTGATCGCGTTCTCCTTGAACACGCGCAGCGACTTGGCGAGCCCGCCGACCTCGTCGGAACGATCGTCGCCGACGATCGCGATGTCGAGATTGCCCTCGGCGAGCCGGGTCATCTCGCCGGTCATGCGCGCCAGCGGACGTGCGATCTGGCTGAAGGCGATCCAGGCCAGGATGTTGAAGGCGCAGAGCAGGCCCGCGGCGGCGCCGAACAGCAGCACCAGGCGGGTGTTGTCGGCCGTCGTCACGCTCTGGTCGCGCGCGCTCTGCATGCCCTTGACGTTGGCATTGATCAGCTTGCCGACGGCATCGATCGCGGTCACGCGATGCTTGGCCGCGACGTTACGCGAGTGGGCGAAGGCCTCCTCGAGCTTGCCGGCGGAGACCAGCTCGAACACCTTCGCGCTCGCCTCGCGGCGATCCTTGACCGCGCCGCGCAAGGTGTCGATCAGCTGGCGCTGCTCGGCATCGGTGGTGATCGCAGCGAGGCGATCGACCGCCGCCAGCGTCGCGTCGGTGGCCTTGTTATAGTTCTCGACGTTGGAGGCGATCGCCTTGGCGTCGTTGGCGCTGAGGATGACGTTCTTCTCGCTGACTGCGGCGCTGTTGAAATTGCTCTCGGCCTCGAGGCTGTACTGCACGCGGCGGGCGTTGCCGTCGACGAGGTCGGAGGCGGTTGCCGACAGCCGGCTCAGCGCGAGCGAGGCCTGGACTACGATCCCGATCGCGACCAGCGCGACGATGGTCGCGGGCACGGCGATCTTGGCGATAATCGGCAAGTTCTTGAATGAGAGCGTCATGTTGGGTTCCGAAGCGGTTCTGATTCCGTCCGCCCGATGCTCGGCCAAAGGCCCATCAGTCGCGGACACGACACCCCACAGCCCGACCTTCTGACCGGCGCCATGACGAGTTGAAAACGGTCCTGAATTTTCTAATTGATGGTCCGTTAAAACTACGGATCAACCCTTAGCAAAGGGTTCACGGAGCGGCCGTTCCGCGGTGCGTTCAGATTGGCTGAAAGCCCTTGGCCAGCAGCACAACGGCCTCTGCGCCGGCCTTGCGATCTCGCGATATCTCCAGGTATTCGGGCGACTCGCCCCAGGCGCGGAATGCGGCCTCGTCGGGGAACGACATCAGGACGAGCTTGTCGCGATCCCATGTGCCCTCCAGCACCTTCGGTTGTTCGTCGGCGGACAGCAGCCGTCCGTTGAACTTCCTGAACACGTCGAAGAAGCGCGCCTGATAGCGGTCGTAGGCGGCGCGGTCGGTCATCTTCAACTGCACGATCACATAGACAGTCATCGCCTGCTCCCTCGGGCGTTTCGTCGTACCCTCGAGCACGACGAGCTATCGCACTTGAGATGCGTTCATGGCGGGTTCACGTCACCCTCTCTAGCTTCAACGTGGGAGCGACCGCAATGAATGCAACGGAAGAGGCTGCAATGCGGCCACGCATGTCCGTTGCCTCGTTCAGGGAGGTTCAGGATGAGGACGCAGGAGTATGGGCGTGGCTTGGTGCGGCGCCTCGGCGTGGCGGCGGCCGCGCTGTTTGCGCTGTCGATCGCTTCGCAGCAACGCGCCGAAGCGCTGTCGCTGGCGAGCCCGGGCACAGCGCCGGCCGCGAAGCTGGCGACTGACGGACTGACGACCGAGGTGCGCCATGGTGGCGGCGGAGGCGGCGGTGGCGGCGGTTTTCACGGTGGTGGCTTCCGCGGCGGTGGAGGCGGCTTCCACGGCGGTGGCGTCCACATCGGCGGCGGTGGCTTCAGGGGCTTCCATGGCGGCGGCTTCCGGGCCGCGCCGGCCTTTCACGGCGGAGGCATTCGCTACGGCGGGATCCATCGCTTCCACGGCGGCGGCTATCGCTACGGCTACCGGCCCTACTACCGGCATCACTTCCATCGCCGCTATTATGGGTACGGGCCGTCCTACTACTATCCGCGCTACTATTATCCGCACCGCTATTGCCGGGTGATCTGGACCTATTACGGCCCGCGCCGGATCTGCCGCTACCGGCCGTGGTGGCATCATCGCCATCACTACTGGCGTCCGCATTTCCGGATTTATTTCTAGCAAAGAAAAACAAACGGGCGCCACGTGGGCGCCCGTTTCGTTTTTGTGTGCAGGGATCAATCCCAGTTCTTGAGCTTCCAGGGTTTGATCTTCCACGGCGTCAGGTTTTCCATCCGCCATTGCGTCCAGCGGTCCGGCGGCCAGTGGCTGAGGCGCGAGGTTTCCTTCGGCTCGGGAAGCGGATCGACCATCCGCACCACGCGGCGACGCTTCTGCTGCGTCGCCTCGCTGATCATATCGACATATTCGGGTTTGTCGGCCACGGCTGGCTCCTCGCGAAACTCTTCGCAAGGAACCAGTGTGAGCGTCAGGCCTTAACGAGCCGTTGCCGGATCGCGTCGAGCTTAAGGCAACTACCGCCAGTCGCGGACGTCGACGAAGTGGCCGGCGATCGCGGCCGCCGCAGCCATTGCCGGCGACACCAGATGCGTGCGGCCCTTGAAGCCCTGGCGGCCCTCGAAGTTGCGATTCGAGGTCGAGGCGCAGCGCTCTTCCGGCTTCAGCTTGTCCGGGTTCATCGCGAGGCACATCGAGCAGCCCGGCTCGCGCCATTCGAAGCCGGCCGCAACGAAGATCTTGTCCAGACCCTCGGCTTCCGCCTGCTCCTTCACGATGCCCGAGCCCGGCACGATCATCGCGTTGACCTGGGCATTGACGGTCTTGCCCTCCGCGATCTTGGCGGCAGCGCGCAGATCCTCGATACGGCCGTTGGTGCAGGAGCCGATGAAGACGCGGTCGAGCTTGATGTCGGTGATCTTCGTCCCCGCGGTCAGGCCCATGTATTTCAGCGCGCGATGCTTGGAGATGCGCTTGGCCTCATCCGCGATCTTGTCCGGATCGGGCACGAAGCCGGTCACCGAGATCACGTCTTCAGGCGAAGTGCCCCAGGTCACGATCGGCGGCAGCTTGGCGGCGTCGAGCCGGATCTCGTGATCGAAATGCGCGCCTTCGTCGGAGCGCAGCGTCTCCCAGTAGCGCATCGCGGCATCCCAGTCGGCGCCCTTCGGCGACTTCGGGCGGCCGCGCAGGAAGTCGAACGCCTTCTCGTCGGGCGCGACGAGGCCCGCGCGGGCGCCGCCCTCGATCGACATGTTGCAGACCGTCATGCGGCCTTCCATGGAGAGCGAACGGATCGCCTCGCCGGCATATTCCAGCACGTAGCCGGTGCCGCCGGCAGTGCCGATCTCGCCGATGATGGCGAGGATGATGTCCTTGCCGGTGACGCCTTCGGGCAGCTTGCCGTCGACGACGGCGCGCATGTTCTTGGCCTTCTTCTGGATCAGCGTCTGCGTCGCCAGCACGTGCTCGACCTCTGAAGTGCCGATGCCGTGGGCGAGCGCGCCGAACGCGCCATGCGTCGAGGTGTGGCTGTCACCGCAGACGATGGTGGTGCCGGGCAGCGTAAAGCCCTGCTCCGGGCCGATGACGTGGACGATGCCCTGACGCTTGTCGAACTCGTTGTAGTACTCGATACCGAATTCCTTGGCGTTCTCCGCCATCACCCGCATCTGCTCGATGCTCTCCGGATCGGGGTTCGGCTTCGAGCGGTCGGTGGTCGGGATGTTGTGGTCGACGACGGCGAGCGTCTTCTCGGGCGCGTGGACCTTGCGGCCCGAAGCGCGCAGGCCTTCGAACGCCTGCGGCGAGGTCACCTCGTGCACCAGATGGCGATCGATATAGAGCAGGCAGGTGCCGTCGGCGGCTTCGTGCACCAGATGGTCGTTCCAGATCTTGTCGTACAGCGTGGTCGGTTTGGACATGAGCTTTTGCTCCAGAAGAAATTCAGTGATGAGCGGTTTGAGCGCGCATTGCGCGCGAACAGGCGACAGGCGTCGTGCAGCGTCACGCTGCGGACGTAAGCTCTGATGTCGCCGAGGTCGCAAAGCGTCCGAAGAATCGGCCAGGCAGCCGCGAGCGATCGTCGATGACGACGCGCTGGCAAATCATGCTGGTCTGATCCGGAACCATTCTAAATTTCTAACACGGGGCTGGTGGCCGCGACAATCGCGGGGAAGTTCAGACAGGTATGCCGCAACAAAAAAGCGCGAGGCCAGGCCCCGCGCTTTTTCGTCTCATTCCCTGGAGGGGGAAATTACTCGCCGACGGCAGCCGCGCGGTCCTGCTTCTCGACGATGCGGGCCGACTTGCCGCGGAGGTTGCGCAGGTAATAGAGCTTGGCGCGACGGACCTTGCCGCGACGCACGACCTTGATCGAGTCGATCATCGGCGACATCACCGGGAACACGCGCTCGACGCCCTCGCCGTAGGAGATCTTGCGGACGGTGAAGCTCTCGTTGAGGCCCTGGCCCGAGCGGCCGATGCAAACGCCTTCATAGGCCTGCACGCGGGTACGGTCGCCTTCGACCACCTTCACGTTGACGATCACGGTATCGCCGGGGCCGAATTCCGGAATGGTCTTGGTGGCGGCGAGCTTGTCGAACTGCTCTTTTTCGAGCTGCTGAATGAGGTTCATTGAAATCTCCATCGGCGGCGCGCCCAGCCTTTGGCGGGCTGCGCAAACGTCCATCTATCCTGCGCGTGTTGCGGATTTGGCGCTGCTATAAGGCAAAGCACCGGGTTTGTCACCCGTCTGTCGTTTTTTTTGTCGGAGCCGCCTTCGCCGCCCAAAGGTCTGGCCGGCGGGCCTTCGTGAGGGCCTCCGATTGGGCCAAACGCCAGGCCGCGACCTTGGCATGGTCGCCGGAAACCAGGATTTCCGGGATCTGGCGGCCCTCGAACTCCTGCGGGCGGGTATATTGGGGGTATTCCAGTAGTCCTTCGGAGAAGCTTTCCTCGGTTCCGGAGGCCAATTTGCCCATGACTCCGGGCAAAAGCCGCACGCAGGCGTCAATCAGGGCCATGGCGGCGATTTCGCCCCCCGACAGCACGTAATCGCCGATCGAGACCTCCTCCAGGGAGCGCGCCTCGATCACCCGCTGGTCGATCCCCTCGAACCGGCCGCAGACAATCAGGGGGCCTGGCCCGGCGGCGAGTTCCGCCACCCGGGCCTGGGTCAATGGCCGACCCCGCGGGCTCATCAGCAGCCGCGGGCGGCCGGGGGTGGTATCTGCGGTGTCGATCGCGGCCGCCAGCACGTCGGCCCGCAGCACCATGCCCGGGCCGCCGCCGGCCGGGGTGTCGTCGACGCTGCGGTGCTTGTCGGTGGCGGACGCCCGGATGTCGCGCGCCTCCAGCGCCCACAGGCCCGAGCCAAGCGCGCGACCGGCCAGGCTGACGCCGAGCGGTCCCGGAAACATGTCCGGGAACAGCGTCAGCACGGTCGCGCGCCAGATGGATACGTCAGTGGTCATGGCCTCTGGTTAGGGCAACACGGCCGTGAGGTCGAGGCTCTGCATCATGGCGGCGGCATCGACCGCGCGGCGGAAGTCGGCGAGCGGGAATGTCGTGACGTTGATCTTGCCGAGGTCGAGCAGGCCTGCGGCGGCGAGCGCCGCGAGCTGGCCGGGCGCGGTGCGGTCGTACATGAATTGCCCGACCACCTCCCAATCATTGGCCAGCATCTCACGGAACGAGAGCTCGAGCGGTGCTTCCGCGCTGCCCATCAGCACCATGCGGCCGCCGCGGCGGAGCGCGCGCAGGCTCGACAATGTCGTCGATGTACTTTTGGCGGCACCGAGCAGATCGAGCGCAACATCGGCAGCGCCGCCGGCCGCGCGACGGATGATCGGAAGATCGGTTGCGGCATCACCGCTGACGATTGCGGGAATGACGCGCGGGCCGAACGCCTCGCGCAGTTGATCGAGGGCTGCCTGCTTGCGGCCGACCGCGATGACGCGCCCCGCGCCCATCGCGACCGCCAGCATCACCGCGCCCGAGCCGAAATAGCCGGTGGCGCCGTTGATGATGACGGTGTGGCCGCCGCGCAGCCCCGTGCGCTGCAAGCCGCCGAACGGCACGATCAGCTTTGCCAGTCCGATCAGCTCGGTTGCCGGTCTGTCGTCGAGCGCGGTCAGCGGCGTCACGCAGGCGGCCGGCCAATGCGCGATCTCCGCGAATACGCCGTCGCGCCAGCGTGCCTGCAGCGCCAGCGCATCCGGCGTCGTCACCGTCGCGGTGAGGCCGATCAGGATTTGCGGCGGATCGCGATCCGGAATGTCGCCGCGCAGATGCGGGCTGAGGAAAACGCGATCGCCAGCCTTCACATGCGTCACGCTCTCGCCCGTCGCGACCACGCGCGCGATCGCATTGGTGCCGGGCACGAACGGCATCGGCGGCAGGCTATAGGGCAACGCGCCCGCGAGAAGCTTGTTGGTGTAGGACAGCACCATGCCGGCTTCGATCCTGACCACGACGCCGTCAGGCGCGGGCTTCGGCGTCGTGACGTCTTCGAAACGCAGATCGTTGTGGGCGTGCAGGCGCCAGGCTTTATGCGTGCTTGTCATTGTCAGGCTTTCCCGTTCGTGGTCCCGGGCAAGCAACATGTCACCCGCGACGCGCAATCACGGACGTTTATGTATTGCGAAGCCGTGATCGCGCCAGCGCCGACAAAGCAAGTTGGCGTGAGGGCTGTCAGTGCGCGCTGGCATTGTCGACGAGATGCCGCGCCAGCGCCATGGCGAGCGGGATGGTGGCGAGCGCCGTGATGGCCGTGGCAATTGTCGCCATCGACGGGCCGAGTGCGTCGCCGAGCAGGCCGTAAAGCACAGGCGCGGTCGCGCCCGATCCGATCGTGCCGGTGTAGAACAGCGCGAAGGCGCGTTCGGTCCGGTCGGACGGCGTCAGTTCCGGTACCGTGCCGTAGAGCACCGAAGAGGTGCCGTTGAGCATCACGCCGAGCAGCGGCAGCAGCACGATCGCCGGCGCGAGCGGCAATGCCAGCACGGCAAGGATCAGGACCGCCGTTCCGCCTTCGGTCAGCAGCACCGTGCGCAGCGTGCCGATCCGCGCGCCGAGCCAGCCGCAGGTGAACTTGCCGGCCGCACCGCCGATGAAGACGAGCGCGAGTGCGAGGCCGTTGGTCGGCAGCGACGCGCCCTTGTCGCGCAGCAGGAACGGCAGGAAGGTGAGGAAACCCATCCGCACCGCGCTGTCGAGCACGCCGATCGCGAGCAGCCAGGCAAAGCCGCCGCGGCCGGCGCCTGCATGATGCGTAGATGTTTTTGACTTGCTCTCGGTGCCCTTGCCGACGGCTGGCATCGCGAATGCAATGCAAGCCGCGACGCACAGTCCGGCCACTGCCATCACCAGCAGCGTGTGCCGCCATGTCATGGTCACCAGCAGCACCGAGGTGAGGGCAGGGATCGCGGCCTTTCCGAGATCGCCGGAGAAGTTGTAGATGCCGAGCGGGCCGCGTGCGCCCTTGCCATAAGCGCGTGAGACTGCGGCCGATGCGAGCGGATGCTGCGTGCTCGATCCGGCGCCGGACAGCGCGAGCGCAAGCGCCAGTCCGATCACGCCACCGGACAGGCCGCCGAGCACATAGCCGAGCGCCGAGACCATCGTGCCGGCCATCAGCAGGACCCTGCCGTCGATCCGCGCCGCGAGCCGGCTGACCGGAATTTGCAAGCCGGCCATCGCACCGGAATAGAGCCCGCGCAGCAGCGCCAGCAGGCTGTAGCTGAGCGCGAATTCGGTCTGCCAGATCGGCAGCAACACGTAGATCAGGTCGGTGTAGCCGTCGTGCAGGGCGTGGTTGAGGCCGGTCACCGCAAGCGTTCGCGTGGCGCGCGTCCGGTCGGGCTGGGAAGCGTCAGCCGCCGTTGTGACGGACTCGCTCATGCCCGCCGTCCGGGTAAGGGAAGGAGCCCGCCAAGCGTAGAAAATCTAAAGATGGGTGTGCAGGGCATTGAATCGATGTCGTGGAAAATAGAAGCCTCGCTAGCGTGTTGCGGCTACTATGCGCCTCAACGGTCGCTGTCACAAATCAGTAATAATCCGATCCTGCATTAGAAAATCTGACTTATGGCCATGTTCGTCCCACGCCGCAGCCTGCCTCCGCTCAACGCGGTTCGTGCCTTGGAGGCTGCCGCGCGGCTCGGCAGCTTCAAGGAGGCGGCCGCTGAGCTCAGCGTGACCCACGGCGCGATCAGCCAGCAGATCCGCCTGCTCGAGGAATGGCTGGGACCGCCGGCGCTGTTTCGCCGCTCGGTCCGTCGGGTGGTGCTGACGCCCGCGGGCGCGGCGCTGCTCGCCGAATTCGGTCCCGCGCTCGATCGCATCTCGGCGGCGGTGTTGCAGCATCGCGCGCGGCGCGACGACGCATCGGTGGCGGTGTTGCGCGTCAATGCGCTCGCGACCTTCAGCCTGCGCTGGCTGCTGCCGCGCATGAGCCGGTTTCGCGCCGAGCATCCCGACATCGAGGTGCGGTTGTCGACGTCGAACGATCCGCTCGACGCATTGCCTGAAACATTCGATGTGGTGATCCGCGGCGGGCCCGACAGTTTTCACGGCTACTCGTCGCGCTTCCTGCTCGCGGAGCGACGGCTGCCGGTGTGCAGCCCGTCCTTGCTTGCGCATGCGCCGCTGAGTGACGTCGTCGATCTCTCGAAGCATACGCAGCTGCACGTGACCTCGATGCCGCGGCTGTGGCGCGATTGGCTGACCGAAGCCGGGCATTCCGCGCTGGAGCCTGCGGCGTCGCTGACCTTCGATCATTTCTATCTGACGATCCAGGCCGCGCTCGATGGCCTTGGCGTTGCGATGGGACCGACCGCATTGATCGCGGATGATCTCGCGGCCGGACGTTTGATGACGCCATTTCCAAAGGTCAGCCTGCCGGCACGCAGCTATTTTGCGTACTTCCCCGACGCGCGGCGCAACGATCCGCACTGCGCGGTGTTCTGCGACTGGCTGGAAGCGCAGGGGCGCGCGACGGATTGAGTGGTTGTCGCGTTAGGCCGCCGTGGGATCGTCGCCGTCGATTTCCTGCGGCAGCTCGATGATCACGCGGCCCGCGGCGAGATCGACGGTCGGCACCACGGCGTTGGTGAAGGGCAGCAGCATCGTCGCGCCTTGGGGTGGAGCGATCTCGATGATGTCGCCGGCGCCGAAATTGTGGATGGCGATCACCTTGCCGAGCGGTTGCTCGGCCGTGGTCACGGCGGCGAGGCCGATCAGGTCGGTGTGGTAATACTCGCCGTCCTCGGTATCCGGCAGGCGATCGCGCGGAACGTAGAGCTCGATGCCGTTGAGCCGTTCGGCGTCATCGCGCGTGGCGACGCCCTTCAGCGTCGCGACCAGATGGTCCTTGGCTTCGCGGAGATGCGTCACCTCGAACTGGCGCGAGCCGTCCTTGGTCATCAGCGGGCCGTAATCCCTCACGGCCAGCGGGTCTTCGGTGAACGTCCAAAGCCTGACGGCGCCGCGCACGCCGTGCGCAGCGCCGATACGGGCGACACAAACCGGTGCAGCCACCGCGGCCGCCGTTCAGCTCTATGCCTTGGCGGCGGCTTCGGCCTGCGCCTTGCGCTCCTTGCGCGGCACGGCCTTCTGCGGGTTGTTGCGCGCGGTGCGCTTCTTGACGCCGGCGGCATCGAGGAAGCGGGTCACGCGGTCCGAGGGCTGTGCGCCCTTGGCGAGCCAGGCCTTCACCTTGTCCATGTCGAGCTTGAGGCGCGACTCATTGTCCTTCGGCAGCAGCGGATTGAAGTGGCCGAGACGCTCGATGAAGCGGCCGTCGCGGGGGAAGCGCGAGTCGGCGACGACGACGTGATAGACCGGACGCTTCTTGGTACCGGCGCGCGCGAGGCGGATAACGACAGACATTCAGTTCTCCTTCAAAGTACGTTTGTTCAGGTGATTGGTATTCCGCGGCGCGCTGGAAACTTCCCGCGCGACGAATTCCTCATTTCTTCTTGCCCGGGAAGCCGCCGAGACCGGGCAGCGTCGGCTTGCCGGTGAGGCCGGTGAGCCCCGGCAGGTTGGGCAGTCCGCCGCGCAGGCCGACCGGCAGATCCTTCGGCAGATTGGGCAGGCCGCCGCCGGCGCCGCCCTGCATCTTCTCGGCCATCGCCTTCATCTCTTCCGGTGAGGGCGGCTTCATGCCGCCGCCAAAGCCCATCGCCTGCGCGATGCCGGCGAGCGGGCCGCGCTTGCCGCTTCCCATGGCCTTCATCATGTCGGCCATGTTCCGGTGCATCTTCAGCAGCTTGTTGATCTGCTCGACGTTCTGGCCGGCACCGGCCGCGATGCGCTTCTTGCGGCTCGCTTTCAGGATGTCCGGGTTCTTGCGCTCCTGGCGCGTCATCGAATCGATGATCGCGACCTGGCGCTTCAGGATCTTGTCGTCGATGCCGGCGGCCGCGATCTGGTTCTTCATCTTGGCGATGCCGGGCATCATGCCCATCAAGCCGCCGATGCCGCCCATATTGGCCATCTGCTGCAGCTGCTCGCGCATGTCGTTGAGGTCGAACTGACCCTTGCGCATGCGCTCGGCGGTGCGCGCGGCCTTCTCGGCGTCGATGTTCGCGGCGGCCTTCTCGACCAGCGAGACGACGTCGCCCATGCCGAGGATGCGGCCGGCGATCCGGCTCGGGTGGAAGTCTTCCAGCGCATCGGTCTTTTCGCCGACACCGATCAGCTTGATCGGCTTGCCGGTGACCGCGCGCATCGACAGCGCAGCGCCGCCGCGGCCGTCGCCGTCGACACGGGTCAGCACGATGCCGGTCAGGCCGACGCGCTGATCGAACGAGCGCGCCAGATTGACCGCGTCCTGGCCGGTCAGGGAGTCAGCGACCAGCAGCACTTCGTGCGGATTGGCGGCCGATTTGATCTCGGCCGCTTCGGTCATCATCTCTTCGTCGAGCGTGGTGCGGCCGGCGGTGTCGAGCAGCACGACGTCGTAGCCGCCGAGCTTGCCTGCTTCGAGCGCGCGCTTGGCTATTTGCGCCGGCTTCTGTCCGGCGACGATCGGCAGCGTCGGAATGTCGAGATCGCGGCCGAGCACGGCCAGCTGCTCCATCGCCGCCGGGCGGTAGATGTCGAGCGAGGCCATCAGCACCTTGCGCTTGTCGCGCTGCACGAGACGGCGCGCGAGTTTTGCGGTGGTGGTGGTTTTGCCGGAGCCTTGGAGACCGACCATCATGATCGGAACCGGCGGCACAGCGTTGATGTCGATGGTCTGGCCGTCGGCGCCGAGCGTGTTAACGAGCTCGTCATGGACGATCTTCACGACCATCTGGCCGGGGGTCACCGACTTGACGACGGTGGCGCCGATCGCCTGCTCACGGACGCGGTCGGTGAAGCTGCGGACCACCTCGAGTGCGACGTCGGCCTCGAGCAGCGCGCGGCGCACCTCGCGCATCGCGGCGTCGACGTCCTTTTCGGTCAGCGCACCGCGCCCCGTCAGACGATCGAGAATGCCACCAAGCCGTTCCGACAGATTGTCGAACAATGCCGTTGTCCTGTTTTAACCTCTCCCCGCCTGCGGGGAGAGGTCGGATCGCCCTTGCGATCCGGGTGAGGGGGTACAGGGCCATCCACGCGCATCACCCGCGGAGAGAGCCCCTCACCCCAACCCTCTCCCCGCAAGAGCGGGGCGAGGGAGAAGTCGATCCAAACACTTTCGCGCCCGAGGGCGCATCGCGCTGTCGGGCGTTGGCCTCCGGCCTCCAAGGCCGGTCGGCGGGTCGAAAAGACGGATCTTTCCGAGAAAGTGGCCGCGTTAAACGCCGCCGGCGGCCCAAAGTCAAGGATAGATTGGTGTGCGGTAACATTGTCCGGATATCAAGGCTTTGAGAATAAATGGTATTTTGTCGCGGGTTCCCAATCGGGCGACGCCACCCATATAGACGAGACCTTCGCTCGCACCTCGCAAAGCCCGTCTCGTGCCGATCACCCGCCGCCGCATCTTCTCACTTCTTGCCGGAGCCGCGACGGCGGTTGGCGTTCCCTCGATCTGGATGACCTTCATGAAGACCTATGACGGCCCCGTGTCCGACCATTTCGACGGATTGCATTTCTTCGATCCCGATGGTTCGCCGCCGAAATCGCTCGCCGAAGTCCTGCGCTGGCAGCTCGCCGGTCGCGGGCAGCGGGCGGTTTGGCCCGATTGGGTACCGAGCCCCTATGCCGACACGCCGCCGCCGCGGGTCGAAGGCGCGAAGGTGCGCCTCTCTTTTGTTGGCCACGCCAGCTGGCTGATCCAGGCCGCCGGCCTCAACATCCTCGTCGACCCCGTCTGGTCGATGCGCGTCTCGCCGTTCTCCTTCGCCGGGCCGAAGCGGCACAATGATCCCGGCGTCGCCTTCGAGAAGCTGCCCAGGATCGACATCGTGCTGGTGTCGCACGGTCATTACGACCATCTCGACGTCGCGACGCTGTCGCGGCTTACGAAAAATTTTGGGCCGCGGGTGATCACGCCGCTCGGCAATGATGTGACGATGCGCGAGGCGGATGCCACGATCAAAGCCGAGGCGTTCGACTGGCACCAGCGCGTCGAACTCGGCAACGATCTGGCCGTGACGCTGGTGCCGACGCGGCACTGGTCGGCGCGCGGCCTGTTCGATCGCAACAAGGCGCTGTGGGCGAGCTTTGTGCTGGAGACGCCGGCCGGCAAGCTCTACATCGTCTGCGATTCCGGTTATGGCGATGGCCGGCATTTCCGCCGCGTTGCCGAGACGCACGGCCCGCTGCGGCTGGCGATCCTTCCCATTGGGGCCTATGAGCCGCGCTGGTTCATGCGCGATCAGCACATGAATCCCGAGGATGCCGTCAAGGCGCTGGCCGATTGCGGCGCCGCGCAGGCGCTGGCGCATCATCACGGCACGTTCCAGCTCACCGATGAAGCGATCGACGCGCCGGTGATCGCGCTCGGCGAAGCGCTCGATGCGGCAAAAGTGCCGCGCGAGAAATTCGCGGCGCTGAAGCCCGGGCAGGTGTTTGAGGTTTAACTGCGCTGAGGCTTGTCGAAGCATCGTGCCCCGGACGCGCTGCGGCACGCAGTGACGCTGCGCAGAGCCGGGGCCCATCGAGACGGCAGCAAGGTGGTCCCGGCTCTGCGGAGCAGCGTTACACGCTGCACCGCGTCCGGGACACGAGAGCTACTTCCCCTTGATCGCCCAGGTGACGTTCACCGTCACCGACAGCGTCTCCTCGCCGGCCGCGACCTGCGCCGGCGCTGCCGCCATCGGCGCGGCCATCTTGCTGCGGAACAAAGGCGTCGCGCCGCCTTCCTCCGTGATGCTCAAGGGCTCGCCGAGCGTCACGCCGGCGGCCGTGGCATAGATCTCGGCTTTGCGGCGCGCATCGGCGAGCGCCTTTGTGCGGGCGTCGTCCAGCATCCTGGAGGCTTGCGATACGGTGAAATTGATGCCGCCGATCTCATTGGCGCCGCCGCCGACCAGCGCATCGATCACGTTGGCGACCTTGGTGACGTCGCGCACCTTGATGGTGACGCGATTGCTGGCGCGGTAGCCGATGACGGCGGAGGGGCCGGCGCGGTCCGGTGCATATTTCGGCTGCAGCGACAGCCGCGCGGTTTGAAAGTCCTTCTCGTCGACGCCGGCGCTCTTCAGCGCGGCCAGCACCTTGCCCATCGCGGCATTGTTGGCGTCGGAGGCTTCGCGCGCGGTCTTGGCATCGGTGGTGACGCCGCCATCGACCTGCGCCTGGTCCGGCGCGACCGAGACGGTGGCTTCGCCAGAGACCGAAATCGCGGGCGGCGGCACCTGCGCGCGCGCAGGCGTTGCAAGCAGCGCCAGCGACAGCGCGGCGGAGGAAAGGCCAAATCTCATATGTCTCACTTCAGCGGCACGTAGACGTTGATCACCAGCTTGTCCTCCGCGGTCTTCAGCGGATCGGTGATGTATTCCTCGATGAAGGTGTCCTTTGCTTCGAGCTTCTTGTCGTCGAGGTGGTTGGTGATCGCCTCGTAGGTGTTGTCCATGTTGTCGTAGGATCCGCGATGGACGAATTTGAGCGCCTTGCCGTCCGGCGAGTTGCCCATGCTCATGTTCTTGCCGAGGTTTTTCACGTCCTGGTCGACCGGAAGCTCGGCAATGAAGGTGAAGCCGGTATCGTCCGTCGAGGTGTAGACGATCATCGGATTGCCGTTCGGCTTGATGCTCTGCTTGTCGAGCGTCGTGCTCAGCACCTTGAAGGCGTCGATCAGGGCGTCGAACGCCGAATCCCAATTGGCGTTGCCCTTGAACATCACGACCTTCTTCGGCTCCAGCGTGATCGGCTCGCCGAAGGGATCAGCGGTCTGGACCGGGGCGGCGGCCGGAGGCGGCGGCGTTGGCGCAGGGGATTGGGCAGCGGCCGGGCTATCGGCCGGCGATTTGGTCTCGGCCGGCGGCGGCACCGGGGTCGGCGAGGCGGCAGGCGCGGGGACTGGCGAGGGGCTCGCGGCCGGGGCGGGCGAAGCAGCCGGCGACGGCGACTGGGCCGAGGTCGGGCCGGCCAGCGTGAGCGCAGCCAGTGGGACCAGCGCGAGCAGGGCCGCGCGGAACGTGCTGATACGGTTCATTTGTTTATTCTCCATCCCCATCCCACCCAGCCGCCAGGGTCCCGGCGTGCGGCTGCGAGGTGCGGTAGTCCTAACACGCGAGTTCCGCTTTCGTCTCATGACAGATGCGTCATGGGCTTTCGAAGGTTTAGCCTTGCGCAGGCTGGCCAACAGCCCACCATTCGCCATATAAGCGGGCAGAAATTGGGAATTTCCGTGAGCGCGCTCGCCAACCATGCCTTTGCCAAGATGAATGGCATCGGCAATGAAATCGTCGTCGTCGACTTGCGCGATTCCAGGGCGCAGGTGTCGGCGGCGGAGGCGCGCGCGGTGGCGTCGCCCTCCGGCGGCGTGCCTTATGACCAGTTAATGGTATTGCAACCGCCGCGGCTGGACGGCACCGAGGCCTTCATCACCATCTACAACAATGACGGCTCGGAGGCCGGTGCCTGCGGCAATGGCATGCGCTGCGTGGTGCGGCGGATTTTTGAGAAGACCGGCCAGACCACCGCGACCTTCGAGACCCGCGCCGGGTTGTTGAATTGCTGGCAAGGCCCCGCGGCGGATCTCTACACGGTCGACATGGGCGTGCCGAAGTTCGGCTGGCAGGACATTCCGCTCGCCGAGGAGTTCCGCGACACCCGCTACATCGAGCTGCAGGTCGGGCCGATCGACAAGCCGGTGCTGCATTCGCCGTCCGTCGTCAACATGGGCAATCCGCACGCGATCTTCTGGGTCGACGACGACGTCAACGCCTATGATCTCGAACGATTTGGGCCATTGCTCGAGAATCACCCGATCTTCCCGGACCGCGCCAACATCACGCTCGCCCATATCGTCGATCGCGATCACATCACCATGCGCACCTGGGAACGCGGCGCGGGCCTGACCCGGGCCTGCGGCTCGGCGGCCTGCGCGACCGCGGTCGCAGCGGCGCGGCTGAAGCGGACCAACCGCGTCGTCGAGATGACGCTGCCCGGCGGCAAGTTGATGATCGAGTGGCGCGAGCGCGACGATCACGTGCTGATGACGGGCACGGCGACATTCGAGTACGAAGGCAACTTCGATCCGGCGCTGTTCGCCAGCGTCGCCTGAGCCTATGGGCGTCGACGTCGTCACCTTTGGCTGCCGCCTCAATGCGTTCGAATCCGAGGTGATTCGTCGTGAGGCTGAGCAGGCAGGCTTGGCCGACACCATCGTCATCAACAGCTGCGCTGTCACCAATGAGGCGGTCGCTCAGGCACGACAGTCGATCCGCAGGCTGAAGCGCGAGCGTCCGGCGGCGCGCATTGTCGTCACCGGCTGCGCGGCGCAGACACAGGCAGACATGTTTGCCGACATGGCCGAGGTCGATCGCGTCGTCGGCAATGACGAGAAGATGCGCGGTGAGGCCTGGCGCGCGGCGCGGGCCGCGTTCGATACGCCTTTCGGCATCGACGCGACCGAGAAGGTCGCGGTCGCCGACATCATGGCGGTCAAGGAGATGGCGCCGCATCTGCTCGACGGATTCGAGCGTGGCCTGCCGCGGGTGTTCGTGCAGGTGCAGAACGGCTGCGACCATCGCTGCACCTTTTGCATCATCCCCTATGGCCGCGGCAATTCGCGCTCGGTGCCGATGGGCGCGGTGGTCGATCAGGTCCGCGCGCTGACGGAGCGCGGTCACGCCGAGATCGTGCTGACCGGCGTCGATCTCACGAGTTACGGCGCCGATCTCCCGGGTACGCCGAAGCTCGGGCAACTGACGAAGCAGATCCTGCGGCATGTGCCTGATATGAAGCGGCTGCGCATCTCCTCGATCGATTCGATCGAGGTCGATCGCGATCTGCTCGACGTGATCGCTGACGACGCGCGCTTGATGCCGCATCTGCATCTGTCGCTGCAGTCGGGCGACGACATGATCCTCAAGCGCATGAAGCGCCGGCATTCACGCCAGCACGCGGTCGATTTTTGTGCCCAGGTCCGGCGGCTGCGCCCGGACATCGCCTTCGGCGCCGACATCATCGCGGGCTTCCCGACCGAGACCGAGGAGATGTTTGCGCGCTCGCGCGATCTCATCGACGAATGCGGCCTGACCTTCCTGCATGTGTTTCCCTATTCGAAGCGTCCGGGCACGCCGGCCGCGCGCATGCCGCAGGTCGCGGGCGGCGTCGTCAAGGAGCGTGCCAAGCGGTTGCGCGAGGCCGGTGACGCGGCGCTGCAACGGCGGCTTGCATCGGAGATCGGTGCGACACGCGACGTGTTGATCGAGAGCGACAGCCAGGGCCGCACCGAGCACTTCATGCCCGTGGCGATCAGCGGCGAGGTGCCCGGCATGGTGAAACGCCTGGCGATCGCCGGACATGACGGCGCGCGGCTAACCGTCTGAGATCGCGTAGGGCCTCAGTGCGGCGCCGGCACCGTGCGGACCTGCCAGAATCGCAGCAGGCGATCGGCATTGTCGCGTGTCACCTTGGCGTACTGGATTTTTGCTTTCGCGAGCTCCGCCGGGCCCATGCTGCCGGTGGTGTAGCGGCACTCCAGCACGGCTGCGGCCGTGTCCCAGCCGAGGCCGGCGGCCCGACACGGCACCAGCAAGCCGTCACCGCGCAGGCTTTGCATCAGCGGCCGGATCACCTCGACGGTGGAGCGCGCCAGCTCCGCCAGCGCCACGACCGTCTCCTCATATTTGCGCTGCCGGGCGAAATCGAACAGCGCGGCCTCGGTCAGCTGTCCGGTCTGCTTCAACCGCGCGATATAGCGCCGCGCGGCGGTGAAGTCACGCACCTTCGACATTTCGCGGCCAACGCCGGCCGCCACGGCTGCGATCGTGTTGCGGATTTCCTCGAACAGATGCGGCGGCGCGCGCTCGAGCAGCCGGCTGCGCACTGTCTCGGTCGCATCGTGCAGCAATTGATGACGGAGCTCGGCCGGCAGGTCGGCGCGGATGCCGGTCGCGACCGCGAGCTCGGGATCGTATTCCGCCTGCGCGAGGATGACGGAAAATCCGTCCGGCGAGACCTTTGCGCCGGGATTGGCGACGATGCGGCGGCTGACGCTCTGAAAGCGCCGCGCCAGCAGCGCGTCGGTGACGACTTCCTTCAGCCACCAGCGGCCGGCCACCGCGAGCAGATGCGGCTCGCCCTTGGTTTTCGCGATCTCGACCAGATCGTCCGGGCTGAGCCGCGAGGATTCCTGCAGCATGGGCCTGGCGATCCTGATCTCGTCGTTCTTGGCGAGACGGCGCACCACCGAAGGCGGCGCCTGCGCGATCGGCGCCAGCAACTCGCTCATGTCGGCCAATGCCATGCTCGCGCTGATGTCGGCAAGCGCCCGAAGCTCGATAGTCTTCACCAGGCGTTCGAGCACATTGTCGAACAGCTCGACCTGCTCGCTGTTGAAGCGGCCGGCGGAGACGAGAAACAGGTCGGTGACGCGCTTGGCGGTCGCCAGGCACTTCTCGGCCGAGCCGCCGCTGATCGCAGCCTCGACCTCGTCAACGATGGAACGCCCCACGCTCGCCACTGCTCGTCCTGAGCCGGATACACACGCTTGTTCTAAGCCTGATCCGGTCTACCGAACGCCGTTGAACGTTCCGTAAAGGATAATGAACGGAGAGACCGTAGTACTACGCACCGTTCCAGCCGCAGGCCCGCAGTCGTTCATGCATATGCGCGGGGGCCGGCGCGATCACGCGAACCGGGTCTTTATTCCGGGAGATCGGGATGCCGATCTCGCGGGAGTGCAGATGCAGGATCGGCTCGCCGAAGCGTGGGCCATTGCCATAGATGTTGTCGCCGACAATCGGCCATCCGGTCGCCGCCGAATGCACCCGCAGCTGATGGGTTCGGCCGGTGACCGGCTCCATCGCGAGCCAGGTCAGCCCCTGGCCGCGTCCCAGCACCGTCCAGTTGGTGACGGCCGTCTGCCCCTCCGGATCGGGCTTTTGCCACCAGCCGCGCTCGGCGTTGAGCCGGCCGAGCGGCATGTCGATGGTGCCTTCGTCCTCGGCCGGGCCGCCCTCGACCACGGTCCAGTAGGTCTTGGAGATCTTGCCGTGCTTGAACAAGAGCCCGAGCGAAGCGGTGGCCTTGCGATGGCGTCCCAGGACAAGGCAGCCGGAGGTGTCCTTGTCCAGCCGATGCGCCAGCACCGGCGGCCGCGGCAGGCCGAATCTCAGGGCATCGAACGAGGCCTCCAGATTGGGGCCGCCCTTGGGGCCGCGGTGCACCGGCAGCCCGGCCGGCTTGTCGATGACCAGCATCAGCCCGTCGCGATGGAGCACGCGAGCCAGGATCTCGTCCGCGGTCAATTGGGGAACATCGTTCAATTCGTCGAGACTTTCGTTTGAGCGGCGAAACGGCTAACACACCGGCGCCATGAACGATACCACGGGAACCAAACAGAGCTGGTGGCAGCGGCTGACCGGCGGGCTGAAGCGCACCTCGAGTGCGCTCGGCACGGCCGTCGCTGATCTCGTCACCAAGCGCAAGCTCGATCGCGCCATGCTCGATGACATCGAGGATGTGCTGCTGCGCGCCGATCTCGGCACTGAGGTTTCGGTGCGCATTGCCGATGCCGTCGGCAAGGGCCGCTACGACAAGGCGATCTCGGCCGACGAGGTGAAGTCGGTGGTCGCCACCGAAGTCGAGAAGGTGCTGTCGCCGGTGGCGAAGCCGCTCGAGATCGACGCGTCGAAGAAGCCGTTCGTGATCCTGGTCGTCGGCGTCAACGGCTCCGGCAAGACCACGACGATCGGCAAGCTGTCGCAGAAATTCGCCAACGAAGGCCGCAAGGTGATGCTGGCCGCCGGCGACACGTTTCGTGCGGCAGCGATCGAGCAGCTCAAGGTCTGGGGCGAGCGGACCAAGTCGCCGGTGATCGCGGGCGCGCAGGGCTCGGATTCCGCGAGCCTTGCCTTCACCGCGCTGACGTCGGCGAAGGAGCAGGCTCGCGACGTGCTGCTGATCGACACCGCCGGCCGGTTGCAGAACAAGTCCGAGTTGATGAACGAGCTCGAAAAGGTCGTGCGCGTCATCAAGAAAGTGGACGCCACGGCACCGCATGCCGTGCTGCTCGTGCTCGATGCCACGGTGGGACAAAATGCGCTGTCGCAGGTCGAGGCGTTTCATCGTACGGCAGGCGTCACGGGCCTGGTGATGACCAAGCTCGACGGCACCGCGCGCGGCGGCATCCTGGTGGCGCTGTCGGAGAAGCACAAGCTGCCGGTGCATTTCATCGGCGTCGGCGAAGGCGTCGAGGATCTGGCGCCGTTTACCGCCAAAGACTTCGCCAAGGCGATTGCTGGAATCGAGGCATGACCCCGAAAAGTGGGAACCGGTTTTCGGACAAGGTCATGCCTCAAACAAAAGACGATCTCTAATGGACAAGACCCAACCGCATCCGCTGTTCAAGCTCGCGACCGAGCTCGGGCCGCTGCTCGTGTTCTTCGTCGCGAACGCAAAATATCATCTGTTCGTCGCGACGGGCGCCTTTATGGTGGCGATCGTCGCGGCGATGATCGCATCCTATGTGGTGACAAAACACGTACCGATCATGGCGCTGGTCACCGGCGCGATCGTGCTGGTGTTCGGCACGCTGACGCTGGTGCTGCACGACGAGACCTTCATCAAGGTCAAGCCCACCATCATCTATGGCCTGTTCGCGGCCGTGCTCGGCGGCGGCCTGCTGTTCGGCCGTTCCTTCATCGCCATCATGTTCGATCAGATGTTCAATCTGACGCCTCAGGGCTGGCGAGTCCTCACCCTGCGCTGGGCGGTGTTCTTCGCAGGCTTGGCGGTGCTGAACGAAATCGTCTGGCGCACCCAGAGCACGGACTTCTGGGTGAACTTCAAGGTGTTCGGCGTGACGCCGCTGACTATGATCTTCGCCATCACCCAGATGCCGCTGATCAAGCGCTATCACCTGGAGCCGGCGTCGCTGGAAGCAAGCGAGGCCGAAGCGGGTGATGTGCGGAAGTAACTGAGTCCCGGACGCGGTGCGGCACGTAGTGCCGCTCCGCAGAGCCGGGACCCATCTCGCCAAACATGTTTCGTTGAAGCATGGGCCCCGGCTCAGCAGCGCACCACTTCGTGCTGCGCTGCGTCCGGGGCACGAGAGATCAGCTCTTCTGCTTGGCGATGATCTTGTCCTTGATCTTGTCGTAGGTCGCCTGCGGCAGGATGCTCTTCTGCACCAGCTCATCCTTGCCCTTGTAGGGGCGGCCCTTGATGATTGCGGCCGAGTAGGCCTTGCCGATGCCGGGCAGCGCGTCGAGCTGGTCGGCGCTGGCGCTGTTGATATCGAGCAGGTCGTCCTTGGCGACCCCGACGGTCTTGGTGTCGGGGGCTGTGGCCTTCGGCGCCGGAGCCATCTTGCTGGTGGCGGCGGGTGCGGCCGGTTGCGTCGACTGGGCCATCGACGGCGCTGATGTCAGCATGCCCAGAGCGAGCGTGGTGGCGAGAAGTGAAGCGAGTGTGGTCTTGCGCATATGTCCCCTCCAAGGGAGCGAGTGAAGTCACGCAAGAGAGTTAGGTGCGCGTTCGTGGCGTTGCCGTGTCCGGCAAATGAACCGCAGATAAACGCGAAGAAAATATTTGCCGGAAGTCTTCATTCGCCATTCAGCTTCGCGCTCGCGCGCTCTCGAATGAGCACGACTACTTCAGCGCCTTCTCGATCTCGGCCTTCAGCACGCTGTTGACGTTATCAGGCGTCACCGGGCCGACCAGCTTGTAGGCGATCTTGCCTTCGCGCCCGACGACAAACGTCTCGGGCACGCCGTAGACGCCCCATTCGATCGAGGCGCGGCCGTTGCCGTCGACGCCGACGATGCCGAACGGATTGCCGTAGCGGCCGAGGAAGCGGCGCGCGTTGTCGGGAGAATCCTTGTAGTTGATGCCGATGATCTGGAAGCGCTTGTCCTTGCCGAGCTCGGTCAACAGCGGCGCCTCGTCATGACACGGCACGCACCAGGACGCCCAGACATTGACGACGCTGACCTTGCCCTTGAAGGCTGTGGGATCGAGCCCGGGCACCGGCGTGCCGTCCTTCACCAGGCCATCGAGCGCGGGCAGCACGGTTTGCGGCGCTGGCCGTCCAATCAATGCCGACGGAATCTTGGAAGGGTCTCCGCCATAGAGCCGCACCAGGAACAGCGCGGCGAGGCCGAGGAAGATGATCAGCGGCAGCGCCACCAGCCAGGGCCGCGTCGGCGGCGGTTGCGTTGCTTGCTCGTTCATCAGATGTCCGCCGCGGTGCGGCGGGAGCGGCGCGTCACGCCGCTGGCCTCGAGCTCGCTCAGGCGCGCTTGCTGCCGTCGATAGTCGGCGAAGATCCAGACGATCAACAGCAGCACCACGGCCGCGACGAGCGCGTAGGAAGTCACGATAAAGGATGCGTAGGGACCGAGCGCCATGGTCATGCCGTCCCCATTTTCGTTGAGGCGCTCTGTTCGCTCGAAAACACGGTGCGACTCGCCTGCATCATCTGCAGGCTGCGCACGCGGCGGCGCAGGATTTCGTTGCGCATCGCGGCCAGATGCAGCGTGATGAACAGCAGCGAGAACGCGATGGCCATCACCAGCAGCGGCCACAGAAAGGATTTGTCGAGCGTCGGTCCGCCCATCCGGATCACCGAGGCCGGCTGATGCAGCGTGTTCCACCAGTCGACCGAGAATTTGATGATGGGGATGTTGATCGCGCCCACCAGGGTCAGGATCGCCGCCGCCCGCGCTGCGCGCGAGGGATCTTCCACCGCGCGCCACAGCGCCATCAGGCTGAGATACATCAGGAACAGGATCAGCACCGAGGTCAGCCGCGCGTCCCATTCCCAATAGGTGCCCCACATCGGCCGGCCCCACAGCGAGCCCGTGACCAGTGCGAGGAAGGTGAAGGCGGCGCCGATCGGGGCTGCGGCCTTGGCCGCGACGTCGGCCAGCGGATGCCGCCACACCAGCGTGCCCAGCGCGGCCAGGCTCATGACGCCCCAGACGAACATCGACAGCCACGCATTCGGCACGTGGATGAACATGATCTTCACGGTCGCGCCCTGCTGGTAGTCGTCGGGCGCCAGCGCGGATTGATAGAGGCCGATCGCGAGCAGGATCGCAGTCGCACCCGCCAGCCATGGCAGGATGCGCCCGGTCAGCGCCAGGAAACGTGAGGGGTTGGCAAGGTCGATCAGCGGCATGGCACCCTGATAGTCGTCTGGAATGGCTCTAGCAATTGGCCGAAATCTTCTCGGCAAGAATTGATCGGGCGCAAAGTCAGTCCAATCCGTGCCGGAGGCTCGCGGCTGCGGCAAAAGGCCCGATCACGAAGCTGACCAGCGACAGCGCGCACAGGATCGAGAACGGAGTTCCGAACGACATCGGGCCCACGATCGCGGCCTGCGAGGCGGCGACGCCGAAGATCAGCACCGGAATCGACAGCGGCAGCACCAGCACCGCCAGCAACAGCCCGCCGCGATGCATCGTCACCGCCAGCGCGGCCCCGATCATGCCCGTGAAGGTCAGCGCCGGTGTTCCCGTCAGCAGCGTGACCGCCACCGCCAGGGTCGCAGTCCCGTCGAGATTGAGCAGCAGGCCGAGCACGGGCGTGGCGATGATCAGCGGCAGGCCTGCCGCCAGCCAATGCGCCAGCGCCTTGGCCGCACAGGCCAGTTCCAGCGGCGTCCGGCTCATCACGATCAGGTCGAGCGAGCCGTCCTCGTGGTCGGCCGTGAACAGGCGGTCGAGGGTGAGCAGGCTCGCCAGCAGCGCGCCAAGCCAGAGGATGGCCGGCCCAAGCCGCGACAGCAGCGCCAGGTCCGGCCCGACCGCAAACGGCATCAGCACGGTGACGGTCAGGAAGAACAGCACGCCAATCAGCGCCCCGCCGCCGACGCGCAGCGCGATGCGGATGTCCCGGCGGATCAGGGCGGCGAGGGCGGTCATGCCGCGCCCCCCATGCGCAATTCCCGCGCCTCGATCCCGAGCGGCAAATGGGTCGCGGCGACGATGATGCCGCCGCGGGCGAGGTGGCCCTGCATCAGGCCGACGAACAGCGCCTGCCCGGCGGTATCCAGCGCCGAGGTCGGCTCATCCAGCAGCCAGACCGGGCGGCGGACGGTCAGCAGCCGGGCGATCGACAGGCGCCGGCGCTGGCCGGCGGAGAGGAAGGCGGCCGGCAGGTGCGTGGCGTGATCGAGGGCGACCGCGGACAGGCATTTTGCGCTGTCTTCGGGTTCGCCGCCGAGGAATTCGCGCCAGAAGGACAGGTTTTCCGCGACGCTCAGCGCCGGCTTCAGGGCGTCACGGTGGCCGAGATAATGGGCCTGCTCGGGCACGCTGAGCTCGGCGTCCCCGCCATCCAGCGCGATGGTCCCATCCGCCGGCACCAGCAAGCCCGCGATCACGCGCAGCAATGAGGTCTTGCCTGATCCGTTCGGCCCGACGATCGCCAGCGCCTCGCCGGCGGAGGCCGCAAAATCGAGGCCGGAGAACACCTCGCGGCCGCCGCGCACGCATCGCAATTGTTGCCCCGAGAGCCGCATGGTCCCTTCTGTCACAGCCCTCTGAAAACTTTCGCTACCGTGTGAGAATTTTTGGGTCGCGCAACGCTGCAGGTCGCTTGTCGGTGTGGCGGTGCTTCTAGAAAGATTCTATAAGCCCGGAACTTGATGCAGCACACAATCGGCAGCCGCAAGCCATCAGGCCTTCCTCAGGCCGATCCGGTCGCCGGTGTCCTAATACCCTTGCCGGGTATAACTGAGAACTGGGATTTCCTCGCATGACCTCACTCGACAGCTTCAAATGCCGCAAGACCCTGAAGGTCGGTGGCAAGACCTACGTCTATTACAGCCTGCCCACGGCAGAGAAGAACGGACTGAAGGGCATTTCGAAGCTGCCGTATTCGATGAAGGTTCTGCTCGAGAACCTCTTGCGCAACGAGGACGATCGCACCGTCAAGAAGGCCGACATCGTCGCGGTGTCGAAGTGGCTGAAGAAGCGCCAGCTCGAGCATGAAATCGCCTTCCGCCCGGCGCGCGTGCTGATGCAGGACTTCACCGGCGTGCCGGCGGTGGTCGATCTCGCCGCGATGCGCAACGCGATGCAGAAGCTCGGCGGCGATGCCGAGAAGATCAATCCGCTGGTGCCGGTCGATCTCGTCATCGACCACTCGGTGATCGTGAACTTCTTCGGTGACAACAAGGCGTTCGGCAAGAACGTGGTCGAGGAATACAAGCAGAACCAGGAGCGCTACGAGTTCCTGAAGTGGGGTCAGAAGGCGTTCTCGAACTTCTCGGTCGTGCCGCCCGGCACCGGCATCTGCCACCAGGTCAATCTCGAATATCTGGCCCAGACGGTCTGGACCAAGAAGGAGAAGATGACGGTCGGCAAGAAGACCGGCACCTTCGAAGTGGCCTATCCGGACTCGCTGGTCGGCACCGACTCGCACACCACCATGGTCAACGGCCTCGCCGTGCTCGGCTGGGGCGTCGGAGGCATCGAGGCGGAAGCCTGCATGCTCGGCCAGCCGCTGTCGATGCTGCTGCCTGAGGTGGTCGGCTTCAAGCTCAAGGGCCAGCTCAAGGAAGGCGTCACCGCGACCGACCTCGTGCTCACGGTCACGCAGATGCTGCGCAAGCAGGGTGTGGTCGGGAAGTTCGTCGAGTTCTTCGGCCCCGGCCTCGACTTCCTCTCGGTCGCCGACAAGGCCACCATCGGCAACATGGCGCCGGAATATGGCGCGACCTGCGGCTTCTTCCCGGTCGATGCCGCAACCATCGATTATCTGAAGACCTCGGGCCGCAAGGCGGACCGCGTCAAGCTGGTGCAGTCCTACGCCAAGGCGCAAGGCCTGTTCCGCACCAACAAGTCGACCGATCCGGTGTTCACCACCACGCTGACCCTCGACCTGGCTGACGTCGTGCCGTCGATGGCCGGTCCGAAGCGTCCCGAAGGCCGCATCGCGCTGCCGGCGGTGTCGTCCGGCTTCGCCACCGCGCTGACCAGCGAGTACAAGAAGACCGAGGACACCGAGAAGCGCTACGCCGTCGAAGGCCGCGATTTCCAGCTCGGCCATGGCGACGTCGTGATCGCCGCGATCACGTCCTGCACCAACACTTCGAACCCGAGCGTGCTGATCGGCGCCGGCCTGCTCGCCCGTAACGCGGCGGCCAAGGGCCTGACCGCAAAGCCGTGGGTGAAGACCTCTCTCGCGCCCGGAAGCCAGGTGGTGGCGGAATATCTCGCCAATTCGGGCCTGCAGAAGGATCTCGACAAGGTCGGCTTCAACCTGGTCGGCTTCGGCTGCACCACCTGCATCGGCAATTCGGGCCCGCTGCCGGAAGAGATTTCGAAGTCGATCAACGACAACGGCATCGTCGCTGCGGCCGTGCTCTCGGGCAATCGTAACTTCGAAGGCCGCGTCTCGCCGGACGTGCAGGCGAACTATCTCGCCTCGCCGCCGCTGGTTGTCGCGCACGCGCTCGCCGGCACCGTGACCAAGGATCTCGCAGTCGAGCCGATCGGCACCGGCAAGGACGGCAAGCCGGTGTTCCTGAAGGACATCTGGCCGACCGCCAAGGAGATCAACGCCTTCATGAAGAAGTTCGTCACCGCGACGATCTTCAAGAAGCGCTACGCCGACGTGTTCAAGGGCGACACCAACTGGCGCAAGATCAAGACGGTCGAGAGCGAGACCTACCGCTGGAACATGAGCTCGACCTATGTGCAGAACCCGCCCTATTTCGAGGGCATGAAGAAGCAGCCCGATCCGATCGTCGACGTCGTCGATGCGCGGATCCTGGCGATGTTCGGCGACAAGATCACCACCGACCACATCTCGCCGGCCGGTTCGATCAAGCTGACCTCGCCCGCGGGCAAATTCCTCAGCGAGCACCAGGTGCGCCCCGCCGACTTCAACCAGTACGGCACGCGGCGCGGCAACCATGAGGTGATGATGCGCGGCACCTTCGCCAACATCCGCATCAAGAACTTCATGCTGAAGGGCGCCGACGGCAACATTCCGGAAGGCGGTCTCACCAAGCATTGGCCCGACGGCGAGCAGATGTCGATCTACGACGCCGCGATGAAGTACCAGCAGGAGGAAGTGCCGCTGGTGGTGTTCGCCGGCGCCGAATACGGCAACGGCTCGTCGCGCGACTGGGCGGCGAAGGGCACCCGTCTGCTCGGCGTCCGCGCCGTGATCTGCCAGAGCTTCGAGCGCATCCATCGCTCCAACCTGGTCGGCATGGGCGTGCTGCCGCTGACCTTCGAGCAGGGCACCTCATGGTCCTCGCTCGGGCTCAAGGGCGACGAGAAGGTCACCATCCGCGGCCTGCAGGGCGACCTGAAGCCGCGCCAGATGCTGACGGCGGAAATCGTCTCCAGCGACGGCTCGCTGAACCGCGTCCCGCTGCTCTGCCGCATCGATACGCTGGACGAACTCGACTACTACCGTAACGGCGGTATCCTGCACTACGTGCTGCGCAAGCTCGCTGCGTAACAACCTTTTTCGACGCGTTTTGTGCACGTGAGCCGATACTCACTTCGCTTGAAAACGCTTTGAAACGCGGATTTGTGATCAGTGGCTCACTCGTTAGTGAGTAGCGGCTAAAAAGAAGGCGGCCTATGAAAAAGGCCGCTTTCTTGCGTTTTGGGGCACGCGGTTAAGGATCAAATCGATGTCCCGTACAAATACGGATGGTATTCATCACGACCGGTTCTCAGTATGACAGCGATGATGGCCTATAATTGTATCTCGCGGTGGTCCAGTGCACTCGGAATCTGTGCGATCATCGCCGTCATCCGCCCCGCCCATGCTGATCCACGCGCCGTCGTCGAGCTCTTCACCTCGCAAGGCTGCTCGTCCTGTCCGCCGGCGGACAAGGTCATCGGTGAACTCTCCAAGGACCCCAATGTCATCGCGCTGAGCATGCCGATCGATTACTGGGATTATCTCGGCTGGAAGGACACCCTCGCCGACTCCCGCTTCAGCGCGCGCCAGAAAGCCTACTCGCATGTGCGCGGCGATCGCGACGTCTACACGCCGCAGGCCGTCGTCAACGGCGCCGCGCAGGTGATCGGCAGCGATCGCAGCAGCATCGAGAACGCGATCAAGACCACGACCAAGGCCGACGGCGTGATGTCGGTGCCGGTGACGATGACGCTCTCCGGCAAGCAGATCAACGTGTCGGTCGCGGCCGCCACGGAGCCCAGCGTCTCCCGCGGCGAAGTGTGGATCTGCTCGGTCTCGAAGGCGGTGCCGATCCAGATCAGCCGCGGTGAAAATCGCGGACGCGAGGTCACCTACCACAACGTGGTGCGCAATCTCCTGAAGGTCGGTGACTGGAACGGCTCGTCCGGAAACTGGACCGTGCCGATCGAGAACATCACGCGTGATGGTGTCGATGCGGCCGTCGTCTATGTCCAGGACGGCAATCGCGAGAAGCCGGGGCCGATGCTCGGCGCGGCCTTCACGTCGCTGCACTAATCAAACGTAAACATCGATCGCGTCGTTTCGCCGCGCGGGATGCGCGCGGTGGCGGCGTGGCAATGTGTGGAAACGAAGGTCGTGTGGAAACGAACATCGCTGTGATCCGTGCCGGTGCGGGCGGATCGCGCATCCCCAAAAACAAAAAGGACCAACTCGCGTTGGCCCAGTGTGTTGGGGATTAACTCCCCTGCGTACAGGCCCGATCCCGACGGCCCCGGGGGGCTGGGGGCTGAGGAATCCGGAACCGAAAGGACCGGGCCAACGCAGGATTCTCTTTTCCCAAGCCAGCGGGGCGGGCGATGGGCGGAAGTGGGGCAGCAATATGATTCTGCTAACGTTCCCGTGAATCCTGCGGGGGCAGTCCGTCACGCCCTCGGCAGGCTGAACGACAGGGAAAATTGAGCCCCTTGCAGCGCCCCTCACTTAGCGCAATCATGTCATCCGCGTGACGATCCCGGAAAGTGGGGACCGGTTTTCGGGACGAGATCGTCACGGAGATGACAGGAGGCGCTCGATGAGTTTGATCTCGGAGGACACTGATCCGAGCGGGAATCGCGCCGTGGCGCGTCCCGCCGCTGCGGCCCCCCAGCCCAATCGGGTCACGTTCAATCGTCTTGAGCTCAATCGCATTCTCAATCTGTACGGCCGCATGGTTGCCGATGGCGAGTGGCGCGACTATGCGATCGACTTCCTGAAGGAGCGCGCGGTGTTCTCGGTGTTCCGCCGCGCCTCGGAGATGCCGATCTATCGCATCGAGAAGGACCCGCGGCTCGCGCGCAAGCAGGGCATGTACAGCGTGATCTCGGCCACTGGCCTGATCCTGCGCCGCGGCCATGAACTCGAGCGCGTGCTGCTGGTGATCGATCGCAAGCTGGCGCTGGTGTAGCAAGAGCACCGTAGCCCGGATTTCGCTGCGCTCCATCCGGGGGCTACAAATCTCAATCCCCCGGCACGGTCGCCGCGCCGTCGCCGAGCGCGAGCTGCATCATCACGGTGTCGAGCCAGCGGCCGAATTTGAGCCCGACATTGGGATGCGTCCCGATCATCTGGAAGCCGCATCGGCGGTGCACGCCGATCGAGCCGGCGTTGGCGGAATCGCCGATCACGGCGATCATCTGGCGGAAGCTGCGTTCCTCGCATTCGGCGATCAGCCGCTGCATCAGCATCAGCCCGATGCCGCGCCGGTGGGCCGATGGGTCCAGATAGACCGAATTCTCCACCGTGAAGCGATAGGCCGGACGCGGCCGGTAGGGGCCGGCATAGGCGTAGCCGACCACGCGGCCCTCCAGGATGGCGACGAGATAGGGGAAGCCGCCATCCATCAGCGTGTTGAAGCGGCGCGTCATCTCGGCGAGGTCGGGCGGGATCAGCTCGAACGTCGCGGTGCCGTGGCGCACGGCGTGCTCGTAGATCGCGGTGATGAAGGGAAGGTCGGCCGCGGTGGCGGGCCGGATTTCTGCATTGGACATGCCGGGGAGATTATTTTTCTCCCCCTCAAAAGAAAAGCCCCGGCCGCGAGGGCCGGGGCTTCGATCGGGTCTCGGTTCTGAGCGCTTAGTCGCGCTGGCCGAGCAGCTGCAGCAGCAGCGTGAACAGGTTGATGAAGTTCAGGTAGAGCGACAGCGCACCAGTGATCGCCGCACGTTCTGCCATCACGCCACCCTGCGAGGCGTAGCCGTAGATGTAGTCGTTCTTCAAGCGCTGGGTGTCCCAGGCGGTGAGGCCCGCGAACACCAGCACGCCGACCACGGACACGATGAACTGCAGTGCCGAGCTCGCCAGGAACAGGTTGACCACGCTCGCGATGATGATGCCGATCAGGCCCATGAACAGGAACGAGCCCATGCCGCTCATGTCACGCTTGGTGGTGTAGCCGTAGAGGCTCAGCGCACCGAAGGTCGCCGCGGTGATGAAGAAGACGCGGACGATCGAGGTGTGCGTGTACACCAGGAAGATCGACGACAGCGACAGGCCCATCAGCGCCGAGAACACCCAGAACAGCAGCTGGGCGGTCGCCGGCTGCAGGCGGTTGATGCCGGCCGAGATCACGAACACCATCACCAGCGGCGCGAGGATGAACAGCCACTTCAGCGGGCTGACGAACATCGCGTAGCCGAACGGCGTCAGATAGGCGTTGCCGAACTTGGCGGCCGCGCCGGCCTGGTCGGTGGTCACGGCGCCCATATAGACGCCGAGCGCGGCAAGGCCGGTGATGGCCAGGCCAATGCTCATGTAATTGTAGATGCGCAGCATGTAGGCGCGCAGCCCGGCATCGACCGTCGCAGCGTCAACGCGCGCGGCGGCCCTGCCGAAAGGAGAAGCATAGTTACGGTCTAGGTCCGACATGGTCGAATTCCCGTGGTTGGTCCCGGTGGAGCGCAAGGGATTTGCGGCGCCGGGGGTAAATCTATCTCGGATGGCGACTTTCCGGAACATTAATTCCGTGTCATCAAACCGCCCATCCGACCTGATCGATATGTGGGAAATTAACACAGCGGAGGCAAGCTTCCACGCGCGGCTGAATGTCGCTCTATCCCTGTGTATGTAGCGAAAAGCCCTTTATTCGCCGCTACAAATTGTCACAAATTCCGCAACACCGTGGCAGGTTTCTGGTTCAGCGCGAGTAGCGTTCCGGCAAGCCCCAGACCGACCGTGACGACCAGCGCCGCCACGACCACCGCTGCCGCGCTGCCGGCCTGCCAGATGAAGCTCAACGTCATCAGCCGGGTGACGATCAGCCAGGCCGCAATCGAGCCCGCGATCACCCCGAACACGGCGGTGGCAAAGCCGATCATCAGATATTCGAGCGCGTAGGCGCCGAGCAGCCGGGCCCTTGTGGCGCCCAGCGTCTTCAGGATCACGGCGTCATAGACGCGGTGGCGATGGCCGGCGGCGAGCGCGCCGCCGAGCACCAGGATAGCCGAGATCAGCGTCACCGCGCTGGCGCCGCGGATCGCCAGCACGAGATTGCTGACCACGCTGCCGACCGTCTCCAGGGCCTCGCGGACCCGCACGCTCGTCACCATCGGAAAGGCGTCCGCGACCTGCTTGATGATGCGGGCATCGCCCTTGGCGTCGGGATGGGGTTCGGTCAGGGTCGCGACATGGCTGTGCGGGGCGCCCCTGAAGGCGTTGGGCGAAAAGACCAGCACGAAATTGATGCCGAGCCCCTGCCAATCGATGTTGCGCAAATTGGCGATTTTGGCCGGGATGTCGCGACCGAGCACGTTGACCACGACCTCGTCGCCGATCTTCAGCTTCAGGCCGTCGGCGATCTTCTTCTCCATCGAGACCAGCGGCGGTCCGTTATAGTCGGGGCCCCACCATTCGCCCTCGACGACCTTGGAGCCCTTCGGCACCTCGCCGGTATAGGTCAGGCCGCGGTCGCTCTGCAGCACCCATTCGGAATCGACCGAGGGCTTGAGCTCCTCGGCCTTGACGCCGCGGGCGGCGACGATGCGGCCGCGCAGCATCGGCACGTCCTCGACCGTCGAGTCGGGCGCGGTCTGCTTGAGGAAGGCGCCGAAGCGATCGGCCTCGGTCGAGGGAATGTCGATGAAGAAGAACGACGGGGCGTGCTCCGGCAGCGCCGCCATGAACTGCCGGCGCAGATTGCCGTCGATCTGGGTGATGGTGACGAGCACGGCCAGGCCAAGTCCGAGCGACAGCACCACCGACGGTGTCAGCGCGCCCGGCCGGTGGATGTTGGCGACCGCAAGCCGCAGCATGGTGATGCGGCTGCGCGGCGCACGACGCGCCAGCGCCATCAGGATTGATGCGATTCCGCGCAGCAGGATGAATACCGCGATCGAGGACGCCACGAACACGGCGGCGACACGTTTGTCGTAGGCGAGCCCGATCGCAACCGTGATCAGCAACACGATCACGACGCTCATCAGCGCCAGATAGCTCCAGCGCGGCCGATGCCATTCGCTGCTGACGGTCTCGCGAAACAGTGCGGCGACCGGCACGTCATGGACGCGGCCGAGCGGCCACAGGCCGAAGGCGAGCGCGGTCAGCTGGCCATAGATGAAAGACAGCGCGAGCTCGTCCGGGTGCAGCGCCGGCACCACCGGCAGCGGGAGCAGCTTGCCGAACAGGCCGACGATCGCGAAGGGCAGTGCCGCGCCGAGCGCGAGCCCGATGATCGAGCCGATGCCGGCGAGCACGACCACTTGCGTCAGATAGATGGTGAAGACCTCACGGCCGGTGGCGCCGAGCGCCTTGAAGGAGGCGATGACGTCGCGGCGGCGGTCGATATGGCTCTTCACCGCATTGGCGACGCCGACCCCGCCGACCAATAGGGCTGCCAGGCCAACGAGCGTGAGGAATTGCGTGAAGCGATTGATGGTGCGCTCCAGCTGTGGCGAGGCGTTGCTGCGGCTGCGGACTTCCCAGCCGGCCTCCGGCGCGGCACTCCGCGCGCCGTCGATCAGCGCGGTTGTGGCGCGATCGTCGTTGGCGCCGTCGGGCAGCTTCACCCGGTAGATCCAGCGGATCAGGCTGCCGGGCTGCAGCAATTCGGTGGCGCGCAGCGCAGCCTCGCTGACCAGGAAGCGCGGCCCGAGGCCGACGCCGCCGGCGAGCTTGTCGGGCTCGGCCACCACGACGCTGCGGATCTGGAAGGTGGCGCTGCCGACGGTGATACGGTCGCCGAGCTTGAGATCGAACCGCGCCAGCAAGGTCGAATCCACGGCGGCGCCGAACGCGCCGTCGCGCTCGGCCAGCAAATCTGCGACCGGCATCGGCGGCTCCAGCGTCAATTCGCCGAGCAACGGATATTTGTTGTCGACCGCCTTAAGCTCGACGAGGGCGAGCTTGCCGTCGCCACTGCGGGCCATCGCGCGCAGCGTGGCCGCCACCGAAACATCGCCACGTGTTCGCAGATAAGCGACCTCGTCGGGCTTGGCCTCGCGCTGGATCAGCGAGAACGCAACATCGCCGCCGAGCAGCGTGCGGCCCTCGCGCGACAGGCCGTCGCCGAGGCTTGCCGCGACCGAGCCGACGCCGGCGATCGCCATCACGCCGAGCGCGATGCAGGCGATGAAAACGTAGAAGCCGCGCAAGCCGCCGCGCAATTCGCGCAATGCGTAGCGGAAGGCGAGCGACGACGCGCGGCCCTGCACCGCGACTTCGGACGCTATGCTCATGTGGTTGATTGTCCGTCGATACGTCCCGAGCGCAGCCGCACCACGCGGTCGCAGCGCTGCGCCAGCGAGGTGTCGTGCGTGACCAGCACCAGGGTCATGCCGCGCTCGGCGTGCTTGGTGAACAGCATATCGACGATCTGCTTGCCGGTGGCTTCATCGAGATTGCCGGTCGGCTCGTCGGCAACGAGGATCGCAGGATCCGGCGCAAGCGCACGCGCCAGCGCCACGCGCTGCTGCTCGCCGCCCGAGAGCTGCGTCGGATAATGATGCAGGCGCTCGCCGAGACCGACCGACTGCAATTCCTGCGCGGCGCGCGCCGCGGCATCGGGATTGCCCGCGAGCTCGAGCGGGACTGCGACATTCTCCAGCGCCGTCATGGTCGGGATCAGATGGAACGACTGGAAGACGATGCCGACCTGGCGGCCGCGAAAGCGCGCCAGCGCATCTTCGTCGAGGGCATTGAACGAGGTGCCGTTGACGACCACCTCTCCGCTGTCAGGACGTTCCAGCCCCGCCATCACCATCAGCAGGGTCGACTTGCCCGAGCCCGACGGGCCGATCAGGCCAATGGTCTCACCCGATGCCACACGAAGGCTGATATCTTTCAGGATATGAACGCGGGCCGCTCCGCTGCCGAGCGACAGGTTGACGTTCTGAATGGAAATGGTGTCCGGCTCGACGCCGGTCAGTGAAGAGGGTTCGATGAGACTGTCCATGCTTCGGTCATATGGCACTTCCGCCGCTGCGGTCGAGGGTCGCTTGCTCATGTTCGTGCACATACTCGTGTTGCTTATGGGCTTGATGACGGCAGGACAGGCCGTCGCCCAGACGCAGGTGGCCACGATGACCAAGCCGATCAAGATGGTGGTTCTGGGCGACTCCCTGAGCGCCGGTTACGGCCTGCCGGCCGCCGCGGCGTTTCCGGTCCGCTTGCAAAAAGCCTTGGAGGCCAAGGGGATAAAGGTCGACATGGTCAATGCCGGGGTATCCGGCGATACCTCCTCGGGCGGCCGCGAGCGGCTCGACTGGTCGGTGCCCGACGGAACCGATGCTGTCATCGTCGAGCTCGGCGCCAACGATGCGCTGCGCGGCACTGATCCTGCGGTGACGAAGGCCGCGCTGTCCGACATCATCACAAAGTTGCAGGCGCGCAAGATCGCGGTGCTGCTGTGCGGCATGGTCGCGCCGCCGAATTACGGCAGCGACTATGCGGCGAAGTTCAATGCGATCTATCCCGATCTCGCGAAGCAATTCAGCGTCCCGCTCTATCCGTTTTTCCTCGACGGCGTCGCGGCGGAGTCCAAGCTCAACCAGGCCGACGGCATGCATCCGACCGCCGAAGGCGTTGACATCGTGGTGAAGAACATCTTGCCCACGGTGGAGGCATTTCTCGGCGCGGTATCTGGGCAACGTAGTTGAAAAACGGGCAATCGCAGCGACTTATCCGTAGGTTTACGAGGCGTTAACAGGGTCTGCTTCGCAGAGTCATATAACTCGGGTAGAACTTAAGTCGTCGGTGATTCGTTGCCGACCTTGTTACAAGGTACGGGCTCCCAAACCCCGCGCCTCAGCATCGAGGATTGTTGCGATGCCGCGTCTGTTTACTGGACTGGAAATTCCGGCCGAGATCGGCCAGACCCTTTCCAATTTGCGTGGCGGCCTTCCGGGCGCACGCTGGATCGATCCCGAAAATTATCACGTCACCCTGCGCTTCATCGGCGATATCGATGGCATGTACGCCAACGAGATCGCATCGATGCTGTTTCGGGTGAATAGAAAACCGTTCGAGGTCAAGCTGCAGGGGCTGTCGAGCTTCGGCGGCCGCAAGCCGCGCGCGGTGGTTGCCTCCGTCGAGCCGAGCCGGCCGCTGATCGAGCTGCAGGCGGAGCTCGAACGGATGATGCAGCGGATGGGGCTCGATCCCGAAGGGCGCAAGTTTACGCCGCATGTGACGCTCGCGCGTCTGCATGATGCGTCGAGCCAGGACGTTGCGGATTATCTCTCCGTGCGCGGCTACTTCCCGAGCCGCAGCTTCATGGCAGACCGCTTCGTGCTGTTCTCCTCGCGCGCCTCCACCGGCGGCGGCCCCTACGTGGTCGAGGATTCCTACGCGCTCTGCGCGTGACTCCCTTCACCTCGCCCCGCTTGCGGGGAGAGGTCGGATCGCTCTTGCGATCCGGGTGAGGGGGTACAGGTCGATCGATAGACCGCGACGGGCGGTTAGAGCCCCTCACCCCAACCCTCTCCCCGCAAGAGCGGGGCGAGGGGGAGGAAAGTGCATACCCCCAACACCAATTCACGGCTTGCAATTTGCCGCGCGGTAGGGCCGTAAGGTGGGCTCATGCTGTCCGCCTCGCCCAATTCCTTTCTCGACCACTACAAGGCCCTGATCGCCTCCGGCGCGATCGAGGCTGATCCCGCGCAGGCGCAGGCGGCGCAAGCCTATGCGGCGCTGGACGAGCGGCTGTCGAGCTACAAGCCGGCGCGCAAGCAGGGTTTTCTCGGCCGCCTGTTCGGCGGCGGCGACAAGGACGAGCCGCCACGCGGCCTGTACGTCCATGGCGAGGTCGGCCGCGGCAAGACCATGATGATGGATCTGTTCTTCCAGCAGAGCCAGGTCGAGCACAAGCGCCGCGCGCATTTCCACGAATTCATGGCCGAGGCGCATGAGCGCATCTACGGTTATCGCCAGCAGATCGCGCGCGGCGAAATCGGCGATGCCGACGTAATGGCGCTGACCGCGCAGGCGATCTTCGACGAGGCGTGGCTGCTCTGCTTCGACGAATTCCACGTCACCGACATCGCCGATGCGATGATCCTCGGGCGTCTGTTCGCAAAACTGTTCGAGCTCGGCACCGTCGTGGTTGCGACCTCGAACGTCGCGCCGGAGGATCTCTACAAGGGCGGCCTCAATCGCGCACTGTTCCTGCCGTTCATCGCGCAGATCGAAAGTCATATGGACGTGCTGCGGCTCGATGCGCGCACCGACTTCCGCCTGGAGAAATTGTTCGGCGTGAAGATGTGGCTGGTGCCGGCGGACGATGCCGCTGATGCTGCGCTCAATGCAGCCTGGCGCAAGATGACCGGCAACGCGCCGTGCAAGTCGCGTGACATCACCATCAAGGGGCGCGTGCTGCACGTGCCGTGCGCAGCGCATGGCGTCGCGCGCTTCTCGTTTTCGGACCTCTGCGAGCAGCCGCTGGCGGCCTCCGATTATCTGCGCCTCGCGCACGACTATCACACCATCCTGGTCGACCACGTTCCCGTGATGGACTTTGGCGAGCGCAATTCGGCCAAGCGTTTCATCTCGCTGATCGACACGCTCTATGACAATGCCGTGAAGTTGATGGCCTCAGCCGAAGCCGATCCGGTGTCGCTCTATCTGGCGACCGAAGGCATCGAGGCGATGGAGTTCAAGCGCACGTCATCGCGCCTGATCGAAATGAGCTCGGAATCCTATTTGGCGCTGCCGCACGGCCGGAAAGACTCTGCCGCCAGCGGCTCGTCGACCGGCCTGGTCGAGACGTAGCTTTCGTTTTGACGCGTTTTCTAACGCGAACCGGTACCCACTTCGCTGGAAAACGCTCTGGCGCATTTGGCTTTCGCGGTCGCGCCTTCGCGCGCTCCGGACGCGCGCGTCCTGGCATGCCTGATCGAATTGAAGGCAGGGCCGACAATTGGGCAGGCCGGCGACTTGAATGGTTCTTTCGAAAGGGATAACCACCCTTCCAATCGACTTCCCACCCCTCCTGCTACCAGTTCAAAGGACTGATTTCCCATGGCACGCGACAAGATTGCTCTGATTGGCTCCGGACAGATCGGCGGAACGCTGGCGCACCTCGTCGGCCTCAAGGAATTGGGCGACGTCGTGCTGTTCGATATCGCCGAGGGCGTGCCGCAGGGCAAGGCGCTCGACATCGCGCAGTCCTCGCCGGTCGACGGCTTCGACTCCAACCTGGTCGGCGCCAACTCCTACGAAGCGCTCGACGGCGCCAAGGTCTGCATCGTCACCGCCGGCGTGCCGCGCAAACCCGGCATGAGCCGCGACGACCTCCTCTCCATCAACCTCAAGGTCATGGAGCAGGTCGGCGCCGGCATCAAGAAGTACGCCCCCGACGCCTTCGTCATCTGCATCACCAACCCGCTCGATGCGATGGTCTGGGCGCTGCAGAAGGCCTCGGGCCTGCCGCACAAGAAGGTGGTCGGCATGGCCGGCGTGCTCGACTCCGCGCGCTTCCGCTATTTCCTCGCCGATGAGTTCAACGTCTCCGTTGAAGACGTCACCGCCTTCGTCCTCGGCGGCCACGGCGACACCATGGTGCCGCTGACCCGCTACTCCACCGTCGCCGGCATTCCGCTGCCCGACCTCGTCAAGATGGGCTGGACCTCGCAGGCCCGCATCGACGAGATCGTCGATCGCACCCGCAACGGCGGCGCCGAGATCGTCAACCTGCTGAAGACCGGTTCGGCCTTCTACGCCCCGGCTGCCTCCGCGATCGCGATGGCCGAGAGCTATCTGAAGGACAAGAAGCGCGTGCTGCCCTGTGCCGCCTATCTCAACGGCGAGTACAGCGTGAAGGACATGTATGTCGGCGTGCCCGTCGTGATCGGCTCCAAGGGTGTCGAGCGCATCGTCGAGATCGAACTCGCCGGCAAGGACCGCGAAGCCTTCGACAAGTCGGTCGGCGCGGTGCAGGGCCTGGTCGACGCCTGCAAGAAGATCGCGCCCGACCTGCTCGGGAAGTAATCTCGCTTCGTTATCGCCCGATAGGCGGATTTGATCGTCTATCGGGCGCAAGGTTATGAAATCGGTGAGAATTTTGGGGTTGCGCTTGCGTTGGTATATGGTATGCCAGACAGCAAGATTGAAGTGAATTCCATGAAATTCACCGCACGAGGGTTTGGGAGCGTCGTTCCATGAATATCCATGAATACCAGGCCAAGGCTCTGCTCGGTCAGTTCGGCGTGCCGATCTCGCGCGGCGTGCCGGTGCTGTCGCCGGCCGAGTCCGATGCGGCGGCCAAGCAGCTGCCCGGCCCGATCTGGGTCGTGAAGAGCCAGATCCATGCCGGCGGCCGCGGCAAGGGCAAGTTCAAGGAAGCCTCAGCCGGCGACAAGGGCGGTGTGCGCATCGCCAAGTCGGTCGCCGAGGTCAACGAATTCGCCAAGCAGATGCTCGGCGCGACCCTGGTCACCATCCAGACCGGCGCCGCCGGCAAGCAGGTCAACCGCCTCTACATCGAGGAAGGCTCCGACATCGACAAGGAGTTCTACCTCTCGATCCTGGTCGACCGCGAAACCTCGGAAATCTCCTTCGTGGTCTCGACCGAAGGCGGCGTGAACATCGAGGACGTCGCCCACAACAACCCTGAGAAGATCGTCACCTTCTCCGTCGACCCCGCGACCGGCATCATGGCCCATCACGGCCGCACCGTCGCCAACGCGCTCAAGCTCTCCGGCGATCTCGCCAAGCAGGCCGAGAAGCTCACCGCTCAGCTCTATGCCGCCTTCGTCGCCAAGGACATGGCGATGCTCGAAATCAATCCGCTGGTTGTCACCAAGCAGGGCCAGCTCCGCGTGCTCGACGCCAAGGTGTCGTTCGACGGCAACGCGCTCTACCGTCATCCCGACGTGATGGCGCTGCGCGACGAGACCGAGGAAGACGCCAAGGAAATCGAGGCGTCGAAATACGACCTCAACTACGTCACGCTCGACGGCAATATCGGCTGCATGGTCAACGGCGCCGGTCTTGCCATGGCGACCATGGACATCATCAAGCTCTACGGCATGGCGCCGGCGAACTTCCTCGATGTCGGCGGTGGCGCCAGCAAGGAAAAGGTCGCGGCTGCCTTCAAGATCATCACCGCCGATCCGAACGTGAAGGGCATCCTGGTCAACATCTTCGGCGGCATCATGAAGTGCGACGTGATCGCCGAGGGCGTGGTCGCCGCGGTGAAGGAAGTCGGCCTCAAGGTGCCGCTGGTGGTTCGTCTCGAAGGCACCAATGTCGAGGCCGGCAAGAAGATCATCAGCGAGTCCGGCCTCAATGTCGTGCCCGCCGACAATCTCGACGATGCCGCTCAGAAGATCGTGAAAGCCGTCAAGGGAGGCTGATATGGCCGATCATCTCGACGCTCCGACGCCGCTGGAAGAACACCGCAAGCTCGCGGTCTTCGCCGGGGAGTGGGCCGGCGAAGAGATGGTCTACCCGTCGCGCTGGACCGCTGGCGGTCCGGCGACCTCGAAAGTGGTCGCGCGCATCGACCTCAACGGCTTCTATCTGATCCAGGACAGCGTGCAGATGCGTGACGGCAAGCAGTCTTTCGCCACGCATGGCGTCTTCACCTACGACCGCGACGATCGGACCTACAAATTGTTCTGGCACGACTCGCTCGGTTACTACCCGCCGTCGCCGGCGTCCGGCGGCTGGGTCAACAAGTCGCTCGTGCTGGTGCGCGGCTCGCTGCGCGGCAATGCGCGGCACGTCTACGAGGTCGTCGACGACAATACCTACAACATGAAGATCCAGTTCTCGCCTGACGCGGAAGGGTGGGCCGACGTGCTCACCGGCGTGTACCGGCGTATCCACTAAATCTCCTCGTCTTGCGAAAGCATCACCAACCATGTCCATTCTGATCGACAAGAACACCAAGGTCATCTGCCAGGGCTTCACCGGCAAGAACGGCACGTTCCATTCGGAAGCGGCGATCGCTTACGGCACCAAGATGGTCGGCGGCGTGGCGCCGGGCAAAGGCGGCGGGACGCATCTGAACCTGCCGATCTTCGACACCGTGGCGGAAGCCCGCGAGAAGACCGGCGCTGACGCGAGCGTCGTCTACGTGCCCCCGCCGGGCGCGGCGGATGCGATCTGCGAGGCGATCGACGCCGAGATCCCGCTGATCGTCTGCATCACCGAGGGTATCCCGGTGCTCGACATGGTCCGCGTCAAGCGCTCGCTGTCGGGGTCGAAGTCGCGCCTGATCGGGCCGAACTGCCCGGGCGTGATGACCGCCGGCGAGTGCAAGATCGGCATCATGCCGGCCAACATCTTCAAGCCCGGCTCGGTCGGGATCGTCTCGCGCTCCGGCACGTTGACCTACGAGGCGGTGTTCCAGACCTCCCAGGAAGGCCTCGGCCAGACCACCGCGGTCGGCATCGGCGGCGACCCGGTCAAGGGCACCGAGTTCATCGACGTACTCGAAATGTTCTTGGCCGACGAGGCGACCAAGTCGATCGTCATGATCGGCGAGATCGGCGGTTCGGCCGAGGAAGACGCGGCCCAGTTCCTCAAGGACGAGGCCAAGCGCGGCCGCAAGAAGCCGATGGTCGGCTTCATCGCCGGCGTGACGGCGCCTCCCGGCCGCCGCATGGGCCATGCCGGTGCGATCATCTCCGGCGGCAAGGGCGACGCCGGTTCCAAGACCGCGGCGATGGAATCGGCCGGAATCACGGTCTCTCCGTCGCCTGCACGGCTCGGACATACCCTTGTCGAAAAATTGAAGGGCTAATTCAGTTCTTGGTTCTTTTCGGGGCGAAGTTTCGGAATAGATAGGGTAAAGGACTTTTACCCCGCCGACCCGGCCAACGGGTCGGCGCTAGCGCCGTCTTCTACGCGCGAACCGAAAAATCACCAGGACTGCCCCATGTCTCGCCAGGACGCGAATGCCGCTTTTGCCCTCTCATCTTTTTTGCAGGGCACAAACGCCGCCTACATCGACGACCTCTACGCCCGTTACGAACAAGACCCCGCCTCGGTCGACGCCGAGTGGCAGGAGTTCTTCAAAAGTCTGAAAGATGCGCCCGCCGACGTTCAGAAGAACGCCGAGGGCGCCTCCTGGAGCCGGGACAACTGGCCGCTCACCCCCCGCGATGACCTGACCTCCGCGCTGGACGGCAACTGGGCCCAGGTCGAGAAGGCCGTCGGCGCCAAGCTCGCCGCCAAGGCGCAGGCCAAGGGCGCCGAGCTCTCCGCCGCCGATGTCAACCAGGCCACCCGCGATTCCGTCCGCGCGTTGATGCTGATCCGCGCCTACCGCATGCGCGGCCATTTCCACGCCAAGCTCGACCCGCTCGGCATCGAGGCGCCGCGCGATCGCGAAGAGCTCGATCCGCGCTCCTACGGCTTCACCGAGGCCGATTACGACCGCAAGATCTTCCTCGACCACGTGCTCGGCCTAGAATACGGCACGCTGCGCGAGATCGTGCAGATCTGCGAGCGCACCTACTGCCAGACGCTCGGCGTCGAGTTCATGCACATCTCCAACGCCGCGCAGAAGGCGTGGATCCAGGAGCGCATCGAAGGTCCGGACAAGGAGATCAGCTTTACCCGCGAGGGTCGCCGCGCGATCCTCAACAAGCTGATCGAAGCCGAAGGCTTTGAGAAGTTCTGCGACGTCAAGTTCACCGGCACCAAGCGCTTCGGCCTCGACGGCGGTGAGTCGCTGATCCCCGCGCTGGAGCAGATCATCAAGCGTGGCGGCAATCTCGGCGTGAAGGAGATCGTGGTCGGCATGCCGCATCGCGGCCGCCTCAATGTGCTGACCCAGGTGATGGGAAAGTCGCATCGCGCGCTGTTCCACGAATTCAAGGGCGGCTCGGCTAATCCCGAGGACGTCGAGGGCTCCGGTGACGTCAAGTATCACCTCGGTGCGTCCTCGGACCGCGAGTTCGACGGCAACCGGATCCATCTATCGCTGACCGCCAACCCCTCGCATCTCGAGATCGTCGATCCCGTCGTGCTCGGTAAGGTGCGCGCCAAGCAGGACCAGCATGGCGATCCGCCGGACATGCGCATCTCCGTGCTGCCGCTCCTGATGCACGGCGACGCCGCGTTCGCCGGCCAGGGCGTGGTCGCCGAGTGTTTCGGCCTCTCCGACCTGAAGGGTTACCGCACCGGCGGTTCGCTGCACTTCATCGTCAACAACCAGATCGGCTTCACCACCTATCCGCGCTACTCGCGCTCCTCGCCCTATCCGTCCGACGTGGCGAAGATGATCGACGCGCCGATCTTCCACGTGAACGGCGACGATCCGGAGGCCGTGGTGTTCGCCGCCAAGGTCGCGATCGAATTCCGGCAGAAATTCCACAAGCCCGTCGTGATCGACATGTTCTGCTACCGCAGGCATGGCCACAACGAAGGCGACGAGCCGGCATTCACCCAGCCGGTGATGTACAAGCGCATCGCCTCGCACCCGTCGACGCTGGAGATCTATGCCAAGCGGCTGGTCGCCGAAGGCGTGATGACCGAAGGCGAGGTCGACAAGGCCAAGGCCGACTGGCGCGCACGGCTCGATGCCGAATTCGAGGCCGGCTCGGGCTACAAGCCGAACAAGGCCGACTGGCTCGACGGCAAGTGGTCGGGCTTCAAGATCGCCGATCAGGAAGAGGATGCCCGCCGCGGCGTCACCGGCGTCGACGTCAGCACGCTGAAGGACATCGGCCGCAAGATCACCAAGGTGCCGGACGGTTTCCGCGTTCACCGCACCATCCAGCGCTTCCTCGACAACCGCGCCAAGGCGATCGACACCGGCGTCGGCATTGACTGGGCGACAGGCGAGGCGCTGGCGTTCTGCTCGCTGCTGCAGGAAGGCCATCACGTCCGCCTGTCCGGCCAGGACTCCGAGCGCGGCACGTTCTCGCAGCGCCACTCGGTGCTGATCGACCAGGAAGACGAGAGCCGCTACACGCCGTACAACCATCTCGGCGGCGACAACACCGGCCACTACGAGGTCATCAACTCGCTGCTGTCGGAAGAGGCCGTGCTCGGCTTCGAATACGGCTACTCGCTCGCCGAGCCGAATGCGCTGGCGATGTGGGAAGCGCAGTTCGGCGACTTCGCCAACGGCGCGCAGGTGTTGTTCGACCAGTTCATCTCGTCGGGCGAGCGCAAATGGCTGCGCATGTCCGGTCTCGTCTGCCTGTTGCCGCACGGCTATGAAGGGCAGGGGCCCGAGCATTCCTCGGCGCGTCTGGAGCGTTATCTGCAGATGTGCGCCGAAGACAACATGCAAGTGGTCTATCCGACCACGCCGGCGAATTACTTCCACGTGCTGCGCCGCCAGCTGCATCGCGAGATCCGCAAGCCGCTGATCATGATGACGCCGAAGTCGCTGCTGCGCCACAAGCGCGCGGTGTCGCGGCTCGACGAGCTCAGCACGGGCACCACGTTCCACCGCGTCCTGTACGATGACGCCCAGATGCTGCCGGACGAGGCGATCAAGCTGAAGGGCGACGACAAGATCCGTCGCGTCGTGCTGTGCTCCGGCAAGGTCTATTACGACCTCTATGAGGAGCGCGAGAAGCGCGGCATCGACGACGTCTACTTGATGCGCATCGAGCAGCTCTATCCGGTGCCGCTGAAGGCGCTGGTGCATGAACTCGGCCGCTTCAAGGGTGCCGAGATGGTCTGGTGCCAGGAAGAGCCGCGCAACATGGGTTCGTGGCACTTCATCGAGCCCTATCTCGAGTGGGTGCTGAACCAGATCAACGCGCCGAACAAGCGTCCGCGCTACGCGGGCCGCCCGGCGTCCGCCGCGACCGCGACCGGCCTGATGTCCAAGCACCTGGCGCAGCTCAAGGCGTTCCTCGACGAAGCGCTGAACTAACGACCTCACTCCATCATGCCCCGCGCAAGCGGGGCATCCGGTGCCCCCTGTCATCCAGCCTCGATCGCTGTCGTCACGGAGCACCGGATCATCCGCTTTGGCGGATGATCGCCGCACAAGTTTTATGACCGCAGGGTTATCTTAAGGAAAAGACCATGACTGAAATCCGTGTGCCGACGCTCGGCGAATCCGTGACTGAGGCCACCATCGGCCGCTGGTTCAAGAAGGCTGGCGAGGCCGTCGCGGTGGACGAGCCGTTGGTCGAGCTCGAAACCGACAAGGTCACGATCGAGGTGCCCGCGCCATCCGCCGGCACGCTCGGTGAGATCATCGCCAAGGACGGCGAGACCGTCGCCGTCGGCGCGCTGCTCGGCCAGATCAATGAGGGCGCCGCTGCCGCCAAGCCGGCCGCGGCTCCCGCCGCAGCGCCGGCCAAGGCCGCCGCAGCCGCAGCGCCTGCCGCCGCTCCCGCCGCGCCGAAGGCGCCGCCGGCCGATGCGCCGCTTGCGCCCTCGGTGCGCAAGCTCTCGGCCGAGAGCGGCGTCGACGCCTCGACCGTGCCGGGCTCCGGCAAGGATGGCCGCGTCACCAAGGGCGACATGCTGGCCGCGATCGAGAAGGCGGCGTCCGCGCCGACCCCGGTCAATCAGCCCGCCGCCGCCGTGCAGGTCCGCGCGCCGTCGCCGGCCGACGATGCCGCGCGCGAGGAGCGTGTGAAGATGACCCGGCTGCGCCAGACCATCGCGCGCCGCCTCAAGGACGTGCAGAACACCGCCGCGATGCTGACGACCTTCAACGAGGTCGACATGACCAACGTGATGGCGCTGCGCGCGCAGTACAAGGACGCGTTCGAGAAGAAGCACGGCACCAAGCTCGGCTTCATGGGCTTCTTCACCAAGGCCTGCGTGCAGGCGCTGAAGGACATTCCTGCTGTTAACGCCGAGATCGATGGCGGCGACCTGATCTACAAGAACTACTATCACGTCGGCGTCGCCGTCGGCACTGATCGCGGCCTGGTCGTGCCTGTGGTGCGCGACTGCGACCACAAGTCGATCTCCGACATCGAGAAGGGAATCGCCGATTTCGGCCGCCGCGCCCGCGACGGTCAGCTCAAGATCGACGAGATGCAGGGCGGCACCTTCACCATCACCAATGGCGGCATCTACGGCTCGCTGATGTCGACCCCGATCCTCAACGCGCCGCAGTCCGGCATCCTCGGCATGCACAAGATCCAGGAGCGGCCGATGGTGGTCGGCGGCAAGATCGAGGTCCGCCCGATGATGTATCTGGCGCTGTCCTATGATCACCGCGTGATCGACGGCAAGGAAGCGGTGACCTTCCTGGTGCGCGTCAAGGAGAGCCTGGAAGATCCGGCGCGGCTGGTGCTTGATCTCTGATCGCTGATGCTCTGCGAGCGCCGTCGCCTGTTTGTGCGACGGCGCGTGTCGAACCATGGAGGCGCGCATGACGGATAGAGTCGTTGTCATCACCGGCGGGAGCCGCGGCATCGGCCGTGCGACCGCGCTGGCCGCCGCTGCGCGCGGCTTCCGCGTCGTCGTCGGCTATGCCAGCAACAAGCAGGCTGCCGACGAGGTCGTTGGCCAGATTGCGGCCAGCAATGGCAAGGCCATCGCGGTGAAATGCGATGTTGCCGAGGAAGGCGACATCGTCGAGCTGTTCAAGGCCGCGGACAAGTTCGGCACGCTCGGCGCCCTCGTCAACAATGGCGGCATCGTCGGCAAGAGCGGCGTGCGCGTCGACGAGATGTCGGCCGAACGCATCCAGCGCGTCATGGCGGTCAATGTCACCGGCAGCATCCTGTGCGCGCGTGAGGCGGTGAAGCGGATGTCGACCAAGCATGGCGGCAAGGGTGGCGTCATCGTCAACCTGTCCTCGGTCGCAGCCAAGCTCGGCGCGCCCAACACCTATGTCGACTACGCCGCCTCCAAGGGCGCGATCGATTCCTTCACGATCGGTCTCGGCTATGAAGTCGCCGGCGAAGGCATCCGCGTCGCCGGCATCCGGCCCGGCCTGATCGATACCGAGATCCATGCCGCCGGCGGCGAGCCCGACCGGGCACATCGGCTTGCGCATCTGGTGCCGATGAAGCGCGTCGGTACCGCCGATGAAATCGCCAATGCCATCGTCTGGCTGCTGTCGGACGAGGCTTCCTATGTCACCAGCACGATCCTCGACGTCTCGGGCGGTCGCTAACAAACTTTCACTGAATATCGCTACAGGACTTCATCATGGCTTCTTACGATCTCGTCGTCATCGGTACCGGACCCGGCGGTTACGTCTGCGCGGTGCGCGCGGCGCAACTCGGCATGAAGGTCGCGGTCGTCGAGAAGAACGCGACGCTCGGCGGCACCTGCCTTAATGTCGGCTGCATGCCGTCGAAGGCGCTGCTGCATGCCTCCGAAATGTTCGAGGAAGCCGCGCATTCCTTCGCCAAGATGGGCGTCAGCGTCTCCACGCCGAAGCTCGATCTGCCTGCGATGATGAACTTCAAGCAGCAGGGTATCGACGGCAACGTCAAGGGCGTCGAATTCCTGATGAAGAAGAACAAGATCGACGTGCTGAAGGGCACCGGCAAGATCCTCGGCGCCGGCAAGGTCGAAATCTCCGGCGGCGGCAAGAGCGAGACGGTCGAGACGAAGAATATCGTGATCGCCACCGGCTCTGACATCGCGCGGCTGAAGGGCATCGAGATCGACGAGAAGCGCATCGTGTCCTCGACCGGTGCGCTGTCGCTGGAGAAGGTGCCGGAGAAGATGCTCATCGTCGGCGCCGGCGTGATCGGGCTCGAGCTCGGCTCGGTGTGGCGCCGTCTCGGCGCTGAGGTCATGGTCGTGGAATTCCTCGACCGCATTCTGCCCGGCATGGATGGCGAAGTGGCGAAGCAATTCCAGCGCATGCTGGAGAAGCAGGGATTCGTCTTCAAGCTCGGCGCCAAGGTCACTTCGGTTGATACCTCGGGCAAGACGCTGTCGGCCAAGATCGAGCCTGCCGCCGGCGGCGCGGCGGAAGCGCTTGAAGCCGACGTCGTGCTGGTCTGCATCGGCCGCGTGCCCTACACCGAAGGCCTCGGGCTGAAGGAAGCCGGCGTCGCGCTCGACAACCGCGGCCGCGTCCAGATCGACGCGCATTTCTCGACCTCGGTGAAGGGCGTCTACGCCATCGGCGACGTCGTGGCCGGACCGATGCTTGCGCACAAGGCGGAAGATGAAGGCGTTGCGGTGGCCGAGATCATCGCGGGCCAGGCCGGCCACGTGAACTACGATGTTATCCCAGGCGTCGTGTATACCACGCCCGAAGTGTCGTCCGTCGGCAAGACCGAGGAAGAGCTGAAGCAGGCCGGCGTCGCCTACACCGTCGGCAAATTCCCCTTCACCGCGAACGGCCGCTCCAAGGTCAACCAGACCACTGACGGCTTCGTGAAGATTCTCGCAGATGCGAAGACGGATAGGGTGCTTGGCGTGCATATCGTCGGTCGCGAGGCCGGTGAGATGATCCAAGAGGCCTGCGTCCTGATGGAATTCGGCGGTTCTGCGGAAGATCTGGCGCGCACCTGCCACGCCCACCCGACCCGCTCGGAGGCGGTCAAGGAAGCCGCGCTTGCGGTCGGCAAGCGGGCGATCCATATGTGATCGACATCCGGCGCGAGCCGGGTAGAGATAACACCATGCTGCGCCGCCTGCTTCAGCCGTTCTGGGTCCTGCTCGCGATCGTCTTCCTGGTCGAAGCCTGGCTATGGGACCATCTCGAGCCGATCGTCGCGCGGGTCGTCGCCTGGATTCCGCTTCACCGGTTCAAGCAGTGGCTCGCCGATCGCGTCGATTCCCTGTCGCCGGCGATGACGCTGATCGTGTTTGCCGTGCCGCTCATTCCGCTGTTTCCGCTCAAGCTGGTCGGGCTCTGGCTGCTGACGCACGAATATTGGGTCAGTGCGATCTCGACCATCGTGTTCGCTAAGTTCTTGGGCGTCGGCGTCACCGCCTTCATTTTCGACGTGACGCGGCCGAAGCTCCTGGAGATGGCCTGGTTCAAGGCGCTCTATCAGTTCGTGATGAACATGCGTGCCAAGGCTGCCGCGCTGGTCGAGCCGGTCAAGCAGCGAATTCGCGAGATCGTTCGTGGTGACGGCAGCGGCTGGTCGTCGCGCATGTTCCGGCTGATCGCGCGCTTCCGCAAAAGCGTCCACGAAGCGCGCTGATCATGTCCCGTGTCATCACCCGCGCATGCGGGTGATCCAGTATTCCAGAGACAGTTGTGATCTAGCTGAGAAGCCGCGGCGTACTGGGTCCCCGCTTTCGCGGGGACGACAGCTTTGTGTGTGCCGCCGTCAGCACATCAATGGAACGGCAGCAGATGCGGCTGGAACATGCCGAGCGCGGTCACCGCGATGCCGGCCAGCGTCAGCAGGCCTGATACCCAGGCAAGCGCCAGGATGCCGGTGATGATGGTGGCCGAGGCCAGCACGATCGCAATCTGGAAGGCGGCCGAGGCGAGCTCGAAATGGTGATACTTCGACTGCGCCTCGTCGCGCTCATGCTCGGCGTGCTTGGCGCGCTCGGCCAGCTGCTCCGATCCCTCGCCGGTGTCCGGCTCGGAGCGGTAGCGCGCCGCGGTCTTCTGCCAGTCGTCGATCTGCTTCTGCAGCGCCGCCTTGGTGGCCTCATCGGTCGCACCGCCGAGGCTGAGCTTGCCCTGTTCGGCCGCAACCTGCACTGTGGTGCGGCGGATGCTCTTGGCCTGGAAAAACGCCCAGAGATTGGAGGCTTCGACGTTCTTGCTGATCGTTTCGGTCTGCGCACCCTTGCCGAGCGTTTCCGAGAGGGCCAGGCACAGCGCGATCACGGCGATCAGCAGCGCGATCTTCTTGTTCTCACCGGATGCGTGCTCGGCATGTTCGGCGTGCTCCATACTCTCGTGTGCGCTCATGATTCCCCTCCGGATGAGACCGCCCCACGATTGCCGAATTGCGCTGCGCAACGCAAGGGGCGAGCGCTTTATGGCATTGGCATGAATATGAACGCGAGAGCGATTTAACGCACCCGCTCCGCCGGGTATTCGAACGCCTGACCAAACTCCTGGCGGTCATCGTAGGGCGTGACGAAGAAACGCGGCGTATGGGGCCTGAACGGCTCGCCGGTCAGGCACGACAGCACCAGCGGGAAAGTATCGACCAGGGTGAGATCATCAGCAGCGTCGGCACGGCAGGAGGCGGGCAGGCGCAACGCGTTCAGATTGCCGAAGCGTTCGTGCAGGTCGTCGTCGGTCCATGTGGTCGGCGGCTTGTCGAACTGGCCGTTGAAGGCGGTGCCGTGATCGGACTGCAGGATGATCAGCGCGGGAGGGTCTGACGTCGTGATCGCCCGCAATAACGCCAGCGTCTGCGTATTGGTGCAAACAAGCTGATCGATGAACGCCGGCCGCGCCGTCGGGCTCCAGCCCTGCAAATCAGGTTCTGCCGGCCGGAAGCTGCAATCGGCATGAAACCGGATCGGCGGATGCGGCGCCAGCACATGGGCGTACAGGAAGTATGGAGCCGCAGTATCGCGGATGTCGCTCAATTTGGCCGTTACATCGGCAACACCGCCCCATGCGAACGCGGCTGATCGCGCCCCCGGCTTCAACGCGTCCCAGCTGACGAGAAGGTCGATCAGCGGGGTGTTGGACAGGATCGCGCTGTCGAGCTCGTCGAGCCCCCAATTGCCGCGGATGCATCTGGGCTCGCGAGGGTGGCATGCGGTGAGGTAGTCATAGCCGTTCTCGAAGTGAACGTAAGTGTAGCCCATCGCCTTCAGCTTCGAGACGGTGCGGCTCTGGCCCTTCACGATCAGCTGCATGTCCAGCAAGTCAAGCGGCCGGAGACCCTCGCTGTCGCGCTGCACCGTGTAGTCCATGTTCAGGGTGCTCGAGATCGAATTGACGGTCGCGGGGAAGTTGGCGCGACTGTTGCCGAGAACGACGAAATCGAGCGCCGAAAGCTGCCGTACGAAGCCGGAATTATCGAAGCCGAAGGTCTCGCGAAGCACGTCCTGCCGCGGATACCCGTCCAGTACGATCCAGTAGATATTGGGCGCCACGCGCGCGCGGATGCTTCTCTCGAGATTGCCGGCTGCGGCTTGCGATTCGTGACGGCTCGCGAGAAAGGCTGCGATCCGGACCAGCGAAGGTGAGGCAAACGCCAGTGCCAGGATCAGCGCGATCGAGGCGGCAACGGACTGCCGCAAGAATATCAGAGCGAGCGCGCCGGCCGCGATGGCGATGACGGGCCAAATGGACGGCAGCCAGATCGCGACATCCTGGTGGCGTCGGCCGACGATCGCACCGTATGTGCAAAGCACGAAGGCCGTCACACCGACCGCGAGCAGGCAGCGCCACAGCGGGAATCGCGGCAATGCCAGCTTGAGGCAGATGGCGCTGACGGCGACGCCGGCCAGGATGAACCATGCGTAACGAAAGACGAGCGTCGCATCGGCGAGCTCGTGCATGTTCGCGGCATAGAAATCGAACAGCACCATCGTCGATAGGACGATGGTGGCCATCGTTGCCTGGATCAGACTGCGCGCATCGTGGCCGCCAATCCGCATCACCCGGCCTGCATCCGTGGATCGCTGATCGTGGCCTGATCAGCCGTCACTGTCGCGCAGCACACGCTCGCTTGAATCGGTTGATTTTGAGCGCCGGAACAGTCCGCCGATCCGATGCCAATAGCTGCGTACCACGACCATGCCGCCGGCGACGCCGGCGATCAGCCCCTGCAGGGCAAAGCTTCCGGCGCCCGGGTCGAGATATGCGTACGCATGGGTCGGCATCAGGATGGCGATGCAGACCAGGGTCGCGGGCATTATGGCGAAAGTTGTGTTCTTCATTCTCGCTACCAACGCTGCGGAAACATGCAGAAACAAGGCCTTCTGCACGCAACCGTAGCACCGTGCCGGAGATGCTCACCTTAATTCTTGGTCATGCGGGTGGATCGCGGCCGGCCGTGACTTTTTTGCACGCGGGAACTTGCCGGGCGCTCGTGATCAACCGCGCGGGTGTGCGGAGCGATAGACTTCCAGCAGCCGTTCGCTGTCGATGCCGGTGTAAATCTGGGTGGTCGAGAGCGAGGCGTGACCGAGCAGCTCCTGAATCGCGCGCAAATCGCCGCCGCGGCTGAGCAGGTGTGTGGCGAAAGAGTGGCGCAATGCGTGCGGTGTGGCGCTGTCGGGCAGACCGAGCGCGCCGCGCAATCGCTCCATGGTGAGCTGGATGATGCGCGGGCTCAGCGGGCCGCCGCGTGCGCCGACGAATACCGGGCCCGTGGGCGACAGCGAATGCGGACAGGCCGCGGCATAGTCGGCGATCAGCTGCAGCACATTCTGCAGCACCGGCACCATCCGCGTCTTGTTGCCCTTGCCGGTCACGACGAGCACATCGCCCTCGCCGGGCTTCGGCACGTCGCGGCGCTTCAGCCCGAGCGCTTCGGAGATGCGCAGGCCCGAGCCGTAGAGCAGCGCCATCACCGCGGCGTCGCGCATCAGGATCCAGGTCTCGCGGGTTTCGCCGGCGCGTTCATCCGCGTCGGCAAAACGTTTTGCAGCTTCCATATGGATCGGCTTCGGCAGGCTCTTCGCAACCTTCGGCGCGCGGATCGCCGACAGCGCGCCGACCTTGCCCTTGCCCTCGCGCTCCAGGAAGCGGCCGAACGAGCGCAGGCCGGCGAGCGCGCGCATCAGCGATCGTCCACCGATCTCGTCGGCACGTCGCATCGCCATGAAGGCGCGCACGTCGCTCGCTTCAAGGCCAGCAAAGCCGTCGAGCGTGACCTGCGATCCCCAATGCTCGGCGAGAAAGATCAGGCATTGGCGGACGTCGCGGGCATAGGCTTCCAGCGTCTTCGGCGACAGTCGCCGTTCGGCGCGCAGATGCGCCAGCCAGCGCGTCATCTGCTGCGTGACGCCCAAGTCGGCGCAATCGAGCTCGATCGGCTGGATGATCTGTTCCGTTCGGGCCATGACGTCCTGATGGAGGCGCGATTGGCGTTGCGATTCTCGTTATTATATCGCATCGCTTTCGTTTACCGTTCGCTAACTTCCCGCGCCGCCCGCGGCCGGATCAGGCGCAAACCGCGACTTTCTCGATGGATCACGCAACACGCAGCAGCACGGCTTCCGCATCGGCGACCAAAGTCGTCGATGTGCTGGTGCCTGTCGCGTTGAACCAGACCTATTCCTACCGCGTGCCGCGCGGCATGGAGCTCGTGCCCGGCGACGTCATCTGCGTGCCGCTCGGCCCGCGCGAGGTCGTGGCCGTGGTCTGGGCCAACAATGAGAAGCCCGATCCGCGCCTGCATAACCGCCTCAAGGATGTCAGCGAGAAGCTCGACGTACCTCCGCTGAAGACGGAACTGCGACAACTCGTCGACTGGGTCTCGACCTACACGCTGTCGGCGCGCGGCATGGTGCTGCGGATGACGCTTCGGATGGGCGAAAATCTCGGGCCCGAACGGATGCGGCTCGGGGTGCGCCTGGTCGGCGATCCGCCGCGACGTCTGACACCGGCGCGGCGGCGGGTGATCGACGTGTTGTCGGACGGGCTGCTGCACGGCAAGTCCGATGCGGCGCGCGAGGCCGGCGTCAGTTCGGGCGTGATCGACGGTCTCGTCGATGAGGGCACGCTGGCGGTGGAGGCGATGCCGCCGCCGGCCGTCCCGCCGGCGCCTGATCCGGATTTTGCGCAGCCGCAGTTCTCACGCGACCAGCGCAGCGCGGTCGACATGATGCGCACGCTCGCCGCTAGCGGCAGCTTCCATGTCGCGCTGCTCGACGGCGTCACCGGTTCGGGCAAGACGGAGGTCTATTTCGAGGCGATCGCGGAAAATATCCGCCGCGGCAAGCAGTCGCTGATCCTGATGCCGGAGATCGCGCTGACCGGCCAGTTCCTCGATCGCTTCTCGCAGCGATTTGGCGTGCGGCCGCTGGAATGGCATTCGGAGCTGACGCCGCGCACCCGTGCGCGCAACTGGGCGGCGATCTCCGAAGGCAAGGCGCCGGTCGTGGTCGGTGCGCGCTCGGCGCTGTTCCTGCCCTATGCCGATCTCGGCCTGATCATCGTCGATGAAGAGCACGACCAAGCCTACAAGCAGGATGAGGGCGCGCATTATCACGCCCGCGACATGGCGGTGGTACGCGCACACATCGCCAAGATTCCGATCGTGCTGGCGTCCGCCACGCCGTCGGTGGAGAGCGAGGTCAATGCGCGCAAGGGCCGCTACCAGCGTGTGGCGCTGCCGGCGCGATTCGGCGGCCAGACCATGCCGCATATCGAGGCGATCGATTTGCGTCGGGCTCAGCCAGCCCGTGGCCGCTTCATCTCGCCGCCGCTGGCCGAGCAGGTCCGCTTTGCGATCGAGCGGAAGGAGCAGGCGCTGCTGTTCCTCAATCGCCGCGGCTATGCGCCGCTGACGCTGTGCCGCGCTTGCGGCCATCGCTTCGCCTGCACGATCTGCGACGCTTGGCTGGTCGATCATCGCTTTCGCCAGCGGCTGGTCTGCCATCACTGCGGCTTCTCGATGCCGCGGCCGAACATCTGTCCGCATTGCCAGGCCGAAGAATCGCTGGCTGCCGTCGGTCCCGGCGTCGAGCGCCTGCAGGAGGAGGCCGCCCAGATATTTCCCGAGGCTCGCACCATGGTGCTGTCGAGCGACCTCATCACCTCGATCGAGACCATGCGCAGCGAGCTCAACGAGATCGCCGAGGGCCGCGTCGACATCATCATCGGCACGCAGCTGGTGGCGAAGGGGCACAATTTTCCGCGGCTCAACCTGGTCGGCGTGATCGACGCCGATCTCGGCCTCAGCAACGGCGATCCGCGCGCCGCCGAGCGCACGTTCCAACTCCTGAATCAGGTGGTCGGCCGCGCCGGACGCGAGCAGGGCCGCGGCGTCGGCTATCTGCAGACCCATCAGCCCGAGCATCCCGTGATGAAGGCGCTGATCGCCAGCGATCGCGAGGCGTTCTATGCCAGCGAGATCGATATCCGCGAGCGCACCGGCTATCCGCCGTTCGGACGGCTGGCAAGCCTGATCATCTCTGCGGGCGATCGGCCGACCGCGGAAGGCTTTGCGCGCAAGCTGGCGTCCATTGCGCCGATCGACGAACGCATCCAGGTGCTGGGTCCCGCCGAAGCGCCGCTCGCGGTCATCAAGGGCCGCTACCGCTTCCGCCTGCTGGTGAAGTCGCTGCGCAATGTCGACCTCTCGCAATATTTGCGCGAATGGCTCGAGGCCGCGCCAAAGACCACAGGCAATCTCAAGCTCGAGGTCGACGTCGATCCGCAGAGTTTTCTCTAAGCGTCGCAAACCCTTTCCGTCATTGCTCCTCGCAACGACGGAAAGGGACAACGAAAAAACCTGCCGTCATTGGCGACGGCAGGCTTTGATCGAACCGCGAAGATTTCGCGATCGCTACGCGACGCAACGCTTACCGAGCACGCTGATCGGGAAACGGCGTGACAGGCGCCCTTACGACACCACCTCGGCGGTGACGCGGCCGACGCCGGCACCGGTCAGGCCGATGGCGCGGGCAGCACCGGTGGAGAGGTCGAGCACGCGGCCACGGATGAACGGACCACGGTCATTGATGGTGACGACGACGCTGCGGCCGCCATGGGTGACGCGGAGCCTGGTGCCGAAGGGCAGCGAGCGATGGGCCGCGGTCATGGCATTCTGGTTGAAGCGCTGGCCCGACGCAGTCTTGCTGCCGGACTCATTGCCGTAATAGGAGGCCATCCCCGAGAAGCTGTGGCCGCCGCCGGTGGACGGCGAGGCGATCGAGGCATTGGCATCGCGCCAGGAGGACGTCTCGGCCGCCCGGGCGTGGTGATGATGGTGGTGGGCGCGGTGATGGTGGTGCCTGGATTTGGCAGAAGCTTCGGTGGCAGTTCCACCGACCAACAGAGTTGCGGCAACGAAAGCGAGCGCCATACGCGGCTGGGTAATCGTTCCCAGCACAGAGTTCTTGATATTGAACATAGATTTAAGACCCTCAGACAATATTGCCACCAACGTGGCAAGTGGAACCCCCGTCCCAAAGTTGACCAAGGCCGTTTGGTTTCCCATTGAGGCATGATTTGGGCAGTAAATCCCCAAAGCTCCCGCTTGAAATATCTTGTTACTGCCAAGGCTCTTCGACAGAAATTCCGTAATATTTGGCTTTAACGATATATTAACTAATACAATACTTGCGAATACTGATTAGAAGGTCGCGAGTAAGTTTTCGGTAAGTAATCGCCAAATGGAGCGCGCAGCCGCCTCCGGTTCCAAAATTCTGCGCTCATGGGAGGTATGCAACGGCTGATGGAACAAATTCGCCGGAGGCTGAACGGATGTCCGCGAGCCCGGAAATTTCCGGTCAGCGAATCTGCGTTTCATCGAGCCCGCGCAGCCCGCAAAACCTTGTGCGACAAGCCATCCACGAGGCGCGCCGTCATGTTGCACCTGCGCCGTTGCTATGTTAGCAAAGCCGCGATTTTAACGATCCCGGCACGTCCCGTGTCGGTCGAAAATCGAAGTCCCGCTTGAATTCCAAGGGCTTGGATCGCTTGGCGCCGCGTTCGTGGCGACGGTTTTTCCCTTGCGAGTTTGACAGCAATAAAGAGCGAGCACGTGGCTGCTGAAGATCCGTCCGTTTCGGGAGTGTCCGGTCGTTACGCAACGGCCTTGTTTGAGCTGGCGCGCGACGAGAACTCCGTCGATGCCGTAAGGGCCGATCTCGACAAGTTCGAGGCCATGCTCAATGAAAGCGCCGATCTGAAGCGCCTGGTGCGCAGCCCGGTGTTTGCCGCCGACCAACAGCTCAAGGCGCTGGGTGCGGTGCTCGACAAGGCTGGCATCGTCGGCACCAGCGCAAAATTCCTCAAAGTGCTCACCGCGAATCGCCGGCTGTTCGCCGTCGCCGATGTGATCCGCGCCTATCGCGCGCTGGTGGCCAAATTCAAGGGCGAGGCGACCGCCGAGGTCACCGTCGCCGAACAGCTCAATGAAAAGAATCTCGACGCGCTGAAGTCCGCACTGAAGTCGGTGACGGGCAAGGACGTCGCGCTCAACGTGAAGGTCGATCCCTCCATTATCGGTGGCCTGGTGGTCAAGCTCGGCAGCCGCATGGTGGATAGTTCGCTTCGCACCAAACTCAATTCGATCAAGCACGCGATGAAAGAGGCAGGCTGATGGACATCCGCGCCGCGGAAATTTCCGCGATCCTCAAGGACCAGATCAAGAATTTCGGCCAGGAAGCCGAAGTCACCGAAGTCGGGCAGGTGCTGTCCGTCGGTGACGGTATCGCCCGCGTCTACGGCCTCGACAACGTCCAGGCCGGTGAAATGGTCGAGTTCGAGAACGGCACGCGCGGCATGGCGCTCAATCTCGAAACCGACAACGTCGGTATCGTGATTTTCGGCGCCGACCGCGAGATCAAGGAAGGCCAGACTGTCAAGCGTACCCGCGCGATCGTGGACGCGCCGGTCGGCAAGGGCCTGCTCGGCCGCGTCGTCGACGCGCTGGGCAACCCGATCGACGGCAAGGGCCCGATCCAGGCCGACAAGCGCATGCGCGTCGACGTCAAGGCGCCCGGCATCATTCCGCGCAAGTCGGTGAACGAGCCGATGGCAACCGGCCTCAAGGCGATCGACGCCCTGATCCCGATCGGCCGCGGCCAGCGCGAGCTGATCATCGGCGACCGTCAGACCGGCAAGACCGCGATCGCGCTCGACACCATTCTGAACCAGAAGCCGCTCAACGCGCAGCCCGACGAGAACATCAAGCTGTATTGCGTCTACGTCGCGATCGGCCAGAAGCGTTCCACCGTCGCGCAGTTCGTCAAGGTGCTCGAAGAGCAGGGCGCGCTGGAATATTCGATCGTCGTCGCGGCCACCGCGTCCGATCCGGCCCCGATGCAGTACATCGCGCCGTTCACCGGCTGCACCATGGGCGAGTACTTCCGCGACAACGGCATGCACGCCGTGATCATCTATGACGACCTGTCCAAGCAGGCCGTCGCCTACCGCCAGATGTCGCTGCTGCTGCGCCGTCCGCCGGGCCGCGAAGCTTATCCGGGCGACGTGTTCTATCTGCACTCCCGCCTGCTCGAGCGCGCGGCGAAGCTCAACAAGGATCAGGGCTCCGGCTCGCTGACCGCGCTGCCGGTCATCGAAACCCAGGCCAACGACGTGTCGGCCTACATTCCGACCAACGTCATCTCGATCACCGACGGCCAGATCTTCCTGGAAACCGACCTGTTCTTCCAGGGCATCCGTCCCGCGGTGAACGTCGGTCTGTCGGTGTCGCGCGTCGGCTCGTCCGCGCAGACCAAGGCCACCAAGAAGGTCGCCGGCAAGATCAAGGGTGAGCTGGCGCAGTACCGCGAAATGGCGGCATTCGCGCAGTTCGGTTCCGACCTCGACGCCTCGACCCAGCGCCTGCTCAACCGCGGCTCGCGCCTGACCGAGCTCCTGAAGCAGCCGCAGTTCGCGCCGCTGAAGATGGAAGAGCAGGTCTGCGTGATCTGGGCCGGCACCAACGGCTATCTCGATCCGCTTCCGATCAACAAGGTGCGCGCGTTCGAAGACGGTCTGTTGTCGCTGCTGCGCGGCAAGAACGCCGAGATCCTCAACGCGATCCGCGACAGCCGCGACCTGTCCGACGATACCGCCGCCAAGCTGAAGTCGGTGGTCGAAGGCTACGCAAAGTCCTTCGCATAAGAGAGCCATCGTGGTCGGGCTTGTCCCGGCCATCCACGGCTTTGCCGTGCGAACGATGAAGACGTGGATGCCCGGGACAAGCCCGGGCATGACGACTGGGATAGGCTAGCGGCTTGATCGCAAGGATCGAACCGCCGGGGTGAACGAAGAATGGCGTCACTTAAAGACATGCGGGTCCGCATCGCCTCCACCAAGGCGACGCAGAAGATCACCAAGGCCATGCAGATGGTCGCGGCCTCCAGATTGCGCCGCGCCCAGCAGGCGGCCGAGGCGGCGCGGCCCTACGCCGACAAGATGGGCGCGGTGATCGCCAATATCGCCGGCGCTGCGGCAGGTTCGCCCGGCGCACCGGCGCTGCTGACCGGCACCGGCAAGGATCAGGTTCACCTGCTTCTCGTCTGTACCGGCGAGCGCGGCCTGTCCGGCGCCTTCAACTCCTCGATCGTGCGTCTCGCCCGTGAGCGTGCGCAGTCGCTGATCGCGCAGGGCAAGGATGTGAAGTTCTTCTGCGTCGGCCGCAAGGGCTATGAGCAGCTCCGCCGCTTGTACGAAAAGCAGATCGTCGAGCATCTCGACCTGCGCAGCGTTCGTCAGCTCGGCTTCGTCAACGCCGAGGACATCGCCAAGAAGGTGCTGGCCCGTTTCGACAATGGCGAGTTCGACGTCTGCACGCTGTTCTACGCGCAGTTCAAGTCGGTGATCGCTCAAATCCCGACCGCGCAGCAGATCATTCCGCTGGCTGTCGAAGAAAAGGCGGCGAACGCGCCGACGACGTCCTACGATTATGAGCCGGAGGAAGACGAACTCCTCTCGCGCCTGTTGCCGCGCAATATCGCGGTCCAGATCTTCCGTGCGCTGCTGGAAAACAACGCCTCGTTCTATGGTGCGCAGATGAGCTCCATGGACAACGCCACCCGCAACGCCGGCGAAATGATTCGCAAGCAAACCCAGATCTACAACCGAACCCGTCAAGCCCAGATCACCAAGGAGCTGATCGAGATCATCTCCGGCGCCGAGGCGGTCTGACGCACGAATCAAACGACGGTCGTTCAAGTCAAGAATTTCGAAGGAGAGCTAATCATGGCCACAGCCAACCCGGTCGGTCGCGTCACCCAGGTCATGGGCGCCGTCGTCGACGTGCAGTTCGAGGGCCATCTGCCCGCGATTCTCAACTCGCTCGAGACCAAGAACGGCAACATCCGCCTCGTGCTGGAAGTTGCGCAGCACCTCGGTGAATCCACGGTGCGCACGATCGCGATGGACGTGACCGAAGGTCTGGTGCGCGGCCAGGAAGTGACCGACACCGGCCAGCCGATCGCGGTTCCGGTGGGCGACGGCACGCTCGGCCGCATCATGAACGTGATCGGCGAGCCGATCGACGAAGCCGGCCCGATCAAGTCGGAAGGCCTGCGCGCCATCCACCAGGAGGCGCCGACCTACACCGACCAGTCCACCGAAGCTGAAATTCTCGTCACCGGCATCAAGGTCGTCGACCTCCTTGCCCCGTACGCCAAGGGCGGCAAGATCGGCCTGTTCGGCGGCGCCGGCGTCGGCAAGACCGTGCTGATTCAGGAGCTGATCAACAACGTCGCGAAGGCGCACGGTGGCTACTCCGTGTTCGCCGGCGTCGGCGAGCGCACCCGCGAAGGCAACGACCTCTATCACGAGTTCATCGAATCCAAGGTCAACGCCGATCCGCACAATCCGGATCCGAGCGTGAAGTCGAAGTGCGCGCTGGTGTTCGGTCAGATGAACGAGCCGCCCGGCGCCCGCGCCCGCGTCGGCCTCACCGGCCTGACCGTCGCCGAGCACTTCCGCGACCAGGGCCAGGACGTGCTGTTCTTCGTCGACAACATCTTCCGCTTCACCCAGGCCGGCTCGGAAGTGTCGGCGCTGCTCGGCCGTATTCCTTCGGCCGTGGGTTATCAGCCGACGCTCGCGACCGACATGGGCGCGCTGCAGGAGCGCATCACCACCACGCAGAAGGGCTCGATCACCTCGGTGCAGGCGATCTACGTGCCGGCCGACGACTTGACCGACCCGGCGCCCGCGACCTCGTTCGCGCACTTGGACGCCACCACGGTGCTGTCGCGCGCGATCTCCGAAAAGGGCATCTATCCGGCGGTGGACCCGCTCGACTCGACCTCGCGCATGCTCTCGCCGCTCGTCGTCGGCGAGGAGCACTACAACACCGCGCGCATGGTCCAGCAGGTGCTGCAGCGCTACAAGTCGCTGCAGGACATCATCGCCATTCTCGGCATGGACGAACTGTCGGAAGAGGACAAGCTGACGGTGGCCCGCGCCCGCAAGGTCGAGCGCTTCCTGTCGCAGCCGTTCCACGTCGCCGAAATCTTCACGGGATCGCCGGGCAAGTTCGTCGACCTCGCCGACACCATCAAGGGCTTCCGCGATCTCTGCCAGGGCAAGTATGACCACCTGCCGGAGGCGGCCTTCTACATGGTCGGCACGATCGAAGAAGCCGTCGAGAAGGGCAAGAAGCTGGCGGCGGAAGCCGCCTAAGAGGCGAATAGCGAATAGGGAGTGGCGAATAGATAGCCGCCACTTCCTTTCTTCCCTACTCGCCATTCGCAATTCGCTACTCGCAGGTTATCCATGGCCACCTTCCACTTCGATCTCGTCTCTCCCGAAAAGCTCGCCTTCTCCGGCGAGGTCGATCAGGTCGACGTTCCCGGCGTGGAGGGTGATTTCGGCGTGCTCGCCGGTCACGCCCCGGTCGTCGCCGCGGTTCGCCCGGGCATCCTGACCATCACCGCGGCCGGCAAGCGCGAGAAGGTCATCGTGCTCGGCGGTCTTGCCGAAGTGTCGGACAAGGGCCTCACCGTGCTCGCCGACGTCGCGACCGCGCTCGCCGATATCGATCGCGCGCAGTTCGCCGAGACCATCAATGAGATGCAGGAAAAGCTCGCCGAGAAGGAAGGCTCCGAACTCGACCACGCCATCGAGCGGCTCGATCACTTCAAGAGCATCCAGCACGAGCTCAACACCACGGCGATGCACTAAGGCTGCCCCAGGGCTTCTGATTCAGCGCACGAAAACCTGAACAATTTCAGCGCTCGCCACACCGTGGCGGGCGCTTATTTGTTGCGCCGGGGAACTTCTGGCGGCATTCTGCCCGCGGCTGATTGTGGTTCGGGGCTGGCATTGATGAAACGCAAGATCGCGGCGATTTTCGCGGCCGATATTGCCGGCTACAGCCGATTGGTCGCCGAGGACGAAGAGGAGACGCTGCGGCGCCTCGCCTCGTATCGGCAGGTTACCGACGATTTCATCGCCAAGGGCGGCGGCCGCATCTTCAACACCGCCGGCGATGCAGTGCTGGCCGAATTCCCGAGCGCGGTGGAAGCCGTGCGCTGCGCGATCGACATCCAGGAGAGCTTGCGCACGCGCAACATGGCCTATCCGCCGAGCCGGCAGATGGCGTTCCGCATCGGCATCACCATCGGTGACGTCGTCGAGCGTGATGGCGATCTCCTCGGCGATGGCGTCAACATTGCTGCGCGCCTCGAAGGCCTCGCCGAGGTCGGCGGCATCTGCGTCTCGCGCGCGGTGCACGAGCAGGTCGCCAACAAATTGTCGGTGCAGTTCGCCGACATCGGCGCGCAGGAAGTGAAGAACATCCCGACGCCTGTGCACGCCTATATGGTGGCGATGCGGCGCGAGGACGGCACCTACGCGATCCCGCAGGTGAAGAAGCCGGCCAAGCCCGCGGCCGCGGGCACGCCGAGCTGGATGTGGCCGGCCGCAGCGACGCTGGTGCTGCTGACCGCGATCGGCGTCGGCGGCTTCCTGTATTACACCAAGCTGGAGAACGCGGCCTCGCAGCCGGCGGCCGTGGTGAGCCGCGCGCCGACTCCGGTTGCCGCGATGTCACCATCAGCCACGCCGGTCGCCTCGCCAGCGCCAGCTGCTGCGTCAACGCCGACGCCTGTGCCGACGATCGCTGCGGTCGCTCCGCCGCCGCCACCACCTCCGCCAGGGCCGCCGGCGATTGCCTCGGGCGAGAAATTCGTGGCCGACAACGTGCCCTTCATCAGCGACCGCAATCGCGGCGCGCTCGGCACAGACTATGTCACCGGCGGCGACGCGAAGGCGTTCGCGATCAACATCAACGGCTTCACCGGCTGGGTCATGGGGCAGGCCAACGAGGATGCAGCGAAAACGGCCGCGCTCGAGCAGTGCCAGAAGCGCGCCGACGCGGCCAATGCGCCGCGCAAATGCGAGCTCTATGCGGTCGGCAACACCGTGGTCTATGGCCATGGTCAGCCGCCGCTGCCGCCGCAGCCCTGGGTCAAACGCGATCCGCTGGTCGAGAAGCCGTACGCGACCAAGGACCTGCCCCTGGTGCGTGACCCCGGAAAGAATCGTCTCGAAGCCAATTTTGTGTCGGGCAGGAAGACGCGAACGATCGCGCTCGCGCCAGGCGGTCAGTTTTTCTTCAACACCGCCATGGAAAGCCTCGAGGAAGGATCACGCCGCAGCCTGCAGAGCTGCGGTGCCCTTGTCGGCGTGCCCTGCATGATCGTCGCGGTCGACGATGTGTTCGTGGTGCCGATTCCGACCACGTTGCATGCGATCGGCTTCTTCAAGCCGGCCGACAGCGCGGTGATCACGCCGAATGAGCGGAACGATGTCGCGCAAAAGCTGGCCGACGCATCGTCCGGCTGGAACGCCGTGGCCGTCGGCACCCAGGGCCGCCCGGGGCTTGGACTGAAGACCGCCAACGAGCAGACGGCGGTCAACGCGGCGCTCGCCGAATGCGCCAAGCGTGACAGCGATTGCCATGTGATTGCAATTGGGCCATTCGCAGTCGGACCACACTAGCCAACAAGACACGACGCCGTGCTGACCTTCTCGACCGACAATCTCCGCCCGCAAGACCGATTCGACCATTGGTGCGAGGTCCGCGGCAAGAACCTGTTCGGTGTCACCATCGAGCTGGAGCGCGAGAGGCGCGCCGATTTCGAGGGCCGTTTCTCCGCGACGCCGATCGGTGATGCCGTGTTCGCCGAGATGAAGGCCACTTCCTACCGGGTCGGCCGCACCATGAGCGACATCGCGCGCGTCGGCAGTGACAGCCTGCATCTGTCGTGGCAGGTGCGTGGACCCGGCCATCTCAACACCGGCCGCGACCGTACCCAGTTCGTCTTCGAAGGCGATCTCTGCTTCGGCCATTCGAACCTGCCGTTCGCATCGGTCCCGGAGCGCTCGGACGGGTTTCACTTCTTCAGCCTGAAGATTCCCGTGCGACCCGATCTGCTGCTCGGCGCGCGCGCCGACGACATCGTGCCGGCGGCGCTGCAGCGCGATGCCGGCCTGACGCGGCTCGTCGGCGCCATGTTTCGCTCAATGGCGCGAGCGCCGGCGCAGGCCGCGGAGTTCGCCGACGACATCGATCACATGGTGCGGCTGGCCCTGCTTGCGCGCGGACGGCTGCGCCCGCGGCAGCATGATATCCGCGCAGCGCTTCGCGCCGGGCTGCTTCACGCCGCGCGTGAGATCGTCGGACGTGACCTGCATCTGCCGGATCTGACGCCAGCGGCGGTCGCGACCGAGCTCGGCATTTCACTCCGGCAACTGCATGTGCTGTTCGAGCCGACCGGGGTGTCCTTTGCCCGAACGCTGACAGTCGTCCGGTTGCAGCGGGCGCGGCGCTTATTGGAAGGTGCGCCGGCGCGCGGCATCGACGATATCGCCTTTGCCTGCGGCTTCGACAGTATCGCGACGTTCTACCGCGTGTTCCGCGCCACCTATGGCATGACGCCCGGCGATGCACGGGCTGCTTCGACGATGAGTTAGCGCGCGAACTCCGCAAAGCGTTTGGCGACGCTGCGATACACCTCGCGGCGGAAGGGCACCACGAGATCGGCGACGCGGTCGAGCTTCTCCCAGCGCCATTGGTCGAATTCCGCCGGCTGGCCGTTGCGCGGCGTCAGCGGATCGATCTCCGCGTCACGGCCTGTGAAGCGCAGCGCGAACCACTTTTGACGCTGGCCGCGGAATTTCGCCAGCCGATGCGAGGCCGGCCCGTCATAGGTCGGGAATTCGTATGTCATCCAGTCGGTCTCGGTGAGATAGGCCGCGTTGACCGCGCCGGTCTCTTCCCAGAGTTCGCGCATCACCGCCTGCCGCGGATCCTCGCCCTCATCGATGCCACCTTGTGGCATCTGCCAGTCGAGACCGGGCAGCACGATCTCCGGCCCGTCATCCTTGAAGCGGTGGCCGATCAGCACACGGCCGTCGGCGTTGAACAGCGCGATCCCCACATTGGGGCGATAGGGTTTGTCTGACATTGGTTTACGCGGTGGGCGTTACTTGGCGGCGAGCGTGGCGAATTCCTGCACCACGCGCTCATAGACCGGCCGCTTGAACGGCACGATCAGCTGCGGAAGATTCTTCATCGGCTCCCAGCGCCAGGTGATGAACTCGGCCTTGTGGCCGCCGCCGGGATTGGCGACGTTGATCTCATTGTCCTTACCGGTGAAGCGCAGCGCGAACCATTTCTGGCGCTGGCCGCGATAGCGGCCCTTCCAGGCGCGACCGGCGACGGTGCGGGGAATGTCGTAGATCAGCCAGTCATCGACCTCGGCGAGCTTCTCGACCGATTTGACGCTGGTCTCCTCGTAGAGCTCGCGCTTGGCGGCCTGATAGGTGTCTTCACCGGGATCGACGCCGCCCTGCGGCATCTGCCAGACATGGCTGTCGTCGACATGCTCGACGCCGCCGGCACGTCGCCCGATGAAGACCAGTCCGGCCGCATTCAGCAGCATGATGCCGACGCAGGTCCGGTAGGGCAGGTCCTCGTAACGCGCCATTCCGTCGATACCTCACCCACTCCCTGAACCGTCCAACCCGGCATGCCGGACCAACAGATTGATATCTCTAGCCTGATTTTGGTTTCAGCATCGCCGTTGTCAATGGCGCAAGCATGATGCCTTTGGCGTCCAGCGTCCTGACCCAGGCGCTTAGCCGCTCGATCGACACCGGCAGTGCCGAGGCGACGCCGACTGCGGTCCCGCGTTCCTTCGCCAGCGTCTCCAGTTTGGCCAGCGCGCGGTCGATTTCCGCCGAGGTCGGCACCGAATCGATGGCAAAGTCGGCCTTGGCGAACGGCATCGCCTGGCCGGCGGCCAGCGACGAGGCCACGCTGCGCGGGGTGGAACCGTCGTCGAAATAGCCGAGCCCGCGCTTGGCGGCCTCGCGGACGATCGGCTGCATCACCGGATCGGTTGCGACGAAGCGGGCCCCCATGAAATTGGCGATCCCCGCATAGCCCTGGAACCGGCTGAGGTGCCAGAAGAAGCGGTCGAGATTCTGCTCGGAATTCAACGTCGTCAGCAGCGTCTGTGGGCCCGGATCATTGTCGGGATAGTCGAACGGCTCCATCGGGATCTGCAGCAATATCTCGTGGCGCTGCGTGCGGGCGCGTTCGGCAAGCTTGGTCGGGTCGGCGCCATAGGGCGTGAAGGCCAGCGTCACCGCCGGCGGCAGCTTCATGATGGCGTCGGTGGTCTTGGCCGCGCCGACGCCGAGGCCGGTGACCACGATCGCAACCACCGGCATCCTGGCGGCCTTGGCGCGGTCGGCCTCGGCCGCATAGATCGTGAAGGGCTTCAGGCCGTCGGCGACTACGGGGATCATGCCGTAGCGGGATTTTTCCAAGAGGCGCGGATCGACGCCGGCCATCGCCATGGTGGGGGCCGGTGCATCGCCGCCGGCCTTGTCGCTGGGATCGCCGGCGCCGATCACGACGTCCTGGCGCTTGCCGGTCGAGCCATCGATCATGGTGACGGTCTTGGTATCGCCTGCCGGCGCCTGCTTGGGCGCAGCCTTGACGACCGGCTCGCTATGGCCGGATGCGGCGGCGGGGGCCGGCGCATGCTTGTCGTCGACCGCGGGCGGGGTCTTGCGGAGCGCGATGCGGGCGATCGGTTCGCCGCCGAGCGGATTGTCGTTGAACAAGGCGACGCCGGCGAAGGCAACCAGGACGAGGCCGAGCAGCACGGCAAGCGCCTGCATCGCCGTGAAGGGCAGGCGAAACCGGCGCTTCCTGCTTACCGTCTTCTGCCCGAGCGGCGTGCTCAGTTCGTCAGCCGCCTCTGCCATGAACCTCCCCGAATCAGCTGCGCGAAGATACCACGGCGCGGCATGTTCCCGCGCCCGAGATGGGCTCCGTCAAAGCACGGTCGGGCCTTCGGGGGCTGATACCCCAAGCAAAAAGGGCGGCCCGAGGGCCGCCCTTTGCAATCAATCTCGTCGTGGCGATCAGTTCGCAGCCTTTAGTTCGCGGCCTTGGCCGGCTTGTTGTCGACCGCGGCCTTGTCGCCGGCCGCAGCAGGCGCCGGGGTTGCGCTGGAGGTCGACTTGATGCCGTGTAGCAGGTCGTCGGCCATCTTGAGCGCCTTGTCGTCCTTGGCGTCCGGCGGCACGTAGGACTGCGAGCCGGTCTTCTCGTCGCCGTCGTTCTTCAGATGGCCGCGCAGCGAGGCTTCGCCCTTGGTGTCGGTGCGCGCCTTGAGCTCTTCCGGCACGTCCTGCAGCACCTCGATGTCGGGCACGATGCCCTTGGCCTGGATCGATTTGCCCGACGGCGTGTAATAGCGCGCCGTGGTCAGGCGCAGCGCGCCATTGCCCGAGCCGAGCGGGATGATGGTCTGCACCGAGCCCTTGCCGAACGAGCGGGTGCCGACCAGCGTCGCCCGCTTGTGGTCCTGCAGCGCGCCGGCGACGATTTCGGAGGCCGAAGCCGAGCCGCCGTTGATCAGCACGATGACCGGCTTGCCCTTGGTCAGGTCGCCCGCATGGGCGGCGCGGCGCTGGGTTTCCTCGGCATTGCGGCCTCGGGTCGAGACGATCTCGCCGCGCTCCAGGAACGCGTCGGACACCGTGACCGCTTCTTCGAGCAGGCCGCCCGGATTGTTGCGGAGGTCGATGATGTAGCCCTTCAGCTTGTCGCCGATCTGGCCGGAGAGATTGGCGATCTCCTTCTTCAGGCCTTCGGTGGTCTGCTCGTTGAAGGTGGTGATGCGGATATAGGCGATGTCATCGGCCTCGACGCGGGCGCGCACCGAGCGGACGCGGATGTTGTCACGCACCAGCGTGACGTCGATCGGATTGTCCTGGCCCTTGCGGATGATCTTGAGGCGGATCTTGGTGTTGACCGGGCCGCGCATCTTCTCGACCGCCTGGTTCAGGGTCAGGCCCTGCACGGCCTCGTCGTCGAGCGTGGTGATGATGTCGTTGGCCATGATGCCGGCCTTCGAGGCCGGGGTGTCGTCGATCGGCGAGACCACCTTGATCAGGCCGTCTTCCATGGTGACCTCGATGCCGAGGCCGCCGAACTCGCCGCGGGTCTGCACCTGCATGTCGCGGAAGCTCTTGGCATCCATGTAGCTCGAATGCGGATCGAGGCCGGACAGCATGCCCGAGATCGCGGACTCCACGAGCTTGGAATCATCGGGCTTCTCGACATAGTCGCTGCGCACGCGCTCGAACACGTCGCCGAACAGATTGAGCTGACGATAGGTGTCCGACGTCGCCGCACGCGCGCTCGAACCCATCAGTATCGCGCGGGGCTGGGTCACGAACAGCGTCAGTGCCGCGCCGGCAGCGGCGCTGAGGAGGATTACAGAAGTCTTGCGCATCATCCGCGAACCTTTTCGCCTTCATTTGTGGCCCACCATGGGCCTGGATCGATTGGAGTGCCGTCCTTACGGAACTCGACATAGAGCACAGGCTGGCTCGCATTGGTCGCCAGAATGGATGCGACCTGAGATGTCGATCCCATCGTCGCGACCGGCTCCCCCGTAAGAACAAACTGGCCGATGTTTACCGAAATGCGCTCCATCCCGGCGATCAGGACATGATACCCGCCCCCGGCATTGAGGATCAAGAGTTGACCATAGGAGCGGAATGGACCGGCGTAAACAACCCAGCCGTCACACGGGGTTGTGACCTGCGCGCCCGGTTTCGCGGCCAAAGAGATGCCTTTTTGGACGCCACCCGCCCCATCGGAACCGCCAAATTCGCGAATCTTGCTGCCATTCACGGGATAGGAGAACAATCCCTTGGCCGAAGCGAAAGCGACCGCGGGGGCGAGGCGGGCGGGATCCTTGAAAGCGCCCAGATTCGGCTTGCCGTTCACGGGTGCCGGTGCCCCCTGCAGATTGGCGGTGGCAGCCGCCTTGGCGGCGCTCTTGAGGTCCTGCTCCATCTTGGCGATCAGGCCCTGAAGGTCGCCGACCTGCTTCGACAGCGCGATCGCGCGGGCGCCTTCCGCCTCCATGTCCTTTTCAGCCGCGCTCTGCTGGCGCTGCCGTTCGTCGACCAGGGCTGAGAGGCGGACCTGATCATCCCTCAGCTTGTCGCGGTCACGCGCCAGGCCGTCGCGCTCGGTCGAGATCGTCTTGCGCAGTGCGACCAGTTCGCCGAGGTCGGTCGCGAGCTTCTCCGCGCGGCTGCGCAATTCCGGCACCACCGCACCTAGCAGCATTGCGGTGCGCAGCGATTGCAGCGCGTCCTCGGGTCGCACCAAAAGCGCCGGCGGCGTGCGGCGGCCGGCGCGCTGGAGCGCTGCGAGCACCTCGACAATGTCGGCGCGGCGCGAATCCAGCGAGGCGCGGATGTCGCGCTCACGACCGTCGAGCTGGCGCAGCCGCGCCTCAGTATCCGCAATCCGCGTCTCGACGCCGCGCACCTGGCCGGCAATATCGATCAGCTGTTCATTGAGCTTGCTGCGATCCTGGCCGATCGCCGCGATATCGGCCTTCAGCTTTTCCTGCAGCTCGGCCGCCTTGCGCTGCTGCTCGCGCGCGGCCTCGAGCTCCTGCTCGCGTTGCTTGATGGCGTCGGGCGAGGTTGCGGCCGCCTGCTGCGGCACCGGGGCGTTCTGTGCATGCGCGGGCGCAATGGCCAGGTGCAGGGCGAGCGGCAGCGACGCAAGCAGACTCCCGCGACGGGCGGTGTCAGCGTCGAGATTCATATGCCGCTTGAAGTGCATTCGTCCCGTTCAGCGCTTTCGCATCACGACGCATTCACGCGCGGTGATAGGGGTGGCCAGCCAGAATCGTGGCGGCTCGGTAAATCTGTTCCAGAAGCATGACGCGAACCATTTGATGCGGCCAGGTCGCCGAGCCGAACGCAATGCGTAGCTGTGCCTTGCGCTGCAATTCAGGCGAAAGTCCGTCCGCGCCGCCGATCACGAACACCGTATTTGCACTGCCCTCGTCGCGCCAGCGGCCAAGCTGCGCCGCGAAGCTTGCGCTGTCGACACTCTTGCCGCGCTCGTCCAGTGCCACCAGCGCGTATTTATCCGGCAGCAGGGCTGTGATCGCCGCCGCTTCTTCCGCGATTCGCGCAGCCGCATCGCGGGCGCGGCTTTCCGCAATTTCATGAATCTCGAGGCCGCGAAAGCCGAGCTTGCGGCCGATATCCTCGAAGCGCTCGCGGTAGCGCTCCGCGAGCTCCCGTTCCGGACCTTGTTTCAGCCGGCCGATGCAGATGACGACGAGACGCATCAGCGCAATTTAGCTGCGCTGCTGCCGATTCGCATCGGCTTCGCTACGCCTTAGACCGCCGCGGCTGCCGGGTTCTGAGCCCACAATCGCTCGAGATTGTAGAACTCGCGCACCTCGGGTCTGAACACGTGCACGATCACGTCGCCGGAATCGATCAGAACCCAGTCACAATTGGGCAAGCCCTCGACATGGATTTTGCTCTGTCCGTTTTCCTTCAGCGCTTTCGTCACATTTTCCGCGATCGCGCCGACATGCCGGTTGGCCCGGCCGGTCGTGACGATCATGTAGTCGGAATATGCGGATTTGCCGCGAAGGTCGATGGTGACCGTTTCTTCCGCCTTCATATCGTCGAGGCGGGAGAGGATCAGATTCAGCGTCTTGTTGGCGTCGGGTTGCGTCGCCTGCAAGGCCGCGGTTTTCGTCGATGTTTTACGCGCAGTCTTAGGACGTGACGTCTTGGGAACCTTGGGTAAAACAGACTCTGACAATACAGATGTGGCCAGGGACCATTCCTTTCACTGTATCGCGGGAGCCGAATCCATGGCGCCCACGGACCATTCTATGCATGTGGGGTTAACGGTTTCAATATTCCAGTCGCCCCCATACCCTCACACCGTCCGCCAGCTCCCATCCGGGTTCCGAAGGCCGGTCGAAGACAGATTGGATTTCATGCCGGTGAGGAAAACCCAGGCCGGTGCCTGCTGATCGGCGAGGCGGGAGGCCTGATTTTCGGGCATGCGGTAGCGGGCAAGCGCCTGGGCCGCCGGCGCGGCGAGGGCGCGAAAACTCTGGGGCGGACGGTCGATCACGGCGAGGGGCACATCGGAGGCGATGCGCCGCCAGTCCTTCCAGCGATGGAATTGCGCGAGATTGTCAGCGCCCATGATCCAGACAAAGTGCACACCGGAGACGCGGCGACGCAAGTGGATGATCGTGTCGACGGTATAGCGCGTGCCGATGACAGCTTCGAGACAGCTGATGTCGATGCGCGGATCGTCGGCGACGCGGCGCGCGGCCGCAGCACGCTCGGTGAGTGCATGCAGGCCGTCATGATTCTTCAGCGGATTGCCCGGCGTTAACAGCCACCACACGCGATCGAGCCGCAGGCGCTTGATCGCGAACTGGCTGATCGCGCGATGCGCGGCGTGCGGCGGATTGAAGGAGCCGCCGAGCAGCCCGATGCGCATGCCGTTGGTGTAGAACGGCAAAGCCTGGGCTGCTGACATCGGCGCGGTCGAAGCGTGCTGCAAGGGCTCTGCCGCGCGTTAAATTGCCATCACGGCCGCGTCTGTCCGGTGCCGTGGACGCGGTACTTGAAACTCGTCAACTGCTCAGCGCCGACCGGACCACGCGCGTGGAATTTACCGGTGGCAATGCCGATCTCGGCGCCGAAGCCGAACTCGCCGCCATCGGCGAACTGCGTCGAGGCGTTGTGCAGCACGATCGCGGAGTCGACCTGGCTCAGAAACTTTTCCGCAGCCTTGGCGTCCTCAGCCACGATCGCATCGGTGTGGCGCGAGCCGTGGTTCTGGATATGCGCGATTGCGGCGTCGACGCCGTCGACGACGCGTGCAGCGATGATCGCGTCGAGATATTCTTCGTTCCAATCGTCGTCGGAGGCCGGCTTCACCCGCGCGTCGATCTTCTGCACGGCCTCGTCACCGCGCACCTCGCAGCCGGACTCGAGCAGCATCTCGACCAGCGGCTTCAGCGTTGTCGGCGCCGCCTTGCGATCGACCAGCAGCGTCTCGGCCGCGCCGCAGACGCCGGTGCGGCGCATCTTGGCGTTCAGCACGATCGACTTCGCCATGTCGAGATTGGCGCTGCCGTCGACATAGACATGATTCACGCCTTCGAGGTGCGCAAACACCGGCACGCGCGCTTCCGCCTCGACGCGAGCGACAAGGCTCTTGCCGCCGCGCGGCACGATCACGTCGATGCCGCCGTTCAGGCCCGACAGCATCAGGCCGACGGCTGCGCGGTCACGCGTCGGCACCAGGGTGATCGCAGCTTCAGGCAAACCGGCTTCGCGCAGGCCCTGGACCAGGCATTCATGGATCGCGCGGCAGGAACGGAAACTGTCGGAGCCGCCGCGCAGGATCACGGCATTGCCGGACTTGAGGCAGAGCACGCCGGCGTCGGCCGCGACATTCGGACGGCTTTCGAAGATCACGCCGATCACGCCGAGCGGGACGCGCACGCGCTCGATGGTCATGCCGTTCGGCCGCCGCCAGCTCTCCGTCACGGCGCCCACGGGATCGGGAATGTCGCGCACGGTCGCAACGCCCTCGGCCATGCCCTCGATGCGGGCCGGCGTCAGCGTCAGGCGGTCGAGGAAGGCGGACGTCGTGCCGCCGGCACGCGCTTCCGCGACATCCTCGGCATTGGCCGCCAGGATCGCCGGCGCGTTGGCGCGGATCGCGCGCGCAACGGCTTCAAGCGCGCGGTTCTTCTGCTCCGGCGGCGCCAGCGCCAGCACGCGCGCGGCAGCGCGCGCTTTCGCAGCGAGGTCGTTCATCAGGGCGGAGAGATCGGCGTTGCCGTCGATCGCCTTCAGCGGCGCGGTCATGGCAGTCCCAGCTTTGCGAGTAAGGCCATGTTCTAGCATGGCAATTGAGGGGTGGCGAGGCGGGGAACTGGCATGGCTGATGGGCGGCGGTTGGCCCTGCACCGGCAGCCGCCGTCCGAGTCGGCCAATGGCCGAGAGGAGGTTGGGTCTTGTTCCCCGCAATATCAATATATATCATTATTTGATACTTCGGAGTTCCGCCATGGCCACCAGCTACAGCATCGGCAAGCATTTCGAGGCGATGATCGACGACCTTGTCGAGAGCGGGCGTTACGCGACCGCAAGCGAGGTGATGCGCGAGGGTTTGCGTCTGGTCGAGGAGCGCGAGGCACGACGCCAAGCCAAGCTCGAAGCGTTACGCGAAGAAATCCAGAAGGGATTCGACAGCGGGCCCGCCGAACCGGTCGGCGACATGTTTGAACGGATCAAGGCTGAAGGACGGAAACGTCTGGCGGCCAAGCATGGCAAGTAAGCGCCGCAAAAGTCCACAAGCTGAGATCGATGTTACCGAGATCTGGCAGTACATCGCCGAAGACAGCGTTCGCGCAGCGGACGCGATCATCGATCGGATCGATGCAGCGTTCGACATGTTGGCCGACTCACCGCTCGTCGGCCGTGCACGTCAAGACCTTGCGAGAAACCTGCGCAGCTTTGCCGTAGGAAACTATGTGATCTTCTATGTTCCCGTGCGCGACGGCATCGAGGTCGTTCGCGTTATGCACGGCCGTCGCGACATCAGCGCCGACGATATGCAGTAGCGATCAATTCGTGTCCGTAGATCGCGGCCCGCCCACCACCAGATCATCGCGATGGATCATTTCGGCCCGGCCACTGATGCCCAGAATGGTCATGACGTCCGGGGAGGAGCGCCCCTTGATCTTCTCGGCATCCTCAGCGTCGTAGGCGACGAGGCCGCGGCCAATCTCGTGGGTGTCCGGGCCGCGCACGATGACGGCGTCGCCGCGGGCGAACTGGCCGTCGATCCGGATCACGCCGGCGGGCAACAGGCTCTTGCCCGCGCGAAGTGCTGCCACCGCGCCGGCGTCGATCGTCAGCGTGCCCTTCGGCTCCAGTGAGCCCGCGATCCAGCGTTTTCGCGCGGTCACCGGGTTGGCCGGGGTGAGGAACCAGGTGCAGCGGCCGCCATCGGCGATCGCCTTCAGCGGATGCTCGATCTTGCCGGAGGCGATCAGCATATGCGTGCCCGCGGTGGTCGCGATCTTCGCGGCCTCGATCTTCGTATACATGCCGCCGCGCGACAGTTCGGACTCGGCGGCGCCCGCCATCGCTTCGATTTCGGAGGTGACGCTCTCCACGATCGGGATCAGCTTTGCATCGGGATTGGCATTGGGCGGCATGGTGTAGAGGCCGTCGATGTCTGACAGCAGGATCAAGAGATCCGCGCTTGCCATGGTCGCAACGCGGGCGGCGAGGCGATCATTGTCGCCATAGCGGATCTCGTTGGTTGCGACGGTGTCGTTCTCGTTGATCACGGGCACCGCGCGCCATTCGAGCAGCTTTGCGATCGTCGAGCGCGCGTTGAGATAGCGGCGGCGTTCCTCGGTGTCCTGCAGCGTCACCAGGATCTGGCCGGCGCCGATGCCGTGATTGCCGAGCACCTCCGACCAGATCCGCGCCAGCGCGATCTGTCCGACGGCGGCGGCCGCCTGGCTCTCCTCGAGCTTGAGCGGGCCGCGCGGCAGCTTCAGACGGCTGCGGCCGAGCGCAATCGAGCCCGACGATACCACCATGACCTCGCGGCCATCCTTGTGCAGTTTTGCGATGTCGTCGACCAGCGCTTCCAGCCACGCCGCGCGCAGCTCGCCCGCCTTGGAGTCGACGAGCAGCGACGAGCCGACCTTGACGACGATGCGGCGAAAATTCCTAAGCGCGGGGCGTTGCATGGTTTTGGTCGGACTGGAACGGAGGTCGGTGAAGCATTACGCGCCGAGACGCGAGATGGGAAGTGCAGGGCTCGCTTAGCCCTGCGGGATCGGCTCGGCCCACGGCTCCGCCTGGCCCTTGGCCTTGTTCGACACCGGCGCCTCGCCGATCACCTCGACCAACGCGCGCAACGCGTCCTGCACGCCTTCGCCGGTGGCACCCGACAGCAGCATCGGCGTCTTCTTCGCCGCGCGCTTCAGGCGGTCCTTCTGCTTCTTCAATTCGTCGGGCGTGACCGCGTCGATCTTGTTCAGTGCGACGATCTCGATCTTGTCGGCGAGCTGGCCCTCATAGGCCTCGAGCTCGGTCCGCACGGTCTTGTAGGCCTTGCCGGCATGCTCGCAGGTCGCGTCGATCAGATGCAGCAGCACGCGGCAGCGTTCGACATGGCCGAGGAAGCGGTCGCCAAGGCCCGCACCCTCATGCGCGCCCTCGATCAAGCCGGGAATGTCGGCGAGCACGAATTCACGGCCGCTCGCATTCACGACGCCGAGCTGCGGATGCAGGGTGGTGAAGGGATAGTCGGCGATCTTCGGCTTCGCCGCGCTGACGACCGAGAGGAAGGTCGATTTGCCGGCGTTCGGCAGGCCGACGAGACCGGCGTCCGCGATCAGCTTCAACCGCAACCAGATCCAGCGCTCCTCCCCGGTCTGGCCGGGATTGGCATTGCGCGGCGCGCGGTTGGTGGAGGATTTGAAATGCGCGTTGCCGAAGCCGCCATTGCCGCCTTCGGCCAGCACGAACTTCTCGCCGAGCGTGGTGAAGTCGTGGATCAGCGTCTCGCGATCCTCGTCGAACACCTGGGTGCCGACCGGCACCTTCAGCACGATGGATTTGCCGGCGGCGCCATGGCGGTCCTTGCCCATGCCATTGGTGCCCTTCTGCGCCTTGAAGTGCTGCTGGTAGCGGTAGTCGATCAGCGTGTTCAGCCCGTCGACGACCTCGATGATGACGTCGCCGCCACGGCCGCCATTGCCGCCGGAGGGCCCGCCGAACTCGATGAACTTCTCGCGCCGGAACGCGACGCAGCCGTTGCCGCCGTCGCCCGAGCGAATATAGACCTTGGCTTCATCGAGGAATTTCATGATGGGCTCTAGTTAGGGCAGGGGGGCCGCTGCGGCAACCCGGAAACGCCCTGACTTCGGCGAAAAGCCTTAATTTTCGGGCCTTTTTGCGGCCCCGGGACCTACGCAGGCCGGCGCCGCACCAGGAATTTCTGCATGCCTTCCAGCACCAGCTCGCGGCGCTGATTGTGCACCGTGGAGCGCAGCGTCACCACGCCGGTCGAGCGGCCGGGCACGAGCTCGATCACCTCCAGTGCGGGGTAGACGGTGTCGCCGGCATAGACCGGTTTGAGGAACTTGCTGGATTGTTCGAGGAAGCCGACCAGCGATTCCTCCACGACGTAGGGAAACAGCCCCGCGCCGGGCGCGGTATGCACCAGCGTCTGGAAGCCATGCGCCAGCAGGTCCGGCATGCCGCGGGCGCGGCAATATTCGACGTCGTAATGGATCGGATGGGTGTCGCCACTCGCGGTCTGGAACGCCGCGAACACCGCCGAGGTCTGGGTCCGGCTCGGAATCACGAAGCGCTCGCCGAGCACGAAATCCTCGAACCAGCGCTGCGCTGATACCATGCGGTGCTGAGCGGGGTCGAACTCGGTCATGCGGCGTTTCCTGCTCTGTTTTTGGAATGACGGACTTACCGGTAGCGCAGGCGCCGCACTGCGACAATTGGCTCGATTCGAAGTAATCGGGGTTGTCCTGCGCATCCGCGCCGTTAAAAACGGCTCTCACGCGACTCGCGTGCGGCAACAACAACACAAGCAAGATGAGCCTGTTTGCAAAGCTCTCCACCTATGACGATCGCTCCGCTCGCCTTGCCGGCATCGGGCTGATGCTGCTGTCGATCTTCATGTTCTCGTTCGGCGATGCGCTCGGCAAGTTCATGGTCGCGACCTATTCGGTTGGGCAATTGCTGTGGCTGCGCGCCTGCGCGGCGTTGCTGGTGCTGTTGCCGATGGTGTGGAAGCAGCGCAAGGAGTTCTTCTCCCTGGAGCGGCCCTGGCTGCAATTGCTGCGGGTGACGCTGTCGACGCTGGAGGTCGCGGCGTTCTTCCTCGCCACCGTCTATCTGCCGCTCGCCGACGTCATCACCTACTATCTCGCCGGACCGATCTTCGTCACCGCGCTGTCGGGCACGGTACTCGGCGAGCATATCGGCTGGCGGCGCTGGACTGCGATCCTGGTCGGTTTCTGCGGCGTGCTGATCGCGCTCAGGCCATCCGCGCAGACGATCAGCTGGCCGGCGATGATCGCGCTCGGCGGCAGCCTGTCGTTTGCCGTGCTGATGCTGATCACGCGCTCGCTGCGCTCGACGCCGGATATCGTGCTGGCGACATCACAATTCGGCGGCACCTTCGTGCTCGGCGCCGTGATGTCGCCGTTCGGCTGGGTGACGCCGACGGCAGGCAGCCTGGTGGCATTCGCGGCGGCCGGCATCATCTCGGTCGCGGCGCTGCTGTGTGTGAATCGTTCGCTGAAACTGGCGCCCGCGAGCGTCGTGGTGCCGTATCAATATTCGATGATCGTCTGGGCCGTGATCTTCGGCTTCGTCGTGTTCGGCGACGTGCCGTCGCCCGCCACGATCATCGGCGCCGCTGTTATCATCGGCGCCGGCCTCTATATTTTCATCCGCGAGCAGCGGCTCGGGCGTGAACAGCCGGCGGTGAATCCGCCGGCGTAGTTCTTCACGTATTGCGACGCGTCGTCTGGTTCCAGTTCTTCAGCGACGACCAGACGCTGCGCGACAGGCGGAAGCAGTCGACCGGGGTCGACGAGCCCAGCGCCTCGAAGCGGTGCAGCTCGACGCCGCTCCACTGGAAGCCGCATTTCTCCAGGATGTTGCGCGAGGCCGGATTGGCGACGCGGGCACCGGAGATGAGATGATCGAGGTCGAACTCCTCGAAGAAATAGTCGATCACCGCGCGTGCGGCCTCGGTGCCGAAACCCTGGCCCCAATGGTCGACGCCGAGCCAGTAGCCGAGTTCGGCCGAAGTCTCCGCGCGCCAGTCGATGCCGACCATGCCGATCGGCTTGTGGCTGTGCTCGATCAGAAACACCGTCTCGCGGCCGCCGGCGGCGAGCGCGCGCACGAAATCGATGGCGTCGTCCTGGCAATAGGGATGCGGCAGGCGGCGCGTGTTCTCCGCAATGCGGCGATCATTGGCGAGACGGGCAATGGCTTTTACGTCCGCGAGCGTCGGCTTGCGCAAGGTCAGCCGTTCGGTCTCGAGGACGCAAGCTCTGGACTCGCGCAATGTCGTGGTCGGAATGTCCTGCAACATGGTCGGGCTCCTGTGATGCGATAACGGTACGCAACGCTGGGGACATTGCGCGGGATCAAAGTCGGACCGCGCGCAATGAAAAGGGGAGGCCGGTTTCCCGCCTCCCCTCTTGGAGCCCTTTACGACTCCGCCGGTTCAACAGGACCCGGCGGACTCGAATGTGTCCACCGTCTATTCGGCCGCTTCCGCCATCGGGATGACCGATACGAAGGTGCGGCCGTTGGCTTTGGCACGGAACTCGACATGACCCTCGACCTTGGCGAAGAGAGTATGATCGGTGCCCATGCCGACATTAAGGCCGGGATGCCAGGTGGTGCCGCGCTGACGCGCAATGATGTTGCCGGGAATCACGCGCTCGCCGCCGAACGCCTTGATGCCGAGGCGCTTGCCCTTGGAATCACGTCCGTTGCGCGATGAACCGCCTGCTTTTTTGTGAGCCATGGCTCGTCTCCGAATTCGCTCGAATGTCTAGTTCAATTCCTTGACGGAATCATTTCAATTCCGGTCACGCCAAGTTGCGCGTGACGTCGATCTCTGACGCTGACCTTACGCGGCCTTCTCGGCAGCGGGCTCAGCCGGCTTCGCCTTCTTCGGCCGCGGGCCGATGGTCGGCTTGGCGTTGTCGGCGAGGATCTCGGTGATGCGGAGCACCGTGATCTCGTCGCGGTAGCCGCGCTTGCGGCGCGAATTCTTGCGGCGGCGCTTCTTGAACGAGATCACCTTCGGGCCGCGCTTGTGCTGCAGCACTTCGGCCGCAACGGAAGCACCTGCCACCGTCGGAGCGCCCAAGGTCGGCGTATCGCCGCCGAGCACCAGAACTTCGCCAAGTTGCACGATCGTGCCGACATCGCCGGCGATCTTGCCAATCTCGAGTACATCATTCGGAACGACGCGGTATTGCCGGCCGCCGGTTTTGATGACTGCGAACATCGTTTGATTCCTTCGTGTTCGATTCCGTGCCTCGGATCGCTCCGGGCCGGCTTCTTGTTCAGTCGCGATGGGTTTCGTGTTCTGCACAAATTGGGGCGAGCCCCTGAAATCCGCGCAAAAACAAACAGCGCGAGAAATCCTCGCGCCTGTTGGGGCGGACTTATAGCCGCAATCGACGGGGAGTCAAGGCAAAGCAGGGCGAAAACCGGCCCAAAATGAAGGATTTGGCGCCGTTTCGGGCCTCTTGGCGGCCCCGCCTCCCTCACGCCAGCCGTGAAACCATCGGGTTCCCCGGCCGTTGTCCCGCAAATTCCGCGAAGGGCAGAGGGCACATGGCCGACGAGATTGCAACAACCACGGGAATCGCCCGCCACGGCGCGGCGCGGCTGCCGTCGGTCGACATCGACAGCTTCAACATCGAGCTGAAGGACGACGAGGGCTTCCTCGGCGACCGTGCCTCCAAGGGCGCTTTCCGCAAGATCCTCGACCGCTGGCGCAAGCCGCTGCGCAAGACCGGCGAGGACCCATTTGGCGACGAGCCCTCGGAGAAGATCAGCAAGAAGAAGCTCGACGACATGCTGGTCGGCGAGGACACCGAGGCCTCCGCCGTCGTGCACAGCGCGATCGAGGAGTTCGCGCAGGAGCTCGCTTACGTCACCCGCCGCTTCCTCAAGACCAAGGCTTGGGCCAAGACCGAGCGCATCGTGGTCGGCGGCGGCTTTCGCGAGAGCCGGCTCGGCGAGCTCGCGATCGCGCGCACCGAGATCATCCTCAAAGCCGAGGATTTCAAGGTCGATCTGGTGCCGATCCGCTTTCATCCTGATGACGCCGGCCTGATCGGCACGCTGCATCTGGCGCCGTCCTGGATCTTCGAGGCTCATGACAGCATCCTCGCCGTCGACATCGGCGGCACCAACATCCGCTGCGGCGTGGTCGAGACGCGCTGGAAGAAGGCGCCCGATCTCTCCAAGGCCAGTGTGTGGAAGTCCGAGCTGTGGCGCCACGCCGATGACGAGCCCACGCGCGAGGGCGCGGTGAAGCGGCTGGTCAAGATGCTGAAGGATCTGATCACCGCGGCCGAAGCCGAGGGGCACAAGCTCGCGCCGTTCATCGGCATCTCCTGTCCCGGCGTCATCAACGAGGATGGCTCGATCGAGAAGGGCGCGCAGAACCTGCCGGGCAATTGGGAGAGCAGCAAGTTCAACCTGCCGGCGAGCCTGGTCGAGGCGATCCCCGAGATCGGTGGCCACGACACTGCGATCGTGATGCATAATGACGGTGTCGCCCAGGGTCTCGCCGAAGTGCCGTTCATGCAGGACGTCGAGCGCTGGGGCGTGCTGACCATCGGCACCGGGCTCGGCAATGCGCGCTATACCAATCGCAAGAAGGAGAACGGCAAGGACAAGGCCGAGAAGAAGGGTAAGGACGACGACGAGAAGGCCGAGCGGAAAGCGAAGAAGGCGAAGGCCTGACGCGCAGGCCCGTGAAATTACGGGAGAATCGCTGCCTCGCGCGGCCCATGCACGGCGTTTGCGCCGGGATGCTATGCGAGCCGATGTGTTCCCCGGCCCGGTAAGGTTGAGCGGTTAGGTTAAGATCGGGTTCACGTTGCCGTTTCCTCATCGCTTGCTAGCGTGATTCCCGTCGCGCCCGCTGGCCGGCGAAGCCGCACTTCCCCGGCCAGCAATATTGAAGCACGGCACGGGACCGCCAGTATTTTGTCGCGTCTGGCGGTCCCACCCCTTTCTACCTCCAATTGATCCGATCGAAGAAGCCCGAAATCTCCACTGCTGCGCGATCGGGATCCTCGCGATGCGGGAAATGCCCGACATTGCCGAACATCTGCAGATCGAGAGTGGTGAAGGTCTCGCCCAGCCGATCCGTCCACGCATAGGGAAACAGCGGGTCGTGCTCCGCCCAACGCACGCAGGTCGGCACCGCGATCGGCGCCAGCTGCGGTGCCTGCCCCTGCATCATCTTCACGCGCGCCGCATGCGCCGCGCGATAATGCGCAAAGCCGCCCGCGAGATTGCCGCCCTTCATGAAATTGTCGGTGAAGGCATCGAGAACATCGTCGAACGCATCCTGCCGATGCGACCAGTTGCGCAGGAAATGGCCGATGTAAGTGCGACAGCTTTCTCTGCTGGCGCCGACCAGCGCGGGCGCCATCTCCATCTGGTGGAACGACTGGTACCAGATGTGGTTCAGCCGATCCGGCGCCGCCATCCGCGGCCCGATGCCGGGATAGACGAAGTCGAAGAAGAACAGCCCGGCGATCCGTTCGGGCGCCTTGCGCGCCAGGGGCTGCATCACCGCGCCGCCGACGTCATGGCCGACGATTCCGGCCTTCTCGATGCCGAGCGCATCCAGCAGGGCGAGCATGTCGTCCGCATGCTGGTCAGGGCCGTAAGCTGGCCCGTCCGGCTTGTCGCTGTCGCCGAACCCGCGGAGATCGGGCGCGATCAGCGTGAAGCGGCCGGCCAGCCGCGTCATCACCGGTTTCCAGGTCAGCCAGAATTCCGGCCAGCCGTGCAGCAGCAGCAGCGGCGGGCCCGCGCCGATCCGCGCGACATGGAACGCCGCGCCATTTGCCTGCACCGTCAGATGCTCCATGTCTCACTCCTTCCGTCCGGCTGGGACCCCGCTCGAATCAATGCCGGGCCGCTAGCGCTTTGTTTCCACGCACTTTCTTCTGCCGCGTCGCTCGCCGCGCCGACTTACATCGCCAGGGCGGAAATATTATTGCAGCGCCTTGTCTGGCCCGCCAACCTCGCCTAGAACACGCCCCGACCACGGGGTGAGCAAATCACCCGCGCGCTTCCGGAGAGGTGGCAGAGTGGTTGAATGCACCGCACTCGAAATGCGGCATAGGTGCAAGCCTATCGGGGGTTCGAATCCCTCCCTCTCCGCCACGCTTCGCCCTGCGGGCTACGCGTGGCGCAGCCACGCGGAAGACCGCAGGGCGAAGCGTGTCCGGCGAAGCTGAAGCGCAGCGAAAGCGAAGACGGACTTTGTCTGCGAACTTTGGCCAGACGAGCGCTCCTCAAATGGACCTGTCAAACAGCTATTCCAGTGTCATCACCCGCGCATGCGGGTGATCCAGTATTCCAGAGACGATCGTGATTGAGCCGATAGGCCGCGGCGTACTGGATCGCCCGCATGCGCGGGCGACGACACTGAAGATATGCGTTCGCATTCTCGCGACATCATTTGTCCGAGTTTTTCATTTCGTTCCGCCCTCTCTAACAACGAGGGCGCAGGAAAAGCCGGGTGCACGCCGCACCCGCGGTCTCGCGTGCAATGTGCACAAAAAGGTGCGCACACGAGCATACAGGTGAAGCGGAGGCATTCCGGCTTTCCCTGCGCGATGGTTTTACGGCTTATACGTACTCTCCGCGGCGAGACCATGCTGGTTTGTCACCGTCGTCCATGAGGGCATTGGCCTCTCACGAATTTGCCACCTGCATCGGGGCGGCCAGACCACACGACTTCGCCGTCCGCCGCATGTGCGCAACGCCTGTCGCACACTCAGCGTCCACCGCATCTGCACCCACGTTCCTGACGTTCGCGAAACGCCCCTCGTGTCGGGTGAGACGAGCGCATTAGATCACCGATCCGGGTTGGTGTCAACAGAAATTATGAAAATCTTGAAAACTATCCCGGAGAGCAGAAATCGGGAGTCGGCATCGCCCGGAATGGCGACGCCGAATCGCTGGAATTCGTCGGCCGCAGGATGCCTGGAGCGACCGGCCTGCTCCCGCGCCAAGCGCTGGTCAAGGTTGCGATCGTGTGGCTTTCCCGAGCTCCGCCTCTTGTCGACCGGCGGCAACGGGCGCAATTGCTCGCCCAGGCTCGGCTTCCGCGGCTTCATCGCCGAAGGCGGCAGAAAGTCCGCAAACATCCGCCACCAAACCGCGAAACCACCGGTGCGCCGGATGGCTGTGAAGACGCTCGTGCCAGATCATCTTGTGAAGGATGCGCTCCGCTTCAAACGGCAGCGCACAGCTCGTCAGTTCGTGCTCCGCCATGAGACCGCTGCCATGACGATCGACGTAGCTCTGCGGCACGCAGGTCAGCAAGTCGCTGCCTGCAACAATTCGCAAGCCGTCGGCGAAGTGATTGACCACGGCGACGATCGACCGGGCATGGCCCTGCAAGCTGAGCCATCCATCGACCACGCCCAGTTCATTGCCCGATGGCGCGACCAGGACATGATCGGCCGCGACGAACCGTTCCAGGGTCAGCCGATGCGCCAGTTCATGGTCCCGGCGCATGACGCAAATGTAGCGGTCTGTGCGGACGCCCTGGACGTGCATATGCCTGGGGAGTGCGGGAAACATGCCGACCGCGCAGTCCAGGGTCCCGCGCTCAACGCCTGCCAGGGAATTCGCATTGGTGTGAATGGCAAATGCGATGCGGGCCCGCGGCGCGGCGGACCTCAAACGAAGCGCGATTGCGGCGACGGCTTCCACAGCCAGGCTGTCAGTCACTGCCAAGCGGAAGGTCGTCGTTTCTGTCCGCGGATCGAAATGCTGCGGGGTGATCGACGTCCGGATCGTCCCGAGTGAGCGATGCAGCTCTGGCCAGATGGCCAGCATTCGTGCCGTGGGCTGCATTCCGCCGGCCACCTTCAGAAACAGGCGGTCGCCGGCGAGGGCGCGAGCCCGTCGCAGGGCGTTGCTGACGGCCGGTTGGCTCATCCCCAGAGAGGCTGCGGCCCGCGTTACGTTCCGCTCCAGCATGATGGCTTCGAGCACGGCGGCCAGGTTCAGGTCGAACCGCATATTATTCACCCAGATGATGATGGTGCATCAAAATCTAAATTGGACTGGGGGAATGATTTGCGCAACTTATAAAAGTGAAGCGGGATGCGGACGTAACGCGGTCTCGCACCGGAGGAAGCCTCAGCATGAACCGCGCCGCCCCTGAAGACCTGCCGCCGAAGCTGACGGGAAAAATCGCCCCGGATCGTATCCGCCTGATGCGCACGCCGCGGCCGCCCCGCGGTCTGGTCGAAGGCTTCAAATCGATCAGCGACGCCAGCAGCGTGATTTCGGACATCATGGACGAGTTGGGCATGACCGGAGCGATCGGCGCGTCGGTCCTGAAGCCAACGATAGCGGGCTCAACGTTGGTGGGCCCGGCCTTGACGGTGCGCAACATTCTTCAGCGCGAGCATGTCTATGAAACCGCGCGCGAGCATGTGAATCGCATGGCGGAATTCGAGGCGCACAACTTGGCGCTTCCCGGCGACGTCGTGGTGATCGACGGTGTTGCCGGCATTTCCAATATGGGCGGGATCTCGGCCCAGACCGGCAAGCGCCAGGGTGAAGCCGGCGCCATCGTGCACGGCGGGGTCCGCGATGTCGCGCATTCCAGGCGTGTCGGCTATCCCATCTGGGCGACCGAGATCACCCCGGTCACCGGCAAATGGCGCATCGAGACCGTCGAGATCAACGGGGACATCCAGATCGCCGGCATTCGCGTCTCGCCCGGCGACATCGTGGTCGCCGACGAGACAGGCGTGTGCTTCATCCCGCGCGGCCGGGCGGAAGAGGTGCTGGCGCGCGCGCTCGAAAAGGCATCGTCCGAAGGCCGGAAATGCGATGCGATCGATGCCGGCGTTTCGGTCGCCGACCTTCCGACAAACGCCTAGAGCCCCGTTCCGATGGAAGCGGAACGGGACTGCAGATTCTTGTTTTGACGCGTTTTCTTCGCGCGAACCGGTATCCATCCCGGATCAAGTCCGGGACAGGCTTCGCTCGAAAACGCTCTATCGCTTGGAGCAATCACATGCAGCGGCTGCGCGTTGCCGTCATCGACGATTATCAGGATGTCGTCCGAACACTTGACTGCTTCACGAAACTGGGCGGTCACGAGGTGACGGTCTGGAACGACCATGTCGAGGATCTCGACGGCTTGACCGAGCGCCTGGCTGACGCCGATGCGCTGGTCCTGATGCGGGAGCGCACCAAAGTCGACGCTGCATTGCTGAGCCGTCTGCCAAAGCTCAAGCTGATTAGCCAGAACGGGCACGTGCCGCACATCGATCTGGAGGCCTGCACGCGCCACGGCGTGGTCGTCTGCTCGGCCTCGGGCGGGCGGCCCTCTTACTGCACCGTCGAGTTGACCTGGGGCCTCATCTTGGCTGCCATGCGCAACATTCCCTTCGAGGCCGAGGCCTTGCGTTCGGGCCGGTGGCAATCGACCATCGGGCTCGGACTGCGAGGCCGGACGCTCGGCATCTATGGCTTCGGCAAGCTCGGGGCTCTCGTGGCCGAAATCGGCGTTGCCTTCGGAATGAAACTGCTGGTGTGGGGTCGGCAGGGATCGCTCGAGCGGGCGTCCGCCGCAGGCTACCGCGTCGCGGCGAGCGCGCAGGAATTGTTCGAGCAATCGGATGTCTTGAGTCTGCACCTGCGGTTGAGCGCGGACACCGCAGGATTGCTCGGACCGGACGACCTCGCCTGCATGAAGCCAACCGCGCTGCTCGTGAACACCAGCCGGGCGGAGCTGATTGAGCCGGGAGCGCTCGTGGCGGCCTTGAGACAGGGGCGGCCAGGCAAGGCCGCCGTCGATGTCTTCGAGCGTGAGCCGCTGACGAATGCCGACGATCCGCTGCTTGCGCTCCCAAATGCCCTGTGCACGCCGCATCTCGGCTATGTGGAGCGTGACAATTACGAATTCGGCTACGGCAATGCCTTCGATCAGATCGCGGCATTCGCGCGCGGTACGCCAATCAACGTTCGCAATCCGGCCTCGCTCAAACAGGAGCCGTGCACATGAAGCTTGAACTCGACGGAAAAGTGGTCCTGATCACCGGCGGCAGCAAGGGGATTGGTCTCGCTTGCGCCCGCGCCTTTGGACGCGAAGGCGCTCGCGTGGCGATCGTCTCACGCAGCCAGGGCAATCTCGACAAGGCGCAAGGTGCGCTTCGCGAAGACGGCATTGCGGTGGCCTGCTTTGCGGCGGACCTGTCCGTTGCATCGGATGCCGAAAAAATGGTCGCGGCGGTTGAGGAGCAGGTTGGGCCGCTCGCCGCTCTCGTCAACTCGGCTGGAGGCGCCAAGCGGGTCACCCCGACCGAGCTGACGCCGGACAAGTGGCGGACGGCCATGGACGCGAAGTTCTTTTCCTACATGAACGTGATCGACTTCGCCTTGCCGCGGATGGTCGCGCGACGCGCCGGCGCAATCGTCAACATCGTCGGCACCGGCGGCAAGATCGCGTCCCCGATCCATCTCCCGGGCGGCGCCGCGAACGCGGCGCTCATGCTCGCCTCTGCCGGACTTGCAGCGGCGTGGGGACAAGCCGGCGTCCGCATCAACGTGATCAACCCGGGAGCCACGCTGACGGACCGGGTGCAGATGTCGCTGGATGCCGAGTCCCGCCTGACCGGCAAATCACCCGAGGAGCTCCTCCGCCAGAATCAGGCGCGAATTCCGCTCGGTCGATACGCCAACCCCGAAGAGGTCGCCGACGCCGCGCTGTACCTTGCGAGCGCCCGCGCTTCCTACGTGACCGGGGCCTCCCTGACGATGGATGGAGGGTTGACGCCACTCGTCGTCTAACCACCGCAGCAAAACAACACATCAAGAGCCAGGGACGGAATCGGATGTTCGGTTGGTACCGGGAATTGACGGACCGCGAGCGCAGGACGTTTTGGAGCTGTTTCGCGGGCTGGGCGGTGGATGCCATGGACGCTCAGCTCTTCAGCTTTGCGCTTCCCGTCCTGATCGTCGCCTGGGGGATGAGCACGGCGCAGGCCGGCTATCTCGCGACAGCCACGCTGCTTTCGGCGGCGATCGGCGGCTGGGCCTGCGGCTATCTGGCTGACCGGTTCGGCCGGGTCCGGGTGATGCAATTCACGATCCTGTGGTTTTCGCTGTTCACGTTCATCGCGGGCTTCACGCAGGATTTTGGTCAACTCATCCTGGTGCGCGTGCTGCAAGGACTGGGCTTCGGCGGCGAATGGGCCGCGGGAGCCGTGCTGATGGGCGAGATCATCCGTCCCGCGCATCGGGGCAAGGCCGTCGGTTGTGTGCAGAGCGGTTTCGGCGTTGGCTGGAGCATGGCCGCCATCCTGGCCGGTGTCGTTCTCGCGCTCATTCCGCACGACTATGGCTGGCGGGTTCTGCTGATGATCGGCGTGCTGCCCGGGTTGCTTGTGCTCTATTTGCGTCGCGGCATCACCGAGCCAGAGGTGTACATCACGACGCGCGCTGCTCTCGCGGAGGCGGACGCGCTGCCTGGCCTCGCCGCCATATTCCGGCCTGCCATTCTGCCAACGACGGTCCTGTCGTCACTGCTGGCCTTCGGCGTGATCGGCGTCGGCGGGGCCATCGTCAACTGGCTGCCCACCTTCATGAAGACCATTCGCCATTTGTCGCCGAGTGAATCCGGCTACTACGTGTTCTTCGTGACGGGCGGGTCTTTCGCCGGCTTCCTCGTGAGCGCCTACCTGTCGGATCGGCTCGGCCGCCGGCGAACGTTTCAGCTGTTCTTGGTCTGCTCCTGGATCGTGACTGTCGTCTACATGTTCCTGCCGCTGTCCGGCTGGACGCTGATCCTGCTCGGCGTGCCGTTCGGCTTCTTCACGATCGGCAACTATGCCGTGCTGGGACCATTCTTCACGGAGCTGTTTCCCACCGCCATCCGGGCAAACGGCCAAAGCTTCGCCTACAATTTCGGCAAGGCCGCCGGCGCGGCCGCGGTTTCCTGCATCGGCGTGCTGGCGCAGTGGATCACGCTGGCGGAGGCGATCGGGTTCGTCGCGCTGGTCGGCTACGGCATCGCCCTTGTCGCCACGCTCCTGCTCCCCGAAACGAAGGGCATCAGCCTGACGCCTGGCGCCGGCGGCGACATCAGGCCTGACGCGACGAAAGATCTGGCCGTCGCCCAACCAGGTCCCGCAACCCCGTAACCGATATCGCGACAACGAGGAGTTCTGCCATGACTGGCCGCAAGAGCATCACAGTTCCGGAGATTGCGCATAAATTTCCGGTGCCGAATGCATGTCGCATCGGCAATGTCGTCGTCTCGGGTGCGATTCAGCCCATGGACCCGGCCACCCGTGCCATTCCCGACGATCTGTCGGCCCAATGCGCGAACATGTTCCAGAACGTGAAGTCGGTGATCGAAGCCGCCGGCGGAACGACCGACGACATCATCAAGCTCAATGTCTTCATCCGGGATCGAAACAACCGCGACCCGCTGAACGTGGAGTGGTTGCGCATGTTTCCAGATCCCGCGTCGCGTCCGGCCCGGCACGCGCAGCCCCTGCAGGTGGAGGGACCCGCGTTGATCCAGTGTGACTTCATGGCGGTTATCGGGGAGCGGCACTGACATGATGCTCGATCGTTTGTTTGATGGCGCGAAGCGCTCCGGCCGGCAGACGCCGGCAAACAACGGCGTCCTCGATCTGAGCCGCCGTTCGTTCCTGGCCGCCGGCTGTCTTTGCCTGGGGTGCGGACTGCCGACGGCATCGTTTGCCGATGCGCCGCATGCCAAGGGACAAGCTCCCGCGTTCTACCGATTGATGCTTGGTGATTTCGAAGTGGTGGTGCTGTCCGATGGCACCAACATGCTTCCAGCGACCAAATTGTTGCGGGGCGATCCTGCCCGGCTCGAGCAGGCGCTGCGACGCAATTATCTCGGCGATCTCGTCGAGACGTCGCATAATTCATTCCTGGTGAATACCGGCAGCAAGCTGGTGTTGATCGACGCGGGCGCCGGCTCTCTCCTGGGTCCATCGAACGGTCAACTCCTGGGCAATCTTCGCGCCGCGGGCTACCGACCGGAGCAGATCGATGAGATCTATCTCACGCATCTGCATGCCGATCACGTCGGTGGACTCATGGCCGGAGATCAACGTGCGTTTCCAAACGCGGTCGTGCGGGTCAGCCGGCGGGATACCGACTTCTGGCTCAGCGAGGCCAACATGCGCGCTGCCCCCGCTGAAGCGAAGCGGTTCTTCCAGGCCGCCATGGCGTCGATCACCCCGTACCAGCAGGCCGGCAAGCTCGTCGTTTTCGATGGAAACACCGATTTGATCCCCGGCGTGCGTGCGCAGGCTGCGTATGGCCACACGCCCGGACACACCATGTATGTGGTCGAGAGCCGGGGGGAAAAGCTGGCTCTGTGGGGTGACGTGGTGCATGTCGCTGCCGTGCAATTCGAGGACCCGACCGTCACAATCGCCTACGATGTGGACGCTCCCGAGGCCGAGCATGTCCACGAACTCGCCTTCGCGGATGCCGCGGAGAACGGCTATCTGGTCGGGGGCGCGCACATCTCGTTTCCCGGACTGGGCCACGTCCGTCGCAACGGCGAGAAGGCCTACACCTATGTGCCCTTGAACTACTCGCAGGCAGGGTGAGCGGCCAAGGCTGACCCCTCCCACAAGACTCTGTGACGCGAACTCTTGAGATCATGTCCGGACGGCTGCCGCCGTGCGGCGGATGAGGCAGATTCGCGTCGTCAACTGACAGGAGAATTTTTCGTGAAATGGCACCTGAAGAATGCCGCTTCGATTCTGATCGGCATTGCTGCCACGTCGCAAGTCGTTGCCCAGGACTTGCCTGAGCAGAGACTGCGGTTCGATCAGTTCAAATGGCCGCAAAGCCAAGCGAACCAGGCGGGATCGGCGATGGTGCAAGGTCAGCAGGTGATCTTTGTGATCGGTGACGGAAAAAGCAACGGATTGTACTCTCTTGTATTCAAGGCGCCGCCGAACACGAAGATCCAGCCTCATTCGCATCCCGATGGAAGGTCGTGCTTTATCTTGTCCGGGACCTGGTATTTTGGCTACGGCACCGTATGGGATGAGTCAAAGCTGGTGGAGTTGCCTGCCGGCAGCCATTACACCGAGCCTGCCGGACGAGCACATTTTGCCGCCACCAAAGGTGAGGAAGTCACCGTGCAGTGCACGGCGACGGGGCCGACGGGGACCACATTCGTCAATCCGTCAGATGATCCGCGCAATGCCAGGAAGTAACCTTGCGTCATGCCGGAGGCTGAATTGGCGGCTCCGTCGTGCATAGAAAGAGCGGCCAATGGATTGGGAACGCGTGCGCATATTCCTGGAGGTTGCGCGCGCCGGGCAGATCCTGAAGGCTTCGAAGCATCTGCGGCTCAATCACACCACCGTCGCCCGCCAGATCACCGCGCTGGAGAAGAGCCTCAACACCAGGCTGATCGAGCGCAGTGTGTCGGGTTGCACGCTCACGGCCGCGGGCAAGGTGCTGCTTGCGGCCGCGGAACGCGCCGAGAGCGAGCTTCTCAAGGTCGGCTCGAACATCGGAGAGGTCGAGGCGATCACCGGCACCGTGCGCGTGGGTGCACCGGACGGGCTTGGCAATTATTTCCTGGCCGACCGTCTTGGCGCGCTTGCGTCGAAACACCCCGGACTGACCATTCAGCTTGTTCCGCTGCCGCGCACCTTCTCCCTGTCGCGCCGCGAAGCGCACATCGCGATCACCCTTGACCGGCCGAAGCAGGGGCGTCTGATCCTGTCGAAACTGACCAACTACACGCTCGGCGTCTACGCGGCAGACAGCTATCTGGCGCGCGAAGGACCGATCGGCAGCCAGGCCGATCTGGCGGGACGCCTCTTCGTCACGCATGTCGAGGATCTCGTCTACAGCCAGGCGCTGGATTATGCGTCGGTGCTCGGGCGGCAGATGTCACGTCGATACGAGTGCGGCAGCGTGGTCGCCCAGATGGAGGCCGTCCGTGCCGGACACGGCATCGGAATATTGCATGACTATGCGGCACAACGTTATCCGGAGCTCAAGCGCCTGCTTCCAGATGTGAAGTTCGTTCGAACCTATTGGCTGACCTCGCACTCCGATACGCACGAGATGCGAAGCGTTCAGGAAGTCCATCGGTTCATCGCTGCCTCCGTGAAGGCGGCGCGCTCCGTTTTTGAGCCGCATTGACCCGCTTGTCTCACGCCGACTGAATGGAATGTCGGCGCCAGGCAGGTCCTGGCGGCAGGGCTTGACGTCCCCTCGCCATAAGAATTCGCTATGGCGGCAGAGGACAGTCGTGCTTCCCCGGCGCGCGGCGACAAATCTATTTTTTACCGTCGGCCGCAGCAAAAAAATCCAGGCGCAAGATCACAACAGCGGCGGAGTTGGCAAAGGCGATTTGCAGCAGCAACGGAGAGGGACATGACGATCGAGTTGAGCCGGCGGGGATTTTGCATCGGAACGGCGCTGGTCGGAGTTCAGGCCATGTCCTCCGGTGCGTTCGCCCGAACCGAGGACGGCACCGTCAAGCTCGGCCTCGTCGCGCCGATGAGCGGGCCGAATGCCCGCTACGGTGCTTTCTCGCTGCGCGGCGCCCAGATGGCGGTGAAGGAGATCACGGCGGCCGGTGGTATCGGCGGGCGCAAGATCAACATCCTCGCCGGTGACAGCCAGGGCACCCCGGTCGAGGGCGTCTCGGCGACGCGGCGGCTGATCGACCAGGATCAGGTCGATTACATCATCGGCGACGTCTCGAGCTCGGTGACGCTGGCGATGCAGCCGGTCGCCGAGGATGCCGGCGTGCTGCTGCTGAATGCGGCCTCGTCGAACCCGAAGATCACCTACAAGGCCGGCGTCGGCGGCTTCAAATGGACCTATCGCAACTATCCGACCGATGAGAACCGCGCTCTGATCGTGCTGCAATACGCCGCCGAGAAGAAGGGCTTCACCAAATACGCCGTGCTCTCGGTCGACAGCGACTATGGCCGCGCGGCGATCGAATTCACCAAGAAATACCTTCCACGGTTCAAGAGCCAGATCCTGACCGAGGATTACTACAAGGAGGGCGAGGTGGATTTCCGCAGCGTGCTCTCCAAGATCCGCGATTCCGGCGCCCAGGCGATCATCATGTACGGCAACGCCGACTCCACGCCGATCGTGGGACGCCAGATGATGGAAGTCGGGATCGCCGGCAAGATCCCGCTGATCGGCAACGCCGAGTTCAACACCGAGAAGACCATCAAGGCCGCGCCGAAGGCGCTCGAAGGCGCGATCGAGGCGGCCGCCTGGCTGCCGGCCTACGACTCCGCCAAGAGCAAGGCCTTCGTCGAGAAGTTCACCGCCGAGTTCCGCGAGGCGCCGAACAACCACGCCTATGTGCACTGGGAGACCGTGCACCTGCTGGCCAAGGCGATCGAGCAGGCGCAGAGCATCGACCGCGAGAAAGTTCGCGCCGCGCTCTCCAGCATCCACTATGCGAGCGCGGTCGGCGATGTCACCTTCGACGATCACAACCAGGCGCGCCTCCCGATGATCCTGCTCGAGATCGAGAACGGCAAGCCGGCCATCAAGGGCGCCTATTCGGCCGAGATCGACTATCCCAAATAGGGCGGGACGCACATGTTCTACACGATCATCGAGCAGGTCGTTAACGGCATCGTATCCGGATCGGTTTACGCGATCGTTGCCGTCGGCATGACGATGATCTTCGGCGTGCTGCGCGCCATCAATTTCGCCCACGGCGAATACTACATGCTCGGCACCTTCGGGGCGTGGTTCGCGATCGAGTATTTCGATCTGCCCTATCCGGTGGCGATCGTGATCGGCGTGGTGGCGACGGCGGTCATCGCCGTGGTCGTCGGCAATATCGTGATGCAGCGCATCGTCGGCGCGCCGGCCGAAGCCGGCGTGCTGGCGACGCTCGGTGTCGCGCTGATCCTGCAGAACACGGTCATCCTGGTGTTCGGCGGCAGCTACAAGTTCTTCTCCGGCGGCTACATCGAGCCGGTGACGCTGTTCGGCTTCACGCTGGCCGAGCAGCGCATCCTGATCATCATCGTCGGCCTTATCGTGTTCATCGGCCTCGAGCTGATGGTCACCTACAGCCGGATCGGCAAGGCGATGCGCGCGGTGTCGCAGAACATCGAGTGCTGCGCCGTCGTCGGTATCGACGTCCGCCATGTCGCGCTGTGGACCTTCATCCTCGGTGCCGGCCTTGCGGCACTGTCGGGCGTGCTGACCGCGCCGGTGAATGTCAGCGTCTATGGCGGCATGGGCGAGCTGATCACCTTCAAGACGCTGCCGATCATCATCATGGGCGGGCTCGGCAATGTCCGCGGCACCTTCGTCGCGGCGATGATTCTGGGCATCGCGGAGAGCCTGGTTGCGACCTATGTCGGCCTGCAGTTCCGCGACACCGTGGGCTTTGCGACTCTGATGCTGGTGCTGATGTGGCGTCCGCACGGGCTGTTCTCCGCGCAGGCGCGCTTCTGATCGCAGGGATGTGACACCTTGACCGAGATCGTCCGAGACCAGACCGTGACAGCAGCCGAGCACAAAGTTGCGACGGGACCGGATTTGCGCGTTCCGTTCGGCCTTGGGCTCGCAGCGCTGGCCTGCGTCGCGCCGCTGTTCCTCGGCAACTATCCGCTGCACGCAATCATCATCGCGCTGATCTTCCTGCTGCCGGCGCATGGCCTCAACTTGCTGCTCGGCTACACCGGGCTGCTGTCGCTGGCGCAGGCGGCGTTCTTCGGCATCGGCGCCTATGCCTCGGCGCTGCTGGCGGTGCATTTCGGCACGCCGTTCTATGTGAATTTCCTCGCCGCCGGCCTCATCACCGGTGCGATCGCGCTGCCGCTCGGCATTCCCGCGCTGCGGCTGCGCTCGACGTCGTTCGTGATGTGCACACTCGGCTTCGTCATCATCGGGCAGGCGATCGCCAAGAACTGGATCAGCCTGACGCGCGGCGACATGGGACTGGCGGCGGTGCCAAGGCCCTACTTCGCACTGGGCCCGGCCTCCTTCACGGTCTCCGGCACCGTCGGCTTCTATTACCTGGTGCTCGTCATCGCGGCGCTGGCGACGCTTGCGGTCTATCTGATCGTGCGCTCGCCGGCCGGCCGCAACATGATCGCCATCCGCGAGAACGAGACGCTGGCGGAATCCGTGGGCATTCCGACCTGGCACTACAAGCTGGTCGTGTTCATGATCAGCGCGATCTTTGCCGGGCTCGGCGGCAGCCTCTATGCGCATTACCTCACCGTGGTCAGCCCGCTGACCTTCCAGATGTACTACTCGACTACGATGCTGATCATCGTGCTCGGCGGCGGCGCGGGGACGATCTCGGGCGTGATCTTCGGCAGCCTGCTGTTCGTCGGCCTCACCGAGGCGCTGCGCGTCGCGCCGGAACTGCGCATGATCGCCTACGGCTTCTTCCTGCTCGCCCTCGTGTTCTACTTCCCGAACGGCTTCGCGCCGCTGATCGGCCGCTTCTGGTCATTCCTCGAGAGGCGCAAATGAGCGGGCTGCCGATCCTCGATATCTCGGGCCTCTGCAAATCCTACGGCGCCGTGCGCGCGGTCGACGGGATCGACCTGCACGTTAATCGCGGTGAGATCTGCGGGCTGATCGGACCGAACGGCTCCGGCAAGTCGACCTTCTTCGACTGCGTCACCGGACTTGCCAAGCCAAGCGCCGGGGCGGTGAAGCTCGACGGCCAGGACATCACCGGCTGGTCGCTGAACGATATCGCCCGCGAAGGGCGCATGCTGCGTTCGTTCCAGAAGACGGTGGTGTTCTCGGCGCTCGATATCGAGGAGAATCTCGTCATCGCCGGCCAGATGTTCACCTTTCCCGGGATCTGGTCGACCTTCGGCATCGGCGCCGCCGCGCGCAATCGCGTCGCGGCCTTGCGCGAACGTGCACGTGAGCTGATCCAGATCGCCGGTCTCTGGGACGTGCGCTTCCAGCCGGCGGGAAAGCTCTCCGGCGGACAGCAGAAGCTGATCCAGTTCGCCTCGATGCTGATGCCGGAACCAAAGCTCATCCTGCTCGACGAGCCCATGGCCGGCATCAATCCGAAACTGATCGAGCGCGTGGTCGACAGCATTCGTCTTGCCAACACCTCGTTCGGCGTCAGCTTTTTGATCATCGAGCACAACATCGACGTGGTCACGAGCCTGTGCAAGCGCGTGGTCGTGCTCGACCAGGGCCGCAAGCTCGCGGAAGGCACTCCGGACGAGATCGTGCAGAACCAGGCGGTGCGGGAGGCCTATCTCGGTGGCTGAACCCTCTCTCTCGATCAAGGGCCTGCGCGCGGGCTACGGCTCGCTCGACATCCTCAACGGCGTCGACCTCGACGTGCCGCAGGGCCAGTTCGTCGCGCTGATGGGCCCGAACGGCGCCGGCAAGTCGACACTGCTGAAGACGCTCTATGGCATGACCACGGTCAAGGGCGGCAGCATCAACTGGCAGGGCAAGGACATCTCGGCCTTCAAGTCGCGCGCGATCCTGGCCGAAGGCATCTCCTGGGTGCCGCAGGGCCGTTGCAATTTTCCCGTCATGACGGTCGACGAGAATCTGCAGATGGCCGCCTATACCTTGCGCGACGGCCGGGTGAAGGCGGAGCGCGATTATGTCTACGACCTGTTCCCGATCCTGAAGACGCGGCGCAACACGCTGGCCGGCAACATGTCCGGCGGTGAGCAGCAATTGCTCGAGGTCGCGATGGCGGTGCTGCAGCGGCCAAAGATCCTGCTGGTCGACGAGCCCTCGGTCGGCCTGTCGCCGACCGCGATCGGCATCGTGTTCGACGAACTCTTGCGCATCAACGCGGCCGGCCAGACCATCCTGCTGGTCGAGCAGAACACCAAGAAGGCCATGCAGGTCGCGCAGCGCGCCGTCATTCTGCGGCTCGGCAAGGTGATCTGGGACGGCCGGCCCGCCGACATCACCCATGACGAGCTCGGCGAGCTCTTCCTCACCGGCCGCATGCGCGGTGAGACCGACGTCGAACACTGACTGCAACTCAAAGGACGACCACAGTGACGATCTTCGTGCCGGCCGCGCGCGTCTCGCGCATCAAGATATCTCCGACCACGGCGGCGTCCGCGCGGGTGCGCGAGCTGAAGGCCGCCGGCCGCGACATCGTCGACATGGCGATCGGCGAGCCCGATTTCGACACGCCCGATGACGTCAAAGCGGCGGCGCATGCGGCGATCGACCGCGGCGAGACGAAATATACCGCCGTCAACGGCACCGTCGCGCTCCGGAAAGGGATTATCGCCGACTACAAGCGCCGCCTTGGGCTGGAATATTCCGACAATGAAATCTGCGTCGGTGGCGGCGCCAAGCAGATCCTGTTCCTCGCACTGATGGCGAGCGTGGAGGAGGGGGCGGAAGTGATCATTCCCGCGCCCTATTGGGTGTCCTATCCGGACATGGTGATCGCCAATGACGGCAAGCCGGTCATCGTCCGCTGCTCGGAGAACCAGGGCTTCAAGCTGACGGCGGAGGCGCTCGAAGCTGCGATCACGCCGAACACGCGCTGGCTGATCCTCAACGCGCCGTCGAACCCGACCGGCGCGGCCTATTCCCGCAGCGACCTCGAAGCACTCGGCGCCGTGCTGCTGCGCCATCCCAACGTGCTCGTGCTGTCGGACGATATCTACGACCAGATCTGGTATCGCCACGAGCCTGCGACGACGCTCGCGGCGGCCGTACCTGCCTTGAAGGACCGCATCCTGCTCACCAACGGCGTGTCCAAGACCTATGCCATGACCGGATGGCGGATCGGTTATGCCGCAGGGCCCGCGCCGCTGGTCTCGGCGATCAACAAGCTGCAATCGCAGATGTCGTCCTGCCCGTCGTCGATCAGCCAGGCCGCCGCGGCGCATGCGCTGACCAGCGACCAGGCGTTCGTGCGCGACAGCGTCAAGCTCTACAAGGAACGTCGCGACTATGCCTGCGCGCGGCTCAATGCGATTCCGGGCCTGTCGTGCCTGGTGCCTGACGGCGCGTTCTATCTCTATCCCGGCTGCGCCGGCGTGATCGGCAAGACCACGCCGGAGGGCAAGGTCATCGAGAACGATCTCGACTTTGTGCTCTATCTGCTCGATGGCGTTGGGGTCGCCGCCGTGCAAGGCGCGGCCTATGGGCTCTCGCCGTATTTCCGGCTGTCGATTGCGACCTCGATGGAGGCGATCAAGGACGCCTGCGACCGCATCGAGCGGGCTTGCCGGGCGCTGCGCTGAGCGGGAAGCTATGAAACCGATTGAAATCAACGGGCTAGATAAAGGATAGTGCTGGTCAGCAGCGTGTTTTCAGGACCAGCGTTCGACACATGAGCGTCGATTTCAGGAAGCTGAAGAGCTTCGTCAAAGTCGTCGATGCCGGCAGCGTCTCGCGCGCCGCCGGCCTGCTGCGCACCGCGCAGCCGGCGCTGTCGCAGCAGATCGCGGCGCTCGAGAGCCACTTCAAGCACAAGCTGCTGTTGCGCAGCAATCACGGCATCGTCCCGACCGAAGCCGGCCTGATCCTCTACCGCCATGCGCAATTGCTGCTGAAGCAGATTGAGCAGGCGCAGATCGACATCGATCAATCGACCAAGGCGCTGGCCGGGCGGGTCTCGATCGGCCTGGCGACCTATTCGGCGTCGAGCACGTTGTCGCTGCCGATCTTGAAAGAGATGTCGACGCTGCATCCGCAGATCATCGTCCACATCAACGACAGCTTTGGCCACGTGCTGAGCGAGCTGATCATGACCGGCAAGATGGACATGGCCATGATCTACGGCTCCGGCCCGATCAAGGGCGTCAAGCTGCAGCCGCTGTTTCGCGAGGAACTGTATCTCGTCTCGCGCGCCGAGACGGTGGCGAACAAGCCGGCCGACGAGCCGTTGCCGCTGTCGGCGCTGGCTGACGTCAGGCTGCTGCTGCCGAGCCAGGGGCATTTCCTGCGGCGCCTGATCGACGAGTCGCTGGCGCGTGCGCGGGTGACGCCGAACGTCGCCTCCGAGATCGAATCCGTGTCCGCGCTCGGCGCGGCCGTGACCGAAGGGCTGGGCTCGACCATCCTGCCGGCCTCGGTCGCCGCCGCCAGCGCGTCGAGCTTTGCCGGCGTCGAGGTGCGGCGGCTGGTGCGCCCCGCCATCGAGGCGACCGTCTCGCTGTGCGTCTCCGATCATCTGCCGCTGTCGGAGCCCGCGCTGGCCACGCGCTCGGTGCTTCTGACCGTGGTGGAGAAGCTGATGCGCAGCCATCCGCAGGGCATTCGCGCGGTCTGAGCAACACAGCTGCGGCCGCGGCCGTTCTACTGTGCATGGGGTTGTTTTCGTTTTTTTGTTGGCCGTAAAACGGGTCCGTTGCTGCTGCGCGCCGGTTTTGACAGGCCATAAACAAAACCTATGGCGGCAGATCGGAGTTGTGGTGGTCGCGTGCGACCGCATTCCCTACCCTCGAAGATAATCGCTCCGAGGAAACAGATGGCCAAGCTCGCATTCGACACCGGGGGAACCTTCACCGATTTCGCGCTGCTCGACGACAGGGGCGAGCTGCATCTCCACAAGGTGCTGAGCACGCCGGCCAATCCGGCCGAGGCCGTGGTTCGCGGCGTCTCCGAACTGCTCGCGGAATTCGGCGACGTCGTCGATCTCGATCATCTTCAGGTGCTCGGTGCGACCACCGTGGTCACCAATGCAGTGCTGGAGCGCAAGGGCGTCAAGACCGGCTTCATCTCGACGGCCGGTTTCCAGGACATGCTGCGCATCCGCAACGAGGGGCGCTACGATCTCTACGATCTGAACTTGAAATATCCCGACCCGCTGGTGACGCGCGCCAACAGCTTTGGCGCGGTCGAGCGGATGTCCGCCGATGGCGAGGTGATCACGGCGCTGGAAGAGGACACGGTCCGCGAGATCGCCGGCCGCTTGCGCCACGAGGGCATCAAGTCCGTCGCCGTCTGCCTGCTGCACGCCTACAAATACCCTGACCATGAGCAGCGCATCGCGGCGCTGCTGCGCGAAGAGGATCCCGATATCTTCGTGTCACTGTCCTCAGAAGTCTGTCCGGAAGTCCGCGAGTTCGATCGCGCCTCGACCACCGTCGTCAACGCCTATACCCGGCCGCAGATGTCCGGCCACGTCGCCCATCTCGAACGCGAGTTTGCGGCCAAGGGCATCAATCGCCAGGTGCTGTGGATGACCTCGTCGGGCGGTCTGGTGCCGAGCAGCCGCGCCGCGGAGTTGCCGGTGCGCCTGATTGAATCGGGCCCGGCCGCCGGCGCGGTCGCTGCCGCCGAATTCGGCCGCATCGCCGGCGAAGGCAGCGTGCTGTCCTTTGACATGGGCGGCACCACCGCAAAGCTGTGCCTGATCCCGAATGGCGAGCCGACGGTCGGCACCGACCTCGAGGTCGCGCACTATCATCGCTTCCGCAAGGGCTCGGGCTTTCCGCTAAAAATCCAGTCGATTCGGATGATCGAGATCGGCGCCGGCGGTGGCTCGATCGCGGCTAAGAATCCGCTCGGCCTGCTCGACGTCGGCCCGCGCTCGGCGGGCGCGATGCCGGGACCGGCCGCGTACCAGCGCGGCGGCACCGAGCCGACCGTGACCGATGCCGACATTCTGCTCGGCTATATGGGCACCGAATCCTTCGTCGGTGGCTCGTTCAAGGTGTCGAAGGACGCGGCACTTACGGCGATGACGAAGCTCGCAGCCTCGCTCGACGTCAGCGTTCCCCGCTGCGCCTTCGGCATCCACGATCTCGTCAATGAATCCATGAGCAAGGCGGCCGCGGTGCATGCGACCGATCTCGGCGTCGATCCGCGCAGCCTGCCGATGGTCGCGTTCGGTGGCGCCGGCCCCGTGCACGCCTATGGCATCGCGCGCAAGCTCGGCATCAAGCGCATCATCTGCCCGACCGGCGCCGGCGTCACCTCGGCGATCGGCCTGCTGATCGCTCCGGTCGCGGTCGATCTCTCCGCGAGCTTCCCGATGCAGGTCGACAATTGGGATTTTGAGGCGATGGATCGGCTGCTCGGCGATCTCTCCGCGCAAGGCGCGGAAGTGGTCCGCGCCGCCGGCGTTGCGCCGGAGACGATCACGAACACTTACACGGTCGACATGCGTCATGTCGGTCAGGGGCATGAGATCACGGTGACGTTGCCCGATCGCAGCCTGCCGCGCGCGCAATTCTTCGAGCAACTGCTCGGCAATTTCTACAAGCTCTATCGCGAACTGTTCGGCCGCACCGTCGCGGGCTCGTCCGTCGAGGTGATCACCTGGCGTCTGCGTTCCAGCGGCGAGAAGGCTCAAGTCACCCGCCCGCACACGCGGCATGCTGCTGATGCCAAGAAAGGCACGCGCGCGGTCTATTTCAGCGAGCGCGGCGGCTTCGTCGAGACGCCGGTTTACGATCACTACAAGCTGCCGGTCGGCGAAGCGATCCAGGGACCTGCGATCGTCGAGCAGCGGGAGTCGACCGCCGTTGTCGGGCCGAGCGGTACGGCGCATGTCGACATCAACGGCAATCTCGTGATCAACATCGCCTGAGGACGACGACGCCATGTCCGTGAATGCTGCCGATTTCAACGATCCCATCAATCTGCAGGTGATGTGGAATCGATTGATCTTCATCGCCGACCAGGCCGACATCGTGCTCGGCCGCACCGCGTTCTCGCCGATCGTGCGCGAGAACCACGACTATGTGACCGTGCTGCTCGACAGCCGCGGCCGCGCGCTGGCGCAATGCACCTGGTCGATCCCGGTGTTCATCACCTCGCTGCCGGTCGCCGCGCAGAAATACTTCCTGCCGAAATTTCCCGCCGGGACGTTGCAAGAGGGCGACGTGCTCGCCACCAACGATCCCGAGATCGGCACCGGCCATCTGCCCGATGTCACCATGATCACGCCGATCTTCAAGAACGGCAAGGTCGTGGCCTATGCCGGCTCGATCGCGCACCTGCCCGACATCGGCGGCGCGCCCCTGCATTCCGAGGCCAGCGACATCTTCGAGGAAGGCATTCGCTTCCCGATCGTGAAGCTGCACAAGGCCGGCGTTCCCAACCAGGATGTGCTCGACATCATCGCTGCCTCGGTTCGCCTGCCGACCGAGGTGATGGGCGATCTCGAATCCATGGTCGCGGCCAACAACGTGATGGGCCGCGAACTGGTCAAATTCCTCGACGAATACGATCTCGACGGCATCGATGAGCTCGCCGACGCGATCCACACCCGCTCCGAGGCGCAGACCCGTCGTGCGATCCGGCAATGGCCGAACGGCACCTACAGCGCCGAGGTTCTGCTCGACGGCTACGATACTGACGTGACGCTCAAGGCCGCCGTGATCGTCCGCGACGATTCGATTCACGTCGACTATAGCGGGACATCAGAGCAGATCCTTCACTCGATCAACTGTCGCACCAATTACCGTTACGCCCATTCGGTCTATGCGCTGAAATGCCTGCTCGATCCGGATACGCCGAACAACGAAGGCTGCATCACGCCGATCACGGATGAGGCGCCGCTCGGCTCGATCCTCAATCCCGAGGAATGGACGGCGGGCAATTCGCGCAACCTGATCGGGCATGTGATTCCGTCGCTGATCTTCAAAGCGTTGGAAGGCGTGGTGCCGAATAAGGTGATGGGCGACAGCGGCGGTGCGCCGATCTGGGCCGCCAATTGCGTCGGACGGCGTGATGACGGGTCGCAATACGGCTCGGTGCAGAATTTTCACGGCGGGCAGGGCGCCCGCGCTGAATTCGACGGTCTTGATACGCTGAGCTTCCCGTCCAATTGCAAGGTGACGGCGATCGAGATGTTCGAGATCGCGGTGCCCGCGCTCACCGAGTGCAAGGAGCTGATCCCGGACTCCGGCGGCGCCGGCAAGAGCCGCGGCGGCCTCGGCCAGCGCGTCGTGCTGCGCAATCTCGGGCGCAACCCGATGAACATCTACCTGGCGTCGGAGCGCGTGCGCCATCCCTGTTTCGGCGTGGTCGGCGGCAAGTCCGGCAGCGCCGGCAAGGTGTACCGGAATGGCGAGCCGCAATTTCCCAAGGGCAAGGTGGTGCTGAAGACAGGCGATCGCCTGGAGGTCGAGACGCCCGGCGGCGGCGGATGGGGACGCACAGCCGAGCGCGCGGCGGCGGCGATCGAGCTCGACCTTGCCGAAGGCTTGATCACGCCTGCGGCGGCGAGGCAGATTTACGGCTATCAGCGCTCAAGCGTGGCGGCGACTGCCGCCGAATAGGAACATCATGGGTCTGCTCGATGGAAAGATCGCACTCGTCACCGGTGCCGGAACCGGCATCGGGCGCGAGACCGCGATCCTGCTGGCGCAGGAGGGCGCAACGGTCGTCCTGACCGGACGACGGATCGATCCGCTAAGGGACGTCGTCACGGTCATCGAGAAGGCCGGCGGCAAGGCCGTCGCTCATGTGCTGGATGTGGCGTCGCGTGAGGCGATCCTGGAGACGGTGGCCTGGGCCAAGCGCAATGTCGGGACGATTGACATTCTCGTCAACAATGCCGGCAGCGCCAGCAAGGTGCTGAATGCGCGCTTCCTCAGCGAAGCCGAGTGGAACGCCACGGTGAACGTCAATCTCACCGGGGTCTTCAACCTGACCCAGGCCGTGCTGGAAGACATGCTTGCGAGGAAGGAAGGCACCATCATCACGGTCTCTTCGCTCGCGGTGGTCAATCCGAACCTGCTCGGCGGCGCGGCCTATGGCGCGGCCAAGGCCGGCGTGAAGAATTTCATGAGCTTCCTGCACAACACCTACCGCAACCAGGGCATCCGCGCGACGACCATCCTGCCCGGCGAGACCGACACGCCGATCATGGACAACCGCGCCCGGCCGCCGCTCGAAGGCGAGCGGGCGGTGATGCTCAATCCGCACGACGTCGCGCGCGCGGTGCTGCTCTGCGCCAGCCTGCAGAAGGGCGCCATGATTCCCGAGCTGCACATTTGCCCGACCTTCATGCGCGATACATCGGCGGACATCGAGGTGGCGCGCTGGGTCGGCGCGCCCGAAGGCCTGAAGCCGAAGTCTTGAGAGAGGATTGTCCATGAACGGAGCCAAATTGCGCGAACGTCTCGCCAAGGGCGAGGCGATCACGATGCTCACGCCGCATCATGCGTCATCGGGACTGGCAGTCCGCCTGGTCGAGCTCGGTGCGGACGCGATCTTCGTCGATTGCGAGCACGGCACTTGGAGCTTTGAGGACGTGCGCGTCACCGCGCAGGCGATCCGCGGCGCCGGGGGCGCTGCGATCGTTCGTCCGCACGCGCATGAGCGGCCGCTCCTGATCCGCTATCTCAACGCCGGCGCCGACGGGTTGATGGTGCCGATGGTCGATACCGCGGAGCAGGCGCGCGCCATCGTCGATGCGGTGCGCTATGCCTGCCCCGCCGATCACGAGAAGCGGCTCGTCATCGCCATGATCGAGACGCCCAAGGCGATCGACGATCTCGAGGCCATGCTCGCGGTGGAAGGCGTCGACGTCTTCTTCATCGGGCCCGGCGACCTCTCGCAGAACATGGGCTATCCGCCGGCTCCGCCGTTCGGGCAGCCCCGGCCGCAGGCCGTGACGGAGCGGGTCGAGCTCGCAGTCAGGAAGATCCGCGCCGCCGGTAAAGTTGCAGGCACGCTGGTGACGTCGGATGAATTGCCATTCTGGCTGGAGCGCGGCGTCAAATATTTCTATGTCCATTCCGACCCGTTCCTGCGCGTCGGTCTGGCCGGCATCGGGAAGATGCTGGGGCGATAACTTCGCTCTCTCGGTCTGGCGGCTGGGTTGTTTCGGCGTGAGTTGTCAACAGCTCACCCGCGCTGTCATCACCCGCGCATGCGGGTGATCCAGTATTCCAGAGACGGTTGCATGTGAACCGATAGGCCGCGGGATCACCCGCATCCGCGGGCGACGACACCCAAATGATAAGCGGCCGCGTTCTCTCGGCATGAATCTGCCGCGCCTTGCTCTCGCTTCCGACCCTGATCCCGGGTATGACCGTCCATATCAAGTTGAGCGGGGAATATTGATGTCGCCCGATGTGCTGTTCCGGCCCTTTCAGTTGAAGGGCCTGCGCCTGCCGAACCGCGTCGTGATGGCGCCGATGACGCGCTCGTTCTCGCCGGGCGGTGTCGCGACGGGCGACGTCGCGCAGTACTATCGCCGCCGCGCCGAGGGCCAGGTCGGCTTCATCATCTCCGAAGGCACGGGCGTTGATCGGCCGGCCTCGCTGAATGATCCCAACGTGCCGCGCTTCCATGGCGAGAAGGAGCTTGCGGCTTGGGGGCGCGTGATCGATCAGGTGCATGCGGCGGGCGGGCTGATGGCGCCGCAGCTCTGGCATGTCGGGGGCATTCGCACCCGTGACCCGATCTGGTCGCCAGCCGGCGCCTATGACAGCCCGTCCGGCCTGTCGCGCCCCGGCAAGCCCTTTGGCGATCCCATGAGCGATGTGGATGTCGCGGACGCCATTCGTGCCTTCGCCGATGCCGCGCTTGCCGCGAAGACTCTCGGCTTCGACGCCGTCGAGCTGCACGGCGCCCATGGCTATCTGATCGACCAGTTCTTCTGGGACGGCACCAACCAGCGCGAGGATGCCTATGGGGCTAGGCACCTGCCCGGCCGCGCACGCTTTGCCGCCGACATCGTCCGCGCCGTGCGCAATGCGGTGGGCCCGGATTATCCGATCGTGCTGCGCATCAGCCAGTGGAAGCAGCAGGATTTTGCGGTGAAGCTCGCCGACACGCCGCAGGCGCTCGAAGCCTGGCTGAAGCCGCTGGTCGACGCCGGCACCGACATCCTGCATTGCTCGCAGCGAAGATTCTGGGAGCCGGAGTTCGAAGGCTCGGACCTCAATTTCGCGGGCTGGGCCAAGAAGCTGACGGGCGTGCCGACCATCACCGTCGGCTCGGTCGGCCTGACCGGCGAGTTCGTCGCGGCCTTCGGCGGCGAGAGCTCGCGCCCGGCCTCGCTCGATGAGCTGATCCGCCGGCTCGATCGCGACGAATTCGATCTCGTCGCCGTCGGCCGCGCGCTGCTGCAGGACCCGCAATGGCTGGTCAAGATCCGCGATGGCCGCAGCGACGACCTGCTGCCGTTCGAAAAGAGCGCGCTCGCGACGCTGAGCTGACGCAGTTCAGCGCCAGCCGAGTCCCGGCGCGACGTGAGTCAGGATCGCCTCGATCACATGAGCGTTGTAGGCGACGCCGAGCTGGTTGGGCACGGTCAGCAGCAGCGTGTCGGCCTCGGCGATCGCCTCATCCGCCCTCAATTGTTCGATCAGTCTGTCCGGCTCGGCCGCGTAGCTGCGGCCGAAGATCGCGCGGGTGCGAGGATCGATGAAGCCGATCTGGTCTTCCTCGTCGCCGCCGCGCCCGAAATAGGCGCGGTCGCGATCGTCGACGAGGGCGAAGATGCTGCGGCTGACCGAGACCCGCGGCGTGCGGCCGTGGCCCGCTTCCTTCCACGCCGCGCGGTAGGCGCGGATCTGCGCGGCCTGCTGGATGTGGAAGGGCTCGCCGGTCTCGTCGTTCTTCAGGGTCGAGCTCTGCAGGTTCAGCCCGAGCTTCGCCGCCCACACCGCCGTGGCGTTCGAGCCCGCGCCCCACCAGATGCGTTCGCGCAAGCCCTCGGAGTGCGGCTCGAGCCGCAGCAGGCCCGGCGGATTGGGAAACATCGGCTGCGGATTGGGCTGCGCAAAACCCTCGCCGCGGATCACGTCGAGGAACACCTCGGCATGGCGCCGCCCCATGTCGGCGTCGCTCTGGCCCTCGGCGGGCTGATAGCCGAAATAGCGCCAGCCATCGATCACCTGCTCGGGCGAACCGCGGCTGATGCCGAGCTGCAGCCGCCCGCCCGCGATCAGGTCGGCCGCGCCCGCATCCTCAGCCATATAGAGCGGGTTCTCGTAGCGCATGTCGATCACGGCGGTGCCGATCTCGATCCGCTTCGTCCTGGCGCCGACCGCCGCCAGCAGCGGGAAGGGCGAAGCGAGCTGGCGCGCAAAATGATGCACGCGGTAATAGGCGCCATCCAGCCCCAATTGCTCGGCGGCGACCGCGAGCTCGATGGATTGCAGCAGCGTATCCGCAGCCGACCGGGTCTGCGATTGCGGCGAGGGCGTCCAGTGCCCGAAGGAGAGGAATCCGATTTTTTTCATGGGGGTCATCTAGCAGTGTTCGGCACGGTTTGCGATCGGCGATGTGACCGCATCGGTGATGCGCACCGCGCAAAGCAGTCATTTCACGCCACCGCTCACTCCGGCTTCGCGAACATCTCGACGATGGTCTCGCGCAACCACCGTTGCGCAGGCACGGTGTCGTTGCGCTGGTGCCAGAACATGCTGACGATGCGCCGCGGCGCCTGCAGCGGGAGCGGCATCGCGTGCAGGAAGGGCGCATGGCGGGACTCCGAGCGCAGGTCGCTCGGCAGCACGGCGATGAGATCGGATTGACGCACGATCTCGTAGGCGGCGCTGTAGTGATTGACGGTGGCGACGAGGTTGCGCGCCAGGCCCTGCGAGGCCAGGAAAAGATCGTAGGATGGCAGGGTCTTGCCGGCCAGGCTCACATCGACATGTTTGGCGTTCAGGAAGGTGCGCGTGCTGAGCCGCTTCTTCGCGGCGAGCGGATGACCGCGCCGCATGAAGCAGGCATAATCGACGCTCCAGAGCGCGCGTGAGCGGATCGGGGCTGGGTGCTGCGCCTCGTTGACATAGACACTCAGCACGCAATCGACCCGGTTCTCCTCGAGTTGATCGGTGATTCCCAGGATGGTGTTGGGCACGGTGTGGATGCGCGCGGTCGGGGCGACCTCACCGAAGCGGACGAGGAGTTGCGGCATGACGAAGGCGGCGACGTAGTCCGACATCGACAGACTGAACTCGGTCTGCGCGCGACGCGGATCGAAGACCTGCTCATCGAGCGCGCCGCGCACGCTTTCCAGGGCTTCGCCGATCGGCTCCCACAGCACCACCGCGCGCTGGGTCGGGCGGATCCCGGTGCCGGAACGCACGAACAGGGGATCGCCGAGCGCGTCGCGCAGCCGCGCCAGGGCGTTGCTGACCGCGGGCTGCGTCATCGTCAACGCCGTTGCCGCACGCGTGACGCTGCCCTCGGTCATCAAGGCCTCGAACACTTTCAGGAGATTGAGGTCGAGCGCGCGGAACGACACGGCAAACATTCACATCAGTGATATATTAGATCATAATTATAAATTAGGACGATAATACTGCCTTGTCTATGGTTCCCTCCCGAGACATGCGGCGTGCCGGGCCGTCAAATCGAGGGGGACTTTGATGTCAATGATATCGGCGCGGATCGAGCGCCTTCCGTTCGCACGCTTCCACACGCATTTGCTGCTGATGGGCGGGCTCGGCTACATGTTCGACGCGATGGACGCCGCCGTGCTGGCCTTCATCCTGCCGGTGCTGCGGACCGCCTGGAATCTGTCGAGCGTCGAGATCGGCGTGCTCGGCAGCAGCACCTATATCGGCTTCCTGTTTGGCGCCTTGCTGGCGGGCACGCTGGGCGACCTGATCGGCCGCCGTGCGGTGATGATGTCGGCATTGGCGCTCTACTGCGTGGCATCGGTCGTGAGTGCGGCGGTGGACACCTGGCCGTCCTTCTTCGCCGCGCGCGTCGTGGCGGGCATGGGCACCGGTGCGGAGAGCGCGATCATCGCGCCCTATCTCGCGGAATTCGTGGCGCGTCGCTTCCGCGGCAGCTTCACGGGAGCGCTGGCCGGCTTCTTCTCCTTCGGCTTCGTCGCCGCGGCGCTGCTCGGCTATTTCATCGTTCCGGCCTATGAGAACGGCTGGCGTATCGTGCTTGTCATCACCGCGTTGCCGGTGGTGATGTTGCTGTGGTGGCGCAGGTCGCTGCCGGAATCCCCACGCTGGCTGGAAAGCCGGGGCAGGGAGCAGGAGGCCGAAGCTGTCCTCGACAGGATCGAAGCCGTTTTCGCACGCGAGGGCCGCGTCCTGCCGCAGCCTGTCGTCGAAGCTGTCGTGCCGTCCGCAGCGGCGGGAACGCTGTTGAGTAATTTCGCGGGACTGCTGAAAGGCCGGCAGGCGCGCATCACCATCATGACCTGGATCATGTGGCTCGCGATCACCTTCAGCTATTACTCCTTCTTCGTCTGGATCCCCGGCCTGCTGGTCCAGAACGGCATGAGCATCACCAGGAGCTTCGCCTATTCGCTCGCGATCTATTGCGCGCAGGTGCCGGGCTATTTCAGCGCCGCCTGGTTCAACGAGCGGATCGGCCGGCAGGCGACGATTGCCACCTACATGCTGCTCGGCGGCGCCAGCGCGCTGGGGCTCGCTTTTGCAGCGAGCGACCAGCAAATCATGCTCGCGGGAATTTTCCTGTCGTTCTTCATGAACGGCACCTATGCGGGCGTCTATGCCTATACGGCCGAAGTGTTCCCGACGGCGTTCAGGACCACCGGCGCGGGACTCGCTTCGGCGATCGGCCGCATCGGGGCGATCGTCTCGCCGATCCTGGTCGGCTATCTCTATCCAAACTTCGGCTTCGCCGGCGTGTTCGGCGTCACCACGACTGTGCTGCTGCTCGGCGCGCTCACCGTCGTGCTGATGGGCGTGCCGACGCGCGGACGCTCGCTGGAGGACATCGCCGCGGGCGAGGCGGCCTGATGCTTCGCGCGCGGACCAAATACAACGCCGATCCGTTGCTCTGCGCCGTTGCGACGTCGCAGGGCAGCGCGGATCAGCCGCATGCACTATTTGCGGCGCTGGACGAAGCGCTGAAGTCGGCGATCGGGCACAGGCTGTTCACGATCCTGACCTATGACAGCGCGACCTCCGAGGCGGCGCGGGTCTATTCCAACCTGCCCGCGCCTTATCCGACTGGCGGGCGCAAGCGCCTGGCGCCCGGCCCATGGACCGAGACCGTTCTTGATCGTGGCGAGGCCTATATCGGCCGTACGCTGGCCGACCTGCGCATGGTCTTTTCCGATCACGCGTTGATCGCCTCGCTCGGCTGCGAGAGCGTGCTCAACATGCCGGTGCGCTGGTGCGGGCGTACGCTCGGCTCGCTCAATTTGCTTCACGAGGCCGGGTGGTATGGTGAGGATGACGCGGCGCTGTGCCGCCCATTTGCGCAATTCGCGCTGCCGGCGCTGCTTTCACCCGCTTCGTCCTGAGCCAACAGGAAACCATCATGGCCCGTGTCCTGTTCAAGAATGCCGCCCTGCTCGACCCGCTCCAGCCCGAGTTGCTCGAAGGACATGACGTGCTGGTCGAGGACGACCTGATCAAGGAGGTCTCCGACCGTCCGCTGCAGATTTCCGCCGATCGAACCATCGACCTCGGCGGCAAGACGCTGATGCCCGGCCTGATCGATCTGCACGTGCACGCGATTGCCGTCGAGCTCAATCTGGCGCAGCAGGTGCAGATGGCGAACGTGCTGGTGACGCTGCGCTCGACCTTGCTGTTGCGCGGCATGCTGCGGCGAGGCTTCACCACCGTGCGCGATGCCGGTGGAGCCGGCTACGCGCTCAAGCAGGCTATCGAGACCGGCCTGACGGATGGCCCGCGGCTGTTCGTCTCCGGGCGTGCGCTCAGCCAGACCGGCGGGCATGGCGACATGCGCGCGCGTTCCGACTATCTAGCCAGTGACGCGCCATGTCCCTGCTGCGTTCGTGTCGGCGCGCTCGCGCGTGTCGCCGATGGCGTCGACGAGGTGCGCAGGGCCGCGCGGCAGGAACTGCAGATGGGCGCGGACCAGATCAAGATCATGGCGTCCGGTGGCGTCGCGTCCCCGACCGATCCGGTCGGCGCGTTCGGCTACTCCGAGGACGAGATCCGCGCCATCGTCGCCGAAGCGGAGGCGCGCCAGACCTATGTGCTCGCCCATGCCTACACGGCGGCAGCCATCGCGCGCGCGGTGCGCTGCGGCGTGCGCACCATCGAGCACGGCAACCTGGTCGACCTTCCGACCGCGCGGTTGATGGCGGAAAAGGGCGTCTATGTGGTGCCGACGCTCGTCACCTATGAGGCGCTGGCCAACGAAGGCGCCCAATACGGACTGCCGCCGGAGAGCGTGGCCAAGATCGCCGACGTCCGCGACGCCGGCCTGCGCTCGCTCGGGATCTATCGCGAAGCCGGCGTGAAGATGGGCTTTGGCAGCGATCTGCTCGGGCCGTCCCAGCGCCTGCAGAGCGACGAATTCCGCATCCGTGCCGAGATCCTTGGCCCGCGCGAGGTGATCGCCAGCGCGACCGTGATCGGTGCCGAGGTGCTGGGGATGACCGGCAAGCTCGGCCGCATCTTGTCCGGCGCCTGGGCGGACCTGCTGGTGGTCGAAGGCAATCCGCTCCGCGACGTGTCATGCCTGCTCGGCCAGGGCGAGCACATTCCGCTGGTGATGAAGGCCGGGAAGGCTCAGGTCGACAGGCTGAGTGCGTAGCCGCACGCGAGTCGGCGGCGACTGTTCCCGGTCACGCGGCCACCGTCCACCGATCCGGCTCCGCCGTCTGCCCGATCAGCGCCAGCCCATAGGCGATCGACTCGAACTGATCCGCCGAGGTCAGCTTCTTCTCGCCGAAGCGTTCGGCGAACAGGCGCTGCACGGCGGGCACGAACGAGGTGCCGCCGGTCAGGAACACCTTCTCGATATCCTTTGCGGCGATGCCGGCCTTGGTCAGCGCCGCATCGACGGTGGTGCCGAGGCGGGCGACGTCGTCGGCGATCCAGCTTTCGAATTTGCGGCGGGTGACTGACGCGCCGATGTCGATGCCGTCCTGCTTGAAGCGGAACTCGACCTTGTCGCTGCCAGATAGCGCGACCTTGGTGTCGGAGACGGCGCGATACAGCGAGAAGCCGAGATCGCGGTCGACGATGGTGATGAAGTCCTCCAGCGGCGCCGGCTCAAGCGCGGTGCGCACCAGCTGCTGCAGCTCGCGCAGATCGCTGCTGCCCTTCATCATCGCGAGCTGATGCCAGCGCGCGAGAGTCGAATAATAGTGATTGGGGATCGGAAGCTCCTTGTCGAAGGAGCGATAGAGGCTGCCCTTGCCGAGTTTTGGCGACACGATGTGGTCGACGATGCGATAATCGAAAGTGTCGCCGGCGATGCCGATGCCGGCGTGGCCGAGCGGCTCGGCGCGCAGCACGCCGCCCTGGCGCGAGAAACGCATCACCGAGAAGTCGCTGGTGCCGCCGCCGAAATCGGCGACCAGCACCGTGGCGTCATGCTTCAGTTGCCGCGTAAAGGAGAAGGCGGCGCCGACCGGCTCGTAGACATAGCGTGCGTGTCCAGCACCGAGCCGTTCGAACGCGTCGCGGTAGCGTTGCATGGCCAGCGCTTCATCGGGATTGCCGCCGGCGAAGCGCACGGGCCGACCGACCATCACGGTCGGTGCGCCCAGATCGAAGCCGCCGCCGGCATGGCGCACCAGTGTGCGCAGGAATGCGGCCAGCAGATCCTCGAACTTGTAGCGCTGACGAAAAATTTGCGTGGTGGTGAAGGCCGAGCTCGCCGCAAAGGTCTTGAATGACTGGATGAAGCGATGGACCGTGCGTCCCTCGAGGAACTGCTCGATCGCCCACGGCCCGCCCTCGGCGCGCGGAGGCTGCCCACTGCCCGGCCGTTCCTCCCAGAAGCAGATGGCAGAGACGTAAACAGAGTGCGTGCGGCCGCCATGCTCGAAGCGCACGGCCTCAACCTTGCCGTCTGATGTCGCCAGCGCAACGACGGTATTGCTGGTGCCGAAATCGACGCCAATCGAGACGGCGGGCTTGGCGCTCGACATGTTCTGCTCTGAAAATGCTGTGAAAGGGGGCGGACGTTTAGCGGCTTTGGCGGACTTTGCCAAGGCAGTAGACAACCAGGCGTGTGAGCCGCGCGGAATGATGAAAGAATCACTCATTGATTGCAGAAAGTCCGTTGCTCGCGGCCGAAGGTAAATTAACAGGCTCCACGATAGATTGCCGCGACTGGCCTGAGCTGGCTCCTGGCGAAAGGAATTTCGGTGATGTTTGGACGCGGGGTGACGTTCGGCAAGAAACAACAGACCCTGAGCGAACTCAGGGCGGAAACAAGTCCGACGCCGGATGCCGACGGCGTGACGCGCGTCTTCTCCAGGGAACTCTGGGACGATCCGAAGATCGGGTCGATGCTGCGCCAATGCGGCTTCGAACCCGATGATCCGCGCAATATCAGGAAGACGGCCGAGGATTACATTGCGATGTTCGCGGCCGCCAAGGCGCGGCTCGAGCAGCGCACCGAGGCCTTCAATCGCGAGATGACGGCGCGCTACGGCTATTGCCGCGCCGCGCCGTTCCTGGTGATCGACCATACCATCTATGACGGCGAGCACGGCGCGTTTCTTTATGCCCACATGGACCTGGTCGGTTTCGACGACTGGAACGTGTTGATGCTGGCGGCGGACGTGCGGACCAAGGAATTGTGCGACATCGCCGGCCATCCCGGTTCAGTGCCGGCGATCGCCGAGGGCATGACCAACAAGGTGCTCGAATGGAAAGCCCGCCAGGAATCGTCGCTGGAAGCCTACGGCCTCACCGCCGTGGGCGGACAGGGAGGCCAGGGCATCACGCGCGAGCAATACGAGGCGCAGAAGGACGCGCTGCGCCAGGAGATCATCGACTATGTCGGCTGGTTGAAGCCGCGTATCATCAGCGAACTGCTGCGCGTTCAGGGTTAGCGCGCCTGCGTCAGGCGCGGATTGTTTCTGCCGAGTGCGATCCGATCGTTGTTGGCACGCTGCGACCGAAGGTGCGTGCTCGGCTACGTTGATGTCAGGTGCGGCCTTGCGATATGAGTGGGGTCGAGGGCGCCGTGACAGAATTCCTGCAAATCATCCAACTCTCGCTCGGCGTGAGCTTTGCGGCCACGGCGATCGCGACCGCAGTCGCACTGCCGCTCGGCTCGGCGCTTGCGGTGGTGGATTTTCCCGGCCGCCGCGCTGTCGTCGTGCTGGCCAATGCGTTCTTCGGGCTGCCGCCAGTCGTCGTCGGCCTCATTCTGTACCTGGCGCTGTCGCGGTCCGGGCCGCTCGGCTTGCTCGGATGGCTGTTCACGCCGGCCGCGATGATCGTGGCGCAGGCGCTGCTGGCGATGCCGATCATCACGGCGCTGGTGCATCGCGCCAGCGAGCGCGCCTGGGCGCGCTACGGCGACGAATTGATCTGCGACGGAGCGTCGCGGCGGCAGGCGATCCTGCAGATTCTGGCTATCATCCGCGCCGACATCATCACAGCCGTGCTGGCCGGCTTCGGCCGCACCGTCTCCGAGGTCGGTGCGGTGATCCTGGTCGGCGGCAACATTCGCGGTGCGACACGCACCATGACCACGACGATTGCGCTGCAGACCAGCCAGGGCGATCTCTCGCTCGCTCTGGCGCTCGGCGCCGTGCTGGTCGGCATCAGTATCTCGATCAGCGCGACTGTGTTCGCGCTGGCGGGGCGCGCGAGAACTGCAGGGAGTGACGAAACATGAGAGCCATCCGCATCGCCGCCGCGGCGCTTGCCTTGATCTGTGCAGCTCCGGCGATGGCCGCCGGCAAATCAATCGTGCTGGCGTCGACGACGTCGGTCGAGGCATCCGGCCTGCTGGCGGCGATCCTGCCGCAGTTCACCGCCAGGACCGGCATCACCGTCAACGTGGTCGCGCAGGGCACCGGCAAGGCGATCGACACCGCCCGCCGCGGCGATGCGGACCTGCTGCTGGTGCACGATCCCGAGGCCGAGCAGCAATTCATGGATGAGGGGCACGGCGCGACGCGCCGGCAGATCGCGTGGAACGACTTCATCATCGTCGGCCCGGATGCCGATCCCGCCAAGGTGCGGGGCGGCAACGACAGCGTCGCGGCGCTGAAGGCGATCGCCGCCGCCAAGTCGCCCTTCGTCTCGCGCGGCGACAAGAGCGGCACCAACGCAGCCGAGCTCCGGTTGTGGAAGCTCGCCGCCCAGTCGCCCGACGCCTTGGGCAAGGAGACCTGGTACCGCGACATCGGCGGCGGCATGGGGCAGGCGCTGAACGCGGCGAGCGCGATGGCGGCTTACACTTTGTCCGACCGCGGCACCTGGCTCAGCTTCAACAACAAGGGACCGCTCGGAATCGCGATCGAAGGCGATTCCCGTTTGCTCAACCGCTACGACGTGATCGAGCTCAGCCCGTCGAAACATGCGGCGTCGAAGCTCGACGACGCCAAAGTGTTTGCAGACTGGCTGGTCTCGCCGGACGGCCAGCAGGCGATCGGCGCCTTCAAGGTCGGCGGCCAGCAGCTGTTCGTCCCGTCGGCCTCGGCGCCGCGCTGACGGCCGCGCGCGAGCCGCTTCAGCGATCGGCCGTCACCCGCCATTTTCCGTTCGCACCACGCCGCAGCGCAGGGTCGCCGATGCGGATGTGTTTTGCCAGGAAATCGATGAAGGCGCGAACTCGCGCCGGCAATGGTCCGGCATGGCCGACATAGACGGCGTGAATGTCCTCGCGATCGCCGGGATTGTAGCCTTGCAGCACCGGCACGAGTCGCCCCGCTTCGATGTCGGGGCCGACATGGAACAGCGCCAGCCGTGCAATCCCGGTGCCGCCAAGCGTCAACCGGCGCGCGACCTCGCCATCGCTGGCGCGCGCGACCGGCGGCGGCAGCGCCTCCTCGATCCGCTCGTTGCGGCGGAACGGCCAGCCGCGGATGCTGCGCGGAAAAGTCCAGCCGATGCCGCGATGGTCAGCGAGATCGGCCGGCGTCTTCGGCGTGCCGAAGCGTGCCAGATAGTCCGGGGCTGCCACCACGGCCATGCGGCTGGTGCCGAGCTTGCGCGCGACCAGCCGGGAGGTCTGTAGCGGTCCGGCGCGGATCGCGACGTCGGCGCGCTCCTGCATCAGGTCGATCAGCGTGTCGGTGAGGACGATATCGAGCGTGATGTCGGGATGCTGGCTGAGGAAACGCGGCAGCAATGGCATGACATGCAGCATGCCGAACGGGATGTTGCTGTTGACCGTCAGATGTCCGCGCGGCGCGGCGCCCGAGCCTGCCTCCCGCTCGGCGTCCTCGATGTCGGCGAGGATGCGCACCGCGCGCTGGTAGAAGGCCTGGCCTTCCTCGGTGAGCTGAAGCCTGCGCGTGGTGCGGTTGACGAGCCGCGTTCCGAGCCGCGCCTCCAGCCGCGAAACCAGCTTGCTCACTCCCGACGGCGTGACGCGCAGTTTCTTGGCGGCGGCGGTGAAGCCGCCGAGATCGACGACGCGGACGAAGACGTCCATCTCGGCGGAGCGATTGGTGTCGGGACGGGCCATGTTGAATTCATGTCACAAATCATTGGATCAAGGGCAATCTAATCCTCCTTCGGCGGCTTCGCTATCTCCAGCGCGGACATCCATCCGACCGGAGTGACACATGCCTGCCGCCGTCCTTGCCCTCACCGCCGGTGCCTTCGGCATCGGCACTACTGAATTTGTCATCATGGGGCTGCTGCTGCAGGTAGCCGCGGACCTCCAGGTGTCGGTGCCCGTCGCGGGCTTGCTGATCTCCGGTTACGCGCTTGGCGTGTTCGTCGGCGCGCCGATCCTGACGCTGGCGACGCGGCAGATGCCGCGCAAGACGGTGCTGCTGGCCTTGATGGCGGTCTTCACGCTCGGCAATGCAGCCTGCGCGCTGGCGCCGAGCTACGCGCTGCTGATGGCCGCGCGGGTGCTCACCTCGCTCGCCCACGGTACGTTCTTCGGCGTCGGCTCCGTGGTGGCGACGAGCCTGGTGGCCGAGGACAAGCGCGCCTCCGCGATTGCGACCATGTTTATCGGCCTGACGGTCGCAACCCTGCTCGGCGTCCCCTTTGGCGCCTGGTTCGGACTGATGCTGGGATGGCGCGCGGCATTCTGGGCGGTCACCGCGATCGGCGTCGTGGCCTTCATCGTACTGGCCGTGCTCGTGCCCGGTCATGTTGGCCGCAACGATCCTCCGGCGCGGCTACAGGAGGAACTGGCGGTGCTCGGTCGCCCGCAGGTGCTGCTCGGGCTCGCCATGACGGTGTTCGGCTTTGCCGGTCTGTTCGTCGTCTTCACTTATGTGCAGCCGATCCTCACCCGGCTGACCGGCTTTCCGGAGGCCGCCGTCTCGCCGATCCTGCTGGTGTTCGGCGCCGGCCTTGCGATCGGTAACGTCGCGGGCGGCAAGCTCGCCGATCGCGGATTGGGGCGCGCGTTGATCGTCACGCTGGGCGGTCTTGTCTTCGTGCTGGGGGCGTTGGCGGCGGTGCTCTCGATCAAGGCCTTCGCGGTGGCGCTGCTGTTCCTGCTCGGAATCGCTGCGTTCGCAACGGTCGCGCCGTTGCAACTGCGCGTGCTCGAAGCCGCCGGCGCGGAAGGCCGCACGCTCGCCTCGAGCCTCAACATCGCCGCCTTCAATCTCGGCAACGCACTCGGTGCCTGGGCCGGCGGGCTCGCCATCGATCGCGGTTTCGGCCTCGGCGCGCTGCCGCTGGTGGCGGCGGCGATCACCGCGACCGGGTTGCTGCTTGCGCTATGGAGCCTGCGTCTCGATCGACCTGCGGTGTCTGCGCTGGCCTGCCCGGCCGAATGAGCATCACGCGTCAAGCAAGGAGGTCTGTCATGGACTATCGTAATCTCGGGACATCCGGCCTGAAGGTGTCCGCGCTCAGCTACGGGACGGGCACGTTCGGCGGGCAGGGGCCGCTGTTCTCGGCTTGGGGCCGCAGCGGCGTCGACGACGCGCGCCGGCTGATCGACATCTGCCTCGAGGCCGGCGTCAATCTGTTCGACACCGCCGATGTCTATTCGAACGGCGCATCCGAGGAAATTCTCGGCGCTGCCATCAAGGGCCGCCGCGATCAGGTTCTGATCTCGACCAAGACCGGCCTGCCGATGGGCGACGGCCCGCTCGATGCGGGCTCATCGCGCCATCGCCTGGTGAACGCAGTCGAGGCGGCGCTGCGGCGGCTCGGCACCGACTATATCGACCTGCTGCAGCTCCATGCCTTCGACGCATTCACGCCGATCGAGGAGGTGCTGTCGACGCTCGACATGCTCGTGCGCGCCGGCAAGCTGCGCTATGTCGGCGTCTCGAACTTCTCCGGCTGGCATCTGATGAAATCGCTCGCGCTGGCGGATCGTCACGGCTGGCCGCGCTATGGCGCGCATCAGGTGTACTACTCGCTGATCGGCCGCGACTATGAATGGGAGCTCATGCCGCTCGGCCTGGACCAAGGCGTCGGCGCACTGGTCTGGAGTCCGCTGGGCTGGGGCCGGCTCACCGGCAGGATCCGTCGCGGGGAGAAGCTGCCGGACACCAGCCGTCTGCACGAGACGGCGCAGTTCGGGCCGCCGGTCGACGAGCAGCGGCTCTATGCGGTTGTCGATGCGCTCGATGCGGTGGCGGCGGAGACCGGCCGCACCGTGCCGCAGATCGCGATTGCCTGGCTGCTGACGCGTCCGACCGTATCGTCCGTGATCATCGGCGCGCGCAACGAGGCGCAGTTGCGCGACAATCTTGGCGCGGTTGGATGGTCGCTGACATCAGACCAGATCGCACGCCTCGACCAGGCCAGCGCTGCGATGCCGAGCTATCCCTATTACCCCTATCGCACCCAGGACGGATTCCGACGATTGAATCCGCCGGCGGTGTGAGGGCCGCGCGCACGACTAAAGCGCGATGAGATAAGTTGAATCGTCATCGCGCTTTAGCTCCTTGTTTGAGCATGCCTTTTCTGAAAACCGCTGCACACTTTTCCGGATCATGCTCTAGCTTGCGCCCAATAGCTCCGTGATCAGTGCCGACGCCTTGATGCCGGTGCCGCTGATGATCACCACCGTACGCTCGTTCGGCTTGATCGCGCCGCGACGGTGAAGCTCGTCGAGTGCCGCTGCCGCCGAGGCCGAGGTCGGCTCGACGAACAGGCCGGTGCGCGCCATCCGCTTCAATGCCGCGACGATGCCGTCCTCGGGAATGGCGACCGTTCCGCCGCCGCTCTCCCTGAGCGCGGCGACCATCTGCTTCAGCCGCAACGGCGACTTGATCGCGGTGCCCTCGGCGATGGTCTTGCGCACCTCGCGGGCAACAGGCGTGTCGACGCCGGCTGCAAAGCTCGCATCGAGCGGCGAGCAGTTCAGTGGCTGCGACGCGAACAGGCGCGGCAGCTTCTTGATCTGGCCGCTAGCGAGCAATTCCTTGAAGCCGATATAGCAGCCGAGCAGGCTGGAGCCGGCGCCCACGGGCATGATGACATTATCGGGAGCGGTGAAGCCGCAATCCTCCCAGATCTCGTAAGCAAAGGATTTGGTGCCCTGCAGGAAGAACGGCTGCCAGTTGTGGCTGGAATAGAAGATCTGCTTCGACTGCCGGATCGCCTCGTTTTCCGATTCCTCGCGCGGGCCTTCCACCAGTTGCACTTCGGCACCGAAGGCATGCATCTGCGCGACCTTCATCGGCGACGTCGTCGCGGGCGCGAGGATTTTCACCCGCATGCCGCCGGCCGCACCAAAGGCGGAGACCGACGCGCCGCCATTGCCGGAACTGTCCTCCAGCACGGCGCCGACGCCGAGCTGGCGCATGGCTGACAGCATCACCGTGGTGCCGCGATCCTTGAAGCTCGCGGTCGGATTGAACCATTCGAGCTTGAAATGGGGACGGAGATCGCCCCACTCCTTCTCGACCAGCGGCGTGCAGCCCTCGCCCATCGTGATCGGCGCCTTGATCTCGACCGGTAGCGCCGCGCGATAGCGCCACAGCGAACGCGTGCCGCGATCGATCTCGTCGCGCGAGATGCCCTTAAGCTCCGTCATCATCAACGGCTTGCCCTCGTCGGAGCACCAGCGCGGCACGTCGAGCGGGTAGAGCTTTCCGGTGAGGGGATCGATGTAGCTGGGAGAGGGCATTGGGAAAGTCCTGGGCGGTACGGTGCCGGAAGCTTCGTTACGCCGCGCCGGCGTTCTTGTTCAAGTGGCTTTTCGCAAAATCGAGATACCAGTCCAGGCAGCCTGGATTGGCCATCGCATCCCGGTTGATCACCTTCTCGACGGCGTGTCCGAGCAAGAGCTTCTTGATCGGCAGCTCCTGCTTCTTGCCGGAGAGCGTGCGCGGGATCTCGGCAACCGCAAAGATGTCGCTGGGCAGGAAGCGGCGCGACAGGCCGGCCTCGACGGCCTGGTTGATCTTCGTCTTCATCGCGGCATCGAGCGCGACGCCGTCGCGCAGCACCACGAACAGCGGCATGTAGCTGTCGCGGCCGAGATATTCGAGGTCGACGACGAGCGTATCGAGCACTTCCGGCAGCGCTTCGATCGCCGAATAGAGTTCGCTGGTGCCCATGCGCAGGCCGTGGCGGTTGATGGTGGCATCGCTCCGGCCATAGATCACGCAGGAGCCGTAGGGATCGACCTTGAGCCAGTCGCCGTGGCGCCAGACCGGACCGCGGCCGCTGCCGTCGAAATTGTCGGGATAGGTCTCGAAATAGCTGGCGCGGTATCTGACATCGCCGGGATCGTTCCAGAAGCGCAGCGGCATCGAGGGCAGCGGCTCGGTGCAGACGAGTTCGCCGACCTCGTCGATCACGGCCTGGCCCTGCTCGTTGAAGGCCTCGACCGCGCAGCCGAGCGAGCGGCACTGCATGGTGCCGGGAACTTGCGGCAGCTCGCGATTGCCGCCGATGAAAGCGCCGGCGAAATCGGTGCCGCCGGAGATGTTGGCCCACCACATGTCGGCCTGCGCCGCGCTGCCATTGGTCTTCGAGAGTGCCGCGAAACGCGTGTTGAACCAGTCCTGCGTGTCGGCGCTGAGCGGCGAGCCGGTCGAGCCGAGCGTGCGCAGCTTCGAGAGGTCGCCGGCAGCGGCAAGGTCGATCTCCGCCTTGGCACAGTTGGCGAAGAACGCCGCGCCCGCGCCGAAGAAGGTCGATTGGCTGTCGGCAACGAAGCGCCACAGCGTGGTCCAGTCGGGCTTGTCCTTTGAGCCGCCCGGGCTGCCGTCGAACACGCAGCAGGTGGTGCCGTTGAGCAGGCCGCCGACCTGGCAATTCCACATGATCCAGCCGGTCGAAGAGTACCAGTGGAAGCGCTCGCCGAAGGAATTCTCGTGATAGCTGCAGCCGATGTCGTTGTGCAGCACCGACAGCGGCAGCGCCACCACGATGATGCCGCCATGGCTGTGCACGATCGGCTTCGGCAATCCGGTGGTGCCGGACGAATAGACGATCCAGAGCGGATGGTCGAAGGGCAGCCAGTCCGGCTCGAAGGCGTCGATCGCGGCGCCACGGCCGGCGAAGATGGATGAGAGCGAGATCTCCGACATTGCCGCCTCGCCGTGCAGGATGACATGCTGCACCGTCGGCAGCGCGCGCCGCAGCTCCGCGATGACGTTACGGCGATCGTGCCGCTTGCCGGCATAGGTCACGGCGTCGGTTGCGATCAGCACCTTCGGCTCGATCTGCTTGAAGCGGTCGATCACGGCGGGCGCGGCCATGTCGGGCGCGCACAGGCTCCAGATCGCGCCGATGCTGGCGGTCGCCAGAAACGCGACGATCGTCTCCGGAATGTTCGGCAGATAAGCGGCGACGCGGTCGCCCGACGTCACGCCCTGCGCCCGCAGATGCAGCGCAAGTGCGGCGACCTTGCGCTTCAGCTCCGGCCAGCTCGTCTCCGTGAGCACGCCGTCCTCGCCGGCCGAGATCAGCGCCGGCAGGCCTGCGGCATCGGCGGCGTCGACATGGCGCAGCACCTGGCGGGCATAGTTGACGGAGGCGCCGGGGAACCAGACCGCACCCGGCATCTTGCGTTGCGCCAGCACCGCGCTGTGCGGCGTCGGCGAGCGCAGGTCAAAATAGTCCCAAATGCTCTGCCAGAAGCCGTCGATGTCGGTCACCGACCAGCGCCGCATCTCCTCATAAGTGCTGAACGCAAGGCCGCTGACGTCCTTCAGCCATTGGCGGTAGAGGGCCATCTGCGGAACGTAAGGTGCTGTCATGATCCGGTCCTGTCGTGCGCCTGGTGGCGCATCTCGTGGGGTCTGATTTAGCATCGCGATGGGACGCGGCAAACGCAGTCTTCGTCATCCGTCGGCTGCATCGTCATACCGCCGCATGCTAGCTTCCTCCTGCGCGCGTTGATTCTGCGAGGGCCCATGTCGGTCGGCGAACTCTTCATCCTCGGCTTCCACGGCAAGGCCATCCCGTCCTGGCTGAGAGAATTTGCCGCGCGGTTCTCGCTCGGCGGTGTGATCCTGTTCGATTATTCCTGCCAGACCCGGCAATACGACAACAACATCGAGAATCCCGACCAGGTCCGCGCGCTCTGCGCCGAGATCGCGGCGCTGCCGTCAAGCCCGATGGTGTTCATCGACCAGGAAGGCGGATTGGTCCGTCGCCTCAAGGAGGGGCGCGGTTTCCAGCCGCTGCCGAGCGCGAGGGATTTCAACCGGCTCGACGAGGCGGAGAAGCGGCGGCTGCTCGCCGCGAGCTACGGCGAGCTGCGGCAGCTCGGCGTCAGCTACAATTTCGCGCCGGTCGTCGACGTCGATTACAACCCTGATAATCCCAACATTGGCAAGATCAAGCGGGCCTATTCCGCTGAGATCGCTGAGGTCGAGGCCAATGCGCGGCTGGTGGACGCGGCGGCACGCGCGGCTCGGGTCGGGCTGTGCCTGAAGCATTATCCGGGCATCGGCGGCGCCAACGTCGATTCGCATCTGGAGTTCATGGACATTTCGGACGCGCTGCGCGAGGATCAGGAGGAGCTGTTTTACGAACTGGCGCCGGAGATGTTCGGCGATGCCGTGCTGGTCAGTCACGCCATCGTCGCGCCATGGGATCCCGACCTGCCGACAACGCTGTCATCCGCGGGGATCGGTCGGTTGCGCGCGCGCCTGCCGGAAACGCTGCTGATCACCGACGACATGCAGATGCAAGGGCTGCAGAAGGCGCTCGGCACCCACGCCGCCAGCCTTGCGGCGATCAGGGCCGGCATGGACATGGTCTGCATCGGCAACAATCTGCTCGACCAGGAGCAGGAGATGGCCGGCATCGCCGAGGCGGCCGAGCGGCAGATCGTGGATGGGACGCTCGGTCAGGCTGCGATCACGCAATCCATTTTGCGGGTGCGAAAGCGTAAAGCGCTGCTTGCGTGAAGAGCTTTATCGGCTCAGAATTGCCCGCAGTCGGAGGCCGCAGGCGGAACCAATCGGTGAGCCCGCGACTTATCCGCAAGCTGCTCCACGCAGGCTTCTCTGTGAGATTTCTCGGGGCTCACAACCATGAAGATGCTCAAGCGTCTCTTCCGCTGGACCTGGCTTCGTCGCTCGCGCAAGTCGGATGCCGCCTTCCCGCCCACCAATGTCGATTCCGACGAATTCACGCGGCTGCTGTGTAGCGGACGCCGCGAGGATTTGCAGATGCTGGCCCGCAAGCTCAGTCAGCGCGCGCGGGCGCACGCCTAGTCTCTTGACGGCTTCGCGCCGTCAGTTCTGCCCCCATGCCGTCAACGCCGTGGTCATGGCGCGCTGGCCAGAAAGTCCCTTGTCGATTGCGATGATCGAGCGGCGCTGGCGCGCGTCGACCATCGGGATATCGAACCACGTTTTCTCCCGGAGCATTTGCAGATTGCGTTGGCGGTCGACCTCGACATTGGAGAAGCCGATCAAGAAGACGTTGTTGGTGACCTTGACCGCAAGGCTCGCGAACGGCGTGCCGCGAGCCGCCTCGTTGGATTTCATCAGCATGCCCGGAACGTTGGCGATGTTGAGGCCCTGATAGCCTGGCGCGGGAACGAAAGTCAGATCGACCACATGGCTGGCCGGAAGCGTAGTATCGCGGTTCCGCTTGAAGACCAGCCTCATCTTGAACTGGCCGGGAATGTCGATATCGGCGCGCACGGCAATGTCATCGGGCTGGCCCGCGGAGGTGACTTTCTCGGTGCGCCAGGCCACCGAACCGGGAAAGCGGAGGCCGGCAGGATTTGCGGGGTCTTCTTCGTACAGCACGACATGCTCGACGTTGTCGGCTGCGCGTGCTGCGACAGGTACGAAGGCAAGCAGGGCGAGCAGGGCCAATACGAGGTATGGCTGCCGACGGGCGCCGGCGGCAAATGCGAGCAGACTCATGGCAAGAAAATCACTCGGTGGGTTTCTGCAATGCTACCGGAGCGGGAAAAGTCGAGCAAGATCGCGCCGGTGCAACTCTTTCGTCAGCGCGATCACTTTGCCTTGTCGTGATTGGCGATCCCGATCGCCTTGTAGTCGTAGGTCGGATAGAATTCGGTGCGGTAGGCGCCCCAGGCGCTGGTTTCGAAAATGCGGTTGACCTCGCGCAGCCGCGAGGCCGGCAGCCGCAATGTCACCACCTGGCCGACGCCCATCATCACATACCAGCTCACCACCTCGACGCCTTCAGGCGGAAACGCCTTGTAGAAGCCCTGACGTTCGAGCTGGGCGTTGAGCTCGCCGAGCGGACGCGACTGATCATGCTTGAGGAAGATGGTGAGCATCACGGCATTGTCCGCCGTCGGCGCCGCGGTGCTGGCGGGTGCCGGGGTCGCATTGCCGGCTGGCGAAGTCTGTGCGTTCGCGGCGGGCGCAAGACCGATTGCGCAAGCGAGCGCGGCCATTGCGATCCGTGATCCCTGTCCTCGTGCCATCGCGGTCTCCTTCTCGGATGTTGTTGGGATGATCGAGGGGGCGATCATCGCGAGGCGTGCGAGGCCTGTAAACCGTGTGAAGCGCTTCACAGCGCGGCAGCGCCCCACGCGCTAAGGGGGAGAGGCTGGGCCAATTCGGTGTCGAGGACATGACACATGAAGACGCGTCGCATGGCGTATTGGTGGTTCAGGTTCGTCGTTTCCGGACGCTTCCTGGAGAAGTTCTTGCGGCTGCGGCGGCCTCTGGAGGACGCCGATGAGCGTTCACCGGCCGTCCCCGCTGATTCGAATCACCCTGAGGTCAGGTAACCAATCCATGACTGGACGGCCCGGCACGGACCGCATGGTAAACGCATGGCCCGTGAAACTACGGGGATTAAGGCAATTTCCCCACCCGTAGAACTACCGGAATTTGAATTTCTTATACGAGTTTTGTTGCAAATCCTTGCCAATCCGCGTCTGTTTGGGCGTCAGAAGGTTTGAATCGCGAATTGCGTTCTCCGTATTTCTACGGATCCTGGAATTAACTCTGCCACAGTTCAGCTCCGGTAAACCATAACCATGACGCACCACGATCATCGAGCCGAAATGCCTCTGGCCAAGTGGCCGGAGGAGCGGAGTGCGCTCGAAATGCGCGCTGAGGCGATCGCGGTGTCGACACTGCGCGTGCAGGCCGCCGAGGAGGCGGGTGCTGCGATCGCGCGCCAGTTCAATGGGCCGATGACGGCGCTGCTGCTCTACATGAATGAGATCAAGCAGCACAGCCATCAGTTCTCGCAGAGCCCGGGCAACCGCATCTACCTGCAGCAGATCGTCGAGAACGCGCTGGAACAGACCGAGCGGGTCTGCGCGATGCTGAAGCAGATCTCCGATCTCCATCCGGCCGTGCCTGCCGCGATCGAGCTGAAGCCGGCGCGCGAGACCCAGCCGGCGCGGGCGCCCGACATGGTGCTGTCGCCGGAAGCCGGCCAGAAGCCGCTGACCAAGCGCGAGCGCGAAGTGCTCAACCTGATCAGCGAAGGCTATTCCAACAAGCAGGGCGCGCTGCGCATGAACATCAGCCCGCGCACCTTCGAGAGCCATCGCGCCGAAGCCATGCGCAAGCTTGGCGCGCGCAACACCGCGGATCTCGTCCGCAAGGCGCTGCTGCACCCCTGATTGTTGCTGATCTCAAGGAAGATGATCGCCGCGCCTGAGCGCGCGATGGGGCGTCGCTGTCACAGCGACGAGGTCGTCTCAGAGATAGTCTTCGGCGAAGGCGCGGACGCGTGGGGCCGGGCGCAGCACGGGCGCTGATGTCTTCGGCTCTTCCGGGATGATGGTGATGGTCCAGGCCGCAGGAATCGCGGATTTGTTTTCGACAATCGCACGGACGCGGCCGGTAACGGTCGTGCCGGCCGATCGGGCGGTGGCGTTCCGGCCGTTGAACTGAGCGATGCGGAAGCGGCGGGCTTCCTTCGGGTCGGTCGTTTCATACGTGAACATGCGATGCCTCGTGTCCACGTCACTATCGCCAGTCATCGTTAGTCGTCAGTGAAAATTCCGAGCCGTAGAAGTACGGCCGGAATGCTGCCGCCGGCACCAGACGCCTCGGCGGGGCGCCTTCCGGATCAGGCGGTGCAGGATTCCTGGGCGTGCAGCAGCCGGGAATATTGCGCCTTGACGGTGGCGTAGCACTCGCACGAGGTCTTGCGCAGTCCGTCAAGATTGGTGATCTCGATATGCCCGCGGCTGTAGTGGATGTAATTGGCCTGCTGCAGCGTATGCGCGACCAGCGACACGCTGTTGCGCCGCGCGCCGATCATCTGCGCCATCGCCTCCTGCGTCAGCACGATCTTGTCGCTGCCGGAGAGGTCGCGGGTTTGCAGCAGGCATCGCGCCAGGCGCGACTCGACGGTGTGCGCGGCGTTGCAGCCCGCAGTCTGCTGGGCCTGGGCATGGATGGCGAGGCCGTGCCGCACCAGCGCCGCGCGAAATGTCGCGCTTCGGTCGGCCGCGGCGCGCAACGGTTCGAGCTCGATGGTCGAGGCCACGCCGGGAACCAGCACCACGGCGCTGTTCAGCGCGGTCGCGTCGCCGAGCGCGGCGAAGGCGCCGAAGACGCTGTCGCGGCCGACCATCGCGACCTGCACATGCTCGCCGCGCGCCAGCTTGACGACCAGCGAGATCACGCCCTTGTGCGGGAAGTAGGCGCGCTTGAGCGTCTCGTCGACCTCGATCAGCACCATGTCCGAGGTCAGGTCGATGTTCCGTAGATGCGGACGGATCAGGTCAAAATCGTTCGCCGATAACGACGAGAGCAATCCATTTGGGGGGCGCGAACCCGAATCCAAAGCAGCCTCCAGCCTTAAACGAGCAAAGCTTGTCCCGTGCCCAGCCTGACGCGCGCAATTCGACTTCGACAGCAATACTGACAGGTCAATATTGCCACGTTCCGGCTGCCAGACATACTGGCCAATGGGGCTATGCAGTTTGTGCCACGGCCATGCAGGATCGCCCGCTCTTCTGTCCCGAAGCGCGCTATTCTGCCGGACCGAGCAGGCGTTCGGTATGCGTCTTGACGGCGCGGTAGCATTCACAGGCGGTCCGGCGCAGACCCTCGATGTCGACGATCTCGATGTACCCGCGGCTGTAGCGGAGAATGCCGGCCTGCTGAAACGCATGGGCGACGATCGACACCGCGTTGCGCCGAACGCCGATCATCTGCGCCAGCATCTCCTGGGTGAGCGGCAATCCTTCACTCCCGCACAGGTCGCGCGCGCGCAGCAACCAGCGCGACAGTCGCGCTTCGACCGAATGCGAGACGTTGCACGCCACGGATTGCTGGGTCTGCGCCGTCAACGCCTGCTCGTGCAGGATGACAAGGGTGCGGAAGGTGTTGCTGCGGTTGGCAACGGCGCGGAAATCGTCGGCCTTCATCATCGCCGCGCTGCCCGGCACGATGACGATCGCATCCGTCAGCAGCGGACCGCCGAACAACGCCGCGGAAGCGCCGACCATGCTGTCGCGACCGATGGTCGCGGTCTCCACGGCCTGTCCATCGGCGAGGTTGACCACCATCGAGACGATGCCGCTGTGAGGAAGATAGACCCGCTGCACCGGTGCCCCAGCCTCGGCCAGCACGGTGTCCTTGGTCAGCTCCACCGTTTCGAGGAGAGGTCGGATTTGCTCGAGCTCCGCCGCGGGCAGAGCGTGCAGCAAACTATTGAGCGGATGCGGAACCGCAGACATGAATTCTCCTGCCGTCAGGCGGGAGCACGTGGGTCTCGCATCACCTACTCTTGGCGTGTGGGATGGAACGCACCATAGCTTCTCCATCCAATAGCACAAGGGTCGCGATATCCATGGGTTGCGATATCGATCCTATACACTCTAGAGGGCAGACAGCCAGAGTCGTTTGCGACGCAAATAATGAATTGCGCGCTGATTCGCTCGCGAAAATTGCAAGGTGATCGACGATGCTGAGAAAGCGCGAGGCGCGGCGAGGAGACCGGCATGCGTCGCATTCTGGTCGTGGACGATGACACGCATACCCGTCGCGCGATTGGCGCTTGGCTGAGCCGATACGGCCTTGGGGTCGCGATGTGCTCGCGACCGTCACTGCATCGGCGCGCCCGGATTGGGGCGGCGCGTCACGAAAGGATTTGAACGAACGGGCTGGGACGGGCTGACTCTTCATGAGACGCCGGATCTGTGGTCTTCGCCGCCGGCGAAGCCGGGGAGGCTTGTCCCGCAAAACATGAAACGAGGAGAACCGGACGACGTAGCGTGTGTTCCGACGTGAGTTTTGCATCACTTGAATGATCGGATACCAATCATTTCACCTCAGGGGGCACATATGACGAAAATTTTGGTCGTGGATGATGACCCCATGGTCTGCATGGCCATCGAGACCTATCTCGGGCGCCAGGGTTTTGACGTCACGATCGCCGACGGCGGCGAGAGCGGGCTGCGCGCGCTTGGGCAGGGCGGCTTCGATCTGATGCTGGTCGATATCTTCATGCCGCATATGCGCGGCTTCGAGTCGATCCGGGTCTTTCACGAGCGCGCGCCGACCCTGCCGCTGATCGCGATGTCCGGTTACGCCTTCGCCAATCATGACAGTCCGGCGCCCGATTTCCTGCGCATGGCGCTCGAGCTCGGTGCCACGCGCTGCCTGCGCAAGCCGTTCACGCCGGCGGCGCTGCTCGCGCTGATCAACGAGTGTCTGATTGAAGCCAGGCGGGATTGTGCGGGCGCCGCCAAGACGGGTTAGCGTTGCCCAAGAGACTTGTTGCCGCGTGCCGGCGCCGGGGCGCAGACGTTGCGTTTTTTGACGGCATTTATTGATTTCCATTAACCATTGCCACCTCGAAGGCGCGGCGAAGAATCCGTCTTCCAGGTCTCCTCGCAGCCATGTCGGGAACGCGTGCGGCAACGTCGATATCGCTCAAGGCCAGCAAAACCAGCACGAAGTCAGTCGTCGTCAAATTCGATCCTTCGCCAAGGCGCGTGCCTTGGCGGGAGCGAACGGACGTCCCGTATGATTACCGCCGGAGGGCCGTCTGGGTATTTGTACGGAGGAGCACTTTAACGAACGAGTAGCGCGGACGGCTCAGGGTGGCACCGATCGCCGCGCGAAATCTGCGGCGTCGCGTCAATCGTGTTCATCCAGAAGGGTACCTCGTATGTCCGGCATCGTTCTTTCGTCATCGGTTCGCCAGAACCTGCTCTCGCTGCAGTCGACCGCTGACCTGCTCGCCACCACGCAGAACCGCCTTGCCACCGGCAAGAAGGTCAACACTGCGCTCGACAACCCGACCAACTTCTTCACCGCCGCCTCGCTGGACAACCGCGCGAGCGACATCAACAACCTGCTGGATGGCATCGGCAACGGCGTGCAGGTGCTGCAGGCTGCCAACACCGGCATCACCTCGCTGCAGAAGCTGGTCGACAGCGCCAAGTCGGTCGCCAACCAGGCGCTCCAGGCTGCCGTCGGCTACTCCCAGAAGTCGTCCGTGACCACCGGCGCGATCGCCGGCGCGACCACCGACAACCTGCTCGGCTCGGGCGCCGGCTACACAGACGCGACCTTCGTCGGCAGCGCGGCCACCGGTGCCACCCGCTCGGCCTACACCTCCACCAGCACCACCGGCTCCGTCGCCCTGCAGGACAACGCCGGCACCCCGGCTGCCGTGACCGCGAGCACCTCGCTCGACGCGGCCGCTGCCAACCACCTCGATACGGCCGTGCTGACGGCGCTGTCGGGCAAGACGCTGACGTTGGCCAACGGCAACACGATCGTCTTCAACGCGGCGGCGACCGCAACCACGACCGCCGGCACCGTCACGACCATCGGTCTTGGCGCGGGCACGACCTCGACGGTGGGTGACATCACCACCTCGATCGCGGCAGCCGCCGGCACCGGCGTCACCTCTGGTATCGATGGCACCGGCCACATCACGCTGTCGACCGGCACCACAAGCGACATCACCTTCGGCACCGACGCCAACAGCACCGCGATCCTGTCGGCCCTCGGCATTGCCTCGTCCAGCCGCGGCGGCAACACCGCGACGACCACGGCCCTCGTCGGCACCACCCTGCTGCAGGGCGTCGCCACGCAGAGCAACAGCGTGCTGTCGAGCCAGTTCGCCGCAGGCGACTCTATTGCGGTCGACGGCAAGTCGATCGTGTTCTACGACTCCGGCGTGGGCGGATCGGCGGGCTCTGCTGCCAACACCCAGTATCTCGACCTCGCCACGGCGAATGTCAGCAGCCTGCTGACGGCGATCGATACCGCGAGCGGCGCAACCGGCTCGGGCATCGCAGCTGGCGCGATCACGCTGCACACCGGCACCAACTATGGTTCGCTGAACATCACCAGCACCAACACGGCCGCGCTGGCCGCGCTGGGCTTGCCGGCCTCGGGCGTTTCGCAGCCGGCTGGTGGTACCCCCTCCGGCCTGACCGGCAAGACGCTAACCATCGCGGCAACCGGCAACGGCACTGCCACGAACATCACGTTCGGTAACGGTGTTGGCCAGGTCAAGTCGCTCAACGACCTCAACAACGCCCTCGCAGGTAACAACCTGCAGGCGACGCTGAGCTCGACCGGTGCGCTCACCATCACCACCACCAACGATGCGGCTTCGGCCACCATCGGCGCGATCGGTGGTACCGCGGCTGCCGTGGGTAACGTGTTCGCCGGCCTTGCCGGTGCCGCGCCGGTGCAGGATCCGACGGCCCTCTCCAACCGTGCCAACCTGGTTGACCAGTACAACAACATCCTGGATCAGATCACCACGACGGCCCAGGACGCCTCGTACAACGGCATCAACCTGCTCAATGGCGATCAGCTCAAGCTGACCTTCAACGAGACGGGTACCTCGACGCTGAAGATCCAGGGCGTGACCTTCAACGCTGCCGGCCTCCAACTCTCCAAGCTGACCGCCGGAACGGACTTCCTCGACAACACCTCGGCCAACACCGCGATCAAGGCACTCAATGCAGCCAGCGGCACGCTGCGCTCGCAGGCTTCGACCCTCGGTTCGAACCTGTCGATCGTGCAGATCCGTCAGGACTTCTCCAAGAACCTGATCAACGTGCTGCAGACCGGCTCGTCCAACCTGACGCTGGCCGACACCAACGAGGAAGCGGCGAACAGCCAGGCGCTGTCGACCCGCCAGTCGATCGCGGTGTCCGCGCTGGCTCTGGCCAACCAGTCGCAGCAGAGCGTGCTGCAGCTGCTCCGCTAAGCGTAGCCGCAGGCAACAACGAGATCGGAAGCGGCGGAGGAAACTCCGCCGCTTTTGCTTTGTGCGCCGTGTCGCGCGATGCGGCTTGACGAACGCATGTGACAGGCGCGGTGAGGCGCGTGCTTATCAACGTGCTCGGTTCAATTTGAATCAAACGCAAGCTTCCGGTTGAAGGAGCCTGTTACCGACGGCAGGCGAATATCTGTCCTGTCGACGCTCGTGGACACGTTGGAATGCAACATCCCAACTCCTTGAAGACCTTCATGGTCCGTATTTGCACGGACGGCGATATTAACGTCGCCGTGAAGCTGTGCGCGGTATCCCTTGGAGGCGGCCGTTACGTAGCACTTTGAGGGGCGGAATCCGATGGACGATCTGTTGCGGGAATTCCTGACGGAGAGCAGCGAGAGCCTCGACACTGTCGACAACCAGATGGTGCAGTTCGAGCAGGACCCCAACAACGCAAAGATCCTCGATAACATCTTCCGCCTGGTCCACACCATCAAGGGCACGTGCGGCTTCCTCGGTCTGCCCCGGCTCGAAGCGCTCGCCCATGCCGGCGAGACCTTGATGGGCAAATTCCGCGACGGCATGCCGGTCAAGGCCGAAGCCGTCACGCTGATCCTGTCGAGCATCGACCGCATCAAGGAGATTCTCGCCGGTCTCGAGGCGACCGAGGCTGAGCCCGAAGGCGATGACCGCGACCTGATCGATCAATTGGAAGAGATGGTCGAGCGCGGCATGGCCGCGATGTCAGCGTCGGCTTCGCCGATCGCGGCGGCTGCGCCCGTCGCCGAAGCGCCGCCGCTTGCGCCGGAAGCCCCGGCCGTTGAGGCCAAGGCGCCGGAGAAGGCGATGACCCACGGTTCGCTGGTGGATCAGACGCTGGAGCGTCCGCTGCGCCCCGGCGAGGTCTCGCTCGACGAGCTCGAACGTGCCTTCCGCGAGACCGAGATCGAAGCACCGGCGCCTGCACCGGCGAAAGTTGAGGCCGAAGCTCCCAAGGAAAAGAAGCCGGCCAAGAAGGCGGTGGCTGTCGAGAGCGAGGTCCAGGAAGGCGACAAGATCGCCAACCAGTCGATCCG
>NZ_JAFCJX010000015.1:50000-207343 GCF_018130695.1 Bradyrhizobium jicamae | reverse complement strand
CATCTGACTCTCCGTGGGTTCGAGTGTGGAAACCCAAACCTATCGGAGAGGCCACGCTCACCGCCCATGGAATCTACGAAGACGCGAAAGCTAATTCGCCCGCAGCGTCACTGGTGCGACCGGCTGCGCGGCCAACGCTTCCCCAAGCTCGCTCTGCTGCGCACGGGGGATCGAGAAGCAGACGCTGAAGCCGTCCGAGGTCGTCAGCGTCATCATGCCCTGGGTCGGGTCGGTCGACTGCTCGATGGTCCAGGAATCCAGTGGATAGGCGTAACGCAGGCTCCGGTCGCCGAAGCGGGTCTGCAGCGCCTTGCTGATCAGCCCGGGCAAGGTCATCACCAGCGCGCCGACCTGGCCGACCGACAGGCGGATGGTCGCAGGCTCGCCCCTGGAATCCTTAAAGCCCAGCGAGATGGCGCAGCCATCGGCCGCGACTTCGCAGCTGGTGAGCTCCTGGGTCTCGATATTCATGACGGCACTCCGGTCATCGCATCGATATATTCACCTGAATATATCGATGGAACGTCACCATCCAGCCGTTATAGGGGGCGTGCGGCCCGCCGCAATCGGAACGCGGCTAGAATATATCGAGGGTCTCGAGGACGGCGGAAAGCGAGGGGCGAACGCTTACAGCGTCTCCTGTTTGTGGCCGCAGTTCTTGCAGGCGAATTTCACGCGGGACTGGCCCTTTTCGGCCTGGACGCGGTTCGGCGCGCCGCATTTGCCGCAGACGGCCTCGATCCGGGTCGCGCCCTGCTTGATGACGAGGTTCCGCTTTTCCATGGTCTCGCGGATCAGGCGCTCGGCCTCCTCGCGCATCGACTGCTTCGACATCGTCCACACCGGTGATTGCTGAGGCCGGCGTCATAGCACGACCGGGTGACGCTTCAACAGCGGATATGGGGCCGCAGCCACCAAATCTGCACCGGCTACCTCGCCTCCGGGGTCAGCGCCAGCAGCCGCCGCACCAGCGCCAGCGCGGTTTCGGTGGCGGGATCCGCCGCCGTGACCGGCACGGCCAGCACGATCAGGTCGAGCGGATCATGCGCCAGCACGATGACATGCGTGGCGCTGTTCGCCGTCATCAGCGAGACCATGCGCTCGACCGCCGGGTCGATGGCAACAAGTCCCCAGGGCGCCTCGGAGCGGCGCAGCACGCGGCGGCTCGACAGGAAATCGCGCAGCAGCGGCGGGTCGTACAGCGCAAGCGCGCTTTCGCGCAGGCGCGTGGCGCTCTCGAAGATCGGATGGCGCGCCAGTTCCGCAATCAGCTGATCGCGCGTCTGCGCCGGCGAGGCCGCCACCGAGTTCAGCACGCCCGGCTCCTGCGACTCGAACAGCGCCCGCAGCGCGTCCGTCATCAGGCCGATGGTCAAGACGCCGGCGACCGCGACCGAGACGAAACGGACGATCTGCGCGGCATCGACGTCGCCGGCCATGAAGGCCGCGGCGAAGCCGAGCAGGCCGGAGGAGACCAGCCGCAGTGCCATCATCGAAAGGCCATGCCGTCGCGTCTCGGCGCCGCCGCCGGCGATCAGCATCACGGTGACGGTCAAGAGCGCGCCGAGCGCCCCGAGCCGGACCGGGATGTCCGGAAACAGCGTGCGGAAATCGGTGAGGATGAAGGGGATCACGACCAGCGCACCGACCGCGAGCCGGCCGATGCTGCGGTTTTCCGAGGCCATCAGCGCGGCACGGTCGCGGGTTGCCAGCAGCAGGGCGCAGGTGATGAAGCCGGCCAATTGGAAGAGCGCCAGCGTGATCGCATAGAGCGTAACGAACCGTTCCAGCCCAAACAGGCCACCGAGCCCCAGCAGAATGGCGCCGCCGAGTGCTGCGATCTTCACCGCGCGCGGCGCGTGCCGGCGCAGGATGCCCTCGGTGACGATGAGCGCGCCGAGCGGGATCAGCGAGGCCGGGATCACCGAGATGCGGTCGAGAAACGCGCTTGCAGTCCACCAGGCCAGGCCGCGATCGAAAAACAGCCATGCGATGACGCCGAGCGCCAGCAACAGCCGCCGCGTCAGCGGGCTGCGCGGATCCCTGCGATAGAACGTCATCATCGCGACGCTCATGCCGATCGCGCCGCAGAGATTGACGATGGAATCGGCGATCACATCAGCGGTCATGGGCCGCTCGTTTGGCGGCGCGGCCGCAGCGTGCCGAACGGGCGCGTGTCATCGAGCCAGTAAACCACCGGCAAGACGAGCCGCTGCAGCGCCAGCAGCGCCGAGGTCGCGAGCAGCGCCGGCAGCGAACCGTGCGGCACCTCGCTCAACAGATAACGCCGCGCGCCGGCGAGGTCGATGCGGCCGAGCTGCAGCACGTCGTCGCCCCTGTCGTAGTCGAGCTCGCGCTGCAAGAAATCATTGTAGATCGCATTGCGATGTTTCGGCGCGATGTCAAATGTCTTCTTCAGCGCGTCCGAGCCGCCGGTATAGGCATTGGTGATGACGAAGCGGGATTCGTCGAAGCTCGCCTCGTCGCCGACGCCGAACACCGCGCGGTGGCCGGCCATGATGCCGCGCGCGAGCTGCAGATGGGCAAAGCTCTGCCGCGCGCCGGGCAGCGGCGATGGGTAGACGTCGGAGAAGGTGTCGCTGACCATGCCGACCACCGACGGCACCTGCGTGACGTTGGAAATCCATTTCGGCCGCAAGCCATCGCGGGCGAACAGCACCAGCGCGGTCAGGCCATAGAGCACCCAGGACAGGCCCTGCCCGCGCTCATCGGGATCGACCATCACGAGGCCGAGATGCGTGACCTCGACCGGCTCGCCATCGAGGCCGACGTCCATCACCGACAGCGCGTTGAAGGCGATCGGCCGTCCCGTCTCCTCCTCGCAGATCAGGGTGATGATCGCGCGCGACAGCCGCTCCGGCTCGCCGGAAAAGATGCCGTAGGTCAGTTGGTCCTGCGGCAGCGTCTTGGCGGCGACGATGCGCAGTTGCGACACCAGGTCGTCGAGCTCGGTCTTCGGCAGCGCACGGCCCGGCTGCTCGACGATACGGGTGCGCAGGCCGGCATGGGTCCGCAGGGTCAGGTCGATGGTCGGCTGCGACAGCGCCTTCAGCCAGAAGCCCACATAGCCGTGCAACGCGGACAACGCCGCGCCCACGCGCGCAAACCCCGTTGCGCGCGGCGCCGGCTCGTCATTGTCAGAAGTCGCCATGTTGCCTGCCCGTGATCGACGGCGATTGGTGCACGTGTCCCATTAAGGAGCGATGAGCACCGCCTGCCGTCTGATGTCGCAGGGTAAACGATATCTTCAGGGAATGAGATGACTTCATCCTATCACGCCATCCCATGCTCTATCCCCTCATCCTGAGGAGCTTGCGACGCAAGCGTCTCGAAGGACGAGGCCACAGTGGGGCCGCATGGTTCGAGACGGCGCTTGCGCGCCTCCTCACCATGAGGGTTGAGAACGTCGCAAGCTGCGACAGCGGAAGCGGCGGGTGACTTGCACCCGCCGCTTCTCGCGCCTCCTTTCCGGCTTACGCTGCCTTGGAGACCTCCATCAGCAGACGCTCGGCCTTGGCATCCTCGATGCGGTTCACGAGGCGGCCGCTCTCGTGGTTGTCGCGAACGGTCTTGGTCAGGGTGACGCAGGTCTGCAGCAGCATCACGATGCCCATGGTGAGGTAGCCCTTCATCCAGAGATCGATCGGCAGGAAGAACACGCCGATGGCGACGAGGAAGGCGGAAGCTGCGAACGAAGCGTAGGTGAAGGTGACCCAGGCGCCGCTGTGGGGTTGAATGGTCTGGTTCATGGTCGGTCTCCAATGATCTCGGGGTTGATGATGTCCGGGGTTCGAAGTTCAGGCACGAGGTCTTCAGGCGGCCGGCTTCTGCCGGGCTTTCAGCCGCGACAGCACGTCGTCGGCGGTCGATTTCATGCGCGGGCCAAAGCCCTGCTCGGCGAGCTTCTCGGCGGTCGCGAGCGGGCCGGAGGCGGCGTCGATCTCGATCAGCGCCTCGTCGGCGGCCTGGGCTTCCATCTGCCGGTCGCGCAACCGCTTCAGCGTGTTCTCCGCGTCCGGCAGCGTCGATTCGTAGGGACGCGCCGCCTCGATGCCGCTGCGGCGGAGCGAGCGCACCGCTTCCGAGGCGCGGGCAATGCGACGGCCGCGATCGAGCTCGTTGATGCGCGCCTCGGCTTGGGCGACGTGGCGCTTCAGCCGGGTGATCTCGGAGGCGAACAGCGTGCGCGCGGTCATCGCAGCATCGCGCTCGGCCTCGAGATTGGCGATCGCCTGCGCCGCTTCGCGGGCGAGGTCCTCGCGGCCGCCATCCAGCGCCGCAGTCGCGCGCACCTCGAGATCGGCGATGCGGGTGTTGGTGGTCTCCAGCCGGCGGCCTTCCTGCTGGTCACTGGCGATCGCAAGGGCCAGCGTCCGCTTGGAACGATCCACGGCCGCGGCCGCATCGCGCATCTGCTGGTCGAGGATCAGAAGGGCGGTGCGGTCTTCCAGTTCCTCACCGGCGGCGGCGACGCTGCCGCGGAAAAGGGTCAAAACGGTCTTGAACATTTTTAGCTCCCTGTTATGAGCATCGCTCATGAAACTGGTATAGCACATCCTGAGCATTGCTCAAGAATTATTTGAGCGACGCTCATGACTGGGGTTAACGGCAGGTAAATCATGTCCAAAGCATTGGAAAGACGTGCGAAACTGCGAGAGGCGCTGATCGAGGCGGCCGAACGCGCGATTGCGGCAAAAGGTCTCGCGGGGCTCAAAACCCGCGAGCTGGCGCAGGAAATCGGGGTTGCCAATGGCGGCGTCTACAATCTGGTCGAGGATGTCGACGAGCTGATCCTGCGGGTCGGCTCCCGCACGCTGGCGCGATTGGATGCCTCGCTGTCGCTCGCCGAGATCGGCGGCTCCTCGAGCCCGCGTGAGATGCTGGTGCGGATCGCGGTCGCCTATTGCGACTTCGCCGCCGAGAATCTCGAACTGTGGCGCGCGCTGTTCGAGCATCGCATGCAGACCGGCAAGCCGGTGCCGGACTGGGCGGTGAGCGAGCAGATGGATCTGTTCCGCCACATCTACAAGCCGCTCGCCGCCCTCTTCCCGCAGCGCGCGCCCGCGCAACTCGGCATCACCGCTCGAAGCCTTTTCTCAGCCGTGCACGGCATGGTCGCGCTCGGGCTGGAGCAGAAGCTGATCGCCGTGCCGCTGCCGGCGCTGCGCAGCGAGATCGCCGCGCTGACGCGCGCGATGATCGACGGAATGACGGCGAGGAAGGAGTAGAGCATGATCCGGAAAAGTGTGAAGCGGCTTTCCGAAGAGATCATGCTCAAACAAAGAGCTTACGCTTCCGTCGTGTAAGCGCGCCCGGGCTTGAGCGCGTAGATGGCGAGGAAGCGCAGCGGGCGCTCCGGATCACAGTTGCGAAACAGCGTGTGCGGAAGATCGGCGCGATCCCTTAGCGTCTCGCCCGCGCGATAGCGCCGCGGCGCCTCGTCGCCATAGGCGGACTCGGCAACACCCTCGACGATGAAGACCACGCCGTCCACGGGATGCCGATGCAACGGCGCCACGCCACCCGGCGGATAGGTGACCTCGGACACGACAAGCTCCCTCTCGTCGCCGGGCAAAGCGAGACGTTCGAGAATTTTCCGCGTGACGCCGGCAAAACCGGCTTGCGGGGCCTTCGCCGGACCGTCGGCACTTTCATTCATCGACATTCCTTCCATCGAACATTGAACCGCCGCGCCGAACAGGTCGGCGCGCCGCTGATGATAGGAATGCGGCGAGGGCAACAAGATGGCGGGCGAGATCCCGGCGCTGACACGCGCGTGATCGACAGCAGCGTTGGCTACCCGAACTGCTTCGCCAACACCGTGCGAAGCGATCGCGGCGCGCGGCCGCCCAGGCGTTCAACGTCGCCAGTCACGATGTTGAAATCCCCTGCCACGAAACGCCGCTCGATATCGATCATCGCGGCCACATATTGTGGCGGGACGTTCGCCTGGAGCATGCCGCCGCGAAGCTGCGCTTCAGCCATGACGGCAAAATGCACCGGCTTGCCGATGATCTCCGCCAGCAGCTCGGCGCGTTCCCTGCCGCCGATCGCGGCCGGACCGGTTGCGTTGTAGATCGCGCCGGCGTGACCGTCGCCAAGCAGGATGCCGGCCGCCGCGGCCGCCACGTCGGCGCGCGACACGAAGGCGACGTCGCTCTCGCCGAGCCCCGGCACGACACCCGAGCCGATCGACATCGCGGCGACCTGCGCAAATGATTCAGCATAGTAATTCATCCGCAGGATGCTCCACCGCCGGGCGGTTCGCATCAGATGCTGCTCGCCGCTAAAGTAGGCTGCGAACATCTCATGCGCGTCGACCTCGCGCGAGGCAGCAGTCGACATCATCACGATGTGTCCCACGCTGGCCTCGGCCGCAGCGTCGATCGCGCTCAGGAAATGGCGATCGCGGCGGCCCGCCTCGACCTCCGAGCTCGGAATGATCAGCAACCGGTCCAGGCCGCGATAGGCCGCAATCAGTGTCTCGGGCCGGTCGTAATCGCCATGCCGCGCCTCGACGGCGGCATGAACTGTCGCGGGGTTGCGGGATATGCCGACAATCCCGTGCCCGCTGCCGCGCTCCAGCAATTCGGCCACCACCGCCTTGCCAAGATGACCGCTCGCTCCGCTGACGCCGATCTGCATTTTCGATATCCCTCTCTTCGTAACGAACAATTTGTTCGTGACGATATGTTCGATATCGACTAGACCCGCAAGAACGCACAATTTGATGCGCCGCGCACATTTTTGATCGTGCGTAGACGGGTGGGAAACGACGATGAAGCGCATCAAGCTCCGGCCTGGGATGGCAAGGCCCGGATGGGATGATCCCGAAGACTGCCGCGCCGTACTCAAGGTGCTGGACCGGATCGGCGACAAATGGACGGTGATGGCCGTTGGCGCATTGGCCGACGGTCCGATGCGTTTTAATGCGGTCCTGCGCCTCACCGGCGCGTCGCATCGCATGCTGACGCTCACGCTGCGCGGCCTCGAGGCGGAAGGGCTCGTGAAGCGGACCGCCTATGCGACGATCCCGCCGAAGGTGGAATACGAATTGACCCGGCTCGGGCACTCGCTGATCGAGCCATTGCAGAGCATCGCGGCCTGGGCGAAACGCAATCGTCGTGCCATGGAAACCGCGCGGGCGAAGTTCGAGGCGGCCAAGGCAGAATGACGCCTGCCGTCTTTCACCGCATCAAGGCGCAGCGGCGCCGGTGAGCGCGGCGGCAGGCGCCGCCTCGCGTGGCGCGCGGCGGCCGTTCAGCACCACGCCGACAAAGGTGAAGCGCACCAGCAGATGATAGCTCGCCAGCATCACGGGAAACGCAACGGCGAGGATAGTTGCGAACTTGACCGGCCAGGGCCAGTCGAGCTGTGACACCGCGACCTGCAACGCCATCACGATCGGCATGTGGATCAGATAAAGCCAGTAAGACGCATCGGCGAGGTAGCGCCGCATCGGGCTGAAGCCGGACATGAAGCGGAGCGCGAGGCCGATGAACGCGAAGGTCGAGGTCCAGATCGCCGGCGCATAGAGGATGGCGGACACCAGCCTGAGTGTGTCGCGCCGGACCGGCAGTGTCGGCGCGCCCGGCGCGGCCGAAATCACGCCGGCGAGCACGAAACCGATCAGGATCAGACCGAGCGAGAGCAGGAGATTCGACAGCCAGCGCCGCTCCAGGATCCGCAGCAGGTCGACCTGCCGATACAGCAGCCAGCCGAAGCCGAACGCGGTGCCGAAGCCGATCCACGCCTGCAGATTGGTGACGAGCGATTGGTCCGGCGTCCTCACGCCCTCCGCGTTGAGCCATCTCGGGTCGAGGCCGAACACGATGCCGATCGGGATCGCCAGGATGGCGGGCGCCAGCGGATTGCGCATGATCCCCGCGAACAGCCGATCGAGGGCCGCGCGCAACGCGCCGGACGCATCGAGCCGGACGATGGCGCTGCGCAGCACCAGCATGGCGGCATAAAGCTCGAGCAAGACGTAAAGAAACCAGAAATGGGTCAGCGGGAAATTCGGCAGCACCGGCGGCCAACCGCGGGCGCCGGGGATCGGACCGCCATGAGGAAAGCTTGCGGCCCATATCACCACCAGCACCATCGGCGTGAACACGATCGGCCAGAAGATCACGAGCGGCAGTCCGATCCGCTGCAGCCGGTCCCTGATGAAGCCCCAGCTGCCGCGACGGTGAAAGCTCATGCGGGCGAAGAAACCCGCGATCAGGAAGAAGGTCGTCATCCGGAAGACGTGGATGGCGAAGAACAGCATGGCCGGGATCAGGCTTTGGTGGATGTCCTGGATGAACCAGATCCGGGTCGGGGCCGGGACAAACGACAACGTCGCGTGCAGGACGATGCCGAGCAGCAGGGCCAGACCCCTGACCGCATCGAGGGCGTGAAGTCGTTCAGGCACAGACGGGACGGCAGTCAAACCGGACATGGCGGGCTCGCTGGATGATGGCTCTGGGAAAGAGCCTGCCCGATCACATCGGAGTCATCTTGCCCGATCCGAAAATCGGCTAACCGATTTCTCGATGCGGTTGGCCGATTTCGAAATCGCCGTCTGTATCCGGAGCCGTTTGCAGCCGGATCACGGCCTCGCGGCGGAATTCGCTCGGCGTCATGCCGGTCTCGGCCTTGAAAGCGCGATTGAACGGCCCGATCGACTGGAAGCCCGCGTCCATGGCAATGGTCAGCACCGGAACCTCCCGCTGCGTCATGTCTGACAAGGCCGCCTTGGCATCGGCGATACGATAGCGGTTGAGGAAAGCATTGAAGTTGCGATAGCCCAATCCCTCGTTGATCGCCCGGCGCAGCCGATATTCGTGAACGTCGAGCTGGGCTGCGAGCATCCCGATCGCAAGACCTTCCTGCCGGTAGATTCGCTCCACGGTCATCAGATGGTCGAGGCGCCGCAGCAGAAGGGGATCGACCGCGACCGCTGCCGCGGCGGCACGTTCGCTCGCCCGGGCTTGCACGCCGATATCGCCCGACGCGATCGCCGCCGTGGCATCGTTGACGGCGACGGGTGCGCCGAAAACACCGAGGCCGGCGAGCATGGACACCACGAACAGGCACAGCGCGCTCGGAAGACTGTCGGGCGTGCCGGGCGCAGCGACGGGAAGCGCGGCGGAACCGGCGCCGGCAAGCACCACGATCAGCCCGACATTGATCACGAGCATCGCCAGCCGCAGCCGGCGCCGTCGGGCGACCAGATCGACACGCCAGGTCCTGACCGCCTGGACCGCGACCGCGAGCGCCAGCACCACATCCACGAACGACAGGACTTCCGCGCCGCGCCTGGCCCAGACCGGCCAGACGATCCAGCTGAGTGTCACGGCAAATCCGGCGGCGACGATCGAGAGCCAAAAGGCGCCATGCCACCATCTCAGCTCGAAATCGTCGTCAAACGCCGCGCGCGCCCACAGCCAGAATATGGCGGGGAGCGCGAACATGGTCGGCACCGTCCACCACAAGGCCGATTTGGGAAAGAACGGCGCGGTCGTAATCGCGTAGAAGATGCCGCCGGCGGACATCGCCATGCCCAGCACGGCATATTGATTGAGCACATGACGCAGCAACGTCACGAGGATGATCATCAGGAACACGCCGCTCGTCGCGCCACGCAGCCCGAGATCGATCGCCGTGAGCCCCATCGCGTTCACAATCGGTATCCCCCTTTGCGGGAGACAATGTCGCATTGCGCCTATGCGGACACAACCCGAACTTGCGGTCGTGATCGTCGGGCCACCCGGCCACGCTCGCTTCACGACCCTTCCCGTGCGCGCGCCTCGATGATGTCACCGGCACCGATGCGACCGGCAGCCTGCGCCCAATCGCCGGTCGACAGCACACTCGGCGACCAGCCGTCAGTGCGAAACGTCCAGCGCAACGGCAGCCCGCCTCGCCTGCGCACGATTCGACGGGCGCGGAACCGCCACAGACGCTCGGCGCCCTGGAACGCCGCAATCTCCGGCGAGTCCAGGATCACCTCGGCATCGCCGGTCAGCTGCAACATGTCGCCGGTCTCGAAATCGACGAACACGAGGCCGGCCTTGCCGTTCAGCAGGATGTTGCCGAGCGTGTTGAAGAACAGATTGCCGGCGAAATCGGGAATCGTCAGCGTGCCGTCGTCCGCGACGCGGACGAAGCCCGCCTTGCCGCCGCGATGGGAGACGTCGACCTGGCGGCGATCCTCACGATCGGCATAGGAGGCGACGAAGAAGGTGTCGGCCGCCCTGATCATGTCGCGCGCGACGGAATCGAGCGACGCGCTCTCCTCGACATCTCCCGTGAACGGCGCGTCGGGCGCGCGAACGAAGCTGAAATCACGCAGCTGGATGTATTTCGGGCAGTTGCCAAAACTCTGCTCGAGGTCGAAGCCGAGTCCTTTGCCTGATGTGGCGCGAAGGATGCCGTTGGCGCGGTTGCGGCGTCTTGTGTGCAGCTCGATTCCGAGCAGCGCGATCGCACCGCCTTCCTGCGCACCCTCGCTTGCGGGATCCGTCGGATCGGGCCGCGCGCCGATCTCGAGAGTCGTCGGTGTCGGCGAGGAGATGAAGCCGGGCGGGCCTGCCAGCAACGTCGCCCACGCGTCGCTCTTGCGGTCGACGCTGCCCAGCACGATGAAGGGAATCTTGGCAAAGAACTCGCGGTGCTGGTCAGGCATGAAGTCGCGCACCACGCGCTGGCCGGTGGCGTCCATCCGCTCGCTCACGCCTGCCCTTTGCTGGATCGCCTTTTCGCCGGCGTGCCAGGTCGCGAGCCTGGTCTTCAATTGCATGTCGCTCATATCGTCCTCCCCGTTGCGGGTTGGACGGGCGCGCACAAGAGCGCGCCCGTAGTCCCTCATGCAGCCGCCAGACCGGCGGCGGTCTTGGCGAACGGCACGAAGCCTGGCAGCGCCTCGATCCGGTGCAGATACGCATTGACGCGAGGATAGGCCGAGAGGTCGACATTGCCTTCCGGCGCGCTCGACAGATAGGAGTACAGCGCGACATCGGCGATGGTCGGTTTCGTGCCCGCGACCCAGTCGCGATCCGCAAGGTGCGCTTCGAGCCGCTTCAGCAGCAGATGCGCCCGCGCAATCACGTCCTCCGGATTGTGCTTGGCGCCGAACACGGTGATCAGCCGCGCGGCGGCGGGGCCAAAGGCGAGATCGCCCGCGGCGACCGACAGCCAGCGCTGCACGCTAGCCGCGCCCTTCGCGTCCACCGGCAGCCAGTCGGTACGGCCGAACTTGGTCGCGAGATAGACCATGATCGCGTTGGAGTCGGAGACGACGGTGCCGTCGTCATCCAGCACCGGGACCTGACCGAACGGATTGAGCGCCAGGAACTCTGGCTTCTTGTGCGCGCCCGATCGCAGGTCGACATCGACCAGCTCGCAGGGAATGCCCAGCAGCGAAATGAACAGCCGCGCGCGATGGGCGTGGCCTGACAGAGCGAAATGATAGAGCTTCATGGAGTGCGTTCCTGACATCGTGGATGGGCCATTCCCGATCCGCGACGCCAGATTTGCTCATTGCAGCCGCAAAGATAATAATCGCAGCCGGAACTTCATTGTTGCAATATTTGCAACAGCCCCCAGACCGCATCTACACCTCGACGATGACATAATTGTCCTCGACGTGCACCGGAAACGTCTCGGCCACATACGGCCCCTTCTGCAGATCCTCGCCGCTCTCGACCGCGACCGGATAGGAGCGGATCCTGAAGCGCTTCGGGTCGAACCAGGACTGGCCGTTGCGGATGTCGAACTCCCAGCCGTGCCAGGGACAGCGCAGCATCTCGCCGATGCGCTCGCGGTGATAGATGCCGGGCTCGGGCGAGGTCAGGCGCGCGACGCAGGCGGCCTTCTCCAGCGGCGCACCTTCATGCGGGCAGCGATTGAGCAGCGCAAAGAATTCGCCGTTGACATGGAACACGACGATGTCGCGCCCCTCGATGCCGAACACCTTGTTGCCGCCGGCAGGAATATCGCTGGTGCGCGCGACGATGTGACGAGTCATTGCGCTCTCAAAATTTATATACGGCGCGCGCGTTGCTGTTGAAGATTTTCCGGCGCTCGGCCTCGGTCAGCGGCGTCTTGAAGGCATAGCGCGCGTCGTCATAGTCCCAGTGCGGATAGTCCGACGAGAACAGCAGGCGGTCGATGCCGACCCATTCGATCAATGAGCGCAGATGCTTCGCCTCATCCGGCTCGTCGATCGGCTGGGTCGTGAACCAGAAGTGATCCTTCACATATTCGGACGGCTTGCGCTTGAGATGCGGCACCTCGCTGCGGAAGCGCTCGAAGTGCTGGTCCATCCGCCACATCGCCGACGGAATCCAGCCGAAGCCGCCCTCGATGAACACGATCTTCAATCTCGGGAAGCGCTCGGGGATGCCTTCGAGCACCAGGCTCGTCAGCTGCGAGGCCACCGTGTGCGCGTTCGACTGATGCTCCTCGCAATAATAGGACGGCCAGCCGCCGCCGGTCGGCGCGTGGCCGCCATAGCCGCCGACATGGATGCCGAGCGGCAGATCGAGCTCCTGCGCGCGGGCATAGATCGGCCAGTAGCGTCTGCGGCCGAGCGGCTCGTTGGCGCGCGGCGAGACGTTGATCTGGATGTACTCGCCCGTCTTGGCGCAGCGGTCGATCTCGGCAATGCCAAGCGCGGTATCGTCCTGCCCGACCAAGATCGAGGCCTTCAGTCTGACATCGCGATGCGCCCAGAACGCCAGCTGCCAGTCATTGATCGCGCGCTGGATCGCGGCACCGAATTCGAGATTCTGCTGCGAGAAGATGAAGAGATCGAGCACCTGCAGGATGCCGTACTCGACGTCGAAGGGATCGAGATGCTGCTTGCGCATGAAGTCGAGATCGGAGCCCGGCACGCCGCCGGTCGGCGGCCAGGCATCGCGCCGCGCGATCAGCGGCGAGGAGCGCGGATAAGGCGTGGTGCCGATATAGGGCGTGCGCAGATGGCTGCCGTACTCCTTGAGATGCTGCTGCCAGCGCTTCGGCAGGAACTCGTTCAGGTCATTGTGCGAACGGAGGCTCGGGTGAATGTCGCAGTCGATGATCTTGAGCCGCGTTTGCGCGGTGCGATCTTCATCCCGCATCGGGCGGTCGATGACATCACTCATGCGATCCTCCTTTGTCGAGTCGATGCGATCTTCCTTCACCTCTCCCAAAGGGAGAGGTCGGATTGCATCGCCAGATGCAATCCGGGTGAGGGGTTAGGGTCCCTCGTGAGACCTGCGCCCCCTCACCCGGCGCTGCGCGCCGACCTCTCCCCGGTGGGGAGAGGTGTGGCACCACCGATGCGATGTGATTGCACTCAAATCTCATGCTCACAAATCCAGCTTCAAACGCGGAAAGGTCTCCAATGGATTGTCCGCGCACATCCGCGAGACGATGCTGTCAGGCAGATGCCGCGGGATCGGATCGTCGCCATCGAACTGCCAGTGCGGATAGTCCGACGCAAACAGGAACATCTTGTCCGAACCGATCTGGTCGATGATGTCCTCGACGGCAGTCGGATCGGCTGGCGCATCGAACGGCTGCATCGTCACGCGAAAATGGTCGCGGATGATCGATGCCGGCTCGCGCTCGACCCAGGGCACCTCGACGCGGACGCCGCGCCAGGTCTTGTTGGCGCGCCACATGAAGGCCGGCAGCCAGCTGACGCCTGATTCCATCAGCACAATCTTGAGATCGGGGAATTTGCCGAACACGCCCTCATAGATCAGGCTCAGGGTCTGCGCCTGGAACGCCTGGGCTTCCATCAGGTAATATTCGTAGCGATAGGACGGCCAGCCGATCGAGCTCGGCGCTGTCCGATAGGCGCTGCCGGCGTGGATCGCAATCGGCAGTCTGTATTTCTCCGCGACCTGATAGATCGGCCAGTGATGGCGACGCCCGAGCAGCGTCTCGCCCTGCGCCAGCACCAGCACGGACACGAAGCGGTTGTCGCTGGCGCGGCGCTCGATCTCCTCGATCGCAAGATCCGGCGCCTGGATCGGCACCACGATCGAGGCGCGCAGCCGCTTGTCCTTGGACAGCCATTCGGCCGCGATCCAGTCGTTGATCGCCTTGCAGAAGCCAGCGGCCATGCAGGGATCGAACACCGCCTGCGCGCCATAGACGACGTTGCAGATCGCATGGCTGGCGCCGAGCTGATCGAACGCGCCGCGCTGCACCATGGCGAGATCGCCAGCCGGCTTGCTGCCGTCGGCCGGCCGCCAGTCGGCGCGGCCAGACAGCGGCATCGATGGCGGATAGGAATTGAGATCGAGCCCGTCGATGGCGCGGCTGACCACCTGCTCCTTCCAGTGATCGTCGAGATAGGGCAGCAGCGTGGTGCGCGTTCCCCCGACCGAGGGGTGGATATCGCAATCGATGCGCGTGGCCGGCATCACGTCTCCCTCGGGTGCGTTTCCTTGGTCTTCATTGTTGGCGGCGACGCAGCCGCGGCTCCGACTGTGACGCCGACGGCGCAATCCTGCAAGCCGCCAGACGCGGAGCCGGTCTGCTTCAGCGGCGCATCTGCGCCCCCGGCGGGCGCTCACGAACGGTTCAGCGCCTGACTAAATTTTCGCCTATCGCGGGCCGAACCCACGGCTTACGCTGCAGGCGATCCCCGCTCCTTCCCGCCTTCGCCAACTTCCCCGGAGACATCATGCCCCTGCTCATCCGTGGCGGCACCGTCGTCAATCACGATCATTCGCGCCGCGCCGACGTCCTGATCGACGGAGAAGCCATCGTTGCCGTCGGCGCGATCGATCCGCCGACTGGAGCCGAGATCATCGATGCCGGCGGCTGCTTCGTGATGCCTGGCGGCATCGATCCGCACACCCATCTCGAAATGCCGTTCATGGGAACCGTCACGGCGGACGATTTCGAATCCGGCACCAAGGCGGCGCTGACCGGCGGCACCACGATGGTGGTCGATCACTGCCTGCCCGATCCCGGCCAGTCGCTGCTGTCGGCCTATCAGGACTGGCGGCGCAAATCCGAGGGCGCGGCGGCCGACTATGGCTTCCACATGGCCATCACCTCCTGGTCGAAGCAGATCCACGACGAGATGGAGATCGTGGTCAAGACCTACGGCATCAACACCTTCAAGCATTTCATGGCCTACAAGGGCGCGCTGATGGTGAACGATGACGAGCTCTACAACTCGTTCGCCCGTTGCGCGGGCCTCGGCGCGATGCCGCTGGTGCATGCCGAGAACGGCGACATCGTCGCGCGGATGCAGGAGGCGATGCTGGCGCGCGGCGTCACCGGCCCGGAGGGCCATTCCTATTCGCGGCCGCCCGAGGTCGAGGGCGAGGCCACCAACCGCGCCATCATGATCGCCGACATGACCGGCACGCCGCTCTATGTCGTGCACACCAGCTGCCGCGAATCCCATGAGGCGATCGCCCGCGCCCGCGCGGCCGGCAAGCGCGTCTATGGCGAGCCGCTGATCCAGCATCTGCTGCTGGATGCGCGCGAATATGAGAGCAAGGACTGGAACCACAGCGCGCAGCGCGTGATGTCGCCGCCGTTCCGCGACAAGGTGCACCAGGACAGCCTGTGGGCCGGCCTGCAGTCGGGCTCGCTGCAGGTGGTCGCGACCGACCATTGCGCCTTCACGACAGAGCAGAAGCGGTTCGGCCTCGACGATTTCCGCAAGATCCCGAACGGCACCGGCGGACTGGAAGACCGTATGCCCTTGCTGTGGACATCAGGCGTCGGCACCGGACGGTTGACCAAAGAGGAATTCGTCGCAGTGACCTCGGCCAACATCGCCCGCATCCTCAACATCTATCCGCGCAAGGGCGCGGTCGCGGTCGGCTCCGATGCCGACGTCGTGGTGTGGGATCCCGCGGCGACGAAAGCGATCCGCGCCAAAACGCAGTTCAGCAAGATCGATTACAACGTGTTCGAAGGCTTCAACTGCACCGGCGCGCCGGCCGTGACGCTCTCGCGCGGGCGGATCGTCTGGAAGGACAACGATCTCCGCGCGGAGAAAGGCGACGGCCGCTACATCGAACGCCCTGCGTTCCCCGCCGTCCACATCGCGAACTCGACCTGGAAAGAACTGACCGCACCACGCGCCGTCTCGCGTGGAGCCGTGACGCCGTAAGGGCGGCGCGCTTTCTTCGCCTCGCCCCGCTTGCGGGGAGAGGCCGGATCGCATCACAGATGCGATCCGGGTGAGGGGGAGTCTCCGCGAGTCCGTCTGCTAATTTTTTGAGGAAGCAGCCCCTCACCCTAACCCTCTCCCCGTGAAGAACGGGGAGAGGGGAATGAGAGAGCGCCCATGCTGCCAAACGCTACGGCTTCACCTCATCGCTCACCGGCGACGTAATCACCAGGAACACCAGATCAACCAACCCAGAATTCGAGATCGCGTGCTCGACGCCGGGCGGCAGGAAGATCACGTCGTGCTTGCGCACCACGCGTGACTCGCCCGCGATCTCCATCAAACCCTCGCCGTCGAGCACGTGATAGATCTGCTCCTGCACGAGGTGCTTGTGCCGCGCGACATGGGCCATCGGCTGGTACAGCGAGATGCGGTAGTCGAGATGGCGCGAGCCCGCGGTCTCCGGCATCACCAGCGGCTTCGACAGCGCGCCGCCGAAATGGTTGGGAAACTCGCGCCACGGCACCTCGGCGATGTTGCGGATGAAGGCACCGCTATTGTCCTCGGTCATGTCAGCATCTCCGCATCAAACCACCAGCGCGCCGCCGTCGAGATAGACCGTCGCGCCGGTCATGAAGCCGTTGGTCATGAAGGCGATGATTTGCCGCGCGACGTCCTCGCCCTCGCCGACCCGCCCGACCGGCAGCGAGGCCGCAGCCTTCGCCAGCATCTCCTTGCGTGCCTCGGCCGGCATCGCGGCGCGGATCGGCGTGTCGATGATCCCAGGCGAGATGCAATTGACGCGGAGCGGCGCCAGCTCCAGCGCGAGCGCGCGGGACAGCGATTCCAGCGCGGCGTTGGCCGCACTGATGATCGCGGAATTCGGCCGTGGGCGAATGCTCAGGAAGCCCGACACCAGGGTGAGCGATCCGCCGGCGCGGATGTCGGCCGCGCGGGCAACACGCCAGGCGCCCCAGAACTTGCTCTCCATGGTGGCGCGGACATCGTCCATCGCCACCGTCTTGAACGGACCGGTGCGCAGTTGCGCGGCGGAGACGACGACGTGATCGACCGGCCCGCTGCGTTGAAACAGATTGGCGACGCTGGCATCGTCGGTGACATCGGTCGGGATCGCCGTCGCTTTCAGCCGCTCCGCCAGCACCTCGAGCCGGCCGGCATTGCGCGAGGCGATGATGACATCGGCGCCTTCCCGCTTCGCGAGCTCCGCGGTGGCGAGCCCGATGCCCGAGGAGCCGCCGACCACCACGACCGTCTTGCCTGCAAGCGTCATTGTTGTTGTCCTTCGCTGATGATGTCGTGTGCCGCGATCAGGCCGGCTGATAGCGCGTGCCGATGCCGGCCTTGCTCTGGCCGAGGCCCGGCAATTCCCAGACGCCGGCGCCGACGGGATTGACGTCGGCGGCGATATCGACGTCGATCAGATAGGGCTTGTTCGCCGCGATGCCCCTGCGCACGGCCTCGCCGATATCGGCGGCGCGATCGATCCGCACGCCCTCGACGCCGCAGGCGCGCGCCATCGCGGCGAAATCCGGATTGTAACGCTCGCCTGTGTTGGGGTCCTTGAAGTCGGTCGCGAGCTCACGGCCGTTGAGATAGCCGCGCTGCAAGCCGCGGATCGAGGCATAGGCGTAATTGTTCCAGACCACCCAGACCACGGGCAGATTGTATTCAACCGCCGTGCCCAGCACATTGGCGTGCATGAAGAAGGCGCCGTCGCCGCACACGGAGACGCAGGGCCGGTCGGGAGCGGCGAACTTCGCGCCCATCACGCCGGCGACGCCAAAGCCCATTGGGCCGAACCCCATCGAGCCGATCAGCGAATCCGGCCGCCGCGGCTTGCAGAAGCCGAGCAGCCAGTTGTGATGCACGCCGATGTCGCTGACCAGGATCGCATCCTCAGGCAGCGCCTTGTCGATCTCGGCCGCAGCGCGCTGCGGATTGATCGGCGTGGTGTCGTCGGAGAAGCCGGGCGCGACGAAGCGGTCCCACTCCCTGCGATAGGTGTCGATCTGCGCCAGCCACTTCTGCCGCGCATCCGCTTTCGCCGTGAGACTGGCGCGGCGGTCGAGCTCGGCGTGGACCTGCTGCAGGAACACGCGCACATCGGCCATCAGCCCGAGCGCGACCGGATAGTTGCGGCCGATCTCCTCGGGATCGATGTCGACATGGATCAGCCGCGTCGGCGGGATGGTGAAGGAGTAGCCGGGAATCCACGAGCTCGAGGTGCGGTCGTCGAAGCGCACGCCAAGCGCCAACAGCACATCGGCCTGCCGCGTCGCGTGATTGGCCTGATAGTGCCCGGCGCGCGCGACGAGCCCGAGCGCGAGCGGATGGTGACAATCGAGGCCGCCGAGGCCGCTGGCGGAGGCCGCGACCGGAATCTGCAGCCGCTCGGCGAGCTTCTTCAATTCCGCCGCCGCTCCGCCATAGCGCACGCCCTGCCCGATCAGGATCACCGGCCGCTCCGCCGACAGCAGCATGTCGACGGCCTTCACCACGCCTTCGGGATCGGCGCCGCAGCGGCTGGAGATGTTGGCGTTCCACGCTTGCGCGTTCGGCGCCTCTTCGGCCGCGGATTCCATGAAGACGTCGAAGGGCACGTCGAGCACCACGGGCCCGGGCCGCCCTGATGTCATGGTCTTCCAGGCCTGCCGCACCGCGAGCGGCACCATCTCGCCGCGGGTCGGCTGGAACACCTTCTTGCACATCGTGCGCACCGTGGAGGGAAAGTCGGCCTGATAGTGCCGATACATCTCCTGGAACGCGCCGCGATTGAACTGGCTAGTCGGCACGTTGCCGGTGACAGCCATGAACGGCACGGAATCCAGGAATGCGTTCGCCAGCGAGATCGGCAGATTCGCCGAGCCCGGGCCGCAGGAGGTGAAGGTCGCGGTCGGCCGTCCCGACACGCGGTAATAGACGTCGGCCATGAAGCCCGCGACGCTCTCGTGGTGCACCGAGATGGTCTTGATGTCGGAGGAGCGCTCATACAGCGCATCGATGAACTGGATGTTGCCGTGGCCGCACAGGCCGAACACCTGCGGCACCTTCTCCTGGATCAGATAGTCGACGATGACCTGCGCCCCGTTGAGCCTATTGCCTGACATCGCCTGCACTCTCCCATGACGCCCAACGGACTTTATTTTTCGGCGGCTGACGCCGCCCTGCCGGCTTTTTGGCAGCTCATCGCCGCCCCGCCGGTTGGCCCCGGCCTTGATACGCGGGACGGTATGTCTCATAATACCGAACGTCAATTGCTATTGTGATACGGCATCACCGCCGCAAAGAGAGGCCCCGTGAAAGCGCGCACCAAAGAGAAGGCCAACGGAAAGCCGCCCGGCCTGCGCAAGGCGGCGATCGCCAAGCTGGTGCAATCGCCGCATCGCGACATCGACGAGGACGCCGAGGATCGCGCCCGCGGTGGCGTGCAGTCGCTGGGCCGCGCGTTCTCGATCCTGGAAGAGGTCGCACGTCACCGCGACGGCATCGGGCTTGCGGATCTGAGCAAGCTGGTCGGCCTGCACAATTCCACCACCTTCCACCTCGCCAAGACGCTGGTGTCGCTCGGCTACATGCGCCAGGAGAAGGACACGAAACGCTACCGGATCGGCCGCCCGCTGTTCGCGCTCGCCGCCAGCGCGCTCGACGAGATCGAGATGGTCAATGTGGCGACGCCGATTCTCGAGGATCTCTCGCGCGAGACCGGCGAGAGCGGCCACTTCGCGGTGCGGATGGGCGATGCCGTCGTGGTGATCGCGCGCACCGCGGGTCCCGGCGCGTTCCAGCTCACCGACCGCGTCGGCGTGGTGCGGCCTGCGCATTGCACCGCGCTGGGCAAGATCATTTTGGCCTCGCTGCGTCACGATCAGTTGACGCGTTTCCTGGAGCGGACTGAGCTCAAGCCGTCGACCAAGAAGTCGGTCACCGATGCGGCGGCGCTGGTCCGTGAGATCAACGAGATCAGGCGCACCGGGATTGCTTTCGACGACGGCGAGTACAATGCCGAGGTGCGCTGCATCGCCGTGCCCGTGATGGATTTCACCGGCCAGATCATCGGCGCGCTCGGCATCTCCGGCCCGATCTGGCGGCTAACCAACCAGGCGCTGCAGACGCATGCCAAGGCGGTGCGCGCGACCGCGAACCGGCTCTCAGTGGAGTTCGGTGCGAAGGGGCTGGCGAAGCCGAGCTGACCGAAGCACCGTTGAGCGCTTGCCGCGGCGGGACTGCGCCCCCTCGCCCCGCTCTTGAGGGGAGAGGGTTGGGGTGAGGGGCTCTCTCCGCACGAATGGTCATACCGAATTCGCGGAGACTCCCCCTCACCCGGAACGCATCTGGCGATGCGTTCCGGCCTCTCCCCGCAAGCGGGGCGAGGCGAAGAAGCGATCGCGGCATAACCGTCACTTCTACGACCAAAGACGCGCGGCGCTGTTTGACGTTGACACGCACCACCGCGTCCGGAAATATCCTCCAATAATAAAAAAATGTCTCTCACAATGTCGCATACGCGACGAGAGCTGGCCACGCCGCCCGGGAGGAGACCATGATCCGCTACAGCCGACGCAAGTTCCTGCACGACAGCGCCATCATCGCCGGCCTATCTACGATCGGATGTCCATCGATCGTTCGTGCGCAATCCGACAAGCTCAAGATCGGTCACCTGACGCCGCTCACCGGCTTCCTCGGCGCGATCGGCGGCTATGCGCAGCTCGGCGTGAAGCTCGCAGCCGAGGAGATCAACGCGGCCGGCGGCGTCATGGGGCGCCAGATCGATTTGATCTCGGAAGACTCGGTCAATCCCGCCACCGCATCCACCAAGGCCCAGCGCATGTTCGAGCAGGACGGCGCGGCGGTGCTGCTCGGCGAAATCTCGTCGGCCTCGTCGCTGACCATCATGCAGGTCGCCGAGCGCAACAAGAAGGTGTTCTTCTCGACCGGCGCCCGCTCGGATGCGCTGCGCGGCAAGAGCTGCAACCGCTACTCCTTCCACTGCGACATCCCCAACACCGTGATGGTCAATGCGGTCGGCACCGCGCTGCTGGCGAAGGGCATGGTGAAGGGCAAGAAGTTCGTCACGCTGACCGCGGACTACATTTTCGGGCACGATCTGCTCAAGGCGGCAAAGCTGTTCTTCGACGCCAACGGCGCCAACCTAATCGGCGACGAGATGATCGCAACCGACGTCACCGACTTCAGCCCGTATCTGCTGAAGATCCGCCAGGCCAAGCCCGACGTGGTCTGCTGCAATCTCGCCGGCAACCAGGTCACCAACCTCGTCAAGCAATATGCCGAGTTCGGCTTCCCCTATCCTTTGGTTGGCTTCAACCTCAACACCGGCGATGCCTGGGCCGCCGGTGAAGGCAATCTCAGCGGCATCTGGCCGACCGTCTGGTATCACACGCTTGCCAACGCCGGCTCGAAGGCCTTCGTCGCCGCCTTCGAGAAGAAGTACAACAAGCCGCCGGAGAACCACGCCTGGATCGAATATGTCTCGCTGAAGATGCTGGCGCAGGCGATCAACGAGACCAAGTCGACCGACACCGAGAAGCTGATCGGCTATTTCGAGAAACAGACCGAGTTCGACATCCTGAAGGACCGCAAGGCCTATTTCCGCGCCTGGGATCATCAGCTGGTGCAGGAAGCCTATCCATTCACGGTGAAGGCCAAGGGCGACATGAAGGACAAATGGGACATGCTGGTGCTGGGTGATGCGGTGCCGGCGGCCGGCGCGCCGCTGGAATCGATCTATCCGACGAAGGCGCAGAATCCGTGTGAGATGAAGGTGTGATGGACTGGCCGCAGGCTCCATTCACCTCTCCCGCTCGCGGGGGAGGTCGCATCGCATCGGTAGATGCGATGCGGGTGGGGGCTGCTTCCACAATATGACTCGCGGAGAGACCCCCACCCCAGCCCTCCCCCGCGAGCGGGAGAGGGGGCGCACTTACCGCGCGGATGCGGTTCGCCTCACCGAGCTGTAGAAACATGCAATTCTCATTCTTGCTGGAACAGGTGGTGAATGGCCTCGTGCTCGGGGGCTACTATCTCCTGATCGCGCTCGGGCTGTCGCTGATCTTCTCGGTCGGCGGCATCGTCAATCTCGCGCATGGCGCGTTCTATGCGCTCGGCGCCTATGCCTCCGTCGAGCTCACACAATATCTCGGCTTTGGCCCGGCGGTGGTGCTGTCGCCGGTCGCGGTCGCGCTGCTCGGCATCCTGTTCGAACGCTTCATCCTGCGCCGCTTCTACACGGCGGATCCGATCCTGAGTCTGCTCGTCACCTTCGGCCTCGCGCTGGTCACCGAGCAGGCGATCCGCATCGTCTGGGGTGCTGCGCCGCTGTCGGCGGCGATACCGCCGGCGTTCCGCGGCTCGATCTTTGTCGGCGACTTCCTGTTCTCGCGCTATCGCCTGCTGATCCTCGGCGTCGTGGCGGCGGTGCTGCTCGGTGTCTGGCTGTTGCTGCACAAGACCTCGTTCGGCCGCGTGGTGCGCGCCGGCATCCAGCGGCCGGACATGGTGGCGGCGCTCGGCATCCGGCTGCAGCCCTACATGACCGCGATCGTGATGCTCGGCGTCGGCATGGCCGCACTCGGCGGCGCGTTCTTTGCGCCGATCTCGATCGTGCATCCGGCAATGGGCGCCGAGATCATCACGGTCGCCTTCGTGGTGGTGGTGATCGGCGGCCTCGGCAGCTTCTGGGGCGTGGTGATCGCCGCCCTTCTTGTCGGTGTCGTCAGGGGCATTACCATCCACTTCGCGCCGGCCGCCGGTGAAGCCTCGATCTATGTGCTGATGTTCCTGGTGCTGATGGTGCGGCCGCGCGGCCTGCTCGGCGAGCGCATCGAGAAGTTCGAATGACGAGGTCCGCCGCTGACAAATATCGCCCGCTGTTGCTGGCGACACTCGCGCTGATCGCGCTGCCGTTCCTGCTGCGCGCGCTCGGCCTGTCCCTGAACAGCGGCATTCAGGTGGTGGCGCTGTCGGTCGCCGCAATGGGACTCAACCTCTGCATCGGCTACACCGGCCTCGTCTCATTCGGCCACGGCACCTGGTTCGGCATCGGCGCCTACGCCGCCGGCCTGATCCAGCTGCATTATTTTCCAGGCCAGATCTGGCTGCCGCTACTGGCTTCGACAGTCGTCGTCGCCGTGAGCGCAACGATCATCGGCATCATCATCCTGCGCCGACGCGGCGTCTATTTCTCGCTGCTGACCCTGGCGTTGTCAGCGCTGACCTATACCACCGCATTCCGCTGGACCAGCCTGACCGGCGGCGAGGACGGGCTCGGCGGGTTGAAGCGCGGCCATCTCGGCCCTCTTCATCTCGACGACACGCTGACCTATTACATCGTCGTCGCGCTGATCGCGCTCGCGACGCTCTACCTCTTGCTGCGGCTGGTGCGCTCGCCGTTCGGTCATGTGCTGGTGGCGATCCGCGAGAACCAGCTCCGCGCAGGCTTTCAGGGTTATCCGGTCGAGCGCTACAAGCTCGCGGTGTTCGTGATCTCGGCCGTCGTCACCGGCCTCGCCGGCGCGCTGATCGGCTTCCAGAACTATCTGGTGTCGGCGGAATCGGTCTCGGTGCCGTTCTCCGGCGAGCTGCTTGCGATGGTCGTCATCGGCGGCATGCGCAGCATGCTTGGCCCCGCGCTCGGTGCGCTCTTCTTCATCCTGTTCCGCGAGCTGTTCTCGATCTGGACACAAAACTGGCTGCTCTGGTTCGGCCTGATCTTCGTCGGCTTCGTGATGTATTCGCCCAACGGACTCGTCGGCATCTGGTCGCAAATATCACGCCGCCTCTGGCCCGCACCGGAAGAGGCCGCCGCGATGAGCCGGCGCAAGACCTATGACGGCCTGCCGCTGCCGGAGTTCTTGATCCCCGAGAGCCGCGTCGGCATCGTGCTCGATGTCGCCGGCGTCTCGAAATCGTTCGGCGGCATCCGCGCGGTGTCGAACGCCAGCTTGAAGATCGCCGCCGGCGAGATCCACGCGCTGATCGGCCCGAACGGCGCCGGCAAGACGACGCTGTTCAATCTGGTCTCCGGCCTCTATCCGACCGACAAGGGCACGATCGCGCTGAACGGGCGCGAGATCCAGGGCACGCCGCCGGACTTGATCTGCCACCAGGGCCTGTCGCGCTCGTTCCAGATCACCAATCTGTTCAAGGGGCTTTCGATCTACGAGAACCTGCGGCTGTCGCGGCAGGCGCAGCATCCGAGACGATTCAATCTCTGGCGCGACATCGACAGTTACAAGGACATCCACGCCGAGACCCAGGCGTTGGTGAAATTCCTTGGCCTCGAAGGCATCGAGACCATCGAGGGCGGCGAGCTCTCCTATGGCGGGCAGCGGCTGGTCGATCTCGGCATCGCGCTCGGCTCGAAGCCGAAGGTGCTGCTGCTCGACGAGCCGCTCGCGGGGCTGGCCGCCGCCGAGCGCGAGCGCGTCTCCAACCTGATCAAGTCAGTCGCCGCGAAAGTGCCGATCCTGATCGTCGAGCACGACATCGACCGCGTGCTCGGTTTCTCGCACCACGTCACCGTGATGAACCAGGGCGAGGTGCTGATGACCGGATCGCCCGCCGAGGTCCGCGTCGACCGCCGCGTGCAGGAGATCTACACCGGCACGGGCATCCCGCCGGTCGAGCATGCGCGCAGCGCCGATGCAGCCACGGAGGCCACTCCGCTGCTGCGCTTCGAGCGCGTCAACACTTTCTACGGCAAGAGCCACATCCTGCATGACGCCAGCTTCGACGTGCGCCGGGGCGAGATCGTCGCCATGCTCGGCCGCAACGGCGCCGGCAAGTCGACCTTGCTGAAGACGCTGGCGGGCTTGACGCCGATGGCGTCTGGCAGCATCGCGTTCGACGGCAAGGACATCTCCAACTTCCCCGCGCCCGACATCGCCCGGCTCGGCATCGGCTATGTCCCGCAGGGCCGCGGCCTGTTCGCGGGCATGACGGTGCGCGATAATCTCGCGCTCGGTCGCCTCGCCCGCGCCACCGATGGCGCGGGTGGCGTGGTCTGGAGCGAGGAGGAAATCCTCGATCACTTCCCGCGCCTGCAGCAGCGCATGAACGTCGCCGCCGACTATCTCTCCGGCGGCGAGCAGCAGATGGTCGCCGTCGCCCGCGCGCTGTCGGGCAACGTCAAACTGCTGCTGCTCGACGAACCCTTCGAGGGCCTCGCGCCCGCCGTGATCCTGGACCTGTTCAAAGTGTTCGACCGCCTGCGCGAAAAGATCTCGATCGTGATCGTCGAGCACAATCTCGACCTCGTCCTCGCGCTGGCCGACCGCGTCTTCGCGCTGGAGCGCGGCGCGGTGTTCCACGAGGGCCCGGCGAGCCAGCTGCTGGTCGATCTCGATTACCGGAAGAAGGTGCTGTGGCTGTGAAAGGCGCGCGGACGGGTATCGTCTTCTGAGCCGATTCGGTATATCAGGTGTGGAGGTAGAACGAAGGACGCACGGGGACCATGCCTAGGCAAGCGCAAACGGGCGGGATTATCTACAAGCGTTGCTATTTCGATTGGGGCGGCCGCTGCGCCTATTGCGGCATGGGACTGCCGCGGATCAAACGTCTGGGTAAGGTCCAGGCCACCGTCGACCATTTCATTCCGCTCTCGAAGGGCGGCCGAAATGCCAGGTTCAACCGCGTGCTGGCCTGCTTCGATTGCAACATGGCCAAGGACAACATCGATCCTCGCGAGACCAATCAGTGGCCCGAGGTCGCCAGGCGCCTCGCGGAGATCGCCGCGACGCCGAACATCAGCCACAAGCGGCTCAAGCCGCTGGTGGCCGAACTGGCGAAAGAGGTTTTCGGCGAAGCGTAGCTAGTCGATCCCTGACGGTTTGGTGGGACGGAGCGCGGAGCAGGTTCACGACGAAAAAGGCCGCCAGCGTTTCGCCAGCGGCCTTTCTGATTTGGTCACCGTCAGTTCGGCCGCATCACTGCGCGCCGGAGCCGCCCTGCACGATCTTCTCGTTCAGCTTCGCGTCGACGGTCTCCACGGTGCGGTCGATGTCGGCGCTGGGGGCGCCGAGCTGGTGCGAGATCAGCTTCACCAGCAGGTCGACACGCTCGATGAAGGGCGCGCCGGCGGCGACCGCACGCGCCGCCGATGACGGCTTCAGCAGGCTCTCCGCCGCCTTGGCGTATTTCGCGAACGGCACCTGGTCGGCCGGGTCGGCGCCGAGCTTCCGCGCGATGCCGTCGACGTGGTCGTAGATCGCCTGCGACTGCTTGATGTCGCCGTGCACGGCGTCGCGGATCGACTGCGGCTCCGATGGCGTGATGCAGCGATAGTTGCCGGTCAGCAGCATCGACCATTTCGCCAGCGGGACGAACAGCGAGTCGAACACTTTCAGCTTCACCGGCACGTCCTGGCCGTCGAGCGTCACCGCGTCGATGTCGGCTTCCAGCTCGCGCAGCACCTTGTTGTGCGCCTCGTCTTCGAACACCGCGGCCTTGAAGTTGGTGGGCAGGCCGACATGCAGCACGTTGGCCGCCTCTTCCGGCGGACGGAACGCCTGCGGATCGGGCGAGCACAGCGTGACGAGGCCCGGCTGGAAGCGCTCCCACACCTGCGCGTTGGTGTAGGCCTCTTCGAGGTCCATGCCAGCGAGCGCGGGAATGCGCTTCAGGTATGGCAGCGGCGGCATGTTCATGATCGAGAGGCACGGCAGCCCGGCAGCCGCAATTTTCACCATCAGCACGCGGACGGTGTGGTTGGTGTATTGCGGCTCCTGCATCGCCAGCGCGACCATGTCGTAGCGGGAGACGTCGACATTGCCCGGCGTCACCGCATCGAGCTTGCCGGGCAGGTTGCGCGAGACAATCGCGCGATGCACGGCCTCGTCGCGCAGCTTGATGCGCACCTCGGTGCCGTCGCGATTGATCAGCTCGGCCGTCTTCTGCCGGCACACCAGCGTGACGTTATGCCCCGCCATCAGCAGCTTGGTCCCCAGCAGCGAGCCGTAGGAGGCCCCGAGAATCAGAATATTGCGCGCCATGCTCTCTCTTTCATCGCTATGCTTGGGGCAGCCCCATACCGCGGGGGTGTTATCGCCAATCGGCGGATATGACAATCGCGCAAAGGGCCTTAAACGTTAACGTCTTTTAGCCCTGCCGGCGCCTCCGCTATGCTAGGGATCAGCCGCTGGGCCGCGCCTGCGCCAGACATTGCAATCAAGGGAGTACCCCCATCATGAAACGCCGGACATTCCTCAAGGGCGGCGCGCTGGCCGGCGCGACAACGCTGGTTGCGGCGCCTGCGATCGCGCAAGGCATGCCCGAGATCAAATGGCGTTTGACCTCGAGCTTCCCGAAGTCGCTCGACACCATTTTCGGCACCGCGCAGACCTTCGCGAAATACGTCGCCGAGGTCACCGACAACAAGTTCCAGATCCAGACTTTCGCCGCCGGCGAGCTGGTGCCCGGCCTGCAGGCGCTCGATGCCGTCAGCGTCGCCACCGTCGAGATGGCGCAGACGCCGCTCTATTTCTACATCGGCAAGGAGCCGGCGCTGGCCTATGCCACCGGCGTGCCCTTCGGCATGAACCACCGCCACCAGGAATCCTGGTGGGCGTTCGGCGGCGGCGCCGACCTCACCAACGAGGCGCTGAAGCCGTTCAAGGCGCACGCCATCCTGTGCGGCAATTCCGGCACCCAGATGGGCGGCTGGTTCCGCAAGGAGATCAAGACCGTCGAGGACCTCAACGGCCTCAAATTCCGCATCGCCGGCATGGGCGGCCATGTGCTGGCCCGGCTCGGCATCGTGCCGCAGCAGATCGCCGGCGGCGACGTCTATTCGGCGCTGGAGAAGGGCTCGATCGACGCCGCGGAATTCGTCGGCCCCTATGACGACGAAAAGCTCGGCTTCTACAAGGTCGCAAAATACTACTACTTCCCCGGCTGGTGGGAGGGCGGCGCCATGCTGCACATGATCGTCAATGACGAGAAATGGGCCTCGCTGCCCAAGCAGTACCAGGCGGTCCTCAACCAGGCCGGCTCGGCCGCGGGCGCCTGGATGCTGGAGAAATACGACAGCGTGAACCCCGCCGCGCTGAAGCGGCTGATCGCCGGCGGCGCAGAGCTGCGCGCCTTCCCGCAGCCGGTGATGGAAGCCTGCTACAAGGCGACGCAGGATCACCTCAACGAGATCTCCGAGAAGAGCCCGCTGTTCAAGAAGACCCGCGAGAGCCACGACGCCTACATGAAGGAAGTGCTGTTCTACACCCAGATCGCGGAAAACTATTACGACAACTATCTGCTCAGCAAAACCCGCAAGACCTGAGCACGCGACAACCGCGCCCTGAGGGCGCCAAGAACAACAAAGGGGAGGCTTTGATGGATCAGGCAGCAAGCGCCGAGGCGGCCCTCGACGCCGACTTGCGCGATGCGATCGCGCGCACGGACGTTCCGGGCGTGGTCGCGCTGGTCACCGACCGCGACCGCGTGCTGTACCGGAACGCGTTCGGCGTGACCGATGTCGCGAGCAGGCGCAAGCTCACGACCGATGCGCTGTTTCGCATCGCCTCGATGACCAAGGCGATCACCTCGGTGGCGCTGATGCAGCTCGTCGAACAGGGCAGGCTCGGGCTCGACGATGCGGCCGAAAAATATCTGCCGGAGCTCGTTGGCGTTCAGGTCTTTGAAAGCTTCGACGCGGCAACCGGCGCCTACAAGCTTCGTTCCGCCGCGCGCCCACCGACGGTCCGGCACTTCCTTACCCACACGTCCGGCCTCGCCTATCCCTTCACCAGCGAAATCTGGCGCGATTTCAGGCCGGCCGACGGCAAGACCTATCCGTATGGCGGGCCGCTGCTGTTCGATCCCGGCGAGCGCTGGCACTACAGCACCTCTACCGACGTGGTCGGCCGTCTCGTCGAGGTGATCGCGGGCCAGAAGCTGGAAGACTATTTCCGCGAACACATCTTCGCACCGCTCGGGATGCCCGACACTTCCTACAACGTGCCGCAGGCCAAGGCTGAGCGCCTCGTCGCGCAGCAGCAGCGCGGCGGCGCGCGGATGGACGGCGCGGTGGAGCTGCAGGATCCGCAGCTCGGGCTCTCGATTCCCTCGCCGGTCGGTGGCGGCGGTCTTGCCTCGACAGCGGAAGACTACGGCCGCTTCGTCCGCATGCTGCTCAATGGCGGCGCGCTCGACGGCGCGCGGGTGCTGAGGGCCGACACGGTGGCGCTGATGGGCGAGAACCATATCGGCGCGGTCTCGGTGCCAGCGATGAACAGCGTGCTGCCGCGCAGCGCCGACTTCACCTTCATCGCCGACAACAGAGACAAATGGGGGCTGGGGTTCCTGATCACCGTTGATCAGGTCGCGGGAAAGCGCGCGCCCGGCAGCCTGAGTTGGGGCGGCATCAACAACACCTTCTTCTGGATCGATCCCGCGCAGGGCATCGCCGGCGTGATCATGATGCAGTTCCTGCCGTTCGCCGATGCCCAGGCGCTCGCCGTCTACGACGCGTTCGAACGCGGCGCCTATCGGCTGGCGGCTGCGTCGCGGTAAAGCGGAATCGATCTGACATTCACCTCTCCCCGCGCTTTTGCGGGGAGAGGTCGACGTCGGAGCGCAGCGCAGGCGGCGGGTGAGGGGCGAGGCAAACTGACAGCCCCGCGTTCTCCTGTTTGCCGACTGATCGATCGAGGAGTCGGTCGGACTGTCCGTGTGGCACGATCGTGCACGGCCCCTCACCCGAAATTCGCTGACGCGAATTTCGACCTCTCCCCGCTAAAGGGCGGGGAGAGGTGAAGATCGTGGTTGCGATGCGATCTCTTCAAAAGCATTGCGGGGCGCCCTCAGAGAGGGCGCCCCGCATTTGTTGAGCAACCTGTCGGCTTGGCTTAGCCGAACTGGTTCATCGTGTTGTGCGCGCCGCCCGCCTTCAGGGCCGCTTCGCCGGCGAAGTATTCCTTGTGATCGTCGCCGATGTCGGAGCCCGCCATGTTCTGGTGCTTGGCGCAGGCGATGCCCTGACGGATCTCGGCGCGCTGCACGTTCTTGACGTAGCCGAGCATGCCCTGCTCGCCGAAGTAATCCTTCGCCAGATTGTCGGTCGACAGCGCGGCCGTGTGATAGGTCGGCAGCGTGATCAGGTGGTGGAAGATGCCGGCACGCTTCGAGGAATCCGCCTGGAAGGTGCGGATGCGCTCGTCGGCTTCGATGGCCAGCGGCGTATCGTCGTATTCCGGCTTCATCAGCTCGGCGCGGTTGTACTTGCTGACGTCCTTGCCGGCTTCTTTCATGGCATCGTAGACCTGCCAGCGGAAGTTCAGCGTCCAGTTGAACGACGGCGAGTTGTTGTAGGCGAGCTTCGCGTTCGGCACGACCTTGCGGATGCGGTCGACCATGCTGGCGATCTGCTCGATATGCGGCTTCTCGGTCTCGATCCACAGCAGGTCGGCGCCGTTCTGCAGCGAGGTGATGCAGTCGAGCACGCAGCGATCCGCACCGGTGCCGGGACGGAACTGGTAGAGGTTCGAGGGCAGCCGCTTCGGGCGCATCATCTTGCCGTTCTGGCTGATGATGACGTCGCCGTTCTTGACGTTCGCAGCCGTCACTTCCTCGCAATCGAGGAAAGAGTTGTACTGGTCGCCGAGATCGCCGGGCTTGTGGCTGACGGCGATCTGCTGCGTCAGGCCGGCGCCGAGCGAGTCCGTGCGGGTCACGACGATGCCGTCTTCGACGCCGAGCTCGAGGAAGGCGTGGCGGCAGGCGCGGATCTTCGCAAGGAAGACGTCATGCGGCACGGTAACCTTGCCGTCCTGGTGGCCGCACTGCTTCTCGTCCGAGACCTGGTTCTCGATCTGCAGCGCGCAGGCGCCCGCCTCGATCATCTTCCGAGCGAGCAGGTAGGTCGCCTCGGCATTGCCGAAGCCGGCGTCGATGTCGGCAATGATCGGCACGACATGGGTCTGGAAGTTGTCGATCTTCTCGATCAGCTCCTTCTCCTTCGCCTTGTCACCTTCCTTGCGCGCCTTGTCGAGCGTGCGGAAGATGTCGTTCAGCTCGCGCGAGTCGGCCTGGCGCAGGAAGGTGTACAGCTCTTCGATCAGCGCCGGCACCGAGGTCTTCTCGTGCATCGACTGGTCGGGCAGCGGCCCGAACTCGGAGCGCAGCGCCGCGATCATCCAGCCCGAGAGATAGAGATAACGGCGATCGGTCTTGCCGCCGAAATGCTTCTTGATCGAGATCAGCTTCTGCTGGGCGATGAAGCCGTGCCAGCAGCCGAGCGACTGGGTGTACTTGGTCGGGTCGGCGTCATAGGCCGCCATGTCGGCACGCATCAGCGCCGCGGTGTAGCGGGCGATGTCGAGGCCGGTGCGGAAACGGTTCTGCAGGCGCATGCGCGCCACGGCTTCGGCCGTCACCCCGTTCCAGGTCGGCTTGGTTTCGAGCAACGCCTTCGCCGACTCGATCTCTTCTTGATAGGAAGCCGGGCCCTGGAGGGTCCGATCGCTGATCCCGCGCGGTTGGAAGTTCATGTTCGTGATCCCTTTGGTGACGGTAACTGCCACCTATTTGACGCGCTGCATCACGAACCGCTAGCCATGGCGCGGAAAACTTGTCATTCTTTACAAGAAAGCGATGTAATGCTGTAATAACATTACAATCCAGAGGAATTGGACCATGGCGACCTCCCCGTCCAGCACCCGTTCCGTCTTCATGGGCCCCCGCCTGCGCCGGCTGCGGCGCGACCTCGGCCTGACCCAGGCCGACATGGCGGCGGATCTGGAAATCTCCGCCCCCTACGTCGCGCTGCTGGAGCGCAACCAGCGGCCGGTCACCGCCGACATGCTGCTGCGGCTGGCGCGCACCTACAAGATCGATCTCGCCGATCTCGCTGGCGACGGCGGCGCCGATCATGCGGCGCGGATGCAGGCGATCATGAAGGAGGCGATGTTCGCCGACATCGACATCCCCGCGCTCGAGATCTCCGATCTCGCGGTCAGCTATCCCGGCGTGACCGAAGCTTTCCTGCGTCTCTACACCGCCTATCGCGAGGAGCAGCTCGCGCTCGCCGATCGCGCAATGCCGGCGACATCAGCGGCGCCGGGCGAAAACTTCGACGCCAACGACCCCGTCGCCGAGGTGCGCCGCTTCCTCGCGGCCCGCCGCAACAATTTTCCGCAGCTCGATGACGCCGCCGAGCGGCTGGCGCAGATGCCCGCCGGCACCAATGGCTTCGTCGAACGGTTGCAGTCGCGTCACAATCTGCAGGTCCGCTATCTGCCGCCGAACGTGATGCTCGGCTCGGTCCGGCGCCTCGACCTGCATCGCCGGCAGCTCTTGATCGAAGACTCCCTCGACAATGCCAGCCTGCATTTCGAACTGGCAAAGCAGCTCGCCTATCTCGAGCTCGACGACGAGATCGGCGGAGCGCTCGAAGGCGCCCAGTTCACCTCAAAGAGCACAGAGCTGCTGGCGCGCCGCGCGCTTGCCGCTTACGCCGCCGCCGCGATCATCATGCCCTACTCGACCTTTGCGAAAGCCGTCGAGACCCGCCGCTACGACCTGGAGGCGCTGGCGCGCCAGTTCGGGACCAGTTTTGAACAGACCGCTCATCGCATCACGACCTTGCAGCGGCCGGGCCTGGAAAAGGTGCCGTTCTTCCTGATCCGCGTCGATCCCGCCGGCAACATCTCGAAGCTGCTCGATGGCGCGGGATTTCCATTCGCAAAGCATGGCGGCGCGTGTCCGCTGTGGTCGGTGCACGGCATCTTCAAGACGCCGCGCCAGATCGTCACGCAATGGCTGGAGCTGCCCGACGGCCAGCGCTACTTCTCGATCGCCCGCACCGTCACCGCCGGCGGCGGTTCGTTCGGCGCCATCCGCGTCGAGCGCGCGATCGCGATCGGCTGCGCCGCCGAGCATGCCAGCCAGTTGATCTACACGCGCGACGGCCAATGCCCGCGCGCGGATGAACCGACCCCGATCGGCGTCGCCTGTCGCGTCTGCCACCGCCCGAAATGCGCGGCACGCTCGGCGCTGCCGATCGGCCGCGAGATCTTGCCTGACGATTTCAGGACATTGAGCGTGCCGTTCGGATTCTCGGCGGATTGAGCGCGAGGGCGCTTCGATTATCGCCCGCCAGCGACCTTCGGCCGGCAATGGCTTGGCATGCAGCCTGATTTCGGCGCGGCCTCCGCGATCGTCTTCGTCTGAGGTTGGACGTGGATCACGGTGACATAGAGACCGAAGACGATGCACCCAACGGTCAGCGATGCGACCGCAACGCGCACACCGCCTTGGAACAGCAACTTGAGCAGGGGACGTAACCGCATGTCCTCTTGGGTAGAGCTGAGTCGTTAATCGTTCGTAGCCGCGCAGCGTCATCCCACGAGTTGCGTCCATATCCGCACTGAAACGCGAGACCTCACGGCCAGTCCGCGAAATTCAGCGTCGGCCTGGCGCGCCCGCTCCTGACACGCGCGGCGACGCGCCGACGCCAGGCGCCCGGCGCTTCGCCGGTGTGCTTGCTGAAGAAGCGGCTGAAATACGCCGTGTCCTTGAAGCCGAGCGCGAACGCGATCTGCTTGACGGTGGCGCTGCTGGCCTCCAGCCGCGTCGCGGCTTCGCGGACGATGCGCTGCTGGATCAGCGCGCTCGGCGATCGCTTCAGCTCGCGGCTGCACAGCGCGTGCAGGCGGTCCGGTGTCATGCCGAGCAGCGCGGCATAGTCGGCCACCCGCAGCTGCTGGTGATAGCGCTCCTCGACCAGCCTTCGGAAGCGGCTCAGGATCTCGGCGCTGCTGCCTTCCTCCTCGGACTCGCTGTCGCCGGCGAACAGGCGCCAGAAGCGCAAGGCGCAGAGCGTCAGTTCCGCCGACATGATCGACGCCGCGCCGCTGCGCGCCGGCGTCGCGATCTCGGCGGTGATCGCCGCGATCGACCGCGACACGGTCGTGGCAAGATCGGGCGCGACCGGAAGCGCGAGGATGCCGCTGGCCGCTTCCAGCGCGAGATAGGCCGGCTCCGCCGAGGGCGGCAGATAGCGATGCCACGCGCCGGATTTGAGCTGCAGCAGTTCGGCGCTCGTCCCCGCCGCGACATCGAGATGCTCGGCCGATCCCGCCGGCAGCCAGACGATGGCCGGCCCCGACAACGCGATCGCATTGCCCGCACCGACCACTTCGGCGACGCCGCCCGCATGCAGGCAGAGCAGATGGATGAACGGCCGCGCCGCCCTGGACGAGAGCGACCAGCGCCGCGCCTCATAATGGGTGGCGATCACCTCGGCCCCGATCACCGCCGGCCCGGCCGCCGGGACGGATGGCGCCCGGCCCGCCCCCGCGACCCCTCGACGCAGTTGGCCGGATTGACCGGATATATCCAAGCTTTCGCCAGATCTGTCCATTGCCGGAGCAAAGCCGAGGGTGCTTGCTGGGTCAAGTCCGGGCGTGGCGGCAAGCCACCGCAAAGAGAAAGCCGGGACGACAGGAAACGACCTGCATTGCCAACAATCGCTCGAGTGAAACTCGACAGGAGGCTCGACATGCTTGCGACGAACCGTCCAACGATGCTGCGCATCACCAGGCTGGCGGCGATCGCCGCGGCGCTGGCGACCTTTGCGCCCACGGCCGATGCCCAGGAGAAAATCCGCATCGGCTATGCGATCTCCAAGACCGGTCCCTATGCCGGCGGCGCCAGCATCACCACGTTGCCGAACTACGAATTATGGGTGAAGGACGTGAATGCCGCCGGCGGCATCAAGCTCGGCGACAAGAAGCTGCCGATCGAAATCGTCGAATATGACGACCGCTCGAGCTCGGAAGAAGCAGTGCGCGCGATCGAGCGCCTCGCCAATCAGGACAAGGTCGATTTCATCCTGCCGCCCTGGAGCACCGGCCTCAATCTCGCAGTCGGCCCGACGCTGAACCGGCTCGGCTATCCGCATCTCGCCGTTACGTCAGTCACCGACAAGGCGCCGGAGCTGGCAAAACGCTGGTCGAACGCGACGTTCTGGCTCGGCACCTCGGCGCAGATTTCCGAGGGGCTGGCCGAATTGCTCGGCAAGCTGAAGAGCGAGGGCAAGATCGGCCCCAACATCGCGATGGTGAGCGTCGCCGACCAGTTCGGCATCGAGCTTTCGGCCGCCGGCCGCGAGGCCTTCAAGAAGGCCGGCTTCACGCTGACCTATGACAAGACCTATCCGATGGGCTCGCAGGACCTGCAGCCGCTGCTCAACGACGCGATCGCGGCCAAGCCCGATGCGTTCATCGCGTTCAGCTATCCGCCGGATACGATCGCGCTGACCGAGCAGGCGCAGCTTCTGAAGTTCAATCCCAAGGTCTTCTATGTCGGCGTCGGCACCGCGTTCCCACTCTACAAGGGCAAGTTCGCCGCCAACAGCGACGGCGTGATGGGGATCGGCGGCTGGAACGCCGACTCACCGCAGCTGAAGGACTATCTCGCCCGCCACAAGGCCGCGACCGGCAAGGAGCCGGATCGCTGGGCGAGCTCGATCACCTATGCCAGCCTTCAGGTGCTGCAGCAGGCGATCGAGAAGGTCGGCAAGCTCGACCGCACCGCGATTGCCGCCGAAATTCGCTCCGGCACGTTCGACACCATCATCGGCAAGATCAAGCTGAAGGATGGCTTGCTGCAGGAAGTCTGGAGCGTCGGCCAGTGGCAGAACGGCGAGTTCTACGCGCTGGCGCCGACATCGCTGCCGGGCGCCCGCACCCCCGTCGTGCCCAAGCCGCAGTGGCAGTGACGCTCGCTTGGCGCGCGACCGCATATGAAAGGCGCGACGCTCGCCGCCGGCTCGCCTTGCCTCTCCCGCTTGCGGGGGAGGCCGACACGCATCGCAGATGCGTGGCGGGTGGGGGTGTCTCCACAGTGGGATTCCCAATGCGGCGAGACCCCCACCCCGCCCTCCCCCGCGAGCGGGAGAGGGAGGCTAGCGACGCTGCTCACATCACTTCGATGCTCTTGCAGCGAGCCTGCCTGGAAACCGATCTAGTTTTGTAACGTCCCGCTCTCGGACACAACACGCCATGCTGCTGATCGATATCGTTCTGCCGGGCCTCGTGCTGGGGGGCATGTATGCCCTGATCGCGCTTGGTCTCACGCTGCAATATGGCGTCGCGCGGATCATGAACCTGTCCTATGGCGAGTCGCTGATCGCGGCCGCGTTCGGCGCGCTCACTTTATATACCGGCCTCGGCGTCAGCCCGCTGGTGGCGCTGCTGCTCGCGGTGCCCTGCGCGGTGGTGCTGAACTGGCTGCTGTATCGGCTGCTGCTGGCGCGGCTGATGCGGCGCGGCAAGGATCGCGGTGCGCAGGAGATCGACAGCATCCTCGTCACCTTCGGCGTGCTGTTCGCCGTCCAGGGCGTCATGCTGATCGCCTTCGGCGGCCAGTATTACAGCTACAGCTACCTCTCGATTCCCGTCGTCGTCCTTGGCACGACATTGGCGGTGAATCGCCTGGTCGCGCTGCTGTTCGCGGCTGCGATCGGCACCGCGGTTTATCTCCTGCTGACGCGCACGCGGGTCGGCACCGCGGTCCGCGCCATCGCGGTCGATGCCGGCGCCGCGCGGCTGGTCGGCATCGACGTGCCGGCGATGTCCGGCTTTGCCTTTGCCTGCGGCGGCGGGTTGGTCGCGATCGGCGGCGTGCTGGTCAGCATGTTCCTCACCTTCAACGCCTCGATGGGCGTGGTCTTCACCATGAAGGCGCTGGTCGTCGTGATCATGGGCGGTGTCGGCAATGTCTTGGGCGCGCTGGTCGCCGGCCTGATGCTCGGCGTGGTCGAGACCGCGGTGGCGCGGCTGGTCGATCCCGGCCTGACGCTCGCCGCGACCTATGCGCTGTTTCTGGCAGTCCTGCTGATCCGGCCGACCGGCCTGTTCGGGAGGGCCGCCGCGTGAGCAAAGCCATCGCATGCTGTGCGGGGCTCGCGCTTGCCGCGGCTCTCATCGCCTTCCCGCTCTACGTCAACGGCTACTATCTCGCGCTCGGCATCAGCGTGCTCTACTTCACGATCCTGGCGACCGCCTGGGCGATGTTCTCCGGCCCGACCCGTTACATCTCGCTGGCGACCGTCGCCTTCTTCGGCATCGGCGCCTACACGGCCGCTGTCCTTGGCGAGACCTGGTCCTGGCCCGTCGTGCTGCTGGCCGCAGCGGCGATCGGCGCGCTGGTGGCCGCGATCACCGGCCTCTCGACGCTGCGGCTGTCCGGCATCTACTTCGTGATCTTCTCCTTTGGCCTCGCCGAGCTGATCCGCCAGCTCGTGATCTGGTATGAGGTCAACATCCACAAATCGGTTGGCCGCTATCTCTTCAGCGCGGTCACCCAGGACGTGCTCTACTGGCAGCTGCTCGGCCTCACCGCGCTGGTGTTCCTGACCGGCTTCCTGCTCGGACGCTCGCGCTATGGCCTGGCGCTGCGTGCGATCGGCGCCGACGAAACCGCCGCCAGCCATTCCGGCATCGACGCTGTCCGCATCAAGCTCGCGGTGTTCATCCTCAGCGCCGTCTTCATGTCGGTGACCGGTGCGATCATGGCGCCGCGCTGGACCTACATCGATCCGTCGATCGCCTTCAATCCGATGATCTCGTTCCAGGTCGTGATCATGGCGCTGCTCGGCGGCGCCGGCTCGCTGTTCGGTCCAGTGCTCGGCGTGATCCCGCTGGTGCTGCTGTTCGAAGTTCTGACCGCGACTCTGCCGAACCATTTCAGCATCGTGCTCGGCGTGATTTTCGTGCTGATCGTGATGCTGCTGCCGAGGGGCGTGATCGGGCTGATCTCGCCCTGGTCATGGTCGACTCCCGAGGGCGGCGCCAAGGGCACAGCACCGGTTCGCGCGCGGAGCGGGCCATTGCTGCAAGTCGACGGCGCCAGCAAATCCTTCGGCGGCCTGCGCGCCGTCGACAATGTCTCTTTCGAGGTCGCAGCCGGACAGATCGTCGGCATCATCGGCCCGAACGGCTCCGGCAAGACGACGCTGCTCAACCTGCTCTCCGGCGCACTGGCGCCGTCATCGGGCGCGATCCGGTTCGGCGGCACTGTCATCACCGGGCTGAAGCCGTACAGGATCGCCAGACTCGGTCTCGCCCGCACCTTCCAGCTGGTGCGGGTGATGGCCGATCTCACCGTCGCCGAGAATGTGGCGGCAGCCGCCCTGTTCAGCACAGCACCTGCGCGCGCGACCGGCCGCGAGCTGCTCGACCTCGTCGGCCTCGCCCAGATGCACGACACGCCCGCCGGCGAGCTGACCTATATCGACCAGAAGCGGCTGGAGCTTGCCCGTGCGCTCGCGCTCACGCCGCAGCTCGTGCTGCTCGACGAATGGCTCGCCGGTCTCAATCCGAGCGAGCTCGAGACCGGGATCGCGCTGATCGCCAGGCTGCGCGATCGCGGCACGACCATCATCATGGTCGAGCATGTCATGGATGCGATCCGCGCGCTGTGCGGCCATTGCATCGTCATGAACGCCGGCAGCGTGATTGCGCGCGGCGTCCCCGACGAGGTGCTGTCCGACCCCACGGTCGTGACCGCCTATCTCGGAGGCGCCGATGCTTGAGGTCAGGGCGCTCTCCCATTTCTATGGCAAGCATCAGGCGCTCGCCGATGTCGCCCTCGAAATCGCAAGCGGCGAGATCGTCGCGATCCTCGGTGCCAACGGCGCCGGCAAGTCGACGCTGCTCAAGAGCATCGCCGGCCTCGTCACGCCGGCATCCGGCACCAGCATCCGCTTCGAGGGCGCAGACCTGACGCAACTTCCGGCGCATCAGATCGTCGAGCGCGGCATCGCGCTGGTGCCGGAGGGCCGCGGCGTCTTCGGCGAGCTGACGGTCGCCGAAAATCTCCAGCTCGGCGCCTATCCGGCCCGGGCGCGCGCCGGCGAGGCCGAGCGGCTCGCAAAGGTGCTGGCGCTGTTTCCGCGCCTGACTGAACGCATGACCCAGGCGGTGCGGACCATGAGCGGCGGCGAGCAGCAGATGGTCGCGATCGGCCGCGCGCTGATGTCGAACCCGACATTGCTGTTGCTCGACGAGCCCTCGCTCGGACTTTCTCCATTGCTCAGCCGCGAGGTGTTTCGCGCGCTGACGCAGATCCGCGACGGCGGCGTCAGTGTCTTGCTGGTCGAGCAGAACGCGCGCGCCAGCCTCGACATCGCCGACCGGGTCTATCTGATCGAGTCCGGCCGCAACGCGGGCACGGGCTCGGCCGGCGACATGAAGAACAACCCCGACATCCAGCGCGCCTATCTCGGCAAGGCGCGCACTTCGACCACTGCATCACGGCCAACCCCGTAGACCCCATGGAGTCTCCCATGAACGCAATCGATCTCCTCATCGGCGGCAAGGATCAGTCGGCGACCAACCAGCGCACCTTCCAGCGCCGCAATCCGATTAGCGACGAGATCGCGACCATCGTGGCGGCCGCCTCGATCGACGACGCGATGCGCGCCGCCGATGCCGCGGCTGCCGCTTTCCCGGCCTGGTCGCAGCTTGGCCCCTCCGAGCGGCGCAAGCGCCTCAGCGCCGCCGCCGACATCCTGGCGCGCCGCGCCGGCGAGTTCACCGAGCTGATGGTCGCCGAAACCGGCGCCACCGCCGGCTGGGCCGGCTTCAACGTCCATCTCGCCGAGGGCATGCTGCGCGAGGCGGCGGCGATGACCACACAGATTTCCGGCGAGGTGATCCCGACCGACAAGCCCGACAATCTCGCGATGGCGTTCCGCCAGCCGGTCGGCGTCGTGCTCGGCATCGCGCCGTGGAACGCGCCCGTGATCCTCGGCGTGCGCTCGGTTGCGATGCCGCTCGCCTGCGGAAACACGGTGGTGCTGAAGGCCTCGGAGATGAGCCCGGGCGTGCACCGGCTGATCGGCAGCTGCCTCACCGAAGCCGGCCTCGGCGACGGCGTCGTCAATGTCGTGACCAATGCGCCGGAGGACGCGCAGGCCGTGGTCGAGGCGCTGATCGCACATCCGGCGATCCGGCGCGTCAACTTCACCGGCTCGACCCGGGTCGGCCGGCTCATTGCGCTGGCCTGCGCCAAGCATCTGAAGCGCGCGCTGCTCGAGCTTGGCGGCAAGGCGCCGCTGGTCATTCTCGACGATGCCGATCTCGATGCCGCGGTGAACGCAGCCGCCTTCGGCGCCTTCATGAACCAGGGCCAGATCTGCATGTCGACCGAGCGCATCGTGGTCGACGACAAGGTCGCCGACGCCTTCGTGGCGAAGTTTGCGGCCAAGGCGAAAAGCCTGCCTCATGGCGATCCCCGCAAGGGCAATGTGGTGCTGGGCTCGCTGGTGAGCATTGCGGCCGCGGACCGTGTCGGTGGCCTGATCGACGATGCAGTCGCCAAGGGCGCGGTGCTCGCCGCCGGCGGCCGTGGCAAGGGCACCATCATGCCGGCCACCATCGTCGACCGCGTCACGCCGGCGATGCGCATCTATGGCGAGGAAAGCTTCGGTCCGGTCGTCACGGTGGTCCGCGTCAGCGGCGTCGACGAAGCCGTGCGCGTCGCCAACGACACCGAATACGGCCTCTCCTCCGCCGTGTTCGGCCGCGACATCCCGCGTGCGCTCGCGGTCGCCAGGCGCATCGAGGCCGGCATCTGCCACGTCAACGCCCCGACCGTGCATGACGAGCCGCAGATGCCGTTCGGCGGCACCAAGGCCTCCGGCTACGGCCGCTTCGGCGGCAAGGCTGCGATCGACGAATTCACCGAGCTGCGCTGGATCACGGTGCAGACCGGCCCGCGGCACTATCCGTTCTGAGGTTGCGGCCGGCGGGAGGCACCTGACCGCGCCTCCCGCCCACGGCGCTGTGACAAATTCGACACGACGGGCAAATCAGCGAGCCCGTGCAAAACCTGTCAAGCGCCCCTCGCAAAAATAATATTGTTTACACGAACTTCTGATTATAGTAATAACACGTCATCTCACCCTCTGAGGGGCGTTGCGCAACGTCAGGAACGCGGGTCGGGATGCGATGGACGCCGAGCGTGCAATTGACGTGTGTGCGCAAGGTGTACGGTGAAGTCGTGTGGGCCTGCCGCCCCGATGTTGGTGGTAAGTATGCGAGAGGTCCAAAGCCGATCGCTGACGATGGTGGCACAAAAGCAGAGTCTCACCAGGGCGAGCGCGTATAAGCCGTAAAGCCATCGCGCAGGGAAGGCCGGCGTGCCTCCGCTGCTCTGTATGCCCGTGTGCGCCACTTTCTATCCATTGCACATGGGACCGCGGGTGCAGCGTGCACCCGGTCTTCCCTGCGCCCTCACTCAAGAGAGAGGGCGGAACGAGATGGAAAACTCGGGCAGAACGTGTCGCGAGAATGCGGACGCATACCTCAACTGTCGTCGCCCGCGCATGCGGGCGATCCAGTACGCCGCGGCTTCTCGATTCAAGCGCAGCCGTCTCTGGAATACTGGATCACCCGCATGCGCGGGTGATGACGTCGGATGGGCTGTTTGACTGTGTGAATTGGGATCGTGGCTTGCCGAGCCGTAGCTCGCGGACACAAGCCCGCCTTCGCCCGTCGGGCTTCGGCGTGGCAGCCTTCGCACGCTTCGCGAGCGAAGGCTGGTGGGCGCGACAGGGATCGAACCTGTGACCCCTACCATGTCAAGGTAGTGCTCTCCCGCTGAGCTACGCGCCCGAATGTCCAGATCGGTGGGGTCCCTATAACGGACCCCGGCGGGGCAGGCAAGGACGCAAAGTCCTAATTTATGGGCCGAATCAGGCCGCCAGCATCTTGTTCACTTCGCTGACCAATTCCCTGAGGTGAACCGGCTTGGCCAGCACCTTGGCGTTCTTGGGCGCCTCCGAATCGGAATTCAGGGCCACCGCCGCGAAGCCGGTGATGAACATGATCTTGATGTCAGGGTCGAGTTCCGAGGCGCGGCGGGCCAGCTCGATGCCGTCCATCTCGGGCATCACGATGTCGGTCAGCAGCATCTCGAACGGCTCCTCGCGCAGCCGCTGATAGGCCGACATGCCGTTGTCGTGCGGCGAGACCTTGAATCCGGCGTTTTCCAGCGCCTTGACCAGGAAGCGGCGCATGTCGTTGTCGTCTTCGGCGAGGAGGATTTTTGGCATGGCAGGACGAGTCGAATCCGGCTGGAGGATCAGTGAAGCACACTAAGCCCGACAGACGGTAAATTTCGGGTGAAGGTTGGCGGTCAGCGTCGGCCGCGAGCGTGGCCTATTTGTGGACCCGCGGCGGCTTGAAATCAACGCCTGCCGGATCGACGGGCTGCGGCATTTGTTGTTCTTAAGACGCGTTCCAGCGCGCCGCCCACTCTTTTCGCTTGGCAGCGGCCCCGCGATTACGGACAATGCCCGCCCATAAAACCTCCGCTTTTCCGGCAGAATCTTTTTTCTGAGAGGTGGAGGCGGATCAAAGGGACGGCGCCAAGGGAATGACCGAGTTTGAGGGCGAATTGTCGCCTCCGTTCGAGATCGTGGAGCCCTCGAGCTGGCGGGCGCCGATCATCTTCAACTCCCCGCATTCCGGCTCGGTCTATCCGGCGGAGTTCGTGAACGCGTCGCGAATCGATCTCGCCGCGCTGCGACGCTCCGAAGATTCCTTCATGGACGAGCTGATCTCAGGTCTCGCTGTCAGCGGCTTCCCGACCGTGCGCGTCAACTTCCCGCGCTCCTATGTCGACGTGAACCGCGAGCCCTATGAGCTCGATCCCAGGATGTTCACCGGGCGGCTGCCGAGTTTTGCCAACACCCGCTCGATGCGCGTCGCCGGCGGTCTCGGCACCATTCCGCGCGTGGTCGGCGACGGCCAGGAGATCTATCGCGAGCGACTCAATGTCGAGGAAGCGCTCTCCCGCATCGAGGTGCTCTACAAGCCCTATCATCGCGCGCTGCGCCGGCTGATCAACAAGGCGCATCAGGCGTTCGGCACCGTGATCCTGGTCGACTGCCATTCGATGCCGTCGGTCGGCGTCAGCAGAGACGAGCCGCGGCGCCCCGACGTGGTGATCGGCGACCGCTACGGCACGAGCTGCGCGCCGCTGCTGCCCGACCTGGTCGAGCAGACGCTGGGCTCGCTCGGCTATTCGACCGGACGCAACAAGCCCTATGCCGGCGGCTTCATCACCGAGCATTACGGCAATCCGGCCAGCGGCCTGCACACCGTGCAGATCGAGCTCAACCGCGCCGTTTACATGGATGAGCGCCGCCGGGAGCGCGGACCGCGCTTCGCGCAAGTCGCCGCCGATTTCGCCGTGCTGGCGGAGGCGCTGGCGAAAGTTCCGCTTGGCGATCTCGGGCCGTTCCAGGCCGCCGCAGAGTAAAGCCGCTTCCGATCGCGGGCGTGTCGCCGGCGCGTGCAGGTTCCGAAATGATTCCGAGTTCATCACGCGTCCGCGCGCTGTGAGCACGGATTCATCGCACCCAGGAAAAGAGCGCCCAAAAGAAAAAAGGGCCGCTTGAATGACAAGCGGCCCAAGTCTAGGGAGGAAACGCCCAAGGAGGGCAGCGATAGCGCGAGGCGCTACCGCACCGCAACAATATGCGGCCGCGCTGCACAAAACGCAAGAACTTTCGAAAGGTATGAGGCATAATCTTTAGTGGACTAACGAATATGCCCGAACCGGCCAGATATAGAATTCAGAAGAAAATTCAGTTACTTGCGACGGAAAGACAGCTGCCCGGCACAAATTGCATAGCCCGTATACCGGAACTCGCGGGTTCGTGAACGGCCTTGAGGCGCGAAAGCGAAGCCAAAGCGAAAGTCCAAGCGCGAGTTGGCGCGGGATAACGCTCCGTTAATCGTGCGCCGTGCATCGGATTGAGCTAGGCAAGAGTGACAAGCGGAATGCTGCGCGTCCAAAGACCCCCGAAGGAACTGCCGTGACGGTCATCGATTTCACCGCCTTCATCGGCCGGCTCGCCACCGCTTCCGGCGAAACCATTCTGCCGTTCTTCCGCACCTCGCTGTCGATCGACAACAAGAGCGCCAGCGACTTCGATCCGGTCACCGAGGCCGATCGCGCGGCCGAAGCGGTGATGCGGCGGCTGATCAAGGCGAACTTCCCTCAGCACGGCATCGTCGGCGAGGAGTTCGGCAATGAGCGCGAGGACGCCGACTACGTCTGGGTGCTCGATCCGATCGACGGCACCAAATCCTTCATCGCGGGCTTTCCGATCTGGGGCACGCTGATCGCGCTCTTGCACAAGGGCACGCCGGTGTTCGGCATGATGCACCAGCCCTATATCGGCGAGCGCTTCCTGGGCGACAGCGGCTCGGCGACTTACGCCGGCCCGACCGGCGCGCGGAAGCTGACGGTGCGGCGCTGCTCGTCGCTGAAGGAGGCGACGGCCTACACCACGAGCCCGCTGCTGATGAAAGAGGATGATCGCGCCCGCTTCCAGCGGATCGAGGGCGCGGCCAAGCTGACCCGCTATGGCGGCGATTGCTACTCCTACTGCATGCTCGCGGCTGGCCATCTCGACCTCGTTGTCGAGACCGAGCTGAAGGCCTACGACATCGCAGCCCTGATCCCGATCGTCACCGGCGCCGGCGGCATCGTCACCACCTGGGACGGCAAGCCGGCACAAAAGGGCGGCCGCATCATCGCCGCCGGCGATCCCCGCGTGCATGAAGCGGCGATGAAGCTGCTCAACGCGTAACAATTTCACTGTTGCCGAACGCCTCCTCTGCCCTCATCCTGACGCCAACGAGAAAAGTCAGGGAGGCGCTGCGAATGCGGATGGGCTGCAGACTGTTGGCAGGGGTCCTGCTGGGCCTGATACCGAGCCTGGCTCTCGCGCAGGATTTCCCGACCAAACCGATCAAGCTGATCGTGCCCTTCCCCGCCGGCGGCCCCAACGACATCGTCGCCCGCATCGTCGGGCAGAAGATGTCGGAACTGATGAAGCAGCCAATCGTGATCGACAATCGCGGCGGCCAGGGCGGCACGCTCGGCACCGACGCGGTCGCGAAGGCCAATCCCGACGGCTACACGATCGGCATCGTCAATGCCGGCGCGCTTGCGATCAACCAGAGCATGGAGAAGATCCCCTACGACGCGCTGAAGGATTTTGCGCCGGTCACGCTCTGCGTCACCGTACCCGAGATGCTCGTCGTCACCAGCAACGTGCCGGCCAGGAACATGACCGAGCTGGTCGCGCTCGCCAAGGCGCAACCGGGGAAACTCAACTTCGCCTCGACCGGCCCCGGCAGCCTGCCGCACCTCGCCGGCGAGTTGTTCAAGCTCACCGCGAAGGTCGACATCGTCCACGTGCCCTATCGCGGCGCTGCGCCCGCGGTGAACGACCTGCTCGGGCAACAGGTCGAGATGACCTTCCTCGACCTGCCGGCGATCCTGCCGCATGTCAGAAGCGGCGCGCTGCGGCCGATCGCGCTCGGCGCGCCGGAACGTGCGGCGACCGCGCCCGACGTGCCGACCACGGCCGAGCTCGGCATGCCCGACGTCCGTGCCGAGAACTGGTACGGCATGATCGCTCCAGCCGCGACGCCGCCGGCCGTCATCGCCACGCTGAACAAGGCCGCAGCGACGGCGCTCGCCGATGCGGGCGTCAAATCAAAGCTCGCCGAGCAGGGCATGACCCCGGTCGGCGATACGCCCGATCACTTCCGCGCCTTCATCGCCGGCGAGACGGCGAAATGGGCCAAGGTGATCAAGGATTCCGGCATCGCGACGACGAAGTAGCGTCAGCGCTGAACTTCAGCGCGCAGATAATCCACCAGCTGCTTCGCCGGCCGCGGCAGCGCCTTGAAACTGCGGGCGCAGATGGTGAGCCGGCGATTGGCCCAGCCGTCGCGGATCCGGATCGCGACGATCGGCATCGATCGCGCGCATCGGCGTGCCGCGGTCTCCGGCACGACGGCAACGCCGACATCGGCCGCGACCATCTGGCAGATCGCATCGAAATCGCGCAGGCGAGCGCGGAAACGCAGGCGGGCGCCGAGCTTGGCGGCGTGGCGGGAGATGTGAACCTGCAGCGCGGTCGAGGCCGTGAGCCCGACGAAATCGCGCCCGACCACCTCCTGGAAGTCGATCTGGCGGCGATTGCCGAGATCGCTGCGCTTCGCGGCCACCAGGGTCAGCCGGTCCTCGCTGAACAGAAAGCGCTCGACACTGTCGGGCAGCGCGTGCTCGGCGGCGAAGCCGAGATCGGCGGCACCGCTGGCGATCGCGGCCGCGATATCGGCGCTCTCGCGCTCCTCGACGTCGACATTGATGTCGGGATGCGCGTGCAGGAAGGCGGCGAGCGCGCGCGGCAGATGCTCCGACAGCCCCGAGGTGTTGGCGAGCAGCAGCACGCTGGCGCGAACGCCGGTGGCATAGGCCGACAGATCGCCCTGCAGCGCCTCGACATTGTGGATCACGATGCGGGCGTGATCGAGCAGGCTCTCGCCGGCCGCGGTCAATTCGACGCCGCGGCGGCCGCGTTTCAGGAGCGCGACGCCGAGCGCGTCCTCGAGCCCCTTGATGCGCTCGCTGGCGGAGGCCAGCGCCATGTTGGCGCGCTGCGCGCCTTGCGTGATGCTGCGCGCGTCCGCCACCGCGATGAACAGCTGCAAATCGACCAGATCAAACCGCATGTCCGCTTTCTGCCTACGGAGGAACCGAAGGCTCGCTCCGTAACCTCCAGATTGTGCCGATCCGCTCCTTCGGTCAATGTGCTGACATGATCGACCACATGCTGATCCTGATCGCCTTCGCCTTCCTGCTCGCCGGCTTCGTCAAGGGCACGCTGGGGCTCGGGCTGCCGACCGTCTCGATGGGCCTGCTCGCGGTCACCATGCCGCCGGGCCAGGCGATCGCGATCGTGATCGTGCCGGCGATCGTCACCAACATCTGGCAGACCTTCGTCGGCCCGTATCTGCGCGACATCGTCAAGCGGCTGTGGCCGTTGATGCTCGGCACCGTCGTCGGCATCTGGCTCAATGCGGGACTGCTGACCGGTCCCTATGCGCCCTACGGCACCGTGGTGCTCGGCGCGCTGCTCGTGATCTACGCCGTCGTGGGCTTAAGCAAGTTCAGCTTCAAGGTCGCGCGGCGCGACGAGAAGTGGATCGGCGGCATCGTCGGCGTTCTCACCGGACTGATCTCGGCCGCGACCGGTGTGCAGGTGATTCCCTCGATGCCCTTCATGCAGGCGATCGGGATGGAGAAGGACGAGTTGGTGCAGGCACTCGGCGTGTTCTTCACCACCGCAACCGTCGCACTCGCCTTCAACCTGACGAGCTCGGGCCTGCTGACGGCCGCAACCGCGCTCCCGGGCGCGGTCGCGATGGTGGCGTCGTTCGTCGGCATGTTCATCGGCCAGTCGGTGCGATCGCGGATGCAGCCCGAGGTATTCCGCCGCTGGTTCCTGATCGCGATGATCCTGCTCGGCCTCTACCTCGCCGGCAGCGCGCTGCTGAAATTGCACGGTTAGCTTTTTGGTTTTGACGCGTTTTCTTCACGCGAACCGGAAGCCACTTCGCTCGAAAACGCTATTGTCAGCGCGCTTCGAGCAGCGCGACGCGGATACCGAGATAGACGAACAGGCCGCCGAGCGTCCGGTTAATCCATGCGATGGCATTGCCGGAGTTGCGGATGCGGCTGGCGGCGCGGGCGGCAAACGCTGCCACACCGAGGCACCACAGCGTGCCGTTGAAGATGAAGATCAGCCCGAGCAGCAAAAACGCCGCCGTCTTGTGCGGCGAATCGGCGGCGACGAATTGCGGCAGGAAGGCGAGGAAGAACAGCGCCACCTTCGGATTGAGGATGTTGGTGAGCGCGCCCTGCCAGAACACCCGCGAGATCGAGGTCTCGCCACGCTGACTAGCGGCATCCGCGATCGGCTGCGTGCGCGACAGCAGCATCTGCAACCCCGTGATCACGAGATAGGCCGCGCCGACCAGCTTGACGACGGTAAAAGCCGCCGACGACGCCATCAACAGCGCCGACAGGCCGATCGCCGCGCCAAACACATGCACCAGGCAGCCGCAGCAGATCCCGATCGCGGCGGCCGCGCCGCCCCGCCAGCCGAGCTGGACGCTGCGGCCGATGATGTAGGCGGTATCCGGACCCGGCGTGATGTTGAGCAGCAGACCGGAGAGGGCGAACAGCCAGAGTTCATGGATGCCGAGCATGGGGCGCCATTAGCACAGGGAATCACCAGCCGGAACGGCTTTCCGGCCACGCTGCGCCATGCCGGCGACATATCAATTCATTAGTATCCCGGCGGATAAGATCATTCGCCGCAGGCGAATTCCTGTTAGAATGCAATAAGGTTGCGTCCGGGCCGGACTTCCGCCAGATACAAGATGTCTTGGAAGGATTGGAATCGGTCGTTGCGGCTCGCGTGACCCGCTCCGGGACCTAAGGGAATCATGGAAAGACGGCTCGCCGCCATCCTCTGCGCTGATATCTCCGGCTATTCCCGCATGATGGGGGCCGACGAGGCGGGCACGCATGCCTCTTTCAAGGCCCATCGCAGCGCGATCTACCCGATCATCCTCAATCATGGCGGCCGCATCGTCAAAAATACCGGCGACGGCTTCCTGCTGGAGTTTCCGAGCATCATCGGCGCGATCGAAGCCGCGGTGGCGATGCAGACCGTGATGGCCGAGCGCAACGAGCATCTGCCGGCCGATCGTGCCATGCACTTCCGGATGGGCGTCCATATGGGCGACGTCATGGCCGACGAGGACGAGGTGTTCGGCGACGACGTCAACATCGCCGTCCGCCTCGAGACGGTGGCTGCACCCGGCGGCATCGCGGTATCGGACAAGGCCTACACCGAGGCCGGCAAGCGTCTCGCGGTGACGCTGGTCGACGCCGGCCCGCACCGCTTCAAGAACATCAGCGAGCCGATCCATGTCTGGACCTGGATGCCTGAAGGCACCGACGGCCACGAGGAAGCCCCGAAGGACGGACCGCATCTGCCCGGCCAGTACCGGACCGCGATCGTCGGCGTGCTGCCGTTCGACAATCTGAGCGGCAGCGCGGACGAGTATTTTTCCGACGGCCTGACCGAGGACCTGATCCACGCGCTGTCGCTGCAGTCCTTCTATCGCGTGCTGAGCCGCAACTCGACCTTCGCGTTCAAGGGCAAGAATCTGAGCACGCGCCTGATCGCGCGCGAGATCGACGCCACCTATCTGATCCAAGGCTCGGTGCGGCGCGCCGGCAGCAAGATCCGCGTCACCGCCGAACTGATCGCACCCGAAAAGGGCGAGCAGCTGTGGACCGGCCGCTACGACCGCGACATGGGCGACCTGTTCGCGATGCAGGACGAGATCACGTCCAACCTCTCGGCCGCGATCGCACAGGAAATCTATCGTGCCGAAGCTTCTGCGCCGGCGCGCTCGCCATCGTCGGAGCTGACGGCCTGGGATCGCTTCCTCAAGGGCCTGTCGCACTATTACCATCAGACCAAGGATGATTTCGAAGCCGCGATCGCGCTGTTCAAGGAAGCGATCGCACTCGATCCTGCCTTGTCGATCGCGCGCGCCTATCTCGCGACCATCCAGATCCAGGGCGCCCAGTTCGGCTGGATCGCGAGCACGCGCGACTTGTGGGCCTCCTCGGTCGCCCTGGCCGAAAGCAGCGTACGGCTCGATCCGCGCTCGTCCTTTGCGTTCTCGCTGCTGGCCTATCTGCACGCGATGCAGGGCCATTACGAAGCGGCGATGGACGCCATCAAGCGGGCGATCGAGCTGAACCCGTACGACATGGGCGCGCGCGGCGTGCTCGGCATCTGCAACATGGTGATCGGCGACCACCGCAAGGCGATCGAGCTGTTCTCGATGGCGGTCCAGCAGCGCGGCAACAGCGACCCGCGCTATCAGTGGGCGGCGCTGAGCGCGTTCAGCCATTATCTGCTCGGCCAATATGATGCGTCGCTGTCCTGGTCGCGCGAGGCGCTGGTTCTCAACCCGAACCATCTGCAGGGACTGGCGGTGCGCGCCGCCGCGCTCGCGCAGGCCGGCCGGACCGACGAGGCCAAGGAAGCCGTGCAGTCGCTGCTCGGCAATTATCCCGACCTCACCGTCGAGCGGCATTTGCGGAACTTCCATTGGAAGAACCCCGCCGACATCGCGCATTATCGCGATGGCCTCTTGAAAGCCGGCGTGCCCTACGGCAAGCTATCTCTGGTTGCACCGGTGATAAAGCTCGCTGCAGAATCCTGACGGCCGCCTAACCCATCGGTAACGCATTGCTTTCTATAGAGAATGCTTTTCTGGATGTGGTTTCATGCAAGACATCGCGACAAACCGGGCGCCGGCTGCGCCGGTCGAGGTTTCACCCGATAATCCCTGTCCGTTCCTGCGTGGGCTGGTGGCCAACGGCTATGTCGGCGGCCACATCGTGCCGCTGCCGGAGCTGACCGACACGATCAAGCGCGCCACCGGCAAGACCGGCCTCGCCGCGCTGTTCGCCGGCGCGCAGATTTTCGGCGTCGCGATGATTGCGAATGGCGCGCCGTTCCGGAGCCTGCGCGAAGGCGCGATCCTCGACCAATTGCGCAACGGGCCGCTCGACAAGCACGGCGCCGGCTCGCGCATTCTCGATCAGCACGCTGTTGTCCACGAGGACGAGATCGCGCGGCTCGCGACGTTCGGCAGCGATTACAGCAATCCCGACGGCGGCACCGAACGCGGATTGAACGCAGCGGAGATCAAGACCTTCATGCGCGCCAACTTCCAGCGCGCCAAGGATGACCATCCCTGGTACTGGGGAATCCTGCACGGCTACTACCGCATCATGATGCTCGGCGAATGGCCGGTGCTGCTCGACATCCTCGGCAAGGGCGACGGCAAGGACCGCTATCTCAGCGTCGCCGAGGTGAAGACGCTGTTCGTCGAGCGCAGCTTCCCGGCGCGGATCGTCGCGCTGCTCGATCGCAAATAAAGCTGTTTGATCAGAGAGCCTATTTGAACAGCGGCGTGCCCGGCACGAAGGCGTCGAACGCCGCCCAGAACTGCGCGCGATAGCGATCCTGCTCCTGCAGGATCTCGTGCTTGGAGCCGGCGATCACCAGATGCGAGCCGGCGCGCAAATGATAGGCGAACTCCTCGATCGCCGCTGTCGACACCACCTCGTCATTGCTCGCCGCCAGCATCAGGATCGGCTGGCGGATGTCGGACGGATAGGAGGCGCCGCGGAAGGTCCGCATCGCGCTGAACGCCGTGTCGGCCCAGGCCACCGTCGGCGCGGCGATGCCGAGCGTCGGGTCCTCCTCGAGGATCGCGGCGTTGCGCGCATAGCGCACGGGATCGCTGGTCAGGGGATTGTTGACGAAGGAGGAGATGCCGGTCAGCTCATCGCTGCCGCCGGGCACGTAGCGTCCGCCCTGCCCGGCCAGCCGCAGGATCCGCAACAGCGCGGTCGGAACGAACGAGGTGCGCCGCCGCGGCAGGTCGATCATCGGCGCCGACAGCACCATGCGGTCGAACCAGCGCTTGCCGGCATGCGCGACGCGCAACATCACCGCGCCGCCCATCGAATGCGCCAGCGCGAAGTAAGGCGGCGGACAATCCGGCAGCACCACCTGCTGCACGAAGGTCTCGACGTCGGTCTCGTAGTCGGCAAAGGAGCGCACATAACCTTTGCGGGAATCGCGCAGCCGCCGCGACGAGTGGCCCTGCCCGCGCCAGTCGATCATCGCCACCGCAAAGCCGCGGTCGCGCAGATCGCGCACCGTCTCGAAATATTTCTCGATCATCTCGCCGCGCCCGGCGAATACGCACACCGTGCCCTTGCGGCCGGGCGGCGGCGCCCAGCGCGCGAAGCGCAACTCGGCGCCATCGGGAGTCTTGATCGTGCCGCTGACGACGTCCTCCGGAACCGGATTTGCGGGAATCGAGACGAGCGTCATGCAGGGGACCGGCTTAGGTGGAACAGGCTGGGAATCAAGGGCGTGCGCGCCAAAAAGGGACGTTGTTTCCGCCTCTTGAACGGATGATCACCCCTCCCATATCACCTCAGTGCAGGCCGCTACCAGTGTTTCGGAACCGGAACATCAGGCTGCACACATCTAAGCCCGGCCCGATGGCGGGCGGGTCATTGAAACAGTCGCTCAAGAGAGGACTTCCCTATGCGTAGCTACGATCTCACCCCGTTTTATCGTTCCACCGTCGGCTTCGACCGCCTCTTCAGTCTGCTCGACCAGGTCACCTCGGACGGCAGCCCCGGCTATCCCCCCTACAACATCGAGCGTACCGGTGAGAACGCCTACCGGATCAGCGTCGCGGTCTCCGGCTTCTCGCAGGCCGAGCTCTCCATCGTCGCGAAGGAAAACACGCTGACGATCAAGGGCGAGAAAGGTGCCAACGAGAATACCGGCGCGACGTCCGAAGTGCTCTATCGCGGCATCGCCTCGCGCGCCTTTGAGCGCGTCTTCCAGCTCGCCGACTTCGTGCAGGTGAAGAACGCCTCGCTCGAGAACGGCCTGCTCCATGTCGATCTCGTCCGCGAGATTCCCGAGGCCAAGAAGCCGCGCAGCATTCCGATCGGTTCAGTCGAGAAGGCCCCGCAGGTCGTCGACAGCTCGGCCGGCAAGGTCGCCGCCTAACCACGCCCCCCGCGTCAGCAGATATTGGCTGAACGCGAAAACGCCCCGGGAAACCGGGGCGTTTTTTATTTGTGTGGTAGCCCGTAGCCCGGATGAAGCGAAGCGCAATCCGGGGCCGCTTCATCCGCGGATGGAGTTTCCCGGATTTCGCTGCGCTCCATCCGGGCTACGCGGTCGTATGCGTTACTCCAGCCCCTGCACCTTCGGCATCTCCTGCGTCGGCAGTGGTGACGCTGCGGCGACGGGCGCCGGCGTTGGCGCCTGACCGATGGTCGGAGCCGCAGCTTGCGGTGTCGCCTGCGCCTCGACCGGCTTTGGCGCGACCACGGCGGCCTGCTGCGTGGGCGCCGGCTGAGCGGGCGCAGGTGCGGCGGCCTGTGCGGGCGCAGGAGCGGGCGCCGCCTTGCCCGCCAGCGGGCTCGGCTTCGGCACCGGCACGCTGCGGCTTGCGACATGGGGCACCGCACCCGGCGGACGCGGCGCGCGGGCATGGACCGGCGGCAGCAGTGCCGACGACGGGCCGGGGACGACGCTCACGTCGAGGTCGTCATTGAAGCCTGCGCCCATCCGGTAGGCCGGCACGAAGCGGATGATGCGGCCATTGCGGGCATCGATCACCAAGCGGCCGTCGTCGCCGCCGCGGTCGATCACCGAGATCACGTAGACAAAACCGCGCTGGCGCGGGATGCCGAGCGGCGAGAAGCCGGCCTCGCGCAGCACGGTGTAGACCTCCGTTGGCGGCAACAGTGTCGGGCCGTAGCCATAGCGCGGCGGCGGTGCAACCTCCGGCGGCGGCATCGCTGCATAGGGTCCGGGTCCCGGCCCCTCGAAGTCGGAGGTCCGGGTGATCTGCTGCGCCTCCGCGCCCGTCGCGGCGAGCGCCAGAGCGGCGGCTGCAACCCATCCTGTGAATAACTTCATCCTGTCACTCCTGTCTGCCCCAGGGGCCTGGAAGCGTTCCCGCTCTCTTGCCGGCCATCCCTGACCAAAATTTCATTTTGAATTCCGGCGGTCCTTGGCCAATCCTTAGGCCGGATCGCGGCGCGTTTGCTAAGAATCCGGGGCGGCAGACCGGGCCGAGAGGCCGGTTCGAGCATGCAGGCGAGGACTTGCGCGCGCTTGTGTGTTAGACAAAAATTTGGCAAGGTCGGAGTTAGGACAGCAAGACTGTCTCAATTTCGGGGCCATCCCGGCACAGGGATTGCAACGAAAATCGGCGCTAAAGGCTCCGAGAAAGCTGCAGGCAGGGGCCGTTCCTCAGGGACGTCGAACGCCCCTCGCCTGAATTAAGGAAATTTGCGGCTCGCGGCGGACGAGCGGTGGCCCAGCGGGTGCCGCAACGCCCAAGGTGCGCCAAAGTCGGTGAGGCCCTTACGAAGGGGAGAGGACACATGAGCGGGTCGGAATTCGAGCGCGAAATCATCGTGGCAGGCAACCTGTCGGCGACCGCGGACTCGAAAGCCACCGAGCCGAAGCGCGAGCTGCATACGTGGCGACCGCAGGCCGAGGGCCTCTACGACCCGAGCATGGAGAAAGACTCCTGCGGCGTCGGCTTCATTGCCAACATCAAGGGCAAGAAGTCCCACCAGATCGTCTCCGACGCGCTGAACATCCTCTGCAACCTCGAGCATCGCGGCGCCGTCGGCGCCGACCCGCGCGCCGGCGACGGCGCGGGCATCCTGGTGCAGATCCCGCACGCCTTCTTCGCGCGCAAGGCGACCGAGCTCGGCTTCAAGCTGCCGGCGCCCGGCGAATACGCGATCGGTGCGCTGTTCATGCCGCGCGACGCGGCGTGGCGGAACGTGATCAAGAGCATCATCGCCGACGAGATCAAGAACGAGGGCTTCAAGCTGCTCGGCTGGCGCGACGTGCCCAGCGACAACTCCTCGCTGGGCGTCACCGTGAAGCCGACCGAGCCCTACCACATGCAGGTCTTCATCGGCCGCAACGGTGTCGGCAAGACCGAGGACGAGTTCGAGCGCAGGCTTTACATCCTGCGCAAGTCGATCTCGCAGGCGATCTATCAGCGCCGCGACCGCGGCATGGCCGGCTATTATCCGTGCTCGATGTCGTGCCGCACCGTGATCTACAAGGGCATGTTCCTCGCCGACCAGCTCGGCAAGTACTATCCTGATCTGCACGAGGCTGACTTCGAGAGCGCGCTGGCGCTGGTGCATCAACGCTTCTCGACCAACACCTTCCCGACCTGGTCGCTGGCGCATCCGTACCGGATGATCGCCCATAACGGCGAAATCAACACGCTGCGCGGCAACGTCAACTGGATGGCGGCCCGCCAGGCCTCCGTGCATTCGGAAGCCTACGGCAAGGACATCAGCCGGCTGTGGCCGATCTCCTATGAGGGACAAAGCGACACCGCCTGCTTCGACAATGCGCTCGAATTCCTGGTGCAGGGCGGCTACTCGCTGCCGCACGCGGTCATGATGATGATTCCGGAAGCGTGGGCCGGCAATCCCTTGATGGATGAGCAGCGCCGCGCCTTCTACGAATATCATGCCGCGCTGATGGAGCCGTGGGACGGCCCCGCCGCGATCGCCTTCACCGACGGCCGCCAGATCGGCGCGACGCTCGACCGCAACGGCCTGCGTCCGGCGCGCTATCTCGTGACCAAGGACGACCGTATCGTGATGGCGTCCGAAATGGGCGTGCTGAAGATTCCGGAGGAGCAGATCGTCACCAAGTGGCGGCTGCAGCCCGGCAAGATGCTGCTGGTCGACCTCCAGCAAGGCCGCCTGATTCCCGACGACGAGATCAAGGCCGACCTTGCCAAGAGCCATCCCTACAGCGACTGGCTGCATCGCACCCAGATCGTGCTCGAGGAGCTGCCGGCGGCAGCCGCCAAGAGCGCGCGCTCCAACCTGCCGCTGCTCGATCGGCAGCAGGCGTTTGGTTACACCCAGGAAGACATCACCATCCTGATGACGCCGATGGCGGCCACCGGTGAGGAAGCCGCGGGCTCGATGGGCAACGACACGCCGATCTCGGCGCTGTCGGACAAGCCGAAGCAGCTGTTCACCTACTTCAAGCAGAATTTCGCGCAGGTCACCAACCCGCCGATCGACCCGATCCGCGAGGAGCTCGTGATGAGCCTCGTCTCGATCATCGGGCCGCGGCCGAACCTGTTCGACCTGCAGGGCCTCGCCTCGACCAAGCGCCTCGAAGTGCGCCAGCCGATCCTGACCGATGCGGACCTGGAAAAGATCCGCTCGATCTCCGATGTTGCCGAGACGCATTTCCGCTCGCGCACGCTGGACACCACCTTCCACGCCGGCCTCGGCGCGTCGGGCATGGACCAGGTGCTCGACGAGCTCTGCGCGCGCGCCGAGGGCGCGGTGCGCGAGGGCATCAACATCATCATCCTGTCCGACCGCATGACCGGCACCGACCGGATCCCGATCCCGTCGCTGCTCGCCTGCGCGGCCGTGCACCATCATTTGATCCGCACGGGTCTCCGCACCTCGGTCGGCCTCGTGATCGAATCCGGTGAGCCCCGCGAAGTGCATCACTTCGCCTGTCTCGCCGGCTACGGCGCGGAAGCGATCAACCCCTATCTCGCGTTCGAATCCATCCTCGCGATGAAGGACAAGCTGCCGGGCGCGCTCGACGACTACGAGATCGTCAAGCGCTACATCAAGTCGATCGGCAAGGGCCTGCTGAAGGTGATGTCCAAGATGGGCATCTCGACCTACCAGTCCTATTGCGGCGCGCAGATCTTCGATGCGGTCGGCCTCAAGGCGGACTTCGTAGCCAAGTATTTTGCCGGCACGCATACCCGCATCGAAGGCGTCGGTCTCGCCGAGATCGCGGAAGAGACCGTGCGCCGTCACACCGACGCGTTCGGCGACGTGCAGATCTACAAGAACGCGCTCGACGTCGGCGGCGAATATGCCTACCGCACCCGCGGCGAGGACCACGCCTGGACCGCCGAGTCGGTCTCGACGCTGCAGCACGCCGCGCGCGGCAACTCGCTGGAGCGCTACAAGGCGTTCGCCAAGATCCTCAACGAGCAGTCCGAGCGTCTGCTGACGCTGCGTGGCCTGTTCAGGATCAAGACCGCCGAGGACGAGAAGCGCAAGCCGGTGAAGCTCGAGGACGTCGAGCCCGCCAAGGACATCGTCAAGCGTTTCGCCACAGGTGCGATGAGCTTCGGCTCGATCTCGCGCGAGGCCCACACCACGCTTGCGATCGCCATGAACCGGATCGGCGGCAAGTCGAACACCGGCGAAGGCGGCGAGGAAGCCGATCGCTTCAAGCCGCTGCCGAATGGCGACAGCATGCGCTCGGCGATCAAGCAGGTCGCCTCGGGCCGTTTCGGCGTGACGACGGAGTATCTCGTCAACTCCGACATGATGCAGATCAAGATGGCGCAGGGTGCCAAGCCCGGCGAAGGCGGCCAGTTGCCCGGCCACAAGGTCGACGCGACGATCGCGCGCGTGCGGCATTCGACGCCGGGCGTCGGCCTGATCTCGCCGCCGCCGCATCACGACATCTACTCGATTGAAGACCTCGCCCAGCTGATCTACGACCTGAAGAACGTCAATCCGGACGGCCAGGTCTCGGTCAAGCTGGTCTCCGAGGTCGGTGTCGGCACGGTTGCGGCCGGTGTTGCCAAGGCGCGCGCCGACCATGTCACCATCGCGGGCTTCGAGGGCGGCACCGGTGCGTCGCCACTGACCTCGATCAAGCATGCGGGTTCGCCGTGGGAGATCGGGCTTGCCGAAACCCACCAGACGTTGGTGCGCGAGCGGCTGCGCAGCCGCATCGTGGTCCAGGTCGACGGCGGCTTCCGCACCGGACGTGACGTCGTGATCGGCGCCCTGCTCGGCGCCGACGAGTTCGGCTTCGCCACCGCGCCCTTGATCGCGGCCGGCTGCATCATGATGCGCAAGTGCCACCTCAACACCTGCCCGGTCGGCGTCGCGACCCAGGATCCGGTGCTGCGCAAGCGCTTCACCGGCCAGCCCGAGCATGTCATCAACTACTTCTTCTTCGTCGCCGAGGAAGTGCGCGAGATCATGGCGCAGCTCGGCTACAAGAAGTTCAACGACATGGTTGGCCAGGTCCAGATGCTCGACCAGACCGCTCTGGTCTCGCACTGGAAGGCCAAGGGCCTCGACTTCTCCAAGCTGTTCGTGCGGCAGAAGGAGGAGAAGGGCCAGAAGATCTATCACTCGGAGCGCCAGAACCACCATCTGGAGGCCGTGCTCGACCGCCGTCTGATCGAGAAGGCGCAAGCCGCGCTCGATCGCGGTGCGCCGGTCAAGATCGAGGAAGAGATCAACAACACCGACCGTTCCGCCGGCGCGATGCTGTCGGGCGCGGTGGCGAAGATCTACGGCCATAATGGTCTGCCGCTGGACTCCATCCATGTCAGCCTGAAGGGCACCGCCGGGCAGGCTTTCGGCGCCTGGCTCGCCAAGGGCGTCACCTTCGAGCTCGAGGGTGAAGGCAACGACTATGTCGGCAAGGGCCTCTCGGGCGGCCGCATCATCGTCAAGCCGCCGAAAATCTCCGGCATCGTGCCGGAGGAGTCGATCATCGTCGGCAACACCGTGATGTACGGCGCGATCGAGGGCGAGTGCTACTTCCGAGGCATCGCCGGCGAACGCTTTGCCGTGCGCAATTCGGGCGCGGTCGCGGTCGTCGAGGGCGCCGGCGATCATTGCTGCGAATACATGACCGGCGGCATCGTGGTCGTGCTCGGCAAGACCGGGCGCAACTTCGCGGCCGGCATGTCCGGCGGCATCGCCTATGTGCTGGACGAGGCCGGTGACTTCTCGAAACTGTGCAACCTCGCGATGGTCGAGCTCGAGCCGGTGCTGTCGGAAGAGCTGATCAACGCCGGCACCTATCATCACTCCGGCGATCTCGAGGCGCATGGCCGGGTCGACGTGTTCCAGAACCTGCTCGACTCCGACGTCGAGCGGCTGCACGTCCTGATCTCGCGTCACGCCAAGCTGACCGGCTCGGCGAAAGCCGTCGAGATCCTGGCGAACTGGAAAGCCTGGCTGCCGAAATTCCGCAAGGTGATGCCGGTGGAGTACCGCCGCGCACTGAAGGAAATGAAGAAGGCCAACGCCGACGCCGAGCCGAAAATCGCGATCGGCGCGTAAGCTTCACGAGCCCGTCATTGCGAGCGCAGCGAAGCAATCCATAGCACCACACGCTGAACCATGGATTGCTTCGTCGCTACGCTCCTCGCAATGACGGAGGATGACGGAACAGAACAGACGAACGCTTAAGATGCAGGGGCATCAGGTTTAATGGGCAAGATCACAGGTTTTCTCGAGATCGAGCGGCACGACCGCAAGTATGCGCCGGTGGCCGAGCGGCTGAAGCACTTCAAGGAATTCGTCGTTCCCTTGAGCGAGAAGGACACACGCGACCAGGCGGCGCGCTGCATGAATTGCGGCATCCCCTATTGCCACGGCACCGGCTCGGCACAGCCGGGCACGCCGGGCTGCCCGGTTAACAACCAGATCCCCGACTTCAACGACCTCGTCTATCAGGGCAACTGGGAAGAAGCCTCGCGCAACCTGCACTCGACCAACAATTTCCCGGAGTTCACCGGCCGCATCTGCCCGGCGCCGTGCGAGGCGTCGTGCACGCTGAACATCGACGACAACCCGGTGACCATCAAGACGATCGAATGCGCGATCGTCGACCGCGCCTGGGACAATGGCTGGCTGAAGCCGGAGATCGCGCCGAGCAAGACCGGCAAGAAGGTCGCCGTGATCGGCGCCGGCCCCGCCGGCATGGCCTGCGCGCAGCAGCTCGCGCGCGCCGGCCACGACGTGCATGTCTACGAGAAGTACGCCAAGGCCGGCGGGCTGCTGCGCTACGGCATTCCCGACTTCAAGATGGAAAAGGGCGTCATCGACCGTCGCGTGACGCAGATGGAAGCCGAGGGCGTCACCTTTCACTATGGCAAGGCCGTCGGCGGCACCTCGCCCGGCGCCATCGATCCGCGCGACCTGCTCAACGACTATGACGCGCTGGCGCTGACCGGCGGCGCGGAAGCCCCGCGCGACCTGCCGATCCCCGGCCGCGATCTCGCTGGGATTCATTTCGCGATGGACTTCCTGCCGCAGCAGAACCGCCGCGTCTCCGGCGAGTCCCTGAACGGCACCGCCGACATCCTCGCTGAAGGCAAGCATGTCGTCGTGATCGGCGGCGGCGACACTGGAAGCGACTGCATCGGCACCTCGTTCCGCCAGGGCGCGGAGTCCGTGACCCAGCTCGAGATCATGCCGGCCCCGCCCGAGCACGAGAACAAGGGCGTCACCTGGCCGAACTGGCCGCTGAAGATGCGCACGTCCTCGAGCCAGGCCGAAGGCGCCGCGCGCGAATTCGCCGTGCTGACGACCAAGTTCGAGGGCGTCGACGGCAAGGTCAAGAAGCTGCACTGCGTCAAGGTCGACGACAAGTTCAAGCCGCTGCCCGGCACCGAGTTCAGCCTCGACGCCGAGCTCGTGCTGCTGGCGATGGGCTTCGTCCACCCCGTGCACGAGGGCCTCTTGAAGACGCTCGCAGTCGACCTCGACCAGCGCGGCAACGTCCGCGCCAATCTGCAGGACTACCTGACCTCCCGCCCCAACGTCTTCTCCGCCGGCGACATGCGCCGGGGACAATCGCTGGTGGTCTGGGCGATCCGCGAAGGCCGCCTCTGCGCGCGGTCGATCGACACGTTCCTGATGGGGAAGACGGACCTGCCGCGGTAAGCCCGCGGCTAGTCCCACATTTTCACTGTCGTCACCCGCCTCCTTGTGCGGGTGACCCGGTATTCCAGAGACCACGGAAGCGCCGCCGCGTACTGCATGTCAACAAAAGGCCCCGGTCGATGCCGGGGCCTGAGTTGCTGGAGAGAAATAGCGGTCAGTAGCGAGCCGTGACCGGCGCGTTGTAGCCGCCGAAGCGGTAATTGAAGCGTATGGTGAGCATGTCGACGTCCTGGCTGATCCGGCTATTGAGGAAGCCGACAAGGCGCGGATCGGTCGCGGTGAAGGAGTTGTTCGCATCCCCCATCCACAGATGGTCGTATTCAAGACCGACCGACCAGTTCGGCGCGAAGCCGTACTCAAAGCCGACGCCGAGAACACCACCCCAGCGCGTGGCACTTGCCGAGGCCAGACCAATGCCGGTGGCCGTATCGAATATGTCGAGACGATTGCTGGTCACGGCCGCGCCGCCCTTGACGTAGAGCAGTGCCGCGTTCCAGGCCCAGCCGATCTGGCCCGTGAAGAGGCCGATGCCGTCGGTCTTCACCCGGGTTGAGAGCGTCGCATCGAACAGGCTGACGCGCGTGTTGCTGAGATCAGCCCAATCGCCTTGTGCTTCCAATCCGAACACGAACTGATTGGACTGCCAGCGGTAACCAAGTTGCCCGCCGATAACGCCTCCGGAACGATCGCGGCAGCCGCCGACGACTGTTCCCGCAAGCGTAACGAAATCGACGCAATTGTGGCTCTCACCCCAACCACCGTTGCCGCCGATGTAGAAGCCGCTCCAGTTGTAGATCACGGGAAGCGGTGCCGGCGGCGGAGCCTTGACGGCCATGTCAGCGGCCAGGGCAGGCGTGGCGATCGTCGCGGCCATGGCTACGGAAGTTAAGAATTTCTTCATCATCGATGTCCCTCCAATTCCTCATCCCAAGTTCTGACAGTGACAGGTCCCGTCCAAATCAGTGTTGCCAACGATAGGCATGGCTCGCGAAAGGCCATGTGCCAAAATGGCAACATCCAGAAACAATCGGGCAATAATCGTATTTTCGGTAATATCTAACCGCGCTGATCTTCGTTGCTCTCGATTTGCTCTTCCAGCCAACCCGCAACGTCGTGGGAAAGGATCAGTCGCTTGGGGGAGTATGGATTGATCGTGCCGGCAAATACGACCAGTCCCTCTTCCAGTTTCATGCCGGCGAATCTCTTGGCTTCGGCTTCGGTCGCAAATGTTCGGGTTTCGCGGGGGCTACGCTCTCGCTTTTGCAGCAGACCGCGTTTACGGATTTGAACAGTCACAAACCAGGTGGGCAGCACCACGACACCGAGCTGGATCGACCAACACGGACGATGTGGCAACGGACGTGACGTATCGCGTTTGATCTATGTCAAACGACGTTCGCGCAGAGCGCCTTCTGCACCGGCCTTTCGCGTGTGACCATCAGTTTCGCGCATTGCCGTGATTGTCATCGTATCCGCGACGCTGTTCACGCTCACGGGCATATCCATTTCAAACGCATTCACGGGATCGACAGCGATAGCGGTATCCCGCTGCATCTGCTTGCGCGATGTCTTTCATCCCCGCGGTAACGCTTAATTCTGCAGCCGCACGCCCAGCATCACCACCGTCGCGTTCGAGCTCGATCCCGGTGACGACGAATCCAGCCAGTCGCGCCGCACGGTGCCTTTGACCCAGAGGCTGCGGGTCATCTTGTAGATGAGGTCGCCGGACAGCGAGTAGATCTTGTCGGTGCGGTTGTCGCCCTGGTAGTCGAGCGTGCCGTAGGTGAACTTGCCGATGCCGGTCAGCCAGCGGCGGAAGTCGTGGTCGACCTCGACCGTGTAGGTGCGCGACAGCACGCCCGAGGTGCCGGGCAGCGTGGTCTCGCCGAGCTGGGTATCGGAATAGAATTTTGCCGTGGTCAGCGGCGTCGCGGTCCAGGTCAGCGAGGCCGTGGTCAAGAGGCCTTCGAGACGGCTCAGCCGCGTGTCGGCATAGTCGCGCGCGGCGTAGCCGATCGAGACTTCGCCAAACAGGAGGCGGGTGAACTCGAAGGAGGTACCGGCCTTGACGTAACCGCCCGACGAGTCGCGCGCATAGCCGTTGCGGTCGAGCCTCAGATCATGCACGCGGCTGTCGCCCTGCACCTCGACGAACGGCTTCACCGCCGGGGTCAGCTCGTAGCTCATGCGGCCGACGCCGCCATACTGGCTGAAGTTGCGGTCGTCATTCGAGGTCGAGGTGCCGTCGGTCAGCTTCGACCATTGATAGTCGGTGCGGTCGACGGTGGCGCCGGCGGAGATCTGCAGGCGGTTGAAATTCTGGTCGATGCCGAAGGTCCCGCCGACCGTCGAGTAGAGCGGATATTTTGCAAGGCCCGCCTGCACGTTCGGGCTGCCGGGATTGTCGGTCGCGACAAGGAGGCGCGCCTGCCCGGTCAGCCGTGTGTCTCGGCTCACGTCGAGGCGGCCATCGATATGGCCGGTGAAGTTCGGACGGTCGACATCGAGCGGCGCCGACAGCGCCGTGCCGTCAGCGTTCGGCGTCAGCTGGCCGCCATAGCCGGTGAAGGAGCCACGCAGATCGGCGACCACGGCGTGGCGCTGCCAGTCGGAGACGGCGAGGAATTCCGGCGCGACGACGTAGAGCGGCCTGCCCTGCGGCGAATTCAGCCGGCCCGGATTGGTGTCATAGCCGCCCATGAACTCGACGGCGGACTTCACCATGAAGCCGCCGACGTAATCGCCGACCGCGCCGAAGGGATCATTGTCGATCGGGAGCCGCTTGCGCGCCGGCTGGCCTGGCACGGTGCCGGCCATCGACGGCGGGATCGGCGATTTGTTGGCGGTCTCCGACGGCGGGATCGACAGCCGCAGTGCGCCGGTGACGTTGCGCTGCGGCGGCGTGGGCGCCGGCGTGCCGGGACCGGGCGACGGCTTTGGCTTGGCCTGCCCAGGATAATATTTCGGCTTCTGGCCCTTGCGGTTCAGCGAGTCGTAGCCGGAGGTCGAAGCGCCGTTGGCGGCGGGCAGCCCATAGGTCGGTACCTGGCCGGCGCGGGACGGCGCGCGGCGCTCGCGATCGGGATCGCGCATCTTGTAGTCGTTGAGGGGGTCGGCGGCCTCGGCGGTGGTCCGCCGCAGCGGCGAATCCGGGCTGACGATGACGCTCTGCCGGTTCGGGCTGAACAGATCGGGGGTGACGGTCTGGGCCCAGGCCGGGCCGGCCATCGCGGTCAGCGCAAGGCATGGCAAGGCCACGCGAACGAGGCGTGCGCGCCTGCTTCGGCCCTCGACTGGACCTCGACCCACGATGGAAATACTCCAACAAATTCATCGACTTGCATGACGAACTCCAGCCGGACCGGAAATCGTCGTTAATGGAGTTAAAACAATTATGGTTAATGACCGGTTGAGGGCCGCCCGCCGCGCGTCGCATCGCTGCCGGGGCCGTGCTAAGGGAGACGCCCCGGGCGCATCGCGCCTCCCTGGAACCCGACATGGCCAAACCGAAACCGCTGATGACCAAATCATCCGGCCGCAACGACGATGCCATTCAATCGGCGCTCCGCACGCTCGATGCGGAAGGAAGCGGCGTCGCCGCGATCGCGGCGGCGCTGCAGTCCGATCTCGGCGCGCCCTTCACGGCGGCCACCGATCTCGTCCGCAAGGCCAAGGGTCGGCTGATCGTCACCGGGCTCGGCAAGTCAGGTCACATCGGCCGCAAGGTCGCCGCGACGTTTGCCTCGACCGGCACGCCGGCGTTCTTCGTCCATGCGGCGGAGGCGAGCCACGGCGATCTCGGCATGATCACGCCCGACGACGTGATCCTGGCGCTGTCATGGTCCGGCGAGCAGCCGGAGATGCGCAACCTGATCGCCTATGCCGCACGTTTCGGCATTCCGCTGATCGCGATGACCGCGGACAAGGACTCCACGCTGAGCAAGGCCGCGGACGTGCAGCTCACGCTGCCGAAGGCGCGCGAGGCCTGCCCGCACAATCTGGCGCCGACCACCTCGTCGCTGATGATGCTGGCGCTCGGCGATGCGCTGGCGATCGCGCTGCTCGAAGGCCGCGGCTTCACCTCAACGGATTTCAGCGTGCTGCATCCCGGCGGCAAGCTCGGCGCGATGCTGAAGTATACGCGCGATCTCATGCATGGCGGCGACAAGGTACCGCTGAAGCCGCTCGGCACCAAGATGTCGGAGGCGCTGGTCGAGATGAGCGCGAAAGGCTTTGGCTGTGTCGGCATCGTCGACGCCCGCGGCCTGATCGCCGGCATCATCACCGACGGCGATCTGCGCCGGCATATGCGGCCGGATCTGATGACGCTAACCGTCGACGAGGTCATGACAAGAGATCCCAAGACCGTCGGCCGCGATACGCTCGCCGGCGAGGTGGTGGAGATTCTCAACTCGGCAAAGATCACCACGCTGATCGTGACCGACGCGAAGAAACCGGTCGGGATCATCCATTTGCATGATCTGCTGCGTGCGGGCGTGGCGTAGGCCTTGTAGGGTGGGCAAAGGCGCACTTGCGCCGTGCCCACCATCCCCGGCGTGCTCGTGATGGTGGGCACGCTTCCGTCTTCGCTCGTTGAGCTACGGCGTGACGGGGTCGCTTTGCCCACCCTACGAATTCACCTTGGAAACCGCGCCGCCCCCTCCTCCAGCGGCAGCGCCAGTGCGTTCGCGAGATACGACACCGTGCGATAGAAGCCGCAGAGCTGGATGATCTCCAAAATCCTGTCCGCATTATAATGCGCCGAGAGCGCCACGAACTCGGCCTCGCTCAACGTCGACCGCGCATGCAGCGCATCGACGGCTGCGATCATCGCCTGCTCCGCCGGCGACCAGCAGGCATCGGCGGCGTCGCTTAACACCGTGGCGCGAACTTGCTTCTCGGTGAGCTCGGCGGCCTGGCCAAACGCCCTGACATGCACGCCCCATTCGTACTCGCAGCGGTTCAGCGCACAGGTGCGGTCGATCACGATCTCGCGCTCCCGCAAGCTCAGCGGCCCGCGGTCCAGCAGGCTGCCGCCGCGAAACTTCTCCCAGGCGCGGGCGTGCCCGGCCATGACGCGGAACAGCATCAGCGGCGGCGCACCGCGCATGATGCGGTCGAATTGCTGTTGAATGTCGGCGGCATAGGGCGGCTCGAGCGGCGCGATGCGTGACATGGCCAGATCCTCTTGCTACAAATACTGTAGCAACACGCTACAATATCTGTAGCGGCGCGCAAGAGGGATCTTCATGGCCAAATCTGTCCGCGGCTCGCGCTCCGGCCGTCCGATCATGGCGCTGCTCGACCTGCTCGGCCGCCGCTGGAGCTTGCGGATCATCTGGGAATTACGTGAAGCGGCGCTGACCTCCCGCGCGCTGCGCACCGCCTGCGACGAAGCCTCGCCGACGATCCTGCAGACGCGGCTGACGGAACTGCGCGAGGCCGGGTTCGTGGAGCTGGCGGACGATGGCTATCGGCTCACTGATCTCGGCCGGGAGCTATTCCAGACGTTCACGCCGTTGCATCGCTTCGCGGAGCGATGGAGCAAGGCACAGCTCTAACCATTCCCCTCTCCCCGTTCTTCACGGGGAGAGGGTTAGGGTGAGGGGCTCTCTCCGCGCAATGATTTATCGCAATTGGCGTTCGTGGTTCAGCGAGTCGGAGGGGTCATCTTTGCGGCGATGCCCCGCCATGCCCCTCACCCGGATCGCATCTGCCGATGCGATCCGACCTCTCCCCGCAGAAGAGCGGGGAGAGGTGAAGAAGCTAAGCCGCAGCGACCGTCAGGCTCGCACCATCGGCACGAACGATCTTCACCCGGCTTCCTGCGGGCGCATCGGGGCCCGCGACGCGCCAGATGGTGTCGTCGATCCGCACCGTGCCGGAGCCGTCGACGATCGGCTTTTCCAGAGTGAACTCACGGCCGATCAGGGCCTCGGTGCGCTTGTTGAGGAACGGGTTGCTCTTGCTGGCCTGCCGCGTGCTACGCGCAAAGTGCCGCCATAGCGGCACCGCGGCGACGGCAAACACCGCGAACATCAACAGCTGGGTCTGCCACGATGGCGTGATCGCGAATGACACGAGGCCAACCAGCAACGCGGCCAGCCCGAGCCAGAACATGAACACCCCGGGCGCCGCCAATTCCAGCGCCATCAGGATGAACCCGAAGATCAGCCAGTTCCAGGTACCCAATGTCGAAAACATCTCGGCCATGACACGACCTCTGCAAGTGCGATGCTATCACGTCCTCGGCGGCACCGCTGGCGGCGTCGGGCCCGTGGGCGGCACCGAGCCGCGACGCGCAGCGGCGGTCGCGGAAGCAGAGCTCTCGCCAAACGTGGCGCGGGCGATCTCGCCGATGCCGGCGAGCGAGCCGAGCACGCTCGAGGTCTCGATCGGCAGCATCAGCACTTTCTGGTTCGGCGACTCCGCGAGCTGGCCAAACGCCTTGATGTATTTGTCGGCGATGAAATAGTTCAGCGCGGCGACGTCGCCCTTGGCGATCGAATCCGAGACCATCTGCGTCGCTTTGGCTTCGGCTTCGGCAAGACGCTCGCGCGCCTCGGCGTCGCGGAAGGCGGCTTCGCGGCGGCCCTCGGCCTGCAGCACCTGCGCCTGCTTGGCGCCCTCGGCGCGCAGGATCTCCGACTGCCGCTGGCCTTCCGCCTGCAAAATGTCGGCGCGCTTGACGCGCTCGGCCTTCATCTGCCGGCCCATCGCCTCGACGAGATCGGCGGGCGGCACGATGTCCTTGATCTCGATGCGGTTGACCTTGACGCCCCAGGGCGACACCGCGGCGTCGACGACGCGCAGCAGCCGCTCGTTGATCTCGTCGCGATGCGACAGCACCTGGTCGAGATCCATCGAACCCATCACCGAGCGGATGTTGGTCATGGTCAGCACGGTGATCGCCTGGTTGAGGTTGGCGACCTCGTAGCTCGCCTTCGCGGCGTCGAACACCTGGTAGAACGCGACGCCGTCGACCGTCACGGTGGCGTTATCCTTGGTGATCACCTCCTGCTCGGGAATGCTGATCACCTGCTCCATCATGTTGATCTTGCGCCCGATGCGATCGAAATAGGGCACGATCAGGTTGAGGCCGGGAGACAACGTGCGGGTGTATTTGCCGAACCGCTCGATGGTCCAGTCGAACCCTTGCGGAACGGTCTTGACGCCGGCGAACAGGGTGATGATGACGAGCAGGACAAAGGCAATCGCGAAAATATCAAAACCAGTCATAAAGTCCTCCAGGGCCGGCAGAAAGCGTCGCCGGTCATACGGTCGTGCATTGGTCTGCAGGACCGTTCCGCCGGTTCAGCCGGCTGTTCTTCTAACACTTACGTAGGAAGCGGTCTCGCCGGCCGCCAGATGGTTGGCGGCTGAATGGGCGGTCACAGACCCGTTAACGATTAGACCCAACCCTGCAGCTCGCGCAGCACCAGCTGCCGGATCACGTCCATGCCGGGCTCGCTGTCGTTCAGGCAGGGGATCGCGGCGAACTGCTCGCCGCCGGCATGCTTGAAGATCTCGGCGTTCTCCTGCGCGATCTCCTCCAACGTCTCCAGGCAGTCGGCGGAGAAGCCGGGCGTCACCACCGCGATACGCCGCACGCCGTCCTTCGCCAGCTTCTCGATGGTCTTGTCGGTGTAAGGCTGCAGCCACTCGTCATTGCCGAAGCGCGACTGGAAAGTGAGGATCAGCTTCGACGGATCGAGCCCCAGCCGCTTGCGCAGCGCGTTGGTGGTGGCGATGCACTGCGCCTCGTAGGGATCGCCCTTCTCGACATATTTCTTCGGCATGCCGTGGAAGGACGCGACGATCAACTCCGGCTGGAACGGCAATGTCGCCAGATGCGCATTGATCGAGACTGCCAGCGCCTCGATGTAATCGGGGTCGTCGTAGTAAGGCGGCGTCACCCGCAGGATCGGCTGCGCGCGCATCGCGGCCAGCACGCGAAACACCTCGTCGCAAACCGTCGCCGAGGTCGCGGCGGAATATTGCGGATAGAGCGGCACCACCAGCAGGCGGGTGCAGCCCTGTGCCGCCAGCGCGGCGATGCGCGCCTCGATCGAAGGATTGCCGTAGCGCATCGCCCAGTCGACCACGACGTGCTTGTGATCGGCGATATCGGCGGCCAGCTTCTCGGCCTGCGAGCGCGTGATGGTCTTCAGCGGCGATTCGTTGTTCGCGGTGTTCCAGATCTTCTGGTAGTCGCGCGCCTTGCGGCCGGGGCGGACGCGCAGGATGATGCCGTTGAGGATCAGCTTCCACAGCAGCCCCTGGTCCTCGATCACCCGCGGATCGGACAGGAATTCCTTGAGATAGACCCGCACGCCCGCGGCATCGGCCGTATCTGGCGTGCCGAGATTGACCAGCAAGACGCCGACACGCTCCGGCCTCGCTTCCGCGGCCGCTTTCGCGCTCTCGAAGGGAATGACCGTGCTCATGATGCTCAGGGCTTCGCGCGGTTGCGCAACCTTGTCAAGCCGCGTCCGGGTTGGTTAGGTTGGCTCCCAAAAATGAGGGGAACCATGACGGTTGCCGAATGGTGTGTGTTCGGGGCGGTACTGCTCTATCTGCTGACGCTCGCGGCGGCAAAATTGACGGCGATCCGCCGCTTCGACAATGCCAACCCGCGCGATCCCGCTTTCTTCCAGGATCCGGTTCGGGCGCGTGCGCTCGGCGCACACCAGAACGGCATCGAGACCTTTCCGTTTTTCGCATTCGCGGTGGTGCTCGCCGAATTCCGGCTCGGTTCGTTGCGGCTGATCGACGAACTCGCGGTGCTGTTCCTGATCGTGCGGATCGCCTACGTCTTCACCTATGTCGGTAACCGCCCGACGCTGCGCTCGATCCTCTGGAACATCGGCTTTGCGATCAATGTCGCCATCTTCTTCCTGCCGGCGATCAAGGGCTATCTGCCGGCTTGATCTAGAAGCACGTCACTCGCTCGGCGGCGACGTAGCCGAGCAAGAGCCCGATCCCGAACAGCAGCACCAGGCCGGCAGCACCGAATTCGAGGCCGCGCATGATCAGCATGCCGCCACCGTCGCGGGCCGCGCTCAGTCTCTCCGCCATGCCGCGCGCCGAGACGGCGACGATGGCGATCGCCGCCACCGTGATCGCGGTGCCGAGCCCCATCACGAAGGTCGCGGCGATGCCGGCCCAGAACAGGCCTTGCGCCAGCGCGAACACCAGCACCAGGATCGCGCCCGAGCAAGGCCGCAAGCCCACGGCAAAGATCGCGCCGAGACCGCGCTGCCAGCCGCCGGGACCAGCGAGCTGATCCGGCGTCGGGCCGTGTGAATGGCCGCAATGCTCGTCATGGACATGGTTCGCATCGTGCGCATGCGCATGGTCATGCCCGTGATCATGGTGGGCGTGATCGTGATGATCATGCGTGTCACGATGGTGATGATGGTCGTGGTGGTGATGATCGTGACCATGGTGATGATCATGGCCGTGATCATGCCGATGCCCGGCCACCGCCAGCGCCGGGCGCGGCACCTGCAGCGCGCGGATGAAGCCGCCGCCCTTGACCCAGACCAGCCGGGCCCCGAACGCCGCGATCAGGGCGTAGCTGGCGATCTCGATCGCCTTCTCCGCCCCGCACATGGTTTTCGCCGTGGCATTGAGCAGCCAGGCGCAGATGCCGACGACGATCACGGCGACCAGCGACTGCAGCAACGCCGAGGCGAACGACAGCACGATGCCGCGCCGCGCGGTCTCGCGGTTGGCGACGAGATAGGACGAGATCACCGCCTTGCCGTGACCGGGCCCGGCGGCATGGAATATCCCGTAGGCAAAGGAGATCGCGAGCAGCGTCCACACCGCCGAGCCGTCGGTCTTGGCGGCGCGGATGGTCGAGGAGATCTCCCGATAGAATTCGGACTGCTTTGCCAAGAGCCAGCCGACGATGCCGCCGGCCTGCGGCTCGGCGGCTGCACGCGGTGCGCCGAACGGATTCTGCGCCAGCACGGCATGCATGGCGCTGTCCAGCACGACCATGGCGGCCAGCACCGCAACGGACGCCGCAAGACCGCGAGCGAAGCGCGAGGACATCATCATGGGCAATCCACCACGATCTTGTTGGCGAACATGAGGCCAAATCCGCCGCCGTCGCCGCCGGCAAAATTCTGCTCGCCGAGCTTCTGCGCGGCGGCCGTGCCGTCGCCTGGCCGGATGAACTGCATCTTGCAGTCCGCCGGCACGCCGGTGAGTTTGATCGGATCCTTGTCGGCATATTTGAAGTCGATGAAGAAGCTCGGATCGAACACTTCGAGCGACAGCTGCTTGGCCTTGAACGGCGTCTTCGCCGGCAGGGTGAAGTGCAGGGTCAGCGCCGTATCCTTGTATTCGAGGTAGTAGTCGACCGGCTCGGAGAACTTCTGCTTCTTCCCGTCAGCCTTGGCGAAGGTGAAGTAGGCGAACTCCTTCAGCGACTCCACATTGGTCTGGGCCAGCGGCGCCAGCTCCTCGCGGGTGTAGACGCCCTTGGTCTTGGACTCCGTGCCCTGCAGCGCATAGGTCGCGAACATCTCGTCGAAGGTCCAGGCATGGCGGACACCGGTGACGGTCCCGTCGGGTGCGTAGATCACTTCGCTCTTGGCGGTGATCCAGACGTGCGGATGGGCCTCGGCCGCCACTGCGCCGAACACGAGGGCCGCGGCGATGCCGAGCAGGCCGAGCAGGCGGCGAACGACCGGCCGCACGTCAGGCGGCCTCTGACGTGTCGAGCAGACCGCGCCGGCGCAGCAGCGCGTCCGGCTCCGGCTCGCGGCCGCGGAAGGCGACATAGGCCTCCTCCGGATCGCGCGAGCCGCCCGAGGAATAGATGTCGTCGAGCAGCCGCTTGGCGGTGGCGGGATCGAAGATGTCGCCGGTCTCCTCGAAGGCGCCGAACGCGTCGGCGTCCATCACCTCCGACCACATGTAGCTGTAATAGCCGGAGGCATAGTGGTCGCCGGAGAAGATGTGGCCGAACTGGGTCGGCCGGTGCCGCAGCGAGATCTCCGCGGGCATCCCGATCTTCTCCAATTCCTTCTGCTCGAACGCCCGCACGTCGCGGCTGGCTGACGCCGGCTGGGTGTGGAATTCGAGATCGACCAGCGCCGAGGAGACGAACTCCACGGTGGCAAAGCCCTGGTTGAATTTGCGCGCGGCGAGGAAGCGCTTCAGCAGGTCGTCCGGCAGCGGCTCGCCGGTCTGGAAGTGTTTTGCGAAGCGCTGCAGCACCTGCGGCTGCTCCTGCCAGTGCTCGTAGAGCTGCGAGGGCAGCTCGACGAAGTCGGTGAACACAGAGGTCCCCGACAGCGAGGGATAGGTGACGTCAGACATCATGCCATGCAGGCCGTGGCCGAATTCGTGGAACAGGGTCCGCGCCTCGTCCGGCGACAGCAGCGAGGGCGCGCCGTCGGCACCCTTGGCAAAGTTGCAGACATTGATGACCAGGGGCGCAATCTCGCCGTCGAGCTTCTGCTGGTCGCGCAGCGAGGTCATCCAGGCGCCGGACCGTTTCGAGGGACGGTTGAAGTAGTCGCCATAGAACAGCGCCTTGTGCTTGCCGTCCCTAGCCTTGACCTCCCACACCCGGACATCCGGGTGCCAGACCGGCACGTCCTTGCGCTCTTCGAAGGTGACGCCGAACAGGCGGGTGGCGCAGTCGAAGGCCGCCTCGATCATGTGGTCGAGCACCAGATAAGGCTTGATCGCGGCGTCGTCGAAATTGGCCCGGCGCTGGCGGAGCTTCTCGGCGTAGTAGCGCCAGTCCCACGGCGCCAGGGTGAAATTGCCGCCTTCTTCTGCGATCAGCGCCTGCAGCGCGCCGCGGTCGGCGAGCGCGCGAGCCCGTGCCGGCTTCCAGACCCGCTCCAGCAGGCCGCGCACGGCCTCCGGCGTCTTCGCCATGGAATCTTCCAGGCGATAGGCGGCGTAGGTCGGGAAGCCGAGGATTTTTGCGCTCTCCTCGCGGAGCTTAAGAATCTCGACGATGGTCTCGTTGTTGTCGTTGGCGTTGCCATTGTCGCCGCGGGCGGTGAAGGCCTTGTAGACCTTCTCGCGCAGGTCACGCCGGGCCGAGCTCTGCAGGAACGGCTCGGTCGAGGAGCGCGACAGCGTCACGATCGCCTTGCCGGCCATACCGCGCTCTTCCGCCGCAGCCTTGGCGGCCGCCACAAATGTGTCTGATAGCCCGGCGCGGTCGTCCTCACCGAGCTCCATCGACCATTCCTGCTCGTCGCCGAGCAGATGGTGGCTGAAGGAGGTGCCGAGGTGGGCGAGCCGCTCGTTGATCTCGGCCATCCGTGTTTTTGCGGACTCGTCGAGGCCGGCGCCGGCGCGATGGAAGCGGGTGTAGCTCCGCTCCAGCAGCCGCTTCTCCTCAGCGGTGAGGCCGAGCTCGGCGCGCTTCTCGTGCAGCATGGCGATGCGGCCAAACAGCACAGCGTTCATCATGATCGGATTCCAGTGCCGCGCCATCCGCAGCGACACTTCCTTGTCGATCTCCAGGATCGCCGGGTTGGAGTGCGCCGAGACCAGGTCGTAGAACACGGCCGCGACCCTGGAGAGCAGCTTGCCGGAGCGCTCCAGCGCGGTGATGGTGTTGGCGAAGTCCGGCAGCGCCGGATCATGGGTGATCGCGGCGATTTCGGCGGCATGGTCGGCAAAGGCCTGCTCGAAGGCGGGCAGGAAATGCTCCGGCTGGATCTCTGAAAAAGGCGGCGTCTCGAACGGCGTCTGCCACGGCTGAAGGAGCGGATTGGGCTTCGCCGGTGCGCTGGTTTCTGACATCAGATTTCCCGTATTTCGCCTCAAAAATGAGGGTCCATCTATATCATGCCGTACGGCATTTTTGGGCCTTTTGCGCTTGATAGATGGGCACTTTTCGGAGAGATTGCGGCCCCTGAACAGGACCCTATCTTATGAGCATGCAGCCCTCCACCACAGGCAAGAGCGAGATCATCTGGCCGAGCGTCATCACCGTGATCTCAGCGGCGATCCTGATCGGCGCCGAGGTGTTCGGCGCGGCCTTCGCCGGCGGCTGGGCGCTCGCGATTCTGCTCGGGCTCGACGACACCGCCGCGCACATCTTGCAGGCCGTGCTGTTCGGCATCGGTGTGCTGATCATGATCGCCTTCATCCGCGCTGCGCAGCGCGTCGAGCCGTTCACGCGCCGCGCGTGATTCAAGAAAGCGCTGCGGCACAGCGCTAAAACGCACACGCTTCGTTAGGCAATCTTAACAGCCGTTCATACTCGGCACGCGCGAGAGCGGGCCGCGCGCGAGATCGCAAGCTCGCGTTAGGGAAATTTATCCCCACGCTAAAAAAATTCTTGCGAAGCAGAGTCAAAAGACTTATTTCCTCGCTTGCCCAATTTCGCACGTGCCTGTGGTCGTGTGTCAGTCGGTAGGTATCCGGACAAGAGGCCGGACAGCCGCCAAGGGGTGGAAGAACCGAGGGTCGCTACCGTCCGTCAGGACACAAGAAGCGGCCAGCATCTCTCTCCAGGGATGCCGTTGAAGGTCTCACCACCATTTGCAACCGTGACTGGCAGCCGGAGGCGAACCGGCGCACCCCGCTCTCAACGGGGGACGCGACTTAAAGCAACGACGGATCGGGCTTTTTTGGTCTCTACCGGCAGTCCAAAGCCGGCGCGGGCTACTGAAAAGGCTTGTCCTTCATTGCCAGGTGTGCGGGCGGGAAACTCTCCCAACCAATCCACGGCAGCACAGTCTGGTTTGAGTCTTTTGGCTCCGTTGCGCCTCCATCGCGCGATGTGGCCGGAGCGCTCTTATCCGACGTCACGTTGATGCGGTTCCGTCGCTGGGGCCGCTGGAGAGTGCCATGACTGAACGTATCCAGGAATTCCTGCGCAACCGCCGCAGCGAGGGTCTCGACACCGAGCCGTGCCTCGTCGTCGACCTCGAAGTCGTGCGCGACAACTACCAGACCTTCGCGAAGGCGCTTCCCGACAGCCGCGTGTTCTACGCGGTGAAGGCGAACCCGGCGCCCGAAGTGCTGGCGCTGCTCGCCTCCATGGGCTCCTGCTTCGACACCGCGACCGTCGCCGAGATCGAGATGGCGCTGGCCGCCGGTGCGACGCCGGACCGCATCTCCTTTGGCAACACGATCAAGAAGGAGCGCGACATCGCGCGCGCCTTCGCGCTCGGCATTCGGCTGTTCGCGGTCGACTGCGCCGCCGAGGTCGAGAAGATCGCCCGCGCCGCTCCCGGCGCCAAGGTGTTCTGCCGCATCCTCTATGATTGCGCCGGCGCCGAGTGGCCGCTGTCGCGCAAATTCGGCTGCGACCCGGAGATGGCGGTCGAGGTGCTCGACCTCGCCAAGCGTCTGGGCCTGGAGCCGTGCGGCATCTCGTTCCATGTCGGCTCGCAGCAGCGCAAGGTGAAGGCGTGGGACCGTGCGCTCGCGATGGCGTCGACCGTGTTCCGTGACTGCGCCGAGCGCGGGATCAGCCTGACCATGGTCAACATGGGCGGCGGCTTCCCGACCAGGTACCTGAAGGACGTTCCTCCGGTCGTGCAGTACGGCCGGTCGATCTTCCGTGCGCTACGCAAGCATTTCGGCAACCAGATCCCGGAAACGATCATCGAGCCGGGCCGCGGCATGGTCGGCAATGCCGGCATCATCGAGACCGAAGTCGTTCTGATCTCCAAGAAGAGCGACGAGGACGAGGTGCGCTGGGTGTATCTCGACATCGGCAAGTTCGGCGGCCTCGCCGAGACGATGGACGAGTCGATCCGCTACGCCATCCGCACCCCGCATGACGGTGCGGACATGACGCCGTGCGTGCTCGCAGGTCCCACCTGCGACAGCGCGGACGTGCTGTACGAGAAGCTGCCGTATCCGCTTCCGGTGACGCTCGAGATCGGCGACAAGCTGCTGATCGAAGGCACCGGCGCCTATACGTCGACCTACTCGTCGGTGGCGTTCAACGGCATCCCGCCGCTGCGGACCTACCACATCTGACGCCTCTTCCAGAGGTCTGACGAACCGGGAGTCGGGCAACCGGCTCTCTCCCTGACATTGCTGTTTTTCTGACAACGCTTGCCGTGGCGTCTCATCACGCCGTGGCAAGTGGGGACTGACGTGCCATGACTGCAAAACGGAACACCGCCGTTGCCATCATTCGAAATGCCGCTCCGTTCGCGATCCGTGCGGAGCGGGCTTCGGACGTCGTCGCGCGCGAAGCGCTGCTGGATGCCTGCTTTGGCGACAACCGCCATACGCGCACCTGCCAGCGCCTGCGCGATGGACGCGCGCCCGCCGCAGGCCTGAGCCTGTCGGCGGTGCGCCAGGACGGCCGGCTGGTTGGAACCGTGCGGTTGTGGCACGTCAGCGCGGGGGGCCGCGACGCACTGATGCTGGGGCCGCTGGCGGTGGACCACACCTGCCGCGGCCTCGGCGTCGGTGCCGCCCTCATGCAGCGGGCGATCGAGATCGCGCGCACCCGCGGCCATGGCGCCGTGATCCTGCTCGGCGATGCGCCCTACTACATCAGGTACGGCTTCTCTGCCGCCGGGATGGGCGAGCTGTCGCTGCCCGGCGCGTTCGAGCGCGAGCGCCTGCTCGGCCTCGAACTGAAGGCGGGCGCGCTCGACGGCGCCTGGGGCATGATCGTCCCGACCGGCGCCCCGCTGCCCAAGACGAAGGCAGCGCGCACCCGGAAGGCACCGCTCGCCGTGCCGCACGCAGCATAGCGAGCATCGCCATGTCCGAGCACCTTGCCGAGACCGACGACGTCGCGCGCCCGCGTCTGCGCAGCGTCATCACCACGATCATGCTGGTGCTGATCTCCGTCATGATCGTCAGGGACATCCTGGTGCGGCGCTGGGCCGGCTCCCCGCCCGCGCCGCCCGATACGACCCAGCAGTCCCGCTAACGCCGATTCGAGGGTTGCGCGGGACGGCAAAATGCCCCTAAACCGCGCTCAATTCCCCTTCAGTCGAGAATCCAGAACCATGTCCCGTCGCCTGATTTCAACCGGCTCGCCGTTCGAGAAAACTGCCGGCTACAGCCGCGCCGTGATCGACGGCGACTTCGCCTTCGTCGCCGGAACCACCGGTTATGACTACACGACGATGACCATGCCTGATGATGTCACGAGCCAGTCACGGAACTGCTTCAAGACCATCGAGGCGGCTCTCAACGAGGGCGGCTTCGCGATGGCCGACATCGTCCGCGCGACCTACTACCTCGCCGACGTCAAGGACGCCGAGGCCCATTTCGCCGTCTGCGGCGAGGTGCTCGGCGAGATCCGCCCGGCGGCCACGCTGCTGATCGTCGCGGGACTCTACAAGCCCGAGATGAAGGTCGAGATCGAAGTCACCGCCAAGCGCCGTACCTGATTCAACACCAACGACCAAGCTGCTTCTCTGGAGATAATGATGTCCGCGCAGATCTACGCGAAAATTACCGGCCCGATCGTCATGGTCGGCTTCGGCTCGATCGGCAAAGGCACGCTGCCTTTGATCGAGCGGCATCTCGATTACGACAAGTCGCGCGTCACCGTGATCGATCCCAAGGACGAGGGCCGCAAGGCGCATTGCGAGAAGCACAATGTGCGCTTCATCCAGAAGGCCGTGACCAGGGACAATTATCGGGAGTTGCTGACCCCGTTGCTGACCGAAGGCGGCGGCCAGGGCTTTTGCGTCAATCTCTCGGTCGATACCGGCTCGACCGACATCATGGAGCTCTGCAACGAGCTCGGCGCCCTCTACATCGACACCGTCAACGAGCCCTGGCTCGGCTTCTATTTCGATTCGACCAAGGGCCCGGAAGCGCGCTCCAACTACGCGCTGCGCGAAGTGACGCTGGCCGCCAAGAAGGCGCGCCCGGCGGGCTCGACCACTGCCGTATCCTGCTGCGGCGCCAATCCCGGGATGGTCTCGTTTTTCGTCAAGCAGGCGCTGCTCAATGTCGCCGCCGATCTGAAGCTCAATGCCCCGAAGCCCAAGACCAAGGCTGAATGGGCCGACCTGATGCGACAGGCCGGCGTCAAGGGCATCCATATCGCCGAGCGCGACACCCAGCGCTCCAAGAAGCCGAAGGAGCCGGATGTCTTCGTCAACACCTGGTCGGTGGAAGGCTTCCTGTCGGAAGGCGTGCAGCCGTCCGAACTCGGCTGGGGCACCCATGAAAAATGGATGCCCGAGAATGCACGCACCCACGAAGCCGGCTGCGGCGCGGCGATCTATCTGATGCAGCCCGGCGCCAACACGCGCGTGCGCACGTGGTGCCCGACCCGCGGCGCGCAGTACGGCTTCCTCGTCACCCACAATGAGTCGATCTCGATCTCCGATTACTTCACGGCGCGCGACGCTTCGGGCAAGGTGATCTATCGGCCGACCTGCCACTATGCCTATCATCCGGCCGACGATGCCGTGCTGTCGCTGCATGAGATGTTCGGCCGCGCTGCCAAGATGCAGGAGAAGCACCACATCCTCGACGAGAACGAGATCGTCGACGGCATCGACGAACTCGGCGTGCTCTTGTTCGGCCATGACAACAACGCCTACTGGTACGGCTCGCAGCTTTCGATCGAGGAGACCCGCGCACTCGCGCCCTATCAGAACGCCACCGGCCTGCAGGTGACGTCCGCCGTGCTCGGCGGCATGGTGTGGGCGCTGGAGAACCCGAACGAGGGCATCGTCGAAGCCGACGAGATGGATTTCGATCGTCTCTTGGAAATCCAGCTGCCCTATCTCGGCCCGGTGAAGGGCTTTTATACCGACTGGACGCCGCTTACGGATCGTCCAGGACTGTTCCCCGAGGATATCGATACGAGCGATCCCTGGCAGTTCCGGAATATTCTGGTGCGCTGACCGGCCGCGCTCGCGTCCGGAGCCGCCGGCCCCAGCCATCGCAATCCACAGCCCGGGATAATGGCGATGATGACGAGCGTGTCGTCATCGCGTTATCCTTACCCTGGGGTGGTGATCGGTCGGGGCGCGACATGAAGCATGCGTTACTTCTCAATCCCTTCAGTTTGAGCCAGGAGGCCGGCGCGCCGGCGCCGCCCCGGGCCGCCAACCGCCAGACCTCCCGATCGACGCCGGTCTGCTCGGCCTGCGGGACCGACGACATCATCACCCATGCGACCGCGCAGTGGAGCAACGAATCGCAGGAGTGGGTGCTGGCCTCGACCTTCGGCCGGCCGGCGCACTGCAATCAGTGCAACGGCGCTTGCGAGATCACCTGGCTGCCGCTGTGGTGACAGCGCGGGAGCGCACGGCTCCTGCCTTGCGTCTGCAATAAAATCGAAAAACAACCCCATGCAAAGTAGCCGTCAAGGGGTCAGCAATCTACTATTTTTCCGAATTTGACTTGACGCGTCGGGCAAATCAGGGGCAAGATGCCATCGTCGCACTGATCGGGTAATCGCCCTCGATCCATCACAAGGCCCGACTTCGCGCCGGGCTTTTTCGTTTTTGGACCTCCTCCACAACGTCAATGGACGGCGTGAAATTGGAACTCGCGGAGCGTCCCGAGAGGATCTTCAACGGAGAGAGTCGCGGTCGTCCCGTCTTCAACGATCATCATTCGCGGCGTGGGCTCCTTGTACCAGTGAATCGAGTTCGTGACGCTCCGCGACACGCCAGGCCATTTCACGCCGACCATATCGCGCTCAAGCAAGCGTTCGCCGGACTTGCTGAAGACAACGAGCTGGTAGGGATTCCAAAGCATGACGTTGGAGATGCCTACGACGTAGTTTGAATCCGGCGAAATCCAGATGTACGTCAGCGCGGGCACGGGACGGCGAAACAGTTCTGCGCCCGTCGCCTTGTCGCGCAACCGCAGATACGAATAGTCGTTGTCGGCGGTAAATGGGTCTTTAGCCGTCGAGATCATCTTCCATCGCGCGGCGTGGCTTGCGCCGCTCCAATCGTGATGATGCTCGGCGCGCAAGCCGCCGACTTCAGTCGATAAATCGACTACCTTGCTGTAGCCGATCACGTCAGCATGCGCCGGCCCGATCGCCGCAACCGACAGCCAGAGTGCGATATGCAAGATAACCGAGAGCGAGCGCTTCGATAGAGGCATGTCTCCACAAGGCTCGCGCCGTCACTTCGCCATGTAGTCGAACGCCACGCTGCCGAGCCCCAGCGTCAGGTCCGCCCTGAAATGCAGTGCGGAGACCACCTCGCGGACCGGCAGGCGGGCGACGTCGCAGAGCGCGTGGGGGAACAGGCCGAGCGCGGCGGGGCCGGTCCAGGCTTCCTTCAGCGTGATGTCCTCGAGATGGAAGCGCACCAGCTCGCAGATCCGAGGGCTGCCGTCGACATGCGGAATGATCTTCAGGATGAAGTTTGGCGCCGTCATCGACTGCAGCACCACGTCGTGGTCGACCTTGCGGTGCTTGTAGCCCATCGTCGCCGAGGCGCAGAGCACCGAGCCGTAATGCAGCGAGCCGACCAGCACGTCGCTCTCGACCTCGATTTTCGGCCGCGCCAGCTTCTTCGGAAAGCCCCACAGCTCGCGGCCGCCGGCGATCGGTCCCTCGTCGTCGAGATACATCGCGTGGGTGTAGGCGCCGAGCTCACCCTTGAAGCGGACCGGGATCACCTGCCCGGTCTCGGTGTAGTCGCCGAAGCCGGTCGAGTCGGGCATGCGGATGAATTCGTACTTCACCACCGGCTCCGCCACCTCCAGCGGCTCCGGCACGAGGGCAGCGAGCGCCTCGGGATCGGTCTTGTAGGTGATGATGAAATATTCGCGGTTGAAGAATCGGTAGGGGCCCGGCGGGAATGACGGGTTGTTGAGCGGCATCGAATAGGCGTTGCGGCGGACGTCCTCGATTTTCATGGCGAACCCCATTTATCGTTCGGTGACGTCAGATTATGGGGCGGATGGAACCGGGAGGCGAGAGCGTAAATTCGGCACCGCTGTCACATGCACGTCAGGCGGCTGCACGTCAGGCGGCGCGCTACTTCTGCTTGATCGGCGGCGCGGTCTTTTCGGCCGGCGCCGGCGGCAGCACCGGCTGGGCGCCGGCCTTCTGCGCATCGGCATCGGGCCGCGCGGGCTCCGGCGCCGGCGTGGTCGGACGATCGCCGCCGGGTCTGGATTCCGCCGGCGTCGGACTCGACTGCGGCGACGGCGTGCCCTGCAGCGGCTGGGTGGCCTGTGCGATATGCTGCGGCGGCGTCGCGTTGATCGCGTTCACTGCGAGGCCACCGATGGCGAAGCCGGTCACCACCAGGGCGGAGGCGATCAGCAGATCCTTCCGCAGGGTTCGTTCCATCGGGTTCGCAGCCATCTCGTCCATCCGCGCTTTCGTTCGCGGAATCAACGATCCTGCCATCCCATCGTTCCCGGACATCACGCCGCGGGAACCGGGCTCAGTCAGTCGTGCTGACCTCCCACGTCGCATGGCGTACGCCGGGCTGACGCTGAAATTCGACGACCACGGCGTTCAACTCGTTCGGATCGATCGCGGTACTGACCAGCGTCGCGACGATCTCCAGAATGTCATCGCCGATCTCGACCACGTTGACGTCAGCCACCGGATATTTCGCGGCTTCCAGCTTCTCCACCAGACGGTCGCGCATGTCGGGCAAGGCTTCGGTGGTGACGGTGAGCTTGAAATAGTAGGTCGCCTCCGAGGCCTTCTCGTCCAGCGGAATGCGGTTGATGGCGTTGACCAGCGGACGCAGCAGCGTGTTGCCCGCCAGCACGAACAACGTGAGCGCCACCGCCTGCGCCACCATATCGGCGCCGGCGCAGGAGCCGACGGCGGCGGAGGCCCACAAGGTCGCAGCGGTGTTCAACCCGCGGACGTCCATGCCCTGCTTCATGATGACACCGGCGCCGAGGAAGCCGATGCCTGAGACGACGTAGGCAATCACCCGCACCGCGCCATCGGCGCCGGCCAGGTGCATCGACAGGTCGACGAAGGCGGCGGCACCGACCGCGACCAGCACGTTGGTGCGTAGCCCCGCGGTGCGTTGGCGATATTGCCGCTCGGCGCCGATCAGCGTGCCGAGCACGAAGGCTGTGGCCAGGCTGACCAGCGTGTCGATGAAGTCGGCGGTCTGGAATGTCGTCAGGAATCGCATGGCGCTGTACCGAATGGACGCGGCGATCTCTTACATTTCCAGAATGCCGCCGTCACCATCTTCCGTGCCGAAGGCGAGCAGCGTGCCCTTGGCGTTCCAGCCGAGCGCCGTCACCGGCGCGCCGGCATTCTTGCGCACCAGGATCTCGGCGCCGTCGTCGAGGCGGATCATCAGCACCGTGCCGTCGCCATAGCCGGCGACCATGATGTCGCTCTTCGGATGACAGGCGACGACCGACACGCGCGCCGGCAGCGGCGCCAACATCGCGGGCTCCTTGCCCATCGGCCCGTCCTTGCTGGCAAACGGCCAGACGATCACGGTATCGGCGCCCGAGGTCGCGAGCCCCTTGCCGCCCGCGCTCCATGACATCGAGCGGACGCGGCCGGGATAGCCGCTCATCCGCATGTGGCGGTTATCAGCGAGCCGCCAGCCATGCATCGCCGGCTCGTGCATCGCGGTGACCAGGAATTTGTTGTCCGGACTGAAGGTGACGGCGAGGTGTGAGCCGGCCCATTCCAGAAATTCCGGATTGGCGGCCATGTTGGGAAACCACAGCGTCACGCCGCCGTAATGCGCGACCGCGAGCCGCAACCCCTTCGGCGCAAACGCCAGCCCGCCGACGGTCGACGGCACCTCGAACGTCTTGGCATCGCCTTTCGCACCTTGCACGAACGCGGTCTTGCCGGCCGACCACGCCACGGTGCCGTCGGTATGGAGCGCGACATTGTCGATCCAGCGCCGCTTGGCGTCGGTCGCCAGCGTCATCGTCTCGCCCTTGGCGTCGAGCGCGAGCAGCTTGCCGTCGTCACCGCCGGTGACGATGCGCTTGCCGTCCGAGGCCGCGCACAGGATCGCGCCGAAATGCACCGGCGCCTGCGTCACCTCGCCGTCAGCGGTCGCGATTGCAATGTTTTCCTCGGCGCCGACGAAGTGCGCGCGGTCGCCGAGGAAATGCACCGAACTGACGGCTCCGCCAAGCGCCAGCGGCTTGACGCGGTCGGTGATGGATACGATGGAGGGCGCCCCGCCCGGATCGAACTCTTTCATCACGCGGGAATGCAGGCTTCGAAGCCGTCGCGGATCTGCTGTTCCGGCAGATCGCGACCGATGAAGACGACGCGGCTTTCGCGCTTCTCGCCGTCTTTCCATTTCCGCTGGTGATCGCCCTCGAGCATCATGTGGACGCCCTGGAACACGTAACGGTCGTCATCGCCGGCGAAGGCGAGGATGCCCTTGGAGCGCAGGATCTTCTGTCCCTCGCTCTGGACGAGATTCTGCAGCCACGGCATGAACAGGCTCGGGTCGAGCGGCTTGTCCGAGCGCAGCGACAGCGACTGCATCTCCTCGTCGTGATAGTGCTTCAGTCCACCATGGCCGTGATCATGGTGGTGATGATGGTCGTGGCCGTGGTGATGATCATGGTCATGATCATCGGCCTCCAGGAAGGCCGGCTCGATTTCGAGGATGCGATCGAGATCGAACGCGCCGCGCTCCAGCACGTCGGTGATGCCGACCTGGCAGCGTTCGGTGCGATGCAGCTTTGCATAGGGATTGATGCCGCGGATCCGCGCCTCGACCTCGGCGAGTTCGGGCTTGGTGACCAGGTCGGTCTTGTTCAGCACGATGACGTCGGCGAAGGCGATCTGGTTCTTGGCCTCCGGCGCATCCTTCAGGCGGTCGCTCAGCCACTTCGCATCGGCAACAGTCACGACCGCATCGAGCCGGGCGTTCTTCTGCACGTCTTCGTCGACGAAGAAGGTCTGCGCCACCGGCGCCGGATCGGCGAGGCCCGTGGTCTCGACGATGATGGCGTCGAACTTGCCCTTACGCTTCATCAGGCCGTCCATGATGCGGACGAGGTCGCCGCGCACCGTGCAGCAGACGCAGCCATTGTTCATCTCGAAGACTTCTTCATCGGCGCCGATGATCAGGTCATTGTCGATGCCGATCTCGCCGAATTCGTTGACGATGACGGCGTATTTCTTGCCGTGGTTTTCCGACAGGATACGGTTCAAGAGCGTGGTCTTGCCGGCGCCGAGATAGCCCGTCAGCACGGTCACAGGAATTTTTTGCGATGCTTCAGCCATAACAACTCCGAAAGGAACTTTTTGAGGCACTCTGGCCCGGCAGGGAGGCCCCTGCCCTAGTTGGCGAGCGCGCTGGTCAGGGCCTTTATATTGTGCCTGACCATATCAATGTAAGTGGGTGCATCGCCCTTTTCGCCCGTCAGACTATCCGAATACAGGGTGCCGCCGACCTTGGCGCCGGTCTCGGCCGCGATGCGCTGGATCAGGCGCGGATCGCTGATATTTTCGAGAAAAACTGCCGGAATTTTTGCCGTTTTCACCTGGGTGATGATGGCCGCGACGTCGCGGGCGCTGGCCTCGGATTCCGTGGAGACGCCAATCGGCGCAATGAAGGCGATGCCATAGGCAGCCGCGAAATAGCCGAAGGCGCCGTGGGTCGAGATCACCTTGCGCCGCCCCTCCGGTATTTTCGCAACGGCCTCCCGCACCTCGCGGTCGAGCGCATCGAGCTTGGCCAGATAGCCCACCGCATTGGCCTTGAAGGCCGCGGTATCGGCTGGTGAAACCGCGATCAGAGCGTCGCGGATGTTTTCGACATAGACCTTCGCATTGGCGAGGGATTGCCAGGCGTGCGGATCGGCTTCGGTGCCGAGCTTCAGCGGTGCGATGCCCTTGGTGGCCACCGCGATCGGCGCCTTGCTGCCGGAGGATTGCAGCAGCCGCGGCAGCCAGCCTTCCAGGCCAAGGCCGTTGATGACGACGAGCCTGGCGTCGGCGATCCGCTTGGCGTCCGCCGGCGTCGGCGAATAGACATGCGTGTCGCTGTCGGGGCCGACCAATGCGGTGACGTTGATCCGATCACCGCCAACATTGCGCACGATGTCGGCGAGGATCGAGAAGCTGGCGACGACATTGGTCTGCGCCTCGGCATGCGCCGCGCCGATCACGCACACCAGAGCAACCAACCAAACCCAGCACAAGGCCATTGCATATGATGAGCGATGTGCCGCGGCATCGGCGCTGCGCCCCCTCTCCCGCTTGCGGGGGAGGGCTGGGGTGGGGGTGTCTCCGCATTGGAACTCCCTTTGTGGGGAGAGCCCCCACCCGCCACGCTCTTCGAGCGCGTCGGCCTCCCCCGCAAGCGGGAGAGGCGAAGTGAGCCCGCGGATACTCCGAACCCAGCGCCGCATCGTCATGCCTCGAGATGCCGGCCGGGGAACAGCTGCCGCACCAGGCCGCTGACATTGCCGAACAGCAGCGACACGATGTAGATGCCGGCCGCGACCAGGATGATCGCCGGCCCTGAGGGAATCCGCGTCTGGTACGACAGCACCAGCCCGGCATAACCCGACACCACGGCGCTCGCGACCGCGATGCAGATCATCCCGGTGATGTCGCGCGACCAGAACCGCGCGATGCCGGCGGGCAGGATCATCAGCCCGACGCCGAGCAGCGTGCCGAGCGCGTGGAAGCCGTTGACGAGGTTGATCACGACCAGCGCGAGGAAGGCCAGATGCGCCGGCGCGCCGGCGCGGCTCACCGTGCGCAGGAACACGGGATCGACGCATTCGATGACGAGCGGCCGATAGATCACCGACAGCACCAGCATGGTGATCGTCGCGTTGAAGGCGATCACCAGCAGGGTCTGGTCGTCCATCGCGAGGATGTTGCCGAACAGCACGTGCAGCAGGTCGATATTGGTGCCCTTCACCGAGACGATTGTGACGCCGAGCGCCAGCGAGACCAGATAGAAGGTCGCGAGCGAGGCGTCCTCCTTCAATTCGGTGGTACGCGCGACGAGGCCTGCGAGCAGCGCCACCGTGAAGCCGGCGATCAAGCCACCGGTCGTCATCGCGAACAGATTGAGCCCGGAGATCAGGAAGCCGATCGCAGCGCCCGGCAGGATCGCGTGCGCCATGGCGTCACCGACCAGGCTCATCCGGCGCAGCATCAGGAACACGCCGATCGGCGCGCCGCCGAGCGAGAGCGCGATCACGGCCGCGAGCGCGCGGCGCATGAACTCGAACTCGGTGAAGGGCGTGATCAGGACGTCTGCGAGCATCGGCGTCAGGCGGCTCGCGAGCGGGGACCTGTGACGCAGGCGGCGGCGCTGTCGTCGAACGCCTCGCACATCCGCATCGCCACCATCAGGTTGTCAGGGGTCAGCGCCTCGCCGGTCGGGCCCCACGCGACGGGACCGCGGGCGAGCAGCAGCGTCTCCGGGAAATTGGCGCGCACCATGTCGAGATCGTGCAGCGCCGCCAGCACGGTGCGCTCCTCGCCGTTCCAGCGCTTCACCAGCGCCAGCAGATCGGCGGTGGTCTTCGTATCGATGGCATTGAAGGGCTCGTCGAGCACGATCAGCCGGGCGTCCTGCAGCAGCACGCGCGCGAACAGCATGCGCTGCATCTGGCCGCCGGACAGCGTGCCGATCGGCCGGTTCTCGAAACCGTTGAGGCCGACGGCTGATATCGCCGCCAAAATCCTGTCGCGCGCAGCCTTGCCGATGCCGCCGAACAGGCCGGTGGCGCGCCACAGGCCGGTGCCGACGAGATCGAACACCGAGATCGGGAAGCTGCGGTCGATGTCGGCCGACTGCGGCAGATAGGCGATGTCGCGATGATGCAAGCCCCCGAGATTGATCGCGCCCGACAGCGGCTTCAGCACGCCGGCGATGCCGCGCAGCAGCGTCGACTTGCCGGCGCCGTTCGGGCCGATCACCGCGACCAGCGCGCCGCGCGCCACCTCGCCGTTGAGGTGATGCACCGCCGGGTGGCGGTCATAGCCGAGGGTGACGTCACGGAATTGGACTTGCGCACCCATCATTCACCTCATCGCCAGCCAGACGATGCCCCACAGCGAGAGGCTCACGCCAACGGCCACCACGAGCCGCGCCGGCACGGTCATGCGCAGGATCGACCAATGCGCGACCTGGGCCGGATGCGGCGTCGCCGGGTCATGGTGGTGGCCATGGTGAGCGTGGCTGTGATCGTGGCTATGGGAATGGGCGTGGGCCATGGTCATTAGTGTTATATTATAACATAACGTGTGTCCATCCGAAGACCCCCTCACGGCTTGCCGATCAGCATGGCCAAGGCGGCGGCCAGGAACGGGAACGGCAGCGAGACGGCGGCGCGGAACCAGACGAAGCGGGCCGGCATGAACGGGATCTCCCAGAGGATCAGCCGCTGGAACGCGAACAGGGCCCAGGCGACCACATAGGCGATCACCTGGGGCGGTCCGCCGCCGGCCTTCATCGCCACCGCGCCGATGGAAAAGCCGACCACTGGGCCCCCCGGCGTCGCCGCGCCGGCGATCGTGGCCGTCAGGACCCCGAGCCAGCCGCTGTTCGGGCCGAGCCAGCCGGTGATGATCTCCTGCGGGATCACGGCCGCGATATATCCGGAGCCGATCACGCCGAGCGCGATGCGCGGCACGATGTTGATGAACTCCAGCGAGCCCTCGCGGAGCGAGGAGAGCAGCACCGTTCGCCCGCGCTGCCAGGCGATGAAGCCGACGGCGACGACCGAGCCCCACAGCAGGATGTCGATCAGCAGCGAGGCACTCATTCGGACGGCGCCCCCTTGGGATAGACCCGAACGAATACGAAGCGGCCGAGCGCGCCGGCGAGCACCGGGATCGGCAGCGAGAGCACGATCCGCCACAGCGTGAAGTCGGTGCCCATGATCGGCAGCTCCCACGCCACCGCACGGCCATAGCCGATCAAGGTCCAGCTCACGACCATCGCGATGGTCGCGCCGAAATCCGCACCGACCGTGAGCAGCGCCGCCGCCACCGGATAGGCGGTGAAGGGACCGCCCGGCAGGATCGCGCCGAAGGCGGTGCCGATCAGCAGGCCCTTGAGGCCGGAGTTCGGCCCGAGTGCGCGCGAGACTTTTTCGTGCGGCAGAATTTCCGCGATGAAGGCGCCGAGCAGACAGCCCGCCAGTACGCGCGGCAGGATGCCGCCGAACAGCGAGACGTCGTGCAGAAAGATCTCGGTGACCCCGTCGATGCCGTCGCGCCGCCACACCAGCGTGGCGCTGACCACGACCAGCACCAGGATCGAGATCAGCGACCAGCCAATCGGCTTGCGCACGCGCTTCGGCCGCGTCTCGTCGTCGGCAGGCGCCGGGTCTGTATGGGGTGAGGACAAGGTGGTGGGTTCGAGAGGTGATGCGGTGTGTTCTGCTTAGTCCTGCGAGGAAGGTGAGGCAAACGGAAGTGGCGATGGATCCATGCGCGAGTTGAGGATGGGTATGCGATCTCACCCCATCGTCGCCCTGGCGAAAGCCAGGGCCCATAACCACCGAATTTGGTTGTGAACGGGATCGCGGCCACAGCGTCGCGCAGCAATTTGCATTCGTGGTAATGGGTCCTGGCGTTCGCCAGGACGACGAATGTGTTGCGCATTCAATTTCAACAACTCACAGCTTCGCATTCTCGCGACATGATTTGCCCGAGTTTTCCATCTCGTTCCGCCCTCGCTCGGTAGCGAGGGCGCAGGGAAGACCGGGTGCACGCCGCACCCGCGGTCTCGCGTGCAATCGTGCACAAAAAAGTGCGCACGCGAGCATACAGGTTCGGCGGAGGCATCCGGCCTTCCCTGCGCGATGGTCTTACGGCTTATACGTGCTCGCCCTGGTGAGACTCTGCTTTTGTGCCACCATCATCCACGATCGGCTTTGGACCTCTCGCAGACTTGCCACCAACATCGGGGCGGCAAGCCCACACGACTTCGCCGTCCGCCTTGCGCACACACGCCTGTCGCACGCCCAGCGGCCACCGCATCGTCACCCACGTTCGTGGCGTTCGCGAGCGCCCCTCGTGTCGGGTGAGACGGGCATATTGTTAGCATAATCGGAAGTTCGTGTAAAGCACATTATTTTCGCCTGACGACCTTGCGCCGTCGGGCAAATCAGCGGTCTAATGTCAGCGGGAGCGTTGCGACCGCGTGAGGGACGCACCATGGAAGGGTTCCCTCTCCCCTTGCGGGAGAGGGTTAGGGAGAGGGGTCCACTCGGGTGGTCTCTCCATTGACCTTGCAACGACGCGCGATCGAAAGATTGCAAGAGCGACGAACACGTCCATCATCTCGCCCGGGGCCACCCCTCTCCCCTCCCTCTCCCGCAAGGGGGGAGGGAGCCCGACCAGCCTGCTCACCTCACATCGCGCGCGCTTCTGCGCGTCACGTCAGCGAGCGGATGATCGCAAGCCCCGCGAACAGTCCCGCGATCGAGAGCACCACCGAGCCGAGCACATACAGCGCGGCGAGGCCGAGTTCGCCGCGCTCGTAGAGAAGTGTGGTGTCGAGCGAGAAGGCGGAGAAGGTGGTGTAGCCGCCGAGGATGCCGGTCATCAGGAACAGCCGCCAGGGCTGCGAGGCTTCGCCGCGGAAGGCGAGATAGCCGGCGATCAGGCCCATCACGGTCGAGCCCGTGATGTTGATGATGAAGGTGCCGTACGGAAACGCGGTGCCAAGGCAGCGCGCGCAGGTGAGGTTGATCAGATGGCGCAGCGTCGCGCCCATGCCGCCGCCGAAGAAGACCAGGAGATAGCTTGTCGCGCTGCCCACCCATTGCCCCCGCTGGTGTGGTGAGAGGACGTGAGTCCCCAAGTGACTGTGGCGTTTGAAGTCACCCTCCCCTGAAAGGGGAGGGTCGATGCGAATGGAATGAGCGGCGGGGCGGGGTCAGGTCTCTCCATTGAGAGACTGTTCGTGTGGAGAGAGTTGACCCCTCCCCGGTTCGCATGGCGCTGCGCTTCATGCGAACCGACCCTCCCCTTTTCAGGGGAGGGTGGAAAGAAGGCTTAGCCGGCCTTGCCGAACATCTCGTCGACATAGTCCCAGTTGACGAGGTTCTCGACGAACGCCTTCAGATAGTCCGGACGGCGGTTGCGATAGTCGATGTAGTAGGAGTGCTCCCAGACGTCGCAGCCGAGGATCGGGGTGGCGCCATGCACCAGCGGGTTCTCGCCGTTCGGGGTCTTGGAGATCTCGAGCTTGCCGCCCTTGACCTGCAGCCAGCACCAGCCGGAGCCGAACTGACCGACGCCGGCCGCGGCGAAGTCGGTCTTGAACTTCTCGAAGCCGCCGAGGTCCTCGTTGATCTTCTTCTCGAGGCGGCCGGGCAGCTTGGTGCCGCCGCCATTCGGCTTCATCCACTTCCAGAAGTGGACGTGGTTGTAGTGCTGGCCGGCATTGTTGAAGACGGGTGCGTTCTTGCCGAACGAGCCCTTCACGATCTCCTCGAGGGATTTGCCCTCGAATTCGGTCCCCTTGATCGCGTTATTGCCGTTGGTGACGTAGGCCTGGTGATGCTTGTCGTGGTGAAACTCCAGCGTTTCCTTGGACATATAGGGCGCAAGGGCGTCGTGGGCATAGGGCAGATCGGGGAGCGTGAAGGTCATGGGGTGATGTCCAACAGTGGTGGGAGACTACACTTAACGGACACCCCTTATAGAAGGTTCCATCGGGATGAAACACCGCATTTTGGCAAGGGCGCCTTGCCCTTGCGGCGCCGGCGGCGGCGCGGTGTATGACAGTTCGGCGAAAGCGTGAGGCCAAAAACATGAGCATCGAGATCGACATCCTGAACGGCGACGCGTCCTGGCCGAAGGCCGAGCCGCTGCACCGGGCGGTGTGGGGGCCCGACGCCACGGGTCATCGGCCTTGGGCGCACATCAAATGGGCGAATGCGGATTTGCGGGTGTTGCTGGACGCGCCCGATGGCACCGGGCTGGCCTGCCATGTCGGCATCTACTTCCGCACCGTGATCTGGAACGGCCACAAGGTGCATGTCGGCGGGATCGGAGGGGTCGCGACCCGCGAGGACTGTCGGCGGCGCGGCTATGCGAGTCTCGCGCTCGACGCCGCCGTGCACACGATGCGGGCCAATGACGCGGTGAAATTCGCGATCCTGTTCTGCGAGCCGCACAATGAGGCGTTCTACCAGGCGCGGGGCTGGCATCCGTTCTCGGGCGAGATCACCTGCCAGCAGCCTTCAGGGACGATCAAGTTCGACGCCATGGCCCCGTTCGTGTTCGACATCGTCCGCGCCCCGCGACAGGGCAAGATCGACCTATGCGGCCTGCCGTGGTGACCCCTGCGCGGGCCGCGGTGGCTTGCAATGGCGGCATCGCATAATATGTTGGTCATCATCTATTCTCCGCAAACGGTGACGCATGACCATTGATGCCCCGATCGATCTGCGTCCCGCCGATGTGCCGGCCTCCCCGGCCAATCATCTGGTGACGGCGCCGATCCTGCCGACGCTGCTGCGGCTTGCGGTGCCCAACACGATCGCGATGGCCGGCAGCGCGCTGGTCGCGATCGCCGAGACCTCCTATATCGGCCGGCTCGGCACCGAGCCGCTCGCCGGCATCGCGCTGGTGTTTCCGTTCGCGATGCTGACGCAGATGATGTCGGCGGGCGCGATGGGCGGCGGGGTCTCCTCCGCCATCAGCCGCGCGCTCGGCGCCGGCAATCGCGACCGCGCGGCGGATCTGGCGTTTCATGCGGCGATGATCGGCGCCTGCGCCGGCCTGTTCTTCACGGTGATGATGCTGGGCTTCGGCCGCAATTTCTATGCCCTGCTCGGCGGCCGTGGCGGCGTGCTCGAGCAATCCCTGCACTATTCGCAGGTGCTGTTCTCCGGCGCGATTTCGATCTGGCTGGTCAACACGCTGGCCTCCGTGGTGCGCGGCACCGGCGACATGCGCACGCCTTCGGCCACGCTGATCATCGTCTCGATCGTGCAGATCGCGGTCGGCGGCACGCTCGGGCTCGGGCTGTTCGGCCTGCCGCATCTCGGCATGCGCGGCGTTGCCGCCGGCCAGCTCACCGCGTTCACGTGTGGCGCGATCTTCCTCGCCTGGTACCTGCTCAGCGGCCGCAGCCGGCTCGATCTGGATTTCTCCCGCTTCACATTCCAGCGCGCGATGTTCGCCGACATCCTCAAGGTCGGCGCAGTCGCCTGCCTGTCGCCGCTGCAGAGCGTGCTGACGATCCTGATCTTCACCAAGATCCTCGCGGGCTTCGGCACCGAGACGCTGGCCGGCTACGGCATGGGCTCGCGGCTGGAATTCCTGCTGATCCCGATCGCGTTCGCGGTCGGCATCGCCTCGGTGCCGATGGTCGGCATGGCCATGGGCGCGGGCCTCGTCACCCGCGCGCGGCATGTCACCTGGACCGCGGCGGCGGTGACGGGCGTCGCCGTCGGGCTGATCGGCATCGTGGTTGCGATCAAGCCGGCGCTCTGGGTGTCGCTGTTCACCAGCGATCCCGGCGTCACCGCGGCGTCGTATTCCTATTTCGCCCTCGCTGGGCCGGGCTTCGGCTTCTTCGGGATCGGCGTGTGCCTGTATTTCTCCTCGCAGGGTGCGGCCAAGGTCGGCGGTCCCGTGCTCGCCGGCACGATTCGCTTGCTGATGGTCGGCATCGGCGGCTGGTGGCTTTCGACCTCGGGCGCGGAAGCCTGGACGCTGTTCGCGCTCGTCGGCGGTGCCATGGTGGTGCTCGGCCTCGCCACTGCGCTGTCGATCAAGCTGACGAAGTGGGGCAATTGATCGCGCGAATATGACGTTGCACAAATCTGATTTGTTGCTATGCAGGCCCGCTTTTTGGGGAATGACCATGGCCTGCAAATTTGGATTTGTGTTTGCGATCACAGCGATGCTGTTTGCGGCACCGGCCGCTCATGCGCAGAGCGCTGAGCCGACCGGCGTCTGGCAGACCCAGGCCGGCGATGCCCGCGTGAAGGTCACCAAATGCAGCGGCGGCATCTGCGGCGTCGTGGTGAGCCTGCGCGATCCCATTGATCCCGCGACCGGCCGACCGCAGGTCGACAACAAGAACCCGAACCCGTCGCTCGCCAGCCGTCCGATCATCGGGCTCACGCTGTTCTCCGGCATGCATCCGGTCGCATCGAACAAATGGTCGGGCCAGATCTACAACGCCGATGACGGCGGCACCTATGCCAGCAACATCACGGTGACCGGCGAGAGCACGCTGCGCGTCGAGGGTTGCGTCGGCGTGATCTGCGGCGGCGAGACCTGGACGCGGGTGGGGAAGTAGCAGCGAGCGCACGCTCTCTCATTCCCCTCTCCCCGTTCTTACGGGGAGAGGGTTAGGGTGAGGGGCATCTCTCCGCGCGGCGCGCTTTCTCAATATGACTGAAGTGATGTCGATGAGTCGGATGGACCGGCCCTGCCGCAAACGTACTGCCATGCCCCTCACCCGGATCGCATCTGCGATGCGATCCGACCTCTCCCCGCGGAAGAGCGGGGAGAGGTGAACTACACCGTCGCCGCCTTCAACGCGGTCGCGGCCGACGCGTAGCCGCCTCTGGCGCCGTCGATGAAATGGACGTGGTCGCTGCGCATCACGGAAGGCGTGAAGCAGGTCATCATCGCGGCGTCCTGGCGGTGCAGGCCGTAGCGCACGATGCATTCCGATGCGGCGGCGGCGAGGCGCTGCTCGAGCTCGGCGGCGAGCTCCGGCGTGCAGTCGAGGATCATGCGCAGGCCGTCGTCGAACTTGCGGAAGTCGGAGTTTTCCACGACCTGCTGCAGATAGATCTTCGGCACGAAGCCGCCGACCCTGATGCCGAAGCGCATGATGACAAAGGCCCACAGCGAAAACGCCAGCACCACGGCGCGGCGTGCAGCCAGCGGACCGCGGCGGCCGGCGCGGGCCTCATACTCCATGCCCTGCGGCGGCCAGCGCAGCGGCGGCCCGCCGGCCTGCACCGGACGACCGGCATCCGGCGTCTTCTCGACGCGAATGATGATGTCCTCGATCACCTTGCGGAAGGCCAGCGGATCGCTGCCCTTCGGCATCACCAGCACCGACAGGATGACGCCGCGGGTCGCCGGAATCTCCTCGAAGCGGCAGGAGAGACCGGAAAGGTCAGGCTGCGTGCCCGGCGGCGCCGGCTCGACCTTGAACTCGCCGCGCTTCATCGCGGCATCCGCATAGGCGAGCCCGCCGCCGGAGAACATCGCATAGGACAGGTTTTGCGACGGCCCGAAGCGCGCGACGCGAACGTCGAGGCCCGCGGCGCGGATCGCGGAGACCGGGATCAGCGCCACCCGCATCGCAAGATCGAGGTCGTCGCGCACCCAGCCGGCAGTTGCGGCCAGCGCGTCGCGCGTGACGTCGAGATCGGCGGGCGCGATCGCAAAGCTTGCGCCATCGCCGCCGAACACGAAGGGAAATTCGCGTCCCTCCAGCGCATTGGTGACGGCGGCGATCACGGCGGCGCCCGCCATGTTGACCGCCTTGTAGCGCTGCGCGGCAATCGCCTTGGTGGAGTCGACGATGTCGGCGACGCCGACGGTCCAGTCGTCGGGCAGCGGCGCATACAGCGCCGGGTCCATCAGGCTGGCAAAGCCGCGGAACACCGGGATGGCGCCGTAGAAGATCTCGCTGCCGCCGCTGCCTGCCATGAGTGTTGCCCGGTTTCCTCGCGTCTTCCTGTAACAGATACGGCCGATTTTGGAATCGGGTTCTCGGTGACCGTGCTGCAGGTGCGAGAGTTCACGCAAATGTGGGCCAGTTCACGCGCCCGTTGCATCTCTGGTTGTACGGTCAGGACGATACGCGTCTACCTCATGAAAGGATTGCGCCGTGACCCTCGTCTATGGATTCGTCAAGACCAAGGTGACTTCCGAACCGAAGCTGAAGCCGTCGCATCACGGGCATGAGACCCAGTTTCACCTGCACTGCAATCTCGACGTCGACGGCGACAAATGGGACGTCGCGATCAATGTCGGTACCAACGACGCCGACGACTTGCTGAAATACAAGCTGGTGTTCGACTTCCGCCACCCGATCATCCAGACGCTCGCCGCGGCCGAAGCCGGCGCGCATGAATTGACCGATCGGCACGCGCTGCCGGCGCTCGACTTCCTGCGCAGCGATCTCCTGGAAAGCACCGGCAAGTGGCGCGACAGCGACGTGATGGACGGCAGTGACGATTCCGAGCCGGCGCTGTCGCTGAAGCGATTGCTGTCACGCGCGCATCAGAACAATCTGGACGTCTACATCTTCGGCCGCTTCTTCGACCAGGGCGACGGTCTGCACGATGTGCACATGAACCAGGGTTCGACCAAGCAGTTCATCCATCGCCCGGGCGATGATTCCAACGACCACAACGACGTCTGGCAGGACGGCGCCGTGATCGTCGATGTCGGCGCGCCGGAATGGGCGGCGTATTTCTCCGCCTTCAACCAGCAGCTGGTGCCGACCGACGATCTCGGCAATCCCCTGCCGAACGCGGCGACGATTTGAGAGCGGCGGCGCTTACCCCCTGACCAACCCGCGCAGCACCAGCTGGTTCAGGCGGCTCGCGAACGCGGCCGGATCCTCCGGCAACTCGCCGTCGAGGATCTGCGCCTGCTCGAGCAGCAGGAAGGCGACGTCGCGCGCCTGATCCTTGTCGGTCGCAAGCGCGGCGACCAGGGGATGGCGGAGGTTGATCTCGAGGATCGGCTTTGTCACCGCGCCGCGGTTCTGCTGCGCCAACAAACGTTCGAGGGCGCGGTCGCGGGAATCGCCGCCGGCGACGAGGCAGGATGCGCTCTCGGTCAGCCGCTGCGAGGCGCGGACGTCGGAGACGCGCTCGCCGAGCGCCTCCTTGATCACGGCGATGGTGGTCGCTTCATCCGCGGCCGGCTGATCCTTCTTCTCCTCGGCCTTGTCGTCGGTGAGCGGGATCAGGTTGAAATCGATATCGCCCTGGCTCAGCGACTTCAGCGGCTTGCCGCCGAAATCGAGCGGCGCCGAGGTCCAGAACGCGTCGACGGGATCGGTGAGCAGCAACACCTCGATGCCGCGGGCGCGCGCCGATTCCAGCTTCGGGTTGGACTTCAGCCGCTCGATGGTCTCGCCGACGAGATAATAGATCTCGGTCTGGTTCGGCTTGAGGTCGTCGACATATTGCTTCAGCGAGCGCTTCTCGCCCGCGGTCGTGGTGAAACGCGCCAGCGCCAGCAGTTTCTCGCGGCGCTCATAGTCTTCCCACAGGCCTTCCTTGATGACGGGGCCGAACCCGTCCCAGATTTTGGCGAACGCCTCCGGCTCCTTCTCGCCGATGCTCTCCAGCTCGCCGATCACGCGGCTGGTGACGGCCTTGCGGATCTGGGCGAGCTGCGGATTGTTCTGCAGCATCTCGCGCGAAATGTTCAGCGGCAAATCCTCGCTGTCGATCACGCCGCGGATGAAGCGCAAGTACGCCGGCAGGAGATCGGCGTCATCGGCGATGAAGACGCGGCGGACATACAGCTTGACCTTGCCCTTGCGTTCCGGCTGAAACAGGTCGAACGGCTTGGCCGACGGCGCGAACAGCAGCACCGCATAGGACTGCCGGCCCTCGGCGCGGTAATGCAGCGTCATCGCCGGCTCATCGAAAGCGCCGGCGATCTGCTGGTAGGCCTGCTTGTAATCCTCCGCCGTGAGCTCGGATTTCGAGCGCTGCCACAGCGCGCTCGCCGAATTGATCTGGCGCGGCTCGCCCTCTTCCGCCACCAGCTCGATCGGAAACTGGATGTTATCGGAATAGTCGCGGACGATGCGCTCGATCTCGTAGGTCTCGAGATATTTGGCGTGGTCTTTCTTGAGATGCAGCACGATCTCGGTACCACGGCTGACACGCGCGGCGGCCTCCTCCGTCGCGGGCGCGATCTCGAATCCGGAGCCGCCCGACGAGGTCCAGGTCCAGACTTCGCTCGCGCCGGCGCGGCGGCTGGTGACCACAATGGTCTCGGCGACCATGAAGGCGGCATAGAAGCCGACGCCGAACTGGCCGATCAGATTGGCGCCGTCCTTGGCCTCGGTCAGCTTCGAGAGGAACGACTTGGTGCCCGAGCGCGCGATGGTACCGAGATTGTCGATCAGCTCCTGGCGGTCCATGCCGATGCCGGTGTCGACCACCGCCAGCGTGTTGGCCGGCTTGTTCGGCACGATGCGGATTTTGGGCGACGCACCGTCGGCGATCAGGTCCGGCGCGGCGATCGCCTCGTAGCGGAGCTTGTCGCAGGCATCCGAGGCGTTCGAGATCAGCTCGCGCAGGAAGATATCGGTCTCGGAATAGACCGAATGCACCATCAGGTGCAGCAATTCGGCAACCTCGGCCTGGAAGGGCTGGGACTCGGCGGCAGTCGTGGTCGTCATCGGGAACTCGGCAATGATCCGGAGGGGCTGGAAAGCCCTGATATAGCGTGAAGATTTCCGGTGGCAAGATTACTTGGTCACAGCCTGACGGCGCAGCCCTACCCCGCAACCGCTCCGGAATCCTACGGAGTTCCCCGTTTGGAACTTGGTAATATAGTCTGACTTATGGAACTTGGACGGTGTCCCCGCACCGTTCGCGACCGAGAAATATGGCCGCGAAAGACCCCTTGTTCCGAGTGAGCCACGACGTGAAGCACCTTGTTGCTGCCCTGGTCGCGCGATTTGCCCGCGACCGCAACGCCAATATCGCCGTCATCTTTGCGCTCGCTCTGGTCCCGCTGCTCGGCCTCGTCGGGGTCGCGGTCGATTATTCCGTCGCCAACAAGAAGCGGACCAAGCTGCAGGAATCGCTCGACCTCGCCATGCTCGCCGGCTCCGCCGCCGGCAAGCAGTCGCTGGATTCCGGCGCGACGCAAGCCACCGCGATCGCCGCCGCTCAGACCGCCGCCACCGCGCTGTTCAACGGCAATGCCAATACGATCACCGGCACCACCAACACCAGTTTCACCGCGACCTTCACCGCCAGCGGGCTGACGCTGACCGGCACCGGCACCGCCAATACCACGATGGCAACCACCTTCCTCGGCGCGATCGGCTACCGCACGATCAAGATGTCGGTCTCGTCAGGCTCGAGCTCGACCACGCAGCCCTATCTCAACGTCTACCTGCTGGTCGACATCTCCTCCTCGATGCTGCTGCCCTCGACGCAGGCCGGCATCACCCAGATGATCAACGGCACCGGCTGCGCCCTGGCCTGCCACGAGAACACCAGCGGTACCGACTCCTACAGCTGGGCGCTGAACCAGGGCATCCAGCTGCGCTACCAGGTGGTCAACCAGGGCGTCCAGAACCTCCTAACCTATCTGAACAGCAGCTCGACCTTCCGCAGCCACGTCAAGGTCGGGCTGTGGTCGTTCGACAGCTCGCTGACCCAGATGTCGACGCTGACCTCGAGCTTCACCTCGGTGGCCTCGAACTTCCCGGCGCCGGGGCTTGCCACCGATGACGCCGCGGCGGCGACGCCGTTCAACAACCTGATCGGCAGCTTCGTCTCGACCGTCGGCACCGCCGGTGACGGCTCGACCTCGGCCAGCCCGCAGAAGCTGGTGATCATCGCCACCGATGGGGTCAACGATCCGACCCGCGCCTGGACCTCGCAGACCTCGCTGCGCTCGCAGGTGAAGGTGTTCGACACCTCGTTCTGCACGACGCTGAAAAGCAAGAACGTGACGGTCGCGATCATCAACACGCCCTATTATCCGATGACCTGGGACTGGGGCTACAACGCCACGCTCGGCCAGCCCGGCAGCCTCGGCGGCGCCACCCGCGTCGACGACATCCCGATCGCGCTGAAGGCCTGTGCCGGCAACAACTTCATCCTGGCCTCCGACGTCGCGACGATCCAGTCCGCCTTCACGACGCTGTTCATCAAGGCCTCGCCGGTGCGGCTGTCGAACTGAGGCGCCGCGACAGGGGCGCGACGGGCCAATAGCTCAGCCGGCGATTTCATTTGCGCTTCTCCGGGGTCTTCGCCACTTCGCGCGCGCAGTCGATGAAGAGCTGCGCGACGGGGCTGAGCATGCGGGTCTTCAGCGTGATGATGCCGTTCGGCACGCGGGCCCTTGGCAGTTGAACGGGCAGCGCCTTGATCTCCGCGCGCAGGGCGGGAAATTTCAAAGCCGATGCCGGAAGAATCGTGACAAAGCGCCCGCTCGCCAAAAGACTCATCCGCGCGTGGGGGGAATCCGTGACCACCGTGGTGCGAGGATAGTCGACGCCGTTGGCGCGAAAAGCTTCCATTGCGATCGACGCGATCTCGCTTCCGGGCGGCGGCAGCACCCACGATTCTTCCAACAGCTCGGCAAACACGATCCTCCGCCGCCGCGCCCACGGACTTTGCGCGCCCACTGCAACGACGGACGAGTCGTCAAAGAGAAACTCGAATCCCAGTCGTTCCTCTGCGACGGGGCCAAATCTCCGAGCGATCAAGAGATCGACGTTGCGTTCGCTCAGTTCGCGGTGCAGCGTCTCCACATATCCCGTCACGAGATGAAACACCATGTGCGGATTGCGCCGGGAGAGCCGCTCGATGACGGCCGGAACGAAGCTCGCAGCCAGCAAGGGGGTACACCCGATCCGCACTTCTCCGGCTGTGGGGTCGGCGAGAAATGCGATATTCCTCACCGCCTGCCGCAGGCCGTCGAAGGCGGCCACGCCGCCATCGAGCAAGGCGCGGCCGTAAGCGGTCGGCTCGATGCCATGGGGGCTACGCTCGAGCAGCCGCATGCCAATGGTCCGTTCCAGGACCGCGATCGATCGGGAGACCGCCGGTTGTGTTGTGTTGAGAAGCCTGGCCGCCTTGCTCATGCTGCCGGCCTGCACGACAGTCATCAGCACATGGAGGTCGTGCAGCTTCAACCGGAGGCCGGTGCGATCGCTCAAATGCATGGCACCGACCCATTGCAAGAGTGATATGGCGGTATCAAAACCTAGCATTATGCGCGCATAGGCGCATCTCGTATCGTCGCTGTTGCGCGGGCAGATTGGCCCGCGACCCCAAAGCGGGCGTCACGAAAGCTCGGACGAGGACGATGCCATGCCCCTGCTGCGCCGCCAGTTCCTGCAGATCGCAGCGGGTGCAGTCGCGCTTCCGGCCGTGTCGCGCGTGAGCTGGGCAGAAACCTATCCGTCGCAGCCGGTGCGTGTGATCGTCGGCTTTGCTGCCGGCGGCCCCAACGACATCCTCGCGCGCCTGATCGGTCAGTGGCTGGCGAAGCGGCTCGGCCACCCGTTCGTCATCGAGAACCGCCCTGGCGCCGGCAGCAACATCGCCACCGAGGCTGTCGTGCGCGCGTCCCCCGACGGTTACACCTTGCTCCTGGTCGGCTCGCCAAACGCCATCAATGCGACGCTCTACGAGAGACTCAATTTCGATTTTCTCCGCGACATCGCGCCCGTCGCAAGCTGCATGCGCGGCGCTCTGGTCCTGGTGCTCCACCCGTCGGTACCGGCCAAGACGCTTCCTGAGTTCATCGCCTACGCCAAGGCGAATCCCGACAAGCTCTCCTACGGTTCAGGCGGTGTCGGCGGGATCACGCACATCACGGCCGAACTGTTCAAGATGATGGCCGGCATCGACATGGTGCATGTGCCCTATCGGGGCATAGCGCCCGCGCTGACCGATCTGCTGGGCGGACGGGTGCAAGCCCTCTTCGCCAACCCGGCTCAGTCGATTCCCTACACAGGGGCCGGCCGGCTGCGCGCCCTGGCTATCACCACCGCCAGTCGCTCGGAGGCGCTACCCGACATCCCCGCCGTGAGCGAGTTCGTTCCGGGATATGAGGCAAGCTCCATCTTTGGCTTCGGCGCGCCCAAGGACACGCCCGCCGAGATCATCGACAGGCTGAACAAGGAGATTGCTGCCGTCGTCGCCGAGCCGGAGGTCAAGGCTCGGATTGCCGCCCTGGATGGCACGGTGCTTGTCGGCTCGCCCGCCGATTTCGGCAAGGTCATGGCCGAAGAGACCGAGAAGTGGGGCAAGGTGATTCACGCGGCCAACATCAAGACCGAGTGATATCCCAACGCGCGGATATTCGTGGCCTAACCAGCCGGATCCGAGATCGCTTCGATATAGCGCTGCACGGAACGGTCGAACGCGGCCCTGGCGCCATCGGCGATGTTCTTGCCCCACCAGGCACCATAGATGCGATCGAAGGCGAGCGGCGCGATCGCTTGCGCGATGCCGCGCACGGCGGTGGCGTTGAGCGGGATGTAGTTCGGATAGCTGTACATGAAGCTGACCGAGCGGCGATCCATCGCCACCATCGCGATGTCCCCGGTGAGGAGCGCGCCGCGGCCCTCGGCGCCGCGCCGCCAATGCAGCACGGTGGCGCCGGCGAAATGGCCGCCGGCGCGCACCAGCAGGATGTCGTCGGAGATGCGCTGGCTGTCGCCGCGCCAGGGCACGATCGACGGATAGGACCGCGTCACCCATTGCGCGTCGTCGCCATGCAGATAAACCGGCGCGTCAGCGAAGGCCGCGCTCCAGTCGGCGGCCGCGCCATAATAATGCGGATGCGAGACCGCGATTGCCGTCAGCCCGCCGAGCGACCTGACATGAGCAATTGCTTCTGCAGTCGCCAGCGGCACGCAATCCCACATCACGACGCCGCCGCCATCGGGCACCAGCAGTGCGCGTTGCCCGATCGCGAACGACGGCTCCAGCGAAAGCCCGACGAGGCCGAGATCATCGCGAAAGCCGAGCTTGCAGCGCTGCGCGAGCTTCTCGCGGGTCAGCCACACCTGTCCCCTCCAGTTCACGAATTGCCGCTCGTCCTCGCAGATCGCGCAGGACGGGGGCGGCGCCGCGGCGTCCGGAAATTGCGCGCCGCATTGTTCGCAGGTCCAAAGGGGCATGGGGAATCCTCCACGGAGAAGGTAATGCAAAAAGACGCGCCCGCCAGAGGAAGGGCGGCTCGTTAAGAGCCGCGTGATCGTCGTCACGCTGCAAACGGCCTGGCCCCTCTATGTTCTCTGTTGAACCCTGGATATGGCAAGATCGACCAATCCGTATTCCCAGATCTCGATCATGCTGGCAGCAACGAAGATGGCCATGACACCTCCCTACGACGCAAAGCGCCAACCAATGGTCACGGACGAGTCCCTCGTCCTCGCCATCTATGTGCTGTACGGCGTCGGCTATTTCACCGGGATCTCGGCGCTGATCGGCGTCGTCATCGCGCATGCCAAGGTCGACGATGCCGAGCCCGCGCTGCAGTCGCATTTCCGGTTTCAGATCAGGACGTTCTGGATCGGCCTGCTGTACCTCGTGATCAGCATTCCCTTGAGCGCCGTGCTGATCGGCCTTCCGCTTCTCGGCTGGTGGTTCGTCTGGTCGCTGGTCCGCATCGTCAAGGGCGGCCTGCTGGTCACTGAGCACAAGTCGATCGCCAATCCGCAGTCCTGGCTGTTCGGGTAGCGCGGCGTTTGTTCGCCGCAGCATAATGCTTGCGGCCAAGCTCCATCTGGGCTGAGCGGCCACGTCCTTCAAACGACGAAGCATTCGCGCGGCGCGACGAGGCTGCTTCATATTGGTTCCCGCATAGCATCTGGAATTGGCGCCACTTGCCAGAACGGCCCATCCTATTGGCTAACGAGCCAAATCCCGCCCCACACTAGAGCAAGGACCAACATTCCTGAAAGGCCCATCATCGTACGAGCCCCGGGACCATATTTTATCGGCTTATCTTCATCGAGGCCGCTCATGGCAACCTTGAACGAGATGTACGCGCCATTGATCGCGCAGAAGCCGATAAAGTGTACCCAAACTTTGCCTATGATATTCATGCTGCGCGGATGTCCCATCAGAAATGACATAACGAGACCGATGGCAGTGATGCCGAGTAACAGGAAGATCACAAGCCACGCCGTATCCTCGGTCTTACTCATTTGGCTCACCTTCAAATGCCGCTGTCAGGCCTAGCGTAGCTATTTGGAGTATCCTTCGGATAGGTGCTTCTTCTTAAGCGTCAGGTGTCCTCGCGAAGTACGACCGAGCAGTGTGCGACGCGCCGCTTGTCAAGATGGTTGCCGAGGGAGCATTATACACGTCTTGTTCGGAATGGCTCGAATTTGAACGCGCACGTCTCATGATTCTGGATTTGTCCCAGCTTAAACGTGAAGGCTATTTGCTCCTCAGTGAGGTTGACGAAGGCGATTTGGCCGGCACAGCTCAAGAGTTGGGGCCGTTGAGGGTCGATCCGCGAAGTCCTGAACCAATTCGCGACATTCGGCCCCAAGATTTGGAGTCGGCTAAGCAGAACACGCTGTCCAGTCGGTACGGTACTGGCGCATTCCCGTTTCACACCGATGCAGCGCATTGGGATCACCCGGCCCAGTATCTGGGCTTGTATTGCGTCGATCCGGGTGAGGGGAGGCGCGCCACCATGCTTATAGACTCCCGGGTCTGGGCACTTGACGATGATGAACAAGACTTGGCCTGTCGCGCGTTGTGGGCGACCGGTCACGTGCGGCCCCGTCTCTGCACTTTTGCGAAGGAAACTGGCAGTGGTCTCGAAATCCGTTACGATATGGACTGCATGAAGCCGATGACTAGAGAAGCGCACAGCCTGAAAGCGTTACTCGAAGCTCGAATACAAGATTGCAAAACGACGCAAATTCAGTGGAAGCCGAAAGATCTTCTTATCATCGATAATCGGCGCATGCTTCACGCTCGGGCAAGCAGCGCGCGGCCAGATACAGGTCGCCTTTTGAAACGTATGCTTATTGGGGGAGATCGGAATGCAGTCTTGGAACTCTGACGGGCTTTGGCTTAAGGCAAAGTTCTTTATGGATAAGGCAAGCGAGTCAGAGCACGGCTCGTCCGAGTTTGCCTTCAATGCGGCATTGGCGATCGAATGCCTCGGAAGAAGCGCCCTGACAAAAGTGCATCCGGTCTTAAACGCCGATCCACGCGATGATGCGAACATACTCTATGCCTGCGGCTATGCTTTCGCAAAGCCAAGGTCCTTACCCGCTCATTCGGTTTTCATTCGATTAGAAAAAATAATTGATCCGTTTCAGAAGCAGCATCGCGAAGTATGCGAGTTTCTGGCGCTACGACGAAACGCACATCTCCACACGGCGGATTTGCCTTATGAGAACTTGAAAACGAGCACGTGGCTTGCGCGATTCTACGAAACAGTTGCGATAATTCACGATTTTCTGCAGAAACCGTTGGATCAATTCCTAGGTAAAAAGGGTGCGGAGGCTGCTGTCGCATTGATCAAGACGTTGAATGCAAGCGTATTGAGTGCGGTTAAAAGCAAGATCGCGGCTCACTCGGCAGTTTTCGCAGCAAAACCTGCAGCCGAACAGAAGAAGCTTCACGAAGCGGCGAACTCAATCATGGCAGGGCCGGGTTACAATGAAGAAGCATGCATGTGCCCTTCGTGTACGGGCAACGGAAAGCTGACGGGATCTAGGTTCAAGGAATTGCCGGAGCAGTATGCTGATGGTGAGCTTTACAACGACGTCGAGTACCTCAGCACATCGTTTTATTGCCAATCATGTAACTTGTCGCTCGGCTCTATCGAAGAAATTGCTCATGCGGGACTGCCAACGCACTTCACAAAAGGCGAGTCTACGAGTCTGCACGATCTGTACGAGCCTGAGCACTTTCGGGAATACGACAACATGTAGATTCCAGGACATGTCTCGGAGCTGACTTTGCATTATAGGCGACGGGCCGCCCGTCTACTTCAACCGCTTGTCGGCCGCGATGAAATCAATGAACGTCCGCACCTTGGCGGAGAGATATTTGCGGCTCGGATAGACCGCGAACAGTTTCCCTTCGAAGACGATCTGCCGGGGGAACACATGTTCGAGACGGCCGGCGGCGACGTCGTCCGCGATCAGCCATTTCGGCAGAAAGGCGAGGCCCATGCCTTCGAGCGCCGCCATATGCAGCAGCGTTTCGTTGCCGCTGCGCAGCACCGGATTGAACTTCACGGTCTCGCTGCCCTGCTCGCCCCGCAAAGTGAAGCTGGTGCCCGGCGCATACAGTGCGTAGTGAAGCAGTGCCTGGCCGGACAGATCGGCCACACGCTTAGGGCGGCCGATGCGCTTGAGATAGGCAGGCGAAGCCACCATGTGGAATGGCACCATGGTGATCGGCCGCGCGATCAGGGCCTCATCAGGCGACCCGGTTGCGCGGAGGGCGAGATCGAATCCCTCCTCGACCAGATTGACCAGCCGTCCGCTGAGATCGACGTCGAGCTGCACCTCGGGGTGGCGCGCCTGATAATCGGCGAGGACTCTTGCGAACAGCGGATTGGCCATCCAGACCGGCGCGGTGAGGCGCAGCATGCCGCGCGGCACCACGGTCGCCCTGCTGACGGCGGATTCGACCTCGTCGAGGGATTCGAGCATCTGCCGCGCCTGCTCGAAATACAGCGAGCCGCTCTCACTGAGGCTGACGCGGCGGCTGGTGCGGTTCAGCAGGCGGGTGCCCAGCCGCTTCTCGAGTTGCATCACATGCTTGCTCGCCATCGCGGCCGAGATGTGCGCCCGCTTGGCCGCGGCGGCAAAGCTCTTCAGCTCGGCCACTAGGCAAAACACCCTCATGCTGACCAGCGTGTCCATGAGATCATCAACATCTGGGAAATGAACTGTCCATGAAACCGATAATGATCAAGGAACAGGAAAGTATCAACTGGTGGGGACCGCAAACCCTTCATGGAGTTACGATGTCGACCACCACCCTCGCCTCCGCCGCCCCGGGACGCCCGCTCCGCGCCGGCCTCTGGATTGCGCAGATCCTGATCTTCCTCGCGTTCGGGTCGGCCGGGCTGGTGAAACTGCTCACCCCGATCCCGCAGCTCGCCGCGATGATGCCGTGGGCCGGCGAATATCCGGAGACGTTCGTGCGGCTGATCGGCGTCATCGATCTCGCCGGCGGCGTCGGCATCCTGCTGCCGGCGCTGACGCGGATCGTGCCGAACCTGACGGTGCTCGCCGCGCTCGGCTGCAGCGTGCTGCAGGTGTTCGCGCTCGTCTTCCATCTGTCGCGCGGTGAGGCCGCGGTCACGCCGTTGAACCTGGTGCTGCTGGCGCTTTCCCTGTTCGTGCTGTGGGGACGCGGCCGCAAGGCGCCGATCGCCGCGCGGCAGTTCTGAGCGGCCGATGACGGCGCCTCCGATCGCGCGCTCGCGCCGCGCACTGCTCGCCGGCGCAACGCTCCTCACCGCGGCGAGCTGCGCTCCCGCCGCGACGCCGAAGAGAGATCGCCTGGTCGACGGGGTCGTGATCCTGATCGACAGCAACGAGGCCTACGTCGCTGGACATGCAATCAGCTACTCGGCCAATCTCGCCAAACACTTTGCCGCGCGCGGCAAGCGGGTGCTGATCGAGGTCGTTGCCAATGGCAAGGGCATCGACCTGTTCCGCGCTGACAGGACCATGCTCGCCGAACCGCTGGCGACGCTGCGGCAATCCGTGCCTGATCTCACCTACAGCATGTGCGCGTCGTCGAAGGCGATCGCGGAAGCCAAGGAGCAGGTGCGGATTTCACTGATCGCCGGCGCAGGCCTGGTGCCCTTCGGCATCGGACGCGTCGTCGATCTGCAGCACGAAGGTTGGGCCTATATCCATGCGTGACGATCCGGCATTCAGCCGACGAACCATCCTGCTGGCGGCACCCGCGCTGATTGCGGCATCACGCGCGGATGCGCGCAGCGATGATCCCTGGCCGCCGACCTTCGAGACCGGACGAAGCCAGTTCACAGTGGTGCGTCCGCGCGCGCCGATGCCGCAGCTGAGGCTGCGCGACCTGCATGGCAAGGACGTGTCGCTTGCGGCAAAGCCGGGCCGCGTCCTGCTGATCAATTTCTGGGCGACCTGGTGCGCGGCCTGCCGGCTGGACCTGCCGGTGATCGCCGCCCTTGCGCGATCGCGCGCGGACCGGCTCGACGTCTGCGCGATCTGCACCGATGTGCGCGAACCCGGAAAAGTCCGCGACTATCTCGGTCACACGAATGCAGCGGGGCTGACGAGCTACATCGATGCCTACGGCGTCGCGGCCGATCCCAAGACATCGTCGGACGCCGTCTTCCAGCTCGTCGCGATGCCCATCACCTACCTCGTCGGCACCACTGGCCAGATCGAGGGCTACATCACCGGTGCCGCCGACTGGCTCTCGCCTGCGGGCGCGGACCTGCTGCAATTCTATCGGCAGCAGGCCCGCTGAAGCGCGATCAATCACAATGGCGCTTCGGCTCGCCCCCTACTGCGACCGGTCCGAGGTCCAGCCCTTGTAGTCCTTGACGTTGTCGCGCGTGACGAGCTTTGACGGCAAGAGCTCGACGGGCGATGCGGGCTTCTTGCCATCGAGGATGCTGACGCCGACCTGCACCGCGCGGCGGGCCATGAAGAACGGATCCTGCGAGGCCGAGGCCTGGATCTGCGGCGACTGCGGATCCTTCAGCGCGGCCTCGATGTCGGGCGCGCCGTCGACCGCCGTGATGACGATGCCGCTGCGGCCCTGCTGACGCGCGGCGAGATCAGTGCCGATCGCCTGCGGATCGTTGATGGCGAAGATCGCGTCGATCTTGGCAAAGCGCGTCAGATAGCCCTGCGCCACCGTCAGCCCGCCCTCGCGCGAGCCCTTGCCGTCCTGATCGCTCGACAGCACCTTGATGCCGGCATTCTTGCCGAACACATTCTTGCAGCCGACCACGCGGTCGATCACCGCGGAGACCTGCGGCCCGTTCTCGATGATCACGTCGCCTTTGCCGCCGAGCTTGTCGACGATGTACTGACAGGAGATTTCGCCCGCTTGCACGTTGTTGGTCGTCACGGTGGCATCGGCGCCTTCGGCCGCGGTGTCCACGGCGACGACGATGATGCCGGCGGCCTGCGCCTTCTTGATCGCGGGGCCGACCGCCTTCGGGTCACCCGGATTGAGCAGGATCATGTCGACGCCGGCGGCGATGAAATTGTCGATCTGGGTGACCTGCTTGCCGAGATCATATTCGAAGCCGACGGTGGTGATCTTCACATTCGGATTGGTCTTCTTGGCCTCGAACTCGGCGCCCTTCGACAGCGCGACGAAGAACGGGTTGCCCAGCGAGCCCAAGGAAATGCCGATCGACTTGAGCTCCTTGGCTTGGGACGGCGCGGCACTCAGGACGAGCGCCATCGCGGCGCCGGCAAGCAGAAACGTCTTCAACATTGGCTTCCTCCCTGGTCTGTTTGAATTTCCACCACGGCGACCAGTTGCCGGAGCGGATCCCCTCGATAGTTAGGTCCGCGCCGAGCCCTGCAGCCGGTAGCGGTCGAGCGCGACCGCGCCGATGATGACGAGGCCCTTGATGACATATTGCCAGACGTCGGAGACGCCGATCAGGATCAGCCCGTTCGACAGCACCGCGATGATCAGCGCGCCGACCAGCGTGCCCCAGATCGAGCCGATGCCGCCGACGAAGGAGGTGCCGCCGAGGATCACGGCGGTGATGGCGTCGAGCTCGTAGGACTGGCCGAGTTGCAATCCGTTCGCCGCATAGAGCCGCGCCGCCTGCATGGCGCCGCCGAGGCCCGCGAGCAGGCCGGAGACCGCATAGACGAAGATCAGCACCGCCCAGACCTTGATGCCGGCGAGCCGCGCCGCGCTCTCATTGCCGCCGACCGCATAGATGTGCACGCCGAGCACGGTGCGTTTGAGCACCAGCCACGACACCAGGATCACGAGCACCGCGATCACCCAGAGCCAGGGGATCGTGAGCAGGCCGGGAATGAGCGTGAGCGAGCCGTTGCCGATGAAGGCGTAGGGGATCGACGGGTTGAACACCGTGGTATCGGCGCCGAGCAGCCGCGCCACGCCGCGCACCGCCGTCAGCGATCCCAGCGTGACGATGAAGGGCGGCAGCCGCAGGAGCGCGATCAAGCCGCCATTGAGGACGCCGAAAACGGCGCCGGTGAGCACCGCAGCCGGCAGCCAGAGCGGCCCGAGATCGGGGAATTGGGAGATGATCAGCCCGGCCATGGCTGATGCCGCGAGGATCGAGCCGACGGAAAGATCGATGCCGCCGGTCAGGATGACGAAGGTCATGCCGGCGGCGAGCACGGTGTTGACCGCGGACTGCTGCACCACGATGCCGAGGTTTTGCCCGGTGAAGAAGCGGCCCTCGGAGAGGAAATGGAAACCGAGGCACAGCAACAGCAGCACCGGCAGCATGCCAACTGCACGAATGAACGTCCGCGTGCGCTGACGCCTGGTCTCCTGCGCTGCTGCGAGCGCGGGCGCGGTAGCGGCTTTCGCGGCGGCTCCGTTCTCAGGCATCGACATGCTCCACTCCGGTGGCAAGCGCCATGATCTCCTCCTGACTGAAATGCGCGGCCGCCGTGCGCGTCAGCTCGCCGGCGATCCGACCCTCGCGCATCACCACGACGCGGTCGCAGATGCCGATGATCTCCGGCAAGTCCGACGAGATCACCAGCACGGCAGTGCCGGACTTGGCGAGATTGTCGATGATCGAATAGATCTCGGATTTGGCGCCGACATCGACGCCGCGCGTCGGCTCGTCGAGGATCAGAATCTTTGGCGTGATCGCGAGCAGGCGCGACAGCAGCACCTTCTGCTGGTTGCCGCCGGACAGCCCGCCGGCGGTAACGTTGATATCGGCGGCGCGGATGCCGAGTGCGGAAAACGCTTTCTTGGCGCGATCGCGCGCCTTGTCGCGATCGAGGATGCCGCCGAATTTCGCGTCACGCCCGAGCACCGCGAGGTTGATGTTGTCCTTGCAGGACATGTCGAGGAACAGGCCGAGCGCCTTCCGGTCCTCGGTGAGATAGGCGATGCCGGCGTCCAGCGCCTCACCGGGCGTGCGGATGGTCACGGGCTTTCCTTCGATCTCGACATGGCCGGACACCAGCTGCGCCGCACCGATGATGAGATGCGCCAGCTCGGTGCGGCCTGCGCCAACGAGACCGGCGAGGCCCACGACCTCGCCCGCATGCACCGTGAGCGAGCAGCCCTTGACGCGGCCTCCGTCGGCGAGGTCGACGGCGGCGAGCACCTGCGCGCTCTGCCGGGCCATGGAATCCTTCGTGGGATCGTGCTCCTTCTTGTAGAACGACGAGACATCGCGCCCGACCATCATGCGGACGATGGTGTCGGCGCGGATTTGCGGCTTGTCGAGCGCGCCGACCAGCGTGCCGTCACGCAGCACGGTGACGCGGTCGCCGAGCGCGTAGACCTCGTCCATGCGGTGCGATATGTAGATGATGGCGAGCCCCTCGGCGCGGAGCTGGCGGATCAGGACGAACAGCCGCTCGCTCTCGCCGGCTGACAGCGCCGTGGTCGGCTCGTCCATGATCAGGATTTTTGAGCGAGCGTGCAGCGCCCGCGCGATCTCGACCAGCTGGCGCTGGCCCATCGACAGGCTGGCCACCAATGTCGACGGCGCAAAATCGGCGCCGAGCCGTTCCAGGATCGGCCCGACGGCGGCCTGCATCGCATCGCGCGCCAGGAGGCCGCTGCGCGACACCTCGCGGCCGAGATAGATATTCTCCGCCACACTGAGGTTCGGCGCGAGCGAGAGCTCCTGATAGATGATCGCGATGCCGGCGGCGCGGCCGCCGAGCGGGCCGTGGATATGCACCACCTCTCCGTCGATGCGGATCTCGCTGCCGGGATCGGGCCGGTAGGCGCCCGACAGGATCTTCATCAGCGTCGATTTGCCGGCGCCGTTCTCGCCCATCAAGGCATGGATCTCGCCGGGATAGACGGTGAGGTCGACGTCGCGCAGCGCCTTGATACTGAAGAAAGACTTTGAGACCCGGCGCATCTCGAGGATGGGCTCGCTCATCATACCTCCCCGGCACGCCGTTGACGGCGTCACGTCCCACCCGCGTCTCGTTTTCGATTTTGCGCGAGTGTGCGCATTAAACAAAAGGCCGCGACGTAGGGCAATACCTCCCGGCACGTCGCAAACGCGGCGATCGAATTATCTTTTCGTGACGGAACCAATCGCGACGTTTTGCGTTTGCCGCGGCCGATAGAGACTACGCCAATGCGGGAGACGCGCGGCATAGGCCGAAGCGAGCGCACGGTCAGGCGCAAATGTTTCTACACGTTGCGGCGCAGTACAGACCGCGTCGACCGTCTCCCCGGTGACAGCCAGACGCGCCAACCGCGCCGCGCCGAACGCGGCACCGGTCTCGCCGTCGGCGAAGCGATGAACGGGAATGTTCAGGACATTGGCCAGCACCGCCAGCCAGAACCGCGAGCGCGAACCGCCGCCGATCACGTCGGCTTCCGTAACCGCGATACCTGTCTCGGCCAGCACATCCCGGCAATCCGCCAGTGCAAAGGCCACACCCTCGAGCACGGCCTGCACGATCGCGCTGCGATCGGTGGCATGGCTGATACCATCGAGCATGCCGCGCACCTCGGCATCGTCATGCGGCGTGCGCTCGCCGGAGAGATAGGGCAGGAAGCTGACCGGCGACGGCGCGCTCGGACGCATCCCCAGCGGTGCCAGCAATTCAGCCTCGGATGCGCCGAGCAGCCGTGCGGCCCAGGCAAGACATGAGGCCGCCGAGAGGATCGCGCCGGCCTGGATCCACATGCCGGGCACCGCGTGACAGAAGGTGTGCACGATCCGCTCCGGATTGGCGGCGACACGATCTGATGGAACGAGAAGCGCGCCGGAGGTGCCGAGCGAGATGAACGCCGCGCCGGGCCTGACCGCGCCGATGCCGACAGCCCCCGCCGGATTGTCGCCGGCCCCACCGGCCAGCATCGGGCGCTTGATCATCCCCCAGCGCTGCGCCAACGCCTCGCGCAGCCGCGCCGTTGGCGCCGAGCCCTCCACCAGGCGTGGCATCTGGCGGCGCGACAGGCCGGTCGCGGCAAGCCCCTCATCCGACCAATCGCGGCTGTTCACGTCGAGCCACAGCGAGCCCGAGGCATCGGAGACATCCTCGATCGCCGCGCCGGTCAGCACCAGGCGCAGATAGGCTTTTGGCTGCAGCACGAGCTGCGTCGCCGCAAATATCTCCGGCTCGTGCCTGGCGATCCACACGAGCTTCGGCGCCGTGAAGCCGGGCATCGCCTTGTTGCCGGTGGCCGCGCGCAGGCCCGGCCAGCGCCGCTCCAGCTCGGCGCATTCGGCGGCCGAGCGGCCGTCGTTCCAGAGGATGCACGGCCGCAGCGGTTTGAGATCGGCCCCGAGCAGCGTCGCGCCGTGCATCTGGCCGGATAACCCGATGCCCGCGACCGCGGCGAGCTCGCGCGGATGATCTGCCTTCAGCGCGTCGAGCGTCGCGAACGCGGCTTGGATCCACTGGGCGGGATCCTGCTCGCTGAAGCCGGGTTGCGGCGAGCCTGTTGTCAGGGCCTGACTGCGGCTCGCCACCACGCGCTGCGCGGCGTCGACCAGCACGGTCTTGACCGCCGAGGTGCCGAGATCGATTCCGAGATACATGCCGCCCGCTCAGTTGCCCGGCAACGGATGCAGCTTCGCCAGCTCGTCGATCGACAATTTGGCCTCGCGCGCCGAGAGCGGGAAACGCACGATCACGTCCTGGCGACCGATCTGGCCCCAGAGCCCTTCCGGCGACCATTTCTGCGGCTCCGGCCCGCGCGGCCCGTCGAGCCAGACGAAGTACCATTGCTGGGTCTGGGTCATGACGCGGTAGCCTACAACATCGGCGCAGAAATTGCTGCGTCCGAAGGCACGGCTCGCCTTCACCGCTCCGGCAGCGCGCGGGTTGTGGAGAGGCACGAGCCGCCCCTATCCTGTCCATGTTCAATCGCCAAGGAACCGCCATGAGCGACGCCGACCATCAAGATCATTCGCCCGACGACGCACGCTTCCTCAGGCAGTCCTTCGCGGTGGCGAAGCGGGCCGTCGGCCATGGCAATCATCCGTTCGGGGCGGTTCTGGTCGACCAAACCGGCCGGGTGCTGCTCGAGGCCGAGAACAGCTTAATGCCCTCGCATGACGGCACGGCGCATGCCGAGCGATTGCTGGCGACGCAGGCCTGCACGACGCTGCCGGCCGACGCGCTGAAGACCGCGACGCTGTATTCATCCGCCGAACCCTGTGCGATGTGCGCGGGCGCGATCTACTGGGCCGGCATCGGCCGCGTGGTCTATGGATTGAGCGAGCACCGGCTGCGCGAGATCACCGGCAACCATCCGGAGAATCCGACGCTCGATTTGCCTTGCCGCGTGGTGTTCGACAGCGGCCAGCGGCCGATCGCGGTGGTCGGCCCGCTGCTCGAGGACGAGGCCGCCGCGCTGCATGAGGATTTCTGGGCGAGGTAACTGCCCTCGCCTCACATAAAAATGTGGCGCCGCGTGGTGAGGACGCGGCGCCACAAGTATTCCACCCGTGGAACGGATCAGGTGGTCAGAACTTCACCGTCACGCCGCCATAGACGGTGGACTCGGTGCAGGAGTTGGTGCTCTGGCCGGTCGCCGCGACCGTGCAGACCCCGGGCATGGCGTTGTGGTCGAGGCCAAACTTGTTCTGCCAGTAGCGATAGGCAACCCAGAGATCGACGAAGTGCGAATACTTCGGACCGTAGAACGCCTTGCTGGCGTCGAAGGTCAGACGGATCGGCTCGCTGTTGAACTCGGTCTTCGAGGCCGTGCTGAAGCGGCCGATGCCGGACAGCGCAGGCAGGCCGTTGGAGTCGCCCTTCGGTCCATACCAGCCGGCGCGGCCGCTGATCGACCAGAACTGCATGTTCTCCGGCAGGAAGCCGAGATCCATGTAGTAGTTGACTTCGACCGCCCAGGTCGGGCGGTAGCTGACATTGCCGTCCGAATTGCAGCTCGTGCCGGGGATCGCGCCCGCGAACACCGTGCCGCACTGGGTGAAGGCGTTGTGATTCAGGAATTCCCAGTACAGCAAGGGCGCGACGTTGATGTAGCCCTTGTAGGGCAGGTCGAAGGCGAACTGCAGACCGGCGACCATGTCGCGCTTGGCGGGCGCCAGGAAATTGTTCTCGGTGTTGGCATCCATGCCGACCTCGAACGAGATGTTGTGCAGCGGCCCCATGGTGAAGGCCTTGGTGTTGAATATCTCGTTCCAGCCGAAGGTCGAGCGGAACAGGCCGTAGATTTCGGTCGCGCCGGCGCAATCGCCGGCTCCGAAGCTCGAGGTCAAGCCGGGCGCGATACAGGGCGAGGCCGGGTCGTTATGGCCGGACTTGAACATCGAGATGGTGAAGAAGTTGGTGCCGTAGGCCCAGGCGTCGAAATGGGTGAAGGAGTAGACCTGCTTGGGCGTCTTGCCATTGATCGAGCCGTTGGGCTGGACGCTCCACATGCCGGGATCGGTGCCCTTCGGCATCCAGGAGAACGACACGCGGTCGTCGATGACAAGGAAGAAGGGAAGCTCCGCCGGCGCCTTCTTGGCCTTGACCGGAAGATCGGCTGCCGCGGCGAAGCCAGCCGGAATCAGCGTGGCGAGCGACAAGGCAGCAGTCGCCAATGTTCTGCGAAGACGAGACATCCAAATTACCCCCAAGTTGAGTTCAAACGATCGAGCCCTTGAGCGCGACCCTTGCGCCGTTCGCGGCAACTGCGAAGCCTCAACTTTCCCCACGGCATGCTCTGCGTTTGATCAGGCAATTCCGCTCCGCGTGCGCTCTTCGCCGGAGCAAGATGTTGTCGCGGCAACCTTCGATGGAACCGCGAAAGTTCGGATTTTGCCGATTCTGATTGGGGATTCTGCGACGTTTGAGCGCAGGCGTTTGCACCGTCGGGCACACCATCACACCGTTTTCAGCGCGCGCAAACGGGGCGAGCCGTTCTGCTCAACTTCGCGTCAGCGCTGACTAGCGATGTTCGATTCGTGTGGACCGTCACAATTCTGCAACAGCGTTTTTCGGCAAGCCACCTCGACTCCGGCGCGCGCCATTCGTCCGCAACCCGGCGCAGCCAAACGGGAATTCTGCCGAAGGGTTGAGCAAGCGCTGGCGCTTTTTCCCCACTTACGCCGTCGCCAAAACTAGCCCAGTATTGAGGCAGTCATTCCCTGGGACGCTTTCGCAACGCATGTCAGACCTCTCGCCCGCCGCGCTGAACCCCGGCGCCGTGCCGCTGCTCCGGACGGTCGGCCTGACCAAGCGCTACGGCTCCTTCCTCGCCAACGACAAGGTCGACATCGATATCTGGCCGCAGCAGATCCATGCCCTGCTCGGCGAAAACGGCGCCGGCAAGTCGACCCTGGTCAAGACCATCTACGGCCTGATCCAGCCGAGCGAGGGCAAGATGCACTGGCAGGGCCAGCCGATGGTGTTATCGGGGCCGTCGGAGGCACGCGCCCACGGCATCGGCATGGTGTTCCAGCATTTCTCGCTGTTCGACAATCTGACGGTCGCCGAGAACGTCGCCCTCGGGCTCGACGGCGCGGAATCCTTCAAGGACGTGTCGGCCCGGCTTGAGCAGGTGTCGCGGACCTATGGCCTGCCGCTCGATCCCAAACGCGAGGTCTGGCAGCTCTCGGTCGGCGAGCGGCAGCGCATCGAGATCGTCCGCGCGCTGATGCAGGACCCGAAATTCCTGATCCTGGACGAGCCGACCGCGGTGCTGACGCCGCAGGAGGCCGACCAGCTCTTCATCGTGCTCGAGCGCCTCAAGGAAGAGGGCCGCGCCATCCTCTACATCAGCCACAAGCTGGAAGAGGTGAAGCGGCTGTGCGACACCGCCACCATCCTGCGCGGCGGCAAGAAGGTCGCGACCTGCAATCCGAAGGCGGAGACCGCGGCATCCCTGGCACGGATGATGGTCGGCGGCGAGATCAAGAAAGTGAAGGCCGCCGCAAGCCGGCAGATCGGCGTCCCCCGCCTCGTCGTCAACGACCTCTCGCTGCTTCCCGACGATCCCCACGGTGTGCGGCTGGAGCACATCTCCTTTGAGCTGCGCGGTGGTGAAATCCTCGGCATCGCCGGTGTGGCCGGCAACGGCCAGGATGAATTATTTGCAGCGTTGTCGGGCGAGCGGCTGTCGAAGGACCCGCTCACCGTCGTCATCGACGGCCAAAGCGCCGGCCATCTGTCGATCACCCAGCGCCGCAAGCTTGGCGCCGCCTTCGTGCCGGAGGAACGGCTCGGGCACGGCACGGCGCCGCGGATGCGGCTGTCCGAGAACGCACTGCTCACCGGACACGCCGCCAGCAACATGGTGCAGCATGGCTTTGTAAACACGGCGGCGACGCTAAAGACCGTCGATCGCGCGACTGAGACGTTCGACGTGCGGAAAGCAAAACGCGATCCGGAAGCCGCGAGCCTGTCTGGCGGCAATTTACAAAAATTCATCGTCGGCCGCGAGATCCTGCGCCAGCCCGGCGTGCTGGTCGTGAACCAGCCGACCTGGGGCGTCGACGCAGGCGCGGCCGCCGTGATCCGGCAGGCGCTGCTCGACCTTGCCGCGCGCGGCGCCGCGGTGCTGGTGACCAGCCAGGACCTCGACGAGCTCGCCGAGATCACCGACCGCATCGCCGTGATGTTCCACGGCCATCTCTCAGTGCCGCTGCCGACCGCAGAGGCCAGCCGCGAGAAGCTCGGCCTGTTGATGGGCGGCAGCAGCATCGAACCGACGACGGAGGCGCCGCATGCAGCTCGTGCTTGAGAAGCGCGCCGAACGCTCGACGGGAATCGCGCTGGTGTCGCCGCTGATCGCGATCGCGCTGACGCTTGTTACCATGAGCATCCTCTTTGCCATTCTTGGAAAGAATCCGATCGCGGCGCTCGGCGTCTATTTCATCGATCCCCTGACCGACAGCTATTCGCTGCAGGAGATCGCGGTGAAGGCGACGCCGCTGGTGATGATCGCGATCGGGCTGTCGCTCTGCTATCTCGCCAATGCCTGGAATATCGGCGCTGAAGGCCAGTTCCTGATGGGCGCGGTCGCCGGCAGCTGGCTCGCGGTGAAGACGCAAGGCACCGACGCCGGCCATTGGGTGCTGCCGGCGATGCTGCTGCTGGGTGCGATCGCCGGCGCGCTCTATGCGCTGATCCCCGCGCTCTGCAAGGTGAGGTTCGGCGCCAGCGAAATCCTGACCTCGCTGATGCTGGTCTATGTCGCCGACCTCCTGCTCGACTATCTCGTGCGCGGCCCCTGGCGCGATCCCAAGGGTTTTAACTTTCCGACCACGGCGGAGTTCGACCCGGTCGCCACCGTGCCGGTGCTGATCGAAGGCGGCCGGCTGCATTTCGGTTCGATCATCGCGCTGGCGGTGGTGGCTGCCGGCGCCGTGCTGCTCGGCCGGACCATCAAGGGTTTTGAGATCCGCGTCGTTGGTGCAGCGCCGCGTGCGGCGCGGTTCGGCGGCTTCAACGCCAACCAGCTGGTGCTCGTGACCTTTGCGATCTCGGGCGCACTGGCCGGCCTTGCCGGGATCATCGAGGTCGCCGGCCCCATCGGCCATCTGCAGCCGGGCATCTCGCCCGGCTATGGCTTCACCGCGATCATCGTCGCCTTCCTCGGCCGGCTGAACCCGGTTGGAATATTAATTGCAGGACTTTTCCTCGCATTGACCTTTATCGGCGGCGAGCAGGCCCAGATCGCGATGAAAATCCCGTTGGACGTCACCAAAGTCTTCCAGGGCATTTTGCTGTTCTACGTGCTCGCCTGCGATTCCCTGATCCTCTACCGCTTCCGGTTCATCTCCGCGTCGCCCAAGGTGCAAAGTGGGGCTCATTGAGGCCATCATGCTGTCGGTGCTGGCGGCCTCGACGCCGCTGCTGCTGGCTGCGACCGGCGAGCTCGTGACAGAGCGCGCCGGCGTACTCAATCTCGGCGTCGAGGGCATGATGATCGTCGGCGCCGCCTGCGGCTTCGGCGGCGCCTGGCTGTCAGGCTCGATCATCATCGGCGCGCTCTGCGGCATCGTCGCGGGCATTCTGATGTCGCTGATCTTTGCGCTGATGACGTTGGGACTTGCGGTCAATCAAGTCGCGACGGGCCTCGCGCTGACCATTCTCGGCATCGGACTGTCGGGCCTGATCGGGGCGCGCTTCGTCGGCGAGAAGATCACGCCCGCCCCGCACCTGCACATTCCCGGCCTGTCGGACATTCCGCTGGTCGGCCGCATCCTGTTCGGCGAGGACGGCTTCGTCTACCTCTCGCTCGCGCTGATCGTCGCGGTCTGGTACGTGCTCTATCGCACCCGGCCCGGCCTGATCCTGCGCGCCTGCGGCGACAACCACGTCTCCGCCCATGCGCTCGGCTATCCCGTGCTGCGCATCCGGATGTATGCCGTGATGTTCGGCGGCGCCTGCGCCGGGCTTGCCGGCGCCTACCTGCCGCTCGCCTATACACCGTTCTTCATTCCCGGCATGACCGCCGGCCGCGGCTGGATCGCGCTGGCGCTGGTGGTGTTCGCCTCATGGCGGCCGGGACGGCTGGTCGCCGGCGCCTATCTGTTCGGGGCGGTGACCATTTTGCAATTGCACGCGCAGGGCGCCGGCCTCGGCGTGCCCTCGCAATTGATGTCGGCGCTGCCTTATCTCGCGACCGTCATTGTGCTCGTGCTGATCTCGCGCGCGCGCAGCGGCGGCTCGACCGCGCCAGCGGCCCTCGGCACCGTGTTCGTACCCGATCGATGAATACCCCGCGCGCGCGGAAATGGGGCGTCGCGCGCCGGGGATTGTGTTTGTTAGCCCATAGGAGAAACCCATGAGAAAGATTCTCGCAGCAGTCGCCGCAGCGCTGCTCGCCACCGGCGCGGGCCTGTTCAGCGCCTCCGCCGCCGACAAGCTGAAGGTCGGCTTCATCTATCTCGGCCCGATCGGCGACCTCGGCTGGACCTATCAGCACGACCAGGGGCGGCTGGCGCTCGTCAAGGAGCTCGGCGACAAGATCGAGACCACCTATCTCGAAAACGTCAGCGAAGGCCCGGACTCCGAGCGCTCGATCGAGCAGCTCGCGCGCGCCGGCAACAAGCTGATCTTCACGACCTCGTTCGGCTACATGGAACCGACGCTGAAGGTCGCCAAGAAATATCCCAACGTGCATTTCGAGCACGCCACCGGCTACAAGCGCGACAAGAACATGTCGACCTATTCCGGCAAGTTCTATGAAGGCCGCTACATCCAGGGCCTGATCGCAGCCAAGATGTCGAAATCAGGCGTGCTCGGCTATATCGGCTCGTTCCCGATTCCAGAGGTGATCTCCGGCATCAACGCCACGATGCTGGCGGCGCAGACCATCAATCCGAACATCAAGGTCAAGATCATCTGGGTGAACACCTGGTTCGATCCCGGCAAGGAGGCCGACGCGGCGAAGGCGCTGATCGACCAGGGCGCTGACGTGATCATGCAGCACACGGACAGTCCGGCCGCGATGCAGGTCGCAGCCGAGCGCGGCAAGCTCGCCTTCGGCCAGGACTCCGAGATGATCAAGTTCGGCCCGAAGACCCAACTCACCTCGATCATGGACAATTGGGGGCCCTACTACATCGAGCGCGTCAAGGCCGAGCTCGACGGCAAGTGGAAGTCCGAGGACACCTGGGACGGCCTGAAGGAAAAGATGGTCGTGATGGCGCCCTACACCAACATGCCCGACGACGTGAAGAAGCTCGCCGAAGACACCGAAGCCGCCATCAAGGCCGGCACGCTGCATCCGTTCAAGTGCCCGATCATCGGCCAGGACGGCAAGGAGGTCGAATGCAAGGACGGCCATTTGGCGGACGGCGCGATCCTCGGCATGAACTTCTACGTGAAGGGCATCGACGACAAGATTCCGGGGAAGTGATCCCTTCACCTCTCCCCGCCCTTGGCGGGGAGAGGTCGAAATTCAAGCACAGCTTGAATTTCGGGTGAGGGGCGAGGCAGGCGGCTTCAACGCGCACAGCTCGCCGAAGACAGCGCTCCTAACACAATCGACAAATCATTTGCGGTGAGAGCCCCTCACCCCAACCCTCTCCCCGTGAAGAACGGGGAGAGGGAGCCAAGCCTACCCCGCATGCATCGCGCGCGCGGCCGCGCTGTGACGGCGGATCAAATCCGGCACGTCGAGCCCGGGAATCGCGCCGTCAATCACTACCCATTTCCCCGCGACCATCACCCGATCAGCCCGATGCGCGCCGCACAGCACGACTGCGGCGAGCGGATCGCCGTGACCGGAGAAGCGGAGATCATCGAGCCTGTACAGCGCCAGATCCGCCGCCTTGCCGACCGCGATCTCGCCGAGCTCGGGCCGGCCGACGCAGGCCGCCGAGCCCCTGGTGGCCCAGCGCAGCGCGTCCTTGTGGCTGATCTTCGCGACGCCATAGCGCGCCCGCTGCAACAGGAACGCCGCGCGCACCTCCTGCATCAGATTGGAGGCGTCATTCGAGGCGGAGCCGTCGACGCCGAGGCCGATGCCGACGCCCGCCTCTTCCATCTCGCAGACCGGGCAGCAGCCCGACGCCAGCAGCTGGTTGCTGCACGCGCAGTGGCTGATGGTGGTCCTGGCCTTGCCGAGCCGCTTCATCTCATCGGCGTTGAAGAAGATGCCGTGGGCGAGCCAGGTGCGCGCGTTGAGCCAGCCGCACTGCTCGAGATAGTCGAGCGGACGGCAGCCATACATCTGCTGGCAGAATTTGTTCTCGTCTTCGGTCTCGGCGAGGTGAGTATGCAGGCGGACGTCGAGCTGGTCGGCAAGATCGGCGGTGGCGCGCATCAGCGACGTCGTCACCGAGAAGGGAGAACATGGCGCCAGCGCGATCTGCACCATCGCATCCGCGCCGCGCTGATGATGCCTGGCGACCACCCGGGCGCTGTCGGCAAGGATCGTGTCCTCATCCTGCACCACGCTGTCGGGCGGCAGGCCGCCGTCGCGCTGCGACAGGTTCATCGAGCCGCGCGTCAGCAGCACGCGGACACCAAGCCGCTGGGCCACGCCGACCTCGATATCGACGGCATCTTCGAGGCCCGCGGGGAACACATAATGGTGATCCGTCGTCGTCGTACAGCCGGACAGCAGCAGTTCCGACATCGCCACCGTGAAGGCGAGCTCGAGCGCCTCCGGCGTCATCCGCGCCCAGACCGGATAGAGCGCCTGCAGCCACGGGAACAGCTCGCGGTCGAGCGCCGCCGGCAACGCCCGCGTCAGGGTCTGGTAGAAATGATGATGGGTGTTGATCAGCCCCGGCAGCACCACATGTGCAGAGGCGTCAAAGACGGCGGCGTTCGGCGTCGCGGGCTGCTGCCCGCGGCCGACCAGCTCGATGATTTTGCCGCCCTGGACCACGACGCCGCGCTCGGTCCCGTCGGCGAGGATGGCAAGGGGGTCCCTGATCCAGATCGGCTGCGTTTGGTCCATGATCTCTCCCGAGGCGCGATGCCGTTCCAATGCAAGGACTGTCCCAATTTCCAAAGAGCAATTTCAATGACAATTGGCGCCGGTCTTGCAAGACTTCATAATCAAGGATGCATCCGGTTGAAAGCGTTGGCGTATCGATGGACTTGAACACGATCACGGAGGTCGCCCACCCCACGGCGCGGGCCGAGCTGCCCGCCTGGGCGGCAGGCGATGCCTGGCTTGCGGGCGGGACCTGGCTGTTCTCCGAGCCGCAGGCGCATCTGACGCGGCTGATCGACCTCACCGATCTCAAATGGCCGGCGCTGACGATCGACGATACGCATCTGACCATTGCGGCAACCTGCACCGTGGCGCAACTCGACGGCTTTGCCTGTCCGCCGGACTGGATCGCAGCTCCCCTGATCAACCAGTGCTGCCGCGCCTTCCTCGCCTCGTTCAAGATCTGGAAGACCGCGACCGTCGGCGGCAACATCTGCATGTCCTTGCCGGCCGGCCCGATGATCTCGCTGACCTCGGCCCTCGATGGCATCTGCACGATCTGGCAGGCCGATGGCGGCGAGCGCACAATTCCGGTCGCGGAGTTCGTCACCGGCAATCAGGCGAACGTGCTGCAGCCTGGCGATCTGCTGCGACAGGTCGAGATTCCCTTTGCCGCATTGAAACGCCGCTCGGCATTTCGACAGATCTCGCTGACACCGGTCGGCCGCTCGGCCGCGCTGCTGATTGGAAGCGTCGATAGCAATGGTGTCTTTGTGCTGACGGTGACGGCATCGACCGTGCGGCCGATCAAGCTGTCCTTTGCCAGCATCCCAACATCCGATGAGCTGTGCGCTACAATCCTGCATCACATCACCGACGACCTCTATCACAACGACGTCCATGGCAAGCCGCTGTGGCGCAAGCACATGACGTTGCGGCTGGCGGAAGAGATCCGCGCCGAGTTGCAGGTGCGGCCATGACGTTCGAGATCAACGGCAAGATTTTTTCCGAGACGCCGCGCGCCGGGCAGTGCCTGCGCACGTACCTCCGCGACACCGGGCATTTTGGTGTCAAAAAGGGTTGCGACGCCGGCGATTGCGGGGCCTGCACCGTGCTGCTCGACGGCGAACCCGTGCATAGCTGCCTGATCCCGGCATTCCGCGCCGAAGGCCATGCGGTGACGACCATCGAGGGCCTCGCGCCCGATGGCGGCATCCATCCGCTGCAGCTGGCGTTCCTCGATGCGCAGGGTTTTCAATGCGGCTTCTGCACCTCGGGCATGATCTTGACCTGCGCGTCGCTGAACCAGGCGCAGCGCCAGGACCTCGGCGCATCGCTGAAAGGCAATATCTGCCGCTGCACCGGCTATCGTTCGATCGAGGATGCGCTCGACGGCAAGAGCAATATCGAGGATGTGCCGGCCGGCGAAGCTTTCGGCCGCAGCCTGCCGGCGCCGGCGGGTCCGCTCGTGGTGCGCGGCGAAGCGCGTTACACTTTTGACACAGCGATCGAAGGCCTGCTGCACGTCAAGCTGCTGCGCTCGCCGCATCCGCACGCCAGGATCGTCGCGATCGACAAGACGGAGGCGCTGAAGGTTGCAGGCGTGCACGCCGTGCTGACGCACGAGGACGCGCCGGACCGGCTGTTCTCGACGGCGCGGCATGAGCGGGACTGGATGGATCCCGACGACACCAAGATTCTCGACAGTGTCGTGCGCTTCATCGGCCAGAAGGTGGCCGCGGTCGTTGCCGAGACTGAAGCGGCCGCGGAGGACGCCTGCCGCAAGCTGAAAGTCGACTACGAAATCCTTCCCGCCGTATTCGATCCGGCCGCGGCGATGGCCGAGGGCGCGCCGGTCCTTCACGGCGACAAGACGACGGCGCATCGCGTCGCCAACTCCGCGCGCAACGTAGCCGCCGAAACCCATGGCGAATATGGCGACGTCGCCCGCGCGCTGGCGGAGGCCGCCGTCACCTACGAAGGCACCTTCACCACGCAACGCGTGCAGCACGCCGCGCTCGAGACCCATGGCGGATTGGCGTGGATCGACGCGGCGGGCATCCTCAACGTGCGCTCCAGCACGCAGGTGCCGTTCCTGACGCGGCGGACGCTGGCCGATCTGTTCAACCTGCCGTCCGAGAAAGTGCGCGTGTTCTGCGAGCGCGTCGGCGGTGGGTTTGGCGGCAAGCAGGAGATGTTCGTCGAGGACATCCTGGCGCTCGCAGCCCTTCGCACCGGGCGGCCGGTGAAGCTGGAATTGACCCGTGAGGAGCAGTTCATCGCGACCTCGACGCGGCATCCGATGCGCGTCGCGGTCAAGGCCGGCGCCGACAAAGACGGCAAATTGACAGCGCTGCAGCTCGACGTGATCTCCAACACCGGCGCCTACGGCAATCACGCCGGCCCGGTGCTGTTCCACGCGGTCGCCGAGAGTTTGAGCGTCTACAATTGCCCGAACAAAAAGGTCGACGGCATCGCCTGCTACACCAACACGGTGCCATCGGGCGCCTTCCGCGGCTACGGCCTGCCGCAGGCGCTGATCGCGGTCGAGGCTGCAATCGACGAGCTGGCAAGGCAGCTCGGCATCTCCCCGTTCGAGATGCGCCGCCGCAACGTCGTCAAATCAGGCGATCCCATGCTCGTGCCGCCCGGCTCGGAGTATCACGACGTGGTCTACGGCTCCTACGGGCTCGATCAATGCCTCGACCTCGTCGAGCGCGCGATGGCGGCCGATACATCATCATCGCAGTTCTCTGCCGACTGGATGATCGGCGACGGCATCGCGCTGACCATGATCGACACTGTGCCGCCGGCCGGGCATATCGCCGATTGCGCAATCGCACTGCGCGACGATGGCGGCTTCGAGCTCACCGTCGGCACCGCCGAGTTCGGCAACGGCACCAGCACGGTGCATCGCCAGATCGCAGCGTCCGCGCTTGCCACCACGGTCGACCGCATCCGCCTGAAGCAGTCGGATACCGCGCATGGCGGCCACGACACCGGCGCCTATGGCAGCGCCGGCGTCTTCGTCGCCGGCCGCGCCACGCAGGCGGCTGCCGAAAATCTCGCGCGTGACCTGAAGGCGCTGGCCTCGCACATCACCGACGCCGATCCTTCGTCTTGCGTGCTGGAGGACGGTCACGCGGTCTGCGGCACGCAACGTCTCTCCTACACCGAGCTCGCCCGATCGGCGCGCGGCAGCGGCCGCAGCCTGGCCGCGAGCGGCACGTCGGAAGGTTCGCCGCGCTCGGTGGCGTTCAACGTCCAGGGGTTTCGCGTCGCGGTGAACAAGGGGACCGGCGAGGTCAGGATCCTGAAAAGCGTGCAGGCGGCGGATGCCGGCCGCGTCGCCAATCCCATGCAGTGCCGCGGCCAGATCGAGGGCGGCGTCGCGCAATCGCTCGGCGCTGCGCTGTATGAGGAGATGGTGATCGACGATACCGGCCGCGTCATCAACGCCAAATTCCGCGACTATCATCTGCCGTCCTTTGCCGACGTGCCGCGCACCGAGGTGTATTTCGCCGACACATCAGACAGCATCGGCCCGATGGGCGCGAAGTCGATGAGCGAGAGCCCGTACAATCCGGTCTCCGCCGCCCTCGGCAATGCGATCGCGGATGCCACCGGCATCCGCTTCACCGAGACGCCGTTCAAGCCGGACCGGCTGTTTCCGAAGCTGCTGGAGAGGTTCGGATAGTCTCGTGCCCCGGACGCGGCGCAGCGCGTAGCGGTGCGCTGCAGAGCCGGGGCCCAATCTTGACGCGGCACCATGGGTCCCGGCTCTGCGGAGCAGCGCCATAGCGTGTCGAAGACGCGCGTAACCGCGCTGATGGCGCCGCACCGCGTCCGGGACACGAGATCATCCCCTCCCCACCGTGCATTCGATCTGGCCGTGCGGCTCATCCGTCGGCAGGAACACGTCGTTGTTGTTATCGAGCCCGAACGCCGACAGGTTCATCGGGATGAAGTGCATGTTCGGGCAGGCCATGCTGATCTCGGAAATCTCCGGCACCGCCGCGAGCGCCGCCTCGCCCATGCGGTAGAGGCTGTCCTGCACGCTCTTGCTGTAGGTCGTGGAAAATACTTCGAGCATGGTGTCGAGGATCTTTGCGTTGGTTGTCGGATAGCTCGCGGGCTTTCTCGACCACGTCCATGACGCCACCATGGAGGTTGCGCACATGCGATCGGCGGTCGGCGGGATCGTTGTGTAGGGATCCTTGACGTAATTCTCCCAGCCGGACTGGGTCGACTTCATGAAGGCAAAGCCGTCGATGCCCGACGCCAGCGTTGCCGCGCCGCCGCGCGCCATCGTGAGCTCGACGGTCGGCTTGCCATTGGCGTCGAGCACGAAACTGTGCGGATGCGGCTTGCCGCCGATCGAGAGCCGGCTCCATTTGGTCTCGTGCGAGGTGATCGCCACCGATGCGATCTGCGGATAGGTGTCGAGGTATTTTGTCGCCAGCACCTGGCAGAATTCCTCAGCGCTGAGAGCGGTGTTCTCGCGCGCGATCACGTTGACGATGTTCTTGATGGTGTCGGTCGACACCGTCATCGCATTGTCGCCATGGGTGTAGGTGCGGGCGAAATCGCCCTCGACCATCGCCTTGATGTTGAGCTGGCTGACCTCCTGCCGCTCGCCGTCGCGGTGAATCCGCATCACCCGGACGCGGCCCTTGCCGTAGCGATTCTTGATCAGCGGCATGGCGGAGCCTCCATTTTGTGCGTCGGTTGGCGGGTGATCCCGCAGTGGTCCCGCCAATATTGAGCAACGTTTGTGCCACCGGCAAGCTTGTGGCACGGGCCTTGTATCGGTTGAATGGCGGTCGAACGGCCGAATTGACGGGGGTCAATATGAGTGCCGAATTCCATCCGGTTGACGAGGTTCTTCCCGTCCCGCGCCTGCTGGCGCTCGGGCTGCAGCATGTGCTGGTGATGTACGCGGGTGCCGTCGCGGTGCCCCTGATCATCGGCCGGGCCCTGAAGCTGCCGCCGGAGGACGTCGCCTTCCTGATCAGCGCGGATTTGTTCGCCTGCGGAATAGCCACGCTGGTGCAATGCATCGGCTTCCCCGGTGTCGGCATCCGCCTGCCGGTCATGATGGGCGTCACCTTTGCCTCGGTCGGGCCGATGCTGTCGATGGCGGCGGCCCACGAGATCGGGCTGCTCGGCATCTACGGCTCGGTGATCGCAGCCGGAATCTTCGGCATCGTTGCCGCGCCCTTCCTCAGCCGGCTGCTGCCGCTGTTCCCGCCTGTTGTCACCGGCACCATCATCCTGGTGATCGGGATCTCCTTGATGCGGGTCGGGATCAACTGGGCCGGCGGTGGGCTGCCGACCCTGACCAGGGTGGTCGACGGCGTGCCCGGCGCGTTCCCCAATCCGGCCTATGGCCAGCTGCAGGGCCTCGGCATCGCCTTCTTCGTGCTGCTGGTCATCCTCGGCCTGATCAGATGGGGCTCCGGCTTCGTCGCCAATGTGTCGGTGCTGCTCGGCATCATCGCCGGCGCCGTGCTGGCGAGCCTGCTCGGCGTGATGCATTACGACAAGGTCGCCGCCGCCTCGTGGGGCGCGGTCGTGATCCCGTTCCGCTTCGGCGTCCCGCAATTTCATCTCGTGCCCATCGTGACCATGTGCATCGTGATGATCGTGGTCATGATCGAGTCGCTCGGCATGTTCCTGGCGCTCGGCGACATCACCGGCAAGGCGGTCGATCGTGACGCGCTGACCCGCGGCCTGCGCGCCGATGGCGTCGGCACGCTGCTCGGCGGGCTCTTCAACACCTTTCCGTACACCTCGTTCTCGCAGAATGTCGGCCTCGTCAGCGTCACCGGCGTGCGCTCGCGCTGGGTCACGGTGACCGGCGGCTGCATCATGCTGCTGCTCGGGCTGCTGCCGAAAATGGCCGCGCTGGTGGAGGCCGTACCGCTGGTCGTGCTCGGCGGCGCCGGGCTCGTGATGTTCGGCATGGTGGCCGCGACCGGCGCGCGGATCCTCGCCGGGGTCGACTTCAGGAATAACCGCTTCAACCTGTTCGTGGTCGCGATCTCCGTCGGCTTCGGCATGATCCCGCTCGCCGCGCCCGGCTTCTTCCGCAATCTGCCGCACGATCTGCAGCCGCTGCTGGAGTCCGGCATCCTGCTCTGCGCGCTGGTGGCGGTGATCCTGAATGCGTTCTTCAACGGCATCGGCGGCAAGGAAGCTGCGGAAGCCGATGCGGCCGCGGCGGCATCGGCGGCACAGCATGTGTGAGACGGTTTGATTTGTAGGGTGGGCAAAGGCGCTCTTGCGCCGTGCCCACCATCCACGGCGTGCTCGTGATGGTGGGCACGGCGCTGCGCGCCTTTGCCCACCCTACGCATTTGCGTTAACTCCCGCGATAGGTCGAGTAGCTCCACGGCGAGACCAGCAGCGGCACGTGCAGGTGGCTCTCGGGCTCGCCGACCGAGAAGCGCAGCGGAATGCGGTCCAGGAACGGTGGGTCTGATAGCGGCACCTCGCGTTTGGCAAAATAATCGCCGACGCTGAAAATCAGTTCGTAGGTGCCGATCGGAATCGGGCGGCCGCCGATCAGCGGCTGGTCGGTGCGGCCGTCGGCATTGGTGACGGTGCGCACGACCACGCGGCTCGCACCGTGCTCGGCGAGCTCGACCAGCTCGACGGCGACGCCCGCCGCCGGCTTGCCGCTGTGGGTATCGAGCACATGGGTCGAGAGCCGGCCGTGCACCGGCAATTTGTCATCGGCGTCGACCTGCTGATCGAGCCGGAGTGCGGCGATCCGGCAGATCTCCTCGATCGAGCGCTGCGTCTCGGCCGCGGCATCGTTCGGCAGCCGCTGCGCGAAATCACGCAGGATGGAATCCTTGGTGTGGCGGCGCACGCAGACGATATAGGGGAAGCCGAATTTGGAGCGGTAGGCATTGTTGACGCGCTCGAACGCATCGTACTCGGCATCGGAGAGACGATCGAGCCCGACGCTGGTCTGCTCGGCGGTGGAATCCGCGGTGAGGCCGGCGGCGCGCTGGGCCTTGTCGGCGAGGTCGGGATGCGCCTTGATCAGCGCCAGCCGCAATTCCGCCGGCGCCCGCTCGACCGCTCCCTTCATCGCCGCGAACAGCGCCGCGATGCCGGCGAACGGGCGCTTCATCGCGACCTGCTCGGCGATCCACGGCGAATGCTCGAAGACATTGGCAAGTGCGGCGACGAAGGCGTCGCGGCTCGCGGCGTTGAGGTCGGTCAGCGTGGTCGTCATCAGCCTGTCCGCGTTCGAATCCGCACTACGCGAGCTTCACCTCTCCCTTGGGAGAGGTCGGCGCGTCGCGCCGGGTGAGGGGTTACGGTCTCTCGTGAGCGCGGCGCCCCCTCACCCGATTTGCTGCGCAAATCGACCTCTCCCCGTTGGGGAGAGGTGAAGGGACACCGCGGTTCAACCGGTCCAACCAAAACTTAACCCCCCGCTAGCGCCGGTCATACGACCAGCCGAAAATCCCGCCGCGCGCGGGTTCCGGCTCAGGCGGCGGCGCGGTCTCCTTGACCTCGGCCTGCGGCGGCGGGGCTGGCACCGGCGGCGCGGGCAACCTCTCACATTTCATGGAATAGACCAGCTCGCCCTTCGCGGTCTGGCCGATCGGCGCGCAAGGATTGGCGGCAGCCTTCGACGCGCTTTTGGGCGGCGCCTGGGCAAACGCCGGCGACGTCATCAGCAGGACAACAAGCGCAACTCTCTTAATCGTCATCTCGAACCGTCTTGCGGGAGGCGATGGCCGCCGGTCCCGCATCCTAGCGGGCCGGCGCCTGAGCGGCTGCCGAATTTTTCGGCCGCGTCAGATTAATTTGCACGCTTTGCGGGCCGGGACACGCAGTCTCGTTCCCGCGACATGATCTGTCCGGGTCTTGCCGTTCGTTTCGCCCTCTTCGAAAGCTGAGGGCGCAGGGAAAGCCGGGCGCTTGCTTGCACCCGAGGTCTCGTGCGCAATGTGCACAAAAAAGTGCGCACACGAGCATACAGGTGCAGCGGGAGCATCCCAGCCTTCCCTGCGCGATGGGTTACGGCTTATACGCGCTCATCCCGGTGACCAGACCTTGTTGACACCGTCATCCCCGGAAAGCGAGCTCCCCGACGACAAGACGCCAGCCTTGGGGCGTCCGACCCACGCGACTTCACCGTCCGCGGCCTCGCGCGCAACGTCAATCGCGCAAGTCACGGCCACCGCATCTCGACCCACGTTCGTGACGACCGCGAAGCGCCCCTCATGCCGGGTGAGACGGGGCTATTGTTAGCATAATCGGAAGTTCGTGTAAAGTGGATTCTTTTGACAACCGGGCTTGCGGCGTCGGGCAGGTCAGCCGCCCGGTTGTGGGTGAGATTTGGATCTACGACCTTCAGGTGGTGAGGGTTATCTTTAGAACGGCAAGCTTTGACTTTCCTCATTTGTTTCCGTACGCATGCACCCATATGCCCCCTTAAAGCTTTGCTCGGTGACGGCGGCTTCGGGCAATCCGCCGCCGGAAGGCGGTAAGCATTCTTAACCGATCGCCCTCCGTTCAGGATGGCGGCTCGATCATCTCCCGCAGTGCCCACGGTCTCTCCCAAGTCACGCTCCGCGCGGTGCCCCAGGTCGAAGAAACATTTCCGTCACGCAATGTGCAGGAAGATGCGCCGATCTACTTCCCTTTCGTTATGCACATGTTGACCGAACCGGCGTGAGGACAGCTAAGGGATCGGCAAACCGTTGCAATGCAGTCGATCGGCGCGTCTCATCGACTCACTGACGGATATGATCTTTCCAGCCCTCGCCTGACCAGGTCGCGCCAGTTAACATTAGAAATGACAGTTGTGCTTGCGCGCACTTACGCTTAATGAAACATTAACATGACCTCAATAATATATCCTTTGCGGGGATATACTCTTAGGAAGCCATGGCCCACGTCCATTTAGCTGGATTCCAATGTGAGCGGTGCGGCCATCAGTGGCTGCCGCGCGAAAAAGGGCAACAACCTCGTGTCTGCCCGAAGTGCAAAAGCCCATACTGGGACCGTCCTAGACAACGGGCGACAAACGACCGCTCTACAAGAAGCGTTGGGGGCAAAGTGAGGAAGGCGAAACGCAAATGAGTAAATCGCCAAAGGCTTCTGGCTGGGAGTCAGAGGACGTTGATACCGACAGCTTGCTTCTCGATCCAGAGAATCCTCGCTTGGCGGACTACGGACTCACCCCGAGGGCAACTCAGGAAGAAATCGTCAAAGTGCTTTGGCAGAACATGGCCGTCGATGAACTCGCTTTGTCCATCGCCGAAAATGGTTTCTATCGCCACGAACCTCTTTACGCAGCGAAGGAGCGGGGCAAAAACTTTGTGATCGAAGGCAATCGTCGACTAGCAGCGGTGAAGCTGCTGCGAGATTCAAATCTTCGATCGAGGTTGCAAATTTCGAGCCTGCCGACCATCAGCCTGGCCGCGCGGAAGCAACTCGACACGTTACCCGTCATCTTTTGTAAGCGCGAGGAGGTGTGGGCCTACCTCGGCTTCAAGCACATCAACGGACCTCAAGCCTGGGAATCCTATCCGAAGGCCCACTACGTTGCTTGGGTGCACAATGAAGTAGGCGTTGCGCTGGAGGAAATCGCTCGACGTATTGGCGACAAGCATAGCACAGTCGAACGCCTCTATGACGGGCTGATGGTCCTAGAACAGGGCGAAGCCGCTGGTGTCTTCAGCCGAGAGGATCGATATCGCGAACACTTTTCGTTTTCGCATCTTACCACAGGGCTCGGATACACGGGAATTCAGGGGTTCTTGGGGCTGCCGAAGGGCGAGAAGACTATCGGCAAGAGACGCCCTGTACCGAAGGATCACGAGAAGCAACTCGGTGAGTTTTTGACTTGGCTGTATGGCAGCCGGTCGAAGAGTCTGCCGCCTGTCATTCAGAGTCAAAACCCAGATCTGCGTCGATTAGACGAGGTTTTGAAGAATAAGCAGGCTATTGCAGCATTGCGCAAGGGGTTGACGCTCAGTGTCTCGCTCGAAATCAGCAAAGGAGACGAGCGCGTCTTCCGAGAATCGATGGTGGAGGCGAAGCAGAATCTCCAAAAGGCACGCGGCACTGTGCTTACAGGTTACGATGGAAATGAAGACCTGCTTCAAACAGCCGAGGACTTGGTTGAACTTTCGCGGGCAATATTCAGTGACATGCAGCAGTCACGCTCAAAGAAATCTAAGTGATTAGTTCCGCATTGACATGCCTATCCCATTGCCCGCCGCGACCGACCCGACAGAAAGTCTAGCCGACTGGATGGAGTTGGAGGCTCTACGCTCAAAGGACAAGTCAACATCCGTCGCCAGTTTGGTCAAATTGCTTCGGCGAACGGGAAGCACCGACGCGATTGTGAGTGCGGGCGGCGATAGTGGCTCGCAGGTCACTCAGTCGATCGCACAGGATGCCTTTGGCGAAATCGAAAACCGAGTGAAGGCTTGCGGAAAGGATCGATATCCCTTCGAGGTGACAAGAGGCGCGTTGAACGTTCGGCCCAAGCCCGAGGCATTTACCTACACAGCCCTGCTGCTTATGTCGATAAATAAGCCAACAGCGGGGCACGAAGGTACTTCTGCGCTCTTCGAGAACATTTGTGCTAGGGCAACGCTCGGATATCTTGGCGGCTCAGCAAACGGCGTCGTATCCGTTAGATTCGGGTCACCCCGCAAGTCACCTTTAGCGCGCCTTAATCAAGCAATCGATGACTTGTGCTTGTCGGTCGGCGAAGGCGACGGCTGTCGCAGACCACAGCTGGCAACACACACCGGCGATGATGGCCTAGATATTGTTGCATGGCGGAGCTTCCCTGACGGAAAGCAAGGCAAACTGATCGCGTTTGGGCAATGCGCAGCAGGCGCGTCCGACTGGCAAGATAAGCTTGCAGAGATGGATGCCCGGTCTTTTGTCAAAAAATGGATGCGGGCTCCGTTGCTGGTTGACCCGGTACGGCTTTTCTTCATTCCGCGCCGCGTGTCATCGAGAGATTGGGAGTCCGCCGGCATCGACGGAGGAATTTTGTTCGATCGTTGCAGGATAGTAGCGTGCTATCACTCCGAGCCAACGTTAGAGAAGCGGTGCCTTGATGCATCGAAAATAATGTTGAAGGGCTTGAAATAAGATGCGGCATCGGATGCATGCTCTTTGTTCTTACTTCGCGATGTTTCCTGAGTCTTTCGCGGAGCATTGGTTGTCAAAACTGACGGCGCCGGGCGATACCGTGCTTGACCCGTTTTGCGGTAGGGGCACGCTACCATTCCAAGCGTTGCTGATGGGCCGCGAGGCGATTGGCTGCGATACGAATCCAGTCGCGTATTGTATTTCTCGTGCAAAGACGAATGCGCCTTCGAAGAGAGCCGTGTTAGCTCGCATCAATCAACTTGAAGAGAGCTTTGAGGCCGACAGGATCGTGGGCGAGCAGCTTTCCGAGCTGCCAATCTTCTTCAAGCACGCCTATCACAAGCACACGCTTATGCAGCTTGTTTATCTGCGCAATACGCTGCGGCACCGAGCAACGATCGTAGACGGGATGATTGCTGCGTTGATACTTGGCTCTCTGCACGGCGAGACTGATCGCTCTGAGAACTACTTCAGTAACCAGATGCCCCATACCATCAGCACTAAGCCGGACTATTCGGTTAGATTCTGGAAAGAGCGGCAGCAAAGGGCTCCGAAGAGGGACGTATTTGGCATCCTGAGAAGGCAGCTAGACTATCGCTATGTAGAGAAGCCGCCAGCTGGAAGGGCATCAATCTTCAACACAGATATGCGCAATCTTCCCAGGTTGAAGAGTAAGTTTAATAGTCCCATTCGGTGCGTGGTAACGTCGCCGCCGTATTTCGATGTTACCAACTATGCTGAGGACCAGTGGCTCCGTCTGTGGTTCTTAGGCGGCCCACCGCAGCCGAGAAAACAGCAATTTTCTCAAGACGATCGCCATAGTGATGTCAACCAGTATTGGACCATGCTTGCGGACATGTGGAGAATGCTCTCGCTCGTCCTCGACAAGAAGTCCGACATTGTAATTCGAATCGGAGCTACTCGGTTGGCGCCGGAGCAGTTGGTTTCTGGACTTCATGCCGTATCCAAGGTGGCAAGCCGTCGTGTCCGCCTGGTTGATTCACACGTCAGCGAGATCGTGAAGCGTCAAACCGAGGCATTTCGTCCTGGCTCCCGTGGATGCCGGGTGGAAGTTGATTGCCATTTTCGTTTGATCTAACCGTCGAGGGCGCGCTTTGCGTCAGTCAGGTAGCCCCCAATTTCGTTCCGGGTCGTTCCGGCGATTCGTGGGCCGAGTTGCTCCGCTTCCTCCGGTGAACTTGCGCCCGCTGGCCGACGTGTAGGTGACGGTCCAATATTTCGTTTTGCCCGAGTTGGATGAGACCGCTGTTGCTGAGCGGCTCCAGGGTTCACCGTCGAAGAGGAACCGGTCCATGTTTGCGTACATCCACTTGAGAAGAGCGCGGTCACTTTTTTCCTTACCGGAGTAAGTGACCCGGCCCCATGTCCACCAAGCCTCCTCAATATCGTGATAGTCCACCTGGGTCCCCTCGTGAAAGTCCGCTGCACTCAAGAACATGCGATGCCGGTGATATCAATACCGGTCTTGATGCGGCTATCGTCGAACGTGGACACCACAACCCGGGCAAGTTCGTGTCGACTTCCCGTTCTTGTACTCCGCGAACGGCCGGAGCAGGCTGGAGACGTTATGTGCTCACCTAAAAGCTGGAGCGGCGGAAGGGGCGCACCACGCCAGTGCACGCTATTCTTGAGTTGGTGAGTGGCGTGGTGACGGCCGTCAGTTAAGTGCACTCAATTGGCTTACCCCTCACTGCTCCGGCAACCCCGCCTTCCCGAGAATCTCCACCCACCTCACCACCTCCCGCTCGACCAGCGCCTGCATCGCTTCGCCTCCGCGGCGCTCGGGCTTGGGGACGGTCGCGCCGATCTTGAGAAAGCGGGCTTGCACCTGCGGCTCGTCGAGCGATTTGGCGACGGCGTCGCGGAGTTTGGCGAGGATGTCGGGCGGCACGCCCTTGGGGGCGTAGAGGCCGGTCCAGGTCTCGGCGGCGAAGTCGGGCATGCCGGCTTCGGTTGCGGTCGGCACGTCGGGGAGGATCGGCGAGCGTTCCGGCGCAGCAACAGCGAACGCCTTGACGGAGCCCGCCTGCACCTGGCCGCTGACGGAGGCGACGAGATCGCAGCTGCCGTCGATTGCGCCCGACAGGATGTCATTGATGGTCTGGCCGAAGCCGCGATAGCTGACATAGGTCGGCTCGGCGCCGATCAGCTGGAACAGCAGGATGCAGGTGATGTGCGAGGCGGCGCCGATGCCGGAGTGGCCCATCTTGAGATCCCCGCCCTTCACCCGCGCGTAGGCGGCGAATTCGGCAAGCGTCTTCGCCGGGAAATCCGCTCGAACGAATACGATGTTGGGCGTGGTCGAGACCAGGCCGAGATAGTCGAAATCCTTGCGCGGGTCGTAGCCGAGCCGCGCATTGGCGCCGACCGCGGCGGCATGCGTGCCCATGTGGCCGAGGCCGATGGTGTAGCCGTCGGGCTGCGCCTTCTTGCCCCTCAGCGAGCCGATCGCACCACCGGCGCCGCCGACATTCTCGACGATGACAGGACGGCCGAGATGCCGCGCCATCGCATCCGCCATGATCCGGCCGGTGGTGTCGGCCGCGCCGCCCGCGGCGAACGGCACGATCAGGGTCAGCGGACGCGACGGATAGGTCTCCGCGGACGCCGAGGAGGCCGATATCGCCGACCACAGGGCCAGGCAGCCGAGCGCGAGACTGTTTCGGAAGAAATGGCCCATACCGCATCCACCCCGGTCGACATTTGCATTTCTATGTCTTAAAGACCAATCTGGTCCGTCACGCAAGACGTTCCTCCGTCACGCGACAGGACGCGCCCGCGCGCCAAAGCCAACTGAAGGGGTTCCCCATGCGCATCATCGTCATGCCCGGAGACGGCATCGGCCCCGAGATTACCGCCGCCGCGCTCGAGGTGACCGAGGCGGCCAGCCGCACATTCGATCTCGAGCTGAGCTTCGACCATGAGGACGTCGGCTTTGCGAGCCTTGCGAAGCACGGCACCACGCTGCGACAGGACTTGCTGGAGCGCGCCAGGACGTATGACGGCATCATCCTCGGCACGCAGTCGCATGCCGACTATCCACCGGCCGCGGAAGGCGGGCGCAATGTCTCCGCCGGCTTCCGCGTCGGGCTCGATCTCTTTGCGAACGTGCGGCCGGCGCGCACGCGCGCGGGCGTGCCGCACAACATGCGCGAGGGCCGCAGCATGGATCTCGTCATCATGCGCGAGGCGACCGAGGGATTCTACGCCGATCGCAACATGACGCGCGGCAGCGGCGAATGCATGCCGAGCCCGGACATGGCGCTCGCCACCCGCAAGATCACCCGGCATTGCAGCGAGCGGATCGCGCGCGCCTCGTTCGAGCTGGCGCGGACGCGGCGCAGGAAGGTCACCGCGATCCACAAGGCCAACTGCTTTCACATGACCGACGGCCTGTTCCTCGAGGCCGTGCGCGACGTGCACAAGGAATTTCCCGATGTCGCGCTGGACGATCTGCTGGTCGACGCCTCGACGGCGCATCTGGTCAAGAATCCGGAGCGGTTCGACGTGCTCTGCTGCACCAATTTCTTCGGCGACATCCTGTCGGATCTCGCCAGCGAGCTCTCCGGCGGCCTTGGACTTGCCGGCTCCGTCAACGCCAGCGCGACGCATTGCTGCGCGCAGGCCCAGCACGGCTCGGCGCCCGACATTGCCGGACAGAACGTCGCCAACCCGACCTCGATGATCCTCTCGGTCGCGATGCTGCTGAACTGGATGGGCACGCGCTACGCCAAGGCGGCCTTCCATCGCGCCGCAGCGGCGATGGAGACCGCCGTCGACAGGGTGCTGGCTGATCCTGCCGCGCGCACCCGCGATCTCGGCGGCACGACAGGCTGCGACGCCTTCGGGCGCCGCGTGGCCGGAGAATTAAGTGCAGCATAATTCTGCGTGGGCTGAGACCCGCCGCTATTCACTCCGCCCGAACTCGCAGCCGGTCACGGCATAGGACGCGCGGTGGACGCCGTATTCGTCGCGCGCGAAGGTCGGCTTGCAGAAGGCGGTCCATTTTTCGTTTTCCTTCGCGCGCGCGATCGCATCCCGCCGGTCCTGCTCGGGATCGCGGACCGGGTCCGGCAGATGCGTCCAGGTCGTCAGGCAGTTGCTGTAGCCGTAGGAGCCCGAGAACTTGCAGCTGCTCGCCCGCATATAGGTGCCTGCGAGCGACGGCGATGCCCACACAACGAGTGCCGCGGCCAGAACGAGCTTCCTCACAGGCATTCTCCATTTCCTCCGCAGTGTCGCAAAATCGGACATACGGGACAATACAACTGTGCCGGACGATGCAGAACCCTTCCGGCGCTTCGCGTCATTTGCGGCCAAATCGCAGGGAAAGCGGACTTTTTAGCTCCTGTGCAACCGGTCGCGCGCGACGCCTCGCGGAAATTGCAATAACCGGTCCAGCTCGCACGGCGCGCGGGGTTCGAGGGCGCGATGGCGACAGCGCCAAACAAAAATGGCCCGCGTGATGCGGGCCATTTTCTTCATCGGAACCGGTGATGTCCGAACTTGGTTGCGGGGATAGGATTTGAACCTATGACCTTCAGGTTATGAGCCTGACGAGCTACCGGGCTGCTCCACCCCGCGTTAAACCGTTGCATGCCCTACAAGAGGGGAGCCTGAGACGTGCCGGCCAACGCATGACGCGCCGGGCGATCCTGGTCAGGGCTTCCTGAGAAGGCGACCCGGGCCGAAGCCGATCGGGTGCGGGGCGTATGTATCAACGCAAGGCTGGTTTGGAAAGCCCCGCGAGGTGGGTTTTTGAGGTTTTTGTGACGTCGAAATCGGGGCTTTTCTGCCCGGTATCGGGTGCTGGAACTGGGCCTTGCCAGAATGGGCGCAAAAGCGGAGCTTTCGACGCCAATAGCGGGGCGAGAAAATAAACGTGACTGACACATTCGATTTCATCGTCGTCGGCGCCGGCTCGGGCGGCTGCGCGGTGGCGGGACGGCTGTCGGAGGATGCGGCGACGACGGTGGCGCTGCTCGATGCCGGCGGGCGGAACGACAATTGGCGGATCACCACGCCGTTCGGGCTCGCTTTGCCCTATCGCGCGGCCAACTGGGCCTTCGATACGGTGCCGCAGAAGGGCTTGAACGGCCGCATCGGCTATCAGCCGCGCGGCAAGGGCCTCGGCGGCTCCTCGGCGATCAACGCCATGGTCTACATCCGCGGCCACAAAAGGGATTACGACCACTGGGCCGCGCTCGGCAATGCCGGCTGGTCCTATGCGGACGTGCTGCCCTATTTCAAGCGCTCGGAGAACAACGCCGATTTCGACGGCGACTATCACGGCAAGGGCGGCCCGCTGCATGTCAACCGGCTGCGCTCGGACAATCCGATCCATGACCTCTTCCACCAGGCCGCGCGCGAGGCGCAGTTCCGCATCCGCGATGACTTCAATGCCGAAGACCACGAAGGGCTCGGCAGCTACCAGGTGACGCAGCACAATGGCGAGCGCTGGAGCGCGGCGCGCGCCTATGTGCACCCCTTTATCGATGCGCGTGCGAACCTGCGCGTCGAGACCGGGGCGCAGGCCACGAAGATCCTGTTCGACGGCGGCCGCGCCGTCGGCATCGAATATCTGCAGGGCAGGCAGACGAAGCAGTTGCGCGCCCACCGCGAGGTGATCCTCGCCGCCGGCGCCTTCCAGTCACCGCAGCTGTTGCTGCTGTCGGGCATCGGCGACGGCGAGGCGCTTCGCGCGCACGGCATCGGCACCGTGCATCATGTGCCCGGTGTCGGACGCAACCTGCAGGACCATCCGGATTTCGTGTTCGTCTACGCCTCCGACTATCCGCACTTCGTGCACGCCTCGCTCGGCCGCTTGCCATCCCTGCTCCGCGCCATCCAGCGCTATCGCAGCGAGAGACGCGGGCTGATGACCACCAATTTCGCCGAGTGCGGCGGCTTCCTGAAGACGCAGCCTCACCTCGACGTACCGGACATCCAGCTCCACTTCATCATCGCGATGCTCGACGACCACGGCCGCAAGAAGCACAAGGAGGCGGGTTTCTCCTGCCATGTCTGCCTGCTCAGGCCGAAGAGCCGCGGCAGCGTCTGGCTGAAAAGCGCCGATCCGCTCGCCGCCCCCATGATCGATCCGAACTTCTTAGGGGAGGCCGAGGATCTCGAGACGATGGTCGCGGGCTTCAAGACCACGCGACGGCTGATGGAGACGCCCGCGATGCGCGCGCTGCAGAAGAAGGACATGTTCACGGCTGATGTGAAAACCGACGACGATATCCGCAACATCCTGCGCAATCGCGTCGACACCGTCTATCACCCCGTCGGCACCTGCAAGATGGGCACGGATGCAATGGCCGTGGTCGATCCGACGCTGAAAGTGCACGGCGTGGACGGCTTGCGCGTCGTCGACGCCTCGATCATGCCGACCCTGATCGGCGGCAACACCAACGCGCCGACCATCATGATCGGCGAGAAGGCCGCTGACATGATCAGGGCGGAGATGCGGACGTAGGTGCGTAGAGCGTAGGGTGGGTTAGCCCTGCGGCTGCGCGAAGCGCAGTCGCTTGGCGTAACCCACCATCTTCGTCACCGATGCATGGTGCCGAGATTGATGGACCGGCGGCGGGTTACGCTAGCGCTAACCCGCCCTACAAAAGTCGCGCGTCGCGACCACGATTTCTTTACCGACATGGACTACGCCGGACACGCGCCGGGTCCGGAATCGTCCATGAACATCTTCGATATCGCCGTCCTGCTCGGGTTGGCCTTCGCCGTCGTGGCGGGCTTCACGACCGGCCTGATCCGCAGCGCGGTCACGATCCTCGCCTACCTCGTCGCGATGCCGATCGCGGTCGCCGCGATGGCGATGATCGGGCCGGCCATCGCACACATGCCATCGTCACCCCTGCCGGAGAACTGGACGCTGTTGTTCGGGGTTTTCCTGCTGGTCGGCGCGCTGTTCGGAAGGCTGTTCCGATCGATGCTCGACGACACGATCGGATCCGACATCGCGATCTTCGACCGGCTCGGCGGCGCGGCGCTTGGTGCCGTCAGGGCCGGCCTGGTCGCGATGTCAGTCGTGCTGGTGTTCGACCAACTGGTGCCGCTGGCCCGCCAGCCGCAATTCCTCAACGGGTCGCAATTGCGGCCGCTGTTGTCGGCGGCAGGTCAGCAGGGATTCCGATCGCTGCCGCCCGACGTCGTGATGACGATCGAGCGCCTGCGAAGGGAACGGCACATCTAGCCGACTTTCGCAGCCGGCATGCACATATGCATTGCCCGGCCCTTATCGGCGCGGCGGAGCTTGGCTACAATGTCGCCATCGAACTCTGACAAACTTACCCGACATAACAGGGAGTGAAGCCGTGGATCTCGGAATCAAGGGCCGTCGCGCCATCGTCTGCGCATCGAGCAAGGGACTGGGGCGCGCCTGCGCCATGGCGCTGGCGGAGGAAGGCGTCCATGTCACGCTGACCGCGCGCGGCGCCGAGGCGCTGAAAAAGACTGCCGATGAAATCCGCAAAGCGTACCCCGGCGTCACCGTCACCGAGATCGTCGGCGACATCACGACGCCGGCCGGCCGCGCCGACGTGCTGAAGGCCTGCCCGGATCCGGACATCCTGATCAACAATGCCGGCGGCCCGCCGCCCGGCGATTTCCGCAACTGGACCCGCGACGACTGGATCAAGGCGATCGACGCCAACATGCTGACGCCGATCGAGCTGATCAAGGCCACCGTGGACGGCATGATGGCGCGCAAGTTCGGCCGCATCGTCAACATCACCTCGGCCGCGGTGAAGGCGCCGATCGATATCCTCGGCCTCTCCAACGGCGCACGCGCCGGCCTCACCGGCTTCATCGCCGGCCTGTCGCGCAAGACCGTGATCAACAACGTCACCATCAACGGCCTGCTGCCCGGCCCGTTCGAGACCGACCGCCTGCGCAGCACCGGCAAGGCCGAAGCCGAGAAGCGCGGCATCCCGGTCGAGCAGATCCTGGCTGAACGGGCCAAGCTCAATCCGGCCGGCCGCTTCGGCGATCCCGACGAGTTCGGCCAGGCCTGTGCGTTCCTGTGCAGCGCCAAGGCCGGCTTCATCACCGGCCAGAACATTTTGCTGGACGGCGGCGCGTTCCCGGGAACGTTGTGAGGGCGGTCTGGTACGAACGCACAGGCGCGGCGCCGACGGTGCTCACCGTCGGCGAAATGCCGACGCCTGACGCTGATACAGGCGAGGTCCGCGTCAGGCTCGAAGCGTCCGGCGTCAATCCGGCCGATGTCGGCCGCCGCGGCGGCACCTATCGCGCGCTGGAATTTCCGCGCGTGATTCCGAACAGCGACGGCGCCGGGATCGTCGACCAGGTCGGCGACGGCGTGACGAAATTCGCGGTCGGCGACCGGGTCTGGCTGTTCAACGGCCAGCGCAACGGCCGCGCGTTCGGCACCGCCGCCGAATACATCACGATCGCCGATTACCTGGTGACGCCGCTGCCGGAGGACGTCTCGTTCGCGGCGGGCGCCACCCTCGGCATCCCCTGCATGACCGCGTGGTGCGCGCTGTTCGCGGACGGGCCGATCGAGGGGCAGACAGTGCTGGTCACCGGCGGCGCCGGCGCGGTCGGGCACTACGCGGTGCAATTGGCGAAATGGGGCGGAGCGCGCGTCATCGCGACGGTGAGCTCGCCAGCGAAAGACATGGAGGCGCGGCTCGGCGGCGCCGATCTCGTGATCAACTATCGCACCGAGGATGTCGTCGCCAGGGCTATGGCGTTCACCGAGCACCGCGGGGTCGATCGCGTGGTCGACGTCGATTTCGGCGGCAATCTTGCGACCACGCTGAAGCTGATGGCTGTCAATTCGACGATCGCGATCTACGCCACCAACGGCAATCGCACGCCGACACTGCCGGTGCGCGAGCTGATGGAAAAATGCATCACGGTGCGCTCGCTGGTGCTGTTCGCCCTGCCCCCGCCGCTGCTCGCGGCGGCGCAACAGGACATCTCGCGCTGGCTCGCCGCCGGCACCCGCGTGCACAACATCGCCGGCCAGTTTCCGCTCGCGGAGACCGCGCAGGCGCATCTTGCCGTCGAGAAGGGCGACAAGATGGGCACCGTGATCGTCGATTGCGCGCGGTAGCGTCTTCACCTCTCCCCGCCCTTCTGCGGGGAGAGGTCGGATCGCATCGACAGATGCGATCCGGGTGAGGGGCACGGCGAGCGGTGGCCGCAGAGAAAGCCTGTCCGACTCGCGAATGTAATTGAGGCGACGGCGAGAGCCGGACTCGTGGAGGCTCCCCCTCACCCGGATCGGCATTGCGCTTCGCTGCATGCGATCCGGCCTCTCCCCGCAAGCGGGGCGAGGCGAAGAGATAGAAGCGCCGACTTGATCCATTGCGCTCGCTAGCGGAAACCCGCATGCTTCAGCCACAGAGCAACAAGAAGCAAAAGGAAATGCCGGATGCAATGGACGGTCGGCAGGGTCAGGATCACCAAGGTCAATGAGCTCGAATCCGTCGGCGGCACGCGGTTCGTGCTGCCGCAGGCGAGCCGGGAGGAAATCCAGAAATTGCCCTGGCTGATCCCGCATTACGCCAATGACGAGGGCCAGTTGAAGATGTCGATCCACTCGCTGCTGGTCGAGACGCCGCAGCATCGCATCATCGTCGACACCGGACTCGGCAACGACAAGCAGGGTCGCGGCGTGCCGATCTGGAACAATCGCACCGAGCCTTTCCTGGAGTGGCTGACCGAAGCCGGCTTCGCGCCCGAGACCATCGACACCGTGCTGTGCACGCATCTGCATGTCGACCATGTCGGCTGGAACACCAGACTGGTCGGCGGCCAGTGGGTGCCGACCTTTGCGAAAGCGCGCTACGTGTTCGGAAAGGCGGAATACGATTATTGGCGCGACAACAGCATCGAGCCGGCACACGCCGCGGTGTTCGCCGATTCCGTGAAGCCGATCGTCGATGCCGGCAAGGCGGAGCTGGTGGCGAGCGACCACCGGCTGACCGAGGAGATCACCCTGATCCCGACGCCCGGCCACAGTTTTGGGCATATGAGCGTCCACATCAAGTCGGACGGCCAGGACGCCCTGCTGACCGGCGACGTCGCCCATCACCCCTGCCAGATGGCCCATCCCGACTGGTCGGCGACGCCGGATTTCGACCAGAAGCAGTCGGCCGCGACAAGACGCGAACTGTTCTCCCGCTTTGCCGATACGCCGACGCTGGTGATCGGCGGCCACTTCGGCGCCGGCCATCTCAAGCGCGATGGCGATGCCTTCAAATATGTCGCACTGGCCTGATCAGGAGGGTGGGCCGGCGCAAAGCGCCTTTGCCCACCCTACCCTGCGCTTTCCGCAGTTGAATTTCTCGCGCCCCTGTTCCAAGAAGCGAACCGAGGAATACCAGCAAGAACCCCGTAGGGAGTGATCCAGATGAAGCTTGTTCGTTATGGCGAAAAGGGTGCGGAAAAGCCCGGCCTGATCGATAAATCCGGCCAGCTGCGCGACCTGTCGGCGCATGTGAAGGACCTCACCGGCGAGGCCTATTCGCCGGAGTCGCTGAAGAAGCTCGCCGCCCTCGACACCGCCTCGCTCCCCGCCGTCTCGGGCAAGCCGCGCTTCGGCGCCCCCGTCACCGGCATCTCCAAGTTCATCGCGATCGGCCTGAACTACAGCGATCACGCCAAGGAGACCGGCGCGGCCATCCCGACCGAACCGATCATCTTCATGAAGGCCTCGACGTCGCTGTGCGGCCCGAACGACGCCACCGAGAAGCCCCGCGGCTCGACCAAGCTCGACTGGGAAGTCGAGATCGCCGCGATCATCGGCACCCGCGCCAAATATGTCTCGGAAGCCGACGCGCTGAATTATGTCGCCGGCTATTGCGTCTGCAACGACGTTTCCGAGCGTCACTTCCAGGCCGAGCGCCTGGGGCAGTGGACCAAGGGCAAGTCGCACGACACCTTTGGCCCGGTCGGCCCCTGGCTCGCCACCAAGGACGAGATCGCGGACGTTCAGAACCTCTCGATGTGGCTCGACGTCAACGGCCAGCGCCGGCAGACCGGCAACACCAAGACCATGATCTTCTCGATGGCCCACTGCATCTCCTACCTGTCGCAGTTCATGACGCTGCTGCCCGGCGACATCGTCACGACAGGCACCCCGCCCGGCGTCGGCCTCGGCATGAAGCCGCCGACCTTCCTCAATGTCGGCGACGTCGTGACCTTGGGCATCGAAGGCCTCGGCGAGCAGCGCCAGGAGATCATCGCGGCGTAAGGCAAAGCTACGCTGTCACGGTCATTGCGAGGAGCGATAGCGACGAAGCAATCCATTGATCCGCGTACTCGGAGGCAATGGATTGCTTCGCTTCGCTCGCAATGACGGGGCGAATGTCATCGCGAATTTCTGAGGCCTCCCATGAAACTGACCTTCTCCCCCGCCTCCCCGTTCGCCCGCAAGGTGCGCATCGCGGCGATCGAGCTTGGGCTGATCGACAAGATCGAGCTGGTGCCGGCCACCGTCGCACCGGGCACGGCCAATGACGAATACTCAAAGATCACGCCGCTGAAGAAGCTGCCGGTGCTGATCCTGAAAGATGGCAATGTCATCCTCGATTCCATCGTCATCGTCGAATATCTCAACGAGCTCGCCGGCGGCCGGCTGATCCCCGGCTACGGCCCGCGGCGCTGGCAGGTGAAGAGCGATCACTCGCTGATCAACGGCATGCTCGAGTCCATGCTGCTGTGCCGCTATGAGAAGATGGTGCGGCCGCAGGGCCTGCAGTGGCAGGCATGGTCGGACGATCACTGGAACCGGGCCTGGACCGGCATGGCGCGGTTCGAGAACCGGCCTGATGTGCTCAACGCTCCGCTCGACATCGCCCAGATCAGCCTCGTCTGCGTGCTCGGCTATGCCGACTTCCGCTTCGCCGATTGCGGCTGGCGCAAGGCGTTTCCGAAGCTCGACGCGTTCCATCAGAAGATGCTGGAGCGTCCCTCGGTGAAGATCTCGGTGCCGCCGCCGGCGTGAGCCGCTGACAAGGACGGGAGGATGACGATGCGCGACCGCCTCTCCCGTCTCACCATTCTCGGCGCGAGCCTCGTTCTCGCGCTCTCCGTCTCAGCCAACAACCTGAGGGCCGAGAGCATGTCGCCCAGCCAACGCAACCTCGCCTGCGGATCGCCATCGTCGATCGATGATGGCTGGGTGACCGCCTCGCCCGACAGCGTCGGCATGGACGGCGCCCTGCTCTGCGGCATCGCCGCGCGGCTGGAGCAGCGCGCGACCAAGGTGCATTCGGTCGTCGTCGTACGCCACGGCAAGCTGGTCTTCGAGCAGTATTTCGGGGGATACGACCAGCCCTGGGGAGATCCGGACGGCCCCTACGAGTTCACGGCGACGACGAAGCACGACATGCGCTCGGCATCGAAGAGCGTGACGTCGCTGCTGGTCGGCATCGCGATCGATCGCAAGCTGATTCCAGGCGTCGACGAGCCCGTGATGACATGCTTCCCCGACTACGCAGCAGTGAAGCAGGCGGGATGGGAAGCGATCACGCTCCGCCATCTGCTGACGATGTCGTCAGGGATGAAATGGGACGAAAACCTGCCCTGGACCGATCCGAAGAACGACGAGCCGCATCTCGGCTTCGAGCCGGACCCGGTCGGCTACGTGCTGTCGCGTCCGGTCGCCGCACCGCCCGACGTGATGTGGAGCTATAACGGCGGCGGTACGGACCTGCTCGGCAGCATCCTCGAACGTGTCTCGGGCAAGCCGCTGGAAGCCTTCGCACGCGAGGCGGTGTTCCAGCCGCTGGGAATTTCCGATCTCGAATGGAAGGCCTATCCGAAGAACGGCAAGATCGCCGCGGCCGCCGGGCTCAGACTGCGCCCGCGCGATGCCGCCAAGATCGGCCAGCTTGTGCTCAATCGCGGGCAGTGGAACGGCCAGCAGATCGTCTCCGCCGAGTGGATCGCGCAATCGACCACGCCGCGCTTCCAGGCGATCGGCTATTTCGGCAGCACGCTGTTCTACGGCTATCAATGGTGGATGGGCCGCTCGCTGGCCGGCGGCAGGGAAGTCAAATGGATCGGCGCTTTCGGCTGGGGCGGGCAACGCCTCTTCATCGTGCCCGAGCTCGATCTGGTCATGATGACGACCGCAGCCCAATACGGCCAGCCGAAGGAAGGCGTGGCCGCGATCGACATCCTCTCCAATATCGTCATTCCGTCGGTGCGTGACGCGCACTGATTGCAAGGGAAGTTAGCATGAGCCTGAAATTCTCGGTCGGCGACCTCACTATCCACCGCATCATCGAGCAGGAGACGAGTTTTGTACCCGCGCTGGAGATGATCCCCGGGCTGACGCCGGAGCTGCTGGCCGAAAACCGCGCCTGGATGAAGCAAGCGAACGCGCTCGACGATCAGGACGTGCTGATGCTGTGCTTCCAGTCCTACATCGTGAAGACGCCGCACCACACCATCCTGATCGACAGCTGCATCGGCAACGACAAGCCGCGGCCGAACCGGCCGAAATGGAACATGAAGACCGACGACACTTACGCGCGCGCATTGGCGGCAGCGGGATTTTCCGTCGACGACATCGACTACGTCATGTGCACGCATCTGCATGTCGACCATGTCGGCTGGAACACGCGGCTGGTGAACGGCCGCTGGGTGCCGACCTTTCCGAATGCGCGCTATGTGTTCGACAGGACCGAGTTCGACTACTGGACCGAGACCAACGCAAAGACGCCGGTGCCGCCGTTCGGCGACAGCGTGCTGCCCGTGGTCGAGGCCGGCAAGGCCGAGATCGTGCGCAACGATTTTGGAATCGGCGACCACGCCCGCATCCTGCCGACGCCCGGCCACACGCCGGGCCATGTCGCCTTCGCCTTCGGCCGCGGCAAGGACGACGCGGTCTTTTCCGGCGATCTCATGCACTCGCCGCTGCAGACGCATTATCCGGAATTGTCGATCAAGTTCGACATCGACCCCGCGCTGGCCGCAAAAACCCGCCGCAGCTTCCTGGAGCGCTATTGCGACACCGACACGCTGTGCTGCACCGCGCATTTCCCCTCGCCATCGGTCGGCAAGATCAGGCGCAAGGGCAGCGGGTTTGTGTGTGAGGCGGTCTGACCCTTCACCTCTCCCCGCCCTTCTGCGGGGAGAGGTCGAAATTCGCACAGCGAATTTCGGGTGAGGGGCGAGGCAACACCTCGCCGCAAAGACAACTTATCCGACTCGTCGCTTCACGAATGCGAATTGAGACAGCCGTTGCTTGGTGAGAGCCCCTCACCCTACCCTCTCCCCGTGAAGAACGGGGAGAGGGGAAGAGAGACTTCCCTCAATCGAACAGACTCGGCGTGTGGTTCACCACCGCGCCTTCGATCGCCAGCATCTTCAGCTTGGTCACGACGCCGCCATTGGCGGAGAAGCCGCCGGGCTTGTTGCCGGCTGCGAGCACACGGTGGCAGGGCACGACGATCGGGCACGGATTGCGGCCGAGCGCCTGGCCGACATCGCGCGACAGCTCGACACCCCCGAGCTGCTTGGCGATGTCGCCATAGGTCACGGTCTTGCCCGGCGGAATCTTGCGCGCGATGTCGTAGACGCCGCGGTTGAACTCCGGCACGCCGTCGAGATCGAGCACGATGTCGGCGAGGTCATTCGGCTTGCCGGCGAGCAGCTCGATCATGCCGTCGATGGCGTGCTGCACCTCGGCCGGCGGCGCGGCCTCGATGACGTCGCCGTTGCGCTGCAGAATCCGCTTGCGGGTCTTGTCCTCGCTGCCCATCGGCAGTTGCACGCCGCTCACCCCGCGCTCGCCCCAGACCACGCCGCAGGCGCCGATCGGGGTTTCGAAGATCGCATAATGCTGGCCAGTCATGGCTCGCTCCAAGAGATATCGGCTCTGTTCCTGAGCCTGATGCTGCCCCGGAATTTAGGCTTGGAGAATGTTGCTATCCACCCGAATCCTGTGGGAACTTCCGCCCAATCAACAATATCTGCAGGCCCCCATGCAAAGTCTCCCCGTCAACGGTTTCGATATGCCCTATCTCGACGTCGGTGAGGGCCCGCCGCTGGTCTGCGTGCACGGTTCGCTCTGCGATTTCCGGATCTGGTCAGCGGTGCTGGGCCCGCTCACCGCGAAGCATCGCATCATCGCAGTCAGCCTGCGGCATTTCTTTCCGGCACGCTGGGATGGCCTCAGTGACACCTATTCGATCGCCCAGCATGTCGACGATGTCATTGCCTTTATCGAGGCGCTCGATACCAAGCCGGTCGATCTGATGGGCCACTCCCGCGGCGGCCATATCGCATTGCGCGTCGCGCAGCGGCGGCCGGACCTGCTGCGCAGGCTGATCCTGGCCGAACCCGGCGGCGAGCTCGACGGCACGCTCGATCCCGACTACCAGCCCGGCCCCTCGCCGCTGGCGGCGCGGATCGCGGCCTCGGCGGAGGTGATCGCCAGGGGCGATGTCGACGGTGGCCTGCAGATCTTCATCGACGCGCTGGAGGGCCCCGGTGCCTGGAAGCGGCTGCCCGCGGTGCCGAAGCAGTTGCTGCGCGATAATGCCACGACCTTGATCGGCCAGATGCGCGACAAGCGTCCGCCATTCTCGAAGGCCGATGCGGAGGCGATCAGGACGCCGACGCTGTTTATTGGCGGCGCGAACACCAAGGGCATGCTGCCGAAGGTGCTGCATGCGCTGGCGGCCAATGTGAAGGGGTCGCGCACGGAGATGATCCCCGGCACGACGCATCCGATGTTCGAGCAGGCGCCGCAGAAATACTGCGAGATCGTGCTTGAATTTTTAGCCGCATAGGCAGTGCACCTCTCCCCTTGTGGGAGAGGTCGGATTGCATCGACAGATGCAATCCGGGTGAGGGGTATTTCTCCACGCATTCCGACGTATGAGTCTGCGGAGGCATACCCCTCATCCGGCGCTGCGCGCCACCTTCTCCCACAAGGGGAGAAGGGGCACCGAGCGTGTGGCTCGAAGTGCGATCACACCTTCCACACGCCCACCGGCTGGCGCACGGCGACGTTGAGCCGGTTCCAGACGTTGATCGCAGCGATCGCGAGCACCAGCGAGGCTAGTTCGTGCTCGTCGAAATGCTTGTCGGCCTCGTTCCAGATTGCATCCGGCACCGGATCCTCGCGATCGGCAAGCCGCGTCAACGCTTCCGTCAGCGCCAGCGCCGCACGCTCGCCTTCGGTGAAATACGGCGTATCGCGCCAGGCGGCGACGGCGAAGAGGCGCTCGTCGGTTTCGCCGGCCCGTTTGGCGAGCTTGGGATGCATGTCGACGCAGACGCTGCAGCCGTTGATCTGGCTGGCGCGCAAATGCACCAGTTCCAGCAACTTTTCCGGCAGGCCCTGCTTGGTGGTTTCGCTAAGCGCCTGCAGCGCCTTCATGGCATCGGGAACCACCGTCACCGGATGGTTCATGCGGGCCTGCATCTGATTGTTCGCGGTCGTTTGCAACATGTCATTTCTCCATTTGATTTTGACGCCCCATGCCGATCTCCTGTCACAACGGCCGGGTTTCGTTCGTCATGGGCATGACGGAGCACGAACGGAGAATGTGACCGATGGACGAAAAAAACTTTCTGGCCGAGCAGTTCGAGGCCAATCGGGGCCGTCTGCGCGCCGTGGCCTATCGCATGCTGGGCTCGACCGCCGAGGTCGACGACGCCGTACAGGAAACCTGGCTGCGGCTGAGCCGCACCGATGCGGCTGCCGTCGATAATCTCGGCGGCTGGCTGACCACGGTGATCGCCCGGATTTGCCTCGACATGCTGCGCGCGCGGAAATCGCGGCGCGAGGAGCCGATGGGGCCGCATGTGCCGGAGCCGCTCGCGGACAACGCCAACGAGCGCGAATCCGAGATGGCGGATTCCGTCGGCGCTGCGCTGCTCGTGGTGCTGGAGACCTTGGCGCCGGCCGAACGGCTCGCCTTCGTGCTGCACGACATGTTCGCCGTGCCGTTCGAGGAGATCGCGCCGATCGTCGGGCGAACGCCCGCAGCAGCACGGCAGCTCGCAAGCCGCGCGCGACGCCGTGTGCAGGGCACGCCGCCGGCGCCGGATGCCGATCTCGGCGGACAACGCAGGATCGTCGAGGCCTTCCTCGCGGCGTCGCGCAACGGTGATTTCGAAGGCCTGCTCGCGGTGCTCGATCCCGATGTCGTGGTCCGCGCCGATCACACCGCGCAGCGGCTCGGATCACTGCCGGTGATCCGCGGGGCTGCTGCAGTCGCCGAAGCCTTCAAGGGCCGCGCGCAGGCAGCAAGACCCGCGATGGTCGATGGCGAACTGGGTGTCGCCGTCATCTTCGGCGGCCGGCTGCGCATCGTGCTGCGCGTTACGATCTCGGGCGAGCGGATCGCCGCGATCGAGGCGACCGCCGATCCCTCGCAGATCGAGACATTCGATGTCGAGGTGCTCGATCAGCCGTGACGCGACTGGAGGCAGCGGCAACGCGATGCTAGTGTCCTCGTTCAGGACGGGAGGACGTAAATCATGACAGCATCAGTCAAACGGCTCGCATCGGTGAGCCTGCTTTCGCTCGCCCTCACCTCCGCGGCCTTTGCGGCCGACGAGAAGCTGCGCACGGCCGCCGAGCAGGCCCAGCCGGCGGTGATCGATTCACTGCACGAGATGGTGATGATCGAGTCCGGCTCGAGCGACCTCGACGGCCTGCAGAAGATGGCCGACTTCACGGAAGCACGTTTGAAGGCGCTCGGCGCCAGGACCGAGCGGCGCAAGACCACGCGTGGCACAGGCGCCGACATCGTGATCGGCACGTTTGAGGGCACGGGTACGAAGAAGCTGATGCTGATCGCGCATATGGATACCGTCTACGAGCGCGGCATCCTGGTCTCGCAGCCCTACAAGATCGACGGCAATCGCATCTACGGGCCCGGCATCGCCGACGACAAGGGCGGCATCGCCGTGATCCTGCATTCGCTGAAGATTTTGAACGACGCCGGCTGGCGCGACTACGCAAAACTCACCGTGTCGTTCAACCCCGACGAGGAGGTCGGCTCGATCGGCTCCGGCGAAATCATCGCCGGGCTCGCCGACCAACATGATGTCGTGCTGTCCTGTGAGCCGACCACGGCGGCGCCGATTGCCAGGAACGACAGCCTGCTGCTCGGCGCCAGCGGCACTGCGACCGGCGTCATGGAGGTGAAGGGCAAGGCCTCGCACGCCGGCGCCGCGCCGCAGCTCGGGCGCAACGCGCTGATCGAGCTCGCGCATCAATTGCTGCAGACCCAGGACGTCGCGAAATCGATACCAGGCACACAGCTGAACTGGACCACCGCGAAGGCCGGCACCGTGCGCAACCAGATTCCCGAACTGGCCACCGCCGGCGCCGATATCCGCGTCACCGTCCCCGACGGCGTGCAGAAGCTGCAGGCCGCGCTCGACGAGAAGATCAAGAACCGGCTGATCCCGGACACCGACGTGACCGTGAAGATCACGGCGGGTCGCCCACCGTTCATCGCCAATGATCGCGGCCGCGCGCTCGCCAAGGACGGACAGGCGATCTACGCCGAGATCGACCGCAAACTCGACATCGCCGAGATGACGGGCGGCGCGACCAACGCCGGTTTCGCCAACCGCTCAGGCAAGGCGATCGTGGTCGAGAGTTTTGGCCTGGCCGGCTGGGGCTATCACGCCCGCGACGAATACATCGACACCAGCTCGATCGTGCCGCGGCTCTACCTGATGACGCGGATGCTGACGGAGCTGGGGAAAAGGAAGTAGAGAACAGCCCGAGCCAGCTAGGCCGCCTCTTCGACGCTGACGATCAAGCGCTTACCGAGCGCCCGCAGGGCTTCGACCATGGTGGGAAGTTTCGTCGGGTGCTTTGGATCGAGCACCCGACGGATTTCCTTCTCGTCCTTCCCCATGCGCCGGCCGAGCTCGCTCTTTCCGATCCCGGCTTCCTTGAAGGCTTCCAGAACCGCGAGCTTTGCAGCGACGCCGGGTGCCACCGTGATCAGTGTGAAGCCTTTGCCCTTGGCACGCGCCTTCGGCAGCGACATGCCCCGCTCAGGATAGGTTAGCAAGGCCAGGCCTAATGCCTCTTCTGCCTGCGCGCGCGCATCAGCCATGTCGTCACCCTGCGTGATGGCTTCCGGGACATCGGGAAAACTCACGACGATGCCCTGCTCATCGCCTTGCTCGAATTTCGCGGCATAGGTGAATGTCCGCATCACTCTCGTCCTTTTCACTTGCGCATGATCGCGCAGCCTATCCTTATTCCGCCAGTCCCAACTGCTTCCTGATCTTGCGTGCCGTCTTGGGATCGATCTCGCGACTTGGCAGCGTGGTGAGCTTGTCGCCGACATAGACCATGGCGTGCCCGCCTTTGCCTTTGCGGTAGTCGACTCGAAAGCTCAGGCCCAGCTCACGCGCTTCTTGTCTGATCTCCGCGATGAAGCGGTCTCTCATCCATCTGCGCGCCCCGCCCTCACCAAATTTCGGGCATTTTTGTCCGAAAGGCAAGAAAATTCGGACAAAATTGCCCGATGTCAGATGCAACCCGCCTCTTGACCGTGCCCCCTGACAGCAGTAGCGTCATCTCGAACACGGAATTCCGTATTCCATTTGGATGATTGGCCATGATCCCGTTGGACCCGCTTCCGAACCTGATCGACCAGGTCTATGCGCGGATTTGCGACGCGATCATCGACCGCTCGCTGCTGCCGGGGCAGCGCATCACCCAGAATGAATTGGCCGAGAAGCTTGGCGTGTCGCGCCAGCCGGTGTCGCATGCGCTGCATCTCTTGCATCGGCAGGGCCTCGTCGCCGAAAGCGGCAAGCGCGGCTTTGAGGTGACGCAACTCGATCCGAAGCGCATCCGCGAGCTCTACGAGGTTCGCGGCGCGCTCGATGCGCTGGCGGCGCGGCTGGCGGCTCAGCGCGTCTCGAGCGATCCGGCGGGCCGCGCGCGGCTGGAGAATGCGCTCGAGGCCGGCCGCGAGATCGATCGTCCGACGCCGCTGGCGCAGCTGATCGCGCTCGATGTCGACTTCCACAGCGCGATCTATCGCCTCGCCGGCAATTCGGCGATCGAGGAGATGATCGCGCCGCAATGGCCGCATATGCGCCGCTCGATGGCGACAGTGCTCGCCGAGCTCAATTATCGCGGCAGCGCCTGGGCCGAGCACGAGACGATCGCCGCGAAGATTTTTGCGGGCGATGCCGCGGGCGCCGAAGCCGCGGCGCTGGCACATGCGCAGAACGCCGGACGAATGACGGAAGAAAAACTGAGGGCGACCCAAGTCGCCGCATAGCGTTCGGCATGCCGGCCGTGACGAACGAACAAACAAAGCAACAAGGAGGAAGCCCCATGAAACTGACGCCGCAGCAGATCGAGCATTTCAATCGCGAAGGCTGGCTGTTCCTGCCCGAGCTGTTCAACCAGGAAGAGGTCGACTTCCTCGCCCGCGAGGCGGTCAGCATCTACGACGCCAACCGGCCCGAGGTGTGGCGCGAGAAGAGCGGCGCGCCGCGCACCGCCTTTGCCGCGCATCTCTACAACGAAGCCTTCGGCACCCTCGGCGCGCATCCGCGGATGATCGAGCCGATCGAGCAGATCTTCGGCGAGAAGGTCTACATGCACCAGTTCAAGATCAACGCGAAGGCGGCCTTCACCGGCGACGTCTGGCAGTGGCACCAGGACTACGGCACCTGGAAGCGCGACGACGGCATGCCCGAGCCGCGCGCGATGAACATCGCGATCTTCCTCGACGAGGTGATGCCGATCAACGGCCCACTGATGCTGGTGCCGCAGAGCCAGACCGCCGGCGATCTCAAGGCCTCGCATGATCTGGAGACCACATCCTATCCGCTGTGGACGCTGGACGAGGAGACCGTGACGCGGCTGGTCAAGCAGGGCGGCATCGTCGCTCCCACCGGCAAGGCCGGCGGCATGCTGATGTTCCACGGCAATCTCGTACACGGCTCGGGCGGCAACATCACGCCCTACCCGCGCAAGATCGTCTATCTGACCCTGAACGCGGTCTCGAATTACATTCGTACCCCGACGCGGCCCGACTACATCGCGCATCGCGACTTCACGCCGATCCAGACAGTCGACGATGACGCGTTGCTGCGGCTGGCAAGGGCGCCGCGGCAGGCGGCGGAGTAACTCTCCTGCCCCGGACGCAGCGCAGCACGAAGTGATGCGCTGCTGAGCCGGGGCCCACATCTTGCTCATCTCTCTCACGGGTCCCGGCTCTGCGGAGCGGCACTTCGCGCCGCACCGCGTCCGGGACACGATAGTTCATCCCGGACACCCATCATGAACCTCCATCACCTCCTCCAAATCCGCGCGGCGGCCGGCAAGCCTGTCCGCGTGGCGCTGATCGGCGCCGGAAAGTTCGGCTCGATGTTCCTGTCGCAGGTGCCGCACACGCCGGGGCTGGAGGTGCCTGTCATCATCGATCTCGACCGCGATCGCGCACGCGAGGCGTGCCGCACGGTCGGCTGGGATGAGGAGCGGATCAGGAAAACCGCCTTCACCGATGACGGCATCCGCGCCATCGCCGGCGGCGCGATGGATGTGGTGGTGGAGGCGACCGGCAATCCCGCGGTCGGCATCCGCCATGCCCACGCCGCGATTGCCGCCGGCAAGCATGTCGTGATGGTCAATGTCGAGGCCGACGTGCTCGCCGGACCGCTGCTCGCGGAAGAAGCGCGGAAAGCGGGCGTGGTCTACTCGCTCGCCTATGGCGATCAACCGGCGCTCACCGCGGAGATGGTCGACTGGGCGCGCGCAACGGGTTTTCGGGTCGTCGCTGCCGGCAAAGGAACAAAGTATCTGCCGGCCTATCACGACGTGACGCCGGAAGGCGTCTGGCAGCATTACGGGCTCACGGCGGGTGAAGCGCAATCCGCCGGCATGAATCCGCAGATGTTCAACTCCTTCCTCGACGGCACCAAATCCGCGATCGAAATGGCCGCGATCGCCAATGCCTGCAGCCTCGACGTGCCCAGCGATGGCCTGCTGTTCCCGCCCTGCGGCGTCGACGATCTGCCGCATGTGATGCGGCCGAGCGACAAGGGCGGCGTGCTGGAGAAATCCGGCGTCGTCGAGGTGGTGTCGTCGCTGGAGCGCGACGGCCGGCCGGTGTTTCGCGACCTGCGTTGGGGCGTCTATGTCGTGCTGGAAGCCCCCAACGATTACGCCGCCGACTGCTTCAGGCAATACGGGTTGAAGACCGACGCGTCCGGCCGTTATGCGGCGATGTACAAGCCCTATCATCTGATCGGACTTGAGTTGAACATCTCGGTGCTGTCGGCCGCGCTGCGGAGCGAGCCGACCGGGCAGCCGCACGGTTTTCGCGGCGACGTCGCTTCCGTTGCCAAACGCGATCTGCGCGCCGGCGAAATGCTCGACGGCGAAGGCGGCTACACGGTGTGGGGCAAATTGATGCCGGCCGCCGCAAGCCTTGCCGCCGGCGCGCTGCCGATCGGGCTGGCGCATCGGCTGAAGCTGAAGCACGACGTGCCGCATGGCGAGATCGTGCGCTGGAGCGACGTCGAATTCGACGCCAACAACGACACCATCAAGACCCGCAAGGCGATGGAGGCGGCGTTCGGCGCCAAGGCGCATTGATGGCCTTATGATGCGCCGAAGTGTCGCAACGAGCCGAGGCCTCACCGCCTCGCTCGCCAAAACTTAGACTTTTGTCATATGCGTTCGCGGCCGCGTTGGCCGCGGACCGCTTGATTATCGGAACCCGAGGCCTCATCCTCCGCTCGGAACCGGAACGCCCGGAATTCCCAAAACAAGAGCCTTCGCGAAGGCCTACGGAAACGCACAACCAAACAAACGCATAACCAAACACGTCGGTCATCGGCGAAGAGACGACATCAAGATCGTTCCCGAAGTCGAGGCATCGACACAACGGAGGGTACGCATGAAGCGTCGTGAATTCCTGAAGGCAGGCGGCGTCGGTCTGGCCGCGAGCGCAGTAGCTGCGCCCGCGATCGCGCAATCGATGCCGGAGGTAAGGTGGCGGCTGGCGGCCAGCTGGCCTAAGGCGCTCGATACGCTCTACGGCGGCTGCGAATTTTTCTGCAAGCGCGTCGCGGAGATCACCGACAACAAGTTCCAGATCCAGCCGTTCGCCGCCGGCGAAATCGTCCCCGGCCTGCAGGTGCTCGACGCCGTCTCCAACGGCACGGTCGAGATCGGCAACACCGCGCTCTACTATTACTGGGGCAAGAACCCTGCCTTCACCTTCGGTACCTCGCTGCCGTTCGGCCTCAACACCCGCCAGCATATTTCCTGGCTGCAATGGGGCGGCGGCACCGAGCTGCTCAACGATCTGCTCGCGGAATACAAATGCATCGGCATTCCGACCGGCTCGACCGGCGCCCAGATGGGCGGCTGGTTCCGGAAGGAGATCAAGTCGATGGCGGACTTCCAGGGCCTGAAATTCCGCGTCGGCGGCTTCGCCGGCACCATCATCTCCAAGGTCGGCGGCGTGCCGCAGCAGATCGCCGGCGGCGATATCTATCCCGCACTGGAAAAAGGCACGATCGACGCCGCGGAATGGGTCGGCCCCTATGACGACGAGAAGCTCGGCTTCGTGAAGGTCGCGAAGTTCTACTACTATCCGGGCTGGTGGGAAGGCACCGGCCAGGGCCACAACGTCGTCAACCTCGACAAGTGGAACGCTATCCCGAAGCACTATCAGGCGGCGATCCAGGCGGCCTCGGAAGACACCTTCACCTGGGTCACCGGCAAGTACGACGCCGTCAACCCGCCGGCGCTGAAGCGGCTGATCGTTGCCGGCGCGCAGCTGCGGCCGTTCCCGCAGGAGGTGCTGGAAGCCTGCTATGGCGCGGCGAACGAGATCTATGCCGATCTTGCCAAGAGCAACCCGCATTTCGGCAAGCTGTATTCGAGCCTGTCGGGCTTCCGCAATGAATCCCTGGTGTGGATGCAGGTCGCCGAGCTCTCCTTCGACACCTTCATGATGCGGATGCGAACGCGCACCTAGCAGTCACTTCTCCCCGCTTGCGGGGAGAAGTCGGATTGCATCGAAGATGCAATCCGGATGAGGGGGAGTCTCCACGAGACCATCTCTCACAATTTTTATCTTGCGGCGCGAGCCCCTCACCCCAACCCTCTCCCCGCGAAGAAGAGCGGGGAGAGGGAGAAAAAGCAAAAGCCCCGGAGACTTATTCTCCGGGGCTTCTTCACGCGCGCGCATAGTGATCAGTTGTCGTCGCTGCCGCCGAACTCATCCATCAGCTTGTCGTAGTTCTTGGCGACGAGATCGATGTTGCCCTTGTTCTCGATCGCGGGCGGCGGCGACTTCAGGGCTTCGTTGAGGTCGGCGAGCGCTTCCTTCTTGTCCTTGGCCGACATCTTCTTGTCGGCCTGGACCTGAGCGATCTGCGCCTTGATTACGGCTTCGGGGCCGACATATTTCTTGGTCTGCGGATCGAAGCCGCCGAGCACCAGCGAGATGTTGTCGACGACATTGTTGAAGTCGTCCATGCTCGCAAAGCCGTTTTTCTTGGCAATCCCCTCGAGCTGCGTCGTGATCTTCGGATCGGGCTTGGCATTGTCGGGGATCTTCGCCGTGATCGGATCCATTTCCTTGCTCGCGGCCAGCGCGCTGTCGACCTGCTTGTCGGTCAACGCGATCTGCTTGATCTGCGGCGCCTGGTCCTGCTGCGCTTGTGCGGGCGGCGGGGGCGCGGCCTGCTGCTTGGCGGGCGGGGCCATCTGCTGCTGCTTGGCCTGGGCGAACGCGCCGTCGTTCGAGAGTGCGGTCATCGCGACCGCGAGCGACGCAACGCTCAACGCAGCAAGCACGGGGCGGACGATCTCACGCATGGAAGTCTCCTCGTTTGGGCAGATTGCCGGGCTTTTTTGACCAGAATTGCAGGGATGAATGGGTACGGAAGTTGAAATGAACGGCCCATGAACTTTAGTCGCAGAGGATGGCGACCAATCATGGCCGAATGATCACAAACAGTTCAAGGACGGTTGATTGGTCAGCGGAGAGCCTTGCTGCGAATCGGACAACGATTCGCAGAAACCGCAGGTCGCGTTGATCGCAAAGCTTAGAGCGGAATCTCGCTGTGTGCCGCGGGCGCAATCGCAGCCTGCCCGCCCCGCGCATGAGCCATTCGCGGCACGCCGGCGACCTGCTGCAGATTCTCGTCGGCCTCGTGAATGCCGGTCACAATCTGTGGACAGCGCAGGCAGGCCGCGCGGCCTTCCTGGCGGAACCAGCGACAGTCGCGACGAATATTGCAGGGCGGCAGTTGGTCGACGACCGCCGGCAACATCTTTGTGATCCGGACCGCGAGCTGACAGCGCTGGCCGTCGAAATGCGTGCACTTGCGCTCTTCGCACCGTGCCGACAGGCGGAACACCTGCGACGGATCGAGGGGTGCTGCGAGCTCGAGCGTTTCCGGCGAGGCCGGCAACGCCTCGTCGAGATAGGACAGTCGCGGCGTGCCGCTGTCATGGGAGATGACGCCAAGGATCTGCGCGTCATCCATTCCCGCCTGGCCGCTCGGACATTTCAACGGCGCCTGCTGACCGTCGCGTGCCATCGCCGTCAGCCTTCGATCAAATTGACGTCGATCGGCGGCG
>NZ_JAFCJX010000015.1:0-45000 GCF_018130695.1 Bradyrhizobium jicamae | reverse complement strand
CGGCTACCTTGTTACGACTTCACCCCAGTCGCTGACCCTACCGTGGCCGGCTGCCCCCTTTCGGTTAGCGCACCGTCTTCAGGTAAAACCAACTCCCATGGTGTGACGGGCGGTGTGTACAAGGCCCGGGAACGTATTCACCGTGGCGTGCTGATCCACGATTACTAGCGATTCCAACTTCATGGGCTCGAGTTGCAGAGCCCAATCCGAACTGAGACGGCTTTTTGAGATTTGCTAGGGGTTGCCCCTTCGCTTCCCATTGTCACCGCCATTGTAGCACGTGTGTAGCCCAGCCCGTAAGGGCCATGAGGACTTGACGTCATCCCCACCTTCCTCGCGGCTTATCACCGGCAGTCTCCTTAGAGTGCTCAACTAAATGGTAGCAACTAAGGACGGGGGTTGCGCTCGTTGCGGGACTTAACCCAACATCTCACGACACGAGCTGACGACAGCCATGCAGCACCTGTCTCCGGTCCAGCCGAACTGAAGAACTCCGTCTCTGGAGTCCGCGACCGGGATGTCAAGGGCTGGTAAGGTTCTGCGCGTTGCGTCGAATTAAACCACATGCTCCACCGCTTGTGCGGGCCCCCGTCAATTCCTTTGAGTTTTAATCTTGCGACCGTACTCCCCAGGCGGAATGCTTAAAGCGTTAGCTGCGCCACTAGTGAGTAAACCCACTAACGGCTGGCATTCATCGTTTACGGCGTGGACTACCAGGGTATCTAATCCTGTTTGCTCCCCACGCTTTCGTGCCTCAGCGTCAGTATCGGGCCAGTGAGCCGCCTTCGCCACTGGTGTTCTTGCGAATATCTACGAATTTCACCTCTACACTCGCAGTTCCACTCACCTCTCCCGAACTCAAGATCTTCAGTATCAAAGGCAGTTCTGGAGTTGAGCTCCAGGATTTCACCCCTGACTTAAAGACCCGCCTACGCACCCTTTACGCCCAGTGATTCCGAGCAACGCTAGCCCCCTTCGTATTACCGCGGCTGCTGGCACGAAGTTAGCCGGGGCTTATTCTTGCGGTACCGTCATTATCTTCCCGCACAAAAGAGCTTTACAACCCTAGGGCCTTCATCACTCACGCGGCATGGCTGGATCAGGGTTGCCCCCATTGTCCAATATTCCCCACTGCTGCCTCCCGTAGGAGTTTGGGCCGTGTCTCAGTCCCAATGTGGCTGATCATCCTCTCAGACCAGCTACTGATCGTCGCCTTGGTGAGCCATTACCTCACCAACTAGCTAATCAGACGCGGGCCGATCTTTCGGCGATAAATCTTTCCCCGTAAGGGCTTATCCGGTATTAGCACAAGTTTCCCTGTGTTGTTCCGAACCAAAAGGTACGTTCCCACGCGTTACTCACCCGTCTGCCGCTGACGTATTGCTACGCCCGCTCGACTTGCATGTGTTAAGCCTGCCGCCAGCGTTCGCTCTGAGCCAGGATCAAACTCTCAAGTTGGACTTGAAACCTTGAACCGGCTGATCACAACGTTTGACGAGGTCCCACCATTCTTCGCAAACCGAAGTCTGCGAGCTGCCCGCGATTCACATCGCTGGCAACGATGGTGTAACCTTTAAAACGTGTACCGCCGAAGTCTTTCGTCCACTCCCAGAACCCAAATGCCGAAGCCTTCAGGATTTCCGAGAGACGCAAGGACTCCGCCGTCCACGTTTCTCTTTCTTCATCTTCACTTGTCAAACAGCCCGGGACCGTGGAGGTCCCAACCTTCCAGGGAGGAAGGGTTCCGACACCCTTACCGACGATGAATGACTCCAACCGATTTGTGTCGGCTGTTGTGCACTCAACGAGGTGAGGAGCATCAGTGGCGCGTCCGCTCGCCTTGGTCAGTGACCCGGCGGCGCCGCGCTCAGTGGTCGTGCTTATAGGCCCCTCCCCTCGGCGTTGTCAACGCCCATTGTCAACAAATCGTCGCACGCCAAAATCGCTTGTGCACCGCAGGAAAACTTCCGTGTTTTCCATGACTTAGGTGCAGTGCGAAAAACCGCTCCACCGGGCGCGCCGTAAAAAACTTCAAAAAAAGTTTGCGGCCGAGGGGGGCTCGGGAGGGGCCGGCAGCGCCCCCTCCAGGCCGATCTATTGCGCGTGCCCGTTTAGGGAAACTTTTCCATATTAGGCGCCGCACTTGAGCCACAATCCTGCGACGTTCTGGCTATAAGGAATGCATTGAACCATCCAATACCGGTGGGGGCTTGGATGGTCAGTACCGGGAAAAGGCGATTTCTGACGAACCCGTCGCCTTTCCCCTACGCGGCCGAGCAATATCGAGAGATCTTCACACCATTGATGTTCGAAATATCGGCTGGCTGATGGCCTTCGTGTTTTCGAACTTCCATGCGTGTGGCTCGCCACACTCCCGCTGACCCTTGCCAAGGGGTAAAGATGGGATTCGGGGACGAGCGAAGGTCGATCGCATGTTGATGGAATTTGGGGGGATGCAGGGTTGAGCCAGCGTGTGTCACGCGGAAGCGGCTATGGGCGCGAGACCGGGATGATCGATCTCGGTCACGAGCCGCCGCTTTCTGTCGATGGCACCGAGGCTGCGGTGATCGACCGCCGTCGCGTCTCCGTACAATGGTTCAGCGGCACCATTCTGACTGGTCTGTGCGGCGCGGCCTTGATCGGCGGCGCCGTTTTTGCGTCGCTCGACGGCGAGATGACATTTGCGAAAGTGCCGGAGCGCGTCGAAGGCGCGCTGCGCGGCGCATTCGGCGCCAATGAGCGCGCCGTCACCTTGCACAAGAGCGACCGCCTGCCGCCGCCGAGCGAATCCTCGGCCTCGCGCAATGTGGTGCGCGTCTCGACGGTGACGCGCGTCGGCAACCGCGACGTGATGCGGGTGCGGCCCTTCATCCGGATTTCCGGCAATCTCGCGATGGCGACGAGCGATCTGTCGGCGAAGATTCCGCCCTTCAATGCGCAGCGCATGTTGACCGATGTCGGCTCCGAGACCCAGGTCGCGGCCGATCCGAACAATTCCGACGCCGCCGAGCCCGACGCCGAAGTCTCCTTCGTCACCAAGGATCTGGCGACCGTACTGCCGAAGGCGAAGCTCGCCGCCGTCGTCGCGCTCGACGACGTGTTGATGCGGGTGCGCGATGCCGCCAATTGGCGCGGCGGCGGCGCGGTCCGCTATGCGTCTCTCGCGAATGCGACCGCGGACGCCACCGGCGCAGCCGGCACTGCCGATATCAAGCTCGGCTACGCCGCCGAGGGAGGCAACGTCAACGATCCCTATGCCGGTTTCGAGACCCGCGTGGTGCCGGAAAACGTCACGCTGCTGCCCAAGACCAAGGAGCAGGTCACCGGCGGCAACCCGACCGGCGAGCGCGTCCATGTCGTCAAGAAGGGCGACAGCATCGCCTCCATCCTGCGCGACCAGGGTGCAACTCCCGAGGAAGCCAAGGCGATCGCCGCGACCCTCGGCCCGCGCGGCCGCGACGGCGGCCTGAAGGAAGGCCAGAAGGTGCGGATCCTGATGGCGGCCGCCGCGCCCGGCGCCCGCCTGCAGCCCTATCGCGTCATCGTCGCCAATGAATCCAGCATCGAGGCCGTGGCAGCGCTGTCCGATATGGGCAAATACGTCGCCGTCGACGTCTCGAGCATGAACACCGTCGCCGACACCGCGGATAATTCCAAGGACGACGACGATGAGGATGACGGTACCGGCGTCCGTCTCTACCAGAGCATTTACGAGACCGCGCTGCGCAACAAGGTGCCGAGCAGCGTCATCGAGGACATGATCAAGATCTATTCCTACGATGTCGACTTCCAGCGCAAGGTGCAGCCCGGCGACTCCTTCGACGTGTTCTATGCCGGCGAGGACGAAGGCGCGACGATCACCGAAAAGACCGAAGTGCTCTATGCCGCGCTGACCGTCGGCGGCGAGACCAAGAAATACTACCGTTTCCAGACCCCCGACGATTCGGTGGTCGACTACTATGACGAGACCGGCAAGAGCGCGAAGAAATTCCTGGTCCGCAAGCCCGTCGCCAACGCGATCATGCGCTCCGGCTTCGGCGGCCGCCGCCATCCGATCCTCGGCTATACAAGGATGCACACTGGCGTGGACTGGGCCACCGCCTACGGCACGCCGATCTTCGCCTCCGGCACCGGCGTGGTCGAGAAGGTCGGCTGGGAGGGCGGCTACGGCAAATATGTCCGCCTGAAGCACAACAACGGCTATGAGACCGCCTACGGCCACATGTCGGCGTTCGCCAAGGGCATGGAAATCGGCAAGCGGGTGCGGCAAGGCCAGGTGATCGGCTTCGTCGGTTCGACCGGCGCGTCGACCGGCCCCCACGTTCACTACGAAATCCTGGTCAACGGCCGCTTCGTTGACCCCTTGCGCGTGAAACTTCCGCGCGGCCGCTCGCTCGAAGGCCCGATGCTGGCGAGCTTCGAAAAAGCCCGCGACCAGATCGATACCCAGATGACCAGCCGCGGCGGCCCGCGCGTCGTCTCCGACGCCACCGGAACCACCGGCGCGCCGCAGACGCGATCGATCACCAACCGCTGATTCCCCCGTTCTTTTCGAGAAATTGAGCGCTCGCCCGCGGGAATCCGCCATGGAACCAGCCGCGCTGACGCGACTTGATTCGGTCGGCAACCACAGAGGAGGCGAACATGGCACGCCTCACCCGCGACGACGTGCTGAAGGCCGTCGGCCAAGCCGACGACGTCACCATCTCCAAAATCATCGCATCCGGCGCAAGCGTCACCGAGCTCGCCGAGGCGCAAGCCTGGCTCTCCAATGACGAGCCATTGATCAATGCCGGCAGGCCGCTTGCGACGGGCCGCGCGCGCGAGCTGGTGGATATTCTGAGCGACCTTGAGCCCGTCGATGACGACGAGCCTGCAGCCCCGGCTGCGCCGCCGCAGGAATGAGCGCAAAAAAGCCCTCTCCGCGAGAGGCGGAGAGGGCTTTCAGCTGAGACGAATCAGTTCAGCTTGCGCTTCGGGATCGGCGCCTCGAACTGCGCGATTTCCGCGGTCTGCGGCGCCTTGCCGTTGAAGGTCAGCACGTTGCCTTCGCTGGAGATCACGACGTCGTCGCCTTCCTTGACCTCGCCCGCCAAAATCATCTCGGCGAGCGGATCTTGCACATAGCGCTGGATCACGCGCTTCAACGGACGGGCGCCATAGGCGGGATCCCAGCCCTTGGCGGCGAGCCATTCGCGCGCCGGCGCATCGAGCGTCAGCACGATCTTGCGATCCTCCAGCAGCTTCGTCAGCCGCGCGAACTGGATCTCGACGATCCGGCCCATCTCGCTCCGCTGCAACCTGTGGAACAGGATGATCTCGTCCACACGATTCAGGAATTCGGGCCTGAAATGCGCACGCACCATGCCCATCACCTGATCGCGCACCGCCGCGGTCTCCTCGCCCTCCGGCTGGTTCACCAGGAATTCCGAACCGAGGTTCGAGGTCATAATGATCAGCGTATTGCGGAAGTCGACGGTGCGACCCTGGCCGTCGGTCAGACGGCCGTCGTCGAGCACCTGCAGCAGCACGTTGAAGACGTCGGGATGCGCCTTCTCGATCTCGTCGAACAGCACGACCTGGTAGGGCCGGCGCCGCACCGCTTCGGTGAGCGCACCGCCCTCGTCATAGCCGACATAGCCCGGAGGCGCGCCGATCAGCCGCGAAACCGAGTGCTTCTCCATGTATTCGGACATGTCGAGGCGGACCATCGCGGTCTCGTCGTTGAACAGATACTCCGCCAAGGCTTTGGTCAGCTCGGTCTTGCCGACGCCGGTGGGACCTAAAAACATGAACGAGCCGGTCGGCCGGTTCGGATCCTGCAAGCCCGCACGCGAGCGACGCACTGCGGTTGCCACCGCGCGCACGGCTTCGGCCTGACCGACGACGCGCTTGCCGAGCGCGTCCTCCATCTTCAGCAGCTTGTCTTTCTCGCCCTCGAGCATCTTGTCGACGGGCACGCCGGTCCAGCGCGAGACGACCTGCGCGATGTGGTTGGCGGTGACCGCCTCCTCCATCATCTCGCCGCCATTCTCCTTGGCCTCGATGTCGGCAAGCCGCTTCTCCAGCGCCGGAATCCGGCCATAGGCCAGCTCGCCCGCCTTCTGGAATTCGCCGCGACGCTGCGCGTTGGCAAGCTCGATGCGGAGTGCATCGAGTTCGCTCTTCAGCTTCTGGGCGTTGGAGAGCTTGTTCTTCTCCGCGCTCCAGCGCGCCGTCAGCGCAGCCGACTTCTCCTCGAGCTCGGCGAGTTCCTTCTCCAGCGTCTGCAGGCGGCTCTTGGAGCCGGCATCGCTTTCCTTCTTCAGCGCCTCCTGCTCGATCTTCAGGCGGATGATCTCCCGATCCATCGAATCGAGCTCTTCCGGCTTGGAATCGACCTGCATCTTCAGCCGCGCCGCTGCCTCGTCCATCAGATCGATGGCCTTGTCGGGCAGGAAGCGGTCGGTGATGTAGCGGTTCGACAGCGTTGTCGCCGCCACCAGCGCGGAGTCGGTGATGCGGACGCCGTGATGCTGCTCGTACTTGTCCTTCAGGCCGCGCAGGATCGAGATGGTGTCCTCGACCGAGGGCTCGCTGACATAGATCGGCTGGAAGCGCCGCGCCAGCGCCGCATCCTTCTCGACATGCTTCTGGTACTCGTCGAGCGTGGTCGCGCCGATGCAGTGCAGCTCGCCGCGGGCAAGCGCCGGCTTGAGCAGGTTGGACGCATCCATCGCGCCATCGGCCTTGCCAGCGCCGATCAGCGTGTGCATCTCATCGATGAACAGGATTATACCGCCTTCCGCAGAGGAGACCTCCTGCAGCACGGCCTTCAGCCGCTCCTCGAACTCGCCGCGGTATTTCGCGCCGGCAATCAGCGCGCCGAGGTCGAGCGAGAGCAGCTTCTTGTCTTTCAGGCTTTCCGGCACGTCCTCATTGAGGATACGCAGCGCGAGGCCCTCGACGATGGCGGTCTTGCCGACGCCGGGCTCGCCGATCAGCACCGGATTGTTCTTGGTCCGGCGCGACAGCACCTGAATGGTGCGGCGGATTTCCTCGTCGCGGCCGATCACCGGATCGAGCTTGCCGTCGCGCGCCGCCTGGGTCAGGTCGCGGGCATATTTCTTCAGCGCGTCATAGGCGTTCTCGGCCGTCGCGCTGTCGGCGGTGCGGCCCTTGCGCAGTGACTCGATCGCCGCATTGAGATTCTGCGGTGTGACGCCGCCCTTGCTGAGGATGGTGCCGGCCTCGCTGTTCTTCTCGAGCGTGAGCCCGAGCAAGAGCCGCTCGACGGTGACGAAGCTGTCGCCGGCTTTTTCCGCAGCCTTCTCGGCAGCGTCGAAGGCGCGCACCAACTCCGGCGCGAGATAGATCTGCCCGGCACCGCTGCCCGAGACTTTCGGCAGCTTGTTGAGCTCATCTTCGGTTGCCTTGAGGATCGCGCGCGAGTTGCCGCCGGCGCGATCGATCAGACCGCCCGCGAGTCCCTCGCTGTCATCCAGCAAGACTTTCAGCACATGCAACGGCGAGAACTTCTGGTGGCCATCGCGTATCGCGAGCGACTGGGCAGACTGGATGAATCCGCGCGCACGCTCGGTGTATTTTTCAATGTTCATTCGGTTTATCCCTCGGCCTGCCCTCACCACCCCGTAGGCATAGTGGAGGCATCTTCATTGGGTATCCGCAGGCCGCATTGACGTTCCTCAACCGGCCGTTGGTCTTCGCCATCAATTTTCAGGCTTGGCGCAAATGTGGGCACTTGGGTCTGAAAACGGAAGAGCCACAGCGGCAATTTTGCCTGACGAGCTTAACGAAACTCAGCGCCGCACGATGGCAACGGCATAGCGGCACGGCTTCTCGCTTTCGTTGCGAAAGACGATATCCGCGGGCGGCCCAAGCTCGACACGATCGCCTGCATTGAGTTCGTGGTGAACACTGCCTTCCACCAGGGTCAGGCGGCCGCCGAGCACCCAGACCACCTGACGGATCAGCTGATAGGCGCTGCCGGGAAAGCCGACCTCCTGCCGCGCAGGCAGTTCGACCTCCACCAGTTCCAGCGGATTGGCGGCGTGCAGGAACACCTGACGCCGCAGATACGACGTCTTCGGATCGCGCCAGACCGGCTGATCCTTAGCCCGCAACAGCCGCGAATGATGCGGTGGCGCGGTCTCGAACAGCGCGGCCAGCGTCAGCCCATAGGCCGTCGCGATCCGCGACAGCGTCGCCGCCGTCGGGCTCGCCTCGGCGCGCTCGACCTTGCTCAGCATCGCCTTGGAGACGTCGGCCCGGCCCGCCAGATCAGCCAGCGACCAGCCGCGCGCCTCGCGCTCTGACCGGATCCGCTGTGCCAGACCCGCTCCGGCCTTGTCCTCTATAATTGACATATCGTCTTATATAATGGACGATTGGTGGACTTCAAGATCCAGTCAGGAGCGTTCCCATGACCATCCGCCCCGCCACGGCGCAGGACATCCCCGCGATCACCGCGATCTACAACGAGGTGGTTGCCAACTCGAACGCGGTATGGACCGAGAAGCAGGACAGCGAGGCCGATCGGTTGGCCTGGATGCAGGCACGGCAGGCGCTGGGCTATCCCGTGCTTGTCGCGGTGGATGACACCACCGTGCTCGGCTATGGCACATTCGGCGATTTCCGGGCCTGGCCGGGCTATCGCTACAGCGTCGAGCACAGCGTCTACATCGGCAAGGACTATCGCGGCCGCGGGCTCGGCCGCCTCATCGTCGAGGAATTGGTGACGGCTGCGACTGCGCTCGGCAAGCATGTGCTGATCGCCGGGATCGACGGCAGCAACGAGGCCTCGCTCCGCCTGCACGCCCAGATGGGTTTTGTCGAAGTGGCCCGCATGCCCGAGATCGGGCGCAAGTTCGGGCGCTGGCTCGACCTCGTCTTCATGCAGCGGATGCTGGACGCACCAGGCGCGGCGCGTGCCGACTGACCGGTTTTCACGGCGCGCGAAACGGGATAAGCGAGCGCATGCAAACAACGCACGCGCCCGCCAAGATCAGCGGTATCTACCGCTACCCCGTCAAAGGCCTTACCCCGGAACCGCTGCAACGCGCGGAACTGAAGGCCGGCCAAACCATCCTGTCCGATCGCCGCTACGCCATCGAGAATGGTCCGAGCAGTTTCGACCCCGCCGAGCCAAAATGGCTGGCGAAGCCGCACTTCCTGATGCTGCAGCGGGACCAATGGCTGGCGCCGCTGCGCGCGCATTTCGACGATTCGAGCTGTGTGCTGACCTTGCGTCGTGACGGCGCCATCCTCGCCCAGGGCGATCTCGAAACGGCCGAGGGCCGCGCCGCGATCGAGCAATATTTCGCCAGCCGCCACGCGAGCGAGATCAAGGGACCGCCGAAGGTGCTGACGAGTCCCGGCCACAGCTTTTCCGACGTCGCGCGCAAGGTGGTCTCGATCATCAACCTCGCGAGCCTCCGCGCGATCGAGAATATCGTGCAGGCGCCGGTGCATCCGCTGCGCTTCCGCGCCAACCTCTACGTTGAGGGCTGGCCGGCCTGGCACGAATTCGATCTGCTCGACCAGACGATTTCGATCGGCAGCGCGCGGGCGACGATCGTCAAGCGCATCACCCGTTGCGCCGCCGTCAATGTCGATCCCGACACCGGCGCGCGCGACCTCTCGATCCCGCACGCGCTGATGCAGCGGCTCGGCCACAATGAGTGCGGCGTCTATGCCGAGATCATCGACGACGGCAGCGTGGCGCTCGGCGATGCGATTACCGCCGAGCAGCCGACGCTGCTGTAGCCTCAGTTCGGCATCACATAGGCGTAGATGCGGCCGCGCGAGATCGGCGCCTCGCGGACGCGGTTGCCGTTGTTGCCGGAGATCATGATCGGATTGCCCTTGGCATCGATGCCGGTGATGATGCCGACATGTCCGCCGCCGCGGCCGCGCGACATCACCGCGATGGCGCCGACCTGCGGGCCGGAGATGCGCTGGCCGTAGCTCGCGAACGAGCTCGCCATGTCGGAGCCGGTGCCTTTGTGGCCGGTGTGCTGCAGCACCAGGTTCATGAAGCGCGCGCACCACAGGCTGCCGCGGCCGGTCGGATTGCCGCCGAGATAGCGCCGCGCCTCGGAGACGAGGCTCGATCCAAAGCCACCGATCGAGGCGGCGGTGTCGGTGAAGGTCACGCCACCGGTGTTGGGCACCACGCTCGCAGTCGAAACCACGGTCGCATTGGCATTGCCGAGACCTTGCGTCTGCATCTGCGCGACGCCGCGCTCCCAGCGCGAGAGCCGCGCCGCATTGCGATAGTGATGATGGACATATTGCCGGGCGTGATGGCCGGCGTGGGTGGCGCGCGCGTGGCGCCCATGGGGTCGTGCGGATGCCGGAGAAGCCGCGGAGACGACGAGAGTAACCGAACACAGAGCCAGCGCGATGAGACGAAGCGACCGGCAGAACGCAACCAACTGAACCATCATTGATCCTCTAGCACCCCCAACTCCCCTCATGTTCCCCAGCGGCGGGGAACACGGCGGCGGTTTTGCAAGTCGGGATGTGGCGAGAGGAAGATTTCATGCGGCAGTGCGGAAACGATTTCTGGGTCATTCCGCGCAGATTCGATGACGAAGGCGATCGGATATCGCCGCATTGCAGCCGCGAAAATTAACTGCAACATTCGGGGCGGCCAACGAGAGGTTATTCCAATGCCCTACGCCGTCACGCAAGATCATGTCCGTCTGCACTTTGAGGAGGCGGGCAGCGGAACTCCGATCATTTTCCTGCACGAATTCGCGGCCGACCACACCAATTGGGAGCCGCAGCTGCGCTACTTCTCGCGCGGCCATCGCTGCATCGCCTATTCCGCGCGCGGCTACACGCCGTCGGACGTGCCTGACAATGCCGAGGTCTACACCTACAGGCATTTCTACACCGATGCGCTCGCGGTGCTCGATCATCTCGAGATACGCAGAGCGCATTTCGTCGGGCTCTCGATGGGCTCCTACTCCTCGCTGCAGATCGGTCTCAACGCGCCGGCGCGTGCGCTGTCGATGACGCTGGCTGCAGTCGGCTCGGGTTCGAGCCTTGAGAATCTCGACGCCTTCCGCGCGCAGTGCCGCGCCAATGCCGCGCAGTATGAGGCGATCGGCTCGGTGGAGGTGGCGAAGGTCACGCGCGAGGCACCGAGCCGGATTCCCTTCCTGCTGAAGGATCCGCGCGGCCACGCCGATTTCTACGCGGCACTGGCGCGCCATAGTGCGAAGGGCTCGGCGAACACGATGCGCAGCTTTCAGGGCGGGCGGCCTTCGATCTACACCATGACCGATGCCATCAAGAAAGTGCCGACGCCGGCGCTGATCCTGTGCGGGGACGAGGACGACAATTGCGTCGAGCCGAGCCTGTTCCTGAAGAAGCACCTGCCGGCCGCCGGTCTCGCCTTCTTCCCGAAGTCGGGCCACGTGCTCAATCTCGAGGAGCCTGCGCTGTTCAACGAGATGGTCGAGCGCTTCATCGCCCTCGTCGAGGCCGGCCGCTGGCCGGTGCGTGATCCGCGCTCGCTCGTCACAACGCACGTCTGATCACTTCACCCCGCCGCGGCTGAGCAGGAACACCCCCTGCTCGCCGAACATGTTCCACACCCACCACGGCAAATTCAGCGGCACCGGGCGGCCGTACAGATCGAGCGCCACCGCGCGCTCCATCTTGACGTTGATCTCGTCGCACAGCTGCACGAAATCCTTGATGGTGCAGAAATGGATGTTCGCGGTGTCGTACCAGGTCGCCGGCAGGTTCTCCGTGCGCGGCATGTGACCGCCGATCAGGAGCTGCAGCCGCATCTTCCAGAAGCCGAAGTTCGGGAACGAGACGATGGCCCGGTGGCCGATGCGCAGCAGATTCTCCAGCACCACCCTCGGCTGCCGTGTGGCCTGCAGCGTCTGCGACAGGATCACATAGTCGAAGGCGTCATCGGGGTAGTTGACCAGGTCCGTGTCGGCGTCGCCCTGCACCACCGCAAGGCCTCGGGCGACGCAGCGGTTGACGCCCTCGCGCGACAGCTCGATGCCGCGGCCATCGATGCCGCGGCTCTCCAGCAGCTCCAGCAGGTCACCATCGCCGCAGCCGACGTCGAGCACACGCGAGCCCGGCTGCACCATGTCGGCGACCAGCAGATGATCGGTGCGATAATTGCCGGTGCGCTCGGGCGCAATGCCCGGCAGCGGCAGGGTTTGCTGCATGCTCATGCCTGACCGCCATTTCCGGATTCGCCGCTGCCCAAACCGCGCGCCTTGCCGGCCGATTGCAGGAAGGCGCGGATGATGTCGAAGAATTCGGGCACGTCGAGCAGGAATGCGTCGTGCCCCTTGTCGGTCTCGATCTCCGCGAATGAGACCCGCGCGCTCGACGCGTTCAGCGCATGCACCAGCGCGCGCGATTCCGAGGTCGGGAACAGCCAGTCGCTGGTGAACGACACCACGCAGAACCGCGTCTTGATTCCGGTGAAGGCTTTCGCCAGCACGCCGCCATGGTCGCCGGCGATGTCGAAATAGTCCATGGCGCGCGTCAGATAGAGATAGGAGTTGGCGTCGAAGCGCTCGACAAAGGACGAGCCCTGGTAGCGCAGATAGCTCTCGACCTGGAAATCCGCGTCGAACGAAAAGGTCGGCAGCTCGCGATCCTGCATCTTTCGCCCGAACTTGCGATGCAAGGCAGCGTCCGACAGATAGGTGATGTGCGCCGCCATCCGCGCCACCGCGAGCCCGCGATGCGGCAGCGTGGTGTTGTCGGCGTAGCGGCCCTGGTGCCAGTTCGGATCAGCCATCACCGCCTGGCGGCCCAACTCGTGGAATGCGATGTTCTGCGCCGAATGGCGCGTCGCGCAGGCGATCGGCAGCGCGGAGAACACGCGCTCCGGATAGGCCGCGGTCCATTGCAGCACCTGCATCCCGCCCATCGAGCCACCGACCACGCAGAACAGCGTCTCGATGCCGAGGCGATCGATCAGCATCGCCTGCGCGCGCACCATGTCGGGAATCGTGACGACGGGAAAATCCAGTCCCCACGGCTTGCCGGTGGCCGGGTTGGTCGAGGCCGGCCCTGTCGAGCCCATGCAGCCGCCGATCACATTGGCGCAGATGATGAAGTAGCGGTCGAAATCGAGCGGCAGGCCGCGGCCGACCATGTTCTCCCACCAGCCGGGCTTGCCGGTCATCGGGTGCACATTGGCGACATGCTGATCGAGCGTCAGCGCGTGGCAGATCAGGATCGCGTTGGAGCGGTCGGCGTTGAGCTCGCCATAGGTCTGATAGGCAATCTGGAACGGCGCGAGGTCGACGCCGCAATCGAGCTTCAAGGGCTGGTCCACGCCAAACGTCGCCACCAGCGAGGTGGGATGATCGGCCTCATGGGCGCGATCCTCGCTGTGGATCGATGGACTTTCGACCGAACGCAAATTGCTCATTGATACGACCTCGCCTCCGCCACGCGGAGGCCACGAACAGAAATCAGGCCATAAAAAACCCGGCCTGAACGATAGGTTCGGCCGGGAGCTGATCTGTCCCCGGCCTGTTTAGCGAGTTGTTTAACGTGGCTGCAAGCCGGCCGGCTCAAATGACCACGGAGTGGCCTAAAATTAGTCTCCAGGCCGCCCTTCGTCAAGGCAGCCGGCAAGGGAGCCGTCAAGGCCTGCATGGTTAACCCCGGCATGCAGGGCTGGGCCGCGAGGTTTCTCTTTGCTTTCACCGGCCGTCTTTCCTAATCAAGAGACCTGTCTGCCGCGGCATTTGGGCCCGGCCACACGAGTTCTCGAGATGTCCAAGCTGCCCCCCGCGCCGCCCTCGCTGCAGGAATTGCGCAAAGAGATCGACAGTATCGACGAGCAGGTTCACCGCCTGCTGATGGCGCGCGGCGACATCATCGACCGCCTGATCCAGGTCAAGCAGACCCAGGAAGTCGGCTCCGCGTTCCGCCCGGCGCGCGAGGCCAGCATGATGCGCCAGCTCGTCGAGCGTCACCGCGGCATCCTTCCGCTCGACACCATCGAGAGCATCTGGCGCGTCATCATCTCGACGTTCACCTATGTGCAGGCGCCGTTCTCGGTGCACGCCGACGTCTCGGTCGGCGAATCCGCGATGCGGGATTCGGCGCGCTTCCATTTCGGCTTCACCACGCCCTATGTGTCGCATTTCAGCGCGCAGGCTGCGGTCGAGGCATTGGCCAAAGCCAAAGGCGATCTGGCGCTGGTCTCGGCGATCTCGAGCCGCACGCCGTGGTGGAGCGAGCTCGAGCCCGAGGGCGCACCGAAGATCATCGCGCGGCTGCCGTTCCTGGAGCGCGCCGATCATCCGGCCGCGCTGCCGGTGTTCGTGATCTCGCGGGTCGCCGACGATGCCATGGTGACGGAGGTGCAGACCTGGAGCGTGCGCGTCTCCGGCTGGAATGCCGACACGGCCCGCGCGCTGGCGCCGCTCGCCGACATCGTCGCGGTCCCCGACACCGCCTTCGATGGCGCCGCACTTCTGGTGTCGGACGCCGGCACCGGCTTTGAGAAGATCAAGATGGCCCTGATCAAGGCCGGGGCCTCGGTCCGCTCCTCGGCCCTCGTCGGCGGCCACGCAACGCGCTATACGGTGCCCCCGAACGGGTCGGCCAAAGCTTAAGGCCTGCTCGCCAAGATTCTTTTTCTGACGCGTTTTCTTCACGCGAACCGGTATCCACTTCGCTTGAAAACGCTCTAGGAGCTCAAGATGTCCCGCCCTGTGCCGAACCCCGGCATTCTCGATATTGCGCCCTACACGCCCGGCAAGAGCCCGGTGCCGGAGCCGGGCCGCAAGGTGTTCAAGCTGTCCGCCAATGAGACGCCGTTCGGCCCGTCGCCGAAGGCGATCGCGGCCTACAAGCAGGCGGCCGGGCATCTCGAGGATTATCCGGAAGGCACCTCGCGGGTGCTGCGCGAGGCCATTGGCCGCGCTTACGGGCTCGATGCTGACCGCATCATTTGCGGCGCCGGTTCCGACGAGATCCTCAATTTGCTGGCGCACACCTATCTTGCCCAGGGCGACGAGGCGATCTCGACCGCGCACGGTTTCCTGGTCTACCCGATCGCGACCATGGCGAACGGCGCCAGGAACGTCGTCGTGGCCGAAGCCAATTTCACCGCCGACGTCGACGCGATCATCAAGGCGGTGACGCCGAAGACCAAGCTGGTGTGGCTCGCGAACCCGAACAATCCGACCGGGACCTACATCCCGTTCGACGAGGTCAAGCGGCTGCGCGCCGGCCTGCCCTCGCATGTGCTGCTGGTGCTCGACGCCGCCTATGCCGATTACGTCTCGCGCAACGACTATGAGCTCGGCATTGAGCTGGTCGCGACCACCGAGAATACGGTGGTGACGCACACCTTCTCCAAGATCCACGGCCTCGCCGCGCTGCGGGTCGGCTGGATGTTCGGCCCGGCGCATATCATCGATGCCTGCAACCGCATCCGCGGCCCGTTCAACGTCACGACGCCGGCGATGCTGGCGGCGGTAGCGGCGATCGAGGACACCGCGCATGTGCAGATGTCGAGGACCCACACCGAGCAGTGGCGCAACTGGCTGACGGACGAGATCGGCAAGCTCGGGCTCAAGGTGACGCCGAGCGTGGCGAACTTCGTGCTGATCCACTTCCCGACCGACAAGGGCAAGACGGCAGAGGAAGCGGATGCCTATCTGACGCGGCGCGGCCTCGTGCTGCGCGCGCTGAAGAATTATCAGCTGCCGCATTCGCTGCGCATGACCATCGGCACCGAGGAGGCCAACCGCCTCGTCGTCGAGGGCCTGCGTGATTTCCTCGCTGGAAAGTAAGAGATCGACGTGACCACCGCTCCCATCTTCAACCGTGTGGCCCTGATCGGCTTCGGCCTGATCGGCGGCTCGATCGCGCGCGGCGCCCGCGCGCAGGGGCTCGTCGGCGAGATCGTCACCACCGCACGCTCGGAGAAGACGCGCGCCCGCGTCACCGAGCTCGGCATCGTCGACCGCGTGGTCGCGACCAATGTCGAGGCGGTGAAGGACGCCGATCTCGTCATCCTCTGCATTCCGGTCGGCGCCTGCGGCCCGGTCGCGGCCGAGATCGCCGCCCATCTGAAGCCCGGCGCCATCATCTCCGACGTCGGCTCGGTGAAGGGCGCGGTGGTGCGCGACATGGCCCCGCATCTGCCGAAAGCCGTGCATTTCGTGCCCGCGCATCCCGTCGCCGGCACCGAGCATTCCGGTCCGGACTCCGGTTTCGCCGAGCTGTTCATCAACCGCTGGTGCATTCTCACGCCCCCTGAAGGCACCGACGCGGCCGCGACCGAACGGCTGCGCGCGTTCTGGGCCGGTCTCGGCGCCAGGGTCGAGATCATGACGCCGGACCATCATGATCTCGTGCTCGCGATCACCAGCCATCTGCCGCATCTGATCGCCTACACCATCGTCGGCACCGCCGACGAGCTGGCGCAGGTGACGGAGTCCGAAGTCATCAAGTTCTCCGCCGGCGGTTTCCGCGACTTCACCCGCATCGCGGCGTCGGACCCGACGATGTGGCGCGACGTGTTCCTCGCCAACAAGGAGGCCGTGCTGGAAATGCTCGGCACCTTCACCGAGGATCTGTCGAAGCTCACCCGCGCGATCCGCCGCGGCGATGGCGAGGCCCTGTTCGACCATTTCACCCGCACCCGCGCCATCCGCCGCGGCATCGTCGAGATCGGCCAGGATTCGGCCGCGCCGGACTTCGGCCGGCAGCACGGCAATCTGGCGAAGGCGGAGTAATCCCCACCGTCGCCCTGGCGAAAGCCAGGGCCCATAACCACCGCGTGTGGTTGTGAATGGGATCGTGGCCACAGCGTCGCGCAACGAGCGACATTCGGGGTAATGGGTCCTGGCGTTCGCCAGGACGACGAATGTGTTGCACGCGCCATCCACAAACTCTGAAGTCGTAGGGTGGGCAAAGGAGCGCAGCGACGTGCCCACCATCTTCGGCGTGCTCGTGATGGTGGGCACGCTGACGCTTTGCCCACCCTACGGCAACTGGACGTGTGTTCTCGTTCTCGCGACATGATGTGTCCGAGTTTTACCGCTCGTTCCGCCCTCTCTCCTGAAAAAGGGCGCAGGGAAGGCCGGGTGCACGCTGCACCCGCGGTCCCATGTGCAATGGATAGAAAGTAGCGCACACGGGCATACAAATGCAGCGGAGGCACGCCGGCCTTCCCTGCGCGATGGCTTTACGGCTTATACGTGCTCGCCCTGGTGAGACTCTGCTTTTGTGCCACCATCATCCGCGATCGGCTTTGGACCTCTCGCGGACTTGCCACCAGCATCGGGGCGGCAGGCCCACACGACTTCGCCGTACGCCTTGCGCGCGCATGTCACTCACACGCCCGGCGTCCACCGCATCCCAGCCCGCGTTCGTGACATTGCGCAACGCCCCTCAGTGGGTAGGATGAGCAATTGTTAGCATAATCGGAAGTTCTTATAAAGCGGAAAATTTTTGCCGATGGGCCTTGCGCCGTCGGGCAAATCAGCTGTCTAATGTCAGCGGGAGCGCCCGTCCCGCTCTGCCTACTTCCGCAGGCACTCGACGTTGTAGGCGATGATGATCTGCGCCGGGTCGCCCTTGCCGATCGCTTTCAGCTCCTCGAGCCCGCTTTTCAGCCTGGCGCCTGCGTCCTTCAGGCTGCCCTCGAGTTTTGCCTTCGCAGCCTTGCAGCGCTCTTCGTTGGAGAATTCCTGAAACACCACGGTGGGGAGCAGCCGCCATTCCGCCTTGTCGTTGGTGGCGGCCGGGCTGACCGAATAGGAGAAGACGTACATCAGGACCCACATCGGGAATGCTCCACCTGGATGCGGTGTTGGCGAACTCCCTTGATGACGGCGTCGGTCTCGCCGATTGGCGATGATCTAGATCAATGGGGGCGCGCGACGCGCTGAACCCTATTGCGTGCGTGCCGCCGGCTGCACCAGCCGAACCGATGTCTTGCAGGTCTGGCACCAGAGCGTGTGCAGCTCGTAGCCGGGAGCGATCGGCTCCTTGACGAGCAATCGGCGCTGCTCGCGGCAAGCCATGCAGACCGGGGGGTATTTGTCTGGCTCCATTGGTGCCGCCCTTGTGGTTCATATGCACGGTAGGATGCACACACGGTGACAAGAAAACAATTGCGCCGCCTGTGAGTTCCATCGTGATGTTGGTCACATTCGGTTGGCCACGCATTGCGCCAGCGCAATGCCGAGGGCTCGAGCGCCCATCCGGCAACCCATCCAACAAAAAGAAAGGCCCCGCCGAGGCAGGGCCCTTCTGGTTCATTCACAGGGGCTGTTAATCGTCCCAGTGATGGCGACGGATCACAACGCCGCGGTCGTAGTCGCGGTCACGGTGATACCAGCCCCGATGCCAGCCGCGGTCGTGTTCGTAGATGCGCATCCGCGGGCCGTCATAGCGGTCGCCGTAATAGCCTCGGTCGCCGCCGACATAGACGCCGATGCCGCCAGCATTTGCGATGGTCGGAGCACCGATCGCCAGCGTCGCTGCAGCCGCAAGGGCGTAAGTGAGCTTTCTCATCTGTTCCTCCTTTGCATCGTTCGTGCAGGGGCCAACGGATGCCGACAGGGGATGTTGCAGGAACCTGGCGGAAACTTTCTTGAAGGAACGTTCAGGTTCGAACTCGGGTCACAGTGTCTTGAGCGCAAATGACCGCACCTGATGATGGTGCGCGTCGCAGAATCCGGTGCTAAGATAGGTTTGTTCGCACAACGCTTGGCGACGGCGTTGGCCGGCTCGAACAGGAGCTGGGATGAAACGGATTGTCTTCACAATGGTCATGCTGAGCGGGCTGGCGGTGTTTACGCCGGTGTCTGCGCAGACCTACGATCCCCGCTATCCCGTGTGCATGCATGTCTATGGCGAGCGCATCGGCGATCGGATCGATTGCATCTTCACCTCGATCGCCCAATGCCAGGCGACCGCGAACGGACTGCCGGCGACGTGCCTGGTCAATCCGTATTTCGCCAATGCCGCCGAGTTCGCGCCGCGCCGCTATCGATCGCGAACGTGGTAGCTACGACGGCTGCAAGCCGAGCGATTGCGCGGTTTCCATCCACACCGGCAGCTCGCGCTGATAGAGCGCGTTGGTCTCCTTGAAGCCGAGCGTCGGCTCGAGCACGAAGGTGGCGAGCACCTCCTTGACCTTGGGATCGCCGTTGGCGGCGACGAAGAGCTCGGCGAGGCGGTCGACGATCGGCTGCGGCACAGCTTTCGGCAGCGCCCAGCCGGTGAAACCGCTGACGGTGAAGAACTTCGAGGTTGCGCCCTGCTCGGGCAGCGTCTTCACCGCCGGGAGCGCGTCGACCTTCTTGGAATGCACCGCGAACACCGTGCCGTGGTTGCCCTGCAACACCGGCTGCGCGGCAGTGTAGCTGCCCATCGCGACGTCGAGCGTGCCCTCCATCAGGCCGGTCCACATCGGCGCTTCGCCGCGGTAGTGGATCGGCTCGATGTTGAGGCCGTACTGCTTGTTGAGCTCGTTGATCGTCATGTGCGGCGCGGAGCCCGCGCTGTAGGTGCCGAAATTGACCTTGCCGCTCTTGCGCACGAAGGCGACGAAATCGTCGAGCGTCTTGACGCCGGATTTCAGGCTCGCGATCAGCGGCAGCCCCGCGCCCGGGATGACGCTCACCAGCGTCAGATCCTTGTCCATGTCGTAGCCGGGATTCTTCACCACCACCCGATTCATCACATAGGTGGTCGAGATCGAGCACAGGATGGTGTGACCATCAGGTGCCGCGCGCGCGACCTCGGCCGCGCCGATCGAACCTGCGGCACCAGCCTTGTTCTCGATCACGACGGCCTGCCCGACCTGCTTGGAGATGTATTCGCCGAAGGCGCGCGCCAGCAGATCGGTCTGCCCGCCGGCCGGGTAGCTGCAGATCATGCGGATGTTCCGCGACGGACATCCGCTTTGCGCCGACGATCGGCGGGAGAGGAAGGGTGTTGCGATTGCCGCGGAGCCCGCCGCGATGAAATGACGGCGATCGAGTTTGGCCGACATGAATCCCTCCCTGATTTTTCAGAGAGGGTATCGCATCATCCGATTCAGGCCAGACGCAAAGGCGGGACAGATTGGCGCAGTTCGCTTCCCTTCTTCGCCTTGTGGGAGAAGGTCAAGTTGCGCGCCTCTTCACCTCTCCCCGCCCTTCTGCGGGGAGAGGTCGGATCGCATCGACAGATGCGATTCGGGTGAGGGGCATGGCAAGCGCTGACCGCAAAGACGGCCTATCCGACTCGGGACTGTTTTTGAGACGTGCGTTGCGCTCTAACGGCGAGAGGCGGACTCGCGGAGACTCCCCCTCACCCGGATTGCATCTGCGATGCAATCCGGCCTCTCCCCGCAAGCGGGGAGAGGCGAAGGCGTGCGCTCAGGTGATCGCGATCGGGCAGCCGTTGCTTCCCGTCGCGCCCTTGATCGGGGCCGGCGCGAAGCAATAGACGAACTGGTATTTCTTGTCGGCGATCAGATCGTCGAAGAACAGGTTCTCGTGGTTGTGGATGCGGTGCTTGGTCTGCAGCTCGGCATGCACCACGAAGGCGAGCGACTTGTCGGGATTGGGTACCACCTCGACCGCCCAGGTGTCGGCGCCGGTGAGCGCGAGATCCTTCTCGATCACCCATTTGGCGGCATCGAGGCCGATGCCCGGCTCGCCGCTGTTGAAGCGGTCGTTGTTCTTCATCCACAGCGAGCCCCAGCCGGTGTGGAAGAAGATGGCGTCGCCCGGCTTGATGTCGGCCTCGTTCATGTTCTGCTTGGCAAGTGCTGCCTTGATATCGGCCGAGGTGATCTCCTGGCCGGCGTCCATCATGCCGCCCTTGAGCGCGACCATGTCGATGAGGTGACCGCGCGTGAACAGCGGCTTCAGCTTTTCGACGCCGAGCTTCTTCAGGCCATAGGCGTCACTGATGTCCTGCGCCGAGTGGCCGTTGTAGAATCGCATCTCGCTGCGATCACCGTCCTTGCCCATCTGGATGCCGATGTGGCCGAGGCCGTCGAATTGCGTGCCGGTCTGACCGATCTCGGTGGAGAGGAACTCGTCGTGATAGACCAGCTTGTTGTCGCCGAACGGGCCGCCGGTCGGACCGCCAGGAATCCGCAGCGTGAAGGCGCGCGGACCGAACAGCGGCATGCCGCCCTCATAGACGCGGCCGATCTTGTAGATGTTGCCGTCCTTGATCCACTTCGCGGTATCGAGGACTTTCGCCGGCGTGATGTGATTGGAGGCGCCGGCCTCGTCGTCCTTGCCCCATTTCGACGGCCACCACGGCCCGGTCACGTTCTTGGGCATGGTCGCGGTCTGCGCCTGCGCGGTCGATATCGGCGCCAGCGAGAACTTGCCGTGCATCGCGCCCGCCAGCGCTGCGCCCGCGGCACCGGCGATGCCCGCCGTGCGAAGCAAGGTGCGACGGTCCGTGCCGCCCTTGTCTTGTTGCCGGTCGTTGGTCTGGTCCTGCTTCTGGTCTCGGCCGCTGACGTCGTCGTCCATCGTTACCCTCCCAGGTTTGCGCCCATAGTCTGGGCTGTCAGAAAAAATTTTGCGGCATGCTGTTCCTCCGCTACCCTGTTGTCTAGCGACAAAATGCGACGTTTGGTTGAGGGCGACATCTGATGGTGATGGTGTGAGCATCTTCGAGCATGACAAATCCGCCGAACGCCTGCCGGTCTCGCTGATCACCGGCTTTCTCGGCAGCGGCAAAACGACGCTGCTCAATCGCCTGCTGCGTCACGATGACATGGCCGACAGCGCCGTCATCATCAACGAATATGGCGAGATCAGTCTCGACCATCTCCTCGTCGAGCGCGTCGATGGCGAGGTCGCGGTGCTCGCGAGCGGTTGTATTTGCTGCACAATCCGCAGCGACCTGGAGGAGACGCTGCGCTCGCTGCTGATCAAGCGCGACCGCGGCGAGGTGTCACCATTCCGTCGTATCCTGATCGAAACAACGGGCCTGGCCGATCCTGCACCGATCCTGCAGCTGCTGCTGAACAATCCGCTGGTCTCGCATTTCCTGCGGCTCGACACCGTCGTGACGACGGTGGATGCCGTGAACGCCGAGCAGCAGCTCGATCGGCAATATGAGGCGGTGAAGCAGATCGCGCTGGCGGACCGGCTGCTGATCACCAAATGCGACTTGGTCAGAGATACTGCCGCATTGCATCACCGGCTCGGCCGGCTCAATCCTGCCGCCAAGATCGAACGCGTGACGCATGGCGAGATCGATCCCGATACGCTGTTTGGCGCGGGCCTGCTCGATCCCGCGCAAAAGCGGATCGATGTCGCGCGCTGGCTCAACGAGCGGGCGTTCATCTGCGAGGAGGTGAACGACCACGATGCCGCGATCACGAGCTTCATGCTTGCCTTCGACGAGCCGCTGGACTGGATGACCGCTTCGCGCTGGCTCGCGTATCTGCGTAACGCGCGTGGCGAGGATCTGCTGCGGGTAAAGGGGATTCTCAACCTGACGGGCGAGCCGGCACCGGTCGTGATCCACGGCGTCCACCACGTCTTCCATTCGCCGGTGACGCTATCGGCCTGGCCCGACGCCGATCGCCGCTCGCGGATCGTGTTCATCACTCGCGGCATGTCGCGCGATGAGGTGCTCTCGCTCTGGCACGAAGGCCTCGCTGCGGCCTGAGACGAGCCCCGTAAGCGCAGACAAACACAGGTTCAGACGATCAGGCCGCCCGCCCCTTCGACGAGGTCGCGGTCTTCGGCGGCTTCGCCACGCTGCGTTGGGCGCTGACGGCCGGGCGGTTGATGGCGGGGCGATGGCCCTTCTTCACATCCGCTTTCGCTTGCCGCGTTCCGCCGCCGCGGCGCGACAGATATTCGCCGCCGTCGGTCGGCGCCAGATGCGGCGGATCCCGATTGAGATAGGGACGCCCGACGCCGTACGCCTTGCCGTTGGCGTCAAGCCACTTCCAGAGCTTTTCCGAGGACGCCCATCGATCGTCACGGGTGCCGCCGGTGACGCTGACGACATCGGCCGCAAGCCCGTGGCCATAACCGCCACGCAGGCTGCCGCCGTGGAACGAGCGGTTGCTGGCCGCCTTGAGGCCGCTTGCAATCGACTGGCGATAGTCGTCGCGGAACGCGCTGGTGATGCCGGGCGACAGGCCGGCCTGCTCTGCCGCGTTCAGCGCATAGAACAGCTTGAGCTTGAAGCGCCGGTCCATGCCGCCGATCACGTAGTCCTGCAAGGTCATCCTGGCGCGCTCAGCCGCCTTGGGGTCCTTCCAGGTGAAATCCGCATCGACAAGCCTGATGACGGTCCGGGTGACCGACACCATCTTGCCCTTCCGCTTCACCATCACCTTGGTCTGCTCCGGCACCTTGTTGGTGTCTTCCTTGGGCGTTCGCTGATAGAGCGCCCACAGGAAGCGGTCGACACAGACGTCGACGACGAAGCATTCGTCGAGAATTTCGATCGAGGTCACGGCCGACTTGCTCGCGGCCTTCGGCGCGGTCTCAGCCTCGCGCGCTTGGGGATCCGTCGCGCCCATTGCCGGCTCGGGCATGGCCTGCGTCTGGGGCGCCAACACCTCTGCCGGATCAGTCAGCGCCGCCACGACAATGGTTTTCTCGATGGGCGCGGTCGTCGAGGCGCTGGTGGGAGGCACCACTTCCGGCTCGGCTCTCTCCGGCTTGGCTGTCTCGAGCTTTGCTGTCTCAGACTTGGTTGTCTCAGCCTTGTCTACCTCAGCATTGGCGATCTCAGGTTCGGTAATCTCGGGCTTGGCAAGCTCGGGCTTGGCGATTTCGGACTTGGCTATCTCAGCCTCGGTTATCTCAGTCTTGGTTATCTCAGTCTTGGTTATCTCAGTCTTGGTTATCTCAGTCTTGGCTATCTCACTCCTGGTCATCTCCGGCTTGGCTGTGCTCGCCACATCGGTGAAACCAGCAGCGGCATGGCCAATGATCGTCGAAAGCGATGGTGCGGGGGCCGCGACAACGGCAACTGCGCGATGCCCGATGGCTGGCGCCTCGGCATGCTCGGTGCCGGCCAACGCTGATGCCACAAGCCTGCCGATCATACAGAGGGCGAGCGCCGCCGTGCCGCTCAGCAACGCCTCTCTGATTCGCCGCGAGTTCGTCATTCCCAGCCTCCAATGGCTCCCTCCGGAGCCGGATTGCATAGCCAAGTATGTGACGGTTCGAATTGTTGGCGCGGGTTGTGGTCGCGCAATGGCGCAGCATGCCGGATTTCAGCCTTTTCCGACAGGTGTTGCACGAGGGCAACTAACAGAAATCGTTAACCATTTGACCGACGTGACGGGCTTCTGGTGACCGCGCCTAGAACAACGGCGGAATCTGTCCGACCCGGATCGGCCCCAAGAACACTACGCCGTCGGCGAAGCGCAGCGGGAAGGCGCGTGCCTTCTTGCCTTCGAGCACAGCCTCGGTGCCAAGCGCATTGATGCCGGCGGCGACGCCGACATTGGCGTTCTGCTTGATCACCTTGCCGAGCCCGGGCACCGCGCGGTCGAGCGCGCCGAAGAGATTGTTGAGGTCCTGCGACTTCACGCCGGGCGCGACGCGATCCAGGGTCGCCTGCGGCACGCCCTGCTCCAGCATCTTGTCGATGCCGAGCGCCGGGATCACGCGCTCGAGGCCCGCGACCGTCATCTGCAGCTCGCCGTCGATGCGGCCATTGGCGTTGAGGCGCAGCGTGCCAGATGCGACCGAGACGAGATCGCCCTGCTCGATGCGCGACTGCAGGATCTCCACCATGCCGCCGGCCGCCTGGATCTCGCGGAAACGCTCCGGCCAGGGCTTCGGCTTGAAATCCTTCAAGCCGGTGACCTTGGCGCGGATGTCGGCATTGAACGGCTGCGCCAGCAGCGGATGCACATCCTGCACGGTGCCGCCGGAAATCTGCAGCACGGTCTCGATTGCGGGATCAGCTGATGTCGAGCCCTCCGCCTGCCGGCCGTGCAGCTCGACATGATCGGCATGCGCGAGCGGCGCCTGCACCGCGGCGATGCGGTCGATGGCGAGATCGTCGAACACCAGCGAGGCGCGCTGCGGGACTGCCGGCAGGCCGACCACGCTGCTGCGACCGAGCCGCCAGTTGATCGCGAGTGACGGCTGCGCGCCGCGCTCGGCCAGCGTCGCCGGCGCCTTGAACTCGGCGATCACGAGCTTGGGATCATAGATCTGCGCGACGACGAGGATCTCGGCGAGCTTCGCGGTGAACGAGGCCTGGGGCGAGGCGGTCTGCGAGATCAGCGTGACGCTCGGGTCTTCGCAGCGGATCTCCAGGCGGAACGGGTAACCGGCGACCGAACGCTTGCCGCAATCATAGACCCGGCCGGCCTTGGCCTCCTGCGCGCGCCAGGCGTCGGCGCGCACGCCGACCTCGGAGGCCGCATAGAACCAGAACGCGCTCCAGGCCGCGGCGGCGATGACGAGCAGAATGGGGGCGATCAACAGACGCCACAGCGAACGCCGGCGTGGCGCGGGAAGAGAATTGGACATGCGGCGTCCTTTGACGGGCGAATTTGTCAAAATCTAAGCATTGGAAGCCCTTGTCAAAAGGGCGGAATTCGCTTCGCATCGCGCCGCTTGTTTGCTAGCGATGATGGAAATGTCCGGTATTACCCTCCCCTATACGGAATTTCCTGGCGACCTCTGGGTGTTCGGCTACGGCTCGCTGATGTGGCGGCCGGGCTTCGAATTCATCGAGAAGGTGCCGGCGCGGCTGATCGGCGAGCATCGCGCGCTCTGCGTCTATTCCTTTGTCCATCGCGGCACGCCGGAGAAGCCGGGCCTGGTGCTCGGGCTCGACCGCGGCGGCGCCTGCCGCGGCATCGCCTTTCGTGTCGCCGAGAAGGACGCGAGGGCGACCATCGACTATTTGCGCGCGCGCGAGCAGGTGACCTCGGTCTATCGCGAGGTGAAGCGCTCGGTATGGCTGGAGAACGAGCCGCGCCAGCGGGTCAGCGCGCTCGCCTATGTGGTCGATCGCGGCCATGTGCAATATGCGGGACGGCTGTCGCTCGCCGAGCAGCTCCGCCACGTGCTGCAGGGTCACGGCCAGTCCGGCGTCAACCGCGACTACGTGCTCGCGACCGTCAAGGCGATCGAGGCCGAAGGCTTTCGCGACGCGCCGCTGCATCAGCTGGCGACGATGCTGCACGACACCACCGCACTGCATCCGTCGCGGCCACAGGACGCGACCTGACGGCAACACGTGGAACTTGTGCTCTCCGTGGCACACCACTGCACAATCGGTGCGCAAATTGAGAGGCACGGGCCCGATGCGCCCGCTTCCCCCTATCGTCGCAGTTGACACCACCATGACGAAACGGCGACATCGCGATGAAACACTAAACCACGGCAAATGCCCGCTAGAATGAACAAGCACCTGAACCTTGGCGCCATCGCGCTCGCCGCAAGCTTCTATCTGATCTCGACCGGCCCGAGCTACGCTTATCTCGATCCGGGCACGGGCAGCATGATTCTGACGGCGATTCTCGGGGCTATCGCTGCGACGACGTACACCTTGAAGGGCTATCTCTCGCGGTTCAAAATGCTTTTTCGTAGGGATCAAAAGGATAGCGCGCGCCACGACGGCGACAACAAGGGATGATCGAGCCATTGCGCGGCGACGCGACAGGCCGGATAGACACGCTTTGAAACAAAAATGATTCCCGAGCCCGGCTCATTCCGCGATCCGACCAATCGCGTTTTCTATCACGACGGCGAAGTTTTCCGCGGCCTCAACGCTGACGGTACTGCGCAATGGCACGAGCTCTCGCAGACGGGCTTCTTCCGCAAGCTGGTCGCCGACGGCGCCGTGATCGGCACTGACACCGAAACGCGCGAGGCGATCACCGCACAGGCGCCGGAGTGGAGCGCGGTGCTGTGCCATGAGCGCATCCCCTTCGTGTCCTATTACTACGAGTGGACATTCGGCATGCTGCGCGACGCCGCGCTGCTGCATCTCGACATCCTCGCGGCCGCGCTCGAGAACGGCTGGACGCTGAAAGACGGCTCCGCATTCAACGTGCAGTGGCGCGGCCACAAGCCGGTGTTCATCGACGTCTCCTCGTTCGAGCCCTATCGCGACGGCGACGCCTGGTTCGGCTATCGCCAGTTCTGCATGATGTTCCTGATCCCGCTGCTGCTGAAGGCCTATCGCGACATCGACATCGCGCCGCTCTGCCGCAGCGAGCTGGAAGGCATCGATCCCGAAGCGGCCCTCAAGCTGATCTCGAAGCGCGACGTGTTCCGGCGCGGAATCTTCACCCATCTCTATCTGCATGCACGGCTGCAGGCGCGTGCGCGGAAGGCAGAGGCGAAGATGGCTGACGTCAGCACGCCCTCCAAATCGCCGATCCGGCAAACCCGCATCACCAATCTGCACATGGTGCGATCGATCCGCGCGATGGTCGCCCGTCTCGCACGCAAGGGCGGCGACACCGTCTGGTCGGCCTATGAGACCACGCATTCCTATGACGACGGATCGCTCGCCGAAAAGAAGAGCTTCGTCGAGACGCACGTGCGCGATCGGCGCTGGTCGCTGGTTTACGATCTCGGCAGCAACACCGGGGCGTTCGCGCAATTGTGCCGTGCCCATGCGGATTGCGTCATCGCGGTCGACCAGGACGAGCTCGCCGTCGACACGCTGTATCGCCGCCTCGGCGCGGAGCAGACAGGCAACATCACGCCGCTGGTGATGCCGCTCGGCAACGTCTCTCCCAACCAGGGCTGGCGCGGCCGCGAGCGAACCTCGTTCGACAGCCGCGGCAAGCCGGAGCTCATCCTCTGTCTCGCCCTGATCCACCATCTGGTGATCTCGGCCAATATTCCGCTGCCGCAGGTGCTGCAATGGCTGCGCAGCTTCGGCGCCACCGTGGTGCTGGAGTTCGTCGGACCGGAAGACGAGATGACGTTGCGTCTGCTCAGAAACAAGCGCATCGCCCATTCCGATTACACCTTCGCACGGTTCGAGGCCGAGGCGCTCAAGCTGTTCGACATCGTCGACCAGGCGCCGCTCAAGCAAGGCAAGCGGCGGATCTACCTGCTGCGCCCGACGCCAGGCGCGATCGAACCGCGGGCGGCCGCATGAGCGCGATCGACAAAAGCCGCCGCGACGCGGGACGGGACTCGTTCCTGCTGCATCTCGCACTGTCGGCGATCGCGATCGCGCAGCCGTTCTTTTCGGTCACCGGGCGCGATCTGAACTTCTTCGTCGCCTGGCGCATGAGCGGGCTGGAATATTCGGCCTGCGTGCTGCTGATCTATCTGGGGCCGCCGGTCATCACCTGGCTGCTTGTCAGGGTCGGCTATCGGCTGCACCGCACCATCGGCCGCGTGCTGGCCTTCCTGGCATTCGGCAGCTATATCGCCGCCGCCTGCGTCGTCGGCGCGTTGCAGATCGCCAACGGATTTCGCGTTGTGCCCGGCAACGGCGTTGCGCTCGGCATCGGCGCCGCGCTGCTGGTCGTCTCGGTGAGCCTCGCCACACTGCTGCTTGCGAACCGGACCGCACGAGGATGTGTCCGCATGTTCGCCGTGCTCACGCTGATCTTTCCGGTCACGATGCTGACCAGTGGCTACACCTTCGGCGTGATCGAGTTCACGAAGGTAGAACCGGCCCCGAAGTACGAGATCGCGAACCAGCCGAACGTCATCTTCATCGTCTATGACGAGCTGCCGCTCTCCACGATCCTCGACGCGAACGGACTGATCGACCGGGCGAAGTTCCCGAACCTCCACGCTTTCGCTGATGGCGCGACCTGGCTCGCCAACGCGTATTCGCGCTCCGGCAGCACCGAGACTGCCGTTCCCGCCGTGCTGTCGGGACTGCTGCGGACCCGCATCGTGCCGCCCACCTTCAAGATGTACCCGCACAATATTTTCCAGCAGCTCGGCCCGAGCTACAACGTGCTGGACCTGCAGATCGCCACCGACCTGAATCCGCTGCGGCAACCCGGCGAAGAAGACACCATCGACGACGAACGGGAACGGCTGCGCCATATCGCCGACGACGTCGCGACCATCTACGCCCATCTGATTGCGCCGCCGACGCTCGCCGCCCAGTTGCCGCCGATCGACACCCAGCACAACCGCTTCGGCGAGGACGTGCTGAAATCGACCCACGGCGCGCGACACAGCAACAAATTCATCGCCACACTCGACAAGGCCAAGCCGCCGTTCCTGGCCGTCTATCACAACATCTATCCCCACAACAGCTGGACTCATTATCCATCGGGACAGAGCTATCCCCGCTCGCGCTGGGGCGAGTATCTTTCGCTGGAGGATCGAAACGAGACGCAGCTGGCCTATGACGGCAGCAGGATCATGCACGATGTCCAGGCGCAACTGCTGCAATCGATGCATGCGGACAAGCTGTTCGGCGAGGTGATCGCAAAGTTGAAGGCTACCGGCCAGTACGATAATTCGATCATCATCATGACGGCCGATCACGGCGTGGCGCTGTGGCCTGGCGAGCGTCCGCGCAATCCCGTCGCGGAGGAGCACGCGGCCGACGTCTATAACGTACCCCTGCTCGTCAAGTTGCCGAACCAGAAGCAATCCGGCGTCGTGCAGGAGCCGATCGATTCGACCGACATCTATCCGACGGTGCTCGACTATCTCGGCATAGCCCCGCCAGCGGATGTGCGGGGAACATCATTCCTGGCCGCGCTTCGGGCCGCGACACCGGGCGAGGCGGTCAGTTTGACGTCGCATCGCGACGATCCGACAGTGAAGCGGAAGCTGGAATGGTTCGGCACAGGCACCTCGATCGCCGATCTTTACGGCTTCGGCAGATTTGCCGCGGAGATGGGACGCGACGTCGGCAGCTTCGAGCTCAGCAGCATCCCCGAAGCCCATGTGTCGATCTTCCGCAACGGAAAGTTCTCCCGCGCCGCCGCACCGCTGTCGGCCCGGATCGATGCCGAGATATCAGGCGGGCCCCAGGACGGCCAAAAGCGGGACATCCTGATAGCGCTCAGCAATCGCATCTGCGGCGCGGCGCGAACCACCGATCTCGTGAAGTCCGGGAAAGCCAACGCGTTCACGCTGATCGTGGCGGAGCCATGCCTCGACCTGCTCGACAAGAATCAGATCCGCGTCTTCGTGCCCGGCCCCGCCGGTCATCTTGCCGAGATGACGGTCGACAGCGGACAGGAATTCACGCCCAAAACGATCGTCGACCAGACGATCGAACAGATCGCGATCCTGCTCGACCGCCTCGCTCCAGTCGAGACGGCCAGCCAGGGACAAATGACGCCGCAGCAGCTCCGCGACCTCGGCGTCGACATGCCGGCGGCGTTCCAGAGCGGCGGTGAGTTCGCCTGGCGTTGGGGCGACGTCGACATTATCCGCGACGGCCACAAATGGGTGGTGGATTTGTATTCCGCTCCCAAGGATGTTTGCGAGGCGATCGAGATCGGCGCCGGCCAGTTTCCGGCTGTGGCGCGGATCGCGGCTTCGGGCCGCGCGGCCGACGAAACCCGCGTGCCGGTTTCGGCGGAGCAAGCACGCGCAGCATGCTCGAACACCGAGTCGGACGTCGTCCGGCTGATCACGGTCGACACACCGGCGCGGCGGCTTCCCTCGACCACGGAGGTGCTTGAACGGCTGGGCCTGTTCGTCGATCACCTCGCCAGGGTGCAGGGGAGCAGCCCAGGCCGCGTACCGCTCGCCACGCTACGCGGCCTTGGAGTCGCCGTCCCCGACATGTTCGTCACCGACGATCGGCTGGCATGGCCGTGGGGCAACGTCACGGTGCAGCAGGACGGAGCGCACTGGATTCTCGATCTGTCCGGCGTGCCAAAGCAGCTTTGCCGCGACATTCAACTGGGAGCCGGCCAGATTCGTGGCATTGCGCGCATTGCGGCATCGGACCTTGCGAAAGACGAAGCCAGCGTTCCGGTCACGCCGGAGCATGCCGAGGCGACATGCGGGTCCAGCACCTCCGACATGATCCGCATCATCACGACGGACGCGCCTCTCGCACCGGGTGCCACCGGCAATTGATCCGGATCCTGAAGGCGGCAGGATCCCCGACGTCGCGTCGCTACCCCTTCGCCTTCGTCGGCACCACGCCGAATAGCTGCGCCTGCTCGGCGCGGGCGGCGTCAACGATGCGGGTGGTGGCGGTTTCGATCTGGTCCTGAAGCCGCGTCATGAATTCGTTGCGGGGCAGACCAGGGGCCAAGGGATCGAGGAATTCCACCACCAGCGTGCCCGGATAGCGCATGAAGGTCCGCCGCGGCCAGAACAGTCCGGAATTGAGCGCGACCGGCAGGCACGGCACCGCGCTCTCGGCATAGATCTGGGCGACACCGGCCTTGTAGGCCGGTGGCGCGCCGGGCGCTCTGCGGGTGCCTTCCGGGAAGATCACGAGCTGGCGGCCGCGCTGCACCTCGGCGGCGGCCTGCTTCAGCGTCTTGACCAGCGAGCGCGGCCCGCCGCCGCGCTCCACCGAGATCATGCCGGCCTTCTTCAGGAATTGGCCGAACACCGGGATCATCATCAGCTCGCGCTTGAGGATGAACAGCGGATGCTCGAAGAAGCGCAGCAGCGCAAACGTCTCCCAGAACGACTGGTGCTTCGAGGCGACGACCAGCGGGCCCTCCGGAATCTTCTCGACCCCGCGAAACTCGATCCGGATGTTGCAGATCACCCGCATCAGGAACAGGCTGGTGTTCGCCCACGCGGCGGCGAGCGCCATCAGCGCCCTGCGCGGCAGCACGATGGTCGGGATGGCGATGACGCACAGCACGACCAGCACGAGATAGAACAGCACGTTGAAGAGGAGCGAGCGCAGGAAGATCGAAACCATGCGCCCCTCGTATCAAGTCCTGCCGGCCGGTTCAATTCGCTTGCGCGGTGGCCGGCTGGCGCGGCCGCGGCTCGACAACCTCGGACGTCGGGTCGAGGCCGACAACGTCCAGCCGCACCCGCACCTCGGCGGCGACATATTTGACGTATTCGGACAGCAACAGACGCAACGTCCCGCCGCTGGTCCACCACGGCTCGTCGCGCCATTTGTCGCCGACCACGGAGAACGGGATCAGCGTCACGTCAGGCATCGCATGCGACAATTCCACGATTGCCCGCGGCATGTGATAGTTCGACGTCACCACGATCAGCGACTTGAAGCCGCGCTCGCGCACCCAGCGCCGTGTCTCCGCCGCGTTGCTGCGGGTGTTGACCGCGGAGCGGTCGAGATCGACGCAGCAATGCATCAGCTGCTGGCTGTCCGGCAGCGAGCGCGAGATGTCGTTGGCGTCGTTGGTCGGATGCACGCCTGATATCAACAGACGCTTGCCGTAGCCGGCCGCGAGCAATTCCATCGCGTCCGAGACCCGCGACGAGCCGCCGGTCAGCACCACGATGCCGTCGGCGTTGCGGGGCGGACTGATCTCGACGCCGCGCAGCTGCGACAGGAAGCCGACGAAACCGAACGCGGCCGCAACGAAGATCAGCGCCAACGGCGCGACGATCATCGCGCGCAGCCAGCCCCGCGGGCGCGCGGCGCGCGGCATCGTCGACGTATCGTCGGGCTGCGAACTCATGTCTCGTGGCTATCCCTTCCCCGCTCGAAGTCTAGAAGCGTTTTGAGGCGAAGTGGAGTCGGTTTTCGCGCCACCAACACCGGCGTTTGCGCTGACTCAATCGATGTCATCCAGCGTCGCGAACAGCGTGCGCCGCGACGCCCAGGCCGTGATCGCGGCGATCAGCACCGCCTGTGCCGCCAGCGCCAGATAGCCCGACGGCCGCAGCGAGAACGTGCCGAGCAGCGCTGCGAACTGGTCGCCGACCGGCGTGCCGGAGAACCAGCTCGCGATCGACTCGGAGAAGCCGAACACCAGCATCGCCGCGCCGCCGCCGATCAGCCCGCCTTCGAGACCGAGCCGCAGGAAGTGGCGCAGGAAACGATTGGCAATGTAGCTGTCGCCGGCGCCGACGAAATGCAGCACCTCGACGATCGGGCGATTGGCAGCCATCGCGCCGCGGGTCGCAAACGACACCGAGATGATGGTGGCGATGATCACGAGAATCAGGATGCCGACGCCGGCGAACACGGTGGCACCGGTCATCGAGCGCATCCGCTCGATCCAGGCGCGGTGATCGTCGACGCTCGCGGTCGGCGCGACCTGCGTGATCTGCTGGCGAAGCGATGCGAGATCGAGCGTGGTGCCCGGCTGCACCCGCGCGACGATGACGCGCGGCACCGGCAACTCGTCGATCGACAGGCCGCTGCCGAGCCACGGCTCGAGCAGCTTTGCGGATTCGTCCTTGGTGAAGGGACGCACCTCGACGATGCCGGGTTGCGCGCGCATGGTCTCGGTCGCCGCACCCGCGTCGCGGTCGAGATTGCGGCCAGGTGTGGGGCGCACCTGGATGGTGATTTCGCTGGCGACCTCCGACTGCCACTCGGCGGCGGAGGCGCTGACCAGCAGCACGGTGCCCGTCGTCATCGAGGCGAGGAAGGTCATGATCGCGACCACGGCGACCAGCGCGCGGCCGGAGATCGAGGCGCGCGGCACGATCGGCGACATGTTGCGCGCAGTCGCAGGGACCTGCGGGCGCTCGCGCCCGAGGTCGACCAATGAGACCTGCTCCTCGCCGCTCCTATTCATAGATGTGCAGCCGTCCCTGGTGCAGCACCAATCGTCGTGCCTCGTACTGGTCCATCAGCGTGATGTCGTGGGTCGCGATGATCACGGCGGTGCCTGATTTGTTGAGCTCGATGAACAGCCGCAGCAATCGCCGCCCGAGCGTCGGATCGACGCTGCCGGTCGGCTCGTCCGCGAGCAGCAATTGCGGCCGCGAGATCACCGCGCGCGCGATCGCGGCGCGCTGTTTCTCGCCGCCCGACAGGATCGGCGGCAGCGCGTCCATGCGCTCGCCGAGCCCGACCCATTTCAGCAGGTCGATCACCTCGCGGCGATAGCTGGATTCGTCGCGGCCCATCACGCGGAACGGCAGCGCCACGTTCTCATAGGTCGTCATGTGATCGAGCAGGCGGAAATCCTGCAGCACGATACCGATGCGTTTGCGCAGGTCCGCGATCTGGTCCTTGTTGAGCAGCGAGACGTCCTTGCCGAACAGATTGACCAGGCCACGGGTCGGCCGCATCGACAGGAACAATAGCCGCAGCAGCGAGGTCTTGCCCGCGCCGGACGGGCCGGTGAGGAACTGGAACGAGTGCGCCGGGATCATGAAGGAGAGGTCGCGCAGAATCTCCGGGCCGAGCCCGTAGCGCAAACCGACATTTTCGAACCGAACCACAGCGTTAGCTCCGTTCGAGATGGGCCGTAGCCGGGAACCTGACACGCCGCCGGCTGGGCCGGCCGCAAACCGCACAAAACCGTTGTGCTTCGGTTATGGTTTCCGATTCGTTAACGGTCGCTCTATAGCATCCGGGCAAACACACGGTGGAGATGGGGCTCCATGCATATCGTTTGCCCGCATTGTACAACATCCTACGCGATCAAGCTGGCCACCCTGGGGGACGCCGGGCGCAACGTGCGCTGCTCCCGCTGCAAGGAAGTCTGGCTGGCCCGCCCCGAGGACGCCGTCGAGGAAGCTGCCCTCGCCGCTCCGGTGATGGCGGCCGCAAGCCAGTCGGCCGGTTCCGACAGCGTCGCGGACGAATGGGAGCGGATGGCCCAGCAGGAGGCCGAGGAGACCCCCGTGGTCGACAGCCCCTCGATCTCGGCCGAGATGCCCAGCCAGGACGAGGATTGGCCTTCGGTCGCCAGCGAGGATGCCCAGGCGCATGCGCCCGCCGCGGCCAAGCGGCGCTTCAGGATGCCCCGCCTGCCCCGGATCCGCTTCCTGCCGCAGGTCGGCGCCCTGCCCGCGACCTGCGCGGCCATGGCCGCGCTGATCATTGCGCTGGTGGTCTGGCGCAATGACGTGGTGCGGCTGCTGCCGCAGACCGCGCTGTTCTACAAGACGGTTGGGCTCGACGTGAATTTGCGCGGCCTCGCCTTCCGCGACATCAAGGTCACGCATGAGACCGTTGACGGCAAGCCGGTTCTGGTGATCGAGGGCATGATCGTCGGCCAGACCCGCAAAGCCGTGGAACTGCCGCGGCTGCGCTTCTCGGTGCGCGACGACCATGGCGCCGAGATCTACGCCTGGAACGCGGTGCTGGAACAGACCGTGCTGAAACCCGGCGAGCAGGCGATGTTCAAGTCGCGCCTCGCCTCGCCGCCGCCCGAGGGCCGCAATATCGACGTACGCTTCTTCAACAAGCGGGATATCGCCGGCGGCCACGCTTGAACTCCCTGGCCCGCTTCTCCGATGAGCCGATCGCATGCCGCGTGTCCTGATTGCCGATGACGAAGACTCCATGCGCACGCTGGTGGCCCGCGCCATCGCGATGGACGGCCATGACACCGTGACCGCGCAGGACGGCGCCGAGGCGTTGGAAATCCTGACGCGAGAGAACGGCGCGTTCGACCTGCTGCTCACCGACATCCAGATGCCGGTGATGGACGGCATCGCGCTGGCGCTGACCGCGGCGCGCGACTTCCCCGCGCTGAAGATCCTGCTGATGACCGGCTTCGCCGATCAGCGCGAACGCGCCTCCGGCCTCAACGCCATCGTGCACGACGTGGTGACGAAGCCGTTCTCGGTGGCGGATATCAGGACGGCGGTCGCGGACGCGCTGGCGGCAAGGAAGAGCGCTTAAGGGCCCGGCTTCCCACAAGCCGCACCACATTCTCGGTGTCATCCCCCGCGAAAGCGGGGGACCCAGTACGCCGCGGCTTCTCGGTTCAATCACAACCGTCTCTGGAATACTGGGTCACCCGCATGCGCGGGTGACGACACCGTTGGGTGTGGCGGCGACTCAATTGTCCTTCAACAGCCGCTCGATGTAATCGAGCTCGAGCTGCGGGCGCGACGGATCGGAGAGGCGGCGGCGCAGCTCTTCGAGGATGCGGCGCACGCGCTGCGCGTCGATCTCGCCGGGGATCTTCACGGTGAAGTCGTCGCCATATTCCTTGCCATGCAGGGGACGACCGAGCGGATCGGTCTGGTTGCCGCCGCTCTGCTGGCGGCCGGCGCGGTTGCCGGGGCCATTGCCGGGCTGGTCGCCGTCGCCCGGCTGCATCGCATCGGCAAGGCTCTTGGCGCCCTTGCGCAGCGCCTCGAGGGCGCGTCCCTGCGAATCCACTGCGCCGTCGGCATTGCCCTCGCCGAGCCGGCCGGTGGCGTCCCCCATCGCGGAATCGGCCTGGTCGAGCCCATCCTCGCCGTCGTCGTCTCCCTGATCGCCCTGGTCGCCTTGGCCCTGCTGGCCCTGGTCGCCCTTCTGGCCTTTCTGACCGCGCTGCTTCGGGCCCATGCCGCGCTTGGCGAGCTGGTCCTGCAACTCCTTCAGCCGGCGACGCAGCTCCTGCTGATCGCGCTGCAAATCCGACATCGCCTGATCGTCACCGGACTTGCCGCGCATGCGGTCGCGCCGGGAGTCCTGGCCCTGCTTGTAGGTCTTGTCGCGCAACTGCTGCTGCTTGCGGATCATGTCGCCGAGCTCGTTGAGCGCCTGCTCCATCTCGTCGTCGCCGCCCTGGCCGGGCTGCGCCATCTGCAGGTTTTCCATGATCTGCGCCAGCTGCTCGAGCAGACGCTGCGCCTCCTCCTTGTTACCCTCGCGCATCATCTTCTCGATCTGGCGGACGAGGTCCTCCAGATCGCGCTCGGTGAGCATGCGGCGATCGCGGTCGCGATTGTTCTGCGCGGTGCCCTTCAGCCGCTTGTACTCTTCGAGCTTCGAAATCGCGTCGGACTGGTTGTTCAGGCTCTTGCCGGACTCCTTCTGGCGCAGGCTGTCGCCGGAATCCTGCATCGCCTTTTCGGCGCCATCGAGCAGCTCATCGAGATCCTGGTCCTGCTGCGCGGCCCTGGCGGGAGCGCCTCCCAGCAGCAGGGCGAAGCAGGCGATCGCGATCGGCTTCAGGAGTGGGGCTTGTGCTAGTTTCCGCATTGGCGGTCCCGCGTCACTTGTTTGGCCCCGTCGTCTCCGGCCTTCGCCCGGTTGTTGGCCGCCTTGCGATAGGTCTGCAACTGCTCGCGCAGGGCGTCCTGCTGTTTGGCCAGCTCTTCGAGCTGCTCGGGCGTGGCATTCTGGGTCTTCTCGCGCAGCTCGACGGCCTTGTCGAGGATGAGCTGGACCTCCGCGGGGAAGGGCTGGCGGCCGCCGAGCGGATTCTGCTCGGCGCGCCTTGCGAGATCGCGCACCTTGCCGGCCATCGCCTCGCGGAGTTTTCGCGTCAGCACCCGGATCTCTTCCTCGCTGGCACCGCGCGCGATCGCCGCCTTGAGCGCCTCCTGCGCCGCACGCAGCGCCGCGTTGGCGCTGCCGGAGACGCCGTCGTCCTCGATTGTGGTCGCAAACGACCACATGCTCGCCACCACATCGCGCAGCGCGTCATCGGTGCGCGCCGCTTCCAGCTGGGTGGCGATGCTGCGCAGGCCGAGATAGCAGCCGGCATCCGGCGTGAACAATTCGGGCGCGATCATCAGCGCGTCAAGCGCAGCATAGACGTCGGAATTCTTGTTGGCGTCGAGCGCGAGGATGCGGCGCTGCTCGATCAGCGCGCGCGCGAGCGAGTTGGTGAACAGCCGCTCGGGCAGCTTCATGTTGAACGGATCGCTCTTCGCCTCATTGCCGGCCTCGTCCTTGGCCGACAGCGTCAGGGTCACATCGGCACCGGCATAGGGGTCCTCGGTGAGGTCCTTCACGGTCTGCCCGACGCCGTTGCGGGTGCGCGCATTCGGCAGCACCAGCGGGACCTGTGGCGGCTGGAACAACGGCCGCGGCGCGGCCTTGTCGGCGTCCTTGGTATCAGCCGGGCGTAGCGCAAACTGCGCCTCGGCGCCGGTGACGCCGTAATCGTCCTCCAGCTTGTAGGACAGCTGCAGCCCGCCACGCGCCTGCCGCTCCGGATCCTTGGCCAGCGCAATCTTCGGCGGCTGATCCGGCGTCGCGGTGAACTTCCACACCGGCTGGCCCGCGGGCGCGCGGACATGCGCGCTGCCGTCGGCTGCGATCTTGAAATGCCGCTCGTTGGTGCCCTTCGGCGCCTGCTCGCTGGATGCGACCTCGGTCACGCCGCCGCCGACCACGACGTCGATATTGCCGCCGCTCGAGCGCACCAGCAGCGTGCTGCCCACGGGAACCGCGAGCGGGCCGGCGTCGGCTGTGGCGCCCTCGCGGTTGGCATTGGACAGGATGATCGGCGGCTTGCCGGTGTAGCTCGGCGGGGTCACCCAGGCATCGACCCGGATGTTGGCGGGCGCCATGATGCCGTTCCAGTCGAAGGCGGAGGCGATGCGCAGGCCGCGCTCGTCTCCGGCGGCGACGTAGGCGGCGACCATCATCACGATGACCAGCGCGCGCAGCGCCCAGGGATCATGAAGCGAAAGCCGGGGCGACGGCAGTCCGGCGCGGATGCGCTTGAGCGAGGCCAGCGTGCGCTCACGCTGCGCCTGCCATAGCGCCTGTGCAAAGGGATCGCGCGTGGTCAGCGTGTCCGACAGCGTGGTGGCCGGGCGATGTCGGATGCCGGTGCCGCGGTCGAGCCGGCTCAAGGCCTCCTCGCGGGCCGGCCAGCGGAAGCGGAGCATCGGCCACAGCGCGGCCAGCGCGCCGATCGCGAACAGGCACGTCGCCGCCACCCGTGCGACAAACGGAAGCACGAGCCAGAGACCGGCCCAGGACGCTGTCAGGAACAGACCGACGACGGTCAGGAACCGTGCCAGATGCGGCCAGGCGCGTTCCCAGGCGATTGCATATGTGGCCCGCTGCAGAGCCTGCGTCAGCTTCAGCCGCGCGATCGCATCACGCTCGCGAACAGAATCTCCGCGATCAGGCCCTGACGGGTCGATATTGGTACCGCTCAAACAAATCTCCGCGTTACCGGCAGGTCAGCCTAGCACAGCGGCGGCTTTGAGGCACCCGTTCCCGGCCGTAACCCACACCGGGAAATACGCATAACACGAAGGCGTGACTGCGGCCGTTCGACCCCGTAACTTCCCGGATCGAACCATCGGCTTAACGCATGAGGGAACGTCATGGACCAAAAAACACACGACAAGGGGCTGGAAATCCGCAAAGCGGTGCTCGGCGAGGCCTATGTCTCGAACGCGCTCAAGAACGTCGACGACTTCAACCGTCCGTTCCAGGCCCTGCTCAACGAATATTGCTGGGGCTCGGTGTGGGGCCGCGAGGAACTGCCGCGCAAGACCCGCAGCATGCTCAACATCGCGATGATCTCGATCCTCAACCGCCCGCACGAGCTGCGCGCGCATCTGAAGGGCGCGCTGACCAACGGCGTCTCCCGCGACGAGATCCGCGAGATCCTGATGCAGGTCGCGATCTACGGCGGCATGCCCGCCGCAGTCGACAGCTTCCGCATCGCGCGCGAAGTGTTCGCCGAGATCGACAAGGCGTGAGGCGATAGCCTCACGCCGTCGTCCTGGCGAAAGCCAGGACCCATAACCACCGCTGCCGATGATCGAACGCGCTGTCGCCCCAGCGTGCCTCACAACTTCCAGCTGGGGTAATGGGTCCTGGCGTTCGCCAGGACGACGTTGGGAGGGCGCGCGTCGATCAACAAACAACGACGATGAAGAACAAGGAAACACCATGGACATCGGATTCATCGGCCTCGGGAAGATGGGCTTCCCGATGGTGCGCCGGCTGATCGAGGCCGGGCACAAGCTCACCGTATTCGACACCAGCAAGGATGCGGTTGCCAGGCTCACCGCGCTCGGCGCGCAGGCGGGCTCGTCGCCAAAGGACATCGCCGACCGCGTCGAGACCGTGATGGCGAGCCTGCCCTCGCTGCAGGCCTCGCTCGAGGTCGCGACCGGCCCCGGCGGCGTGATCGAAGGCAACAGCATCAAGCGCTTCATCGATCTCTCCACCGTCGGCTCGCGGATGGCGGTGAAGATCCACGATCTGCTGGCGAAGCAGAACATCGTGCAGATCGACAGCCCGGTCTCCGGCGGCGGCGGCGGCGCCGAGAAGGGCACGCTGGCGGTGATGGTGTCGGGGCCGAAGGCGGATTTCGAACTCCTCAAGCCGGCGCTCGACGTGATCGGAAAGGTGTTCTTCATCGGCACCAAGCCGGGCTCCGGCCAGACCATGAAGCTCGCCAACAACTTCCTCTCGGCGACTGCGATGGTCGCGACCTCGGAGGCCGTGGTGATGGGCGTGAAGTCCGGGCTCGATCCCGCCGTGATGGTCGACGTGATCAATGCCGGCTCAGGCATGAACACCGCGAGCCGCGACAAGTTTCCGCGCGCGGTGCTGCCGCGCAGCTTCGACTTCGGCTTCGCCACCGGCTTGATGGTGAAGGATGTGCGGCTTGCCGTCGAGGAGATGCAGGCGCTCGGCCTGAAGATGGAGGTTGCAGAGGCGGTGGGCCGGCTCTGGGAGGTCATCATCCGCGACGAGGGCGCCGAGTCGGATTTCACCGCGGCGATCAAGCCGATCGAGAAGGCGGCGGGGGTGATCGTCGGCGGCAAAGGCAGTCACGCGGCCAAGTAAACAACCGTCGTCCTGGCGAAAGCCAGGACCCATTACCCCAAGTGTTTGTGGTTCAAGGAAGGCTGGGGCCCCAGCGGCGCAAGACAAGCAGGTGTGGTGGTTATGGGTCCTGGCTTTCGCCAGGACGACACCATTGATGTAGCGCGTTCAGTGCATCACAGATGCCGCGTTCAACGCCTCACAGCCACGGCGCGGGTTTATCCATCGCGATCAGCGCCTCGACGTCGATGCGCGGGCGGACCACCGCGTATTGATCGTCCTTCACCAGCACCTCGGGCACCAGGGGCCGCGTGTTGTAGGTGCCGGACTGCACGGCGCCATAGGCGCCGGCCGTCATGATCGCAACGAGGTCGCCCGCCTTCGGCTCCGGCAGCGAGCGGTCGAGGGCGAGATAGTCGCCGGTCTCGCAGACCGGGCCGACCACGTCGGCCTTGATGGTCGGCGTGCCCGGCCTGGGCTCGCGCACCGGCAGGATGTCGTGATGCGCCTCGTACAGCGTCGGGCGGATCAGGTCGTTCATCGCGGCGTCGATGATGACGAAGTTCTTGGCGTCGCCCGGCTTCACATAGATCACGCGGGCGACCAGGATGCCGGCATTGCCGACGATCATGCGGCCCGGCTCGAACATCAGCGTGCAGCCGAGATTATGCGTCACGCGCTTGACCATCGCGGCATAAGCCGCTGGCTCCGGCGGCGCGGCGCGATCCATGTAGTAGGGAATGCCGAGGCCGCCGCCGAAATCGACATGCGAGATGTCGTGGCCGTCGGCGCGCAGCGTCTGCACGAATTCGGCGAGGATGCGGAACGCGGACTCCATCGGTCCGAGATCGGTGATCTGGCTGCCAATATGGACGTCGGTGCCGGTGACCTTGATGCCCGGCAGCTTGGCAGCGTGGGCATAGACCTCGCGCGCACGCGCCAGCGGAATGCCGAACTTGTTCTCGGACTTGCCGGTCGCGATCTTGGCGTGGGTGCCGGCGTCGACGTCGGGATTGACCCGCACCGAGATCCGCGCGGTCTTGCCCATCTCGACCGCAAGCCGCGACAGCAGCTCGAGCTCGGGCTCGGATTCGACGTTGATGCAGAGGATGTCGGCCGCGAGCGCCGCGCGCAACTCGGCCTCGGTCTTGCCGACGCCGGAGAACAGGATCTTGGAGGCCGGGATGCCGGCGGCCAGTGCGCGCTTCAGCTCACCGCCCGAGACCACGTCGGCGCCGGCGCCGAGCTTTGCCAGCGTGCGCAGTACCGACTGGTTGGAATTGGCCTTCATCGCGTAGCAGACCAGCGCCTTCTCGCCGGCGAAGGCCTCGGTGAAGACGCGGTAGTGACGCTCCAGCGTCGCGGTCGAATAGCAGTAGAACGGCGTGCCGACGGCTTCCGCCAGTTCAATGAGGTTGACCGCCTCGGCATGCAGCACGCCGTTGCGATAGTCGAAATGGTTCATGGTCTGCGCGCTTTAGTTACCCAGCAGCGGGTCGAGGACGAAGGATTTCTTGCTGCCCTTCGACGCGACGGGGCCGGACTCCGACCCATAGGTCGAGTTGAACACGCCGGGCTTCGCCGCCTGGGCGGTCTCGGTATCGGCTGTGGCCTGCGGCGGCGCGTTCGACGCGGTCGGCGGCAGGTCCAGCGGACCCTTGCGTCCGCAGCCGCCCAACGCCAGCGCTGACACGCTGAGCACAATCATGGCCCACCCCGACGGGGTCAGGCGGTTCTTGCTAGTCACGACGAATTCCCCAATGCGCTGAAAGCACCATACAAAGATCGCCCTGTCATGGCGAGCCCCGGAAAGCCACGAAACACTTACGAAATTTTTGGTTCAGCCCAATTTTCGCTCTTTTTCCAACCGCTTCGCCCAGGCCTTGGCCTGGGACAGCACGTTCCTGGGCGCCGTTCCGCCGAAGCTCGTCCGGCTCTTCACTGACGATTCCACCGAGAGCACCTTGAGCGCCTCGGCGGTGATCCTGGGCTCGACCTCCTGCATCGCCTTCAAGGGCAGTTCATGCAGCGCCACGCCCTGCCCGGAGGCAAGGCCGACGATGCGGCCGGTGACGTGGTGGGCGTCACGGAACGGCATCTTCAGCGTCCGCACCAGCCAGTCGGCGAGGTCGGTCGCGGTGGCGTAGCCGTCCCCCGCCGTCGCCTTCATCCTGGCCTCGTCGGCCACGAGGTCCTCGACCATGCCGGTCATGGCGCGGATCGCGAGCGAGAGCGCCTCGAACGCCTCCATCGCACCCTGCTTGTCTTCCTGCATGTCCTTTTGATAGGCGAGCGGCAGGCCCTTCATCACGATCAGCAGCGCGTTGAGCGAGCCGATCACGCGGCCGGTCTTGGCACGGACCAGCTCGGCCGCATCGGGATTGCGCTTCTGCGGCATGATCGAGGAGCCGGTGGTGAACTTGTCAGAGAGCTTGACGAGGCCGACCAGCGGCGAGGTCCAGATCACGATCTCCTCGGCGAAACGCGACATGTGCATGGCGCAGATCGCGGCCGCCGACAGCGTCTCCAGCGCGAAATCGCGATCCGACACGGCATCGAGCGAATTCGCCATCGGACGGTCGAAACCGAGCGCTTTCGCGGTGGCGTGACGGTCGATCGGGAACGAGGTGCCGGCGAGCGCGGCCGCGCCCAGCGGCGATTCATTCAGCCGCTTGCGCGCATCGGCAAAGCGGCCGCGGTCGCGGGCGGCCATCTCGACATAGGCCAGCAGATGGTGACCGAAGGTCACGGGCTGCGCGGTCTGCAGATGGGTGAAGCCCGGCATGACCGTTGAGGCATGCTCCAGCGCGCGGTTCACCAGCGCCTGCTGAAACGCGGCGAGCGCGGCATCGGTCTCGTCGATGATGTCGCGGACATAGAGGCGGAAGTCGGTGGCGACCTGGTCGTTGCGCGAGCGCGCGGTGTGCAGGCGCCCGGCGGCCGGCCCGATCAGCTCCGACAGGCGGCTCTCGACATTCATATGGATGTCCTCGAGCGCGCGCTTGAAATCGAAGTCGCCCTTGGAAATCTCTGACAAAATCGTGTCTAGACCTTTGCCGATATTTTTCGCATCACCCGCGGTGATGATGCCTTGCGCAGCAAGCATGGCCGCATGCGCCTTGGACGCGGCGATGTCCTGGGCATACATGTGACGGTCGACGTCGATGGAGACGTTGATTTCCTCCATGATCGCGTCGGGACGCTCCGAGAACCGGCCGCCCCACATCTTGTTGCTCATGACGTCTCGCTCACGACTTCGTATTTCAGGCCTTGCCACTTTCAGCCCATTGCGGCGAAACGGCGTGGCGGTTCCGGGCGTAATTCCCGGCACTGTTAGCCATATCTGATCCAGGAAGACAAACGATATGCCCGAGACCTCCCCGCCAAAATCAGCCGCGATGCGGCGGATTCCGCTCGTCATCGGCGCGGTGCTGGTCGGCACGATCATCGGCTATGTCGGGGTCTCCAGCTTCAAGCGCTCCCCGGGCGGCGACGTCGCCTGCGCCGGCGCGGTCGACATCGCAAAGAGGATTTCCCCGCTCGCCCAGGGCGAGGTGGCGGCGCTGACCATGGCGACGACGCCGCTCAAGCTGCCCGACCTTGCCTTCGAGGATGCCGACGGCAAGCCGAGGAAGCTCTCGGACTGGCGCGGCAAGACCGTGCTGGTGAACCTCTGGGCCACCTGGTGCGTGCCCTGCCGCAAGGAAATGCCGGCGCTGGACAGCCTGCAGACCAAGCTCGGCGGCAAGGACTTTGAGGTGGTCGCGATCAACATCGACACCCGCGACCCCGAGAAGCCCAAGAATTTCCTGAAAGAGGCCAATCTGACCAATCTCGGTTATTTCACCGACCAGAAAGCCAAGGTTTTTCAGGACCTTAAGAACATAGGCAAAGCCTTGGGCATGCCGACCTCGCTGCTCGTCGACGCCAAGGGCTGCGAAATCGCCAACATCGCCGGCCCCGCCGAATGGGCGAGCGAGGACGCGATCAAGCTGGTGAAGGCGGCGGTGGCGCCGGCCGCGGCTGGACTTTAAGCGACGACGTTGAGGTTCCCGCCGACGCCGGGGGCGAGATTGGCGGTCGAGGGGGCGCCGAGCAGCGTCTGGACCGCGAATTTCTCGGCGTCCGCGTTCTGCTTGATCATCGTGGTCTGGATCTGCTGCTGCATCCCGCCCTGCTGCATGGCGAGGATGCTGGAGACCATGCTCATCATGTCCATACGCGGCACTCCCGGAAACATCGGGACACTAATCAGCGTCGGTTAACGAGAAGTGAGTCCGGTGGCGGGAACCGGTCTGTAGGGTGGGCAAAGGAGCGCAGCGACGTGCCCACCCATTCACGGCGTGCCTGTGTTGGTGGGCACGGCGCAAGAGCGCCTTTGCCCACCCTACGAGACTGTGACTCTTTCAGGCGGATATGATTCTCTACGCAAATTGATTTGCCGGAGAGAATGATGGC
>NZ_JAFCJX010000014.1 GCF_018130695.1 Bradyrhizobium jicamae | reverse complement strand
CGTCCGATCGGGTAAACTGCAAACAAAAAGCCCGCGGCGGATGGCTCCGCTGCGGGCTTGATGGATTTCGCGATGATGATGTTATAGCGCTGATTTGCCCGACGGGTCAAGCGGCATTTCGGAAAATACGATCAGAACGGACCGAACCTCGCTCGATCGCCAAGCAAGGCTAATTAGTCTAGCCGTTGGGGCGCATGTAGTCCGCGATCATGCCAAGCAATCCGCCGACCTTCTGCCGATCGCGCTTGGATGGATCGCCCCGCCGCGGGAACGAGGCCCATTCATCCAGGGCCCGATTGCGGTCGGGCGCAAGCAGCGCCTCGAGTGGAAACCGCACAGGTGGAAACGATCGCGCACGATGGCTGACCGCCGGCGCCACGCCGGCCTCCCGCGACCCGCTTGGATCAGTCGAGGGGCTGCTCGGAAGCCGGACGAGCATGCGAACCGGCGCCTGCGCAGGATTCGAGGACGGTGCCAGTGCAACGTCAGTCATCAAGTCGCCGCTCCCGTTGCCAACACCGATCGGGCCGGCCCCCGGCACGGCAGGCGACGTCGCTTCCGGCGACACGCCTGGTGCACCGAACGATGGGGTTATCGGAGCCAGCGCTTTCGGCCCGGATACGGCCGACGCGATGCCTGACCCGCCGAGAGCATCGGAGCGAGACAGTTTCGGCAACGCGAGCGGACTGAAATTCCGGAGTTCCTCGGGAGCGACGCGCAACTGCGGCAGACCCGGATCAGCAGTTGGCGCGGGACTCGGAAGGCTCGGCGAGCGCGCAGGAGGCACCAATGGCGCTGGACCATTCGGCCCGCCGATCGACGTCGGACCGCTTGTACCAGGGACTGCGAGAGGAGAACGCGGATCGCGGGCCGATGGTGAAGCTGTTCTGCCGCCTGGCGTGCCAACAGGGCCGGGTGGCCGTCTCGTCGAATCGAGCGGGCTCGGTAGACGGACATTGTCCAGCTGCGAACCGGTGTTCGGCGTATCCTCAGACCGTGGCGCACCGATATTGAACTGACGCTGGATATCCTCAATGTCCTTCGGGTCCAGCAACATGCTTCGTGCGCCTGGCTTCACGGGCGCGCCGCCGGGCAGCGGCGGCTCAGTCAAGCCCATGGCCGCGATCAACGTACTCAAAAACGAGTTGCTGTTCTGCCCAAGTCCCATCCAGGGATATTGGATATCCCGCGCGTCCATTTTGGCGCGGGCAGCTCTGGCGGCATTCCACAAATTCATGATCCCGGCCTGATCGCCGGAAGCCACCTCTGCCTGAGCAAAATCGGGTTGGTAGTAATGCCTGTTATCGTAACCCTTCAACCTGTCAGACCGCAAATTTCCGATAGCTTCGAATTTCCCATCGCATCTGTCGCCAGACCATGAAGTTCGCCGACAACTGTCCCATTCGGATCAATCAGCACAAGAAAATTGTGACCGGCGAATCCAGCGACAAGAGGAAGCTCCACCTTGACGATTCGATATTGGCCTTCTGCCATACTTCACCTACTCATTCATCGGGAACAAGAGACTCATTTGCTTGCACGACAACATCATGCGGCCTCGCGTAAGAGAAGCGCACATCTATGTGTGTGATAGTTCTCTTGCCGTAATAGGGAGAATCCTGCCGGATGTAGCGCTGGTCGTCTCGAATCCAGAACGCGCCCGAATAAGTACATTCCTTACTGCGTGCCGGGGCGCATTGCATGCCGAGGGCTTCTGCATCGTTGTGGGAGATGCCTTTGGCCGACGTCTGCTCCACGACGAACTGTGCGACGGCCTTCTTCAAGTCGTCGACACCCGTCCCGGTCTGACGGCTAATGGCATTCGCAAGCGGGCTTACACCCAAACCTTCTGTATTCACGGTCACGCGCGGCCAGGGGCCGGACCAAAATGCTGAACACCCGGAGATCATGAAAGCAAGTGCAAGCAGCGAGAGAACGTTCAGGATGGGAAGGTGGGGTTTTCTCGACATCCCAGGATTCTCCGCGACGAAGATCGCTTGCCTCTGCTAGGCGTCGCTCCGCGCACAGTTGCGGAAAACACGCGATTGCACGCGAGCCACCGCACTCAACACCGCTCGCGGCAGAAGAGCGCACGAATTGCGCGACCATCTATGATTGATTTAGAACAAAATCGGAACATCGTCAAACGAGACGTTGGCTGCGGTCCAGCTCTCCCCTGCGACCGGCCATTGATGAGGCAGCATACCAGAGCGTATCCGTTATCAATGTATCATCGATGGAGACGGCAAGTTGATATCGGCTTTAGCCATTCGCGCGTTGGTTTCGCCGACGACGATTTCAGCAATTCTCTTTGGCGCTCTGATCTTGTCGACAGGAGGACGTCTCGCCTTCGCGGAAACCTCCGCGAACGCAACATGTTCCACCCGGTTTCAGTTGTGTTGAGCCGTATCCGCAGGACGGCGAATGTCAGCATCCCGCGATCGTTCTCGACGAAAAGGCGAAAACCGGAAGCTACGCGAGCGATCCCTACTCGCGCGCATCCGAAAAGGCCTGCATTGCGAAGACCAAGTCATTGACGGCTCGTCGAGGCGGCGAACTTCGTCTTAAATTGGCTAACGGCGCAATGAAACTCTACAAAGATAATCAGACCAAGGCAGCATGCGCTGGAGCGTCCTACGAGAGCTGCAAGAGCTACATGCTCTATGACTATTTCCCCGAACATGGGTTACTGCTTGTGCACGTGATGTATTACGAAAGTGACGAATGGCTGCTGGTCCGACAGCAAGACGGAAGGGAGGAACGGATCGTCGCACCACCGCGCTACTCGCCAGACAGGAAATGGCTCGCGTCCGTCTTCTGGACCGATGGCCAGCGATGGAAACAACGGCATCGACATCGTGCCGGCGAACGGAGATTCGACCGAACCGGCCTTCCACTATAGACCTGCGAACTATGAGACTTGGGAGTATGTGGGCTGGGACAGCGACGATCGTCTATTGGTCAAGGTCGACTGGCGCGTCGGGTCAGATCCGGAGCTTGTTACGTGGCCCGCCGAAGTTGTTCGCGTGAACGGAGAATGGCAATTGCACAGATGGCCTCCGAACTCGCCGCGACCTTGAGCATCGGCCCGATCGGTCGGACGCGGCCATACTGCCGAGCGCGAGCGATATCAGATACGCGGTCATCGAGGCCTCGCCGGTCTCTGTTGATGTGCCAATGGCAGCCTCATGCTGCGCGAATAAATGTGCGGCAGATCGCCGACGATGCGATCTTTGGGGCGCGAACCTTATCCCTGATGCCGGAGCCGCGTGCGGCGCCGGGCTTTCACCCGCGCCACGGGACCGGCACGTTCGCGCGTACCGGCCAAAGGATGATGGATCGACATGGTTCGGACGACGGCACGCCTCGACGCCCGGGCGGAGGTGCGGCATCGTGGAGGCGGCCGCCGTCCAATCGGTGAAAGGCAAACAAAAGCCCGCTGCGGATGGCTCCGCTGCGGGCTTGATGAATTTCGCGATGATGATGTTATAGCGCTGATTTGCCCGACGGGTCAACAGCTATTTCTGAAAACGCGATCAGAACGAAAATCCTTCGACTTTTCAGCATCATGACACCTCCCCGCGGAGATGTGCCACGTTGAACTCTCCGCGTGACGAACAAAATCCCTAAAATGCGACACACCGGCTTCGACAAAGTGAAACCGACTTTGTCGAAATTTGGCGCGATCCGGAAATTGCGCTGCCGGCTTTCGATCAAACGATCGTATGATCCATGGCGATGATGTCGCGTGCCGCTGATTTGCCCGACGCGTCGAAGATTGCGGACACCAGCACCGACATCGCGACGAAACGCGCGAGCATTGCTCGCCCTTGATCGAAGCGGGAGGCTATCGATGTACCTCGTTGCTGCCGTGCTCGCGGCCCTGTCGGGCTTGTTCTACGCAGCCGGTCATCATGAACTCGGATCGTTCGGCGCGACGGTCTGTTCCTATGGCAGCACCTTCTGCGACAATCCGTTCATGGTGCTGGTCTTCGCCGGGCTTGCCGGAGCATGGGGCATGTTCGTCAGCGTGCGCTGATCCGCTCCACGTCAGATTGGGGTGATCATGGTATTGTCTCGCTGATTTGCCCGACGTGTCAAATCGTCTTGTCGCCCTCTAGCTTTTGCGAAGCCGCCTCATGAGCCCGCGGATGAACCGGGATACACCCCGCGATCGCCGGCGTTGCTCATCGAGTTCTGCCTGGAGACGCTTGAGCTCCCGATCATGGACGAGGTTGTAGTATCCGGCGTGATCGCGGTCGCGCCTCAGCGCAGCCCATCGCACGACATGCCCGGGATCGAGCCGGTCCGCCCACGTCACCGCGGGATGCGAACGCTCGAACATCACATCAAGCCAGCTCCCTCGCGGCGGTGCGATCGTCTTCGGAATGCCGGCCCGTCGCCACATCTCGTTCCATAGATGCACGAAGGTGGCATCTGCCGTGCGCGCCTCGACCTCCTCGCGCGCCTCCGGCAGCAAGAACTTTTGAAACTCGTCGGGCCCGATCCCATAGCTGCTCTCACGCGGTGCGATCGGCATCGCCGGCGCATGGATCGGCTGCAGTGCCGTCAGCAACTTCGGTCCGACGTCGCCCCATGTGGCGCCCTCGAGCTTGTCCTCGGTCTGTCGGCGCGCGGCGGCGATCAGCGGATGCGCCGGCGGGAAGCGCATCACCGCACCGTTCAGTTCATGATCGGATTGCCGCGCGATGAAAGCCTCTTGTGCCGGCAACGCCGACGCCAGCAGCAACACATCGGTGTCGATCCACCAGCCGCCGAGTTGCTCCAGCAGCGCATAGCGGAAATGGTTGGAGTGCAGCGACGGGCTCGGTCCATCGAATTCGTGCCTGTAGAAGGCGACGTCGCGGTCGAGGATCTCGCGTGCGTCGCGCAACACCGCGCCTGCGGGCAGCCCCTCGACCGGTCCATCGGAAAATACCTCGACCGTGATGCCGGCCGCCACGAAGCTCGACAGGCATAGCGCCTCGTAGGGCGAGAACCGCCCGTGCCAGAAGCAGCGTACGATACGATCGGGGCGAGGCGGCTCGGTTTGGCTGGATTCCTGGATCATCAACGCCTATGCAAGGGGATTGGATGGGGCGGCCGATTTGCACGGAGATTGGAACAAAGTGCAAGCCCGTGGGGACTGGACAGCCGGGCCGCCGCCTGATGCGGTATCGGGATGAAAGAGCACGTTATTGTCGCGCTGGTCGCCACCAGGGGCGTCGAGGATTTTCTGGAGAATTCATTGCTGGGATTGGCCCGCGCCGGCATCGATCCCCGCATCGTTCATGTCGCGCGGCCCGACAATGCCGCCGCCACGGTCGATCCCCTCATTCTCAAGGCGCGCACGATCCGGCACTCCTTCGCCGAGTTCAGCGCAGGCGGGCCTCGCACCATGCCGGATCAGTATGTGGACTATGGGACGGCGCCGTTTGTCGCGATCAACTGGGAAAAGGTCCGCTTCATTCACTGGCTGCTCGGCCAGTACCGCCACGTCGTCTATGCCGATCTCGACGTCGGCTGGCTCGCCGATCCCTTGTGGTATCTCGACGCGATCGGCAAGGTCTTTCCGCTCGCCTTCCAGACCGAAGCAGTGCGGCGCTTTCCTCCCGTGCTGTGCTGGGGCTTCCTGTCGGCGAAGTCGTCGCGGACCACGCTGCAACTGCTCGAACGAATGCTGCGCGACTACGACAAGCGTCCGCCGAATGCAGCTCCGGTCGACGAGCAGCAGACTCTGACGGAGATGATCGCGCGCGATCCGATGATGCTGCAGTCGGTTCATCTGTTGTCGGAAGGATTGTTCGTCAACGGCATCGGCTATCGCAGCCTGCTCGATCAGCCGAAGCCAGCCACCTCGCTCCAGGGCAGGCTGGAGCCCTTCGTGTTTCACGCCAATTGGACCGTCGGGCTCGAGAGCAAGCGCGATCTGATGCGGCAGACCGGAACGTGGCTGCTCGACGCGAGGTGAGCGCGCCTATTGCGGAGGCGGATTTGCGGGATGGACCGGCTTCGGTCCCGGAGGCTCAGGCTCAACCTCCGGCTTCGGGTCCGTGGGTGTGACCTTTGCACCGGCGGCGCGCGCGGCTTCGCCTGTCGTCGAATAGTTGGCGACGACGGGGTTCTGCGCCTTCGGCTTGTTCCAGGGACCGTGATCCACGATCAGCATGCCCAGCACGCCGAACACGGCAACGGCAGCAGCGACGATGAGCGGCGTACCGCCGTGTCGATTGCGATGCCCGATCGAGCTGTCGGTCATGGAATCCACCCTTGGCAATGATCGTTGTTACGACAAGTCGCGCCCGGCGCCGAAGTTTCCAGTTCCGGCGCGCGAAAGAGTCGACGAAAGGACGGGAACAATTCTCTTGCCGGCGCATTTCCCGAATGTGGCCGTCACCCGCCGTTCATAACGGCGCCTGTCGCGGATAGCCAAAGGTCTTCGGGCCCGCTGTTCAAAACACGCGCACGCGCGGATAGCCAAAGGTGACGGCCGCCTTCGTTCCCCGCTCAAGCCGCGGCACGCCTCATGAGTTATGAAACCCCGGAATCACCCTTGCAGCCAAGCCTCGGCGAGCGCGCGATCGACACGGCAGCCGATGTGTCGCGCACGATCTCGGACGTTTCGGATGGGCTTCGGGCCGCCGTCGATCGCCTGAGCGAGGCCATCGCCGCCTCGCGCCGGCCGGGCGGCGTTCTTGCGACCGTCAGCGCGGTCACCCGCGAAGCGCCGCTGGCGAGCCTGTTCGTCGCCTTCCTGCTCGGCGTAGCGGTCGCGCGCCGGCGCTAGAACTTGCCCTTGGTCGCATCCTTCGCTGCGGACATCACATTGCCGGTGATCTGTCGCATATGCTCGCCGGCCGTGGTGAACTGGCTGCGCAGGAAATCCGACTGGATCTGCATCGCCTCCTGCAGATTGGTGGCGTGAACGAGCTTGCGGGCGTGTTCGAACGCCGCTTTCATGTTCTGCTCGGTGAACGTCAGCGCCTGCTTCGAAATATCCGTTCCGGCGCCCGGCATGGCCGTCATCGACTTGCCGGCCGCGTCGAAGAACATGGCAAAGGCCTTCTCGGCCTGATCGATGGTTTTCTCCGCGAGATCACGCAACTCGGCGGGCACTTCAAGTTTCGGTTCGATCATGGTCGCTCCCTGAAACGTACGCGGCCGACGTTAGCATAGATTGCCACGGCGTCAGCGCCGGTCGCGCCGATGTTCGTCGCAGAAATCAACGTCCCGTCCACGGCCTCTGGCAAGGATTTTGTTCCTATTTCAGTCGACCGCACCCCACTACCGCTGCGATTCCAACCGTGTCAACATTGCGGCGGGGTGATTCGGACACCGGTGGCGTTGCGTCTGCGATGGGCACATGGGGATTCGATGCTGCATACGTTACGGCCGACGCCGACCTGCACGCGCTTTCAGACCAGTATCGAAATGCCGTGCATGAAGTGCGGTGCGCAGATGCGGCTCGCCCTGATCGAGCCGCGCGACCAAGTCTATGACATCCTGACCTACCGCTGCACGCCCTGCGACTCCGGCGAAAGTTTTTTGAAGGCCCGCTAGCTGGCCCTCGCCTACCTGCTCAAGACAGCAGCGCCTTGCGGCGTGACGACGGGTCCGTCATCGCGCAGCTCGACCAGGCCGAGTTCCGCCAGGACACCCAAATCCTCATCGCTGGGCGGCGACATCTTGAGGCGGCGCGCCTGAATGTCCCGCAGCGTCCAGCGAAGACCGATGGCTCTCTCCAAGGAAAATTCAGCGAATCGATCGTCTGCCATTCGCATCGACTATTGCGGCAATTCGATCAGACTTTGTCTTCGCGGCGGCGCCTTTATGGGCGCCGCGAAATAATGCGAAGACCGCGACCGCGATCCCGAGGAAGCGCGATCGCGGATGACGATCGGGCCGTCAGTAGCGATAGGGCTCGATGTCGACCAGCGGAAACGCGCTGAACACGCTCGGCAGGTTGGTCGGCATGGCCGGGTGCAAATAGGACTTGTCCAATTCGGCAAAGCTGGTCACGCCGAGCAGCCCGAGGCAGCGCATCACCTCATCCTCGAGCAATTCGAGCATACGCACGATGCCCGCCTCGCCCGCCGCCGCCAGCGCCCAGCACTGCATGCGGCCGATGCCGACCAGATCGGCACCCGATACGATCGCCTTGACGATGTCGGTGCCGCGGCAGATCGAGCCGTCGACCATGATCTTGGCCCGCCCCGCGACGGCCTGCACGATCTCGGGCAGCACATGCATTGAACCGCGCCCGTGATCGAGCTGGCGGCCGCCATGGTTGGACACGTAGATCCAGTCGACTCCATGGTCGACCGCGATCTTGGCATCCTCCGCGGTGGCGATGCCCTTGAGGATCAGCGGTATCTTGAACTTGTCCTTGATCAGCTTCACCGTCCGCCATTCCAGGCCCTTCTGGAAGTCACCGCCGGTGGCGCGGATGCGGCTTTCGCGCACATAACGCTTGGCGATGTCGCGTTCGCGCCGGCTGTAGTGGGCGGTATCGACGGTCATGCAGAACGCGGCATAGCCGTTCGAGATGGTCCGGCTGACCACGTCCTCGACGAAAGCGTCGTCGCCGCGCACGTAGAGCTGGTAGATGCGCAGCGCATCCGGCGCAGCCTTGGCGACGGCCTCCAATCCGGGCTCGGACACCGAGCTCAGCATGTGCGCCGCACCGAACGTCCCGGCCCCGCGCGCAACGGCCGCTCCGGAATCGGGATCGAAGATCTCGAGCGCACCGACCGGTGCGATCATCACCGGCAGCCGCAGCTTGCGACCGAACACGTTCGCGGAAGGATCCACCTCGGCCACGTTACGCAGCACGCGCGGCCGGAACGCGATCTCGTCCAGCGCCATCCGGTTGCGGCGCATCGTGGTCTCGGTCTCCGCCGCACCGACGATATAGTCCCAGGCGTTCTGGTTCAGCTTGGCGCGCGCCTTGCGGATAAACTCGTGCAGGTTCTGGTATTCTTCGCCGCTCGCGCCGAGCTCGACGTTGCGTTCCGCCCGCGTTGGGGTCCCGTCATTCATGGTGTTTCTCTCCCGGTTCGGCGGCACATTAGCCGCAGGAAAACCGAAAAGGCTACCGCTTTGAGCGGATAGCGCGACCGCCAGCCATTCGCTGACGGGATGGATCGACGGACGAACCGTGCTGCGGGAATCCTATCGCCCCGAAAAGCGGCTTCGATACTCCGTGGGCGAGACGCCGAGATGGCGCAGGAAGGCGCGCCGCATCCGCTCATCGTCGCCGAAGCCGGCGCGCTTGGCCACCTCGACCACACCGCCGATCTGGCGGCTTTCGAGCAAGAGGCGCGCAGTCTCGACACGCAACGCCTCGACGCCACTCGCCGGCGTCATCCCGGTGCGGCTGACATAGGTGCGGGCAAAGGTCCGCGGCGTCATCCCGGCTTTTTCAGCCAGTGTCTCCACCTTCAGGTCGCTTGCGATATTCTCGATGATCCAGGCGTGCAGCGCGCTGAAGCGCCCCTCGACGTCGGAGGCCTGCGCGGCAAGCACCGTCGAAAACTGGCTTTGGCCACCCGGCCGCTTCAGAAACACGACCAGCCGCCGCGCGACATCGAGCGCGATGGTGTGCCCAAAGTCCTCCTCGATCATGGCGAGCGCCAGGTCGATCCCGGCACTGACACCCGCCGACGACCAGACCCGGCCATCCTTCACAAAGATCGCATTGGGCTCGACCCGGATGTTCGGAAAACTGTCCTGCAGGCGCGGGCAATAGCGCCAGTGCGTTGCAGCACGCTTGCCATCCAGCACGCCGGTCCAGGCCAGCGCGAAGGCGCCGAGGCAGACGGAGGCCACGCGGCGCGCCTTCGGCAACGCCTGCGTGATCCACTTCATCAGCCTGGCGTCGTTGCGCATCTCCCAGATACCCGGACCTCCCGGGATCACCAGCGTATCGACCTCGTCGGGTCGCACGCCGTCGATCGAGGCGGTATCGACCATCATGCCGACATCCGTCGTCACCAGCCCGCCGGCAGCCGACAGATAGGATAGCGCGTAACCCGGCCCCGGCAGTTCGATCGCTTCCAGCTCGGCGAACACCTGCGCCGGCCCGGAGATGTCGAGCAGGGTCACGCCCGGAAACGCGACGATCGCGATCCGCCGCGCAGGCGCCTTCTCTGCCGGCTTCAACCGGGACGGCTTGGCAGTTTTCGAGGGCATATTGTCCTTTAGGCCATCAGAGGCCGCCCTGTATAGGTCGTGGTGGAATACTGGAGTTCTGCCATGTCGCGAAATCTGGGCAGCCAATATCAGGCGATCAAATCGCCCTGGTCAGGTTACGCGATTTATAGCTACCCAGATGCCTCCGAGATTGTCGCAGCCGACCGGCAACCGGTGATGGATGCGATGAACGGGATTATCGCCGTCAACTGGCAGGCGATCGAGCCGCACTGGACGGCCGCGTCCTCCCCTTTCGACCGGAAATACAGCCTCATCCTGGTCTACGACGCGTCGGGCCTCGTGGCCTTCTCGGTCTATCGCGTGCTGCAGATGACCGCCGGCCCCGCGATCTACCGCAGCGGCACCGAGGTACTGCCCGCCCATCAGGGACGCGGCCTCTACGGATTCTTCACATCGGAAGTGCTGAGATGCTCGGGAGCGGCCGACAAGGGTGACGGCAGCGTGCTCTATGGCTGGCGCACCCGCAATCCCATCGTCTGGGCTGCCAATGCCAAGATCTGCGAAAAGGTGACGCCGTCGCTGCTCGACGACGCCCAGGATCCAGCCCTGCAGGCGGCCTGCGTCGAGATGTGCGCCTCGCTCTATCCGGGCAAGCCGCTCGAGCTGCCCGATATGATCATGCGCGGCGCCTATGGTCACATCAAGCATCATCGGCAGGCCTATCACGGCACGGCATCGCTGGTAGACGCAGCGATGTCGCGCAAGATCCCTGATACCGCCGACGCGCTGTTCTCAGTCGGTTACGCGCGGGTGTGACGGCGATGTCGGGACAACAGGCCATACTCACCCCCACCTCGCGACTGGTCGATCGCGCCTATCTGGCGTGGGGAACGGTGGCGGTAGCCTATGCGATCGCCTTTCTGCAGCGCGTGTCGCCGCAGTCGATGAACCTGCCCTTCATTCACGACTTCGACACGGATGCCGCCGGCGTCGCGATGCTCGCCTCGAGCTATTTCTGGGGCTACACGCTGATGCAGATCCCGGCGGGACTGCTGGTCGACCGCTACGGCGTCAAGCGTGTCGTGCTGGCCAGCATGATGGCCTCCTCGCTCGGCAGTGCCGCATTCGCGCTCGCGCCCAACCTGCTCGACGTGTTCGCCGCCCGCCTCATCGTTGCCTGCGGCGACGCGCTTGTGTTCACCGCGCTTCTCAAGCTCGTGGCGCAAAGCTTTTCGGACGAGCGCTTCGGCGTCATGTCCGGCATCTCGCAGGTGTCGGGCTATGTCGGCGGCGTGATCGCGACCACCCCGCTTGCAGCCGCGGTGACCGGCTTCGGCTGGCGGGCCTGCTTCCTGCTTATCGCGTGCATCGGGCTCGCCAACCTTGCTTTCGCCAAGCTTGCGTTGAAGCCTGATCCGGCGTCGCACAGCAACAAGACGTTGGCGGGCGTCATCCGTGCTGCGCGGCACTCGCTGTCGCATGTGGCGAACTGGGGCTGCGCCATGACATTTGCATCGCATTTCGCAGTCGTCACGACGCTGTCGGGCGTGTGGGGCATCCCGATGGTCGCCCACGTCTTCAACATTTCGCCGACGGCCGCAGGCACGCCGCTTCTCGCCTTCATGATCGGCAATGCGATCGGCTCGATTTTCCTCGGCCATGTCGCGGACCGCGCGGCCGCGGCGCTTGATGGCGCGCTGATCCGCATCTGTGTGCTGCGCATGATCCTGGTCGCAATGCTCCTGCCCGCGATCGCCCACACGCTCGGCCTCGTCTATGTGACGATCGTATTCACGGCGCTTGGCCTCGTCGCCGGCGGCACCGTTCCGCTGGTGCTGAAATGCGTCAAGAAGCTCTACACCACGGACCTGATCGGCGTCGGCGCGTCGGTGAATACGACGGCGGCAGGAATCTTCGCCGGGATCGCGCAGCCCGTCATTGGCTACGCGATGCTATCCGTCAGTCATGCCTCCGGAACCGATGCCGTGCGCAACACGGCTGCGATCGGTGATGCCGGTTACGGCATGCTGATCGTCATTCTCCTGCTCATGTCGTTGCCGGGCATCGCCGGACCGCTGCTGATGAGGAACAAATTGATAATCGCGTAGTCACATTGTGGGTAAAGGGGCCGTTATGGAACGTCTATTTTTACGAAAAGGTGAAGTTGCTTCGACCTATCCGGTGAGCAGCTGGCAGGCCGTGATGTTTTCCGAATTTGAAGCCCAGATGAGCAGCGAGGCACGGCCCTTTCCCTGCATCTTCGGCGTCACCGGCCACCGCCAGGATCAGCTCCGCTATCTCTTCCTTGATCCCTATGACGTCGGAATCCTCGGCGAGCAGCTCGCGCAGTATGTCGCGCAATCGCGCTCGTTCGGTCCGAACACCTCGCTGATCGTGTTCACGCGCCCGCGTCCGGTGCAGACGCTCGATGCCTACTACCGCAAGATGTGGCTGACGCTCGACCAGCTCGCACGGCTCGACAAGAGCCCGTGGCCGGCCGAGATTCCCGAGCAGATCGACCATCCGATGTGGGAGTTCTCCTTCGCGGGCGAGCCGATCTTCGTCGTATGCACGACGCCGGCCCATGTGATGCGGCAAAGCCGCCGCTCGAGCGCCTTCATGCTGACCTTCCAGCCGCGCTGGGTGTTCGAGAAGATCCTCGGCACCGAAAAGGCAGCCAACGCCGCCTTCGCCGAGGTGCGCAAACGGCTGATCCCCTACGACAGCGCGAGCCCTTCGCCGATGCTTGGCCGCTACGGCGCGAGCGACGGGCGCGAATACCTGCAGTACTTCCTGCACGACGACAATTCGAGCGGCGGCGGATGTCCCTTCGCCAAGCTCGCGCAGAACAAGACGGCGCCCATCGCGAACAAGGAGCAGGCAGCATGACGCGTATCATCGCAGGCACCCGAACCGATTTCGCAGTCGATCCGGCGATCCTGAATCTGCTTCCCGCGCAGGGATCCATCGAGCTGCAGCACGATGCCGCCGGCAAGGTGCATGCGTTTCACACCCACCCCGTGGACGAGATCCTGATGATCATCAGCGGCAGGCTCAACTTCTGGTGGGATGGGGGCGAGCGCGTCGTCAGCGCCGGCGACACCATTCTGCTGCCCGCCGGCACGCGGCATCAATCGGAAGCACTCGAAGGCGGCGCAGTCTATGCGATCGCGACGCAGCCTCCGGCCAAGCCGCTCAACATCTGAACGTCAGTGAAGGTCAGTACGCTCAGGACAATGGAGGATTTACCGGCGGGATCACCGCCAAACGCTCGACCAGATCGACAACTTCGCCGCGCTGGTCGGGCGCAAGCCGAATGAAGGCCTTCAGCAGTCGCAGGCTTTCAATTGTTTCGCTCGATGGAGCTCCGAGTTTCTTCTGTAGCTCTGCAACCCAAGTGGGATTTTTCATCTCGCACCTTAGTGAGGATTACGAATGGCATACCCAGTCAAACGTGAAGGCTTGGCCCAGAAGGTCGATACCGCAGCCCGGGAGGCCGAGAGCCTTGGCCTGACGACAGCGACCTTGATTCTTCGGATGGCACGCCTCGAGATCGATCGAGCGGAACCCGAAGAAGTTGAAAGTATGCCAAGGAACAACCTGCGCAGCAAGCCGAACTGAAGGGCCGAAACGGCCCCATCTTTGGCCGTGGCGCCGATTGGCGCCCGTCCATCCGGTTGGAATTGATCGTCCAACGCAGGCGGATGCGGCGAGCGGGAGATGATCCGCTCGCCCTGCAGCGGTGCGAGTTCCCGCGACCGCAACGGATCACGTTGTCGCGAGTTGCCGACCTTGCTGCGTGCTAACCTGCGGTCTCGCTCTTGCCGAACGCGCCCGCTGCTGCGAGGACCGCGATCTTGCGATCGTCGTAGCCGAGCGTCGTGCGCAGCACATCCTTGGTGTGCTGGCCAAGCAGCGGCGCCGCGACGGGATCGATCGCCGGCGTCAGGCTCATGCTGACCGGCGTTTCGATATTGGGAACCGTGCCTGCGGTAGGATGCGGGATTCGGCTCAGGCGATCGCGGTCGCGCACTTCGGGCGCATTGAAGCCCTGCTCAACCGTGCGCAGATAACCAACCGGAATGTTGGCCTTCTTCATCTTGGCCATCCAGTTCTCCAGCGTATCGGTCGCGAATACGCTGGCGATGATGGCGCGAAGCTTCTCCTTGTTCGCGGTGCGCGCCTTGCGATGGGCGAACTCGGGATCGGTGACGAGGTCGGGTCGCTCGAGCACGTCGGTGACCAGCCGGCGATACAGGCGATCATTGGCGCAGGCCATGTAGAGCGGCCCGTCGGATGCCCGATAGACACCGACGGTCGGCGAACCATTCGGCGAGTTGCCGAAGCGGCCCGGATTGTTGCCACTGACCAGATAGGCCATTCCGTAGAAGCCGGTCATCGAGACCGCAGTATCGATCAGCGCAACCTCGACCTGCTGACCGCGGCCCAGCCGGTCACGGGCGATCAGGGCGAGCAGGATGGCGTTGCAGGCCGACATCCCGGTCGCCATATCGACGATCGGCGGTCCGGTCCGCACCGGCTCGCTATCCGGAAAACCGTTCAGTGACATGAAGCCGCTTTCGGCTTGCGTGATTGGATCAAACCCCGGGCGCAGCGCAAACTCACCCTTGCGGCCGTAAGCGGAGATCGAGCAATAGATCAGCCGCGGATTGGTCGGCACGACGGAAGCGTAGTCGAGCCCGAACTTCTTCATCACCCCGCCGGAAAAGTTCTCCACGACCACGTCGGCCCTGGCAATCAGCGCGCGTGCTACGTCGAGCGCGGCGGGATTGTTGAAATCGAGCACGATGCCGCGCTTGTTGCGATTGAGGCTGAGATAGGCCGCGCTCTCGCCGCCGATTTCGGCGTGCTCATAGTGGCGCGTATCGTCGCCGCCATCGGGATTCTCGATCTTGATCACCTCGGCGCCGAAATCGGCCAGGGTCTGGGTACAGGCGGGTCCGGCGACGACGCGGGTGAAATCGACCACAAGCAGACCATCAAGGGCCGTCGGAACGACCGCACCGCGCGGTGCGCGTTCCGGCAAATCTGGTCTGGCAGTCATGATTGGGCGATTCCTCTTGTTATTTATTTTGTCAGGCGAAATTCTGCTGATCGCGGCATCGCCTATTGCCTTTTAACGGAAGCCGGCCGCCAGCGCCAAATCTCGATTTTGCAGGGCGGGATAACAGCCCAACATGGCTCTCGGCAGCGCAACGCGCACGGCAAATGGCCGCCCGAACCCGGGGACAGGGATCGGACGGCAAGGACGGATCGGTTGCGCCGCGGGCACGCGCCGCCGCGTCGTTCCTGCGTATTGAGGGGCTTGCTACTCGGCGACCATCTCGCCGGAGCCGCCGAACTCGGCCGGAAAATCCTTCAGCTTCGGCAACCCGTCGCGCATCGGCAGCACGGTCTCGGCATAATTCACATGGACACCGGGAGCGAAAGCAAGCGTCGGGATCGTCGCCGTGAACACGTCGATCAGCCCGAGCGGCGGATGGTTGGTCATGAGATGACCACCGCATTTGGCGCAGTATTTGCGCTGGCTGAGCGGCGTCTTCTCAAAGGTCGCGACGTACTGCGCCCCTGCGGTGATCTCGACAGCCTCCGGCTTCCAGAGGCTGAACGCATTGACCGGCCCGCCCGACCAGGAGCGGCAGGACCGGCAATGGCAGTATCCCATCGCCTCGGGTGCACCGGTGACCTGCAGTTCCACGGCACCGCAAAAACAGCTTCCAGCATGCTTCATCAGTTCATTCTCCAGGGATTGATCAAGGACCCAAGTCAGGCTGATTTTCGCCACGGCACCAACATCGACACGCGCCGCGCATAGTCGCGATACTGGTCACCAAAGAGATCGACGAGATCGCGCTCTTCCAGCCAGATGCCGACGAAGATGTATGCGGTCGTCACCGCCGCGAACAACAGGTGCCCGACGCTCATGGTCGGCGCGGCCCAGAACGCGATGATGAAGCCGAGATAGATCGGATGCCGCACGAAATTGTAGTAGAGTGGCGTGCGGAATCTCGGCGCAGGCACTTCACGACCGACAAGATTGCTGGTCACCTGATGCAATCCGAACAATTCGAAATGATTGATCAGATAGGTGCTGGTGAAGACAATGACCCAGCCGAGCAGCGACAGGCCGGTAACGACAGCGGCCAGCTCCGGTTGCGCGATGTGCCAGACGATGGCGGGCATCGGCCGCCATTGCCAGAACAGCAGCAGCAGAGCGAGACTCGAGAACAGGACGTAGGTGCTTCGTTCGACCGGCTGGGGAATGAATCGCGTCCAGCGTTGTTTAAACGATTTGCGGGCCATTACGCTGTGCTGGACCGCGAACAGCGAGAGCAGCACGAGATTGGTCAGCAGCGCGGAAATCACCCGGGTCTCCGAGCCGGTATCGATGGCCTTGGGCACGACGAGGCCCATGACGAAGCCGATCGCATACAGGATCGTGACGAGGAATGTGAGGTAGGCCACAGCGCCGTAGACGAATGCGATGAATCTTAGCGTTCGACGTCCCGTCGTGGCGGGGCCAATGACGTGGGTTTCGGCCATAAAATTGACTCCGGTAACGGTAATGGGATCACAACTTTGATTTTTGCAAATTGCCTGAAACGCTGCCGCAAGGCTTTGCCCTGCGCTTGACCTCACCATGAGATGCACTTGATTGTTTCTTGAGACACGGCGGCACACGTGAAATTCAGCTTCAACAACCACCTCCTCGACACCGATCTTCGGGAGCTGCGTCGCGGCGGCGAGATGGTCGCCATGCAGCCGCAAGTGTTCGACCTGCTGGTTCATCTGCTGCAGAACCGCGATCGTGTGGTCAGCCGCGACGATCTCATTACGCTGGTCTGGGGCGGCCGCATCGTCTCGGATTCGACGCTCGACAGCCGCATCAACGCCGCCCGCAACGCAGTCGGCGACAGCGGCAAGGAGCAGCGGCTGATCCGGACCATTCCGCGCAAGGGCGTTCGCTTCATCGGCGAGGTCGATGAGCCGGCGGCGGACGCTGTCCCTGCGACCGTCGTTCTCGCCAATGTCGAACCGGCACGGCCACCGCTTGCGTTGCCGGACCGCCCGGCGATCGCGGTGCTGCCGTTCGACAACATGAGCGGCGAGCCTGAGCAGGAGTATTTTTCCGACGGAATCAGCGAGGACATCATCACCGCGCTGTCGAAGCTGCGATGGTTCTTCGTGATCGCGCGGAACTCGTCCTTTACCTACAAGGGTCGCGCGGTGCTGATGAAGCAGGTCGCCGCCGAGCTCGGCGTGCGCTACGTGCTCGAAGGCAGCGTGCGCAAGAGCGGCGACCGCGTCCGGATCACCGCCCAGCTCAACGACACCGCATCCGGCGGTCATATCTGGGCCGAGCACTACGACCGCGATCTGATCGACGTCTTCGCAGTGCAGGACGAGATCACCGACGCCATCGTTGCTGCCATCGAGCCGCAGATCTATGCGGCCGAGAATTTCCGCAGCCGCCGCAAGCCGCCGAGCAATGTCGACGCATGGGACCTCACCATGCGCGCACTGTCGCATCATTGGCGGGTGACGCGGCCGGACAACATCCTGGCACAGGCGCTGCTGGAGAAGGCGATCTCGATCGACCCGAACTATTGCCAGGCGCTCTCGCTACTCGCCACCAACCACATGTTCGGCGTCCATCTCGGCTGGGCCGACATCCGCGCGGTAGCCCCGGCTGCCGAGCGCGCCGCGCTTGCGGCGATCGCCGCCGACAGCGAGGACGCCTGGGCGCACAATGCGCTCGGCAGCGTCTGCTTCTCGACGCGCCGGCTCGATGATTCGCTGTCGCAATTCGAGCAGGCGCTGCAGCTCAACCCGAACTTCTCGCTCGCGCAGGGCTATTATGGTCTGGCGCTGTGCTATGCCGGCCGCTGGCAGGACGCCTATGAGGCGACGCAACGCGCGATCCGCCTGAGCCCGCGCGACCCCTCCTCGGCGATCTACTATGGCGTTGCAGCCTACGCACAATTCGTCGGCAGGAACTACGCCGAGGCGATCCGGCTGTCGCGCGAGGCGATCCGCCAGCGCGGCGATCTCAGCGGCGCCTATCGGGTGTTGACGGTGGCCGCCGGCATGAGCGGCGAGACGGAGATGGCGAAGGCCGCGCTGCAGGAACTGCGGCGAACCCAGCCCAGCATCTCGCTGAGCTGGATCGCGACGCAACTACCGTGGAAGCTCGATGCCGACCGCGAGCATTATCTGGAAGGCTTTCGCCGCGCCGGCCTGACTTGATCGGCCGCGCGGCGACCGGTCTCGCCGTCAGCGAACGATCTCCTTGACCGGAACCGGATGGGGCGTGGCAAATCCGTACACCAGCGCCAGCCGGTCGAGGCACTCCTGCAGGCGCCGCGCCAGATAATCGCGCCAGCGCTGGGTCAGGAGACCGCGCCGCTGTCCGACCTGCTCCATGGTCATGCCCAGGATCAGCACGTCATGCACCAGTGCCGAGCCGTCGGCGCCGAGCTCACGCTCGATGCGGTTGAGCCGCAGCACCGCGCGGCGCTGGCCCTCGGTGATCGGTTCGCGGCGCTGGCCGCCATCGACATATTCCCGGGTCGGATCGACCGCCCGCGGACCGCGTTCGGCCTTCTCCCAGTCGTTCTGGAAGGCCCGGCCGCCCCGGAACTGGGCATCGTCGATCTGGTGATGCGTATGCAAGCGGGCCAGCGGATCGTTGCGAATTGAGCGCAGCGCGACAATCTTGTCGCCCGGCTCCAGCGCCAGGGGATCGTCGACCTCAACCGAGGCGACCTCGGCATTGAACGGCACATCCTGCGCCCTGCGATCGTGAAGGGGATGATGCGGCTTTCGGCGTTTGGCTCGGGGCATGAATTGGGCTCCATGGAATAGGAAAGACATCGCGGGAGCCAGGCGCTCCCGCGGCAGATGAGGTCGTGGAGAAGGAATGCGGACCGCCCGGCGCTCAGCGGGTGATCAACTCGAGCCAGGCGGCGGTCAGGACCGGCTGCAATGAGGCCTCGGGATCCCTGCTGAGATGAAAATGCGGGGTGCAGTAGCTCGAGCCCGGTCGCCGGGGATGGCCGCAAAAGGTGATCGGCTCGCCTTCGGCGTCGCCGCCATACGGATACCGGCAATTCTCGGCCTCGAGCTCGGTCACCGCGCAATGGCGCGGCGTGATCTCGACGCAGCGCAGCGGAGGCGCTTTCTTGTTTGAAACGAACGGCTTCGGAACCTGAAACAGATTGGCCCGCGCCGCCGCCTCGACCTCCGGTGGTCGATTCGGGCCTGATCGTACCTTTGGTAGCTCCGGAACCCGCTCCCCGCGCGCTGGCCCGCCCTCGATGGGCGCTCCCAGCCCCAGACGCTGGGCGCGGCCAAGCGTGGCGTTGCGGCTATAGCTGGTCTTGAACCGGGCGTTGATCGTCCTGGTGATATCCGCGTAAGACATTCCACGGGCACGCAAATCCCGCAGGGCCGCCGAATGCTCGGGCGGCCAGTTTGCCGTTTCCATACATCATTCCTGCTTGTTGTCTGTCGCGTCCGGACGCTTGCACATACGTTAGGATATTCCGAAGGAAAAGTCAAGCTTGTTTTCCGAATATCGTAACGCTATATATCCTTCCGGGATTCGGAACAGAGGTGCACTATGTTGGACGTCAAAATGGTCGTGGCCGCATTGGATCGTACGGGCAAGTCAAAGGGAGGCCTGGCGGAAGCCATGGGCGTGCGGCCGGGCGCGGTATCGGAGATCCTGTCCGGGATCAGGCTGATCAAGGCCTCGGAGATCGCCCCGATCGTGGAATATCTCGAGCTGAACATGGTGCCGATCATGGGCCGGGTCGGCGCCGGCGCCTCGATCGAGCCGGATTTCGAGCAGGTCCCGCCGGACGGTCTCGGCGAGATCGAGCTGCCCTTCCCGCTCTCGGAAGAAACCATCGCCTTCGAGGTTTCCGGCGATTCGATGCTGCCGAAGTACGAGAACGGCGACGTGATCGTGGTCTACCGCGAGCAGCGCCACCCCCTGTCGAGCTATTACGGCGAGGAGGCCGTCGTCCGCCTGAAGAGCGGCGAGCGCTATCTCAAGACCATCGAGCGCGGCAGTTCGGCAAGCCAGGTCAATCTCAAGAGCTTCAACGCCAAGCCGATCAACGGGGTGAAGCTGGAATGGATCGGCGAGATCTGCCTGACGCTGCCCCGGGGGCAGATCAATCGGATGCGCGGCAAGACGGCCGCCCGGGCTCGCAAGGCCAAAGGGAAATAAGGCCTACCGCCCGGGGCGACGGCTCATGCCCGCGCCGGGCGGCGAATCGGTGTCGGGGCCGAATTTTTCACATTCGGCCTTGACATTTTTCTTCTTTTCAGCAATACTGCAAATCAATCGTCAGCGGAGCCCTCGCTTCCGGCATGCAGTATTTTGTCGTCATGATCGACTATGGCCGGCGCGGCCGTGAGGCGATCGTCGATCCCGAGATGACCCGCCGCGATGTCGTCGCGCGGGTTGCCTCGGGGGAATACACCAATATCAACTTCATCCACGAGATCAGGGATAGCGCGGTCGAGGACGTCACGGATGACGTCCTCGCGGAAGCAGCCCTTCCCGACGTCGGCCTGACCGGCGCCGACCTGCAGGCCAATACGTTCGATCATCTCCACGACCTGCGGAAACACGAGCCCGTCTGACGGCGCCGGCGATCACGATTACGTTGCGAAACCGTGATCCGGGCTTTCATTGGCTCGATGGCGGACTACCTGTACCTCACGCAAAGTCTATTCTGAGTGAGCGGACGGTTGCGCTAGATTCGCGGATCGTTATCCGGGCAAACAAAAAAGCTTTTGATGAATCCAACGATCAAGGCCGAGATCGCGGCACGCGATGGCGATCTCAGGATCGCCCTGCTGCTTGGCATCGCGAACTGGTTTCTTTTCCTGGACCACATTCCCCACAACGCGGTCAGCGCACTGACCCTGCGCAATTTCGGCTTCAGCGGCGCGACCGATCTGTTCGTCTTCGTCGGCGGCTATGCCGCAGCCATCATCTATGCCCGGATCGCCGTCGAGCGCGGATATGTCGTGGCTGCAACCCGCATCTTCAAGCGCGTCTGGCAGCTCTACGCGGCCTACATCGTGTTGTTCGTGATCTATGTCGACCTGATCGGCTATGTCGCGGCGCAGACCGCGGCTCCCGAGATCATCGGCGAATTCAACATCACGGGCTTCATCGACCATCCGATCCGGACGATCATCTATGGGCTGTTCATGCAGGCCAAGCCGCTCAATCTCGACGTCCTGCAGCTCTTCATCGCCCTGATGGCCTTCCTGCCATTCACGCTGTTCGGCCTGTTGCGCTGGCCGAACCTGACCTTGGCAGCCTCGATCGCGCTCTACGTCGCCGCACGCATCCTCGACTGGAACCTGGCCGCCTATCCGGACGGCCGCTGGTACTTCAATCCGTTCTGCTGGCAGCTGCTGTTCGTGCTCGGCGGCTGGTTTTCACTGGTCAGCAAACGCTATTCGCGCGTCATCCGCTGGATGCAGGGCATCGCCGCGCTCCGCGCCGCGGCGCTGGCCTACCTGCTGTTCGCGCTCGTGCTGACGGCCAGTCCCCGGCTGCCCGCGCTCGCCGAGCTGATCCCGGACACGGTGCTCAACACCTTCCTGCCGAACGACAAGGAGAATGTCGCGCCCTACCGCATCCTGCACTTCCTGGCGCTGACCTTCCTGTTCACCCTGGTCGTGCCGCGCGATTGGAAGGGCCTGTGCTCGCGCGCGCTGCAGCCGCTCGTCAAATGCGGAGAGGAGTGGCTGGCGGTGTTCTGCGCGGGCGTGTTCCTGTCGTTCGCCGCACATTTCATCCTGATCACCGGACCGAATTCACTGACGCGGCAGGTCCTCGTCAGCATCGCCGGCATCGTCGCCATGACCGGCGTCGCCTATTACGTGTCGTGGTCCAAGCATCAGGACTACAAGACCGCGATCGGCGTGCGATCCTGATTCCACTCTGCTTCGCCGCCGATTAATCGACGGCAAATGCGCGTCGCAGCCGCGCCGCGCTGTCATCGAGCATGGTCTGATCAAGCTGCCCCTGCTTTGCGGCTGCGGCCGCGCAGGCGAAGATGCGGTAGAACTGCGCACCATCATAGGCCACCAGCACGAGGTCGGCGCCAGCATTCAGCGCCTCCACGACCGACGTGCAGACATCGCCCTGGTAGATCGCACCCATCACGAAATCGTCGGTGATGACGATCCCCTGATAGCCCCAGGTCTTCCTGATAATCCCGTCAATGACGGCTTTGGAATGTGACGCCGGACGATCCGGATCGATCGCCGTCAGCGCCACATGACCCACCATGAGCCGCGCGTTGGTCCGCGCCAGCACCTCGCGGAATGGACGCCAATCGGTCGCCTCGAGTTGATCGATCGGCGTTGCCAGCTTCGCGGTGAAATGATGGGTGTCGGCACGGACGCGGCCAAGACCGGGGAAATGCTTGACCGTCCCGTTGACGCCGGACGCCTCGAGCCCGTGGATATAGGCCTCGGCAATCTCGCTGACCTTCGCCGGGTCGTCCGAGATCGCGCGCTGTCCGATCAAGGTATTGAAGTCAAACCGGTTGCGCTTTGCTTCCGGCCGCAGATCGAGCACGGGCGCGAAATTCAGGTTCACGCCGATCTCGGCAAGCTCCTGTCCGTGGGTCCGCCCGAATGATTCAGCCTTGGCTTTCCGCTCGGCCGGCGGCAGCTCAGTCAGCGTGGCGAGCGCGGGAATTCTCGTCAACGCCGGCGACAGATGCGAGACGATCCCGCCCTCCTGGTCGGTCGCGACCATCAAGGGCGGCAATCCCACGGACCGACGCTTGTTCTGCAGTGCTGCGATCTCCGCCTTGAGCGTCTCGGCCGTCTTGCTGCCGCGAAGATTGCGGCCGGTGACGTAGATGCCGGAGATCAAGCCTCTCTCGGACAGCGCCGCAACATCGTCGAATGACGAATAGCCCACGGCGAAATGCTGACCGAGCTGGCGGGCCTGCACCGACTCGGTTTGCAGGACCTGACGCTTCCTGATCTCGAAGGTGAGATGCGCATTCGCAAGCATCAGCGGCGCTAGGCCCCACAACACGATGAGGAGCCGCCCGCCCCATCTCCGCCAATAGCCGCGCCTGACCAGCAGGAGGACGATCGCAACACCGGCGATCGTCATCAGGATATTCCCGGCGCCCCGGAGGTGAACCAGATACGGATCGTTATTCTTGACACCAACGAAGATCAGGACCGGCGCGGCAAGCCAGAGCAGGACGATGCCGACGCGTTTGCTCAATGACATCTGAGGCAACGATTGTGCGCAGGAGTGCGATGTGACCGCATCTATCAAACGACTTGCGCGCAGGCGAACGAATAACAACTCCTGCACATACTCTGCATAAGAATCCTGAATTCCTGCAGAGCCCGCTCCCGCTATCTGCACAAGCAGCAATCAAACTGCACGGCGTTTCAGGCAGCGACCGTCAGGGCGTCTCCAACAAGAGCCGGCCGGTGACACCATCGACAGGATGGATTTGAACAATGACAGAGAACACGATGACGAGCCTTGCTTCACGAGAAACCGATGCCGGCGTATCTCCCGCGCCTATTCCGCCGGCGAAAGCGATCGCGACGCTTGTCCTCGCGGGATTCGCCGACTGGCTCTTCTACGATCAGCGCGTCGGCATTTCGGCCGCACTGTTCGCGCTTGTCCTGGCCTGCACCTCGTTCTGCGCAAATCGAGGAACACTCGATCACAAGCGACTGCTGATCGCGGTCGCCCTCGTCATGCTCGGACTGATCCCCAGCCTGGAAGACATCAATGCGCTGTCCCTGGCGTTTGTGATGCTGACACTCGGTTCAGCGCTGGTGCTGACGACGAACCGACATCTTGACGGCCTCGCGGCCGGTGCAGCCGCTCTGTTCGACCTCTATCTGGTCGGCCCGTTCCGATTCTTCGCGGACCTTATCCGTGCCTTCAATCTGCCTGCCCTCACCAGAGGCTTCGCACTGTGGTTCGTGCCCCTCCTGTTCGGATGCATCTTCGTATTCCTGTTCGCAGCCGCCAATCCGCTGATCGCGAAGTGGATCACTCAGTTGAACCCCGGCGATCCCTCGTCCTATCTCAGCCTGGGCCGGACCTTGTTCTGGACGGCGGCGCTGGCGCTGATCTGGCCCTTCATCCAGGCGCGGTGGCAGCAGAAGGCTGCGATCGCGAGCAAGCCGGCTGAAGTCAGGGAGGCCCTCCCAACTCGGCCGTCCGAACTCATCGATCTCTTCGGTGCCCCGACCATCCTGCGCTCGCTGGTCCTGTTCAACCTGCTGTTCGCGGTCCAGACGATCCTCGACATGATCTATCTCTGGGGTAACGGAGCGCTGCCATCAGACATCACCTTTGCGTCCTACGCCCATCGCGGCGCCTATCCGCTGATCGTGACGGCCCTGCTGGCCGCCGGCTTCGTCCTGGTCGCGATGCGGCCCGCTGGTCCCGCCGAGCACGCGCGGATGATCCGGCCGCTGGTCTATCTCTGGGTCGGCCAGAACATCCTGCTCGTGATTTCCTCCATGCTGCGCCTTGACCTCTATGTGCAGACCTACCTGCTCACATACTGGCGCATCGCGGCTTTCGTCTGGATGCTGCTGGTGGCCGTCGGCCTCGCCCTGATTCTCGCGCGGATCGCGCTGCAGCGATCGAACCATTGGCTCGTCTGCGCCAATCTGCTCGCACTCACTGCGGTCCTCTACACCTGCTCGCTGGTCAATTTCGCCGCCTTCGTCGCCGACTACAACGTCGCCCACAGCAGCGAGGTGGCCGGCAAGGGCGTACAACTCGATATCGACTATCTCATGCAGCTCGGCCCGGAAGCCCTGCCGGCGATCGACAAGGCGGTCAAGCTCGGCTCCGTCCATCCTCGCCTTGTCTTGCACCGCAATTGGCTTGTAGAACAGCAACGCCAGCAGGCGACGTCCTGGCGCGGCTGGAGTTTTCGTTCCTGGCGACTGCAGCGTTATCTGGCTGCCGATCAGCCCGGCCCGGCGGCAGGTTGACGACCTTCGATTCGGAGAGACCTTTTGACCCACCGCATCCTCATCGTCGACGACGACCTCCACATCCGCGAGGTCATCCGCGTCGCGCTGAAGAAGGCCGGCATGAGCGTCACCGAGGCGCGCGACGGCAAGGAGGCGCTGACGCGCTTTGCCAGCGACCGGCCGGACCTGATCGTGCTCGACATCGGCATGCCCGAGTTCGACGGGCTCGATGTCTGCCGCGAGATCCGCAAGTCGTCCGACGTGCCGATCCTTTTCCTCTCCGCACGCGACGACGAGATCGACCGAATCCTCGGCCTCGAGATCGGCGGCGACGATTACGTCACCAAGCCATTTAGCCCGCGCGAACTCGTCGCGCGGGTCAATGTCATCCTGCGCCGGATGAGTGCGCGGGGCAGCAATGGGACACAGGCGACTGCCGCGCTCACGCAGGGCAATCTATCCGTCGATCCTGAGCAGCATGTGGCAACCTTCGCCGGCCATCCGCTTCGGTTGACCGCGATCGAGTTTGGCATCCTCCGCGCCTTCCTGACCCGCCCGGCGTCGGTGTTCAGCCGCGAGCAGATCATGAGCGCGGCCTATCAGCTCAACATCCAGGTCTCGGACCGCACCATCGACAGCCATATCCGCAACATCAGAGCCAAGCTCGCAGCGGTGAATTGCGACAATGTCATCGAGACCGTCCATGGCGTCGGCTTCAAGCTCGGCCGGTGCGAGCTGCAGGCATGACGCTGTTCCGCGCGCGCGAAAAGTGGCGGCCTTCGCTCGGCCTCGTCGTCTTTGTCGTGCTCGCGACCGTGGCAACGCTCCCGCTGGTCGGGCTGTTCCTGTTCCGCCTCTACGACAACCAGCTGATCCACCAGACCCAGGCCGAGCTGATCGCGCAAAGCCGCGTGCTTGCGGCCATCTGTGCTCAGGAGGTGCAAGCACGGCTCGACCGCGGCATTCCCCTAGGGGTCGAGTTGCCACCGCAAGCCGTGCCTGATCCCGGCGAACTCACCCCCATCCGACCGACCCTCGATCTCGCCGGCAACGATTTGCTGCGCCGCCGGCCCGACGCATTGCCGGCAACAAAGCCAGCGGACCCGGCCTATCTAGAGATCGGCGCGCGCTTGATGCCGATCATCCGCGAGACGCAAAAAGTGACGCTGGCAGGCTTTCGCATCCTGGATCCGAACGGCACCGTGATCGCCGGGCGCCAGGAGGTCGGGCAGTCGCTCGCCCATATTGAAGAGGTCGCGGCCGCGTTAAAGGGGCAGTACAGCGCCGCCCTGCGCATCCGCGTTCCCGACAAGCCGCCACCTCCGATCTATTCGATCAGCCGCGGCGTCGGCGTTCACGTCTTTTCCGCGATGCCCGTCATCGTCAACAATCGCGTGGCCGGCGTGATCTACACTTCGCGAACGCCAAGCAACATCTTCGAGCACATCTATCTGGAGCGCGGCAAGTTCATCCTGGCGGCCTTGACCGTCGTGCTCGCGACCATCGCGATCGGATTGATCTTCTCCCGCACCGTGACGCGGCCGATGCGCGAGCTGGTCGACCGCGCGACGCGGATCGGCCGCGGCGATCGCGATGCGTTTCGGCCGCTGCAGCATTACGGCACGCGCGAGCTCGCGCAGCTGTCGGACAGTTTTCTCGGCATGGCGCAGCAGCTCTCGCGCCGCTCCGACTACATCGCAACGTTCTCGGCCCACCTGACCCACGAATTGAAATCGCCCCTGACATCGATCAAGGGCGCTGCCGAGCTGCTGCTCGATTCGCTGCAGAGCAAGTCGGACACGCTCACGCGAACCGAGCAAAAGACGTTCGTCTCGAACATTCTCGGCGACGCCGAGCGGCTGGAGGCGATGGGCCACCGGTTGCGCGAGTTGGCGCGCGCCGAGAGCGTCCCCCAGAACGAGCGGATCCAGCTTGGCGCGGTCGTCAACGGCTTGATGGCGCGCTTTCCAGGCCGGGCGATCATCGCCATCGGCTGTCTCGACCGTTCTATCGCCATGTCCGGCGAGAAGGCCCAGATCGTGCTGGTGCACCTCACCGAGAATGCGATCCGCCACAACGCCAGGAATGTGCGCATCGAGGCGATCGACGATCGCAGTATCGTGAGGATGACCGTGAGCAATGACGGCGATCCGATCTCGGAGCCCAATCGCGACCGGATCTTCGATGCCTTCTTCACCACGCGTCGCGACACCGGCGGCACCGGCATGGGGCTCGCGATCGTCCAGGCCATCATGATCAGCCATGGCGGATCGATCCATCTGCGGCCATCAGACGCCGGCGTGACCTTCGAGCTTGAATTTCCGGCCGCCTGATCTTCAGACGCGCTCGATGATGATCGCCGGCGCCATGCCGCCGGCCGCACACATCGTCACCAGGCCGCGCTTGAGATCGCGCCGCTCCAGCTCGTCAAGCACCGTTCCGATCAGGATCGAACCGGTCGCGCCGATCGGGTGACCAAGCGCGATCGAGCCGCCATTGACGTTGACCTTGTCGCGGTCGAGCTTGAGGTCGCGGATGAACTTTTCCGCGACGACGGCAAAGGCCTCGTTGATTTCGAACAGGTCGATGTCGTCGAGCGTCAGCCCGGCCTTGGCCAGCACCTTGCGCGCGGCCGGCACCGGCGCGTTCAGCATCAGCGTCGGCGAATCCCCCATATTGGCCATCGCCACCACACGGGCGCGCGGCTTCAGGCCGTGCTTCCTGGCGTAGTCCGGCGATGCAAGCAGGATCGCCGCCGAGCCATCGACCACGCCCGACGAATTTCCCGCGTGGTGGACAAAGTTGATGTCGAGATCAGGATATTTATCCAGGATCAGCTGGCGATAGGTCGTACCCTTGTCGTCGAGTGCGTAATCGGCGATCGCGGGAAACGCGGGCTTCAGCGCCGCAAGCCCTTCCAGCGTGGTCTGCGGCCGCGGATACTCCTCGCGGTCGAGCGCGAGCGAACCGTCCTCGCGATGGACCGGCACCAGGCTCTTGTCGAAATGACCACCCTTGATTGCGGCCGCCGCGCGCTTCTGGCTTTCCAGGCCGAGCTCGTCGACGCCCTGCCGCGAGATCCCTTCCAGCGTGGCGACCGCATCGGCGCAGACGCCCTGATGCGACTGCGGATGCCGCGCGCGCAGGCGCAGATTGCCGGCGTCCATCATGAACGGCCCCTCGCCGCGGCGTCCTTCCATCGACATCATCTCGGTGCCGCCGGCGATCACCAGATCCTCCGAGCCGGACATGATGGCAGCGGCCGCCATATTCACGCTGGTGATGCCCGAGCCGCAGAACCGGTCCAGCGTGACGCCGCTCGCTTTCACGTCGTAGCCCGCATCAAGCGCCGACATCCGCCCGAGATCGCCGCTTTGTGGACCGCGCTGCGAGCTGGTGCCCCAGATGATGTCGTCGACATCGGCGGTCTTGATGCCGGTGCGATCGGCCAAAGCGCGCAACACGGTGGCGCCAAGCTGCTGTGGATGAATTCCGGACAGCGCACCCTTGCCGGCCTTGCCGATACCGCGCGGCGTCCTGCATGCATCGATGATCAGCGCGTCAGCCATGGTGGTTTCCTCTCATCTATCTCTGTTTGAGGCATTTGCCGCTCATCCGCCGACGGAGTCAATTCGCCGGCAATGCATACCGCCCTGCCTGACCGTTACCGTCCCTTGTAGTTCGGCGCCCGCTTCTCGACGAACGCATTGAGTCCTTCCTGGCAATCCTCCGTCGTCGCCACCAGCGCAAAGCTCTCGGCGGCATTTTCGACCGCGCGGCGGAAATCGGCATCAACCGCGCGCATGAAGGCGTCGCGGCCGATCTTCATCACGATCGGCGATTTCACCGCGAGCTTGCCGGCGATCTCGCGGGCGCGATCGAGCGCGGTGCCCTTGGGCACGACTTCGCTCAAGAGCCCCATGCGGAACGCCGTCGCCGCATCAAAAGGCTCACCGAGGAACAAGGGCCCGAACGCCTGATGCTTGCCGACCAGCCGCGGCAGCTGCACGAAATGAATCGCCGGGATCAGGCCGACGTCGATCTCGGGGTAGCCAAAGGTGCAGGCGTCGCCGGCGATGATCATGTCGCAGGCGATTGCGATCGTCATACCGCCGGCCCGCACCGCGCCATCCACGGCCGCAATCGTCGGCTTGCCCATCCGGTACTGTATATCGTTCAATGCGAAATACAGTCGCTCAAGGAATTTCTTGGTCTCGATCCCCGGCTTGCCCCTGACAATGTCGAGATCGAGCCCGGCGCAAAACACCTTGTGGGCACTGCCGACAACGACGGCGCGGACGGCTTGATCGTCCCTCGCCTTGGCCAGCGCGGCGAGCAACGCGTCAATCAGGTCCATGCTGAGCGCATTGACCGGTCCGCGATCGAGCATGATCTCGGCGACATGATTTGAAACCGAATAACGGACGAGATCGGCACTCATGCCTGGGCTCCCTTTTGACGAACCGCACCTGAAGCAACGAGCTCGTCGATCGCCGATCGTTCGAACCCAGCCTCCATCAGCACGGCATAACTATCCTGCCCCACATCGGGTGCTGGACACAGATTATCCTCGGACAGGCTCGCGATGCCCGGCGTGCGCGGCGCGTAGACCGCGCCGACACCCGGCGTGTCCTGGCACACCGCGGCCCTGGTCGCCTCGACATGCGCGTTGCGCAGCCACTCACCGGGATTGAGGATGCGTTCGGCGATCACGTCGGCAGCGTGCAGACGCGTCAGCCAAGCCTCCGTCTGCTGCGTCAGGAACACCTCGCGCAATTGCGGGATCAGCGCGTCGGCTGTGTCGGCTCGGCTTGTGAAATCAGCGAAGCGCGGATCGGTGGCGAGATCCTCGCGTCCAATCGCGGCGCAGAGCCGCTTGTATTGCGGTTCGTTGACCAGCGTCACCATCATCCAGCCATCCTGGGTCTGGTAGGTGCCGGCCGGCACGTTGAGCGCGCGTGGCGCGCCACCTTCGAGGATGAACTCGGCCACCTTGTGGCCGAGCAAGGCCGAGGTCGACTGGCAGAGATTGACGTCAATCCAGCGGCCGGTGCCGACGGTGGCGCGCGCGAACAGCGTCGTCGCGATCGCCTGGAAGGCATAGACGCCGGTGACGACATCCGAGATCGTGGTCCCGACCCGGTGCGGCACACCGTCGGCGCCGAGGTTGACCGAGACCAGTCCGGTAAAGGCTTGTGCGACCGAATCCGAGCCAGGCCGCTTCGCATAAGGTCCGCTCTGCCCAAAGCCGCTGACTGACAGATAGATCAGGCCGGGATTCTCCTGGGAGAGGCTGTCGTAGCCGAGGCCAAGCCGCGCCGCGACGCCGGGCCGAAAGCCCTCGATCAGCACGTCGGCCTCCTTCGCCAGCCGCTGTGCGATCGCGATGCCGTCCTTGTGCTTCATGTCGAGGCTCAGGCTGCGCTTGCCGCGGTTGTAGACCGCCGACAGCGTGGTGTGATTGCCATAGGTGGTGCCGAGAAAGCGCGACCAGTCGCCCTCGGGCGGCTCGACCTTGATGACATCGGCGCCGTACACGCCGAGCAGCATCGCGCAATAGGGCGAGGCGATCCCCTGCCCGAAATCCAGCACCCGCAAGCCCCGATACGGCGCCTCATGCGTCGGCGTCAGTTTGCCCGCCATCGTTCCTCCCTTCCGAAGAGCTACAGCGCCAGATAGCGCTGCCGGATATTGTCGTTGGCCTTCAGCTCTTCGATGGAGGATGTGTAGACGATCTGGCCCTTGTCGATAACCGTCGCGTGGCTCGCAAGGCCCAGGCAAAAATGCATGTTCTGCTCGGCGATCAGCACCGTGGCACCGGTGCTGCGGAGCTGGCGCAGCAACTCGCCGATCCGCTGCACGATGATCGGTGCCAGCCCCTCGCTCGGCTCGTCCAGCAGCAGCAGCGCCGGGTTGCCCATCAGCGTGCGCGCGATTGCCAGCATCTGCTGCTCGCCGCCGGACAGCCGGCCGGCGATCCGGTAGCGCAGCGGCTCCAGCAACGGAAACACGTCGTAGACGCGGCGGATCGACCACTCATCCTCGCCATCAGGCCCCTTCTTCTGGCCGATAACGAGATTGTCCTCCACGGTATGCTCGGGGAATATCTGCCGGTCTTCCGGCACGAAGCCGAGTCCGGCGCGAGCGATATGATGCGGCTTCATGCCCGAGACGACGGTCCCGCGCAGCGTGACCTTGCCGCGCCGCGCCGGCGCCAGCCCCATGATCGCCTTCATGGTGGTCGACTTGCCGGCGCCATTGCGGCCGAGCAGCGCCATGGTCTCGCCCTGCCGCACCGAGAGGCCGACACCGAACAGGATCTGGCTGGTGCCATAGTAGACGTCGAGGTCCTCGACCTGCACCACCGGCAGCGCGCTCATGCCACAGCTCCTGCATGGTCCTCGCTGCCGAGATAGGCCTCGATCACGGCGTCGTTCCTGCGGATGGCGTCGGGCGTTCCCGTCGCCAGGATACGGCCGTAGCAGAGCACGACGATTTCGGGCGCGATCTTGAACACGATGTCCATGTCGTGCTCGATGAACACGACGGTGATCTTCTCGCGCTCCCAGAGCTCGCGCACCTTGTCGATCATGCGCCAGCGCTCTTCGGTGCCCATGCCCGCGGTCGGCTCGTCCAGCAGCAGCACCTTGGGATCGAGCACCAGCGCCAGTGCAATGTCGAGCAGCTTCTGGTCACCGTGCGACAACGTCGCCGCAGTGCGGCCACGCTTATTGACAAGCCCCAGCAACTCCATCGCATGCTCGGCCCGGTCGCGCGTCTCGGGAAGCGGAAAGCGCCGGTGCAGCACGCCGGCGCGGCGCTGGTCGGCGCAGACCGCCGCCAGCATCGTCTCCTCCACCGTCAGCGACGGGAAGATACTCGCGACCTGAAACGCGCGGCCGATGCCATGACGCACGATTTCCGGCGGGGTCTTGCCGGCCATGTCGATGCCGTTGAGCAGGACCTGCCCGGCATCAGGCCTCAACGCACCGGTGATCAAATTGAAGAACGTGCTCTTGCCCGCACCGTTCGGGCCGATCACGGCGGTGAGCGAGCCGTCGGCGAAGTCGAGCGAGACGTTGTCCGTCGCCTTGACTCCGCCGAATGATTTTGAAAGCCCGCGGATCTCCAGCATGGCTAGCCGTTCGCCTCCCGCAATCCGCCATAGGTGCTCCAGGAGGTGCCGACGAGCCAGCCACAATCCACCGGGATATTGGCGCCGGTCATCGCAGACGCAGCGTCGGAGGCGAGGAACGCGACGACACGGCCGATCTCGGCAGGATCGACCAGGCGGCGCAACGCGGCGTTGGCTGTGAGGGCGGAGACATCACGCTCGCCCTTGTCGATGGCGTTCTTCAATGCTGGCGTCAGCGTGTAGCCGGGCGACACCGCATTGACGCGAATGCCCGACGGCCCCCACTCGGCGGCCAGGCACTCGGTGATCGCGATCACCGCCGCCTTGGCTGGCGCATAAGCGTGCAGCGGCATCGAGCGCATGCCGGCGATGGACGCGATATTGACGATGCTGCCGTGCTTGCGCGCGATCATGCGCTTTGCGAAGGCCACACAGGCGACGTAGGTGCCGCGCTGGTCGACACGTACCACGTCATCCCATGCCGTCATCTGCAGATCATGCGGCCGAAGCGGCACCTGGATGATCCCGGCGCTGTTGACGAGAACATCGACCGGGCCGCATTCGCGCTCGATGGTCGCAGCGCAAGCCTCGACGTCTTTCTCGTCGCCGACATCGACCGCGTAAGCCCTGCCGCCGAACTCCGCGGCAACGCCCTGCGCCTTTGCCAGGTCGCGATCGACGATTACGATTTGATCGCCTGCAGCCGCCAATTCACGCACACAGGCCGCGCCAATGCCACTGGCGCCCCCGGTGACGACGCTGATCCGTCCCTTGCTCATGGCGCGCGCTCCTCGGCCTTGCCACGCCGTTGCGCAGCCCATTCGACGACGAAATCCATCAGCCCCTTGCGCAGACCGATCGCAAAAAACAGGATCACGATGCCGAGCACGATGCCGTGATATTCGGTCAGGCGGGTCACGGTGTCGTTGAGGATCAACAGCAGCACGGTGCCGACCATCGGCCCGAGGAACGTCGTCACGCCGCCGAGCATGTTGATGAAGATGCCCTCGCCCGAGATCGTCCAGTAGGCGAATTCGGGATACGCGCCGGAGACGAACAGCGCCATGATGATGCCGCCGGTCGACGCGAACAGCGCCGCCAGCACGAAGATCGTCAGCTTGGCGCGCCAGACGTCGATGCCGACAAAGCTCGCCCGTGTCGCGTTGTCGCGGATCATGCGCAAGGTGTAGCCGAACGGCGACTGCGCGATCTGGCGCATCAGCAACAGGCCGAGCACCAGGAGTGCGCAGGCCGCGATGTAGAGATGGTGATGGTTCGACAGATCGATGCCGAGGAACGGCGGCCGCGGAATGCCGCCGCGCAGGCCCTGATCGCCGCCGGTCAGCGAGACCCAGGACAGGATGGTCGAGTGGATCAGCATCTGGAACGCCAGCGTGACGAAGGCGAAGTAGATCTCCTTCAGCCGCACGCAGATCGCGCCGATCACAGCGGCGACCACGAACGTGATCGCAAGCGTCGCGACGAAGGCCACCGGGACGGGCACGCCGGTCTTCTGCATCATCAGGCCAAAGCCGTAGGCGCCGAGACCGAAGAACATGCCATGGCCGAAGGAGATCAGGCCGGTGTAACCGACCAGCAGGTTCAACGACGTCGCGAACAAGCCGTAGGCTGCGCAGCGGATCACGAAGTCGAGCAGCAACTTGCTGCTGAAGATCATCGGCAGCGCCGCGAGCACGATAAAGGCGATAAGCGCGATCAAGACATCACGGTTGCGCCGTGGCCTCGCCCGGGGCCGCGCGATGCCGACCGCCTGCGCGCCCTCTCCGGCCTGCAATTCGGTCATGCGACCTCCTTGCCGAACAGGCCGGTCGGCCGCGACACCAGCACGATCACCATGAAGAGATACATCAAGCCTTCGGTGAACAGCGGGAAGCCGAGCGAGCCGAAGGATCGGATCAAGCCGATCAAGAGCGCCCCGATCAGCGCGCCGAGGATCGAGCCCATGCCGCCGATCACGGTGACGATGAAGGATTCGATCAGCACCGAGAACCCCATGCCCGGCGTCAGCGAGCGCACGGGGGCCGCCAGCGCCCCCGCAAGCCCCGCCAGCATGCCGCCGAGCGCGAACACGCCACCATAGATCAGGCCGGTGTTGATGCCGAGCGCCGAAACCATGCCCGGATTATGCGCGGCCGCGCGGATCACCTTGCCGATCCGCGAGCGCGCGAGACCAAGGCCGAGCACCACGGCAGCCGCGAGCGCGACGCCGATCAGCAGCAGGTAATAAGGCGGCACCACGCCGCCGACGATGAACAGCGGCGGCACCTGAAACGCGCTGGGCATGCCCATCGACTTGAATTCCGGACCCCAGATCATCCGCACGACGTCATCGAAGATCAGCACGAAGGCGTAGCAGACCAGCAACTGCATCAGCACGTCGGCGCCGTAGACGCGGCTCATGAACACGCGCTCGAAGATCAGGCCGAGGATCGCGGTGCCGGCCGCGCCGCACAGCATCGCCAGCGCAAAGCTGCCGGTGAACTGATAGGCCGTCATCGCGAAATAGGCGCCGAACATGTAGAAGGCGCCGTGGCTGAAATTGACCACCTTGAGCACGCCGAAGATCAGCGTCAGCCCGACGGCAACGAGGAACAGCAGCATGCCGATGATGAGGCCGCTGGTGGTTTGCGTCACCAAGCAGGCGGGACTGGCGAGACAGCCGGCGAGCGCGTCGAGATCCACGGGAGCACTTTCATTGCAGCGGGCCGCAGCGATTGCGCGCGCGACGGACGTTCAGTGACAGGCGGAGGCCGCGTCAGCCGCCTCCGCTTCGCGAGCGAGATCACGTATAGCCCTTGCTCTTCTTCCACTCGGCTTCGAGCTCGAGGATGGTTTTCCAGTCGCCGGCCTTGACCTCGGGCACGTAGGGCTCCTGCGGGATCGTGGTGCCCCAGCCGATGGCATAGCCGATCAGCGTCTGGTCCTCGCCGCGCATGGTCACCGTGCCATCGGCCCCGAACGGGCATTTGATCGTGAGCCCGCGCAGCACTTCGGCGATCTTCTTGCCGTCGGCGGAATTGGCTTTCTTCGACGCTTCGGCGATCAGCATGATCGCGGTTGCATTCTCCCACGACCAGTTGGTCGGATATTCATTGTACTTCGCCTTGTAGGCATCGCCCCAGGCGGCATTCTCCGGCGTCCCCGGATAGGTCTTGATGTAGCGGTTGCCGGAGTGGATGCCCTTCGGCAGGTTCTTCACCACCGTCAGCGCGGTGTAGTCGGCCATGTTGACCGCGAACACCTCCATCTGGGTGAACAGCGCGTAGATGTTGGCCTGGTCGATATAGGAAGTAAGGTCGCCGCCCCACAGGCATGAATAGAGCGCCTGCGGCTTGGCCTGCAGGATCTTGGTCACCACCTCGGTATAGTCGGGCTGAAACAGCTTTGGCCAGGAATCGCTGATGATCTCGACATCGGGCGCGAAGCGCTTCAGATACAACGTGAACTCGCCGGTGGTGTCGCGGCCGTAGGCGTAGTCAGGCGAGCACGTCGCCCATTTCTTCAGGCCCTTGGCCTTGGCGATCCCGGCCGCATAGCTGCCGCCGACGATCGAGTCGTGCACGCCCTGCCGCGCGGTGCGGAAGGCGTTCGGGATATGCTGCTTCGGATCGGCGGTCAGCGACGACGTTTCGGAATTGGTGTGAATGCAGAACACGCCGAGGTCGCGCGCGACTTCATGCACGGCGAACGCACCGGATGAAGCTTCGGCATCGATCAGGAGCTCGCAGCCATCGGTATTGACGAGTTCGCGGGAGATGCGGGCGGCCTCCTGCGGCTGGCCTTTGGAGTCGCGGATCACCATCTCGATCTGCCGGCCGGCGAGACCGCCGGCGGCGTTGACCTTCTCGACCTCCAGCATCACCGCATTGCGCGAGGACGTGCCGAGCTGTGCCACACGTCCCGACAGAATCGTCGGCATGCCGATCTTGATGGTCTTGGCCTGCGCACGCGCCACCCACGGCATCGCAATAGTCGCGGCACCGGCGCCCATCAGCGCGAGAGTCGAGCGGCGGCTGACGCCCGTTGTGCGGGTTCTCTTCATTCTCCCCTCCCTTTTCGGGTTGGCACCGCCAACTCCCTGCCGGAGATCGTTCCGTCTCCATGCCCACAATGTTTTCAGAGCAAGGGGGGTGACGTCAAGCCAAAGATGAATTACGAGTCAGAATTCATCAAGGAGGGCGCGACGTCGGCGAACCGGCGCGGCGAGCGGCGAAATGATCAATCTTTCCAGCTTCATCGCGTTTCATGCCCGGCGGACGCCGGACCGCTGTGCGCTGAAGTATCGCGGGGAAGACATCTCCTACGCGGCCTTCGACCTGCGGATCCGGCAGGTCGGCGGCTGGCTCACCACGCGCGGCATCGGGCCAGGCGACGTCGTCGCCATCTTGATGAAGAACAGCACGGCCTTCCTCGAACTGGTGTTTGCAGCGAGCCATGTCGGCGCGGTGTTCCTGCCGATCAACTATCGCCTCTCGGCCGATGAGGTCGGCTACATCGTCAGCAATTCCGGCGCGCGGCTCCTGATCGCCGATGAAGAGCTCGCCGCGATCGCCGCCGGCAACGCGCCGGTGGTGCTGCTCGATGAACGCGCGCAAGCGAGCGTCACCGCGCTCGCGCCCGACATCGCACCCGCACCAATGCATGTGCGCCAACCGCGCGACCTGATGCGGCTGATGTACACGTCGGGCACGACCGATCGCCCCAAGGGCGTGATGCTGACTTACGAGAACATGTACTGGAAGTCGGCCGATCAGACGCTGGTGCTCGGGCTCAACGCCGACACACGGCTGCTGGTCGTCGGCCCACTCTATCATGTCGGCGCGCTCGACCTGCCCGGCATTGCGGTGCTCTGGCATGGCGGCCTGCTCTGCATCCATCGCAATTTCGAGCCCGAGCCTGCGCTGGCCGCGATTGAGCGCGAGAAACTGAACGCGGCCTGGTTCGCGCCTGTGATGACAACCGCTCTCCTCACCTGCCCCAATCGTACCAGTTACGATGTGTCGAGCCTCAAATGGGCGATCGGCGGCGGCGAGAAGACGCCGGAGCTGCGCATCCGCGCCTTCTCCGATTATTTTAGGAATGCACGCTACATCGATGCCTACGGCCTGACCGAAAGCTGCGGCGGAGACACCTTCATGGAAGCCGGTCGCGAGATCGAGAAGATCGGCTCGACCGGCCGTGCCATCGCTCATGTCGAGATCGATATCCGCGACGATGCCGGCAAGCGCCTCCCCGCCGGCACGAACGGCGAGATCTGCCTGCGTGGACCCAAGATCACGCAGGGCTACTGGAAGGATCCCGAGAAGACCGCATCCGCCTTCTTCGGCGACTGGTTTCGCACCGGTGATGTCGGCTATCTCGACGACGACGGCTTTCTCTATCTCACCGATCGCAAGAAGGACATGATCGTCTCCGGCGGCGAGAACATCGCCTCCTCCGAGGTCGAACGCGTCATCTACGAGATGCCTGAGGTGCGCGAGGTCGCCGTGATCGGCCTGCGCGATCCGCGCTGGGGCGAGACACCGGTGGCGATCGTGGTGCTCTCTGATCATGCGAGCCTCGCGCTGCCCGCACTGATCGACCACTGCCGCACACGGCTCGCCAGCTTCAAGATCCCGAAGCAACTCATCATCCGCGACAGCCTGCCCCGCAATCCATCCGGAAAAGTGCTCAAGCGCGTGCTGCGCGCCGAACTCGAGACGACCACATGACCCAAGCGACATCTGCCAAAGTGACCAAACTCAACCGCGTCGAGCGTAACGCCTGGACCAAGCAGAAGATCTTCGAGGCCGCGACCAAGGTGGTCGGCAAGTATGGCTATGCAGAAGCCTCCGTTGCCCGCATCACCGAGGCTGCCGGCGTCGCGCAGGGCACCTTCTACAATCATTTCGAGAACCGGCAGGAGCTGCTCGACCAGCTGCTGCCGAAGATCGGCCTCGACATGGTCCACTTCATCCGCGCACGCACCGGCACCGCCAGCGCGGCGCGGCAGGAGATCGAGCGCTTCGGCGCCTTCTTCGACTTCATCCGCGAGGTGCCGGAATTCCTGCGCATCCTCAACGAGGCCGAATTCTTCGCGCCGGCGGGTTACCAGAAGCATCTCGACAACATCTCGAGCGCCTATGTCCGCATCCTCCGCCGCGCGCGCACCGCGGGCGCCATCAAGGATTTCAGCGATGAGGAATTCGAGGCGATCGTGCATGTGCTGATGGGCGCGCGCAGTTATCTCAGCCGCCGCTATTCTTACTCCAAGGACGGCGTCACGGCGGTCCCGGAGCACGTGATCTCGGCCTACCGCAAGCTGCTCACGCGCGGACTGTTCAACGAAGGATCTCCCCATGAGCGCTGACGGCATCATCCTCGTCACCGGCGGCAGCCGCGGCATCGGCGCCGCGACGGCAACATTGCTTGCCGATCTCGGACAACAGGTCGTGATCGTCGACATCGCGCCGGAGCCAATTCCCGGCACCGACACCATCCTGTGGCCCGCGCCATTCGATGTCGCGAGCGAAGACGCCGTGGTGTCCGGCGTCACCGATATCGAGGCGGCGCATGGGCCGATCATCGGCCTCGTCAACGCGGCGGGCGTGTTCGGCAAGATGCATTCGCTGGAGAAGGTGCGGATGGAGCAATGGGACCGCGAGGTCAATATCGACCTGCGTGGCACCTTCCTGGTGGCACGCAGCGTCGGTGTACGGATGGCAAAGCGCCGGTTAGGGGCGATCGTCAATGTCGCCTCCGTCGCCGGCATGACGTCGGGCCCGATCCACGCCTATACGGCTGCGAAGGCCGGCGTCATCCAGATCACCCAGACGCTCGCGGCCGAATGGGGCCGCAGCGGCGTGCGGGTCAACGCCGTGTCGCCCGGCTTCACACGCACGGTGGCGCTCGAAGCCGGCATTGCCTCGGGTGCACTGAACAAGGATCTGCTCTGCCGTCCGACCGCGATGAACCGCCTGGTCGAGCCGATGGAGGTGGCGCAGGCGATCGCCTGGCTGCTGTCGCCGCTGAGCAGCGGCGTGACCGGCATCAACCTGCCCGTCGATGCCGGCTACATCGTCGGCACCACCTGGGCCGCCTATGGCGGCCTGCCCGACGCGCCGGCGAGCTGAGGACGTGACATGAATATCGAGCTCCCGCGCAAGACCCTCGATTTGGCGTCGGCGATCGCCGAGGGCGACATCCGCGTGCTGCTGATGGTCCTGTTCCACATGACCGGCGATGAGAAGTGGCTGGAGCCGCCGTACAAGCCGAAGCGCGACGTTCGCCTGATCCCCGATCCCGATGCCGGTGTGCCCAGGGAAATCCAGGACGAGATTCGCGCGGCGGTCCTGAATCTGTTTGCCGACGGCACGCCGACGCCCGTCATCACCGATCCCGGCGACGAGTTGATGCTGCGGATGATGCGCGCCACACTCGGCGAGAACGTCACACCGGAATATGCGCCGCTGATGCGCGAGGAGATGGGTTTTGTGCCCCGTGACATCAGCTGGCGCACGCGCCCGTCCGACGAGACGCTCGCCGCGCAGCACGTCCTGATCGTCGGCGCCGGCGTCTGTGCCATCGCGCTCGGCGTCGCGCTCGGTCGCCTCGGCATCCCCTACACCATCGTCGAGAAGGAAGCCGAGATCGGCGGCACCTGGTACGTCAACCGCTATCCCGGCTGCGGCGTCGATACGCCGAACCACTCCTATTCCTTCTCCTTCGGCGCCCGCAATCCCTGGACGCGTTATTTCGCGCAGCGCCAGGAGCTGCTGGACTACCTGCTCAAGGTCGTCCGCGAGTACGACATCCGCAGGAACGTTCGCCTCAAGACCGAGCTCGTCGCCTCGCATTGGGATGAAGCCAAGCGCCGCTGGATCTCGACGCTCAGAACGGCTGATGGCGACGAGACCTTCGAGTCGACCGCGCTGGTCAGCGCGATCGGCCAGCTCAACGACCCCTCGCCTGCCCGCTTCGAGGGAGACGAGAGCTTCAAGGGATTGAAAATTCACTCCGCGCGCTGGTCCGACGATATCAAGCTCGACGGCAAGCATGTCGCCGTGATCGGCACCGGCGCAACCGCAATGCAGCTCGTGCCGTCGATCGCCGATCGCGTCGCCTCCGTCACCGTCTACCAGCGCACCGCGCAATGGGCGCGGCCGGTGAAGGGCTATTCCGATCCGATCACCGAGGGCGCGCAATGGCTGCTCGCGCATCTGCCGTTTTATGTGCAGTGGTATCGCTTCAACATGTTCTGGCGCTACGGCGACGGCCTGCTGCCCTTCCTGCGCAAGGACCCGGCCTGGCCGCATCCGGACCGCGCCGTCAACAAGGGCAACGACCGGCACCGCGAGGAGCTGACCGCATTCATCCTGTCCGAGTTGAAGGACCGTCCCGACCTGATCGACAAATGCGTGCCGTCCTATCCGCCCTATGGCAAGCGCATCCTGCTCGACAACAACTGGTTCAGGACGCTGACCAAACCGAATGTCGAGCTCGTCACCGACAAGATCGATCGCTTCACGGCTGATGGCATCGTCACCGCCGACGGCAAGCCGCGTACGCACGACATCATCGTGATCTCCACCGGCTTCAAGGTGTCGGAGATGGCGGCGCGCCTCAACATCACCGGACGCGACGGCAAGACCCTGAAGCAGGCCTGGTCGCACGACAACCCGACTGCGTATCTCGGCCTCACCGTGCCCGACTTCCCGAATCTCTTCCTGATGCTCGGCCCGAACTCGGGCCCTGCGCATGGCGGCAGCGTGATCTTCCAGTCGGAATGCCAGAGCCGCTACATCTCGGCCTGCCTGGTCGAGATGATCGAGAACGACATCGCCGCGATCGACGTGCGCCCCGAAGCACACGACCGATACATTCGCGACGTCGATGCCGAGCACGAGCAGCTGATCTGGACGCATCCGGGCATGACCACCTACTACCGCAACAGCCGCGGACGCGTGTTCTCGGCGATGCCATGGCGCTTCGTGGATTACTGGAAAATGACCCACGATCCCGATCTCAGCCGATATCGCCAAACCCGGAAATGACGGGAACTTTGCGAGAAATTTCCGGCCCGCATCAGCTTGACAGCCGCCGATATCTGCCGCAGCATTTCGCATGCTGCACCTGTTGGGGTACAGGAGCGAACAGCTCCACACCGCGCGGGAATTGGTGTTCGATGATGTAGTCGAACGGCAGGCAGTCGAAGCGGACAGAGGTCCGTCGGCCCACTCTTGGAGAGGAGCATGACGCCACCGGCACAAGCCAGCGGCCTTGCTCAGCGGCAAGGCAACGGCGCAGGTTGAGCGAACAGCAGCTGCTAGCCGCGATGCGCCGACAACAATCTGAATATATCCGCAGGATCGGAGCGCAAAGGCCACGCGCTGTTTCGATCGTGAAAGTTCACTGGTCTCTACCAGAACCCCTTCGCTAAAACGAAGATTCAGGGCCCCGCGATGCCATAGCTGCACCGGGGCCCATTCGTTTGCGCCAAACATCCCGAACACATCTCGACGTAACCGAGACCACGCGCCGGATTGCGTCGGCGGCAGGCGTCGTGAACAATCGCGCGCAGATACGGGGGAATCGTCATGGAGAAGCCGCGGGTCCGGATCTACACCGACTACAAGAGTCCGTACGCCTTTGTCGCTGACGACAGGCTGTTCGAGCTCGAGGACAGATACGGCGTCGAGCTGGAATGGCTGCCCTACACGCTGCGCATCCCGGAATTCATGGGAACAGTCGAAGCGCGCACGCCGCATTTCTGGCGCAAGGTCCGCTACCTCTATATGGACGCCCGCCGCTTCGCCAATGCGCAGGGCCTCGTCATGAAGGGCCCGCGGCGGATCTACGACGCGTTCTACGCCAGTGCCGGGATGCTGTTTGCCCAGCGCCACGGGCTGTTCCGCCCCTATCACAAGACCGTGTTCAGGCGTTTCTGGAGTCACGAACTGGAGGTCGACGATCTCGCGGCCATCTCTGCCGTGATCGCCGAGGTCGGCGGCTCTGCCGCAGACTTCGGAGCCTATGTCGCCGGCCCCGCGCGCGCCGAGCATGATCGCATCATCGACGAAGCCGAGACGCTCGGCGTGTTCGGCGTGCCGACCATGGTGTTCAACGGCGAGCTGTTTTGGGGCGGCGATCGCATTGCCATGCTGGCCGAACGCATCCGCAATCCCGAAACCGCCGCGATTGCGCTCGGCAGCCGGCATCGAAAATAGATCACGCCGAGAAGGTCGGGTTTCCATAGGGATAGAATTTTGCGAGATCGACGTTCTTGTACGGCAGTCCGTCGAGCCGCGTCGTGCCGAGGAACGGCTGGTCCGGCTCGACCAGCAGGATGGTTTTGGCAAACCCGTTGTCGTCAAAGCCCCTGCGGAAGTGGACGCGCGATTTGATCGCCATCACGTCGAACTTGCCGATGTCGAGCCCGAGCGCTTTCAGCGAGAACGGCTCCATCATCTGCACCAGATAAGTGGATAGGATCAGCACGTTGTTGCGGCCGAAGCCGATGCAGACCCAGAACTGGCCATAGCCCTCGACCGCGGTCAGGATGGTACCCTGGATGCGCACCGCCTCGCCGGCGGAGTCGTCGACGCGGCCGCCGATCTCCATATCAAAGGCATCGCCCGCCTTGGCACCCGCGGCCTGCAAGGCGGCGGTCGTCCTGGCGTCCGCAATCGTGGCAATCAGCGCATTGCCCACGTCCTGCGCGATGATCTCGCGCAGGATCCAGGTCGCCGAGCCTGAGCGGTCGCTGTGATCGGCCAGCACGACCGGCGTCCGGCCATCCGCGACCGCCTGCTTCGCCAGCCGCACACCGTCGGCAATCCGGTGGATCCTGGTGGACTTCAGCAGCGCCTCACGCTGCCGCCAGATCGTGCCGGCGAGATCGCGCGCCACCTGCTCGGCCAGCTTTGGATTGTCGTTGGTCAACACCTGCACGGTCATGCCGACATCGGGGACGTCGGCGAAGGGGAAACCAAAGAAAATGTTGACGTAGACGTCGACCTCGCGCGCCTCCCAGACCAGCGCGCGCTGCACGAGATCCATCCAGGGCGAGGCGCCGGTCCATTGCAGGACCGTCGGCGAGATCACCGGCACCTTGATCGTGACATGCGCCGGCTTGTAGTCGCCGCGGATCGCCCGCACCAGCGTGCGCGCGGCGCGCTCGCCCTGCAGGTGCATGTCATAGTGCGGAAAATACTTGACCGCGAAGCCCATGTCGGCCTGTGCGAGGAATGCCTCGTCCTCATTGCCATGGAGGTCGAAGGTGGCGGCGATGAAGGCCGATCGTCCGACCACCTTGCGCACCCGCCGCGCCAGATCGGCTTCCGGCCGCAGCACGCCGTGCGCCGCCATGGCGCCATGCAGGCAGAGATAGACGCCGTCGAACGGCCCCTGCTCCTTCAGGCCCGCGATCATCTTGCCGGTGAAGGTGTGGTAGGCGTCCTCGGTCACCCAGCCCGATCCGATCCCGGTCTTCGGCCACAGCGGCGATTCGATCCCGACCAGTTCCACCTCGGCGAATTCGCGCGCCGCCTGCACGAAGCCGCCCATGTAGCCCTTCGGGTCAAAGCGCAGCAGGTCCTCACCGCTGGCCGGCGAACCCGGATAGATGAAATCCTCTAGCGTCGTTTCGTTCGGCAGGAAGGTAACGGTCTCGTGCGAGAAGTGCAGGACGGCGATACGGATGTTGCGTTTGTTCATTATCTGGTTGCCTTCGTTCTTTTCCGCATACTGACATCGAAGGCCCGCGCACGCCAATGGCGATCCGGATTTTCGCATCAAGTTTGGGCGCGGCCTGCCCGCAATTTGAGCGCACGTTTCGTCGCTAAATCGCCGATGCTGGGCACGGCGAGACGCGAGGCGTGAGCGATGAAGACTTTCATTCGCGTGGTTGAATTGTGGGTGCCGGACCGGACACGGACGCGGCTGGAATTCGGCGGCAGCCTGTGCAGCGCGGAGTTCGAGGAATTCCGTGCGGTCAGCGAGAACGCGCTGTTCGCCTATGACGAGGGACTGCCGGGCAAGGCCTGGGCGAGCGGCCATCCGGTGATCCTGACCAAATTCGCCAACTCCTATTTCAAGCGCACCGACGAGGCGGTCGAGGCCGGGCTGACCTGCGGCGTCGCGCTGCCGGTGTTCGCCGGCGAATTCCTGATGGCCGTGATGGTGCTGTTCTGCGGCGACGATGCCAAGCATGTCGGGGCGATCGAGCTCTGGCACAACGATCCCGACAAGTCGCACGAGATGGGACTGGTCGACGGCTATTACGGCACCGCCGACATGTTCGAGTTCAACTCGCGCCACACCAAATTTCCACGCGGCTTCGGCCTGCCCGGCCGGACCTGGAAGGCCGGCATGCCCTTGATCATCAAGGACCTGCACAACGCCAAGGGCTTTCTGCGTTGGGAGGACGCCTCCGAGATCGGCATCAACTGCGGCGTCGGCATTCCCTACACCACCGGCGACGAGACCTGGGTGATGACGTTCCTGTCCGCCCAGGCGACGCCGATCGCCCGGCGCTTCGAGATCTGGGTGCCGGATGCGTCGCGATCGGCGCTCACGTTTCATTCCGGCGATTGCAGCAAGCAGGCCGATCTCGCAGCGCTCTATGACGGCAAGACGATCCGCCGCGGCGAAGGCAGCATCGGCGGCGCCTGGGCCACGGGCATGCCCGCGCTCAACGAGCATCTGAAGCAGGACGAAACGATCTCCGCCGCATCGGCGCGGGCGGCAGGCATGAACCAGATCGTGGTGCTGCCCGTGATCGAGCACGCAGCGTTGAAGGCGGTGCTTGCGTGGTATTTGTAGTGTCGTCCGGGCGAAGGGGTTTGTTCGGATTCAATCGTCAAACAGCCTAACGGTGTCATCACCCGCGCATGCGGGTGATCCAGTATTCCAGAGACGGTTGTGCTTGAGCCGAAGGGCCGCGGCGTACTGGATCGCCCGCATGCGCGGGCGACGACACTGAAGATATAAGTCCGCGTTCTCGCGACATGATTTGCCCGAGTTTTTCATCTCGTTTCGCCCTCTCTCGAAATCGAGGGCGCAGGGAAAGCCGGGTGCACGCCGCACCCGCGGTCTCGCGTGCAATGTGCACAAAAGAAAGTGCGCACACGAGCATACAGGTTCGGCGGAGGCATCCGGCCTTCCCTGCGCGATGGTCTTACGGCTTATACGTGCTCGCCCTGGTGAGACTCTGCTTTTGTGCCACCATCATCCGCAATCGGCTTTGGGCCTCTCACGGACTTGCCACCTGCATCGGGGCGGCAGGCCCACACGACTTCACCATCCGCCTTGCGCGCATACGCCTGTCGCACGCTCGGCGGCCACCGCATCTGCACCCACGTTCGTGGCGTTCGCGAGCGCCCCTCGTGTCGGGTGAGACGACGGAGTTATACCGCTGATTTGGTGTTCTGAAAAGGAGAATATTTTTACATGCGAGACTGGACAGGGCAAATCGCCTTGATCGTGCTCAGAAATTTCGATTTTTGGCGCAGGTCCGCAGCCCGGCGAAAACCGTAGGGCGGATTAGCGAAGCGTAATCCGCCGACGCGTGTCGCTGCGAAGAACGGCGGATTACGCTTCGCTAATCCGCCCTACGATCGTGTTGCCTCCTCCACACTCCGCCAATCCGACTGCGCATCGGCCGCGCTTTCGAAGATGTGGGCGGCGAGGCCGCGCTTCTCCAGGGCTTCGCCGAGCTTGATGCGCAGGAAGCCTGACGTGGTGTAGCGGGAGACGCCGGAGTAGAAGCGGTCGGTCAGGCTGCGGACCATCGCCGAATACGCATCGAGCAATTCGGGAAGAATCGAGAAGTTGTCGTAGTTGACGATCGCGTAGACGCGTCGATCCAGGCCGCCGAGCCGGTCCGCCACCGTGCTCGCGATCGCATCGATATCGGGCTGGCCGCGCACCGCAAAGCGTTCGAGATTGATGAAGAACAGGTTCTGCTGATCGTCGAGGGTGAAACGCCTTTCGAGCGGAATGGCGAGCAGGTCCTCGCGCAAATCCATCGGCCCGTCGCGGAAGATCCGGCCATCCATCGGCAGCGGATCGCGCGGGATCAGCGGCTTGAAATCCATCAGCGCGAGGATGTCGCGTTCGATATCGATGCCGGGAGCAACCTCCGTCAGTTCGAGCCCGTCGGGCCGCAGCGTGAAGACGCAGCGCTCGGTGACATAGAGCACGCGCTGGCCGCGCCTGGCTGCGACCGCGCCGGAGAACGTGACATGCTCCACGGTCTCGACGAATTTGCGTGCCCTCGCCTCTTCCGTGATGACCAGCCTGCCATCGGTGACGCCGACGCGCTGGCGCCCGGCGCCGAAGGTGCCGACGAACACCACCTCCTTGGCGTTCTGGCTGATGTTGATGAAGCCGCCGGCGCCGGCGAGCTTCGGGCCGAACTTGCTGACATTGAGATTGCCGACGCGATCGACCTGGGCCAGGCCGAGGAAGGCGGCGTCGAGGCCGCCGCCGTCGTAGAAATCGAACTGATAGGGCTGGTCGATCACCGCCTGGGTGTTGACCGCGGCACCAAAATCGATCCCGCTCGCCGGAATGCCGCCGATCACGCCGGGCTCGGCCGTCAGCGTGATCAGGTCGATGATCCGCTCCTCGTTCGCAACGCCCGCGATGCCCTCGGGCATGCCGATGCCGAGATTGACGACGCTGTTGGCCTTCAGCTCGAAGGCGGCGCGCCGCGCGATGATCTTGCGCTCGCTCATCGGCATCGGCGGCAGCGCGCCGGCGCGCAGCCGTATCTCGCTGGAATAGGCCGGATTGTACTGCGTGCCGAACGTCTGCCAGTGGTTCTCCGGCTTCGCCACCACGACGCAGTCGACGAGGATGCCGGGCACCTTGACCTGGCGCGGATCGAGGCTGCCGCTTTCGGCGACGCGCTCGACCTGGGCGATGACGATGCCGCCGGAATTATGCGCAGCCATCGCGATCGCCAGCGCTTCCAGGGTCAGCGCCTCCTTCTCCATCGTGAGATTGCCTTCGGCGTCGCCGGTGGTCGCCCTGATGATGCCGACATCGATGCCGAACGTCTTGTAGAGCAGGCATTCCTGGCCGCCGAGCGTGACGACCTCGACCATGTCCTCGGTGGTGCAGGCGTTGAGCTTGCCGCCGCCGTGGCGCGGATCGACGAAGGTGCCGATGCCGACCTGCGAGATGTGGCCGGGCCGTCTTGCTGCGATGTCGCGGAACAGATGGGTGATGACGCCCTGCGGCAGATTGTAGGCCTCGATCTGGTTTGAGATCGCCAGCTGCTGCAGCTTCGGCGCCAGCCCCCAATGGCCGCCGATCACGCGCTTCACCAGCCCTTCATGGGCGAAATGGTTGAGGCCGCGATGCTTGCCGTCGCCCTGGCCTGCCGCATAGACCAGCGTCAGATTGCGCGGCTTGCCCTGCAGATAGGGCGCATCGGTTTCGCTCGCGAGATAGAGCTCCTCCAGCGCCAGCGCGATCTCCTCGGCAAAACCGATGCCGACGAAGCCGCCGGTCGCTACCGTATCGCCGTCGCGGATCAGGCGCACCGCTTCGGCCGCGGTGACGATCTTGCCCTTCTCCGAGCTGCGCAGATCGGGCAACGCCGGATGCTGAACCATGGCCCTTCCTCCCGCTGTTTTATCGACGCGTTTTCTTGACGCGAACCGGCGCCCCCTTTTCCTGGAACGCTCCGGGTCACACCAGTCCGGTGACGTAGTAGACCGCGATCACGAAGAAGACCGCAAGCGTCTTCAGGCAGGTCACCGCAAAGATGTCCCTGTAGGACTCCCGGTGCGTCAGCCCGGTCACCGCGAGCAGGGTGATGACGGCGCCGTTGTGCGGCAGCGTATCCATGCCGCCGCTCGCCATCGACGCGACGCGGTGCAGCACCTCCGGCGGAATATGGGCCGCCTCGGCCAGCGCAATGAAGTCTTTCGCCATCGCGGCGAGCGCAATCGACATGCCGCCGGAGGCCGAGCCGGTGATGCCGGCGAGCGAGGTGACGGTGATGGCCTCGTTGACCAGCGGATTGGGAATGGCCTTCAGCGCATCCTTGATCACGATGAAGCCCGGGAGCGCTGCGATCACGCCGCCAAAGCCGTATTCGGACGCCGTGTTCATCGCCGCCAGCAGTGCGCCGCCGACCGCGGCCTTGCTGCCTTCGGCAAAGGTCTTCTTCAGCTTGGGGAAAGCAAAGACGAACACGGTGAGGATGCCCGCGATCAGCGCGCCCTCGACCGCCCAGATCGCCTTGATGCCGGCGATCGGCGTTGTGATCGAATGGTCGAGCGCGAGCGTCAGGTCGTAGCTCGTGCCATAGGCGCGCTCGATCAGGCCGCCGAACACGCCGGGAAAACCGCCGAGCAGCAAATTGACCAGGAACACCACGATCAGCGGCAGGAAGGCGATGAAGGCGGGCGCCAGCTCCTTGGTGTCGACCGGCGGCGGCTCGTTGCTGTGGCCCTCGCCATAGCCCTCGCCCGCAACCACGGCCTGACGGCGGCGCCATTCGAGATAGGACAGGCCGAGCACGAAGATGAAGACCGCGCCGATCGTGCCGAGGATCGGCGCCGCGCCATTGGTGGTCTTGAAATAGGTGGTCGGGATGATGTTCTGGATCTGCGGGCTGAACGGCAGCGAGTCCATCGTGAAGGAGAAAGCGCCGAGCGCGATGGTGCCGGGGATCAGGCGCTTCGGGATGTTGCCGGCGCGGAACATCTCGGCAGCGAAGGGATAGGCGGCGAACACCACGACGAACAGCGAGACGCCGCCATAGGTCAGCACGGCGCAGACCAGTACGATCGCCAGCATCGCGCGCTGGCTGCCGACCAGGCCGATCACCGCCGCCACGATCGACTTGGAGAAGCCCGACAGCTCGATCACCTTGCCGAAGACGGCGCCGAGCAAAAACACCGGGAAATACAGCTTCGCGAAGCCGACCATCTTGTCCATGAACAGGCCGGTGAAGGCCGCCGGCACCGCGCCGGGATCGGTCAGCAGCACGGCGCCAAGAGCGGCCACCGGCGCAAACAGGATGACGCTGAAGCCGCGATAGGCGACGAACATCAGGAATACGAGGGCGGCGAGCGCGACCAGAAAGCTCATCTGTTTCTCTCCCGGGACTTTTCTCTTCGGCTTGTTCTTGCGCATGACGATGCGTTGCCTCTGACGAGAGCAAGGTCCGCGCCAGATGCATCGAGATGGAGCAAAATGCTCGAATTGCCGGCAATTTGCGTGACAGCGGAAGCCGACGGTCGAAAACGCCGTGTCAACTTTCCGAGATTCGAGACAGGTCGGGTCTCAGGAGAGAGACAACCGAGAGTCAGACAGCCGAGGTGTCGGACACGGCCAGCCCGTATTTGGCGAGCTTCTTGTAGAACGTCGCCCGCGAAATCTGCAGCATGCGGGCGGCTTCCGCGATCTGGCCGTGAGCGGCCTCGAGCGCGCCTTCGAGCGTCCGCTTCTCGAACGCGGCCTCGGCCTCCGCAAAGGGGACGATTGGTCCGGCCACAGCCTGCGGCGCGGCGATGCCGACGGCCGTTCCGCCCGGCAGCATGCGCGCGAAATCCTCGGCCGTGAGCCGGCCGGAATCGCTCAGGATCAGCGCGCGCTCAAGCACATTGCGCAACTCCCGGACATTGCCGGGCCAGTCGTAGCGGGCCAATGCGGCGAGGCCCGAAGGCGTGAGCTTGGCTTTGAGGTAATCGCCCGACTGTATGATGTCATCGAGCAATCTGGCGCAGATATCAGGCAGATCGTCGACGCAATCGCGCAAGGGCGGCAGCTCGATCGAGAGCACGTTGAGCCGGTAATACAAGTCGGCGCGGAACGTGCCCTCGCTGACGCGCTTCTTCAGATCGACATTGCTCGCCGCGATGACGCGGACATCGACCTTGGTCACCTTGTCCGATCCGACCGGCTCGATCTCGCGCTCCTGCAGCGCGCGGAGCAGCTTGGCCTGCAGCTGCAGCGGCATCTCGCCGATCTCGTCGAGGAACAGCGTGCCGCCGTCGGCGGTCCTGAACTTGCCGTCGCGGCCCTTGCGATCGGCGCCGGTATAGGCGCCGGCGACCGCGCCGAAGAATTCGGACTCGACCAGCGTTTCCGGGATCGCCGCGACATTGACGCTGACGAACGGCTTTTCGGCACGCGACGAGGCGTTGTGAATCGCCTGCGCCAGCAATTCCTTGCCGGTGCCGGTTTCGCCCGCCAGCAGCACCGTCACGCTCTGCCGCGCCGCGCGGCCGGCCAGTTCCTTGGCCCGCGCGATGCCTGATGTCTCGCCGACATAATCGTCGAAAGTGAAGCGCGCCGCGCGTCCTTGCGACAATTGCCGCTTGGCCAGCCGCAGGTCGCGCTCGAGCTGTCCCATCCGCGCGATCAGCGGCTTCAGATTGTCGAGATGATCCGACAGCACGAAGCCGATCGCACCGATCACATTTCGGTTCTCATCCTCGATCGGCATGCGCGTGACCACCAGCGGCTCGCCGCCGAGCTCCATGATGTCGAGCAGGATCGGCTCGCCGGTCTCGGCGACGCGGCGCATCAGGCTGTTGGGGATGATCTCCTCGATCGGACGGCCCAGCGCCTCGGAGGCGTGCTTGAGCCGCAGCGAGTGCAGATATTTCTCATTGACATAGACGACACGCCCGGCGCGGTCGATCGCGATCGCCCCCTCGCACAGGCTCTCCAGCCGCTCGAACAGCGTCTCCATGGCGCGGGCGCGGACGCTTTCGGGATCGCTGGCAATGGCGGGGCGATCGGACATGCGGATGGCCTTTGGGACAAAAGAGAACGAAACGCGAAGCTGCCCCGGCTCTATCTAGCAAGAGACGCGATGGTTTCACAGCCCGCCCGTTTGCCCGCCAAGCCGGTTCTCGCCTTGTTTGAGCATGATCTCCGCGCAAACGCGTTCCGCGTTTGTCGCGAGGGAAAACCGCTTCACACTTTTCCGGATCATGCTCTAAGCTTCGGGGATGGACATGCTCGTCAAACTCTACGCCCTGCCCGATTCCCGGCCCGCCTATGATCGGTTGCAACAGGCCGGCATCACCATGCGCCGCGCGCTTGCGCCCGAAAAGCACAAGGTGACAGCCTGGGTGCGCCAGACCTTCAGCGAAGCCTGGGCCAGCGAGACCGACGTCGCGTTCAGCCGCCAGCCGGTGTCCTGCTTCATTGCGGTCAAACAAAAGGAGATTCTGGGGTTCGCCTGCTACGACGCCGCCTGCCGCAACTTCTTCGGCCCGACCGGCGTCGATCCCAAGGTGCAGAAGGGCGGCATCGGCAAGGCGCTGCTGTTCGCCTGTCTCGAGGACATCAAGCATCAGGGCTTCGGCTACGCCATCATCGGCGGCGTCGGGCCTGCGGAGTTTTATGAGAAGGCCGTCGGCGCGGTGGCGATCGCGGATTCCGCGCCGGGGATTTATCGGGGGTTGTTGTAGCTACCGCAACGTCCTGAAGAACTCGCGCACCTCCTGCACATACAATTCCGGCTGCTCGAATGCGGCGAAGTGGCCGCCTTTTGGCATCTCGCGCCAATGGCGGATGTTCGGAAAATTCGGCTCCATCCATTTGCGCACAGGCGTGACGATCTCCTTAGGGAACACCGCAACGCCGGTCGGCACCGTGACCTTGTGCGCGGTGCGTTTCTTCGGGCCAAAGCTCTCCCAATAGAGCCGCGCCGATGAGGCGGCCGTCGCCGTTACCCAATAGAGCATGACGTTGTCGAGCAGTTCGTCACGGGTGAGGACGTTTTCGGGATGGCCGTTGCAATCGGTCCAGGCCCAGAATTTTTCCAGGATCCAGGCGGCCTGTCCGCTCGGCGAGTCCGTCAGGCCATAGCCGAGCGTCTGCGGGCGGGTGGATTGCTGCTTGGAGTAGCCGGAGTCCCAATCGGCGTAGTATTTGATGCCGTCGAGCGCGCGCGACTCCTCCGTCGTCGGCTGGTCCTCGACATTGGGACGCGATCCCATCGCAAGCGTGATGTGGATGCCGGCGCAATGCGCGGCGTCCTGTGCGCCGAGCGCCGTCGTCACCGCCGAGCCCCAGTCGCCGCCTTGCGCGGCGTAGCCAAAATAGCCGAGACGCTCCATCAGCACGGCCCACGCCTTGGCAATGCGGTCGATGCCCCAGCCTGTCGTGGCCGGCTTGGCCGAGAAGCCGAAGCCCGGTAGCGAAGGGCACACCACATGGAAGGCATCCGCGGCGCTGCCGCCATGCGCCACGGGATCGGTCAGCGGCTCGATCACCTTGTGGAATTCGACGACGGAGCCGGGCCAGCCATGGGTGATGATCAGCGGCATCGCATTCTGATGCTGTGAGCGGACGTGGATGAAGTGGATGTCGAGACCGTCGATCTCGGTCGTGTACTGCGCGAAGCGGTTGAGCTGCGCCTCGCGCTTGCGCCAGTCGTAGTCCTCGGCCCAGGTGCGGCAGACGTCCTTGATCCAGGCGAGCGGCGCACCCTGGCTCCAGTCGTCGACCAGCTCGGCCTCCGGCCACCGCGTCCGCCGCAGCCGCGCGCGAAGATCCTCCAGCACGTCGTCGGCGACGGCGATGCGGAACGGCTTGATGGCGCTCATGGAGACCTCCCGTAGGCAACGCCCACGAGAGTACGGGATCAGGAATGACCGATCAAACCGGGGTTATTTCCCCAGCGCCTGTTGCAGCAGCGCCTGGGCCTGCCTGGTGGCCTCGGCAAAGGCCGGCTCCTGCGGTGCGCGCTTGACAAAGCAGCTCTTGTAGAGCGCGTCGCCCTTTTCCTGCAGATTGCCGAGTTGTTCGTACTGCTTCTTGCTGATCTTGCCCTGGTTGAGCTTGTCGCCCGCTTCTTCGGCCTTCTTGTTGTACTCGTCCATGATCGACTTGCAGGCGGCAATCTTCACCGGCTCGATCTCGCCATAGGCGATATAGACCTTGCCGCCCGCAATCGCGGCGACGAACACCTCGTCGCCGGCATCGGGCGTCAAATCCTGGCTGCGGCCGGCGAGGAAGCCATAGGCGTAGCTGGCCGACGCGGGCTTCGTAATCGGCAGTTCGTTGAAGTTGGTCACGGCGGCGTCGGTCGAGATCGCCTGGGTGTAGAGGCCTTCGAACTTCAAGGCTTGCTCGACCTGCTGCGGCACGTTCTTTTCAGCCTTGTCCCACCAGGTCTTGTGGCCGCGCAGCCAGCGGGTGAACAGGGCTTCGGTGGTCACGATGATGTGGGATTGCGGCTCGACGAAACTGCCGTCGGCGCGCTGCTCGGCGATCTTGGCGCCGTGCCGGCCGGTCGCCGCATCGAAGCGCAGGCCGTCGAGCATACCAAAGCCCTGGTCGCCCTTCGAAAGCGTATCCAGGTTGAGCACGGCCGGGCTGAAGCCGGCGCGCTGGGATTCGGCCAGCAGGGCCGTCATCTGTGTCTTGAGGTCCGCACGCGCGGCTTCATCGGCCTTGTCGGCAGCATCGCCGGCATTCTTGACGTTGCCGAGCTTGGCGACCTTGGCGATCGCCGCATCGCGCGCGGCGATGTATTTGTCCTCCGGCGACGCCGCGTGGGCTGCCGACAGGATCAGGATGGCGGGAATGACGGGGGCGAGACGGACAATAAAATGCATGCCCTGTGGTCGTCCACGGGGCATGCAAGGTTCAACGTCACGGGGGTACTAGCAGTCACCCGCTCGCCGGAAGGGCCACCAAACCGGCGAGGAGTTTCGTCAGGAGCCTGGATCAGGCTCCCTCAATCAGGCCGCTTTGGACTTCGCCACGTGGGTGGCGATCGCATCCATCAGCGGCGGCGACAGGCAATCATAGGGCTCGAGCCCGAGGTCCTTCAGCCGCGAGCGGATGCCGGCCATGTCAGCCGGCTTGACGCCGGACTCGATCACCGACGAGACGAATGCCGCGAACTGCGGTGCGGCCGATCCGGCTTCCTGGAACAGCTCGGGGTGGATGAAGTCGAGGCCGTAGAACGGATGCCCCTTGTTCTCGATGCGGCCATACATATGCGTGCCGCAGGCCTTGCAGGCGTGGCGCTGGATCACCGCGGCGGCGTCGACGACTGCAAGCTTGTCGCCGTTCTCGAGCACGCTGACGTTCTCGCGCGGCACCACGGCGACGACCGAGAAGGTCGCCCCCGACGGCTTCCAGCACTTGGTGCAGCCGCAGGCGTGGTTGTGGGCGACGTCGCCCTTGATGCCGACCTTGACCGGCTGGCTGGAGCATTTGCAGACCAGCGTGCCGCCGGCAAAGCTGCCTGAGCCCTGCTTGACGCCGCTGTCGACCGACGGGTGGATGTGAACAGTCATGGGTCTATCCTCCTGGTGTTTGCCGTTTTGAGTTCAGAACACGACGACGGAGCGGATCGACTTGCCTTCGTGCATCAGGTCGAATCCCTTGTTGATCTCCTCGAGCTTCAGCACATGGGTGATCATCGGATCGATCTGGATCTTGCCGCCCATGTACCAGTCGACGATCTTCGGCACGTCGGTGCGGCCGCGCGCCCCGCCGAAGGCCGTGCCCTTCCAGACCCGTCCGGTGACGAGCTGGAACGGACGCGTCGCGATTTCCTTGCCGGACTCGGCGACGCCGATCACGACCGAGACGCCCCAGCCGCGGTGGCAGGCTTCGAGCGCCTGGCGCATCACGGTGGTGTTGCCGGTGCAGTCGAAAGTGTAGTCCGCGCCGCCGTCGGTGAGGCCGACGAGGTGCGCCACGATGTCACCGCCAACCTTGGTGGGGTTGACGAAGTGCGTCATGCCGAACTGCTTGCCCCAGGCTTCCTTGGAGTCGTTGATGTCGACGCCGATGATCTTGTCGGCACCGACCATCCTGGCGCCCTGGATCACGTTGAGGCCGATGCCGCCGAGGCCGAACACGACGACGTTGGAGCCCGGCGTCACCTTGGCGGTGTTGGTCACGGCGCCGACACCGGTGGTCACGCCGCAGCCGATGTAGCAGCTCTTGTCGAACGGCGCGTCCTCGCGGATCTTGGCCACCGCGATTTCGGGCAGCACGGTGAAGTTCGAAAACGTCGAGCAGCCCATGTAGTGAAACACGGTCTTGCCCTTGTAGCTGAAGCGCGAGGTGCCGTCGGGCATCAGGCCCTTGCCCTGCGTGGCGCGGATCGCGGTGCAGAGATTGGTCTTCTGGCTCAGGCAGCTTTTGCACTGCCGGCATTCCGGCGTGTAGAGCGGGATGACGTGGTCGCCGGCCTTCACCGAGGTCACGCCGGCACCGACCTCGCGCACGATGCCCGCGCCTTCATGGCCGAGGATCGAGGGGAAGATGCCTTCGCTGTCGAAACCGTCCAGCGTGTAGGCGTCGGTGTGGCAGATGCCGGTGGCCTTGATCTCGACCAGCACTTCGCCGGCCTTCGGGCCTTCCAGGTCGAGCTCGACAATCTCGAGCGGCTTCTTGGCTTCAAATGCGACTGCGGCGCGGGTTTTCATCTTCGTGTCTCCAAAACTTCAATCAGGTTGTCATCCGCGCCGGTCGCACTCACTTGCCGCCCATGCAGGCGGTCTCCGCCTCGGTATAGGCTTTCGTCTTGTCTTCGTGCTTGGCCGGCCGGACGCGCCCAACCGCGTCGTTGGCGCGGGCGCGCAGGTAGACATAGAGGTCATCCATGTAGCAGGCAACGTTCGGATTATCGCCAAACGCCGGCATCACGTTCTCCTGCGACGTCGAGACGTTCTTGCGTCCGCTGGCGACGACACCGAGGAAATCCGCGTAGCTCATCGTCTTCAACGAATTGGTCAGCGCCGGCGCATAGGTCGATCCCATCCCGTCGGGGCCGTGACAGACGTGGCACTCCGAATGATAGCGACGATATCCGGAATAGGTGTACCAGTCCGTGGTGCCGTCGGGCGTGACCTTGAACGTCGGGTTACCTTCCTTGTCGAGATATTTGCCGTCCTCCGACTTGACCGCGGTCGGATCACCCGCGTCTTCGGCGAAGGCAACTTTTCCCGTTGCCACGACCAAAACCGCGGCAGCAACAAACCAGATCTTACGCAAGAGCTCGTCCTCGTATTCGGTGGAAGTCGAACCGGCGCATGGAGATCACTCCACGCGCCGGCACGAGGTCACGTCATCTCACTGCGGCAGCGAGAACACGGTGAGTGTTCCACCGAGCGCGGTGTAGTTGCTCAGCGCGGCATAGCCACCGACGGCGCCGAGGCCGGCAGTCGGGTCGGTCAGGCCGGCCGCCAGACCGATGCCCGCCCAGCCGCCAACGCCGGAGAGGACGGCGACGTACTGCTTGCCGCCCTGCTCATAGGTGTTGACGTTGCCGATGATGCCGGACGGAGTCCTGAACTTGTAGAGCTCCTTGCCCGTCTTGGCATCGACAGCCTTCAGGTAGCCTTCGAGCGTGCCGTAGAACACCACGCCACCGGCGGTCGCGAGTGCACCCGACCAGACCGAGAACTGCTCCTTGTTCGACCAGACGATCTTGCCGGTCTTGCCGTCCCAGGCGATGAAGTTACCCATGTGGGTCTCGCCCGCCGGCGGATACATCGACAGCGTCGCGCCGACATAGGGCTGACCTGCCGTGTAGCTCACCTTGAACGGTTCGTAGTCCATGCAGACGTGGTTGGTCGGAACGTAGAACAGCTGCGTATCCGGCGAGTAGGCCGCCGGCTGCTGGTCCTTGCTGCCGAGCGCGGCCGGGCAGATGCCCTTGACGTTGACGTCTTCGCCGGCCTTGTCGGTCGACGCTGCGTCCAGAACCTTCGGACGACCATAGGTCGGCGAGCTCTTGTTCATGTCGACGCCGCTTGTCCAGTTGACCTTCGGATCATACTTCTCGGCGACCAGCAATTCGCCGGTGGCGCGATCGAGCGTATAGCCGAGGCCGTTACGATCGAAATGCGTCAGCAGCTTGCGCGGGGCGCCGTTGATCGTCTGATCGGACAGGATCATCTCGTTGACGCCGTCATAGTCCCATTCGTCATGGGGCGTCATCTGATAGACCCACTTGGCGACGCCGGTGTCCGGGTTACGTGCCCAGATCGTCATCGACCATTTGTTGTCGCCGGGACGCTGCTTCGGATTCCAGGTCGAGGGGTTGCCCGACCCGTAATAGACCAGGTTCAGTTCCGGATCGTAGGAGATCCAGCCCCAGGTCGCGCCGCCGCCGATCTTCCACTGATCGCCCTGCCAGGTCTTCAGGCTGGAGTCCTTGCCGATCGGCTTGCCGAGCTCGGTGGTCTTGTCGTCGACCAGAAGCTGGTCATCCGGACCGGTGGAGAAGCCGCGCCAGACCTGCTTGCCGGTCTTGATATCGTAGGCAGTCACGTGCGCCTGCACGCCGAACTCGCCGCCGGAGATACCGATCAGCACCTTGTCCTTGACCACGAGCGGTGCGGAGGTGCCGGTCGAACCCTTGCTGGGATCGCCGTTCTTCACCGACCACACGACCTGACCGGTCTTGGCATCGAGCGCGACCAGCGTGGTGTCGGCCTGGTGCAGGAAGATCTTGCCGTCACCATAGGCGACGCCGCGATTCACCGTGTCGCAGCACATCACCGGGATCACGTTCGGATCCTGCTTCGGCTCGTACTTCCAGATGATCTTGTTCTCCTGGGAAAGGTCAAGAGCATAGACCTTGTTCGGGAACGGGGTATGGACGTACATGACGTTGCCGATGATCAGCGGGCCACCCTCGTGGCCGCGCAGCACGCCGGTCGAAAACGTCCAGGCGACCTGCAACTTTCCGACGTTCGAGGCGTTGATCTGATTCAGCTTCGAATAGCGCGTATTGGCATAATCGCCGGCGGGCATCACCCAGTCCTTTGGATTGCCCGCCATCTTGTTGAGTTCGTCATTGGCATTGGCAGCTCCGGCGGCAAACGCCGCGATAGCCCCAAGACCAGTCGCGAATAGAACCTTGCGCATCGTGGATTCCTCCCAGTTTCAAGAGCTCAGGGTTTCCGTCAAAACGGCCCACTTTTCCATTTTGGTTCCCAAGTCGTATCCCGATCGGGACCGGGAAACTTGCCTAGAAGGGAAGAGGCGTTTGCTCAAAAGCGAACCAAAGCAAACTTTTTTCCTCGTCCGCCCCACGTCCATCGTCATGCTGCAGAGCATCAGCAGACCGCGACATCCGGGCCGGGGCCGTTGTGTCCTCCAAGGTTGTCCTTGACGGCGCTGAAAGTAAGTCGGAGGATTGCCAAAAGCCTGCCAGGAGGAACGCCGCTTCGCCCTCGACCATCCGCGAGAAGTCGAGGAAAAGCCGCATCATCCCGGTCCTGGACTTCGCGATAGGCAAGTGACGCTTAGGGGCTCGAATCGGTGGGATCGAATCGGTGGCTGGAAAGATGACGGATACAGTCCATTCGCTCAGCACGTCCGGATTGACGCCGAAGCGGCAGATTCAACGCTGGTCCGATGCGTTGACGGATCTGTGCGGCCAGTTCGAGATCGATCCGCTGGAAGGCTCGTCGCTCGAGGCGCGTGTCAATTACACGACCGTGTCGCGACTCAAGCTGTGCCAGATTGAAGTAAGCCAGCATCGCATCGCGCACACGATCTCGCGCATCAAGCTGAGCGAGCATCCCTACATCAAGATCGTGTTCCAGACCCACGGCGTTACTCATTTCGAGCAGGAAGGCCGTCACTTCGACATCCTGCCCGGCGATTGCCTGGCCTATGACGTGTCGCGTCCGCACACCATCACCAGCCCGGCCTTCACGCGTCATGAAGTCGTCATCGTGCCGAAGGACCTGCTCAAGGAGCGCGGCTTCCAGCTCGCCAAGATGGCGCCGTGCAAATTGTCGGCCCTCAACGGCACCGGCCGCATCGCCCACGACTTCGTGCATGCCGCGTTCGGCGAGGCGACGAAACTGTCGCCGCACAATGCGGTCGGCGTCGCCGATTCGCTGATCGATCTGCTGCTGCTGCCGCTGCGCGAGACCGGCGCGATGTTCGACCGCGGCAGCGCCGAGGCGACATACGTCCGCGCGCAAGGCTTCATCCGCGAGCACTTGCGCGATCCCGATCTCTGCATCGACGGGATCTCGGCGGCGCTAGGCTGCTCCAAGCGCTATCTGCACATGCTGTTCAGCGACCGCGGCATGACGGTCAGCGACTACATCTGGCGCGCCCGGCTGCAGCACTGCCGTCAGGAGCTGGAAAGTCAGACCGGCAAGACCATCACCGACGTCGCGTTCTCCTGGGGCTTCTCCAGCTCCTCGCATTTCAGCCGCGTATTCCGCAAGTATTTCGGCATTGCGCCGTCGGCCGTGCATAAGGGCCACTTCACCAACATGCCGGCGGACGTCGTCCTCGAATGACGCCCCTCGCCTCGCGGGATCGCGCGAGGCTTTCCAGCACCATGTTCTCCAGCATCAAAGCCTGGGCGCGCGATCTCAAGCGGGACAGCCACGCGATCTATCTCGCGGCCCGCGATCCGCGCGTGCCCTGGTACGCCAAGGCGCTGGCGGTTGCGGTCGCAGCCTACGCGCTGTCGCCGATCGACCTGATCCCGGATTTCATCCCTGTCGTCGGCTACATCGATGATCTGATCCTCGTTCCCCTCGGCATCTGGCTCGTCGTGCGGCTCGTTCCCGACGACGTGATGGCCGAATCCCGCGCCAAGGCCAGCGCAGCCGGACGGCGCCCGATCAGCCGCGCCGGGATGGTTGCGATTATCGCGCTCTGGATTTTTGGCGTCGCGGGACTGCTGTGGCTGATCGCGCGGCGCTTGGGCTGACTCTAGAACTTCGCCCTGATGCCGGCATAGGCGGCGAGCGGTGCGCCGGGGACAAAGGTCCGGGGATCGCTCAACTGCGCCATCAGGTTGGGGGCATTTCCGGCACTGGCGAAGCCGCCGGTCTCGTAGAAGGTGCCGCCGAGATAGTAGCGCTGGTTGAATACGTTGTTGATCAGGCCGAACAACTCGATGTTCTGGGTGACCTTGTAGGAGGTGTGCAGGTTCACGACGGTGTAAGCCGGCACCTTCGGACTCTGGTTGGTGTCGTCGTGAACAAGCCACTGGCTGCCGACGAAATTGAGGTCGCCGCCGATCTTCCAGGCATCGGTGACGTTGTACTCGACGCCCGCCTTGAAGCGATGCGCGGGGATGCCCGGGATGTGATCGCCCGGCTTGACGTTGATGAACTCAGTCCCGCTGACCGGGTCAACCTGGGCATTCGGATTGTTCGGCGAGGACAGCGTCTCGTAGCTCCGGTAGGTCGCATCGATGAAGGTGTAATTGGCGTAGGCGTTCCAGCGATCCCTGCGATATTCGAGCTTGGCCTCGATGCCTTGCCGCAGCGTCTGGCCGGCATTCTGGAAATAACCGAAATTGTTCACGCCGATCGGACTGACGACATGGATGATGTCGTCATCGGAGAGGGTCCGGAAGACACCCAGGCCCCAGGTCAGCAGGCCGCTCTTGACGTCCCGACCGAAGGTGCCGCGCAGACCGGCTTCGATAGTGTGCGACACCACCTGCTTGAGCGGCGGGTCGGCCACCAGGAAGCTGTCGATGATGCAGGGATGATTGGGGTCCGAGCATCCGAGCTCGAGCGGCGTCGGGGCACGGTTGGCCTCCGAGAAGCCGGCATAGGCCGTGACACCGGGCGTGAGCTTCAGGGTGCCGCCGAGCACCGGATTGAACCGCTGAAAGGTATGGCTGCTGTTGAGCAGCGGGGCCGTCCCGGTCTGGTCCTGCAGGGTGATCTGGGCGAAATTGAACCGCCCGCCGGCCGTCACCGAGAAGCGGTCGGTCACGTCGAATGTGTCGGTGGCGTAGACGCCGGTGTAGGTATTTTTCGCGCGCAGGTCGACCGCGCTGAGGCCCGAGTCCGGCTGATTGATGAAGACGCCGGTGCCGGTCACGAACAGGTCGTCACTGATCGTTCCGAGCTCGCTGGTCGCCGTAAACTTGGTGGACCCATGGTCGACGCTGGCGCCAAAGACGACATGGTTGTTGTGGCCGAACAACTGATCGGTGTTGGTGAACTGACCCGTGCCGCCGATCGTCTTGGTGTCGACCCTGTTGCGATCGAGCTCCCCGAGGATGGCATCCCCCAACGTGTTCGGGGTCGGCGGACCCGCCGCCGGACCACTGAGCGGAAGATCATTGCCGATACACAGGTTCACGCCGCCGTTGCAGGCATAGACGTCGGTGCCGTTGCCGTCAGTATGGGTTTGCGTGAAGCCGCGGAAATAGGCATTGCCCTGGAACGACCAGGTGTCGGAAAAACTGTGGCTCAGCGTCGCGTTGATGAACGCAAGCTGCAGAGACGTCGCCTGCGGCCAGGTATAGACGCTCGACCAGCGCTGATTCAGCATCTCGATCGGCGTGGCCGCGACATTGCCGAGAACATTGGTGGCCCCGGTGAAATTGATGTGGAATTCGGTCTGATCGTTGCGCGTTCCGATGTCCACATACATGCGATTGATGTGTGAGGAATTGGCGTAGTCGCGCCATCCCCGGTCGTAGGCCGATTCGAACGCCGCATAGGCCGAGACATTGTCCTTCTGGCCGCCGGCCTGCACGCTGCCCTGGACGCGGCCATAGGAGCCGCCGAACGCCTCGGCCTCGACGCCCTGATACGTGAAGCCGTTCTTCATCTGGATGCTGAGTGCGCCGCCGATGGCGTTGAGGCCGAAGATCGGACTGCTCGGGTACAACGTCACCCGGTCGATGGCTTTCTCCGGGATGAAATCCCAATTGACCACGTCACCCCAGGATTCGTTGATGCGCACACCATTCTGATAGACCGCGATACCCTGCGGTATTCCCTGGACCGGCGAGGCGACGAACCCGCGGTAATCGAGCGTGCGCTGGAATGGGTTGCCGGTCTGGTCGGTGAGCGTGACGCCGGGCATCTTCCGGACGACCGAGTCGAGGAAGTTGGTCGAATAGTTGCGGCTGAAATCGTCAGCCGTCATGACCGACGTGCTGGAGGGAACCTTGTCGCGCGCCAGCAAGCTCGGGTCGGCGACAACGGCCCCTGCGCCGGGAGCTTCCGATTCGACCGGCCCGCGCGCCCGCCGGGCGGACCGCGCGCCGGTCGCCGCCGCCCGCTTTGCGGGCCTGACGCTCCGCGGAGCCAACGGTGTTGGGGCCACGACCTCGACCGGCGGCAAGGTCACGGCCTCGCCCGATCCGCTCTGAGCGAATGCCGTGTCCTGCCCCATCAAAACGGTTGTCGCAATCGTTGCGACCACCACCCCACGCGCGCCCATCTGTCCCACCCAAGCATTCCGGCCGTTCGATCACCGGTTGGTGAATAGTAGGAAACAAACGACGCCGTGCGCTAGCCACAACAGTTCCCGAATCGGTCGGGAAAAAATCCCGACTGATTCTTGTGCACTACGCGCGCGCCGCGGTCGGAACGCGCGCTTCGACCGTCACACCATCGTCACCTGAGGCGATGCGGAGCGTGCCGCCGAGCGCGAGAATGCGCTCGCGCATGCCGGTCAACCCGAGGCCAAGCCTGTGGTCGGGCTGCAGGCCGCGGCCGTTGTCGCTGATCCGCACCAGCGCGCAGCCACGGCCGCCGCGCAGGCCCGTCGGCGGCTCGCCCGGCTCGATCGTGATGTCGACGGAGGTCGCACCGGCATGACGGAACACATTGGTGAGCGCCTCCTGCACGATCCGGTAGATCGTGAGGTCAGCGGTCTCCCCGGTGGGGCCGAGCGCATTCGAAATGCTGGTCTCGATGCTGACGTCAGGATGCGATTCGCCCCATAACCGCAAAAGGGCGCCGAGCGCTTCGCGCAAGCCCAGCTCCGCGAGACCCACCGGGCGCAACCGCTCGAGGATTCGGCGGTTGAACTGCTGCAGCGCGTTGACCTGCTCCAGGATGGCGCCGCCATGCTTGCGCAAGGCGCCGGGATCGGGGACGCCAGTCTCGGATAGCCGCATCAACGCGCCGGCGTGTGCGCGCAATGCGAACAAATACGGCCCGAACTCGTCATGCAGCTCGCGCGCGATCTCCTTGCGCTCGGAATCCTGCAGCGAGACGGTGCGCTCGGCGAGCTGCCGTTTGTCATCGACCGCCGCGCCCAGCGTCGCCGCCAGATGGTTCAGTTTGGAACAGATCGCGGCGAGCTCGGGCGCCCCGCCCGGCTCGACCCGCGCGTCATAAAGTCCCGCCTCGATATTGGTCATCGCCTGCGACAGCGCTTCGAGCGGCGACAGCGCCCGGCCGATCACCAGCATCGTGACCAGGAACAGGGCAACCGCGATCGCGGTGCCGACCTCGAGCTGGGTGACGATGCCGTCCCAGATTTCCGCCATCTCGTCGTCGGGATGGGAGGTGATCAGCAGCGACTGCGGTTGGCCGCGGACCGTGATCGGCACCCGGACCGAGGTCTGCTCGGGATGCACCATCGCGACGAACCAGGCCGGCGCGGCGCGCTCGTCCGTGGTCTCGCTGCGGCGCTCCGGCAGTTTTGCCGACGCGTCATCCTGCCGCGTGATGCTGACGTGACGCAGCCGGCTCAGGTCCTGCACCACCCGGTCGAGCCGCGCCTCCGGGTCCGGCGCGTCGTTGAGTCCGGCCACGATCGTCTCGATGAACTCGCGCGCCAGGCGGATCACGCTCTGGTCTTCGGCCTGGACGCGCGGTCCGGCCTCGATCACGAGGCGAGCGATATTGATGGCAAGTCCGAGCGCCAACACCAGCGCGAGCAGCAGGTTGATCCGTGCCCGCAAGGATAGTTTCTGCCACATTGTGCGTGTCCCCGACCGCGCTGCGTCATGATCTCCTCCTACCAGAGGATCGTTGACAGCCAAATTTGCGCGGCTATCTAATCGCAACGTACAGCAATCTCGCATGAGGTGCACAAGGCGCGCGGCGGTCATGACGCCGCCTCGTGCAGTAAAAATTCGATGGGACGGACGGCTGAAGTTGGGACAACCATGCGCATTCTGATCGTTGATGATCATCCCATCGTAGCATCGGGCTGCCGCACCGTGTTCGCCGACGAGGCGGCAATCGAGATTCTGGAAGCGGCCGACGCCGAGAGCGGCGAGCGCGCCTTCGCCGCCGAGAAGCCCGACATCTGCGTCATCGACATCAACCTGCCGACCGTCTCCGGCTTCGAACTGGCGCGGCGGATTCTCGCGCGCGACAGCGACGCACGCATCATCATGTTCAGCATGAACGACGATCCCGCGTTTGCCGCGCGCGCGATCGACATCGGGGCCAAGGGCTATGTCAGCAAGGCCGGCGATCCCAACGATCTCGTCGAGGCGGTCCGCGAAGTCGGCAAGGGCGGTGTCTATCTGCCGCCGGCGATCGCGCGCAGCGTCGCGTTCGCGCGGCCGACCTTTGCACAGAATCCGCTGTCGAAGCTGACCTCGCGCGAGATGGAGATCCTGCGCCTGCTCTCCTCCGGCAAGAGCCTGTCCGAGATCGCCTGGCTGGTGCACTCGTCCTACAAGACGGTCGCCAACACCTCATCGATCATGCGCCAGAAGCTCGGCGTACGTACCTCGGCCGAGCTGGTGCGGCTCGCCATCGAGAGCGGCGTCGCCTGACGCTTCGCCGCCAATCAACAATCACTCTTTCAGAGGCTCCGACCATGCAGACAGTTTCGCAGAACAAATCCTACGAGGGCATCCAGGGTGTCTATCGGCATCCGAGCCACGAGACCAAGACCGACATGACGTTTTCGGTGTTCGTGCCGGCGCACGCCGCGGGCGAGAAGCTGCCTGTCGTGTATTATCTGTCGGGGCTGACCTGCACCCACGCCAATGTGACGGAGAAGGGCGAGTTTCGCGCCGCCTGCGCCGAACTCGGCCTGATCTTCGTCGCGCCCGACACCAGCCCGCGCGGCGAAGGCGTGCCCGGCGATCCCGCCAATGCCTATGATTTCGGGCTTGGTGCCGGCTTCTATGTCGACGCCACGCAAGAGCCGTTCGCCAGGAACTATCGCATGTGGAGCTACGTCACGGAGGAACTGCCGAAGCTCGTCGCCGGGCAATTCCCCGTCGATACCAAGCGGCAGTCGATCCTCGGCCATTCCATGGGTGGCCATGGTGCGCTGACGGTGGCGCTGCGCCACCCCGATCGCTATCGCGCCGCGAGCGCGTTTGCGCCGATCGTGGCGCCCTCACAGGTGCCGTGGGGCAACAAGGCGCTGGGCGGCTATCTCGGCAGCGACAAGGCGACGTGGCGCAAGCATGATGCGGTCGCGCTGATCGAGGACGGCGCCAGATTTTCCGACCTGCTGGTCGACTATGGCGATGCCGACGGTTTTCTCACCGAGCAGCTGAAGCCCGAACTGCTGAAAGCAGCCTGCGACAAGGCGGAGATTCCCCTCACCCTGCGCCGTCAGGCCGGCTATGACCACAGCTACTACTTCATCTCGAGCTTCATGGCCGATCACCTGCGCTGGCACGCCGCACGGCTGAAGGATTGATCGCTGACGTTTTGAGCATGATCTCGTCGGAAAAACCGCTTCACACTTTTCCGGATCATGCTCGCTGGACTACTCCGGCTTCCCGTAGTTCGGCGCGAGCAGGCGGTTGCGGATGAGATAGCCGGTGGCGCGGGTCCAGGATTCGTCGGTGTTGCCGCGCATGTCCGCGCTCGCCATCGTGACCAGTCGCCCGGTATGAACGTCGCGCAGATAGAGGTTCACGTTGAGGATCAGGTTCGACACCTTCTGCACGACGCCGGTGATCAGGAGATCGGCCCCGAGGTCATTGGCGAGTTTCACATCGCAGCCGCCGCAGGCCTGCAAATTGCTGCCATGCGCCGCGGCATTGACCGGGGCGATGTCGAGCACCCTGAACTTGCCGGAATCGGCCAGTTGCGTGCGCACCTGATCGGCGGCGTGCGCGAGCCGCGCCTGCTCGTCCTTGCTCAGCCCGCTGACCTCGCCCTGCAGGCTGGTGTCGATGATTTCGAAATCGAACACCGCGAGCTTCGGCGGCTCGGCATGCGCCACGCCCGACATGATCAGCAACAACGCGGCGACCAGATATGACGCTCTCATGATTGTGAACCGATCGAGGGCTGTGACGTCGTGACGACAAAAAGCGGGGTTGCAAGCTAGGACAATTCGGTCATCTTGCAAGGCCAAGACGATACGCAAGAGAAGAGTTAAGGGTGGATTCATGTTCCGATGGTTGGCCGGCACGATCGCGCTTGGCATGGTTGCGAGCCAGGCGCTGGCAGCCGATCCGACCGAGATCCACATCGGCTATCTCGGCAAGGCGAGCGTCAAATCGAAGCTGTCGCTGGTCGAGCAGCCTGCCGACAATGACGGCGTGGCCGGCGCCAAGCTTGGGATCGAGGACAACAACACCACCGGCAAATTCCTCAACCAGCGCTTCACGCTCGACGAGATCAGGCTGAAGGACGGCGACGACGTCGTAAAGGCCGCCGACGAGCTCGCGGGCCGCGCGCCCTTCATCGTGACCAACCTGCCCGCGGACGAGACGCTGAAGGTCGCCGATCGCTTGCGCGATCGCGGCACGGTTCTGCTCAATGCGGGCGCGACCGACGACCGGCTGCGCGAGCAGGATTGCCGCGCCAATGTCATCCATGTCGCGCCGACCCGGACCATGCTGGCGGATGCGCTGGCGCAGTATCTGGTGTGGAAGCAGTGGAAGCGCTGGTTCCTGGTGTCGGGCTCGCACGACAACGACAAGCTGTTCGCCGATGCGCTCCGCCGCGCCGCGACACGGTTCGGCGCCAAGATCGTGCAGGAAAAGACCTTCGAGGACACCGGCGGCGCGCGGCGCACCGACAGCGGCGTCACGCTGATCCAGCGCCAGATGCCGGTGTTTACCCAGCAGATTCCGACCTACGACGTGCTGGTCGCCGCCGACGAGAGCGACGTGTTCGCAGCCTACCTGCCCTATCGCACCTGGGACCCCCGGCCGGTCGCGGGCTCGGCCGGCCTGGTGCCGACCAGCTGGGACGCCGCACAGGACCAATGGGGCGCGGTGCAGATGCAGAACCGCTTCCTGAAGCTGAACCAGCGCCGGATGACGGCGCTCGACATGCAGGCCTGGACCGCGACCCGAATGATCGGCGAGGCCACCTCACGCACCAACTCGGGCGACCCGAAGAAGGTGATCGACTTCATCAAGGGCCCGGACTTCTCGGTCGCCGCCTTCAAGGGAACGAAGTTGACATTGCGGGACTGGAACCTGCAGCTTCGCCAGCCGATCCTGCTGGTCGACGGCCGGATGGTCGTCTCGGTGTCGCCGCAGGAAGGTTTCCTGCACCAGGTCTCCGAGCTCGATACGCTGGGGCTCGACCGGCCTGAGACGAAATGCAAGCTGAAGTGAGGCACGTTGAAATGACGACCTGGAGATCGCGGATGCCGCCTCGGATCGTGCTTGCGGTCGCTGCTGCATGGTTTGCCGCCGCAAGCCCTGCCGCGGCCTACGTCGCCTATGTCTCGAACGAGAAGAGCAACACCGTCTCCGTGATCGACACCGAGAGCTGGACCGTGACCGCGACCATCAAGGTCGGCCAGCGGCCGCGCGGCATCGAGTTCACGCGTGACGGCAAATTCGTGATGGTCGCGGTCGGCGACGACGACACCATCCAGGTGATCGACGCCAAAACCCAGAAGATCGTCGACACCCTGCCCTCCGGCCCCGACCCCGAATTGTTCACCCAGGATGCCGCCGGCAAGATCATGTATGTTGCCAATGAGAACGACAACACGGTCACCGTCATCGATCTGGAGAAGCGCGCCCGGATCGGCGACGTCCAGGTCGGCGTCGAGCCCGAGGGCATGACGATCAGCCCCGACGGCAAGATCCTGATCAACACCTCCGAAACAACAAACATGGCGCATTTCATCGACACCGCGACGCGCCAGATCGTGGCCAATGTGCTGGTCGATGCGCGGCCGCGCTTCGCCGAATTCAAGCGCGACAGTTCGGAATTGTGGGTCTCCTCCGAGATCGGCGGCACGGTGTCGATCATCGATCCCGCCAAGCGCGAGGTGACCGGCAAGATCACCTTCGATATCCCGGGCCTGCGCCGCGAGGCGATCCAGCCGGTCGGCATCGGCATGACCAAGGACGGCAAGACCGCCTTCATCGCGCTCGGGCCCGCGAACCGCGTCGCCGTCGTCGACGCAACGAGCCACAAGGTGACAAAGTATCTGCTGGTCGGGCAGCGGGTCTGGCACATGGACTTCACGCCCGACGAAAAATATCTGCTGGTCACCAACGGCGTATCCAACGACGTCTCCGTGATCGACGTCGCCGCGCAGAAGGTGATCAAGACCATCCAGGTCGGCGAGCTGCCCTGGGGCATCACGATCGCAAACAAGCCATGACCGTGCAGCTATGACAGTGCCGGACGCCCATATCGTCAGCCAGACTGCGCCTGTTGCGGCGGCGCTGCCGGCGCTCGCGATCGGCCACGTCAGCCATTCCTACGGCCCGCGTCGCGCACTGATCGACGTCGACTTCTCCGTCGCGCCGGCGAGCTTCACCGCCCTGCTCGGCCTCAACGGCGCCGGCAAGAGCACGCTGTTCTCGCTGGTGACGCGGCTGTTCGGCATCCAGACCGGCCAGATCAGCATTTTCGGCCACGACATCTCGCGCGCCCCCGGTGAGGCGCTGCGGCTGCTTGGCGTCGTGTTCCAGCCGCGCACGCTCGACCTCGATCTGTCGCTGACGCAGAACCTGCTCTATCACGCAGCCCTGCACGGCATCTCGCGGCGCGAGGCGCGGCTGCGCAGCGCCGAGGTGCTCGACCGGATCAAGCTGTCCGACCGCGCCGGTAGCAAGGTGCGCGATCTCTCCGGCGGCCAGATGCGGCGGCTCGAGATCGCGCGTGCGCTGCTGCACCGGCCGCGGCTGTTGCTGCTGGATGAAGCGACCGTCGGCCTCGACGTCAAGGCGCGTGCCGACATCCTCGATCACGTCCGTCAGCTCGTCACCGAGCAGGGCATCGGCGTACTCTGGGCCACCCACCTGTTCGACGAGATCAAGCCGAGCGATGATCTCGTCGTGCTGCATCAGGGCAAGGTGCTGGCGAAGGGCCCGGTCTCGCGCGTCATGGCCGAAGCCGGCGCGCAGGACGTCAACACGACCTTCATGCGCCTGACCGGTGCTGCGACCATCGGAGGGACGCCAGCATGAGCGTGACCACCGCAAGCGAAGCCCGGCGCGGCTTTTCATTTTCCGAATACATCACCTGTCTCAACGGCATCGTCTGGCGCGAGGCGCTGCGCTTCCTGCATCAGCGCGAACGCTTCGTCTCCGCGCTGGTGCGGCCGCTGGTCTGGCTGTTCATCTTCGCCGCCGGCTTCCGCCAGGTGCTCGGCATCTCCATCATCCCGCCCTACGAGACCTACATCCTCTATGAGGTCTATATCGCGCCCGGGCTGATGGCGATGATCCAGCTGTTCAACGGCATGCAGTCCTCGCTCTCGATGGTCTATGACCGCGAGATGGGCAACATGCGCACGCTGCTGGTCAGCCCGCTGCCGCGCGGCTATCTGCTGTTCTGCAAGCTGCTGGCGGGCACCGCGGTCTCGCTGCTGCAGGTCTACGCTTTCCTGCTGATCGCCTGGTTCTGGGACATCGCCCCGCCGACCATCGGCTACCTCACGGTGCTGCCGGCGTTGATCCTGTCCGGCCTGATGCTCGGCGCGCTCGGCATGCTGATCTCGTCGGGGATCAAGCAGCTGGAGAACTTTGCCGGCGTGATGAACTTTGTGATCTTCCCGATGTTCTTTGCCTCATCGGCGCTCTATCCGCTGTGGCGCGTGCAGGAAGGCAGCCCGATGCTGTACTATGTCTGCGAGTTCAACCCGTTCACCCACGCGGTGGAGCTGATCAGGTTCGCGCTGTACGGCCAGTTGAACCTGGTCTCGCTGGCGGTGGTCGGCGGCTGCACGGCGGTCTTCATGATCGGGGCGATTTATGCTTACGATCCATCGCGCGGACTGGTTCGCCGCGGACCGGGCGGAGGCGAGACATGATGGGACGGATCACGATCGGTGTGCTGCTGGCCGCGACGCTGTGCGGTCAGGCCGCGCGCGCCGCCGACCCGCGTTATCCGGACTGGCCCTGCGCGCAGGCCAAGGTGCCCGAAATCTCGCTCGCCGCCGTCTGGGCCGGCCCACCGCTCGACGACGCCACCAACAAGTGGAAGGACAACGCCAAGGTCAGCGCGCTGGTGACCAAGCTCGCGGCGCGGCGCTTCCCGCTCGAGGAGGCCGAGAAGGATGTCGCCGAATTCCTGTCCGCTGCAGCGGCGGACAAGGCCTCCACCGGCAAGCTGCTGTTCGCCGGCCTGTTCGATACGCTCAATGCCCAGCGCTCGTCGGTCATGAACGGGCTGGAGCGCGTGATGCGCAAGCAGCGCGAGGCCGCAGAGAAGATCCGCGCCGACACGCTCGCCCTGCAGGCGCTGCAGGATGCCACGCCGCCGGATCAGAAGAAGGTCGACGAGCTCGGCAACAACCTGGTCTGGGAAACCCGGATCTTCGAAGACCGCAACCGCGTGGTCAAATTCGTCTGCGAAGTGCCGACCGCGATCGACCAGCGCCTGTTCGCGCTCGGCAGGACGATTCAGCAGGAAATGGACTAGCTTTATTTTTGACGCGTTTTCTTCACGCGAACCGGTATCCAGTTCGCTTGAGAACGCCATGCCTACGGCAAAAGATCGCGGCTCACGCAGCCGTGTTGCTGCGTCGCGCCGTTGCCGGAACCAATCGCCACGTGTGCCTGTTATCTCCGACTACCTCGTATTCGGGAGGCCTCGATGAGAGCAGGACAGCACATTTTGATGGGCATTGCGGCCTTGGGTCTGGTCAGTACGGCCGCGTTGGCCGAGCAAAACATGTCCGGAATGGTCACGCAGATTGACCGATTGAAGGGAACCATCACCATCCAGCAGATGCCGAGCGGCACGGTCGGCACGTCCGGCGGCGTGGTTCAGGAGTTCAAGGTCGGCAATGGGGGCATGCTTGAACCCATCCATGCCGGCGACAAGGTCAAGTTCTCCACCACCGAGAGCAGCGGCCGCCCGACCATCGACAAGATCGAGAAGCAGTAGCGACAAAAGCTTCGCCGCGTCGCAGACCCTAACCCCTCATCCTGAGGAGCCCGCTTGCGGGCGTCTCGAAGGATGCTGGCCGACTGTGGCCTCATGGTTCGAGACGCGCTTCGCGCTCCTCACCATGAGGGGTACCGTCACTTCTCCTCGCCCGCGTGCGGCTGTGGCTGCGCGTCGGCGAGCGGGAGGTTGGCCCATTCCCAGCCCTCGGTTCCGTCCGGGTACCAGGCGACATTGCGATAGCCGTAGGACAGCGCGCGCTTGGCGGCGTTCCACGACATCCAGCAATTCTCCTGGCAATAGATCACGACAAGCGCAGCCGTGTTGCCGCCGGTCGCATGCGCGAGCCCTTGCCGAAAATAATCCTCGGTGCCCGCCGCAAGCTTTCCGTAGCCCGTATCCGGAAGCCAGATGCTGCCGGGGATGTTGTGGCGCGGCTTGTCGCGCCAGACGGTGCCGGCGGGCAGATTGGCCGGCTTCGGCGCACGCGGCAGCACGTCGATGAAAACACCTGATTTCGCCCGCCAGATCGCTTCGGCATCTTCCGTGGTCAGCACGCGCGCACCGGCGAGCGTCGCCGGAACCGGCGCGCGATAATTCTCGGTGCGATAATCCGCGGGCTCGTCCGGCTTGTCTTGCGCGCAGGCCGGCATCGCGGCGACGAGCGCCACGACGAGCAAGCCTGCGCGAAGCGCGCTCATTGCGATTTGTTGGCCGCCTCCGCGCCGATCGGCCGGTTGTTCTCGTCGAGCAGCGGGACGCCAAAGTCGAGCAGGATCTTGTTGATCGCCGGCTGGTTCTCCTGGATCAGGCGATTGAGCTGACGCTTCCAGTTTTGGTCGGAGCCGCGCACGCCCATGCCGATGCGATAGACCAGCTTCGGCCCCGTGGTCTCCTTGACCAGCGGCGTCACATGCAGCGGCGGATTGGATGCCTTGGCGTAATAGCCGGCCATCGGCCCCCAGAGGATCGCAACATCGATCGCGCCTTTCGCGAGATCATCGACCATCGCCGCCGCGGATGAATCGTAACGCGTATCGATCATCAGCGGATAAGGTTTTGCGTTCGTCATCAGGCCGTTGATCGCCATGTTGGTCGCAGGCGGCGTGCCCGCGACGATGCCGATATGCTTGCCCTTCAGCCGCGCGTCCTCCAGCGTTTCGACGTCCTCGAGGCCGCTGCCTGATTTGACCACCATCGCATAGGCCGTGCGGTAATAGGGGTTGGTGCCCTGCACGAGTTCGTCGCCTTGCGGAAATCCCAGGATCACGTCGCAGCGATGCGCGCTCAGCGTCATCCGCACGAAGCCGGTCGCCTGCGGGAAATACATATAGTCGAGCCGCTTCTGCAGCTTCTCCGCTAAGAGCTCGCCGAGCTTGTTCTCGAACCCCTCGCCCTTGTCGTTGGAGAACGGCAGGTTTCGCGGATCGGCGCAGACGCGCAGCACTTTGGGATCGACCAGTTCGATCGAGAGATCGCCGCTGTCGTTGACCTGCGCGCGCGCTATATCCCTGCACGCCAACAGCGCGACCATCGCGGCGAGCGCGACCCAGACGCTGCGATGTTCTGACCTCGTCATACGGTCTCCTCTTGATCGGGCGGTTGTTCTGCATCCATAGATGGCTCGCGGCGGGATGATGCGCAACGATCCGAAGGACTCAGTTCGGTTTGTTGCGGCGCAAACCAGGAACATGCACACACGGGCGCGCCCGGCGATGCAACTGAGGCGAAAACATGGCTCATAGGGTCCTGGTCACCGCACTGCTGATGGTGTTGGCGGCGTGCACCATAGCCAAGGCCGAACAGGGCGAATTGCCTGTGAGCGAAGTCGCCCCGGGAATTTTCGTTCATGTCGGCGACGTCGCACTGATGACCCGCGACAATGAAGGCGCCATCGCCAATGTCGGCTTCGTGGTCGGCGACAGCGCGGTCGCGGTGATCGACAGCGGCGGCAGCGTCCGCGAGGGCCGTGAATTGCTGGCGGCGATCCGCCGCCGCACCGACAAGCCGATCCGCTATGTCATCAACACCCACGGCCATCCCGATCACAATTTTGGCAATGCGGCCTTCGTGGCTGAAGGCACGACCTTCGTCGGCCACAAGCGCCTGCCGCAAGCACTTGCCACCCGCGGGAAATTCTATCTCGACGGCTTTCGCGCCCCGATGGGCGAGGAGTTGATCGATGAGGTCAAGATCGTGCCGCCGACCCTGCTGGTCGAGGGCATCACGACGCTCGATCTCGGCGGCCGCGCCCTCACCCTGCGTGCCTGGCCGGTCGCGCACAGCGACAACGATCTCACCGTGTTCGACGAGACGACCAAGACGCTGTTCGCCGGCGATCTGGTGTTCCTCAGGCATATCCCCGTCGTCGACGGCAGCCTCAAGGGCTGGCTGCGCGCGCTCGACGAATTGCAGGCCACCCCCGCGCTGCGCGTGGTTCCCGGTCACGGTCCCGTGAGCGAATGGCCAGCAGCGTTGGCCGACGAGCGGCGTTATCTCGAGAGATTGGCGGCCGATATCCGTGGCATGATCGCACAGGGCAAGCCGATCTCGGCCGCGGCCGAGCGCGCGGCAGCCAGCGAGCGACCGCGCTGGCAAATGTTCGACGATTACAACGCCCGCAACGCGACTGCAGCATTTTCGGAATTGGAATGGGAATAGTTGCGGCAATGCCGTATACTTGCGCCGTTGCACAGGAGCGAACATGCGCAGGATGTCCTTAGCTCGCATCGCCGGCCTCGCCGCGCTTGTCTTGAGCACGCAGGTCGCGCCGGCTGCGGAAGGCTACGATCCCTGGCCCGGCCTGGTTCAGGACATCTTCAACAACCGTCCGATGAACGACGGCACGAACGTGATCGGCATCGAGATGCCCTCGCGTGCCGAGGATGCCGCGATCGTCCCGGTGACGCTGCGCACCAAGCTCTCGCCCGGTGATAACAGGCGGATCATTTCGATCACGCTGGTGATCGACCAGAATCCGGCGCCGATGGCCGCGAAATTCACGCTCGGCGCCGATGCCAATGTGAGCGAGATCGCCACCCGCGTGCGCGTCAACAACTACACCGATGTCCACGCCGTCGCCGAGCTCAGCGACGGCAAGCTCTATATGGTCAAGACCTATGTGAAGGCCTCGGGCGGCTGTTCGGCGCCGGCCGCCAAGAATGCCGAAGAAGCCAACAACCGGCTCGGCCAGATGCGCTACCGGCAGTTTGCCAAATCAGCCGAAGGCCCCGCGAGTGCTCTGCGTGAAGCCCAGATCATGATCGGCCATCCCAACAATTCGGGCTTGCAGATGGATCAGGTCACGCAGCTCTATATCCCGGCCTTCTTTGTCAACGAGCTGCGCCTGTGGCAGGACGACAGCCCGGTGCTGTCGATGGAGGGCGGGATCTCGATCTCCGAGGACCCCAACATCCGCTTCACCTATGTCTCCAACGGCGCCAAGCGCTTCCGCGCCGAAGCCAAGGACACCGGCGGCCACGTGTTCCAGCGCGAATGGAAGGCCGACGAATCCGGGAGTTAGCTCTCAGATCCTCATGGTGAGGAGCGCGAAGCGCGTCTCCGGACGATGCGCTGCATCGCCGGGCGAACCACGAGGCCCCGTCCGTGGCCTCCATCCTTCGAGACGCCCGCGTTGCGGGCTCCTCAGGATGAGGGGCTATGTTTGTGGCGCAACAGGACTAGAAGCACCTCACCTCCGCTTCGGCCTGCGCGCGGCGCAGATCGTTCAGCGCGTTTGAGGCCTGCTCGGAGGTACGGAACGGGCTGCCAAGATCGCTACGCACCTGCGACATGCTGAGCACCGTTTCGGCCGTGACGTAGCGCTCATAAGGAATGAGCGAGGCGACCACATCGATCGAGCAGGAACATTGCATGATCGACTGCCGGGAGTCGCCATTGGCCTTCATGCAGCCGAACACATATTCGGCCCGCGCCGAGGTCGGATAGTCATTGAACTCCTGGGCCCGTGCGGCTACGCCCGTCGCGACAAACGCGACCAGGGCGGCGACAATCGGTCCTACCAGTCCTGCTCGTGCCATGGTCCTGCTTCCTCTTCTCTTCCGAGAAGCTATGCTATGGGTGCGCTCGAGAAAAGCAAACATTTGGGGAAGTGGCTCAAGGGACGATGACGGGTTTTGTTCGCACCTGGCTCGCGGCGGCTGTCCTGGTGGCCGCGCAGATCGCAACCTCCTGCGGCGCGGAGACGATTCGCATTGCCTCGCAGAAAACGGGAACGCTGGCCTGGGAGCTGGCCGTGATCCGTGCCCACGGCCTTGATAAAAAGGCCAACCTCACCGTCGACGTCGTCGAGCTCGCAAGCCCGGAGGCCGGCAAGATCGCGCTGCGCGCCGGCAATGCCGACATCATGGTGTCAGACTGGCCGTTCGTGGCGCGCGAGCGCACGCTCGGCGCCAAGCTGCAATTCTATCCCTATTCGAGCGCGCTCGGCGCCGTGATGGTGCCGGCCTCCTCTCCGATGAAGAGCCTCGCCGACCTCAAGGGGCGCAAGCTCGCGGTCGCGGGCGGCGCGATCGACAAGAGCTGGCTGTTGCTGCAGGCCGCGATGAAGCAGGACGGCATCGACCTGAAATCGGCTGCCGACGTCGTCTACGGCGCGCCGCCGCTGCTCGCCGCCAAGACGCTCGGCGGCGAGATGGATGCGATGCTCAACTACTGGAATTTCTGCGCAGCCCTCGAGGCCAAGGGCTTTCGCCGTCTCGCCGACATGGAGGACATCCTGAAGCGACTCGGCGCCAAGGGCCGCATCGCCATGGTCGGCTACGTCTTCGACGAGGCCTGGGCCAAGGCAAATCCGGACACGGTGGCGCGCTTCATCGCAATGACCCGCGAGGCCAAGCAGATCCTCACGACCTCGGACGCCGAGTGGGAAAGCATTGCGCCGCTCACCGGCGCGCAGGACGCCGCAACGCTGCGCGCCTATCGCGACCGCTACCGCGAGGGCATTCCGCGCCGGACCATTGCGGATGAGGAGGCCGACGCAAAACTGCTCTATCGCGTGCTGGCGCAGATCGGCGGACGCGAGCTGGTGGGATCCGCGACCGAGCTCGATCCCGGCACTTTCTATCACGCGATCCCCGGAGACTGAGGTGCTGCGTCTCGTCTCCTTCGCTCTGTTCATCGCGACCTGGTGGATCGGCTCGCTCCTGATCGGCGATGCCAAGCTGCCGGCGCCGCCGGCGGTGCTGGCGGCGATGGTCACGGAGGCGAAATCCGGCGCACTGTTCCTCAATCTCGGCGCGACGCTGGCCCGCGTCGCGCTCGCCTTCGTGCTGGCAATGGCGCTGGGCTCGGCGATCGGCTACCTGATGGGCCGGGTGCGGCTCGCCAACCGGCTCGGCGATCCCTGGCTGATCCTGCTGCTCAATCTGCCGGCGCTGGTGGTCATCGTGCTCGCCTATATCTGGGCCGGCCTCACCGAAGTCGCCGCGATCGCGGCGATTGCGATCAACAAGCTGCCGACCGCCGTCGTGACGCTGCGCGAAGGCGCCCGCGCGCTCGATCCAGCGCTCGACGAGATGGCGACGGTGTTTGCGATCCCGCGTGGCCGCGCCTTCCGCCACGTCGTGCTGCCGCAGCTGGCCCCTTACATCGCCGCTGCCGCGCGATCGGGCCTGTCGCTGGTGTGGAAGATCGTGCTGGTGGCCGAGCTGCTGGGACGCCCGAACGGCGTCGGCTTCGAGATCGGCGTCGCCTTCCAGCTGTTCGATATTCCTCTCTTGCTCGCCTATTCCCTGAGCTTCGCCGCCGTCGTGCTCGTGATCGAGACCGCGCTGGTGCAGCCGTTCGAACTTCGCGTATCGCGGTGGCGGCCCCGTGCAGCTTGAGGTCGATATCACCGGAAAGCACTTCGAGAACGCGGCCGGCGAACGCCACGACGTGCTGGCCCACATCAAGTTCTCGCTCCACGCCGGCGAAGTCGGCGTGTTCGTTGGCCCCTCCGGCTGCGGCAAGAGCACGATGCTCAAGATCCTGGCGGGGCTCGATCGTGACTATCAGGGCCGCGTCTCCCACCCGGCCGCGGGCCGGCTCGGCATGGTGTTCCAGGAGCCGCGGCTGCTGCCCTGGCGGTCGGTCGAGGACAATGTCCGGCTCGCCGCGCCCGATGTCGACGAGGCGCGGCTGGCCGAGCTGTTCGCGGTGCTCGAGCTGAGCGCGCATCGCAGCCATTTCCCCGGCGAGCTGTCGCTCGGCCTTGCCCGCCGTGTCGCACTCGCCCGTGCGTTTGCGATCGAGCCGGATTTCCTGATTCTCGACGAGCCGCTGGCCTCGCTCGACGACGCGCTGGCCGCGCGGCTGCGCGAGGAGATCGCAACGCTGGTCGGCGGCCGCACCATGATCACGCTGCTGGTCACCCACAATCTGGACGACGCCGTCAGGCTCGGCGACCGCTTGTTCCTGATGTCGGCACGGCCGGCCCGAATCGTCGCCGAACTGCCGATTTCAATGCCGCGCAGCGCGCGCGGAGTTGCCGAGATCACGGCGATCAAGGCCGCCATTCTGCGGCGGACCAACGGTGAACGCTCCGAGCAGGATGTCTCATAGGCGACGTCGAACCCGCGTGGTAAGAAGCCGTCGGCGGAGTTGACCATGAAACGGACGATCCGGACGGTAGCGCTCGGCCTCACACTTGTCGCGAGCACGGCGACCGCGCAGGACATGATGCGCGACGTCAACCTGTCGTCGCCGGACATGGTGATGGCCGAAATGACCCGGCAAGACGTCGAGGCGATGCTGGCCAGGGCAACGGCCACGGCGCCCGCCGATTTCACGGCAAAGCGATTATCCGGCCTCGACCTGTCGGGCCTCGACCTGAGCAATGCCGTTTTCCGCGCAGCACGGCTCAACAAGACCAGGCTTGCCGGCGCGAAGCTCGAGGGTGCGGTGCTCGACCAGGCATGGCTGCTCGCGGCGGATCTGACAGGCGCCAATCTGAAACGTGCCAACATGTTTGCAGCCCAGATGGTGGGCGCCCGTCTCGACGGCGCCGATCTGTCGGGAGCGCGCATTGCCGCCGACCTGACCGGCGCAAGCCTCGTCGGCGCCTCGATCGCGGGCGCGCGACTGGGCGCCGACATGCGCAACCAGTCGATGGGCCTGATGCGTGCGGTGCTGAAATCCGCCAATTTGGAACGGCTGAACGCAAGCGGTGCGGATCTGTCGCGCGTCGATCTCGAATTTGCGTCCATGAAGGGCGCCGACCTGACCGGCGCCTCGCTCAAGGGCGCCCAGCTCGGCGGTGCCGACTTGACCGGCGTCACGCTGATCGACACGGATTTCGACGGCGCCGACCTGGCATCAGCGAAATTGATCGCGCCGGTCGGCCTCGACCGGGCGAGAAATTTCGACATGGCGAAGAACCGCGACCGTCTGATAAAGCAATGACGGCGCTGCAGGGAGGATGGCTGATGCGTTGGATGGTGGTCTCGATTGCGCTGTTGGTGGCGGGGACTTGCGAGGTTGCGGCGCAAGCCAAGGGCAAGGGCATCCGCCTGTGGAATCTGACGACGGCGACGATCACGGGCTTCCAGCTGTCTCCCGTCGGCAAAAATGAATGGGGCGCCAACCAGACCCTGAACGACAAGGACAAGGAAGTCGACCACGACGAGCGGCTGCGCATCACGGGCGTCGAGCCCGGCCGTTACGATGCCAGGGTCAGCTATGCCGGCGCGAAGCAATGCATCGTCCGCGACGTCGAGATCAAGGCGGACGCGGTGTTCTCGGTGGCCGACAAGGACCTCAAGGACTGCACCAAGTAGGCTCAGCCGGTCTTCGCGGCGTCGCCCGCATCGGCCTTGTCGTTGGTGTGCGGATATTCGCAGCGCCACTTCACCGCGGTCCATTTCGGATGCTCGCCGACCCATTGCGCGATGTAGGGCTGGGCGGCCATCGTGCATTGCTGCAGCGAGCCCTTCCAGTCGAACACCAGATGCTGCTCTTCGCAGGTGGTCGGCGACGCCACGGCACAGACAGTGATGATCAGGTCGATCGGGTTCATGCCAAAAGTCCTTGGAAGGCGCGGTCAATTCAGCAGTTAACACCCCAAAATACGTAATCTGCAATCGCGGGTTTCACACCGCCGTGACAAACCGGCGGAACTTCGCCCGGTCTAGAAATTCACGCCAAACACCAGCCGCGCCTGATGGCGCTCGAAATTGACGAGGTCGAGCGAGGCGCCGGTTCCGGCTGGTTGGCCCCAAACCTGGACGCCCCAGCTCGCGGTCAACCGCGACTTCATCGAGATCTGCCAATAGGCGGTCGGGCCGATGAACAGGGCCTGCCCCGACAAGGCGTCGAGGCCGATCCCGTCATACTTGCGGAAATAGCGCGCCTCGCCGCCGATCAGGATGTTCGGGCGAACCTTCGCCATCAGCGCGAACGCCGCGCCAACCGTCGCCTCCTGCTCGGCCGAGCCGGTCTGCGGCATCCGCGTCCATTCCGGCTCATAGCTGAGATTGATCGCACCGATCATGAAGTTCGGAATCACCTCGCGATCGATCGCAAGCGTGAATTCGGTGCCATAGCTGCGGATCACCGCAGCCGTCGTCTCATCGACGCGATCGGCATGCGTCTCCATCGCAAGCGTCAGGCCGAAGGGAGCCTTCTCGCGATCCAGCAAACGATAGCGGAAGTCGATCGCGACGCTTTGCCAGGCCAGTGACCGTCGATCATCGAAACCCGGCACGCCCGCAATGTCATACGCGGCGAACGCCGTGCTCATCTCGATGCGGAAGTTTTCCTTCGGCACGAATTCCAGCTCGAGCTCCTGGTTGACGGCGCGATAGCGGCCGGCGTCCTTGCTGAAGCGTCCCGTGGTCTGGCTCTGGAATTCACGCTCACCGACTTCGCCGACGTCGGAGCCGATCATGAAGCCGAAGATGTGCTCGGTATCGAAACCTTCGGCCTGCGCGGCCAGCGGCAGCAGCGCGGAAAAGCCCGCGGCGACGAGTGATGTGCGAAGTGATTTGCCCCAAGCCATCGCACGATTGAAGCGGCAAAGCCGCGTCCGTTCAAGTCCGCGCGCGAGCCCGATCGAACGAGCGAAAACAGCACGGCCTGCCACAACCCGATGCAGCAAGCTGCACGAGATGGACAGGCCGCTTTGGCTTACTTGCGCGCTGCGCAGGCGTACATGTTGATTTCCATGCCCACCGGCACTTCGACGATCTTCGGAGTTTTCCAGGTCATTCGGGTGCTCCCAAGGTAAGTTTGGCGCGAAACCCGCACCGGGCGGGAAGCTAGGACCGCATCCGGCCTCACGCAAGTACCGGTGGCCGAGGCCGACTTCACTACTGGACAGGCGCTCCCGCAGGGCTGTTCCTCGCCTCAAGCGGGATTCGACGGGGTCGGGAAATCCGACCCTTGTTCCATCTGATGTTTTCCGCGCCGAGCGAGCCGCGGGCAGGACAATCGTCAATCCGCCCGCCCCCGCGTCTTGTCCAGGAGTGAAATCGTAACTTTTTTTGTCATTACCGCAGTAAACGCAACAGAGCCTGACCGGCACGGGTCTTCAGCTCCTTCGCATCGAGGGTTCCGTCGTTGTCGGGGTTGGCGGCCTTGAAGCGCGCCTCGACCACGGCGAGGTATTCGTCGAGCGTCAGCGTGCCGTCCTTGTCCGGGTCGGCCATCTTCAACTCCTTTGCCGTCAGCCTGCCCCTGAGCTCGCGGATATCGAGCGTGCCGTCGCGATCGGGATCGAGCTTGGCGAACAGCGCAGCGGCTGCCCGCTTGGCCTCCATCAGATCGACCGTCCCGTCATTGTCAGGATCGAGCATCTTGAGCGCATCGCCACCACGGCCCGCGGCAAGCGCCGGCCCCGCCATCACCGCGAAGGCCAGCATCACAGCAATCGATCGACGTGACATCATCTTTGCTCTCCCAATCGCGAATCGCGTGTCGCTTGCAGATCAAGCGCCGAAAGTCATCCTGGTTTCAACTCCCGATCGGACGCGGCCGCGATCGGAATTCGGGTGGAAGCGAGAGACCCCGATCGCCCATGATCGGCGCCGTTGCATTGCAGCATGCAAGGGATGAGGCCGTCATGCGCCGGAGATTCAACACCATCATCAGCACCCTCTTGCTGATCTGCCCGACCGGACTTGCATACGCCGAGGACGCCGGCCGGTTGAGTCCGTCTCCGACTTCCACTTTTCAGCAGGGCGCGCGCACGGCCAAGGAGCGGCTCGGCCCGAAATGGACCGACGAGCAGCGCATCGACAATTGCAACGTGCCGCCGGACAAGCGCGGCGCGAAGCCCCGACCGACAATTTGCGTTTACACGCCATCGAGCTGAACGATCAGCCCATTCATCACGCATTTGAATCATTAATATCGACGCGGAATTCCGCGATGCGGCCGCTTGTTTTGGCATGCCAGCATTTTGCAAACGCGCGCTGAAAAAACGCGCACTGCGTTTGGCGCGTTCGTTTCGTTTTCGTATTGACGCGTTTTGCTTTCCAGCCGATGGTTGCAACTGCAACGTCAATAGGCGTGCACAAGGGTCCATTGGGAGGAGCTGATGAAACGCATTGCGCTGGCCGCAAGCCTCGTAATTCTTGCATCCTGGGGTGCAAGCGCCCAGACCAACGAGCAGTTGGTCAAGGGAGCGACTGATACGTCGAACGTTCTCAATTACGGCATGGGCTACAATCTTCAGCGCTTCTCGACGCTGAACCAGATCAACAAGGACACGGTGAAGAACCTGGTCCCGGTCTGGAATTACAGCCTCAACGACGACCGCAGCGAGGAATCGCAGCCGCTGGTCTATAACGGCGTGCTCTACATCACGACGCACAAGGCCACGATCGCGATCGATGCCAAGACCGGCAAGCAGATCTGGCAGACCAAGGTCGAGTATCCCGCCGAGACGCCGCGCATCGTCTGCTGCGGCATCATCAACCGCGGCGCCGCCCTGTATGACGGCAAGGTGTTCCGCACCACGCTCGACGCCAACGTGATCGCACTCGACGCCAAGACCGGCAAGGAGCTGTGGCGGCAGAAGGCGGCCGACATCAAGGAGGGCTACTCGATGACGGTGGCGCCGCTGGTCGCCGACGGCGTCGTCATCACCGGCATCTCCGGCGCCGAATTCGGCACCCGCGGCTTCATCGACGGCTGGGATCCTGCCACCGGCAAGAAGCTCTGGCGCACCTACTCGATCCCCTCGCCGGATGAGCCCGGCGGCGACACTTGGAAGGGCGACACCTGGAAGCTCGGCGGCGGATCGACCTGGATCACCGGTTCTTACGATCCCGAGCTGGGCACGGTCTATTGGGGCATCGGCAACCCGGGGCCGTTCAACTCGGCAGTGCGTCCGGGCGACAACCTCTACACCTGCTCGGTGCTCGCGCTCGATCCGAAGACGGGCAAGATCAAGTGGCACTACCAGTTCTCGCCGAACAACCCGTTCGACTATGACTCGGTGGCCGAGATGGTCCTCGCCGACATGAACGTCGAGGGCAAGCCGACCAAGGTCCTGATGGACGCCAACCGCAACGGCTTCTTCTATGTGCTCGATCGCACCAACGGCAAGCTGCTCGCGGCCAACCCTTACGTGAAGGTCAATTGGGCGACCGGCATCGACATGAAGACCGGCAGGCCGATCGAGACCGACATCTCGAAGGATGCGCGCGAGGGCAAGAAGGTCACGGTCTATCCGTCGATCCTCGGCGGCAAGAACTGGGAGCCGATGTCGTTCAACCCGCAGACCGGCCTCGCCTATGCCAACACGCTCAACTTCGGCGGCAAGTACAAGTCGGAGCCCGTCACCTTCAAGCAGGGTGAATGGTATCTCGGCATGGACCTGACCGATCCCTGGCAGTTCGATGACGGCCCGCGCGGCCACCTCAAGGCCATCGATCCCATGACCGGCAAGTCGAAGTGGGAAGCGCCGAGCGACATTCCGCGCTTCTCCGGCGTGCTGTCGACGGCCGGCGGCGTGGTGTTCTCCGGTCAGCTCACCGGCGAGTTCGAGGCCTTCGACGCCGACACCGGCAAGAAGCTCTGGCAGTTCCAGACCGGCTCCGGGATCGAGGGACAACCGGTGACCTGGCAGCAGGACGGCGTGCAGTATGTCGCGGTCGCCAGCGGCTATGGCGGCGTCTACTCGCTGTTCTCCGGTGACGAGCGTCTCGCCGCGGTGCCGCCCGGCGGCTCGCTGTGGGTCTTCGCGGTCAAGCAGTGAGCGAAACACGACGTGACTGAGCGCGTAACTCTGTGGACGGCGGCGATCTTCGCCGCCGTCGTCGCGGCGACCTCGATCGAGCTGATCCCGGCCGCCGCCCAACAAGCCACCGACCTCACCGGCGATGCCGACCAGGGCAAGGTCACCTATGCGAAGAACTGTTCGCATTGCCATGGCCCGAACCTGATCAATTCCGGCACCATCACGCCGGATTTGCGGGCGTTTCCCGATGACAAGACGCGCTTCGTGACGACGGTCAAGCAGGGCAAGAACAACAAGATGCCGCCCTGGCAGGACATCCTGCAGGAGCAGGAGATCGCCGACGTCTGGGCCTTCGTCGCGAGCCGGAGGAAGCCATGAGAGCTTTGCTGGCGGCGTCACTGTCGGCGCTCGTGCTTGCGAGCGTCACGCCGACGACGCTGCGCGCGGCCGAACCGCTGAAGGTCTGCCTCGACGAGGATCTGCCGCCGATGTCGGCGCATCGCCGCGGCAAGCCCGACACCGGGTTCGACGTCATGCTGGCGCAGGCGATCGCGGAAAAGCTCGATCGTCCCCTGAAGATCCAGTGGTTCGAGAGCAAGCTCGACGAGGATTCGAGCCCCGCGCTCGAGGCCAACGCCCTGCTCTCCGACGGCCGTTGCTCGCTGGTCGGCGCCTACGCCTTCACCAGGGACGCACTGGTGGCGCCCGGCATCAAGACGGCAAAGCTGCCGGACTATGACGGCGCCACGCGCGAGGATCGCCGCCGGCGGATTCCGCTCGGCGTGCTGACGCCGAGCGCGCCGTATCTCTATTCGACGCTCACCGTCGTGCTCGGCCCCAAGGCGAAGGATCGCAAGATCAATGCTGTCAGCGACCTCGCCGGCCTGCGCATCGCGATCGAGAGCGGCTCGGTCGGTGACGCGATCCTGATGACCACCGACAAGGGGAAGCTGATCGACGACATCACCCATCTCGTGCCGGGCCGCAGCGATCTGCTCGGCGCGATCGAGAACGGCGAGTACGACGCCACCCTGCTCGATCTCCGCCGCTTCGACGCCCATCGCGCCGCGCATCCCGACACAAAAATCACGGCGTCCGGCTTCTACTATCCCGTCGGCGCCAATCGCGGCTATGTCGCGCTGGCGACGGATACGGAGCTGCTCGGCGCGGTGAACAAGGCGCTCGGCGAGTTGCAGGCGGCAGGCACGATCGCGAAGTTCGCGGAAGCGGCTGGGCTCACCTATCTGCCGCCGCGCGAGCCGATCATCCTGGGCGATGTCTGGTCGAGGGTGATTCAGAAGTGAGGGATTGTAGGATGGGTTACGCCTCGACTCACCCAACCTACGCTCGCTTCATCGTCGATCAATGATGCGTAGCTGGGCAAAGGAGCGCAAGCGACGTGCCCACCATTCTCGGCGTGCTCGCGATGGTGGGCACGCTGGCGCTTTACCCCCTACGATCTCATCTACGATTCGAGTTCCGCATATCGCTCGCGCAAATCGATACGCCCTCCGGTCGCCGCCGCCTCCGCGATCGCGAGCGTCACCAAGAGGCTGCGCGCGCCGTCATCGACCGGCTGCAGCGACGGCGCTGCGCCGCGAATGACATCGCGGAAATGATCGAGCTGGGCGACATAGGGATCGATCGAGCCGGCATGGTTGGCCTGCGACTGGATCGGCTGATTCCAGTTCTGCGCACCGCCCGCCTGTGTCCACTGGTCGAGCGTCGGAAACTCCAGCGTGCCGCGGCGGCCCATCACGCGGTAGCTGCTCTGTCCGCTGAACGGAAACTCCGGCGCTTCGCCGAGCCCCTGCTCCATCGTCCACGGGCTCACCGCGCAATCGCTGAGAAAGAACGTGCCGAGCGCGCCGTTCTCGAATTCGACCAGCGCCGCCGCCGTGTCCTCGACGACAAAGCCGCGCTGGCGGTTCGAGGCGAGCGCCGAGACGGCGGTGATCTCACCGACCGTGAAGCGCAGAAAGTCGATCTCGTGAATCAGATTGATCAGGATCGGCCCGCCACCGGTCTGCGACCGCCACGGCGCCACTTTGAAATAATCCTCCGGCTTGTGCGTCGCCCAGATCGCGGAGACGCCGACGACGTCACCGATACGCCCCTGCGCCAGCAACTGCTTCAACGCCTTCACCTGCAAATGATGACGGCGGTGATGGCCGACCAGCGACTGGATGCCGGCCTTACGGACCTCGGCAATCAATTCGGCCGCCGTCTCGAGCCGGTCGGTGACCGGCTTCTCGATCAGGATGTGGACGCCGGCCCGCGCGCAGGCGATGCCGGTCTCGGCATGCACCTGGTTGGGCGATGCGATGATGACGGCCTCGGGCCGCGCTTCGGCGAGGAGTTTTTGATAGTCGGCGAACACGCGCGTGCCGGGATGCGCGGCCGCGACCTGATCGACATTGACGTCGGCGATGCCGACCAGCTCATAGTCGTCGCGCCCGGCGAGCTTGCCGAGATGCTTGCGTCCGATCAGCCCTGCGCCGATCACGCCGATCTTGATGGCTTTCATCCCCGTCCATTCTTCGGCTGATGCCGACTTTCGATTAATTAATCCACTGGATAATTAATAATTACTCCATCGGATAATTGCTGTCAAGAGCGCCCGATTGCGCTATGGATCGACGTCGCGCCGAACGCCAAGGACCGAGCCGCCAGATGCCAAGCGTGAAGAAACCGACCGCGCGTGCCGCGAAACCGCCGCCCGTCAAGCGGCGCGACCGCGAGCGGACGCGGCAGGAGATTCTCGACATCGCCTTCGAGGAGTTTGCCGAGAACGGCCTCTCCGGCGGGAACACCGACGCCATCGCCGCGCGCGCCGACATCACCAAGCGGCTGATCTTCTACTACTTCAACTCCAAGGAAGGGCTGTTCACCGCGGTGCTGGAGATGGCCTACGCCAAGATGCGCGCCGCCGAAGAGAACTTGCATCTCGAAGCGCTGGCGCCGGAGGCCGCGATCCGAAGGCTCGCGGAATTCACCTTCGATTTCCACCAGGCGCATCCGCAATTCGTCCGCCTCGTTACGATCGAGAACATCCATCGTGGACGGCACATCACGATCAGCGAAACGCTGAAGCAGATCACGCAGCCAATCATCAGCCAGATCGCCAGGGTGCTCGAGCGTGGCGTTGCAGGCGGCGTGATCCGATCCGGCATCGATCCCGTCGAGCTGCACATGACGCTGAACGCGCTGAGCTTCTTTTCGGTCGCCAACCGCCATACCTTCGAGGCGCAATTCGCGCGGGACATGTCGTCACCCAAGGCCCGGGCCCAGCGCCGCGGCGAGATCGCCGACGCGCTGTGGCGCTATGTGCGGACGGATTGAAAATCGTAGGGTGGGCAAAGCGTGGCGTGCCCACCATCGCGAGCACGCCGTTCGATGGTGGGCACGGCGCTTCGCGCCTTTGCCCACCCTACGCAGCGTCGACGCCTTCCCACTTACTGATCATCGGCCAGATCGATATTCGGTCGCGTCTCTCTCATTCCGTTCGAAATTCGAACGGTTGCGCCTTGCGTCCGCGAGTAACACCTCAATCCCTGCAAGCGCTTAGACCCACGACCTGCCCTGGCACGCAATCTGCGTAGTTCCCCACACGTCCCGCGCATCGTGACGAGGGACAGAACAACGATTGCACAATGGGAGGGATGACATGAGTGAGACAACCAACGGCGCACGCCAACATGAAAGCCTTGATGCCGTCGTGATCGGCACAGGCGTTGCCGGCCTCTACCAGCTCTACAAGCTGCGCGACGAGCTGGGCCTCGAGGTGAAGGCGGTCGATACCGCCACCGGCGTCGGCGGCACCTGGTACTGGAATCGCTATCCGGGTGCCCGCTTCGATTCCGAGGCCTACATCTATCAGTATCTGTTCTCGGAGGATCTCTACAAGGGCTGGAGTTGGAGCGAGCGCTTCCCCGGCCAGCCCGAGATCGAGAAGTGGCTGAACTACGTGGCCGACCGGCTCGACCTGCGCAAGGACATCCGCTTCTCCACGACGGTGACGAGCGCGGTCTTCAACGAGGCGACGCAGCGCTGGACCATCACAACCGACAAGGGCGACACCATCGACGCGCAGTTCCTGATCACATGCTGCGGCATGCTGTCGGCGCCGCTGACGTCGGTGTTTCCCGGACAGGACACGTTCAAGGGCACCCTGGTCCACACCGGCCGCTACCCGAAGGAGAAGCTCGATCTCGCCGGCAAGCGCGTCGGCGTGGTCGGCAATGGCGCGACCGGCATCCAGGTGATCCAGACCATCGCCGGCGAGGTCGGCAGCCTGAAGGTGTTCGTGCGCACGCCGCAATACATCATCCCGATGAAGAACCCGAAATACGGGCCGAACGAGGTCGAGGCCTACAAGGCGCGGCTCGAGGAGTTCCGCAAGGTTCTGCCGCACTCGTTCACCGGTTTCGAATACGACTTCACCAACGGCGCCTGGAAGGATCTCACGGTCGAGCAGCGTCACGCCGTGCTGGAGAAGATCTGGGACGAAGGCTCGCTGCGGCTGTGGCTCGCCTCCTTCGTCGAGATGTTCTTCGAGGAGGAGGTCAGCGAGGAGATCTCCGAGTTCGTCCGCAAGAAGATGCGCGCGCGCCTGAAGGATCCCAAGCTCTGCGAGGCGCTGATCCCGACCGATTACGGTTTCGGCACGCACCGCGTGCCGCTCGAGACCAATTATCTCGAAGCCTTCCACCAGGCCAATGTCGAGCTGGTCAGCGTCAAGAGCAACCCGATCAAGCGGATCACGCCGCAGGGCATCGAGCTTGCCGACGGCACGTCGTACGGGCTGGATGTGATCATCCTGGCGACCGGCTTCGACGCCGGCTCCGGCGCGCTGACCCGCATCGACATCCGCGGCCGCGACGGCCGCTCGCTGAAGGAGGAATGGAGCCGCGACATCCGCACCACGATGGGGCTGCAGGTCCACGGCTATCCGAACCTGTTCACCACGGGCGCACCGCTGGCGCCCTCGACCGCGCTCTGCAACATGACGACGTGCCTGCAGCAGCAGGTCGAGTGGATCAGCGAGTGCATCGCTTATCTGAAGAAGAACCATCTGAAGGTGATCGAGCCGACCAAGGACGCGCAGGACGCCTGGGTCGCGCATCACGACGAGGTGGCCAACACCACGCTCGTGACCAAGACGAACTCCTGGTACATGGGCTCCAACGTCGACGGCAAGCCGCGCCGCCTGCTGTCCTATATCGGCGGCGTCGGCACCTATCGCCAGAAGTGCGATGAGGTCGCCTCTTCCGCCTATCCCGGCTTCGCCAAGCAGTGAACGCATCATGGGCCGCGCCACCGTTCCGGTCGGCGCGGCCCGCCTTCCCGCATCATCAGGACCAGACGGAGCAACACATGAGCAAGGATTTCAAGACAACAGCCGACGCCATTCTCCAAGAAACCGTCACGACGGGCCAGGGTGTCCCGGGCGTGGTCGCGATGGTGACCGATCGCAACGGCAACATCTACGAGGGCGCTGTCGGCAAGCGGCGCACCGACCAGCAGGCCGCGATGACGACCGATAGCAGCTTCGCCATCTTCTCGACCACCAAGGCGATCACCGGCACCGCCGCGCTGCAGCTGATCGAGGACGGCAAGCTCGACCTCGATGCGCCCGCAAAGACCTATGCGCCCGACATCGGCAAGCTGCAGGTGATCGACGGCTTCGATGCCAAGGGCCAGCCAAAACTTCGCGCGCCGAAGCGCGACGTCACCACGCGCATGCTGCTGCTGCACACCGGCGGTTTCGGCTACGACTTCTTCAACGAGAATTATCTGCGGCTCGCGACCGACCACGGCCAGCCGAGCGTGATCACCTCGTCGAAAGCCGCGATCATGACGCCGCTGCTGTTCGATCCCGGCTCGAAATGGGAATATGGCACCAACATCGACTGGGTCGGCCAGGTGGTCGAGGGCATCACCGGCAAGCGACTCGGCGAGGTCTTTGCGGAGCGCATCTTCAAGCCGCTCGGCATGGCGAGCACGACCTTCGAGATCAACGATGCGGTGCGCAGCAAGCTCGCCGGCGTGCATGCCCGCAACGCCGACGGCTCGCTGACGCCGATGGAGTTCGAGCTGCCGGCGGCGCCTGAGGTGCATATGGGTGGCCACGGCCTCTACAGCACGGTCGGCGACTACATGCGCTTCATCCGGATGTGGCTGAATGACGGCGCCGGCCCGCAGGGCCGCGTTCTGAAGCCGGAGACGGTGGCGATGGCCGAGAAGAACCAGCTCGGCGATCTCAAGGTGACGGCGCTGCCGGGCGTCATCAAGTCGCTCTCCAACGATGCGGAGTTCTTCCCCGGCCTGTCGAAATCCTGGGCGTTCACCTTCATGGTCAATGACGAGAAGGCCCCGACGGGACGGCCCGCCGGCGCACTCGGCTGGGCGGGGCTCGCAAACCTGTTCTACTGGATCGACCGCCAGAACGGTTATGGCGGCTATTGGGCCACGCAGATCCTCCCGTTTGCCGATGTGGCCTCGTTCACCGGATATATGCGTTTTGAAACAGCGTTCTACGACAGCCTGAGCCAACGCAAGGCGGCGTAGGTTCCTTGCGGCTCAAGGCCCTCAACCCACTTCCGGCCGCGCCGTTTTGCGGTGCGGCCGGATCACACCAAGGTCGGGGTACCCGGTTGCCTGTTTCCATGGATGGCTTCACAATCAAAAGAAAAGCTCGGGGTCCGGCAGAGATGTGGACCACTCAGCGCGTCAAAGGAGGGAACGTGTTGGGTCAGACGCCAGAGGAAGCCTTCGCCACTCCAGGTATCGAACGCGACGTCCTGACGAACTGGGAACGCTTCCTGTCCGGCAGTGGCAATGCGCGTCAAGAGGTCGTGCGCTCGGCGATCACCGATTCCTGGCAGCGCTGCCAGCAATCGGCGGTGGATTATCGGCGCGACCAGGCGCCGATGCCGATCCGGGATGACCGGCTGCAGCGCCTGCTCGACAAGCGCTGCCGCCTGGTCCAGGCCGGCGCCTCGACGATGGCGCTGGCGCGCGACTACATGCTGGAAACCGGCACCGTGATGGTGCTGACCGACGTCGACGGCCTGGTGCTGCGCCTCGAAGGCGACACCAAGCTCGCGCTGCGCGATGCCGTGGAGAAGACCCATCTGCTGCCCGGCAGCAACTGGAGCGAGACGACCTGCGGCACCAACGCGATCGGCACGGCACTGCAAACCGGACAGCCGATCCAGGTCCACGCCACCGAGCATTTCTGCTCCGGCATCCATCGCTGGACCTGCTCGGCCAGCGTGATCCGCGATCCCATCGACGGCGCCGTGATCGGCGCGATCGACATCTCCGGTCTCTCCTCGTCCTATGGTCGGCCGGCGTTGGCGCTGGCGATTTCGGCGGCGGCGCGGATCGAGGCGCAGCTGCTGCAGATCGAACTGGACGCGCGCTACCGGCTGCTCGACCGATGCTTCTGGATGCTGCCGCCGTCGGACCGGCATCACGCCGTGCTGTTCGACAGCGCCGGACGTCCCTTCAAGGCCAGTGGAGAGATGGCGCAGATCATGCGCGATCTCGGCGCGCCCGGCGGCCAGTCCGGCTTCCCGCAGCTCGGCAGAGTCGACGAGCCGATGTCCTCGCGGCCGGCCTGGATCAAGGAGGAATGGCTCAAGTCGGTGATCCATCAGGGCGAGCATCTCGGCACCGTGATGGTGGCGCCGAAGCCGGCGTCGAGCCGACTGCCAGCGTTGACCCGCGGCGAGACACAGGCTTTTGCCAATACGATCTACGCCAGCCCGAGGATGCACGATGTCGTCGAAACCTGCCGTCGTGTCGGCAAGTCCACCGCGCCGGTATTGCTGCTCGGCGAGACCGGCGTCGGCAAGGAAGTCTTCGCACACGGCATCCATGCCGCCTCGCCACGCCGCGACGGCCCGTTCGTTGCCGTCAATTGCGGCTGCGCCTCGCGCGAGCTGCTGGCCAGCGAGCTGTTCGGCTATGTCGACGGCGCGTTCACCGGGGCGCGGCGCGGCGGCCTAGCGGGCAAGATCGAAGCCGCGGCGCGCGGCACGCTGTTCCTCGACGAGATCGGCGAATTGCCACTCGACCTGCAGCCGATCTTGCTGCGGGCACTCGAAAACGGTGAGATCTCCAGGATCGGCGAGACCGCGGTGCGCAAGGTCGACTTCCGCCTCATAGCCGCGACCAACCGCGATTTGCAGGCCGAGGTCGAGGCAAAACGCTTCCGCAAGGATCTGTATTACCGGCTCGCTGTCGTCCCGGTCGCGATCCCGCCGCTGCGGGAACGCTGCGACGACATTCCGTTGCTGGTCGCGCATTTTGTCGCCCAGGCAGCGTCGCGCTACGGCCTCGCCGATCGCCGCTTCGCGCCCGAGACGCTGGTGCAGCTGCGGCGCCACGACTGGCCCGGCAATGTCCGCGAGCTCCGCAACCTCGTCGAGAGCCTGATGCTGACCGCTACCGGTGAGGCGATCGAACCGTCGGACCTGCCCGAGAGCATCCGCGGAACAGGACAATCGGCCACGCGAACGCTCGATCTATCTCTCGCCGAATCCTCCGAGCGCGACCTGATCGCACGCACGCTGCGCGCCTGCAACGGCAACGTCACGGCCACCGCGGCTGCGCTCGGCCTCGCCAAGAGCACGGTATATGCCAAGTTGCATCGCTATAATATTGGGGTCCAGCCAAGTCCTGTGAAGCCGTAGGGTGGGTTAGCCCCGCGGATGCGCAAAGCGCATCCGCTCGGCGTAACCCACCGCTTCTTTCACCGCGGAGACAATGGTGGGTTACGCCTTCGGCTAACCCACCCTACGCATCTTTGCTATTTCAAATAGCTCGCCAGGTTCATGCTCTGGATCTTGGCGATCGCCGAATAACTCGCGGTGAGCTGGGCCTGATAGGTCGAGAGCTGCGCGGTCACGGCGGCGACATCGACATTGGTGAGATCGCCGGACAGCGTCTGGGCAAAGCTCTGGTAGTCGCTCTGGCGGGAGCTTGCCGATTCGATCTGCGAGGCCGAATTCGACAGCTTGGCCTGCACCGCGGCGGTCGCATCCAGCGCGCTGCTGGCGAGATCGAGCGCGTTGGTGATGTCTGATGACGACAGCGAGGTGCTGTTGCCGACGAATTTCAGCACCCGCATCACCTGCTCGAAGGCGGAATTGTCGGCGGTGACGCCGTAGGAGACGGTCTGGTCGTCCGCGACCCGCACCGAGGCAATCTCGCTGTCGCCTTGGTAATAGCTGGTGTCAGCCGTGCTGGTCGACCCCGTGCCGGTGGAGAAGCTGGTCAGATCGACCGGCGCGGTCGTGGTGCGAGCGCCGCTGAAGACGTACTCGCCGTTATACTGGGTGTTGAGCAGCGAGCCCATCTGCGACAGCATCTGCTGCGCGGTGGAGATCACCGAATTGGTTTCCGTGCTGCTGCCGGTGGTCGCGGCCGACAGCTGGCTGCGCAGCTTGGTGATGATGTCGGTCATCGATCCCACGGCGGAATACATCACCTGCACCCTGCTGTCGGCAAGCGTCGCGGAATCGATATAGGACTGTGCGCGCGTCACCGAGACCTGCAGATTGATGACGCGCTCGGCGCCGGAGCCGTAGCCGCCGAAATCCTCCGACTTCAGCCCGGAGGATTCCTGCACCTGCGCATTGGCCATCACCGCCTGCATGCGCAGCGCGCTCGCGATCATCTGATCGGACTGCGCAAAGGTGGCCACACGCATCACCATGACACAAACCTCATGTTAACTGGTCGACTGCACTGCGGTGACCAGTGCGGAGAACATGCTGTTGATCACCTGGAGCAGCTCGGAGGCGGCGGTGTATTTATTCTGCAAGAAGCTGAGCCGCGCGCTTTCCTCGTCGAGGTTGACGCCGGACTGCGACGACAGCGAGTTCGCGTAGCTCGATTGTGCCGTCTCCTTGGCGGTGTAGGTCGAGGACGCCGCGGTCGCCTTGCTGGCGACATTGGCGACGATGGCCGAGGCGTAGTCGGCGAACGAGCCGGTGGTGGCCGCCAGCCCGCCGGTCGCGGAGAAGCTGGTGGAGTCGGTCAGCGCATCGTGCAGCGCGTTGATCACGGTCGTGGAGCCCGACGACAGCACGGAATTGCCGGCCGTCAATGTCGCCGACGAGTCGAGCGTCGCCGTCGGCAGCGCCGCCGTTCCGCTGAGGATGTCGCTACGCACCGCGAAATCGGAAGCGCCGGTCGCGGTGACGAGATCGTTGAGCCCGAAATAATCGGAAAAGCCCGCGCTGGAGCTGCCGACCGCACTCGTCATCTCGTTGATGGCGATGCCGTTGCCGGACCCGGTCGCACTGATCGAAAGGTGACCGCTGGAATCGATCGAGGCTGACACGCCGGAAATGCCGTTGATGGCGCTGACGAGGCTGCCGACGGTCGCATAGGAGGAGAGATCGAGATCGGCGTAGGAGACGAGATTGCCGCTCTTGTCCGCAACCGCGATCCGCACCGTGCCCGATGCCGACAGCGCCGTCGAGCTGCTGGTGGTCGCCGTGCCCGTCAGGCTGGTCGGCGGCGGCACCGAAGAGCCCTGGTTGGAGACCGTGTTGAGGCTGGACGCCAGTTGCGTCGCGAGCTGATCGAGTTGCGACTGCGCCGCCGGCAGCGTCTGGTCGCGCAGCGTGACCAGGGCTGCGACCTTGCCAGAGGTGATCTGGGAGGTGATATCGACGCCGTTGACGGTGATGCCGCTGAAGCCGCTCGACGACGAACCCGGGTTGTAGGTGGTTGCCGCCGTCACGTTGGCGGCCGCCGTATAGCTCAGCGTGTGTGCGCTGCTGTCCACCAGCGCTTGCCCCGACGCCGTATAGATCTGCAGATCGCCGTTCGACGCCGTGAAGTAGCTGACATTCATCTTCGAGGCGAGATCCTGCAGCGCCGTGTTGCGCTGATCCTCGAGATCGGCGGTCGACTGCCCCGTCGCCGCCTGCTGCTTGATCTGCGCGTTCAGGCCGGCAATCTGGGTCAGGTCGGAATTGATGTCGTCGACCGACGACGCAATGTCCTGGTCGGCGTTGGAGCGCAGGTTCTGGATGCTGGCCGAGGTCTCGCGCAATTGCGTTGCGACATCATCGAGCGCGCTGACCGCGCTCGCCTGCAGCGAAGCGCTGCCCGGCGTGCTCGCCAGCGACGACAGCGCCGATTCCAGCGAGGCCAGCGTGTTGGCGAGCGACGTGCCCGAAGAGTCCGAGCTCGACGTGCTGCCATAGAGCTGCTGCAACTCGGTGAGATAGGAGTTGGTGGTGTCGGCCGAGCCGAGGTCGGAGGTCGCCGATACCAGCGACTTCAGCAGCAATTTGTCGACCGTCGAGGTGATGCCGGTGACGGTGACGCCGGTGCCGACGCCACCGGTGACGCTGGTCGACTGGTTGGCGGTCTTCTCGGTGTAGCCCTTGGTGTCCGCGTTCGAGATGTTCGCCGAGGCGACGCTGATCTGCACCTGCGTGGCCGACAGCCCGCTATAGGCGATCAATCGTGCGATATCGAGCGACACGGCTGGCCTCCCTACTCCGCCTTCAGGCGCGGACGTTGGTCCCGTAGGACGCGGCCGAGGTGACGCGGCGGCCGGCGGCGCCATAGGGCGAGACGTTGGCGATCTGCTCGCGGATCGCCTGCATGATCGCCTCGATGCGGCGGTTGGAGGCCTCGATCGCCGCGCGCAGCCGCATCACGTTCTCGTCCATCGCCCCGCGCAGCTTCAGTATCCGCTCCATCAGCTGCTCGCGCAGCACCCGGTCCTGCACATGCAGGCTCTGCGCCCTGGCCACGGCCTCCGCGACCGATTGCTCGAACAGCGTCGCCAGCCGGCTCTTCTCGTCGACCTGCTTCAGCCGCGAAGCCGGCAGGCCCTTGGCGAGCTCGGCGTTTTCTTCGTTCACGATCGCGATCAGGTCGTCGATCAGCGCGATCAGCGATTTCGCGCGCTCGTCGCTGGCGGCGAGCGCCGTCCTGACGTTGCGAGGCGGTAGGTTGCGTGCCGGTGTCATGAAGTCGCTCCCGTTCTTGTCTTTCAATGGCCGCGGCGCTGGTTGCGGATCGAACCGGCGCCACGTGCATAGGCCGTGATCGCCGTGGTCCGCACCGTCGTCCGGTTGATCTCCTGGTCGATGCGCGCGCATTCGCGCATCAGCTGGTCGCGTAACGTCTGGATATCGTCGAGCAGCGCACGCAGTTGCGCCGTGTCGTCGGCCTTCACCGCGGCGGCGCGCAGCGACAGTCGCTGCAAGCGGCGCAGCAGCACGTCGTTGTCGCTCTTGCCCGCTGCGGCCATGATCACCGCACCGCCGAGATCAGCGTGTCGAACATCTTGTTGACCGTGGTGATGACCTGCGACGCCGCCGAATAGGCCTGCTGCGCCGAGATCATGCTGGAGAACTGTCCGCTGGTGTCGGTGGTCGAGGATTCCAGCTCGCTGCCATAGATCGTGCCGGCGCCGTTCTGGCCTGAACCCTGCAGCGTCGCGTTGCCGGAGTCGACCGTCGACGAATACATGCCGTCGCTATGGGCGACGAGGCCGTTGGGATCGGAGAAGGTCGCGACCGCGATCTTGTAGATCGCGATGGTCTGGCCGTTGGAATAGGTCGCATCGACCATGCCGTTCTTGCCGACCGAGATGCTGCTCAGCTTGCCGTAGGCGAGACCGTCGGACGAGATGCTGGTCAGATCGACCGCCGGCGTGGTTTCGCCCGACGAATACTGGGTCAGCCCGTCGGTCTTGCCGACGGTACCGAGATTGAGCGTGATGTTGCTGTCGACGGCGCCGTCGGTCCAGCCAGTGATCGCAACGGTCGGCGGGCTTGGCGTGGTGCTGGCGAGCGAGCCGTCGCTGTTGAAGGTGATTTCCACCGTATCCGTCGGCGCGCTGGCGGTGGTCGTGCTGGAGTCCGACGCCAGGGTCGGCGCGCCGAAGCTGGCCTTCCAGGTGTTGGCAGCGGTCTTCTCCCAGGTGATCTGCATTGAATTCGCGGTGCCGAGCGAATCATAGACCGTCATCGAACTGGTGAAGGTGACGGGGTCTGTCGTTGTGCTGATCGCGGCGTCCGCCGGCAGGTTCGCCGCGATCGTGGTCTTGGTGGTGGCGCTGCCGCTGGTGGAGGCGACCTGCGTGTTGATGGACGTCAGGCCAGCGCCAGAGGCAACATTGCCGTCGGCATCGGTGCGCCATCCCTCGAGGTAGTAGCCGTTGTTGACGAGATAACCGGCGTTGTCGGTGGTGAACGCGCCGTTGCGCGTGTAATAGGTGGAGCCGCCCGTCGTCGCGTCGGACGTGACGAAGAAGCCCGAGCCCTGGATCGCCACGTCGGTCGCGTTGGTGGTCGCCGCCAGCAGGCCCTGCTGGGTGATGTTGGCGCGGCCCGACACGGTGACGCCGCCCGACGTGTAGGATTGCGAGCTGTTCGACGCCGTCACCAGATTGGCGAACATCGCCGACGTGGTCTTGTAGCCGGTGGTGTCGGCGTTGGCGATGTTATCCGAGATCATCGCCAGCGACTGGCTCTGCGAATTGAGCGCCGAGATCGCCGAGGAAAGTGCTCCGGTCAAACTCATGATAAAACTCCGAATGCGATCAGGACGTGACGCCGATGATGTTGGCGGCGGAGACGGATGTGCCGTTGACGAGCAGCGCCGGCGTCGAGGACGACGCGTCGATGCCGGTCACGGTGCCGCTGATGGTCGTGTAGTTGAGGACGGAGTTGCCGGCGGAGTCGGTCGCGGTGACCGAGATGGTGTACTGGCCGCCGTCGGTGAGCTGCGTGCCGCTCGAATTCTTGCCGTCCCAGGTGAAGGTGTTGGAGCCGGCATTGCCGGTGCCGGTGCCGGTGTAAACGGTGTTGCCCGAGGAATCTTTCACGGAGATCGTGACGTCGGAGGCGGCCGACGACAGCGAATAGCCATAGGTCGCCGAGCCGTTGGTCAGCGTCGCTGTGTCGGTCTTCGCCTCGACGGTATGACCGATATAGTTGACCGAGTTCAGCGTCACGAGGCTGGAGAACGAGCTCGCCAGCGAGGTCATGCTGGAGTTGATCGACTGCTGTTCGGTGAAGTTGGCGTAGGATGTCAGCTGGTTGATGAAGTCGGTGGTCGAGGTCGCGTTCAGCGGATCCTGGTTCTGCAGCTCGCTGACCAGGAGGCTGAGGAAGTCGGTCGAGCTCAGCGAGTTCGAGGCGCTCGACGATGACGTCGCGGTGGTCGCGGTCGTTGCAGCAGATGTCGCCGAGGAAACGGTCATGACAAATCTCTCTTCGTCGCGGTTCACGCGACGGAACGCAGGTCGTGATGGTTGGGGTCGTGAAGGTCGTCTGCAGATGAAACGAACGGCGCGCCGAATTCAGGCGCGGATTCATGCAGGCGGAATCAGTTGATTGATCGGCAGAATTTGCCGCGCGCGGTCTGACTTCACCTTGCCCCGCTTGCGGGGAGAGGTCGAAATTCGCGTCAGCGAATTTCGGGTGAGGGGGACTCTCCGCGAGTCCGTTTCTCATCGCATTTGCGGAGGCAGCCCCTCACCCTAACCCTCTCCCCGCAAGAGCGGGGCGAGGGAATGCCGCCTGATCGCGCGGCGACGTCGGTGCCACGCTCAAAGTTCAGTCGATTTGAAAATCAGCCGACGCGCTGCGTCAGCAACTCAGAGCGATTGGCTCCGCGACGATCCCTGCGGTTCGACCGTCAATTCCGGCGCCAGCGCCGGCATCAGGCAGAGCGCGAGCAGCAATGCCGGCAACACCTTGCCCGGCTTGTCCGTCTTTTCGTCGGACTTAGGACCATCCTGATCCGGCGAGGCCGCCACCTGTTTCGCCAATTTTTCGGCCGCCGCCACGATGCGGTCGGCCAGGCCCGCCGGTGCACGGACCGGCGGCGCCTTGAGCGCCTCGCGGAGCGCCCTCGCCTCGTCCAGCAGCGCGCGTGCTTCGGCGGATTCGGCCAGCAGCGCCTCGGCCGCCAGCCGCTGGTCGTCGGGCCAGCGGGACAGTTCGTCCCCCAGCCGGTCGATCAGGTCCTCGAAGGCAGCCAACTCCATCGCGTGCGCAGATCCAGCCTCGTCGCCAAGGCCGTCATAATGCATTCGCGGGGCGGCGGAAATCGATTTCCGCCCAGACATAATCGGGTCCAGCACGGTGTCCACCGGACAATCAATAACGAATCAGTGGCAATGGGCCCGCCCCGGCCGATTCGCCGGGGACGGATCGGAACCTTTAGCGCCGCGCGGCCGAATCGACCGGCGGGATCCTGAGCTTGGTGGCGGAGGCATCGACGAACTTCCAGGCGTCGCGGAGTTCCGCAAGCCCCGCGATGATGCGCCGAAAGCTCTCCCTGGATTTCGGCCGGCCGTAGGCGCGCAGGCACGCCATGATCAGCGCATTGTAGGTCTGGAACAGCCGCTCCGCGACCTGGCCGCCGCGCTCGAAATTGATGTTGTGGCTGAGCCCGCGCAGGATCGCGGTCGCCCGCGTCAGATACTCGTGGCCTTGCTCGTACTGCTTGCGCTCGTGCGCCTCCTGGGCCTTGTTCAGCAGCGTGATCGCGCCGTCGAACAGCATCACGGTGGCCTTGAGTGGCGGCACCGTGACGGCTGCGCTCCGATAGGCGTTGTTGGCGCGATACGCCGTGGAATTTTGTGTCATCAGTTATTCGATCCCGCGTCCAGAAGTGCTTTCAGGTAATTCAGCGTGTTGTTGGCGCTCTCGATGGCGGCCTGGTATTTCGCGTACTGCGCCTGCAGCTGCGACTTGTAGGTCGCCGCCGCGCTCTCGATGTCGTTGACCTGGCTCGTCAGATCGTTGTCGCGCGTCTGCAGGTTGGTGATCAGCGTCTGCAGCGATCCGCTGCTCGCCGAGCTGGTCTTGGCGATCTGATAGAGCTGGGTGGCGAGCCCCGAGGTCGACGTCACCGTGATCGACTGCGAGGTCGAGCCGCTATAGGTGAAGGCCATGCCAGCATAGATGGTGCCGGAATTGCCGACTATGCTGTTGCCGATCACCGTGAACATGGAGCTGTCGCCGCCGACGGTCGCCGAGGTCAGCGTGCCGCTCGAATCCACCGCCAGGTCCAGCGTGAAGGATTGCGGCGAGGTACCGGTGTTGACAACGGCAAGCTGGCTCGACGAGGTCGTGGTCGTCGCCGCCAGCAGCTTGGTCACGCCGCTCAGATTGGTGGTCAGCACCGTGGACAGCGTGCCGGTGTCGAGTTCCAGCTCGTTCTTCTCGTTGAAGGACAGGCCGAGGTCGCTCATCGTCATCTCGTTGACCGAGGTGCCGAGCACCGCCTGCAGCCGGGTCATGATGTCGCGCATCGTGCTGTCGCCGAACAGCACCGCGGTCGATGCCGCCGTACCGTCCGAGGCGGTGGCTTGCTGGGCGACCACTGCGTCGCGAAATGCGTTGTAATTGGTGACGAAGGTCTCCAGCGCCGTCTCGATCTGGCTGGTGTCGGTGCCGATCGAGATGTTCACCGTGGCGCCGTCGGGCGTCGCCTGCAGCAGGTTGAAGGTGACGCCGGTCAGCACGTCCGAAATGTCGTTGGTGTCGCGCGTCAGCGCGATGCCGTCGAGCGTGAACTCCGCCGATTGTGCCGTCTGCAGCACGTCGGTGAAGGCGCCCGAACTGTCGGTGACGCCGAGCTTGTTGAGGATGTCGTCCCCGGAGGTGCTCGAATAGCTGATGTCGGCTGCGTCAGCCGTCCCGGTCAGCACCATTTCATAGGAGCCGGAGGACACCTGGACGATCGAGGCCTGGACATTGGTGGTCGAGGTCTGCGCATTGATGGCATCGACGATATCCTGCATCGACATCGTGCTGGTGACGGTGATGTCGGAGGCCGTGCCGCCGGACAGGCCGAGCGAGAACGTGCCGGAATAGCCGAGCTCGTCGGTCGTACTGGACTGCGAGGTGCCGATCACCTTCTGCGCAGTGGCGATCTGGCTGATCGTCAGTGTGTGGTCGCCGGTCGCTGCGCCATTGTTGACGGTCATCGAGAGCGCCGAGGAGGCGCTGACGTCGCCGGTCGAACTGATCGTCGCAGAACGCGTCGCGAAGACGTTGGTGGCGAGCGAGTTGATGATGGACGTGCTGAGCGACTGCAGGCCGGATGCCAGCGTGCTGAGGTTGGTCTGCAGGCCCTGATAGGCCGTGATCTTGGCCTCGTTGGCGGTGATCGTGGTCGAGATCGTGGTGGCCTGCGCCAGCTTGGCCTGGACCTGGGCCTCGATCAGGGCGTCCCAGTCGACGCTGGTCGAATTGGTCGTTCCGGTCGTCGTCACCGTGCTGGCGGAACTCGACGACGTCGTGCTGCTGCTGGTCGTGCTCGAGGTGGCGCTGCTTACCGTCATGTCAACACGTCCGCACAGGGAAGATCGGGCCGGCGCTCAGGCCGGCCCGATCGTTGGTCTATTAGCCGAGCAGCTTGAGCAGATACTGCGGCATCTGGTTCGCCGCGGTTTCCGCCGACACCGCGGCCTGGGTCTTCACTTCGGCCGAGGACAGCGTCGCCTGCTCGGCGGCGATATCGACGTCCTTGATCGCCGAATTGGCCGACTGCAGGTTCTGGGTCTGGGTCGAGATCGAGTCGGCCGAGAAGTTGAAGCGCGATTCCTGCGCACCGATGTCGGCGCGGGCGGCGGAGACGGAGTCGATCGCGGTGTCGAGCGCGGTCAGCGCCGAGGTCGCACCCGACTGGGTGCTGACGTCGAGCGAGGTGACGCCGAGCGAGGACGCGGTCAGGCTGGTCAGCGTGATCGTGATGGTGTCGGAAGCAGACGAGCCGACCAGCACGGAGACGCCGGACGAGAAGGTGCTCGAGCCGTCGAGCAGGCTCGAGCCGCTGTAGCGGGTGCCGGTCGCGATCGAATCGATTTCGCTCGTCAGCTGCGAGAATTCCGAGTTGATGTAGGCGCGGCTGGAGTCGGTCACGGTGCCCGAGGAGGACTCGGAGGCCAGCGACTTCATGCGGGCCAGGATGTCGGAGATGTTGGAAGCGCCGCCGTCGGCGGTCTGCAGGATCGAGGTCGCCTGCGAGGCGTTGGTCGCGGCCTGCTGCAGCGTCGTGATGTCCGAGGAAATGCGGGTCGAGATCGCGAGACCTGCCGCGTCGTCGGACGCCGAGGTGATGCGCGAGCCGCTCGACAGTTTCGACAGCGCGCTGGTTTCCTGCTGCGAGTTGATGTTGAGGTAGCGCACCGCCGAGTTGGCAGCAGTGTTGGTGGAAATTGCGGGCATGCTTTAGGTGCTCCTGATGCTGATGGGCATGACATGCCGCATCGTTGAAGAGATCGTGACGCGGATCAGCCCCCGTCCACCCGATCAAACGGAATGGCGGTCAACGATCAGGCGCGGAAAATTTCGGATGCGGGATTTTATGGTTAGCAATCGGTAAACGCGGTGCGCAGGTCGCGCTCGTGCCGGCGCAGCATCTCGCGCAGCTGCTGCCGTCCCCGCTTCAACAGCGACTCCACGGCGGCAACCGTGGTGTCCATGACCTCGGCGATCTCGCCGTTGCTCATGTTCTCATGATACGACAGGATCACCGCGACGCGCTGCTGCTCCGGCAGCTTCTGCATCGCGACTTCCAGCAGCGTGCCGATCTCGTTGCGCTCGATCACTTCCGCCGCGTCGAGCTGGGTGTCGGCGACTTCGGGCACCGCGTCGACATTCTCGGTGCGCGGCTTGCGGCGCAAGTCGATGCAGCGGTTGCTGACGACGCGATAGAGCCAGGTCGAGAATTTGGCGCGGCCGTGCTGCCAGCGGCCGCGATGCGTCCACACCTTCAGCATGGTGTCCTGCACCACGTCTTCCGCATCCGCGGCGTTGCCGACGATGCGCAGCGCAATGGCGTAGGCGCGATCGACATGACGCTCGACCAACAGACGGAACGCGGTCTCGTCGCCGCCGGCGAGACGATCGAGCAGATCCTTGTCCTCGTCCTGCACTCCGACGGTGTCGAGGGGTGCTGCGTCGGTCACAACGGGAACGTCACCCCATGACACCGCCTCGATCGGCACGGCCTCGATCGAAGTGGCTTGGGCCTTGGCGATCTCGACTTCGGCGGGTGCCCTGACTTCAAGCGCGTAGCTCATCCCCGACTCTCCAACCAGCGCCGCTGACACAGATTCCATGCGGCCTTCTGATCGTTGAACGGAGCAGGCAAGCATTCCAGGCGCAGAAAATTTGTTATTTTTCAAATAGTTAGCTGGAGTTTTTTGCCGACCGGGCGGCAAATCCTGCCGATCCCCGCAAGCCGGGGGGAGCCAGAGTATCGGATCCGAGCATTCAGTCAGCATGCCTTAAAGTCCCGCGGCAGAGTTGGTCGCGCCGGAAAACGCTGTTGTCACACGTACTAACGCCACGGAACGGGTGCATGCGTGGTGCATGCGGATGATCGGTCAGCGTGTGGTCGCGATCTTGCTTGGGCGAGAAAGCGACCCGGCAATTTTTTCCGAATCATCGATTCGACGTTATCGATTTTTTTGAATCTGTCAGTCGCCAAGCGTGCGTTTTTGAATCACGCGGCAACTTTTTTCCGGTGACGCGCCTGAATTGCCGCACACACGCGTTCAACGCACGACAACAAGCGGGACTTTCGAGAATGAGGACGATGACGAACGACGCATCCCGTCGCGCGCGAAATGTTTCCGCATGTTCATTCGATGTTTTCGATACATTTCTGCTGCGCGCCTGCACGACGCCAGATGGCGTATTTGAAAGGGTTTTTCAGCTCTCGGGCATTTCCCGAAAATTTCCAAACATGTCCGTCAGTTTCGTTCAGCATCGAATCCAGGCGGAAGCACGCGCGCGCAAGCTCGCCAGGGAGCGCAGCGGTTCGACTGAAGTGGATATCGCCGAGGTCTATAAGTTTTTTCCTTTCAAGCTGTTCGGCCTGACACGCGATGACCTCGGGAGGCTTGCTGACACCGAGCTGAATGCCGAGATCGAATTGTGTCGCGTCAATCCGGAAATGATCCGGCAATATCTGGACACGAAACGCGCCGGCTATCGTGTCGGATTCATCTCCGACACCTACTGGAATTCCGGCCAGTTGGCGCGGTTGCTGCGCGCCTGCGCCCCTGAAATCTCCTGGGACTTCCTGTACGCCTCCTGCGACCACGGCAGCAGCAAGAGCGAGGCGCTGTTCGAACGCTACATCGCCGAACAGGATGTGGACGCAGCGAGCTCGATCCATATCGGCGACAACGACGCCGCCGACGTCAGGGGCGCGCGCCGCTACGGCCTCCGTGCGCGCTACTATCCGCAGGCGAGCGCCGCGCTGGCCTCCAAGCTGCAGCGCGAGACCTCCGTGTTCGAGCTGCTCTGCCCGCATCGGCCGTCGCGCCTCGATCACGGCGCGCGCACGCTGCGGCGCATGGTGGCGGCGCAGAGCGCGGAGAAATCTGCCGCATTCCAGCTCGGCCTCACCGTGCTCGGCCCGGTCATGACCGATTTCGATGCCTTCATCGAGGCGCGGCGCACGGAGCTCGTGCGCGACGGCGGCCGCGTCGCGGTCGGCTTCCTCGGACGCGACGGATTCCTGCCGCATCTGATCTGGCAGGATGCGCATGCCGGCACCGGCAGCTATATCGAGATCAACCGCCGTATCAGCCTGGTCGGCTCGGCCGACACGCTCGAGCCGCTGTGCGAGCTGTTGGGCCGCGTGGTGCGGATCGACGCGGCAACCTTTGTCGAGATCGTCAAGGTGGCGCCGCCTGATGTGATGGCGTTCTTCGCCAATTATCCGGACGGCATCGCGCCCGGCAGCGACCTCGCCGACGCCCTGCCCGACCTGATGGACCCGCGCGAGATGACCGAGATCTCCGCCGGCATCCGCGCCCGGCTGCTGGCGTATCTGCGCGCCAATATTCCCGGCTTCGACCATTGCACCGACCTGATCCTGGCCGACCTCGGCTATTCCGCCAGCGTGCAGAAGGCGCTGCGACGCATCTTCGACCGCGAAGGCCTCCGCATCCGCCTGCACGGCACCTATTTGCTGTCGCTCGACGACGCCTTCGACGACATCGCCGATGCGGACAGCGCGGCGGGGCTGATCTCCGATCTCGTCGTCACCCCGCATGTCAAGCGCATGCTGATCCGCAACATCGCGCTGCTGGAGCAGATTTGCTGCTCGGCGGAAGGCTCGGCGCGCGACTATCGCAATGGTGCGGTGCTGCGTGAAGGCGACCAGCGCCCGGCGGCACAGACCGCACTTGTTTCCGAGATCCAGGCCGGCGCGCTGGCGTTCGCGACCCGCTCACGCGAGCTCGCGCCGCATTATCGCCTGCATCCCTATCGCGATCGCGACGTTGCGGCGCTCTGGACGGCCGCCGTGCTCGGCCGCCTGCTGCTGCTACCCGATGACGATGAGGTGGCGCTGCTTGGCGGCTTCCAGCATGACGTCAACCTCGGCACGCAGGCTCTGGCGCCGCTGATCGATCGCGACTACGTCGAGAACCAGATCAACGCCCGCGGCCTGATCGCGGCTTGCAGCGCGCCGGCGCCACCGATGTGGCTCGCTGGCAGCCTGACCACCCTGTCGCCGGCGCACGCCCATTGGTACCTGCTGTTCGGCGCCAACCATCTGCCTGCCAACGTGTTCGGCGAGACGCCATGCGGCACGCTGCAGATCTGCCTGTTCGGCCGCGACGGCCGCGCCGCGCTGGAGACAATCAATGTCTACCGCACCGGGCTTGGCGACCTGCGCCTGCGCATCCCGCTGGCCCGCCGCATGGCGATCGCGACCATCGCGCTGCCGCTCGCAAAACTGACCCGCGAGGGCACGCTGCACGGCGTGGTCGTGCAATCCGGCGAGACCGCAGCCGACGCAGCCAAGAGTTCCGAGATCAGGGCGATCGCCGACGACAGGCTGGTCCATGCCGGAATGGCCCGGATCGGCCGCCATTTCCGCGCCCATGATGACGACGGCTGCCTGCTCGTCACGGTCGAGCCGACCGCCGATGAGGTCGCGATCTACACGGTCGCTCTCTCAGCATCGATCGGCTGATTGTCCGCCTGATCGCGCCGCCTCGCACGTTCAAGCTTGCGAGGGGCATTGGCATGACATCACGCGACACGACTTCCGATCATCTCGACCATCTGCTGCAGTCCAGCGGCGTGACACTGAGCGCGTCACAGCGCCGCCGGCTGGACTGGCTGGTCGATCGGCTCGGCCCCGCCATCATTCATCGGGGCAGCACGCTCGGCACCAAGCATCGCGGCGTCGTGATCGTGGTCGAGCCGCTGAGCGGCGCCGGCGCGGAGTTGCTGGTCCGCTCGCTGCATACCGATAGTGCCGTCGTGATTCCCTTTGGCGAGAACCCGGCGTTCGACTTCCTGAAGTCCAAGCTGACCGACTTCGGCACGATCGGCCCGAGCCTCGATGGCCCGCATGAGCTGTGGTGGGGCGGCCACAAATGGCGCGCGCTCGGCACCGGCGAGCACTTCCGCACGGACCTGCCGCTGCGCGTGGTGTCGTGCTACGCGAGCGCGCTGGGCGCTGATCATGCACAAAAGCTTGCGGACGCGCTGACCGGGTTTGGGATTGCCTTCACCATCGAGGCGATCGACGCCACCGGCGATGCCCTCAGCGCCGCTGACAAGGCCGACTTCATGCAGCGCATGTGGCGGCAGCATCCCGAACCACTGCTGCTCATCGACGCCGATGCGGTGCTGACCGAGCCGCCGCTGCTGCCGGCGAACCTCGATTGCGATGTCGCGGTTCACAAGTGGAACCGCTGGGAGATGTCGGCGCGCACGCTCTATGTCGGCCGCACCGCCGCCGCCGCGACCCTGCTGCGGAACTGGCATCACATCGCGCAGGCCTATCCGTCCGTCTGGGACGGCTATCTGATCGACCAGGCCTGGAGCCTGACGTCGTCGCAGCTGGCGCTGGAGACCGTGTGGCTGCCGCGCTCCTATCACGCGCCGAGCGAGGATCTCGGCACGCCGCGCCACACCACCATCGTGCATAACCTGTCCGGCACTGCCGATCTCGGTCCCGACCTGGACTTCGGGGTCGCGATGCGCGGCTCGCGCCGCGCCAGCCGCAGCGGCGGCCGCGACGCCATGATCGTGGTCAAATCGGATGCGCCGTCGGCCGGCGCCGTCACGGTGATCATGCGAGACGTCGCCAATAGCGACGCCCGCGAGATCGCTGACAGCATCGAAGCGGTCACCGGCGCCTTCGCCAGCGACTCCGGCGGCTTCGGCCAGCTCGAGCTGTCGCTGTGTCCCTGGCAGGACGATATCCGCGCGGCCAAGGCGGCGGCGACATCAGCCAACAATCGCATTCTCGAGATCGCGCCCTGGCAGACCCTGCCACGCGACCTGTTCCGTGCCTTTGCCCAATCCAAAGCCGCCGGCAGCGTGGTCGTCATGACCGGTCGCGGCTGACGCCATCGCAAGAGAAGGAGCCTTACCTCATGCTCAAGACCATCATCCTTCTCACCGGCGTCGCCGATCAGCAATTTGCGCTGACCGAGCTCCTCAAGGCACACAATCCGGCGCTGTCGTTCCGCTGCGCGGTGACGCTGGACGAGCTGCTCGCGATCGAGCCCGAGGTGCTGCGCGACGCGCGGCTGCTCGCCTTCACCACCAGCGTGATCGTGCCCGGCAACATCCTCGCCGCGCTCGGCCACGGCGCCTACAATTTCCATCCCGGCCCGCCGCAATATCCCGGCTGGGCGCCGGCGCATTTCGCGCTCTATGACGGCGTCCGCAGCTTTGGCGCGACCGCGCATGTGATGGCTGCGAGCGTCGACTCCGGACCGATCGTCGGCGTCGAGACCTTCATCATCCCCGACAAGATCAGCGTGCGCGGGCTGGAGCAGATCGCCTATGTGCGGCTGGCGCATCTGTTCTGGCGGATGTCGCGCGAGCTCGCCTGCGATCCGACGCCGCTCGACGTGCTGCCGATCTCTTGGAGCGGCATCAAGAGCACGCGGCGCATGTATCGTCAGATGTGCGAGATGCCATCAGGCATCACGGCCGCCGAGATGCAGCGCCGGATCCGCGCCTTCCACGATGATTTCCGCGACATCCCGCTCAGCATCGATCTGCACGGCGTCCGCTTCCAGCTCGCCACGACAGCGCCGCGCCAGGCAGACGCGCCGCAAGTCGTCTCGCCGCCGCTGGCGGCGGCATCCTAGTTTACTTGATCGGAGGCCGCGGCAGCACGGCCTTGCCGGCCTCCATCACATAGACGTAGTCGAGCGAATACCAGGGCGCGGTCACGTCGGCCGCGTTTGGATGCGGCTCGGTGTGGCGCACGAAGTCGCCGATCAGCGCGCGCGTGACGCCGAACTGTACGTCATCCTCGATATGGGGATCGTTGGGATCGTAGACCTGCGAGATGAGGACCTTGAAGCCCTCCTTGAAGATCAGCGCATGCAGATGCGCCGGACGATAGGGATGGCGGTCCTGGGCCTTCAGCAAGCGGCCCACCACGCCGTTGGTCGGAATCGGATAGCCGACCATCATCACGGAGCGGAATGAAAAGCGGCCATCACTATCGGTGGTGAATTTGCCGCGCAGGTTCATGTCGGCCTGGTCCGGGTCCTGGTTCTCGTAGAAGCCGACCGGCGAGGCGTGCCAGACGTCGACCTCGGCGCCGACGACGGGCCGCCCTGCCCGGTCGATGACGCGGGCGTTGACGAACAGCGCCGGCCCCGGCGTGTCGGAGCGGACGATGGAGCCGCCATTCTCGACGCGGGGCGAATTCAGTCGCCAGAACGGGCCGAGCAGCGACTGCGAGGTCTCGGTGTTGCCGCCGTCGCCATTGTTCAACAGGCAGACCAGCGGCGAGACGCCGAGCGAGCCGGCCATCAGGACAGTCTCGTTATGGGTGTCGTTGGAGAGCTGGCCCATTTCGTTCAGGATCGCCGCCGCGGTCCGGAATTCCTCCTCGGTGAGGCGGACGTCGCGCACGAAGCCGTGGAGATGCGTGACCAGCGAGATCATGATTTCGCGGAGGCGCGGATCGGTCGTCCGCTGCATGACGGCGAGGACGGCGGGCGTGACGTCTTCCTGGCGTGCAATGATCATCCGCAAGTCCTTCCCTGGTGTCGGCTTGGAACAGCCTATACACCATCAGACCAGCGGATGGGACACGATCACGGCAGATTGTCGCGCAGGAAGATGTCGATGCGGATGCGCTCCTGATCGGAGCTGATCGGCTCTTCCATGCAATGCGCCAGCAGCACCCGCGCCGCGGAACGCGCCTCGTGGCCGGGGTCCTGGTTGATGATGGCATCGAGCGTGCCGCGCACCAGGAAACGCCGCGTGTGCTGGGTCAGTTCATGGGTGATCCAGACCACGTCGCGGGCGCGGCCGGAGGCCTCCAGCGCCTCCGCGATGCCGCGATTGCCTGCGCCGCAGCAATAGATGCCGCGCAGGTCCGCGTGCCGCTCGAGCAGCGCCGCGGTGAGTTTTCGCGTGCGCTCGCTGTCGTCGCGGCCCTCGATCGCCGGCAACGCCGTGAGATCAGGATATTCGCTGGTGAGGATCTGGTGGAAGCCGAACTGCCGCTCGGTGTGATCGCGCAGCGACAACGATCCCGCGATCACCGCGACCCTACCCTCGCGCCCGCTCAGGAAACGCCCCATCAGGGTCGCGGCGGTGCGGCCCGCGGCGGGATTGTCGATGCCGACATAGTGCAGCCGGCGCGAGCTTGGCGCATCCGACACCAGCGTTACCACGGCGACGCCGCGCGCGGCGAGCTCGTCGATCGCCGCGCGGACGCGTGGATGATCGAGCGCGATCACGGCGACGCCCTGATAGGCCGGCGACAGATTCTCCAGCGCGCCGGCGAGCACGTCCGGATCGAACACGTCGACATGGAGGATGTCGATGAAGCCGCGCTGGCCGGCCAGCCAGTCCGCGGTGCGCGCGACCTGCTCGGTCAGGTTGGTCATAAAGCTGTTGCTGCCGGTCGGCAGCACGAAGGCGAAGCGAAAGCTCTGCCCGCGCGCCAGCCGCGCCGCTGCGACATCGGCACGATAGCCGAGCTTTGCCACCGCAGCCTCGACCCGCGCGACCGTCTTGGCGCGGACGCCCTCGCGGCGATTGACGACGCGGTCGACGGTGGCGAGCGACACGCCAGCCGCGCGCGCGACGTCTTCGAGCGTGGCCCGCGCCACCGGCTGGATCGTCCCCATACTCATTCGCGGGCCGCCCACAGCATGCCACGGGTCATCAAGGTTCGGATCTCCGGCACGTCGAGCTCATAGGCGCGGTGGCCGAGCGAGGAATAGAACACCCTGCCCGCGCCGTATCGCTTCTTCCAGACCACCGGCATCACGACGCCGTCGATCCAGGACGCGTGCTCGCCGGTGAAGGTCGTGGTCGCCAGCACTTCGATGGCGGGGTCGACATGCATGTAATACTGCTCGGAGCGATGCTCGAAACTCTTCAAACCCTTCATGATGGGGTCATCCGGTTTGGTCACGTCGACCTTGTAGTCGATGATGTTGCCGGGATGCGCAACCCACTGCCCGCCACACAGGAACTGGTAGTCCACGGAATCGCGGAACGCATCGCACATGCCGCCATGGTGGCCGGCGAGCCCGACGCCGCTGCGCACCGCGGCGCAGAGATTGAGCGCCTCCGCCTTCTCGATCTTCGCCATGGTGTAGATCGGGATGATCAGCGAGAGATCATGGATCGCGGGATCGCCGAAGGCCGCCGTCGTGGTCTCGATCCGGACCTCAAAGCCTTCCGCCTTGAGCCAACCGCGGATCATCGAGGCGCACAGGTCCGGATCGTGTCCCGGCCAGCCGCCCCAGACTATCAATGCCTTGCGCATGGTCATTCCCTCAGTCGATCTGTCCGGTTTCACATCCGGCCGGCAACATCGCCGGCCGCTCGACGCGGCTCTCGATCTTGACGCGGCGGCCTTCGTCGGCGGAGGTCTGGAACGCTTCCATCACCTCCAGCACGTGGAAAGCAAGCGCGCCGCTGGCGCGATGCGGCCGGTCGTTCAGGATGGCAGAAGCCATATCGGCGACGCCGATCGAGCGGAATTCGCCGTCGACATGGCCGTGCGTCAGCGGCACCGCTTCCCACTCGCCGCCGGTTTTCGCCACCTGCACCTCGCCGCCGAAGCGGTTGGGGTCCGGCACCAGCATGCTGCCCTTATCGCCGTAGATCTCGATCGGCGCGTGCTTGTGTTTGGGCACGTCGAAGCTCATCGCGATCGAGACGACGGCACCGCTTTCGAACTCCAGCGTGCCCGAGACGTGGGTATCGACCTCAACCGGGATCAGCGCCCCATTCATCGGCTGGCTGGTGACGACGCGTTCGGATCGCGGCCGCGCGGTCGAGCCCATCACACTGGCGACCGGGCCGAGCAGTTGCACGAGATCGGTGATGTAATACGGCCCCATGTCGAGCATCGGCCCGCCGCCGCGTAGATAATAGAAGCCCGGCGCCGGATGCCAGCGCTCATGACCGGGGCAGCCGAAAAAGGCACTGCCGGCCACCGGCGTGCCGATCGCGCCGTCGTCGATCAGCTTGCGCGCAGTCTGGTGGCCGCCGCCGAGGAACGTGTCCGGCGCGCTGCCGACCCGCAAATTCTTCTGGGCGGCGAGGTCCATCACCTTGCGCGCTTCCGCGACATTGATGCCGAGCGGCTTTTCGGAATGAACGTGCTTGCCGGCATTCAGCACCGCGAGGCTGACATCGGTGTGGGCGAGCGGCACCGTGAGGTTGATGACGATCTCGACGTCATCGCGCTTGAGCAACTGGTCGACCCGCATCGCCGGCAGGCCGAACTCCGCGCCCTGCCGCTCCGCGTTATCGCTGCGCATGTCCGCGAGCGCCTTGACCTCCATGACAGGGAAGCGCTGCGCCGCCTTCAGGTAGGCGGTGCTGATCACACCGCAGCCGATGATTCCGATGCCGACTTTTCTCATTGTTATCTCCGTGAAGTCTCGCTCATCCCTTGACCGCGCCCGCGGTGAGGCCGGCGACGATGTGCTTCTGCGCCAGCAGGAACAAAATGATCGTCGGCAGGATGGTGAGTGTGATGAAGGCCAGGATCAGGTGCCATTCGGACGAGTATTCGCCCTGATAGACCATGATACCGAGCGGCCATGGATAGAGCGCATCGGTGTTCAGCATCACCAGCGGCAGCAGATAGGCGTTCCAGCTGTTGACGAAGGTGATGGTGCCGACGGTCGCCAGGATCGGTCGCGACAGCGGCAGCGTCACGTAGCGGAAGAACTTGATGTAGCTGCAGCCGTCGACCAGCGCGGCTTCCAGCAGCTCATAGGGAATGTCCTTGAAGAAGCGGCGCAGCAGCAGCACGCTCATGGCGAGGCTGAAGGCGACCTGCGGCAGCGCGACGCCAAAGTATGTATCGAGCAAGCCGAGATCGCGCACCTTGATGAACAGCGGCAGCACGGCAGTTGCGGCCGGAAACAGCAGGCCGAGCGTCAGATAGCTCAGCAGCGCCGAGCTGCCGTAGAACTTGATGTGAGCGAAGGTGAACGCCGCCATCGACGCCGTGATCAGGGTCAACGTCACCGCCAAGGTCGAGATGATCAGCGAGTTGCGCAAGAGCTGCCAGTAGCGTGCCGAGAACAGGATGTCGGCATAGTTCTGCCACTCCCAGTGTTTGGGCCAGCCGAACGGATTGACGCGGAGCTCGCCGAGCGACTTGAAGCCGCCGAGCAGGGTCGCGAGCAGCGGCACCAGCACGAAGATCGCGATCAGGCCAAGGAACAGCGCCTTGAACAGCACGGCGGGATCGAACGGCGCGCGGGTGGTCTCGGCGTTACTCATCGCGCATGAACCATCGCTTGTAGGTGAAGGCAAAGGTCACGCAGATCACGAACAGGATGACGCCGATGGCGCTGCCATAGCCGACCCGCATACGTGAGATGCCGTTGTTGTAGAGGAAACTCACCATCGTGTTGGAGGAATCTGCAGGTCCCCCGCGGGTCAGCGGCATCACCAGATCGAACAGCTGCAGCGAGCCGATGATGGCGAAGAACACCGAGAGACGGATGGTCGGATAGAGCAAGGGGATCACGACGTGGCGCAGCGTCTGCGCCCGCGTCGCGCCGTCGATGCGCGCTGCCTCGATCAGGCTCTTGTCGAGGCTCTGCAGCGCTGCGATGAACAGCATCATGTGGAAGCCAAAATACTTCCAGACGATCACGATCAGCACCGCCATCATCGACGTGTCGGTCGAGGCGAGCAGATGCGGCGGCTCGGCGCCGAAGCTGCGCCAGATCGAGGCGACGAGACCGTAATCGCCGTCATAGACGAAGGAGAAGATCAGCCCGGTTGCGATCTCGGCCAGGATGTAGGGCATGAAGAACAGCATCCGCAGCGCCACCGCGCCGCGGAACTTTTCCGCCAGCATCAGCGCCAGGGTGAGCGCGAGCGGCAGCTGGATTGCGAGCGAGACCGCGATGATCAGCCCGTTGTTGCGCAGCGCCAGCCAGAACGCGCGGGTCTCCAGCACGAAGCGGTAATTGTCGAAGCCGATCCAGTTGGTCGGTTTGCCAAAACCGTTCCAGTTGAAAGCCGAGTACCAGGCGGCTTCCCCAATCGGCAGCACCACGAACAGCGTGAACAGCAGCAGCGCCGGCGGCAGGAACAGGATCAGCACGGTGAAGCGGCCGTCCCAGCTCGGGCCGCGCACCGCGAGCGAGGCAAACGATGTCTGCGTCGTGCCCATCGCCGGCGAGCTCGCGGTGTGGCGCGCCATCCTCAGTTGCCCTGCTTCCAGGCCGCCTCGATCGCTTTCGCGGCATCCTGCGGGCTCATGCTGCCGCCGGCGATTTCCGCGGTGACGTCGTTGACGACACGGCCGACGGAGGGGCCGAGGCTCTGGTCATAGAAGTTCTGGTGATAGTTCGATTTCGCGAGGTTGGCCGCAATCAGCTTCATGAAGGAATTGTTGAGGCCGGCGTCCGCGCCCTGCACGACCGGGATGATGAAATTGCCCGCCGCAAGCCGCGTCTGCACATCCTTGGAGACGAAGTATTTCAGGAAATCGACCGCCTCCCTGGGTGAGCCCTTGGTGACCAGCCAGCCGGTGATGCCGCCGAGCGTGTCCGTCGGCGCGCCCTTGCCGCCGGCGACGACGGGGAAATCGAACCAGCAGATCTTGTCCTCGGAGAGTCCGACCTTGTCGGCAGCGAGCGCGCGCTGCAGGTGATAGACGGTCGAGATCGCGAGCGTCATCGCGGCCTTGCCGTCGCCGAAATAGCCGACCGCCTGCGGGTTCTTGAAGCCGAGAAAACCGTTCTGGAACGGCTGCAGGTCGACCAGTTGCTTGAACAGCTCGCCGGACTTCTGGAAGGTCTCGCCGGCAAAGCCGCCGTTCTCGCCCTTCAGCGCGGCATCGAACGCCGGCTTGCCGCCGACGCGCACCGCAAGATGCGTCCAGTAGAAATGCAGCGGCCATTTGTCGGCACCGCCGACCACGATCGGCGTCACGCCGGCTGCCTTCAACGTCTTCACCGCCGCGAGCAGGTCGTCCCAGGTCTTGATGGCTGATGGATCGACCTTCGCTTTGGCCATCAGCTCCTTGTTGCAGAGGAAGCCGACCTGCGACAGCGCGGTGGGCAGGCCATAAATCTTGCCGTTGCTGGTGAAGGCGGCGAGCGCCGCCGGCGTCAAGCTATCGCTGTAGCCCTTCACGGACTCGGTGATGTCATCGAGGACGCCGGCCTCGATCTGCGCCTTCAAGACGCCGCCGGCCCAGCTGTAGATGATGTTCGGACGGTCCTTGGATTGCAGGATGGTGGGCAGCTTGGCCTTGTAGGCCTCATTCTCGAGGAACTGCATCTCGACCTTCACGCCGGGATGGCCCGCCTCATAGGCCCGGGCGACCTCCTCCCAAATCTTCACCTGGGCCGGATTGGCCTCGATGTGCAGCCATTTCACGGTGGTGTCCGCCGACGCGGAATTGGCCCACAGCAGGCATGCGGCAGCGGCGAGTCCCAGCTTCCCGAGCAGTCTCATCACATTCCTCCCAGCAGGCTTCTCTTCTTTGGCTGCAATCCTGCCTTCATTTTTTGAGGTACGCAACACAAATTCTGACCTATGCACCTCATGGGAGGAATGGCTAAGGTCGGGAAAAGAATCGGGGCGGCCTTTGTTGGGCCGCCCGCAACAAACTGAGAGGTGCCCATGGCTGCCATCTATTCCGACCTCGCCGGCAAGGTCGTTCTCGTCACCGGAGGTGCTGCGGGCATCGGCGCGGCGATCGTGCGGCGTTTTGCGGAGCAGAAGTCCCGGGTCGTGTTCTTCGACATCAAGGTCGACGAGGGCCAGCGCCTGGCGCGCGAGTTGACGGATCAGGGCCTGGCCGCCCACTTCCAGCACGTCGACCTCACCGACATCCCCGCGCTGCGCGCCGGCGTCGTCGAGGCGCGCAGCAAGCACGGCGCGATCAACATCCTGATCAACAACGCCGCGCATGACGAGCGGCACAAAACCGAGGAGATGACGCCGGAATATTGGGACGACCGCATCGCGGTGAATCTCAAGCACCAGTTCTTTACCTCGCAAGCCGTGTTGCCGGACATGAAGGCGGCGAACGCCGGCGCGATCGTCAATTTCGGCTCGGTGTCGTGGATCGCCGGCCAGGGCGGCATGGCCGCCTACACTGCCAGCAAGTCAGGCGTGATCGGCCTGACGCGCTCCTTGGCGCGCGACTACGGCCCCTACAACATCCGCGTCAATGCGATTGCGCCGGGCTGGATCATGACCGAGCGGCAGCTCGAGAAATGGATGACGCCGGCGGGCGAGATCGAATTGCAGCAGCGGCAATGCCTGAAGCGCCGGCTGGTGCCGGACGAGGTCGCGCGATTCACCGTCTTCCTCGCCTCGGATGAAGCCTCCGCCTGCACAGCGCAGCACTACATCGTCGACGGCGGCTGGGTGTGAGCACGCTTGCGACCGCAGCGCGCGGCTGCTTTCCCATTTTGGAATAGGAGCCTTATCGACTTTCGGGGTTCTGCCGACATCGGCCTCGTTCTATGAACGCTTCAGATGGTCGTTGAGAACCTTCGAAGGGAGAGCGCTTCCATGGCGGAGACACCGCAGTTGCCGACCTGGCCGGACGAGGTGTATCGCGTCCTCAAGGACGCCGATGTGCGGCAGGTTGGAATGGTGCCGGATGCCGGCCATAGCCGCCTGATCCGCGCATTCGAGGCCGATCCCCAGACCCGCGTCGTCACCCTGACCACAGAGGAGGAAGGCATTGCGATGCTCGCCGGCGCCTGGCTCGGCGGCGAGCGCGGCGTGCTGCTGCTGCAATCGAGCGGCGTCGGCAACTGCATCAACATGCTGTCGCTGCCGGTGATCTGCCGCATGCCGCTCTTGATGCTCGTGACCATGCGCGGCGACTGGGGCGAGTTCAACCCGTGGCAGATCCCGATGGGTCAGGGCACCAAGGCGGCGCTCGAAGCCATGGGCGTGATCGTCACCCGCGCAGACGAACCGCATCTGGTGGCGTCGACCGTTTCGGGCGCGGCCCATCTTGCCTTCAACACCTGGCGGCCGGCGGCGGTGCTGATCGGACAGCGCGTGCTCGGCGCCAAGAATTTCAAGGAGCTCGCCCGCAAATGAACGTACCCAACGCCCTGCTCCACCGCCGCGAGGTCGTCACCGAACTGCTGCGCGATCGCGGCGATCTCCTGGTCATCGCGGGCCTCGGCGCGCCCAACTGGGACATCTCCGCGGCTGGCGACCATCCGAACAATTTTCCGCTCTGGGGCGCGATGGGCGCGGCGGCCATGATGGGCTTCGGCCTCGCCGCCGCGCAGCCGAAACGGCGGGTGCTCGTCATCACCGGCGACGGCGAGATGCTGATGAGCCTCGGTGCGCTCGCCACCATCGCGGTCGAGAAGCCGTCGAACCTCACCATCGCGGTGCTCGACAATGAGCGCTTCGGCGAGACCGGAATGCAGAAGACCCATACCGCGGCCGGCGTCGATCTTGCCGGAATGGCCGCTGCCGCTGGCTTCCGCACCTCACGCATCGTGCGGACGATGGCCGAGGTCTCCGAGCTCCGCGATCTCGCGCATCACGGCGACGGTCCGGTGTTTGCGCAAGTGAAGGTCAATCCGGAGGCGCTCACCTTCGTGTTGCCGCCGGCCGATGGCGTCATCCTGACCACGCGCTTCCGCCAGGCGGTTCTCGGCGACAACGCGCTCTACAATTGAGTGAAGATTCCGCCCATGGCGGCTGGTCTCGGCGAGGTCGATCCAAGTCTTTGAAAAGCTTGGTGGGCGCACCAGGGCTCGAACCTGGGACCCGCTGATTAAGAGTCAGCTGCTCTACCAACTGAGCTATGCGCCCGGAACCGGTCCGGAAATGACCCTCGCGAGAGAGCGGTCGTTTAGCAAAGCGATTCCGGGATGTCCAGCAATCGCGCTCAAGTTTTCCCGTCCTTTGGACGGTTTTCTTGTCAGCCAAAAGCCGCCGGATTCCGGCGGCTTTTCCGTGAGTTATGGGGGCGGCCGAAAACCGCTCCTCAGAGCCGGCCGGAGCGCTCCTGGTCGGGCCCGCGATCGCGGTCGTAACGGTCGCGGTCATAGCCGCGCCCGGGGCCGCCGTCGCGCTCCCAGCGGTCCATGCCGCGCTCAAACCGGTGGCGGCGCCAGCCCTCGGGGCCGAAGCCATGGCCTTCCATATGGGTCAGCATCGTCAGCCGCCGCTTCTGGTTGTCGTCGAGCGTCTTGTAGAGGGGATCGGCGGCATCGGCGATCTTCTTCAGCGCGGCCGCGCTGGTGGCCATGTTGTCGGCGCGCTCGCGCAACCGGCTGACCGGATCATCCGGGGTCTTCGCCGCATCCGGCTTCGAAGCATCCGGCGGATTCATCCGCGCATTGGCCCGGTCCATCCGCAGCTTGGCGAAGTCGCGCACCGCGGATTCGACCGGCGGCCACAGCTTTTCCTGATCGGCCGTGAGCTTCAGCCCGGCATGCACGGCGGCGATGCGCGCATCGAGGAAGGCCGCCCTGTCCTCGGGATTCATCCGCATCGGGCCATGGCCCCAATGGCGGTGCTGGGCGTAGACGGCGGTCGAGCCGGCGATCGCAAGCACGGCGATGGCGGCGATGGTGAACTTCCTCATGCAAACCTCCTGTGAAGGTGGCTTGAAGATGGGGCCGCCCCGCCCGGCCCGCAACTTACAGTTTGGATAGAACGCCCTGTCTTACCAAGATGTAATCCCCCATTGACGCGCAGCAACATTTTGGCGCCGCATGAATTTCTAGAGCATTCCTAGCATGCGCGGCAGCCACAGCGAGATCTCCGGCACGTAGGTCACGACGCCGAGGAAGATCAGCATGGTCAACAGCCACGGCCACACCGCGATCGTCAGCTCCGTGATGCCCATCTTGGCAATGCCGGAGGCGACGTAGAGATTGAGGCCGACCGGCGGGTGGCACATGCCGACCTCCATGTTGACCACCATCAGGATGCCCAAGTGCACCGGATGGATGCCGAGCTTGACCGCGACCGGAAACAGGATCGGCGCCATGATCAGCACGATCGAGGACGCCTCCATCACGTTGCCGGCGATCAGCAGCAGCACGTTGACGATCAGGAGGAAGATGATCCAGTCGACGCCGACCGAGGTGATCCAGCTCGCGATCTGCTGCGGGATGTTCTCGTTGGCCATCAGGAACGAGAACAGCACCGCGTTGGTGATGATGTAGAGGATCATCGCGCTCATGTTGGCCGAGCCGAGCAGCACCTTCGGCACGTCCTTCAGCGACATGTCGCGATAGACGAACACGGCGATGACGAAGGCATAGACCGCGCTGACCGCAGCCGCTTCCGTCGGCGTGAACATGCCGGCATAGATGCCGCCGAGCACGATCAGGATCAGCAGCAGGCCCCAGACGCATTTGCGGAACGCGGTGAAGCGCTCCGCCCAACTCGCCTTCGGCAGGCGCGGATAGTCGTTGCGCCAGGCCCGGTAGAAAGTGGTGCAGCCGAGCAGCGCCGCCAGCATCAGGCCGGGGATCACGCCGGCGATGAACATCTGCCCGACGGACGCCGACGACACGCGGTGGCCGGCGGGATCGAGCGCGATGCTGCCGCCGGTCGCCACGCAATAGATCACCATCACGATCGAGGGCGGGATCAGGATGCCGAGCGCGCCCGATGTCGTGATCACGCCGGCGCCGAACCGCTTCGGAAAGCCATGGCGGACCATCGCCGGCATCATGATCGAGCCGATCGCGATCACGGTGGCCGGCGAGGAGCCGGACACCGCCGCAAACAGCGCGCAGGCCATCACGCCGGCAAGGCCAAGCCCGCCATACCAGTGCCCGACCATCGAGGTCGCGAAATTGATCATGCGGCGCGCCACGCCGCCATGGGTCAGGAAGTTGCCGGCCAGGATGAAGAACGGGATCGCCATGATCTCGAAATTGTCGATGCCGGTGAACAGCTTCAGCGCGACCGACTCGGTCGGCACCTGCGTCATCGTGTAGATGAAGGTCAGAACCGTCATGCCGAGCGCGATCGAGATCGGCATGCCCGTCAGCATCAACGCGATCAAGAGGCCGAAGATGAAGAGCGAGTTCATCGCGTCACCTCCGCAGCCCCTGCGCCGGGCGCATCGACATCGACGCCCTCGACATGGGCGTGGTCGTGATGCGGCAATTCACCGGTGCGGAAATAAGCGTACGCCACCTGCAGGAAGCGGAAGCACATCAAATAGGAGCCGAGCGGGATGCAGAGATAGACCAGCCAGCTCGGGATCTCGAGATCCGGCGAGACCTGGTCGGTGTGCATCAGGCCCCAGACGAACTTCGCACCCATGGTGCCGATCACGGCGGTGAAGAACGCGCCACAGAACAGCCCGAACAGCACCACGGCATTTCGCCAGGGCGATCTGAGCTGGTTGACCACGACGTCGACGCCGACATGGATGCCGGTGCGCACGCCATAGGCGGCGCCGAACTTGGCCACCCACACGAACATGTAGATGCACAGCTCCTGCGCCCAGGACAGGTTGATGGGAAACAGGATGTCGTAAAGGAAGGGAACGCCGAGCAGATAGCGGTGCATCACCGCGACGAAGATGATCAGGGTCGCGGCCGCCATCAGCGTCGCGATCAGTATTTCCTCAAGCCGGTCGAGGATCCGAAGCAGCACCACGTATCTCCCCCTGCGCGGCCCGCCGGACTGCTCCGGTCTCAGCTCGCCCTGTCCGCGGCCGAATGCCGCCGCGGCTCCCCAGACACAAAGCGGCTTCCGTGCCGGAGCACGGAAGCCCTGACGATTCGATCAGTTGGTCGTGCCGCGCGTTTCCTTGAGGAACTCGTCGATCAAGGGCTGGCCGACGCGGTTTGCGACGTCCTTGTAGACCGGCTCCATCGCCTTGCGCATCGCCGCGTCCTGCTCGGGCGTCAGCGTCACGATTTCGCTCTTGCCGGTCTTCTTGATCTCGGCGAGCGCGTCGTCGTTTTCCTTCTGCGACTGGCCGTTGCCATAGGCGGTGGCTTCCTTCATCGCCTTCTCGCACTGCTCGCGGATGTCGGCCGGCAGACCGTCCCAGAACTTCTTGTTCACGACCACGACGTAGCCGATATAGCCGTGGTTGGTGTTGGTGATGTACTTCTGCACCTCGTGCATCTTCTGGGTGTAGATGTTCGACCAGGTGTTCTCCTGGCCGTCGACGACGCCGGTCTGCAGCGCCTGGTAGACTTCGGAGAACGCCATCACCTGCGGCACCGAGCCCAGCGAGCGGAACTGCGCCTCCAGCACCTTGGAGGACTGGATGCGGAACTTCAGGCCCTTGTAGTCGGCAGGCGCCACGAGCTTCTTGTTGGCGCTCATCTGCTTGAAGCCGTTGTCCCAGTAGGCGAGACCGGTCATGCCCTTCGGCTCCAGCAGCTTGAGCAACTTCGTGCCGAGCGGCCCGTCGGTCACCTTCCGCAGCGTCTTCAGGTCGGGGAGGATATAGGGAAGATCGAACACCTCGAATTCCTTGACGCCGATCGGGCCGAACTTCGAGTTCGAGGGCGCCAGCATCTGCACCGCGCCGAGTTGCAGCGCCTCGAGCTCTTCCTTGTCCTTGTAGAGCTGCGAGTTGGGATAGACCTCGACCTTGACCTTGCCGTTGGTGTACTTCTCGGCGAGTTCCTTGAACTTGTCGGCCGCCAATCCCTTCGGCGTGTTGCTGGCCACCACATGGCTGAACTTGATCACGATCGGCGCCTGCGCCGACGCGGGCCCAACAAAAGGCTGCCCGACGAAAGTCAGCGCCGCGATCGATGCCGCAGCCAGAACGAATTGACGCATGTTTCCTCCCGCGCAATTGCGGAGCACGATTTTTCGGCTCCGAGACTTGTATGCCAGCCGCACCATTACAGAGAAGCGACAGCGAACACCATTGCCCCTTAGCAGGGGCCGGTGCACGCTCTTGTTGCAATGCAAAAAGCGACGCGGCGGTATCGGTGGCGGCTGCCCTGTTCGTTTGTTGGGCACCTCCAGCGAAGCGCCGTCGCACGCTGTGCCCGGCGGAGACGGCGAGGTCAATGCGAGGTTGGGGAATGGCGGATTCGTGTGGGACGAACGCTTGCTGACACATAATAGATGTCGTGGCGTGCTGAATCGTCAATCGCTGAAGCCGTAGGGTGGGCAAAGGAGCGTAGCGACGTGCCCACCATTCTCGGCGTGCTCGTGATGGTGGGCACGCTTGCGCTTTGCCCACCCTACGGCAACTGGCCGTGCGTCCGCATTCTCGCGACATGATCTGCCCGAGCTTTCCATCTCGTTCCGCCCTCTCTCGAAATCGAGGGCGCAGGGAAGACCGGATGCACGCTGCACCCGAGGTCCCGTGCGCAATGGGTAGAGAGTGGCGCACACGGGCATACAAATGCAGCGGAGGCACGCCGGCCTTCCCCGCGCGATGGCTTTACGGCTTATACGTGCTCGCCCTGGTGAGACTCTGCTTTTGTGCCACCATCATCCGCGATCGGCTTTAGGCCTCTCACGGGCTTACCACCAACATCGGGGCGGCAGGCCCACACGACTTCGCCGTACGCTTTGCGCGCGCATGTCTATCGCACGCTCGGCGTCCACCGCATCCCAGCCCGCGTTCGTGACATTGCGCAACGCCCCTCAGAGGGTGAGATGGGCCATTATTAGTATAATCGGAAGTTCGTGTAAACGATAATATTTTCGCATGCGGTGCTTGACAGATTTTTCACGCGCTAGCTGATTTGCCCGTCGTGTCGAATTTGTCACAGATCCGCATCCGGCTGCGGTTACAGGAACCTGCTGATCGTGCCGGCCGCGAAAATCACCAGGATGGCCAAGACGGGGATACCGACCAAGAGCGCGACCACCTCATGGGGCTGGCGCCAGCCGCACAGGTTCAGCACGCGCCGCCCGAGACCGATGACGAGGCACTCAAACAGCCCCCGAACGAGCAAGCCGATCACGCCGCGAAGGAAATCATCCATGCCGGCACCGCGCCGCTGTATCGCTTCGGCTGTCCCGTGATCTCGTCATGCACGTCCTTGCGCGATCAGCTTCGGATACATCTCGGAACCACGATGCATCTTGGTGATCACTTCACCACCGTTCTGCCGGATCAGGGTGAGAATTGCATAGCTTGCGATATGCGCGGTCACATCGAGATGGGCGACGGAGACGATCACGCGATCTGGAATCGGTCGATAACGATGCCGCAGCACGCCGAGCCGGAAAGGGTTCTGCCAATTCGTGCAGGCGGTGCGGAGTTCGAGATCGACGCTCAGAGATCCATTGAAGAGCCTGGCCGATTTCACCGACGACCAGGGAATAGCCAGGCCGGAGCGACGGTCCCGCAAGCCGTCAACTCCGATCTCCAGTACCGGATCGTTTCGCGCCGCATCCCAGAAGCACGTGATAGCCGCGCCGATGCAGCCTGCACCAAATTGAGTTCCGTAGATTGCGACGTATAGCAAGATCAGGACGAGCACACAGCTCTTCCACAAAGGCACGTCGCCCACCCCTGAACCAAACCCAATCGCGAACGTGGCGAAGCCGGAAAGCAAACCCATCGAAAAGAAGAACAAGCCTCCGACGAACAAGAAGAGACCGAGCAAGACATTTTTCCACTCATGCGACCACGCGATGATCGGTAATGGCACCGTGATCGGTGGAGGCATCGGATTGCTCATCTGAGGCGGACCCGGAATCAGAACGGTCTCGCCTTTGCCGGCATTGTCCATCAAAGCCTCGCCTCGCCTGCGGCAGGAACAATTGCAGCCATTCCATCACTTAGGGATAAGTCTGGCGAAGCGACAGTGTTGTTCAAGATTCTTGAAGGTGGCGGTTAATGAAAGGCTCGCGCACGGCAGCACATTTGCAGAGTTGTCTCCGCAGCGCCGTTCTGGCGACGCCAGACGATATCGTGCGCGTTGCACGTTTTTGTGATTGGCATTCGGGATCGTAGGGCGGATTAGCCGTAGGCGTAATCCGCCGAACCGTGTGTTGCTACGAAGAATGGCGGATTACGCTAGCGCTAATCCGCCCTACGCAACCTGCTACGCATCCCTGCCCTACACCACCGGCTTGACGCCCGGCAGCGCATTCACCAGATCGCGAAAGGCGGCGCCGCGGATTTCGAAGTTGCGGTACTGGTCGAAGGAGGCACAGGCCGGGGACAGCAGCACGACGGCGTCAGCGAGCCCTGAGGCTTCGGCGTCGCGGGCGGCGTTGGCGATGGCGACATCAAGCGTCTGCGAGATTTCGTGCGGGACGCGGTCGCCGAGCGTGCCGGCGAATTCGGGCGCGGCTTCGCCGATCAGATAGGCTTTACGGATGCGCGGGAAGTAACCGGTGAGGCTGGTGATGCCGCCGGCCTTGGGCTTGCCGCCGGCGATCCAGAAGATGTCCGAGAAGGACGACAGCGCATGCGCGGCGGCGTCCGCGTTGGTGCCCTTGGAGTCGTTGACGAACAGCACGTTGCCGCAGCGGCCGACCTGCTCCATGCGGTGCGCGAGGCCGGGGAAGCTGCGCAGGCCGGTCTGCAGTACTTCCGTCGAGATGCCCATCGCCAGCGCGCAGGCGGCGGCGCTAGCCGCGTTCTGCGCGTTGTGCAGGCCGCGCAGCGAGCCGATGCCGCCGAGTCTCGCGACCTCGCTGCGCGCCGCGCCCGAGGCCTGCACGATGGTCTCGCGCTCCACATAGACGCCGTCGGGCAGCGGGTTCTTCACGGAGATCCGCACCACGCGCTTGCCGGACCGGTCGAGCCGGTCGGCGATGTTGCGGCAGAAGCTGTCGTCGACGCCGACGATCGAGGTGCCGCCGGGCTGCACGCCCGCGACGAGGCGCGCCTTGACCGCGGCGTAATTCTCCAGCGTGCCGTGGCGATCGATATGGTCCTCGCTGACATTGAGCAGGATGCCGACGGAGGGATCGAGCGACGGGCAGAGATCGATCTGGTAGGACGACATCTCGATCACGTGGACGCGGCCCATCCGCGGTGGCTCCAGCGACAGGATCGCGGTGCCGATGTTGCCGCCCATCTGGGTGTCGTAACCCGCGACCTTCATCAAATGCGCGATCAATGCCGTCGTCGTCGACTTGCCATTGGTGCCGGTGATGGCGACGAACGGCGCGTTCGGCGCGTGGCGGCGGCGCTCGCGGCAGAACAGCTCGATATCGCCGATCACCTCGACGCCGGCCTCGCGCGCCCTGAGTACGCTCCAGTGCGGCGCCGGATGGGTCAGCGGCGCGCCCGGCGTCAGCAAGAGCGCTGCGATATTCGTCCAGGACACGGTGCGCAGATCGGCGGTGACGAAGCCGGCCTGGGCTGCCTTGGCGACGTTGTCGGCATTGTCGTCGGCAGCGATCACCTCGGCGCCGCCGGCCTTCAGCGCGTGGCAGCTCGCAAGGCCCGAGCCGCCGAGGCCGAACACCGCGACCGTCTTGCCTGCGAAGGAGGTGACGGGGATCATGACTTTTCCTTCGCCTCTCCCGCTTGCGGGGGAGGCCGACGCGCATCGCGAGATGCGCGGCGGGTGGGGGCTCTCTCCACACAGAGAATCCCAACGCGGAAGCACCCCCACCCCAACCCTCCCCCGCAAGCGGGAGAGGGGGCATGGTGCCGATGCCGTTGGCAGTCGAGTCTCATATGCGATGCCCCAAGGACGACGAATGTTCAGCGCAGCTTCAGCGTGGAGAGGCCGGCGAGCGCCAGCATCACCGAGATGATCCAGAAGCGGATCACGATCTGCGGCTCGGTCCAGCCCTTCTGCTCGAAATGGTGGTGCAGCGGCGCCATGCGGAACACGCGCTTGCCCGTCAGCTTGAACGAGGTGACCTGCACGATCACCGACACCGCTTCGAGCACGAACAGGCCGCCGATCACCGCGAGCACGATCTCATGCTTTACCGCAACGGCAATCGCGCCGAGCATGCCGCCGAGCGCCAGCGAGCCGGTGTCGCCCATGAAGATCGAGGCCGGCGGCGCATTGAACCAGAGAAAACCGAGGCCGGCGCCGAGCACCGCGCCGCAGAGCACCGCGAGCTCACCGGTGCCGGCGACGTAGTTGATCTGCAGATAATCCGAGAACACCGCGTTGCCGGTCAGATACGAGATCATGCCGAAGCTCGCGGCGGCGATCATCACGGGCACGATGGCGAGGCCATCGAGGCCGTCGGTGAGATTCACCGCGTTGCCGGCGCCGACCATCACGAAGGCGCCGAAGATCACGAAGAACCAGCCGAAGTTGAAGATCATGTCCTTGAAGAACGGGATCGCCAGCGAGGTCGAGGAGACGTCGCGGCCGAGCCGCACCAGCGCGTAGCAGGCGGCGAGCGCGATCACGCCTTCGAGCAACAGCCGCAGCTTGCCCGCGAAGCCGCTGTGGGACTGTTTTGTGACCTTGAGATAATCGTCATAGAAGCCGACGAAGCCGAAGCCGAGCGTCACCGCCAGCACGATCCAGACATAGGGATTGATCGGGTTGGCCCACAGCAGGGTCGAGACCACGAGGCCCGACAGGATCATCAGGCCGCCCATGGTCGGCGTGCCCTTCTTGGAGATCAGATGCGACTGCGGGCCGTCGGTGCGGATTGGCTGGCCCTTGCCCTGGCGCAGCCTCAAGTGGTCGATGATCCAGGGCCCGAACAGGAACACGAACAGCGCACCCGTCACCATCGCACCGCCGGTGCGGAAGGTGATGTAGCGGAAGACGTTCAGGGCGCTGCGGAAGACGGTGAAACCCGGCACCGTGTTGGACAGCTCGATCAACCAGTAAAACATTCAAAAAGCCCTATACCGCTTCTTCGTGCGCGGCTTTGCCGGGGAAGCGCTTTTCCAGCGCGCTGACAATCACCTTCATCTTCGAACTCAGCGATCCCTTCACCATGATCGCGTCACCGGCGCGGATCGCGGCCAGCACCTGTGCTTCCAGCGCCGCCGAGCTCTCGGCATAGCCTCCCCGCTTGCCCGTGGAAAGGGCATCCCACAAATTCCGCATCAGCGGACCACAACAATATACGAGATCGATGCGGTTGGCGGTCACGGCTTCGGCAAGGCTGCGATGCAAATCGGGCCCGGTCGGGCCGAGCTCCAGCATGTCGCCGAGGACCGCAATGCGGCGGCCGTGCGCTCCGACCTTGGCCTGGCCGAGCACGTTCAGCGCCGCCCCCATCGAGGCCGGATTGGCATTGTAGCTCTCGTCGATCAGGGTGGCCTCGCCATGGCCGACCTCGAGCGCACGCCGCACGCCGCGCCCCGAGGGCGCCTCGAGCTGCGACAACGACAGCGCCGCGCGGGCGATGTCGGCGCCGAGGAGAGAAGCGCCCGCCAGCACCGCCAGCGAATTCATCGCCATGTGGCGGCCGGGCATGCTGATCTTGTAGGTGATGTCGTGATCGAGGATATCCGCATGCACCGCCGAGCAGGTCGCGTGCAGCGAAACGTCGATCAGCCGCGCCTCGGCTGTCTTGTGCTCGCCGAAGGAGATGATGCGGTTAATTCCGAGCTTCTTGGCGCGCTTCTGCAAGCGCGCGAACTGGGAATTGTCGCGGTTGAGCACGACCGCGCCGCCGGGCTCGACGCCCTCGAAGATTTCCGCCTTGGCATCCGCGATCGCCTCGATGCCACTGAAGAATTCCAGATGCACCGGCTCGACCGTGGTGATGACGGCGACATGCGGGCGCACCATCCTGACCAGCGGCGTGATCTCACCGGAATGGTTCATGCCGATCTCGAAGATGGCGAAGCGCACATCGGCCGGACAGCGCGCCAGCGACAGCGGCACGCCCCAGTGATTGTTGAAGGATGCGGCCGAGGCATGCGTCGTGCCCTGCGCCGAGAGCACGCGGCGCAACGCCTCCTTGGTCGAGGTCTTGCCGACCGAGCCGGTGACCGCGATGATCTGGGCTCCGAGACGCTTGCGCGAGGCATGCGCGAGATCGACAAGCGCTGCGAGCACGTCATCGACGACGAGCAGTTTTGCATCGGCGGGGAACTTGTCGCGCTGTGCGGCTTCAACAACAGCGAGGCCGGCGCCGGCCTTCAGCGCGGCTTCGACGAAGGCGTGGCCGTCATGGACGTCGCCCTTGATCGCGAAATAGGCTTCGCCTTTGCCGATGGTACGGCTGTCGATCGAAAGCCCGGTGACGCCATCAGGCAGCGTGCCCTGCGTCGCCGCACGCATCGCCTCGGCCATTGCCGCCGACGTCCACAACCATGAGCTCATGAAACCCTCTCAGCACTTTTTTGGAGCATGATCTTCTCGGAAAACCGCTGCACACTTTTCCGGATCATGCTCTAAGCGCGGCCGCCACCGCCTCATGATCGCTGAATGGCAGCGTCTTGTCGCCGATGATCTGTCCGATTTCGTGGCCCTTGCCGGCCACCACCAGGGCATCGCCCGCCTCCAGGCCGGCAATCCCCTCCCGGATCGCCGCGGTGCGATCGCCGATCTCGCGCGCGCCCTTCGCGGTCGCCATGATCGCGGCGCGGATCGCTGCCGGATTCTCGCTGCGCGGATTGTCGTCGGTGATGATGACGCTGTCGGCATTGTCGGCCGCGATCGCGCCCATGATCGGACGCTTGCCGGCGTCGCGATCGCCGCCGCAGCCGAAGATCACGACCAGCTTGCGCCTGGCATAGGGACGCAGAGCTTGCAGCGCCTTCGCCAGCGCATCGGGCTTGTGGGCGTAGTCGATGAAGATCGGCGCGCCATGATGCGCGCCGACATATTCCAGCCGGCCCTTGGCGCCTTCGAGATGCTCGAGGCTGGCGAAGACGGCATCGGCGTCGCCGCCGGTGCCGATCGCAAGGCCCGCCGAGACCAGCGCGTTCTCGATCTGGAATTCGCCGACCAGCGGCAGCTTGATCGTGCGCGGCCTGCCGCGATAGGCGATCACCAGCGTCTGCGCAAAACCGTCGATCGCAGCGTCGACCAGGCGGATGCCGTCGGCGTCTGCCTTGCGTCCGACCGTGATGATGCGGAGTTTTCGTTCACGCGCGGCGTCGATTACGTCCTGCGAGCAGTCGTGATCGGCGGAGATCACGGCGGCGCCGCCGTCGATCACGAGATCGCGGAACAGCCGCAGCTTGGCATTCAGGTAATGCGCGACGTCCGGATGATAATCCATGTGGTCGCGCGACAGGTTTGTAAAACCGCCGGCGGCGATGCGCACGCCGTCGAGCCTGAACTGGTCGAGGCCGTGCGAGGAAGCTTCGAAGGCGAGATGCGTGACGCCATCGTTCGCGATCTCGTCGAGCTGGCGATGCAGCGCGATCGGATCGGGCGTGGTCAGCGAGCCGTAGACGGTGCGCTTCGGCGACACCAGGCCGATGGTGCCGATGCTGGCGGATGAGTGGCCGAGCCGCTGCCAGATCTGGCGCGTGAAGGCGGCGACCGAGGTCTTGCCGCTGGTGCCGGTGACGGCTGCGATCATCTCGGGCTGGCGCGGGTAAAATGTTGCGGCGGCAAGCGCCAGCGCGCGGCGCGGATTCGGTGTCACCACGAAAGGCACTGACAGCGCGGCCTGCGGCGCATGGTCGCCTGCGACGGCAACCGCACCCGCGGCAATTGCGGAGTCGATGAAGCGCGCGCCGTCGGTTTTTGTCCCCACCAGCGCGAAGAACAAGTCGCCCGGCTTCACCGCGCGGCTGTCGACGGCAAGGCCGCCGACCTCGACCTGCACCGCATTCGGGTCGATCGCAGCATCATTGCCGAGGAGGTCGCGAAGTTTCATGATTATCCAGTCTGGAGCATGATTTAAGCGGTTTTCGCAAGCAATCATGCTCAAAAAACGATGGATCGGCGCGACGGAGCGCCCGCTCCGTACGCCTTACTGGGTTGTCCTCGATGTCGCAAGAATAAGGCGATCGGCGGGCGGCAAATCGAAGCGGGGCTCGATGCCGAGCAGCGGCGCGATGCGGGCAATCACCTTGCCGCCGGTCGGCACCGCGTTCCAGCCCGAGGTGATGAAGCCCTTGGTTTCCGGGATCGCCTTCGGCTCGTCCAGCATGATCAGGACCTGATATTGCGGATTGTCCGCCGGCAGGATCGCGGTGAAGGAGTTCAGCACCTGCTTCTTGGAATAACGGCCGTTGACGACCTTTTCCGCGGTGCCGGTCTTGCCGCCGATATAATAGCCCTTCACGTCGGCGCTCTTGGCCGTTCCGATCTCGGCGTTGAGCCGCATCAAATAGCGGATCTTGTCCGAGGTCTCCGGCTTGATCACCTTTCTGGCGAGCGCCCTGGCATCGTCTTCCGAGCGCTTCAGAAAGGTCGGCGGGATCAGGTAGCCGCCATTGATCATCGCGTTGATGCCCATCACCGCCTGCAGCGGCGCCACCGCGATGCCGTGACCGAACGCGATGGTGATGGTGTTGAGCTCGCCCCAGCGCTTCGGCACGATCGGCGAGGCGCTCTCCGGCAGTTCGGTACGCAGGCGATCGAGCTGGCCGACCTTCTTCAGGAACGCGCGATGCGCCTCGACGCCCTGGCTCAGCGCGACGCGCGCAGCACCAATGTTCGACGAGTAGGTGAAGACCTCCTTCATCGAGATCGCGCGGCCAAGATTGTGGGTGTCGTGGATGGTGAACTTGCCGTAGTGCAGCCCGCCGCGCGCGTCGTACATCGAGTTCAGCGTCGCCTTGCCGGAATCGAGCGCCATCGCCAGGGTCAGCGTCTTGAAGGTCGAGCCCATCTCGAACACGCCGGTGGTCAGGCGGTTGATGCGATCGGGGTCGTGGGCTTCCTTCGGATTGTTCGGATCGAAATCGGGCAGCGACACCAGCGCCACGATCTCGCCGGTCCTGACGTTGGAGACGAGGCCCGATGCGGCCTTGGCCTTGTACTTGTCCTTGGCCTTCAGCAGCTCGTCGCGCAGCGCGTGCTCGACGCGCAGATCGACCGACAGCTCCACCGGCTTCTGCAGCCGGTCGACGGCGAAGCCCGCGCGATGCAGGTCGGCCAGGCCGTTGGTGTCCAGCCACTTCTCCATGCCGGCGATGCCCTGGTTGTCGATGTTGACCAGGCCGATCAGATGCGCGACCTCGTTGCCGGTCGGGTAGACGCGCTTGTTCTCGCGCAGGAAGCCGATGCCGGGCAGGCCGAGCTTGTGGATGTCCGACTGCTGCTTCGGCGTGATCTCGCGCTTCAGCCAGACGAAGCCCTTGCGCGACTGGATGCGCTCGCGCACCTCGCCGGTGTCGAGATCGGGCAAGGTGCCGGTCAGAAGCTCGATCGCCTCGTCCTTGTCGACGATGCGGCGCGGCTCGGCGAACAGGCTCGGCGCCTTGACGTCGGTGGCGAGAATCTCGCCGTTGCGGTCGACGATGTCGGGCCGCGCGGTCGCGATCGCATCCTGCGAGGCGGCGCGGCGCGCGCTATGGCTGTCGGCACCGATCGCGAACATCACGAGACGGCCGGCGATGATGCAATAGACCGCGGCGAATGCGACGATCGCCAGGCCGACGCGGGCGCGCGCCTTGGCGGCGCGATCGACGTTGCGCCCGTAGAGCAGCCCGCGGATCAGCCGCTGCCGCCACGGTTCCACTTTCCTCGAGGCCGGATCACTCATTGCTGATCTCCGGACGCTGGCTGCGGATCGGCCTGCGGCACCGAGCCGGTGGTGGCGGCGGGATCGGCGGCGGCCTCAATGGTGTCGATCATCGCGCCGATCGGATCGGGCGAGCCGGGCTTGGCGAAATTCGGCGGCCGCTCGGGCAGGTTCTTCAGCGAGTCGTACTGGTTGGCATTGAGCGGCTTCAGCGGCAGATGCCGGTCGGACAGGCCCTGCAGCCGCAGCGGCGCATCGAGCTTGGCCCATTCGGCGCGCAACGTCGCGATCGCATCGCGCTGCTCGCGGATCTCGGCATTCAGCCGCAGCACGCGTTCGGTCCGCGAGGTCGATTCCATCTTGATGCGGTAGACATAGGACGCCGCGAAGATCAGCATGCCGATGACGAGGAAATGGAGGATGCGCATGTCAGCCTCCCCTCATGACGTCAGCGAGCCGCGGCCAGGACGGCAATTTGTCGACCGCATGCACCGGCGCATCGGTGCGCTCGGCGGCGCGCAGCTTTGCGGAGCGCGCGCGCGGATTGGCTGATAGTTCGGCGTCGCCCGGCACCACCGGCCGCTTGGTCAGGATCCTGAAGCTCGGCACCGCCTGCGCGACCTCGGGCAGATGCCGCGAGCCCGCCGAGACCTTGCCGCGCTCGGCGAGGAAGTTCTTGACGATGCGGTCTTCCAGCGAATGGAAGGAGACGACGACGAGCCGGCCGCCCGGCTTCAACACGCGCTCGGCGGCGGTCAGCGCCAGATGCAATTCGTCGAGCTCTTCGTTGACGAAGATGCGCAACGCCTGGAAGGTCCGCGTCGCCGGATGGATCTCGTTCGGCTTGGCGCGCACGACCTTGGCGACGATGTCGGCGAGCGCCTGCGTCGTCGCGATCGGCGTATCCTTGCGGGCCGCGACGATGGCACGGGCAACGCCGCGCGAGTGCCGCTCCTCGCCGAAGATGTAGATGATGTTGGCGAGCTCGGTCTCGGAAGCCTTGGCCACCACATCGGCCGCGGTCGGCCCGCTCTGCCCCATCCGCATGTCGAGGGGGCCGCCGAGGCGGAACGAGAAGCCGCGCTCGGCCTGGTCGAGCTGCATCGAGGATACGCCGACATCCATCACGACGCCGTCGACCGCGTCGAGCCCCTGCGCGGCGCAAACTTCATCCAGTTCGGAGAAGCGGCTCTCGACCAGCGTCAAGCGGCCTGCGGAGCGATCGACCAGGTCGAAACCGCCCATGATCGCCATGCGGTCGCGGTCGATGCCGACGACGCGGGCTCCCGCCACCTCGAGAATCGCACGGCTGTAGCCGCCGGCGCCGAAGGTCGCGTCGATATAGGTTCCGCCGTCGCGGGGCGCGAGTGCCTCGACCGCCTCACGGCCGAGCACGGAGATATGTCGTGAGGCCGCCCCGGTCATGCGCCGCCCCCGGGTGGCGCCGGCCTCAAAATACCGCGCGCGTGCCATCGCCGGCGGCAAACCCTGATGTCCGACCGGAATTTGAAGGGCTTCCATGGGATTTCGCGCAAAAGCGGACCTCGGCCGCCCCCAAACGGTTCGGCTGTTCACCCCTCAGTAGGGGCATTTAGCGTTAAGAAAGCGTTGAAAATCGGTTAGCGGAATCGTCAGCCTTTTAACCGTGTGTGGAACCCGGTGATGCCTTCGGCACACACTAGGTGCAAAATGCGCCGGCGCCTGTGGCCAGCCGATTGCGGGCCCTCAGGGTTAAGGAATAGTAGACGTATTCACTTGTTCATTGCAGTTGACTTGCCGTTCTGCTGCCGAGTTTTGAGCTTTTCTGATGGCTTCAGGTTCGTCTGATGATTCGAAGCGTCAACGCGCCCTTCCCGTTCCCAAGGCCGCCGTCGACATGAAGACGTTCATCCCGGATTCCTCGATCGCTTCCGACGTGATCGCGTCGGCGAATTTCGGCGACCGCGCGAGCGGGCGCGAGCCCGACATGATCCTGCTGCACTACACCGGCATGCCCGATGTCGAGGGCGCGATCGCCAAGCTCTGCACCGCCGGCACCGACGTCTCGGCGCATTACATCGTGCTGGAGGACGGCCGCATCGTGCAGACCGTGCCGGAGGCCAAGCGCGCCTGGCACGCCGGCGTCTCGGTGTGGGCCGGCGAGGAGGACATCAACTCCTGCTCGATCGGCATCGAGATCATCAATCGCGGCCATGACTGGGGCTATCCCGACTACCCGCTGCGCCAGATCGCCGCCGTGATCGCGCTGTGCCGCGGCATCATGCTCCGCCGCAAGGTGCCCGGCCACCGCGTGCTCGGCCATTCCGACGTCGCCCCCGCTCGCAAGAAGGATCCCGGCGAGAAATTTCCGTGGCACTCGCTGGCCAATTCCGGCGTCGGCCACTGGGTACAGCCGGCGCCGCTCGTGCGCGGCGAGGCGCTGAAGTTAGGAGCGATCAGCGACCAGGTCACCGCGATGCAGACCGCGTTCGCGCGCTACGGCTACGGCATCCCGACCCACGGCAAGTTCGACGGCCCGACCATGGAAGTCGTCACCGCCTTCCAGCGCCACTTCCGGCCCGAGCGCGTCGATGGCATCGCGGATCAATCCACCATGGCGACGCTGCACGCGCTGCTGGCGACCCTGCCGCCGGATGCGGCGACGCCGACGGTGGTTGCTGCGACGTAAGGACGTCTCTCTGTTTCGCGCGGCTTGCTTGCGAGTTTTGACGACCGCTGGTCGCGCTATCAGCATCGACAACGGACACGCCCGAGCGCACGCCTGACATTCGCCAAGTATCGCCGCGAGGCGCGCCACTCCATTACGGTCCCTTGTCGCTCATGAAGGCGGCACGGGAATAACTTGGTTTGATCTGAATCAATTGGGTTCCGGCGCTGCTGACCTCCTCTCTCTGCTGATCTGCAGACAGCCTGCTACGCGTACACGGACGGGCCGTGAGGAGTTTGCTCATGATAACGATTCCGGAACTGACTTCGCGCGCGCTCGGTGCGTTCCTGATCTCGGAGACAAGAGACCGCTTCGGCGCGTCCGACGCCGGCTTGCCGGAACTGCTCCCCTACGCAGCAAAGCTGGCCCTGGAATGTATTGGTAACAGCGATGCACTCTATCACAACGTCGAGCACACCATGCTGGTGACGCTGGTGGGGCACGAGATTCTGACTGGCCGTGCTCTTCTGAGGCCAACGACGGCCGGTGACTATGCTCACTTCATACTCGCCTGCCTGCTGCATGACATCGGCTACGTTCGGGGAATCATTCACGGAGACCAGGAGGGAGCTTATGTCGTTGATGGTACCGGTCGAACGGTTGAGTTGCCGATCGGCTCCTCCGATGCAGCGCTTGCGCCCTATCACGTCGATCGCTCAAAATTGTTCGCCGTGGAGCGCCTCGACGCGGTCGACCAAATTGATGCCACCCGCGTTGCCCGAGCCATCGAATATACCCGTTTTCCCTATGCCGCCGCATCAACCAACGAGCGTGACGATGACCTGGACGACGAGGAAGGTTTGTTGCTGCGCGCCGCTGACCTGATCGGTCAGCTCGGCGATCCCAATTACATGAAGAAATCGAACGCGCTCTTCTATGAATTTGAAGAGGTAGGGCTGAACAAATCGCTCGGATACGCGACGCCCGCAGACGTGGTGTACAAATATCCTCAGTTCTATTGGACGAAGGTTGCGCCGCAGATCCAAGCTGCCATCCGGTATCTGAATGTAACTTCAAGCGGAAGGCAATGGATCGGCAATCTGTATGGCAACGTCCTTCGCGCTGAGCGAGAGGTCAGACTATCTGGCCCACAGATATAGATCGGCCTCCTTGAGCGGAACGATTTTCCCTCGCCGCTTCCTTCCGGCCGAGCTTGCGCAGCAAGTCCGCAGCAGTTCATGTCCGTTCGTACGAACGACGGCTGGCGCCTTGACGTCAGCTCTTGAGCGCAGCTTGACGGCTCACTTCGATCTCAATGCTGGCGCAGGATCTCGCCGAGGAATTTGCGGGTGCGCTCGTGCTTCGGCGCCTGGAAGAACTGTTCAGGCGGCTCCTCTTCGACGATCTGGCCGGAGGCCATGAAGATGACGCGATCCGCCACCTGACGGGCAAATCCCATCTCGTGGGTCACCACGATCATGGTCATGCCGTCGCGGGCGAGCTCCACCATCGTATCCAGCACCTCCTTCACCATCTCGGGGTCGAGCGCCGAAGTCGGCTCGTCGAACAGCATCACTTTCGGCTCCATGCAGAGCGCGCGCGCAATGGCGACGCGCTGCTGCTGGCCGCCGGAGAGCTGTGCCGGATATTTCTCCGCCTGATCGAGGATCTGCACCCGCGCCAGGAACTTGCGGGCGAGCGCGTCGGCCGCGTCCTTCTTGAGGCCGCGCGTGCGCAACGGCGACAGCGTGCAGTTCTCCAGCACCGTCATGTGCGGGAACAGGTTGAACTGCTGAAACACCATACCCGCGCCGCGGCGGACCGCGTCGATCGACTTGGTGTCGTGCCCGAGAGTCACGCCGTCGACGACGATGCGGCCCTTCTGAATCGGCTCGAGATGGTTGATGCAGCGGATCAGCGTCGACTTGCCCGACCCCGACGGGCCGCACAGCACGATCTTCTCGCCACTGTTGACCTCTAGATTGATGTCGGTCAGAGCCTTGAACTGACCGTACCATTTCTCGACGCCTTCCATGAGAATCATGGGCGCGGCTTGCCGGGTCTGCGTCATGTCTAGGGCACCTCGACCGTCAGATCATTGCACCGTGAACGGCACGCCTTCGACGCTCGCCGGGAACGCTGGCACGTCGATTGCGAACCATTTCTTGTAGATCGCCTTGTACTCGTCGCTGACGAGGAACTTGTCGAGGAACGCGTTCAGCGTGTCGTTCATCTGCTTGTCGCCGAGCTTGCCGCAGGCGCCGTTGAAGAGACTGGTGAACGTGATCTTCGGCTCGAATTCGCCGGCCCTGGCCTGCTCGATGCGCGCAAAATAGGCGGTGTTGCCGCCGATCGCCTGCACCTGACCGGAGATCAGGGCCTGGATCGTCGCACTGTCGTCGGCGAAGCGCAGAATCTTCGTGTTCTTCGGTGCCTTTGCCGTGACTTCCTTGTCCTGCACGCTCGACGAGGGCACGCCGACCGAGAACTTCGCGATATCGTCGTAGGTCTTGATGGCGTCGGACTTGGCGCCGTACAGCACGATCGTGTTGGCGGCGTAGGGCTTGGAATACTGCACGGCCTTGGCGCGCTCGGGCAGCATCGCCATGGTCGCGAACAGCACGTTGACGCGATCGGTCGTCAGCGCCGGAATACGGTCGGCGACCGCGAGCGGTTTGAACTCGACCTTGACGCCGAGATACTTGGCGAACGCCGTGCCGATGTCCTTGTCGATGCCGTCCTGTGCCCCCTGCGCGTTCACGAAACCCCACGGCGGGTTGTCGCCCTGGATGCCGATGACGATCGTGCCCTTCGACTTGATGTCGTCGATCGTGCCGGCGAGCGCCGTGCCGCCCGCAAGGGCCAATGCCGTGAAGGCGCCCAGGGTGACAAGCACCGCGCGGCGCGTCGATCGGATTTCTGATGTCATCTGTCAAACTCCTTTTCCCAGCTACGAAACGTGTCCCTGTCCGATCGGCTGCGAGCGCCGATCCGTTTGATGCGGCCGCTCAGCGGCTCGCCGCAGCAAATTTGCGTTCCAGCCGCGCGCCCCAGAGCGAAAGCGGCCAGCAGATGCAGAAGTACATCAGACCCACCACGCCGTAGACCAGCAAATGGCGATAGTTGATGTTGGCGATGATGCCGCCGGCGCGGGTCAGCTCCACGAAGCCGACGATCGAGGCGAGCGAGGTGCCCTTGATGAGTTGCACGAGGAAGCCGATCGTCGCCGGCAACGAGATCTTCAGCGCCTGGGGCAGCACCACGTCCTTCATGCGTGACCAGTAGTGCAGGCCGAGCGCATGCGCCGCTTCGGTCTGACCGCGCGGCACGGCCTCGATGGCGCCGCGCCAGATCTCGCCGAGGAAAGCGCTCGCATGCAGGGTAAATCCGACGGTGACCGATGACCACTCGTCAAGCTTCAGTCCCAGCAGGGCAAGGCCGTAATAGACCACGAACAGCTGCATCAGCAGCGGCGTGCCCTGGAAGATGTCGATCCAGCGGGTCGCGAGCCAGCGCATGGGCGTCGAATCCGACGTGCGCATCAGCGCTACGCCGAGTCCGCAGGGGATGCCGAATGCGAATGCGACGGCCGAGAGGATCAGCGTCCATTTGAGACTGTTGAGCAGGAAGAGATACTGGTCGACGCCCATGTGCCCCTCTGCCTATTTGGTGGGATAGCTGAAGTAGCGGCGCGCGAACGCCTGAAACAGCTGGTTCATGAACCAGGAGATCACGAAGTAGAAGACGGTGATCGTGAAGTAGACCTCGAACGGCTTGTAGATCTGGCTGTCGATGAACTTGGCTTCGGAGAAGAGCTCGTAGGCGGCGATCGCGCCGGCAATCGACGTCGTCAGCGTCAGCAGCGTGAACTGGCTGGTGAGCGAGGGATAGATCGCGCGCAGCGCCGGCTTCAGCACGATCAGCCTGAACACGGTCGCCCTGTGCAGACCCAGCGCAGCGCCGGCTTCCCACTGCCCTTTCGGGACCGCCTGGACGCCGCCGCGGATGATTTCGATCGCATAGGCGCCGCCATTGAGCCCGAGTGCAATCACCGCCGTCGGCCACGGGCCGATCAGGAGATAGTTTGTCGGCCTGGCGATCAGCCCCAGCCCCGCCAGCAACTGGCCGAGCTGCGCGCCCAAAAGCGGCAGCGCGAAGAAGATGAAATAGATCTGCACCAGGAACGGCGTGTTGCGGATCAGCTCGACGAAGCTCATCACGAGCCAGCGCGCCGGCGCGAGGCGGCTGTCGCGCAGCACGACGCCCCCGATGCCGATGACGATTGCAAGCAGCGAGCCCGCGACGGCGAGTCCAAGCGTTCCGAGGCCCGCCGCCAGCAATTGCGGCATCGCCTCCCAGATGGCACCGAAGTCGAACTTGTAAGCCAAGCGACGTCTTCCCTGCCTGAAGCCGCGGCATTCGCCGGTCGGCCGTTCGTTTCCCCGTCGTCACTCGCACGTCGCGCTTATGCCCCGGCGATCGCTCTCGTCGGTTCGGTCGTCCGATTCATCGGAGGACCCATGCGCGATCCATGCTTGACCGCCTATCGCGGTGTGCTAGCATTCCGTACCTCAGTATGCAAGTGGTTCGATGGCCGGCGCGGGCCCAACGAGAAATTGGGAATAAAAGCATGACGCAGCATGCCAAGGCGCGACGCGCGGACGACGCACGCACGCCGACACTGACGGCCATCGCTGTGGAAAAGCGCCCGGCGCTTGCGACGATCGTCGCCGACCGCATCCGTGACGCGATCGTCTTCGGCGAGCTCGGTCTCGGCGAGGCGGTGTCCGAGGAACGATTGGCGTCCATGCTGGGCGTCAGCCGCACCCCGGTCCGCGAGGCGTTGACGCTGTTGCAGCTTCAAGGCCTGATCGATGTCCGCCCGCAGCGCGGCAGCTTCGTCTTCCAGCCGAGCAAGGCCGATATCGCGGAGCTCTGCCAGTTCAGGGTCCTGGTGGAAACGGGGGCACTGCGACTCGCGTTCGCCAGCGATCGGGCCGTGACACTCAAGGAGCTGCAGATGGCGCAAGATGCGCTCGCGGCGGCCGAGGATGTCGGCGACTGGGTCTCGGCCGCGCGCGCGGATGCTGACTTCCATGGCGCGCTGTTCCGCCATTGCGGCAATCGGGTCTTCGTGCAGGCCTACGATCTCATTGCCGGCCGGATCGGCGCTGCCCGCTTCTTCGCGCGCCAGTCGGAGGTCTCCAAGCGGCGCACCGGAGCCGAGCACCGTCTCATCATCAAGCATTTCGCGCGCGGCGACGTGGATGGCGCGGCCGACGTCCTGACCGGGCACATCGACGCCATGAGCGAGCGCTATGCCGGGGCGCAAAGGGCGATGCAGCAAGCGGCGAAAACCAAGGCCGAGCAAGGCTAGCGCGATGATTCCAACACGACTGCCCCGGAACCTCGCCGGTTCGCGCCCGGGAGTGACCACGTGACGCGAAGCTACGCCGTCGGTCACCTTCAGATGCTCCCGCTCGATCCGCCTGATTTCATCGAGGCGGCCGGGCGCTGCGGCTACGATGCCGTTGGATTGCGATTGCTGCCACTGACGGCAGAAGAGCGGCTGTATCCGATCACGACGGACAAGGCATTGCTGCGCGCGACGCAGGAGCGGCTGGCGGCGAGCAATGTCGCGTGCGCCGACGTCGAGATCGTGCGCCTGACGCCGGACGTCGAGCCCGAATCCTATCAGGCGTTTCTCGAGACCGGTGCGGCGCTCGGCGCCCGCACCGTGACGACGCATCTGCCCGACCCGGAGACGGGTCGCGCGATCGACAAGTTCGGTCGCCTCTGTGCCATGGCACGCCCGCTGGGCCTGCATGTCGGCATCGAATTCCTGCCGTGGTCGGAAGTGCCGAACCTCGGCGCCGCCGCACGCATCTGCAAGGCGGTCGCCGCGGACAATTGCGGCATCCTGGTCGATACGCTGCATTTCCACCGGTCGGCCTCGACCGTGGCGGAGCTTGAAAGTCTGCCGAAATCCTGGCTTCGCGTGCTCCATATTGCGGATTGCCCGGCCGAGACGCCGGCCACGGCGGAAGGCCTCATGTACACCGCCCGGCGTGAACGCCTGCTGCCGGGTGAAGGTGCGATCGATTTCGCACCCATCATCGCGGCGATGCCGCAGGATATCCCGATCACACTGGAAATTCCGCACGCTCGGCGTACCGCAGAAATGGGCCTCGAAGCCTACAGCCGGAAGGCGCTTGACGTGACGCGCGCGTATGTCGAGGGACTGCAGATGAAGGGCCGCTCAAATGTCCGCTGACAAGACACGCCTGGATGGCCAGGTTGCGATCGTAACGGGAGCCGCAAGGGGCATCGGGCTCGACATCGCCAGGCTGATGGCTGCACGTGGCGCCAAAGTCATCGTCTGGGACCGCGATGTGACGCCGCTCGCCGGCGCAAAGGACTTTTCGCCCGCCGCTGTCTCTACCGTCGACATTGCCGATAACGCGTCGGTCGAGCGCGCCTTCGATGCCGCCACAAGGCAGTTCGGGCAGATCCATATCCTCGTGAACAATGCCGGGATCGGCGGACCGAATGCGCCGGCCTGGGACTATCCGCTCGAGGACTGGGATCGGGTCATCGCCATCAATTTGACGGGCGTGTTCTACGCGAGCCGGGTCGCGGCACGGCATATGCGCGCGCACCGCTATGGCCGCCTGGTCACGGTGGCCTCGATCGCCGGCAAGGAAGGCGTGCAGAACCTCAGCGCCTATTCGGCCGCAAAGGCCGGTGTGATCGGGCTCGCCAAGTCGATGGCCAAGGACCTCGCCAATGACGGCGTCACGGTGAACTGCATTGCGCCGGCGATGACCGCAACACCCCTGCTCGACGCCATGACACCCGAGTTCATCGCGACGATGACGGCCAAGATCCCGATGGGCCGCCTCGTTCTCCCCGACGAGGTCGCGGAACTCTGCGCCTGGATCGCAAGTCCCGCCTGCAGCTTCACGACCGGCTTTGTGTTCGACATTTCCGGTGGACGCGCCACCTATTGAGACCGCGCCAGCCGAACCGTAAGCTCCGCAGGATGAACGGAGCAAGGGAAGAACGCCATGAAGGACGACACGCCATCAGCTGATAGCATCGAAGATCGTCGGCTGATCACGGAGCTCCTGCAGAACTGGGTGGTATGGCGCGACGCTGGTGACTGGGAGCGCTTCCGCAGCGTTTGGCACCCCGACGGGGTCATGATGGCGACCTGGACCCAAGGGACCGGGGACGAGTTCATCGCCATCAGCAAGGAAGCCTGGGCCAAGGGCGTCAACATTCTTCACTTCCTCGGTGGCATCTCCATCGACCTGGCGGGCGACCGGGCGATCTCGCAGACCAAGATGACGATCTCGCAGCGCGCCTTCGTCGAAGGGATCGAGGTGGACGTGGTCTGCACCGGCCGCTTCTACGACTTCCTGGAAAAGCGCCAGGGAAGATGGGGCATCGTGCTGCGCCAACCCATCTACGAGAAGGACCGCATGGACCCGGTGACGCCGGGCGCCGTGCCAACGCTCGACCGCGCTCTCCTCGAGTCGTTTCCGGTCGGCTATCGCCACCTCGCCTATCTGCAGACCCGCATCGGCTACACCGTCAAGAAGGACATGCCCGGCCTCAAGGGCGCGGAGGTCCAGGCGCTCTACGCGCGCGGAGCGACCTGGCTCGCGGGCAAGCCGCTGTAAGGCGCAAGCCCGCGAAAGGCAGGCCAATGACTCGCAAGATGACGGCCCCCATCACGCTTTCGCTTGCGCATCTGACGGTGCTCGACGCCGATCCCTTGACGCTCATTGAAGCCGCCGCTAGTGGGCAATTCGATGCGATCGGCTTGCGGATCGTTCCGCCCATGCCGACCGATCAGATCGTCCCCGTGATCGGTGATGCGCGACTGATCCGGGCGATCGAACAACGGCTCGATTCGACAGGCATTCGTATCCTTGATGTCGAGGCCGTCTGGCTGATGCCTCATACCGACGTCGCAGCGCTCAAGCCCGCGATTGAGCTTGGAGCGCGTCTGGGCGCACAACATCTCCTGGTCGTCGGCAACGATTCCGATACCGCGCGACAACGCGATAACTTTGCTGCGCTGTGCGATCTCGCTGATGGGTTCGGCCTCGGGATCGTCCTTGAACTCATGTCGTATGTCGAACTCAGGACCCTTGCGCAGGCGCGCGCGCTGCTTGACGCAGTCCGCCGACCGAACGCCAAACTCCTCATTGACGCGCTGCATTTCTATCGTTCGGGGGCCCACGCCAGCGACCTTGCCGCGCTCGATCCCGGATTATTCCCCTATATCCATCTCTGCGATGCCTATGCCGCAGCACCGGATGCGGCGGGACTGAGAACGGAGGGCCGCAGCGGACGTTTCTATCCAGGCGAAGGCGAGCTTCCGCTTGGCGAATTTCTGCGTGCGTTTCCGAGCGGCATCACGGTGGCGGTTGAAGCTCCCTGTGCGGAGTATGCGGGACTTTCGCCGATCGAACGAGGGCGGATCTGTGGTGCAGCCACGCGGGCCCTGCTGAGCGGCGTCCATGGCCCGTCACCTCGTCCATCGCATTAACTTCACCTCTCCCGCCCTCCTGCGGGGAGCGGTGAACTCACTCCATCTCCGCGATCCGTCGCGCGTAGAGACGGCGCAGCGGCTCGAGTTGGGTTGCCGCCGTTGCCGCCGCATACGCTTCCCTCGCCTCCTCCTTCCGGCCCAGTTTTCGCAGCAGATCCGCGCGCACGGCGGGCAGCAGCTCGTAGCCGTTCAATCCGCCGCGCGCGACCAACGCGTCGATCAGATCGAGCGCACGTTGCGGGCCGTCGACCATCGAGACGGCTGCGGCGTGGTTGAGCTCGATCACCGGTGACGGGTTGATGCGCAGCAGCACCTCGTAGAGGCCGGCGATCTGCGGCCAGTCGGTGTCGTCAAAGCTCCCCGCGCGGGCGTGCAGCGCGGCGATGGCGGCCTGCACGGCGTAAGGTTGCGGGCGGCCCGGCATCTGCAGCGCGTCCTCGACGAGCCTCAAGCCTTCGGCGATCTGGCCGCGATCCCACAGCGAGCGGTCCTGCTCTTCGAGCAGCACGATGTCGCCACCGGCCGTTTGCCGTCCGGCGCGGCGGGCGTCATGCAGCAGCATCAGCGCGAGCAGGCCCTTGATCTCGCCGCGCGCGGGCATCAGCCGGTCGATCAGCCGCGCCAGGCGGATCGCCTCGCGCGCCAGATCCGGCCGCATCAAATCTTCGCCCAGCGTCGCGGCATAGCCTTCGGTGAAGACCAGATAGATCACGGCGAGCACGCCGCGCAGCCGCATCGCGAGCGCCTTGCGTTCCGGCACCTCATAGGGAATGCCTGCGAGTTTTATCTTTTGCTTGGCGCGCAGCAGCCGCTGCGCCATCGCGTCCTCGCTGACCAGGAAGGCGCGCGCGACCTGCGCGGTGCCGAGGCCGCACACCGTGCGCAAGGTCAGTGCGACCTGCACCTCCTCCGCAAAGGCCGGGTGGCAGCAGGTGAAGATCAGCCGCAGCATGTCGTCGTCGAGCGTCGCGTCGGCCACATCGTCGGACGGCGCGGCGTCGAGCAGCAATTGATGCGTCAGCTCCGGCTCCTTGCCGCGAAAATTCGCGGCGCGGCGGACGCGGTCGATCGCCTTGTTGCGGCCGACATTGACCAGCCAGGCGCGCGGATTGGACGGAAACTCGCCGATCGGCCAGCGCTCCAAGGCAACGGCAAACGCATCCTGCAGGGAATCCTCGGCCAGATCGAAATCGCCGACGAGACGGATCAGCGTGGCCAGCGCGCGGCCCGCTTCGTCGCGGAAGATTTTCTCGATCTGGCTCGGGGTCATGCGATATCTTCACATGCCGCATCCCGGATGCGCCATCGGCACATCCGGGACAACAGCATGCGATCAATCATAGATCATGACCGGCCGGACCTCGATCGAGCCGTCCCTGGCGCCGGGAATTCGCGCCGCGATGGCGATCGCGGCGTCGAGATCCTTGGCGTCGACCAGATAGTAGCCGCCGAGCTGCTCGCGGGTCTCCGCGAACGGGCCATCCGTCAACATGGTCTTGCCGTCGCGCACCCGCACGGTGGTTGCGGTCGAGACCGGCTGCAGGCCGTCGCCGGCCTTGAAATGGCCGCTCTGGATGATGGACTGGGTGAACGTGCCATACTCCGCCGTCAGCTTCTTGCGGTCATCGGCGGACATGTGGGTGTACAACGCGTCGCTCCGGTAGATCAGCAACAGGTAATTCATCTCTCAGCACTCCTTGTGATCGGCTGGATCGCCGACACCCAGTCGAACGGGCGGCCGGCCAGACGACACCGTCAGGGTAAATTATTTTCAGCGCTCGATCCCCTCCCATTCCGGCCGGAACGGGAGGGGCTCTCGATTCTTGTCTTGACGCGTTTTCTTCACGCGAACCGGTCCCCACTTCGCTTGAAAACGCTACGTGGTCCCCGTTATCCGCTTGACGCGGCACGCCGGAACCTTCATCCCTTGGCGCGTCAGTCGGCCGGACGGCCGCCCCCGCAAGTGTCGAAAGGCCGCGGGGGAGGAAAGTCCGGGCTCCATCGACATGCGGTGCCGGATAACATCCGGCGGGGGCGACCCCAGGGAAAGTGCCACAGAGAACGAACCGCTCCCTCCTCGCGAGGAAGCAAGGGTGAAAAGGTGCGGTAAGAGCGCACCGCGTATCCGGCAACGGAAACGGCATGGCAAACCACACCGGGAGCAAAACCGAATAGGGACGGCAACGCGGTCAGTTCGCGCTCGCGCGATAACACCGCAGGGCGATGTCAGGCTCGCCGTCCGGGTAGGTTGCTCGAGGCCATGTGCAAGCATGGTCCCAGAGGAATGGCCGTCACGTATCGTTCGCAAGGACGGTGCCCTACAGAACCCGGCTTACAGGCTGGCTGATGCTTCTACCAAATGAAGGGCTCGGCGTGATGCGCCGGGCCCTTCGCCATTACGCGTGCTTGAAGTCGCGCAACTGGTGTTAGCAGTCGGCGAGTTCAAAACGACCGGAATTCATGGCGGCTTCGCTTTTTGCCCTGCAATGGCGGCGATCATCTGCATGACATCATCGACATGCTCTTGCACGCCCTGAAGTTTCCCGCTCGCAAAACCGAGTTCAGCGTTTGCGCGGGGAATTCGAGTGTCAAACCTGACGGAGGTTACCTGCGATACGTTGATGTGGATCGGCTTACCGTTAGGTTCAGTCAATTTGATCCAGGACATTTCGCCGCGATGCGAAGCCATGACCAACCGCATGACCTCTTCGACATTCTCCAGCACCCCCTGAGATTTTCCACTCGCCAAACCAAGTTCGGCGTTAGCACCAGAAATATGTGTGTCAGATCTGATGAAGGTTACGAGCGCCACGTTGATATGAACCGACTTTCCGCTTGGTTCGGTCAATTTGAGAGAACCCAGCCGAAAGAGCGTTGGCTGCTGCGCGCTGGCCGAGCGCGACCACACCGCCGCGCCTCCGATCAACCCGAGAAAATCCCGTCGTCGCATCGCACGCCTCGCGATCAGAACGCGATAGTGTAATTGTCTAGACCCGGTGCTTGGAAGACGTCGGCATCGGTCGAATAAAGTTTATCTGGAGATAACGACTTGATGTCCGCTATGGGTCACGAGCCGCCAATTAGCACCAAGGGAGCCGACTGCGAGCGCCTCGCCTGGCCCTCCTCCGCGTCGAGGCTAGCGAGCAGCCGTGCGCACGAGACTGTCGATGATGCCGGAGCCCTCATCCACGAGCTGCTGGCCGCTCATCCAGACATCGCGGCCGGAGATTTTCTGACGCATCCGGGCCAGCCAGGCCACGTTGACGCCACGGATGCCGATGTCGTTGCGAAAGAACTCGTCCGTGACCTGCGTCTCGATCGACTTGACCACGCGCGCGTAGGACGCCTTCTCGACGTCGCTGAGCTCACGTCCCTTGCCGTTTTCCTTGATGTTCTCCTTGGCGCTGCTGTTCAGGCTGACCTGGTGAAACATGAAGTAGGCCTCGGGATCGGCGATCCGCCTGCTGCCTGCGAGGAAGATCGGCACGCACATCGAGGCGCAGACGCCGGCTTTTTGCACCAGCGTATCAATCGCGCGATCGCGCGCGCGGATCGCGGCAACGACCTTGCGTCCGTGTTCGACCGAGCCGCCCGGCGAGTTGAGGACGAGGACGAGCCGACGTCGATCTGCCCCGTAGCGATCGAAGGCAGCAGTGAGGTGCTCGCTCATCGGCTCCTGCACCGGCCCGCTCCAGCCAAGCACGATGCGGTCCGCCTCTTCGTTGACCGACAAGGTCTGTCGCGATGCCACGTCCTTGGAGCCGGAGGGCAATTGGAAATAGCCCCAGAACAGCAAGACACAGCAGATGGCGCTGAGAACTTTGAGCCCCGACACGGGTGACCTACGCAATCACTGAGTTCGCGATCAGAAGATGGCCGTCACGAATTGAGCGTTCTTCGCAAGAGCAGCAGCGAGCCGACGGCAAAGAGGGCCAGGAAGCCCGCCGCCACGACAAATGACAGCGTGCGATTCCAGAGCTTGGATTCCGCCGAGTAGAAGATCGAGACTGCCGCGCGATCGGTCGTCGAGCGCACTGGCACGAGCGCCTCACCGTCACCGCTTGAAAACAGCATGAAGAAACCATGATCGATCGGCGCCAGATCAGGCTGGGCGACCGATTTGATCTTGGCAGTGCAAAAGGTGACCACGAAGTTGGTTCGCTTGCACTTGCCGTCCATGGCTTGCAGATCGTAGGCCGGTTGCCAGCTTCCGGCCAGGCGATGGTCGCGCACGAGGTCCGGACCATAGCTGGCGAACAACCCGTAAAGCATCGTGCAACAGGCCAGAAACACGATGAGCCAACGGATCGGGCCGCCCGCCGTCCGATCGGCTTCGCTGCCGGCCTGGCTCGGTGCAGCAGCCATGTCGACATTCACAGTCTGTGCACCGGCACCAACACCAGACTGACGCTTGCCAAACGACATCGCGATCGCTCCCAGGATCTAAGGAGCCCACTACCTATGGGTGAACACCATAAGACTTCGCTAAAGAGTGTCGGTGAATTGTCGGGATGCAGATATCGTTAAGCGTGCTGGAGCGGCGAAGGCGGTGACGTTGCAGGCGCCCGGTAACCATGCCGCCTGCCCGGTGAGGCAGCGCGTCGACGTCGCGTCTGACGAACTTGCGCCAGAACCCTTGGCCGCGAAGCGGACACATCCTCACAAATCCGGACAAGTCGGCACACCGCACTCGGTCGCGTGCCCAACTATGTCGGGAATGACGCTTGTGACACTCGTGCATGTGACTGAGGCTCCGCCGGCCCACGTGTGACTTGCAGAGTAATGCCTCGCTTATGAATCCCACCCAACCTTCGCCTTTCGATCGCGTACGCCCGGTAACCTGGCCAATCTGGTTCGCCTGGGTGCTCGTCTGCACGCTCGCTCCGATCTTGAGCACGATGTCCGCAACGGCCTTCGACAAACCAATCTCGCGGAGCACGGAGCACCGCGCGTTGATCATGAACGCGATCCTCGCCCTCATTGTGGTTGCGACGCTGGCTCCGCCGCTCCTGCAGGGGCTCGTGCTCAAACGCATCCTGCCAAGGCTTAGTCTCCTGTTCTGGTTCTGCTGCGTCGCGCTGTCGGCCATTGCATGGTTCGCAATGATGGTAGTTTCGCAGGGTCATGGCGGCCTGATCGCGGCCGGCTTCCGGACCCAGACCGAACTTCAAAACCTCGCGCGAGCCCAACATCTGGCAGGCACACTGAATGCCACGCATATCGTGGACCTGCCGTGGCTGCCATTCCTGCTGTGGACGATCGCAACCAACGTACTGATGTCACTTCTGCCGGCCTGGGCGCTCGGCATGGCGTCCGGAGTGAGGCGAGCGACCTTGCTGTTTCTCGTCGCTTCCATCGTGGCAGCAGTCGTTTCAGGCATCGTCGAGCAAATTTACCAGATCGGTTTCGACGATCGCCCACCGCACTGGTGGGCCCTCAATGGCCTGTCCTGGCCCGAGCGCTTTCATGTGCTCGCCGCACGCGCCGGCGTCGGGGCCGTCTGGGGCGCAACCGCAGCGATCTTCGTGATTTTGATGATCTGCCGGATCAACGATACAGGCGCCAAGCAGACCAGGGCCTTCGTCACCCATCGCGCTCGCGGACTGGCTGTTGTGTTCGCCGCACCGCTCCTGATCGCCCTGCTGGCGCCATTTGCCGGTTATCTCGCGGGGCCGGACGGTGTCGTTAATGGCGCGCCGAAATTGCGCCGGGTCCTATCAACTGCACCATCGCGGGATCGCTCACAGGGTGAAACGGTTCTCGCCTATTCCCACGACATCGCGATTCCCGTTGCGCCGACGTCCGCGATCGAGATCGTTCCCGATGGGCGGAGCGCGATCGTTCGTGGCGCCGACCACGCCGTGGTGCAGGTCGACATCGCGAACGGCCAGGTCATCCGGCGGTTAGCCGATCCGCTAGCCCCGCTGGAAAGCTACGCGATCGCGTGGAGTCCCGACGGACGTTATCTCGCGCTCCGGAGCAATGGGAAGAAGGTGTCAATCCCGAACACCTATTACAGCCGACATCAGATCCGAATACGGATTTATGCGCTGCCCGAGATGACGCTGGCCGGGGAATTCGCCAACAGCGAAGGTTCCTGCTTCGACGTCTACGCCCGCAACTCGCTGATATTTTCCAACGACGACAATAGCCTGTGGCTGGTGTGTGGCCAATTCTATGCACCGAAGCCGGACGATCTCATGGCGATCCGACTCGAGCTCCCCACGATGCGGGTGCACGACATCCGACGCTACGGGCCAACCGCGGAGAGCGGTCCGATCCAGGGACTGGAGCGAATCGGCGAAAGCATATGGGCGTGGCAATTCCCCGCCGGTGACAAGCCGTTCCGAGTCCACGAGCTGATCCGCGACCGCGACGTCGTGACGGTGGCGTTGCCAACGGCGTTGGTCGGCGGGATGACCTCACAGAGCGGCATCAGCCAGATCGACGAGAGAGCCATCCAATTGAACTTTCACGGCACGCCGCCGGGCATCTCTGGTGAGACCGGACCCGCATCATGGATATTGCGCACGCTGACCTTCGACACACAGACCGGGGCCCTGATCGGCACCGTCGACAAGAAAGATCCACCCATTCCAAATTCGGCCGACCAGCCGCCAAACAGCAGCTTGTCGGGCCATGGCCTGCGCATCGAGGCATTCTGGCGCGCAGACAGCAAGACCGGCGAAATCGTCCTACGCGACCAGGCGAGCGGCCGCGAGCGGCAACGCATCACCTCGATCGCACAGCGGCCCCTGCAACTATCAGCCGACGGCCGCTGGCTGATGACGCGCGCCATTTAAACCGACCGACTGCGGCTGTATCGCATTGGACCTTGATGCTGATACGAAACGCCGGCGGTCGCTATTGCGGCTTCATCTGACTGACGATCGCCGCGCCCTCTGCAGCATCGATCTGATAGAAGCCGGCCGCGGCATTGGCCGGCATCTGCGGCGATGTCGATCGCATCTGTTGTCCGCTGCTTCCGGCGAGGGCCTGATTGACCAGGTTCTGACCGGGCGCCGACACCTGAGGTCTGCCGATGCCGAAATAATAGGTGCGGCCGGCCTCGATCTGGATTTCGCTTTCGTAATCCATCGACATCGGATTGACGCAAGTAATCCGATATCGGCCGGGCGGCCTGTTCACGGAAAAATATGTGCCCTTGGCAACCGAACCGACTTGCTGGCCATTGATCTTGATGCCCACGCCGGTACTGATCACGCCCTTCTCGCGCAAGAAGTACAAGCGGGCGCCATCTGAGGTCTGCGGCTTCGGCTGAGACCGCACTTGGGCCTTGGCCTTCGGTGACGCTTCCGGCGCCTGCGCGAGCGCGCCCCCACAAAATTGAGCCACGACGCCAAGCGTCAAAGCCCACATCATAAACCGCCGCATCACCACCCCAGCCCATGTCCCGGTGGACTTAGAGCATAAGTTGTAGCGGCCGACAACCAAACTTCGCTGGCCGCGACGCACTGCCCGCCGGTTATTACTTGCGGCAAACGTAGGGATGCCAATAGCACCAGCCGCGGCCGAAGCCAAAGTCTGGTGAAGCGCTTGTCCCTTGAGTGGCGGCCTGCGTGGGAGCCGCATTGCCGACCGGCGCTGTCTCGCCGCCGGCAGCGTGATCCAGCTCGCGTTCGCCGAGCTCTTTGATGTCCTGATGAGTCATGTCCATACCCCCTCGTTGTGGCGAGCACGATTGCTCAACCACGCGTGTGGTGTATGGCCTTTCGTTCCCAGCGACTGTGCGCGGCGTCACAGGTCCACGAAGGCGATGTGCCCTGAGTCACATCTGCGCCAGGAGTGGAGGGCCGAGGGCCTCCTAGCGTTTCGCGAGCGCCTGCTCGTGCTTCCTGAGCGCGTCCGCCATCAGCTTCGGCAGGTTCTTCGCGTAGACCTCGATGAAGGTCGCATCGCCGCAGGTGTCGGGCGCCTCTGCGGCCTGCTCGGCGAGGCGCACGGCCTTGGCCTCGCATTTGGCGAACATGTGCCAGAACCATTCCGCCTTCCTGTCGGCGGTCTGCTTGTGCATCTTGATGACGGCGGCACCGACCGCGCTCATGGCGCTGACGGCGCCCGCGCTCAAATGCTCGATCGCGCTGGGGTTGAGGATATCCTCGCGTTCCTGCATGTGAACGCCGGCAGGAACAGCTCGCTTCGCTCGGTTCGGCATGGTTTGGCTCCCTCGATGGATGTCCAAAGCCTAACCAACCGATCCTTGACGGCGGCTAAAGCGATATGGGGCGCGAAATCTTTTCGATTTCGCTCGGCTTTTGCTAAGTTTTGAGGGTTCCGGAAACGCTGTGCCGTCGCTCGCCTTTTTGCTAAGTTCCCGCTCGGCGTTGCGCAGAGAGGACAAGGGTCATGACCTATTTTGATCTCGGGCCGTACAGCCGCAAAATCACGACATCATCGCCGGATACTCAAGCCTGGTTCGACCGCGGGCTGAACTGGGTATTCAACTTCAACCATGGCGAAGCCATCAAATGCTTCCAGAAGGCGCTGGAGCATGACGCGACCTGCGCGATGGCGCATTGGGGCACCAGCTACGCAGCCGGACCGAACTACAATCTGCCCTGGGTCCGCTACGACCCGCAGGGACGGCAGATGGCACTTGCCGCCTCCTACGACGCCATGCAGCAGGCGTTGGCGCATGCTGCAAAGGCAAGTCCGGTCGAACAGGCATTGATCAAGGCGCTGCCGGCGCGCTATCCGCAAGCCGCGGCGATCGAGGACATGTCGCCGTGGGACAAGGCGTACACCAGGGAAATGCGCAAGATTTTTGCGACGTATCCGGATGATCTCGAGGTGCGCGCGGTGTTCGCCGAAGCGATCATGAACGAGACGCCGTGGCAGATGTGGGATCTGCCGTCAGGCAAGCCGGCCGAGGGCGCCGGTACCGAGGAATGTCAGGCCTTGCTCGAACACGCCTTCGCAAAAATCCCGCGCGCCTGGGATCATCCGGGCCTGCTGCATCTCTACGTCCACCTGATGGAGATGTCGCCATTCCCTGAACGCGCGATGCGCGCCGGCGACCGGCTGCGCACCATCGTCCCGGATGGCGGGCATTTGATGCACATGCCGACGCATCTCGACGTGCTGTGCGGCCTGTATAACGACGTGCTGGTCTACAATCAGAAAGCGCTGGCGGTCGATCGCAAATTCCTCGCCTCGACGGCCGATCCCGGCGTCTACCTCGTCTACGTCATCCACAATTTCCATTTCGCGATCTACGGCGCGATGTTCCTCGGGCAATACACGCCGGCGATCGCGGCCGCCGAGGAATTGATCGCAACCGTGCCGGAGGCCGTGCTACGCATCCCCTCGCCGCCGATGGCGGATTTCCTCGAGGGATACCTGACGATGAAGCAGCACGTGCTGGTGCGCTTCGGCAAATGGCACGACATCATCGCGCAGGAGCTGCCCGAGGATCGCGAGCTCTACTGCTCCGTCACTGCGATGATCCATTACGCCAAGGCGGTGGCACATTCGGCGCTCGGCAATGTCGCGGACGCCGAAGCCGAGAAGGCGCGGTTCGCCGCGGCCAAGACCCGCGTGCCGGAGAGCCGGCTCGTCCATAACAACAAAGTGGTGAATTTGCTTGGCGTCGCCGAGGCCATGCTCGACGGCGAGCTGGAATATCGCAAGGGCCATTACGACATCGCCTTCGCGCACTTGCGCAAATCGGTCGCGCTGTCCGATGACCTGCCCTATGACGAGCCCTGGGGCTGGATGCAGCCGCCGCGCCACGCGCTCGGCGCGCTACTGCTCGAGCAGGGACGGATCGAGGAAGCCGAGGCGGTCTACCGCTCCGATCTCGGCCTCGACGGCAAGCTCAGCCGCGCCTGCCAGCATCCGGACAATCTGTGGTCGCTGCACGGCCTGCACGAATGCCTGGTCCGCCGCGGCGAAACCGTCGAGCGCCCACTGATCCGGCAACGGCTCGATCTGGCGCAAGCGCGCGCGGAGGTGCACATCAAGGCGTCGTGCTTCTGCCGGCGGACGGAGCTCGCGGCTTAACTGACCTTCGCCGGCAACCCGGACAGCAGGTACAGCCAGCCGATCAAGGTCACGACGGACAATACCGTCGTGATCGAGATCGTGGCGGCGACCAGCGGCTCCTCGACCTTGTTCTCATGCGCCAGCACATAGACGGTCTTGGCGGTCGGCACCGCGGCGCAGACCACGGCTGCGATGGTGTAGAGCGGATTGAGGCCGGAGACGACGCAGAGGCCATAGACGATCAGCGGCATGATCACGAGTTTGATGACGGCGAGCACGCCTGATGCTTTCAGATTGGCGCGCAGTCCGTCGATCGACAGGCCGAGCCCGATCGCAAACAGCGCGCACGGCGTCAGCGCCGCGGCAAGGATGTTGAGATAGGCCGCCACGGGAGCCGGAATCGGCAAGCCCGCGATCGCCCAGGCGAGGCCAATCAGCGTCGACAGCACCATCGGGTTGAGCAGGATCTGCTTGGCGAGGACAGCCGCCGATGGCCCGCCTTCGCCGCCCTTGCCACTTTCCAGCAGGACCACCGTGATCGGAAACATCACGGCCGCCACGAACACCGTCGCGACCGCCGCGGGCAGCACGGCCGGCTGGCCGTAGATCGCATGCAGCACCGGCAGCGCCACGAAGCCGGTGTTGGTCATCGCCGCGGTCATGCCATGGATCGTGCTGCTGGCGAGATCGCGTCCGCCGGCGCGCACCGGCAGGAACACCATGGCGAAACAGATCATCGAGCCGCCGCCGAACGCGAACAGGAAACGCCATTCCAAGAGGTTGCGCGCCGGCTCCTGCGCGATGGTGACGAACAGCAGCGCAGGCATCGCGACATTGTAGGCGAAATGCACGAGTTCGCCGGCCAGTGAGCGCGAGATGTAGCCGAGCCATCCCGCCAGCCAGCCGGTGACGATGATCGCAAACACGGGCAGGACGAAGCTCGCAACTTGCATCCGGCTTTCCCCTCTACGCGGCGCCGCGCTCCACCTCTCCCGCTTGCGGGGGAGGTCGTATCGCATCGAAGATGCGATACGGGTGGGGGCTCTTTCCACAACACGACTCGTGGAGAGAGCCCCCACCCCAACCCTCCCCCGCAAGCGGGAGAGGGAGCGCAGCCCCTCTGCGGTGGCACTGTAAGGTCAACCGACAATCTTCTCCAGCAGCGTCATCAGCGCCTCCGGCGCGGTGACGTTCGGCGCGTGGCTGGCGTCGATCTCGAAATAGCGCCAGCCGGCTTCGCTCTTTGCTCGCGCGGTGAACTGGCCGAAGGTGTCGGCCGGCGTGATGCGGGTGGCGTAGATGTAGCTGCGCGGCAGGGTCAGCTCGCCATTGTGCAGCCTGAGTTTCTGCTCGAAGCATTTGATCGGCATGTTGACGCGGCGCTCCATCAGCCATTCGACATCGGCGGCCGACGTATCCGGCGGCGTCGGCATCGGCGGGATGCGCCAACCATCGGCATCGTGCGCGGCCTCGCGCATCTTGGCGATCGCAACCTCATTGAGATCGAACAGCGACTGGCCGTCGCGCGGCACGAAGGCGTCGAGATAGATCAGCTGCGTGACGCGGTCGCGGATACGATCGGCGACGCCGGTCGCAACCATGCCGCCGTAGCTGTGGCCGATCAGCACGATGTCGCGCAGATCCTCGTATTTGATGACGTTGAGCATGTCCTGGATATGCGCTTCCAGGTCGATCGCGGGATGGGCGAGATGCGAGCGCTCGCCGAGGCCGGTGTAGCTCGGCGTCACCAGCCGGTGGCCGGCGGCCTGCATCAGCGGATGTATCTTCTTCCACGCCCAGCCCGCCGACCAGGCGCCGTGACAGACCAGGAAGGTTTTGGAGGCATTCTGGGGCATGGGTGCGTTTCCGTCATGATTGTCGTTGAAGGCCGCGATTTCGGAGTGTACCCGCTCGCCACGTCGTGTAAACGTCGCGGCAATGACCAAGAAGACGAACCGATGACCGCGGCCTCTTACGCGCTCCTGTTCGCCGGCGCGCTCGCCGGCGGTTTCGTGTCGGGGCTGGCCGGATTCGGCACCGCGCTGATGGCGCTCGGCATCTGGTTGTATGTGCTGCCGCCGACGCTCGCGGTGCCGCTGGTGCTGATCTGCTCGGTGATCGCGCAGGTTTCGACCCTGCCCTCGATCTGGAAGACGATCGATTTCCGCCTGGTCTGGCCCTTCATCATCGGCGGCCTCGCCGGCGTGCCCATCGGCATCATGCTGATCGCCCATGCCGATCCGGTCGTGTTCAAGCGCACCATCGGCGTGTTCCTGGTGGTGTTCCCGGTGCTGCTGTATTTCCAGCGCGCGCCGATGGCGGTCCGGATCGGCGGCAAATGGGCGGACATGGCGATCGGCTTCGCCGGCGGCATTCTGGGCGGCCTCGCCGGCCTCTCCGGCCCGCTGCCGATCCTGTGGGCCAGCATCCGTGGCTGGGGCAAGGAGGAGCGGCGCGGCATTTTCCAGACCTTCAATTTCACGATCCTGTTCACCGCGCTGTGCGTGCAGGTCGCAAGCGGGCTGGTGAAGCTCGATATCGTCTGGCTGGTGCTGTTCGCCTTTCCGGGCACGCTGATCGGCGCCTGGCTCGGCTCCCGGGTCTATCACGCGATGAGCGACCGCAACTTCTCCGACGTCGTGCTGGCGCTGCTCGTGCTGTCCGGACTAGGATTGTTGTGGAGCGGAATTGCTCCGAGGTAGGGCTACGCATAGCGGCTATGTGCACCGAACGGATTGCTTGTTGTTGCGCCGCCCAAACCGCTAACCACTCACATCATGTCTGTTCACTCATCGCGCGAACGTCTCGGTCTCCTGCTCGGCTTCATCGGCATGGTGATCTTCGGCGGCACGCTGCCGGCGACGCGGCTTGCCGTGGCGGACTTCGATCCGTTCGCACTGACCGCGATCCGCACCGCGATTGCCGGCATCTGCTCGCTGGTGCTGCTGGTCGTGCTGCGCCGCAAGCTACCGCCCCGCGCGCTGTGGCTTCAGCTTTTTCTGACGATGCTCTGCGTCGCCTTCCTGTTTCCGATTCTGATGGCGATGGGCATGCAGCGCGTCGATGCCTCGCATGGCGGCGTGGTGTTCGGCGGCATGCCGATCGGCACGGCGCTGGTCGCAGTCGCCATCACCCATGAGCGGCCGCGGCCGCTGTTCTGGATCGCCTCGCTCGCCGGCGCGGCGCTGGTGGTTGCGTTCGCGCTGCGGCAAGGCGGCGGCACGCTGTCGAGCGGCGACCTGTTCCTGTTCGCAGCCGTCGCGGTCGCAGCGCTCGGCTACGCATTGTCAGGTAAGCTGACCGCGTCGATGCCGGGCTGGGAGGTGATCAGCTGGGTGCTGGTGCTCGCCCTGCCCCTGTCGCTGCCGCTGGCCGCGCTGACGATGCCGGCCGCCCCCGCGCACATCCCGCTGAAGCCGTGGCTCGGCCTGCTCTATGTCGCGCTGTTCTCGCAGTGGATCGGCTTCTTCGCCTGGAATGCGGGGCTGGCGATGGGCGGCATCGCGCGGGTGTCGCAGGTGCAACTGCTGCAGCCCTTCGTCACCTTTGCGCTGGCCGCCCTGTTCAACGGCGAGACCATCACCTGGCAGGTGGTGGCCTTCGCCGCCGCCGTGGTCGCGACCGTCGCCGTCTCTACGCGGACGCGGGCGCAGAAGACACCGCCTCCTCGCGAGGCGCAGCTCGCGGCGGAGTGAGCGGCGCGAGCCGCTTGTTGAGCTCGCGCCGCAGCAGCCACACGCTCAGCGCCGCCTGCAGCGTCGTCGTCGCGATCGACAGGTACCAGACCTGCTCGATCGCAAAGCCCGGCCGCGTCGACAGCCAGACCGCCGGCAGCGAATAGGTCAGCACCCGCGACGCCGAGCTCAAGAGCACCGGCTTGGTGTTGCCGAGCCCCTGGAACATGCTGGAGCAGACGAAGACAAATCCCTGCGCAACGAGGTTGAACGACACGAAGTGCAGAAACTGGCCGGCCACCGCCATGGTCTCGCGATCGTTGGAGAAGCCGCCCAGCAGGAGCCCGGGCGCGAACTGCGCCAGCGCCATGAACACCAGCATCACGGCCGTGCCGATCAGCGCCGCCTTCACAAACGTCTCGCGCACGCGTGCGGCATTGCCCGCGCCAAAGTTCTGGCCGGCGATCGGCCCCGCCGCGAGCGCGACCGCCAGCGCCGGCATCTGGATCAGCCCGAGCACGCGCGTGCCGATGCCGAAGCCGGCCTGCGCCGCGGCGCCGAAATCGCGCAGCACATAATAGACCACCGCCATGAAGATGAAGATCATCGCAAACTCGCCGCCGGCGGGCAGGCCGACATTGAGGATGCGTCGCCATTGCGTCAGCTCCGGGCGCCATTGCGCGGGATCGAAGCTGACATAGCGCTCTACCTTGAGGAAATACCCCAGCAGCATCAGCACGCCGATGCCAACGGCAATCGAGCTTGCCAGGCCTGCACCGGCAACACCAAGCGCATATCCGGTGCCCCAGCCCGCGATCAACACCGGCGCCAGTGCAATGTTGATGAACACCGCCAGCACCTGCACCAGCATGCCCGGCCGCACGATGCCGGTCGCCCGCAATGCGGCCCCCATCACCTGCGCGGCGAATTGCAGCGCCAGCGCCGGCATGAACCACAGCAGATACGTCGTGCCGGCCTCGATGGTGGCGCGATCGGCCGCGACCGCACGCATGTAGGGGCGCGACAGCACGGCACCGGCGACGAGCGTCAGCAGCCCGCACAGCACCGCCAGCACGATTCCCTGGTTGAAGATCCGGTTGGCGTCGCGCTTGTCCTTGCGGCCCACGGCATGCGAGACCAGCGCGACCGTGCCGACGCCGAGCACCTGCATCAGCCCATTGATCAGGAATCCGGCGTTGCCGGCCGCAGCCACGCCCGCAACCGCCGCCTCGCCGAGATCGGCGACGAAGTACAGGTCGATCAGCTGGCAGACCATGATCGTCACCATGCCGACGACGATCGGCGGTGCCATGATCAGGATGTGGCCCGTGATCGAGCCTTGCGTTAAGTCTTTCATCTCATTCCATCCTCGGCGACGTGACTGACGGAACACAAGCCCCGCCAGCCACTTGCCATCGGTTTATCCGGCCGCCGCGTTCTGCCCGAACTCGGTGACCTGACGCTCGAACAGGCTGCGATAGATGCCGCCCGGCCGCGCGGTCAGGGCCGCGTGCGTGCCCTGCTCGACGATCTCGCCGTGATCAAACACCAGGATCCGATCCATGCTGCGCACCGTCGACAGACGATGCGCGATCACGATCGAGGTCCGGCCCTTCATCAGCCGCTCCATCGCCTGCTGGATCAGCGCCTCCGATTCCGAATCGAGGCTCGAGGTCGCCTCGTCCAGGATCAGCACCGGCGCATCCGCCAGGAAGGCGCGCGCCAGCGCCACGCGCTGCCGCTCGCCGCCCGACAGCTTGACTCCGCGCTCGCCCACCAGCGTGCCGTAAGCCTTCGGCAGCCGCATGATGAAGTCGTGCGCATTGGCAAGCCGCGCCGCCTGCTCGATCGCCGCCATGCTCGCGCCCGGCCGGCCATAGGCGATGTTCTCCGCCAGCGTGCGGTGAAACAGGATCGGGTCCTGCTGCACGATCGCGATCTGGCTGCGCAGCGATTGCTGCGTCGCGTGAGCGATATCCTGACCGTCGATCAGGATCTGTCCGCCGGAGACGTCGTAGAGCCGCTGCACCAGCTTGACGAAAGTCGTCTTGCCGGAGCCGGAGCGCCCGACCAGGCCGACCCGCTCGCCCGCGCGGATCTCGATCGACAGCCCGTCATAGAGCGGCCGACGATGACCGCCGTAGTGGAACGTGACGTCGTCGAACACGATGCGGCCACCCTCGATGACGATCTCGCGTGCATCGACGGCATCAACGATGCCGAGCGGCTCGTCATGGATTTGAACCAGCTCCTCCATGTCGTTCACCGAACGCTGCAGGTTGTTGATGTGCATGCCGACGTCCCGCAAGTAAGCGTGGATCACGTAGTAGCTGGTCAGCACATAGGTGACGTCGCCCGGCGTGGCGCGGCCGGCCGCCCACAGCAGGATCGCACCGCCGATCACCGAGGTGCGGAAGCACAGCAGCACGACGAGTTGCGCCGCCCCGGTGGCATTGTAACGCAGCCAGGTCCGCCGCACGCGGCGGCCCCAGCGGCTGATGACGCCATCGAGCCGCGAGTCCTCGCGCAGTTCCGCGCCGAACGACTTGACGACCGCGTTGCAGGTCATGGCATCCGCCAGCGTGCCGCCGACCTTGGTGTCCCATGCGTTGGAGACGCGCGCGGCCGGCGCGATGTAGCGCACCGAGAACAGCACCGTCATCGCCACATAGATCACCGAGCCGATCGCGATCACGACACCCAGCACCGGCCAGTGCAGGCCGAGCAGGATCATCGAGCCGAACAGCACCACCAGCGACGGCAACAACGCCATCAGGACGGTGTCGTTCAACAGGTCGAGCGCCCACATGCCGCGCGTGATCTTGCGCACGGTCGAGCCGGCAAAGGAATTGGCGTGCCAGTCGGTCGAGAAGCGCTGCACCCGCGCGAACGCGTTCCGCGCCACGTCGGACATCGTCCTCAGCGTGAACGGCACCAGCGCCTGCAACCCGCCCATGCGGAGCGTGATCGACAGCGCGCCGAGCGCGACGATCGCGCCGAACGCCCTGATCGCCGCGCGATGCGCAGCATCATCCGAGGCGCCCGAGGTGAGCGCGTCGATCAGCCGGCCGGAATAGACTGGCATGAACAGGTCGGAAAGCGTTGCGCCGAGGAAGCCTGCGATCACGGCGGCGGTCCGCCAGGGCTGCTCCAGCCAATGGCGAACCACGAACGGGATCACGATCCGGATCGCGGCGGGACGGTTACGAGCTTGTGCGGTCATGGCGCGTTCCGGCGACGCGAAAGCGCCAGCCGGCTCCATCTGAAATGACGCGAGCGGAGCACGGAATCCCGCCGCAAGCGTCGTTGAAAAAATTCGGTAACGTGTTGGGAAGCTTGGGTGATCGGGGATCAATCCCGATCAGAGCTTAAGGCTCAGTGCGCGACGGCAACGAGCCACATCGAACGCGGGCGCGCGATCTGCGAAAGCATCGAAATCATGCAAATCTCCCGGGTTCGAGTTGAACAATGCGCGTGCTTATAAATCCATCACGCGCAAATTGCAAGATGACAAGCCCGTGAGCGCTGCGCGCAGCGCATCAAACCGCAGCAGTGTGGCCGCAATGACTCAGTGCGCGTCGCCGCCACCGCCCTGCAACGACGGCGGCTTGTTGACGAACAGGATCAGCACGCTCAGCGCGAGGTAGAACAGCGCCAGCAGGAAAAAGGCGTCGCCATAGCCCATCACCACGGCCTGGCGGTGCACGAGCTGCGACAGCTGCTTCATCGCCATCAGCGTGGCGTCGCCCATGCCCTGCAGGCGCTGGGTGAAATTGTTGAGCGTCTCGACCGCCGTCGTGTTGCCCCAACCGACACGGTCCTGCAGCCGCGAGATGTGCAGATCGGTGCGCTCGTTGAGCACCTGGTTGATCACGGCGAGGCCGACCGCGCCGCCGAGGTTGCGCATCAGATTGTACAGGCCCGAGGCATTCTTCACCCGCTCGGGCGCCAGCGTCGCCAGCGCGATGTTGTTGGTCGGCACCATCGCGCACATCATGCCGATGCCGCGCAGGATCTGTGGCACCAGCAGCTCGTAGAAATCGTAGTCGCGGGTGATCCAGGTCATCTGCCAGGAGCCGAGCGCGAACACGACGAGGCCGAAGCAAATCATGTAGCGCAGATCGACCTTCTGCATCAGGCGGCCGATCAGCGGCGCGACCAGGAACATGGTCGCGCCGGAGACGAACACGGTTTCGCCGATCATCAGCGCGCTGTAGCCGCGCACCTCGGCGAGATAGCGCGGATAGATGTAGGTCAGGCCGTAGAGCCCGATGCCGATGCAGAACTGCAGCGTGGAGCCGACCGCGAAGTTGCGGTTGGAGAAGGCGTAGAGATCGACGATCGGCTCTTCCGCCGTCAGCACCCGCCAGAAGAAGGCGATCGCCGCGACGAAGCAGACCGCGGCGCAGACCGCCACCGAGGTGTCCTGCAGCCATTCATATTGCGGGCCCTCCTCGAGCACATATTCGAGCGAGCCGAGGAAGCCGGCCATGAACAACAGGCCCCACCAGTCGAAGCGATCGAGCAGCGCGAGGTTCGGCTGGTCGAAATCGACCAGTGCCAGCACGCCGACGGTGATGCCGATGCCGGGTACGATGTTGATGAAGAACAGCCAGTGCCACGACATCAGGTCGGTGATGTAGCCGCCGACGGTCGGGCCGACAGTCGGCGCGAGTGTAGCAACGAGGCCGATGATCGGCGCGACGATGTGGAATTTGGTGCGCGGGAAGATCAGATAGGCGGACGCGAACACCGTCGGAATCATGCCGGCGCCGAGGAAACCCTGCAGCGCGCGCCACAGGATCATCTGCTCGATCGAGGTGGCGAAGCCGCAGAGCAGGCTCGAGACGGTGAAGCCGAAAGCGGAGATCGCGAACAGCATCCGCGTGCCGAGCGCGCGCGACAGGAAGCCGGAGAGCGGGATCGCGATCACCTCGGCGATCAGGTAGGCGGTCTGTACCCAGGAGATTTCGGATGAGCTCGCCGACAAGCCGGCCTGGATGTCGGAGAGCGATGCCGAGACGATCTGGATGTCCAGGATCGACATGAACATCCCGAACACCATGATGATGAACGCAAACAGCCGCCTCGGCTGGATGCGCTCGGAGGCCGGCGGCACGGCGCTCATCGTCGAGGGCGAAGCTGTGGTCGCGTCAGCCATGGAATTATCGAGCCACGAGTTCGCTGCACCTCTCCCGCGTGCGGGGGAGCGTAGGCCGCCTTTGGCGGCCGTCTCTAAAGAACGCCGAAGCGAAGCTTCGGCTATGGCGCTCGAAGAGCGCGGCGGGTGGGGGCTCACTCCGCATTGGGAGAATCGATTGTGGAGACACCCCCACCCCAACCCTCCCCCGCAAGCGGGAGAGGGGGCGCAGTGTCGCGCGGGCTGGCGGTGTGCCGAACATCATTGCAGCAGGTCCTACTGCGGATGGATCATCAGCGGCGAGTCGAGGTCGGTGTCGTTGTCGGCATCGGCGGCGCCCTCGCGGGTGTCGACGGTGGTGTAGACCGACATGCCCGCGCGCAGCAGGCCCTGCTTCGCGACGCTGCGCGGCACGCGGATCCGCACCGGCACGCGCTGCACGATCTTGGTGAAGTTGCCGGTCGCATTGTCGGGCGGCAGCAGGGTGAACACCGAGCCCGAGGCCGGCGAGATGCTGTCGACGATGCCGGTGAATTTCCGCATGCCGTAGGCGTCGACCATGATCTTCACCGGCTGGCCGGTGCGGATGCGCTTCAGCTGCGTCTCCTTGTAGTTGGCGTCGATGAAGACGTCATCGAGCGGCACCACATTGCCGAGCCGCTGGCCGACCGCGATGAAATCGCCGAGATTGACCAGGCGGTTGGAGAAGGTGCCGTCGACCGGCGCGCGCACGCTGGTGAATTCGAGGTCGCGCTCGGCCTTGGCGAGCGAGGTCTGCAGCTCCGCAAGCGCGGCGCGGGCCTCGGCCTGCTGCGCGCGGGTGACGTCGACATTGTCCTTGGCGGCGTCATAGGCCGCCTGCGCCGACTTCACCGCGGCGACGCCCTGGTCGCGGCTGGCTTCCGACACTTCGAAGGTGGCGCGCGAGGCAAAGCCCTTGGTGCTCAGCGCCTGCTGGCGGTCGAAATCGAGACCGGCGCGCTTCAGGCCGGCTTCGGCGGAGACGAGCTGCGCCTTGGCCTGCTCGACCGCGCTCTCCAGCGCCGTCACCTGGCGGCCGATGCGGTCGATGGTCGCCTGCTGGGTGCCGATCTTGGTGCGCGCGGCCTCGACCGCGATGCGATAGTCGCCGTCATCGATCTTGAAGACGACGTCGCCGGCACGCACCAGCGAATTGTCGCCGGGCAAGATCTTGGCGATGTGGCCGGAGACGCGCGCGCCGAGCATGGTGTTGTTGGCGCGGACATAGGCGTCGTCGGTCGAGACGTAGAAGCGCCCGATCATGACGTAGTAGGTCGCATAGCCGGCGGCGGCGAGCGCGAGCAGGCCGAGCACGCCCATCATGATGAATTTGCGCTTGCCGGATTTTGGCGCGGCGGCCGCAGGCGCCGATGCTGCGGGAGCCGCAGGTGCCGCGGGTGCAGCTGGCTGCTCGGCCGGCTTGTCTTCGGGGCGGCGCTTGGCCTCCTCGGTCGCATGGCTCCGCAGCTGCTCGCCGAGGTTGGCGGGCGTTTCCTGCGCGCCGTCGTCCGCTTCGGAACGAACGATACGCGCGGCCTGGTCTCTCGCTGCGGCCATTACGGCTTCCTCACAAAAACCCGATGCACGCCGACAGCCGGAATTGGCCTCCGAGGAGCATCGTACCACATATCTACCATTGACCGAACGGTTCGGTCAACGTATATTCCCATTGGATGGATTATAACCGTTCGATTCCTGCCCTTTCCTATTGTGGGTTGATTTCTTTCCCGAGAGCCTAAACCAATGGTTGCAATCCAGCAAAACCCGCTCCATATCGTCGGCGACGAGGACTCCTCGAAGCGCCGCCAGATCCTCGACGGCGCCCGTAAGGTCTTCATGGACCTGGGTTTTGACGGCGCCAGCATGGGCGAGATCGCCCGCTCGGCCGGGGTCTCCAAGGGCACGCTCTACGTCTATTTCGCCGACAAGAGCCGGCTGTTCGAGGCGATCGTCGAGGCCGAGAAGATCGAGCAGGGCAAGACCGCCTTCAATTTCGATCCGGGGCGCGATGTCGACACCACCCTCCCCGAATTCGGCCGGGCCTACATCACCCTGCTCTGCCGCCCCGGCGGAGGCTCGGCGATCCGCACCGTGATGGCGATCGCCGAGCGGATGCCGGATGTCGGCACCCGCTTCTACCAGCACGTCATCGTCGCCACCGTCGACCGCTTCGCCGCCTATCTCGACGCGCGCGTCGAGCTGGACGGACTCGTGATTGATGACACGCAGCTCGCTGCCTGGCAGTTCATGCAGATGTGCCAGGCGACGCTGTTCCAGGCCTTCATCTTCCAGGCCGCCCCCTCGCCCTCGCCCGAACGGATCGCCGCGGTGGTCGACAGCGCGACGCGCGTGTTCTTCGCGGCGTATCGGAAGCAGGCGGACTGAGTTCACGACATCGACGACTTACCCAGTTGTCATCCCCCGCGCATGCGGGGGATCCAGTATGCCGCGGCCTATCGGATCAATCACTGGCGCCTCTGGAATACTGGGTCGCCCGCTTTCGCGGGCGATGAGAGTTGGGTGTGAGGATAGCTGCGTTCTCGCGACATGATTTGTCCGAGCTATCGATAGCTAGCTTGACTCGCCTTCGACATTTCAATAATCGTTGAAATATGGAAAAGACAGACGCCATCGCGGCGCTGGCCGCGCTCGCTCAGGACAATCGGCTCGATGTGTTCCGCCTGCTGGTGCAGGCCGGCCCCAACGGAATGCCCGCAGGCGCCATTGCGGAGGCACTCGACGTCGCGCCCAACACATTGACTTTCCATTTCGACCGGTTGCGGACCGCCGGTCTCGTCACTGTCCGGCGCGACGGGCGCTCGATGATCTACGCGGCGCAGTTCGACACCATGAATGCGCTGCTCAGCTTCCTGACCGAGAATTGCTGTGGCGGAACGCCGTGCACGCCAGCGGCCATATGCAAGCCCGCGCGCAAGCGCGCCAAGGTACCAGCCTGAAAGGACACGCCATGAAGCGCCTCCATGTTCACGTCTCGGTCGAGGACATCACGAAATCGGTCGGCTTCTACTCGGCGCTGTTCGCGGCGAAGCCAAGCGTGCTGAAGAGCGACTATGCGAAATGGATGCTGGAGGATCCGCGGGTGAATTTCGCGATCTCGACCCGCGGCCGCGAGCCCGGGCTCGATCATCTCGGCATCCAGGTCGAGAACACCGAGGAGCTGCACGAGGTCTATGCGCGCCTGCGCGAGGCCGGCGGCGAGATCATCGAGCAGGGCGAGACCGCCTGCTGCTATGCCAAGTCGGAGAAATCCTGGATCGACGATCCCGCCGGGATCGCCTGGGAGACGTTCCACACCACGGGCGAAAGCACGACCTATGGCGACGGCTCAGGCGAGAACCGCGCGCGCGTCGCGCATGAGAAGCAAAGTGCCTGCTGCGCGCCCAAGGCTGACAAGGCCGACGCCAAGCCTGCATCCAAGACCTCGGCCTGCTGCTGACGGAAGAAGACGATGGACGTCATCATCTACCATAATCCGGAATGCGGCACCTCGCGCAACACGCTCGGCATGATCCGCAACGCCGGCATCGAGCCGCATGTCGTCGAGTATCTGAAGACACCGCCGTCACGCGCCCTGCTGCAGCAATTGATCGCGCGGATGGGAATTTCGGTACGCGGCCTGCTCCGGCAGAAGGCCGCACCGTATCAGGAATTGCGGCTCGACAATCCCGACCTGACCGACGACCAGCTGCTCGACGCCATGATGGCGCATCCGATCCTGATCGAGCGCCCGATCGTGGTGACGCCGCGCGGCGTGCGGCTGTGCCGGCCATCCGAGCAAGTCGTCGAGTTGCTGCCGCCGCAGCAGGCCGACTTCGTCAAGGAAGATGGCGAACGCGTCTCCGCTGCAACATCCCGGTCGACCTGATGCCGTCGCTCGGGCGCCGGATCGTCGCGGAGTGGCTCGGCACGGCCCTGCTGCTCACCGCCGTCGTCGGCTCCGGCATCATGGCGCAAAAGCTCTCGGGCGGAAACGTCGCGCTTGCCCTGCTCTGCAACACGATCCCGACCGGTGCCATCCTCGTCGTGCTGATCCTGATCTTCGGGCCCGTCTCCGGCGCACATTTCAATCCGGCGGTCACGCTCGCCTTCGCCTACGGCGGCGAACAGCAATGGTCCGTGGCGTGCCTCTACATCGTCACGCAGATCGTCGGCGGTATCGCCGGTGTCTGGCTTGCGCATCTGATGTTTGAGCTGCCGGCGTGGCAGATCTCGCTGACGCAGCGCACCGGCAGCGGTCAATGGCTCGCCGAATGCGTCGCCACGATGGGCCTGCTGCTGACCATTTTCGGATGCATCGCACGTAACGCGGCCGCGACCCCATATGCCGTCGGGCTCTACATCACGTCAGCCTATTGGTTCACCGCCTCGACCTCGTTCGCCAACCCCGCCGTGACGATCGCGCGGTCGCTGTCCGACACCTTCGCCGGCATTGCGCCCGGCGGCGTGGCCGCATTCATCGCGGCTCAATTGCTCGGCGCGATCATCGCGACCGTGCTGTCCGGCTGGATGTGGAATCCGGCCGGCACGGTGCAGACCCCGAGGTAAGGTCAGTTGCGCCGGCTGCTTGCCATTCGACTAAGGTCCCCTGGGGAACCGCGACTTGCCACTTGTCGCGCCGGGACGGATTGCACAAAATTCCCGGAATGAGTGGGGACATCGACGTCGATCAATTGTCTGACGTGATGACGCGGCTGGGTGAGGCCGTGGTCGACCCGGCGGCGTGGACCGACATCATGACGTCGATCTGCGAGGCGGTCGGCGCTACCGCCGCGGTGCTGCTGCAGGCCGACGTGCGAACGCCCGACGTGCCGCGCACCGCCGCGATCGACGAGGCTGTGCAGCTCTACTTCGCGCAGAACTGGCACTTGCAGGACCCCCGCGCGCGCGGCGTTCCGCGGGCGATGTCGGGCGAGATCATCACCGATCAGCAATTGCTGACGCCGGAAGAGCTCCGCTCCGACCCGATGTACAATGAGGTGCTGTATCGCTACGGCTTCAAATGGTTTGCGGGCATCGGCTTCTGGGCCGACACCGCGCCGTGGGTGCTGACATTGCAGCGGACCGGGCAAGAGGGCCTGTTCGAGACGCGTGAGACGCGGCTATTGGCGCAACTCGCGCCGCGGCTGACCGAGACTGCGACGCTGTCGACCGTGGTCGGCCGCGTCGCGCTGACCTCCATGACCGGCATCCTCGACCGCGTGCAGCAGCCGGCGATCGTGCTCGATCGCGCAGGGCTCGCCATCGACCGCAACACCGCGGCCGATGCCGGCTTCGATGAGGACATCCGCGTCCGGGATCGCCGCCTCGTGCTGCGCGACAAGGCCGCGATGGCACGGTTCGATGCCGTGATCGACCGGATCCGCAACGCGCCGGAACATGCTGCGCTGCCGGTCGAACCGATCCTGATCCGCCGCGCCACCAAGGGACCGGTCGTGATGCGCGTGCTGCCGATTGACGGTGCGGCGCGCAACGTCTTCCTCGGCGCCCGCGCGATGCTGGTGCTGTCGAATTTGACGCCGCGCGCCCTGCCCGAGCCCGCCCTGATCGCGCAGGCGTTCGGCCTGACGCCGGCCGAGGCGCGCCTGGTCGCGCTGCTCGCCGGCGGCCTCTCCATCACCGATGCCGCCGACCGGCTCGGGATCGTGCGCGACACCGCGCGCAACCAGCTGAAGTCGGTGTTTGCCAAGACTGGAACCCACCGGCAGCCTGAATTGGTCGGCCTCGTCCTGCAGATCGCCTGAGCGTCTTCTCTCGGACGTCGTGACGCGTTACGCTCGCTGCAAATCGCAATCAGCGTGACGCCCATGACCGATCTCATCATCCGCCCGATGCAGGCCCAGGAGATCGCGATCGCGGTCGATTGGGCGGCGGCCGAGGGCTGGAATCCCGGGCTTGGCGATGCCGCCTGCTTTGCCGCGCAGGACCCGGCCGGCTTCTTCATCGCCGAGCTGGATGGCGCACCGGTCGCGACCATCTCGACCGTCAATTACGGCTCGGGCTTTTCCTTCCTCGGCTTCTACATCGTGCGCGCCGATCTGCGCGGCCGCGGCTATGGCGTGAAGATCTGGCGCGCGGCGATCGCACATGCGGCCGGCCGCGTGATCGGGCTCGACGGCGTGGTGGCGCAGCAGGCGAATTACCAGAAGTCAGGGTTCAAGCTCGCCTATGCCAATGTCCGCTACGGCGGCACGGTCACCCCACCGCCTGCGCCGAAGGCCGGCATCATCGCGCTCCGCGACGTGCCGTTCGCGGCCATCGAAGCCGACGATGCGACGGTGTTTCCGGCGCCGCGGCCCCATTTCTTGCGCGCCTGGATCGATGCGCCCGGCCACATCGGCTGCGCGCTGATGCGCGACGGCCGGCTCAAAGCCTGGGGCGTGATCCGGCCCTGTCGCCAGGGCCGCAAGATCGGCCCGCTGGTGGCGGATGATCGCGCGAGCGCCGAAGCAGTGTTGTCGGCGTTGCTGGCCAGGAGCGGCGGCGGCGAGATCTTTCTCGACGTCCCCGCGATCAACCGCGACGCGGTGGCGCTGGCGCAGGACCTTGGCCTGTTGCCGGTGTTCGAGACCGCGCGGATGTACACCGGCGCAATCGCAGCCCTGCAGATCGGACGCGTATTCGGCGTCACGACATTCGAGCTTGGCTAAAGCGCGATGAGATTAGGTTGAATCGTCATCGCGCTTTAGCTCCTTGTTTGAGCATGATCTTTTCGGAAAACCGCTGCACACTTTTCCGGATCATGCTTTAAGTCTCTATTGCCGCGGACGCGAGGTCGCGCTTGGAGCAACGTTCGGCGCAGCCGCGAAATAGGGATTGGCGAAGCACTTGGCGGGACGCCCGGAGGCCGCCGCGTCGCACTGCGCCTTCGATGTGAAGCTGCAATCGATGTACTGCCCGCCATCCATCACGACGAGGTCCATGCACACGGGATAGCGCGGGTCATAGGTCTGGGCCTGTGCGGGAGCAGCCAAAAGCGCCGCGCCCGCGCCGATCATCACCGCCAATGTCATCCGCATCCCGACGCGCTCCGCACTGTCTCAGTTCGGTGCGATCTCTGCCGTCGAAGACGCCTCACGTCAATCGCATGCCCGGCGCAAGGCCGGGCATGACGCGTTTGTGAGATAGCCGCTCAATGACGCGCTACGACGCCGCCGCGTTGACCCGCGGCGCGTCGCGGTCGTTTTGCGCGATCTCCTCGGGCAGCCCGGCGAAGCGACGCAGCGCCTGCGCCATCTTCACGCGGCCGGCAACGCCGGTGATGATGACGTCGACCATGGTGAAGGACGAGTGGAACTGGCCGGACGCCTTCAACTGCTCGACCGGCACGCCGGCCTTCGCCAGCGCCTCGCCATAGGCAATGCCTTCGTCGCGCAGCGGATCGAACTCGCAGGTGACGATATAGGCCGGCGGCAAGCCCTCGAGCTTGCCGCGCAGCGGCGACACCCTGGGATCGGTGCGGTCGGCCGGCGAGCAGTAGATGTCCCAGAACCAGTACATCAGTCCGCGCGTCAGGAAATAGCCGGCAGCGTTGTCGACATAGGATTGACGATCGAAGCTGCAGTCGGTGACCGGGCACACCAGCAACTGGCCCGCGATCTGCGGCCCGCCGCGATCGCGCGCGAGCTGGCAGGTAACGGCCGCGATGTTGCCGCCGGCGCTCCAGCCCGCGACCAGCACCGGACCGGGCCGGCCGCCGAGCTCGTTGGTATGCTCGGCGATCCATTTCATCGCGGCGTAGCCGTCTTCGGCCGCCGCCGGGAAGCGATGCTCCGGCGCGTGGCGATAGCCGACGCTGACCACGATCATGCCGGTGCGCCGGCAGATGTCGCGGCAGAACGGATCGTCCGATTGCTCGTCACCGAGCACCCAGCCGCCGCCGTGGAAATAAACCAGGATCGGATGCGGTCCCGGCGTCGCCGGACGATAGAGCTTGTAGGGCAGCGGCCCCTCGGCGCCCTGCAACAGACCAGAACCGACTTCGCCGACCGGGCGTCCCGCGGGGCGGCCCTGGTTGAACGCGTTGAGGAAGTCGCGGGCGCCCTGCGCGCCCATGGTCTCGATCGGCGGCAGGTTCATCTCGCCGAGCATGTTGAGCACAAGGCGCACGTCGGGCTGCAGCCGCACCACCTCGCCGTCATTGCATTGCGCTTCGACATCAGGCCCGGTCAGCTTGAAGCCGAGCATGCCGCGGCTGACGACCTCGTTGCAGATGCTGCGATACGGACCGACGCCGCCCGTATAAGGCATCACGCCCTGCGGTTTGCCCGGCACGTTGGCGCCGGTGTACCAGGTGTTGGCGAGTCGATGCAGCGTCAGCGTGGCGCAGTCGGCCATGTGCCGCTCCCAGCCGGCTTGCGCCGTCTCGGTCGCTTCGAGGGTGGTGAAGCCGGCGTCACGTGTTGCCGCGAGGCGATCGACCACCCACTCGACATGCTGCTCGATCGACACGGCCATGTTCGACAGCACCGACGGGCTGCCGGGACCGGTGATCATGAACAGGTTCGGGAAGCCCGCGACAGTGAGGCCAAGATAGCTCTGCGGCCCGTGCGCCCACTCCTTCGACAGCGAGCGGCCGGCGCGGCCGGTGATCGGATGCACCGCCATGATCGCGCCGGTCATCGCATCGAAGCCGGTCGCGAACACGATGGCGTCGACATCGATGCTGCGCTTGTCGGTGGTGATGCCCGATGCGGTGATCGCCTTGATCGGCTCCTGCCGCAGATTCACCAGCGTCACGTTCGGACGATTATAGGTCGCATAGTAATTGGTATCGAGGCAGGGCCGCTTGGCACCGAAGGGATGATCGTGCGGTGTCAGCGCCGCCGCGATCTCGGGATCCTTGACCACCTCGTGGATCTTCTCGCGGATCAGATCCGCCACGATCTTGTTGCCGTCGACGTCGACGGCCTGGTCGGCCCAGAGCTGGGTCAGGATGTGGACGAGATCGCCGGCCGCCCACGCCTTCTCGAACCGCGCGCGGCGCTCGGCATCGCTGAGCTGCCAGCTCACCTCCATCTGCTGCGGATAGGGCACGCCCGCCATCGACCAGCGCGCCTGCTCGCGATAGGCGGCGCGGTCGGTTTCGAAATAGGTTCTGCGATCCTCCGGCGACGGGCCGTTGCCCGCGGGCAGCGCGAAGTTCGGCGTGCGCTGGAACACGGTGAGATGCGCGGCCTGCTCGGCGATAACAGGAATCGACTGGATACCCGACGATCCCGTGCCGATCACGGCGACGCGCTTGCCCTTGAGATCGACGCCCTCATGCGGCCAGCGTCCGGTGAAGTAAACGGGGCCCTTGAAATCCTTGACGCCGTCGATCTCCGGCGGTTTTGGCGCGGAGAGGCAGCCCGTTGCCATGATGTAGTAGCGGCAGGAGATGTCGCCGTGATCGGTCGACAGCTTCCAGTGCGCATGGGCGTCATCCCATGTCGCCTGCTTGACCTTGGTGCCGAAGCGGATGTCGCGCCGCAGATCGTAGCGATCGGCGACGAAGCCGAGATAGCGCAGGATCTCCGGTTGCGTGGCGTACTTCTCGGACCAGGTCCAGGCCTTGTCGAGCTCGGGATCGAATGTGTAGCTGTAGTCGATGGTCTGGATGTCGCAGCGCGCGCCGGGATAGCGGTTCCAGTACCAGGTGCCCCCGACATCGCCGGCCTCCTCCAGCACCACGGCCGAGAAGCCGGTCTTGCGCAGCCGGTGCAGAAGATAGAGGCCAGCGAAACCGGCGCCGACCACTGCAACGTCGACGGTTCGTTGCGTTGCATCCTTGTTCGCGTCCGAAGCCGTGCGCGCTGCGACTGCTGCGTCCACCATGCGATTCCTCCCGCGGGTTTTGATTATTGCGGAAGGCTAGTCCTGCGATCGAAGTTTGTCATCAGGACAAATTCAATCGGAGGTCGCTCTGGCACGATGTGCGTAGCGTGTGGACGCAAGTGGATCCAAGTGGATCGCATCACGAATTCCGCCCCTCATCCTGAGGAGCCCGCAAAGCGGGCGTCTCGAAGGATGCAGGCCCGAGGTGTGGCCTCATGGTTCGAGACGCGCGTTCCGCGCTCCTCACCATGAGGGCAAACTAGATCGACCGCATCAATCCGCCGTCGACGCGGATGTTCTGGCCGGTGATGTAGGCGGCACCCTCGCTCGCGAGGAACGCGATCGTTGCCGCGATCTCCTCCATCTTGCCATAACGCTGCATCGGCACGCTGGCGCGGCGCTCTTCGGTGGCGGGCAGGCTGTCGATCCAACCCGGCAGCACATTGTTCATGCGCATGTTGTGCGCAGCGTAGGCATCGGTGAACAATTTCGTGAACGCGGCGAGGCCGGCGCGAAACACCGCGGACGTCGGGAACTGCGCGCTCGGCTCGAACGCCCAGGCGGTGGAGATGTTGATCACGGCGCCGGACTTCTGCGCCTGCATGACAGGTGCGACCAACCGCGTCGGGCGGATCACATTCAAGAGATAAACATCGAGCCCGGTGTGCCACTGCTCGTCCGTCAGCTCCAGCACCGGCGCGCGCGGCCCGTGGCCGGCGCTGTTGACGAGCACGTCGATGCGCCCCCATTGCGCGATGACGCCGTCGACCGCGCGCTTGAGATCATCGTTGGAACGGTTCGATCCGGTGAAGCCGATGCCGCCGAGTTCTTTCGCCAGCGCCTCGCCCTTGCCCGACGACGACAGGATCGCGACGTGGAAACCATCCGCCGCGAGCCGCCGCGCTGCGGCCGCTCCCATGCCACTGCCGCCCGCGGTGACGAGCGCAACCTTGCCTGCTGCCATGATCAAACATCCCGTTGTGAGGACGGCGGGTTTGACCGACCCCAACGCCGGCCGTCAAGCCTTTACGGCAGTCAGGCTTTGGCCGCGACCGCCCTGGTCACCGCCGCAACCAGCTCGTCCGGCGAGAACGGCTTTTGCAGCAGGATGCTGCCGGGCACGCCCTTGGTCGGCCATTCGTCGCCGCCGCCGCCGGTGATGTAGATCACCGGAAAGGACGCATCGATCTCGCGGGCGCCGCGCGCCACCCGCCAGCCGTCGAGCCGGCCGAGCAGGCGGATGTCGACAACCAATGCGCGATATTTGGTGGTGAACGCCTTGAGCAGCGTCAGCGCCTCCTCGCCGGAGCCGGCGATCGCGGGCTCATAGCCGCCATCCGTCAGCGCGTCCTCCACGATCGACTGGAGTTGCCGGTCGTCTTCGATGACGAGAATGATCGGCCGATCCTGCAAAGCTTCCCCCTCAAACACGCGACTCGAATATCTCAGACAAAATGGGCAAGAAATAATGGCGCAAGTGGTACGACCTCAGGCAAAAAGCGGGCCGCGGCCTGATCAAGCACAAAGCCGCGGAAAAACCAGCCCCCACTTTGCGCTAATGCGGGTTTGTACGGAGGGCGGATTCTTGTTTTGACGCGTTTTCTTCACGCGAACCAGTGCCCGCTTCGCTTGAAAACGCTCTCCTATTCGTCCTCGAACTCGTCGTCGTCCTTGGCCTTGTACCGGGGATTTACGGGCTTCCGACCACCAAGCGAGCCCGTCACATAGGGCTCGCGGGAGCCCGCATAGGGGTTGCGGCCGGCAGCGCGGGCGGCGACCTCCTCGCCGGAGACGGCGGCCGGCTGGCAGATCGAGCGGCGACTGGCGCGGCGCATCAGGTCCACATGGATGTGGTCGTAGTGGTAGACGTTGGAGCCCGGTGCCAGCACGGTGTTGAACTGCTGGCAGGCCGCAGCCTGGATATCGCGCAGAAAGCCCTGCTCCTCGGGCAGGCCCTTCCAGCCGTCCTTGACCGAGATGCGGCGGCCGTCGGCCAGCGTGAAGGCGGCGATGTCCAGCGCATTGCCGAAGGCATGCTCGGAGATATGGGCATGCGGATTGCCGTTCATGCCGCGGCAGGAATAGGCCGAGATCTGCTTGATCTCGGCGACGCGGGTGCCGAACCAGCGCTGCGCTGCCGGCTGCACGGATTCACCGAGCCAGCGGTCGAGCGCGGAGACGATCGGGCATGCCAGCGTCGCCGTCGGCTTCACCGCGACGGGACCGACCGCCGCCACCGGCGAGCCGCTGGAGGGCCCGAGTCGTGGCGGCGCGCCCTGCGGCTGGGCGTAGGGCGCCGGCGAGTAAGGCGCCGCAGCGCGCTCGCGCGGCTGGCTCGACGGCAGGCCCGGATAGTAAGGACGGCCCTGCGGCTCGGGCGCGCCTTCGGCCGGCAGGTCGATCTCATCGTCCTGCGGCGCGACGCCGGGGGCGGTCAGCGAGACCGGTCCGCTCGACGGCGCGCCATAGCTCGGCTGCTGCGCGGAGTTGGAATAAGGCTGCGGCCGGCTCGGCTGCCGGTTGATCGGCCAATTCGGCTGGTTGCCGATCGCAGCCGGCGGACGCAAGTCGTCGGCAAAGCCGAACGCCGAATTGCCCTCACCGAGGGCTGCGACCTTGAGCGGGAATTCAGCCCCACAGGCGCCGGGGCCGGTGATGGGGTCGATCCGGACCAGGTCCGGCCCCTCCTTCACCGCACCGGATTTCAGACAAGCGACTTCGGCCTCGGCCCGCCACGGCTCGCGCTCGGCAGACTGAAACAGTCCGCGCCCACAACCAGCCAGCGAAACAAGGACGAAGGAGCCGACGAGATACAAACGAACTCCACGCGCCATCCGCGCAGGTTCGGCGAATTTATTTAAAGACTTGTCAACGCATTGATTTCACATCTCTTTAACCATGCGGCGGAACCCGGAGAGGCGTCGAGATGCGAGACGGACAGGAACACTGGCTTTTTAGGCGGGGAACGTTCTGCTAGGTTCGGCGTTAATGCGGGCACCGTTGTGAACCAAGGGAGCTTCTCAATGGACTTCGCGTCTCCTCTCATGAGCAGACTGAGCGTTGTAGCCGCGTACGTTGCCCTGGCCTTTGTCGGCGCCATCGTCCTCGGCGTCATCTAGCTTCCCGTTCAGATCAGGATAGCAAGCGCCCGGTGGCAGCCCCGCCGGGCGCTTTGCTGTCCGACCATCACTCGAAATTCGAGCAGCTCGAGCCGGTGATGCCGCCGAGCTTGAAGTCGTGGCACCACATGCCGGGATTGTCGGGGTCGGGATAGCCGTCGCGCTTGACGCGGACGGTGCGGCGGAAGCGCCAGCCGCGGGCGCGCATGCAATCCTTGTACTGGCGCGACGTCGGCTCGCCGTTCTGCGGCGCGCCGAACTGCATGTCGCAGACCGCGCCGTCGGCATGCAGCGCGTCGTCGCCGCGCTTCTGCTTCAGCGTGTTGTCGTAGATGTCGTTGTCGGCATGGGCCGCAAACGCGCTGCCGAGCAGCAGCAATGCGACCAGACTCAAGCGCTTCATGTTTGCCTCCTTCGCTTGCGTGGACCTCTGTCGGTCGCAAGCGAAGGCGAGCACGGTTCGATCGGGCTCGATTACAAATTGGACAGTTTGCGCGAACCGCCAGGGTTCGCGCTGTCCTCCGTCAGCTCGCGCAAGGCCTCGCGGCGACGCGCACGCCTTTCACCACCACGGCCAACTCCCTGCGGGCATCGGATTGCAATTCGTCGAGGGCAAAATAGCCGCGGCCGTAGGTCTCGCTCATCAGACGCACGATGCGATTGTCGTCGGTGGTGGTCCAGGCCTTGATCGCATAGCGCCTGGCGTCTTCGCCATAGGCCTGCTTGTAGGAGCTGACCTGCGCGTCACGCTGATAATAGTAATTGCTGACGGTGCGGATCAGCATCTCATGCCCTTCGGCCGTGCAGTAATTTGACCATGGCTCGTCGAGCGTCTCCAGCGTGCCCTTGCGCAGCATGTCACGGGCCGGCGCGTTGTAGCGCTCGTTGACCATCCATGGGTCCTGGCCTTGCCGGGTCGCCGAGTTGACGACCGGCGCGGTCGGGCCCGACGCATCGGGTGATGGAGGCCAGATGAAGGTGGCCGCGACGATGTTGGCGAGGAAGCAGCCGCCGATCACGTACAGGATCAGCTTCATCGCCGGCTCGCGGTCTGGCGCGCGATCAGGCAGGCCTCCTTGGGTTCGCTGGGCGGGCCATCGGTCCACACGAAGACGAAGTTGCGGAGCGCTCGCGGAAAATCGTCGAGTGAGATCCCGCCCTGATCCATTGCTGCGCGGGCGGCCTTACGCACATTGACGTCGGCTGGCGTCGTGAACGCTGCGGCACCGGCGTCCATTCTCAGGTCGTCGCGGGTCGGACAGCCGTCGACCCCGGGCCTGCAATACGCGATGTCGTGCCACGCCTGAGTGTAGTTCGTCAGCGCCTCGATCAGGTTCTTCCTGATCGTATCGTCGCAGGGCGACATACTGTAGGCGGTCGACGCCTGCAGCAGCTCCCTGCGGACCTTGTCGCGTGCCGCGTTGCCGTCGCTTTGATTGGTCTTGGAGTTGACCCAGTCGCGGCGCATGGCCTGCTTGGTCGTTTCTTCGAACGTCGGGATGCGGGAATCGGGCTTCAGCGGCACGACGCCGACGGTCATCACCGGAAAGCCCTTTCTGGCCCATGAGCCGCCGACGAAGATCAGCGCGAAAAGACCGAAAGCGAGCAGACCGAACCGCAAATTGCTCATGACCACACCCGAGGGAGCACAATCTCCCGTTGCGTTATCACGGCCAGACCTTAACAAGACCGCAGGAACCTCGCTTGGGGATGACGTGTGGATTTCGTCGTAACCAGCCAGTTACCAGCTGTGCGCAATTCATCCGGAAATTGTCGCGAGGCTACGATCGCGGTTCCATCGACTGCCGCTGCGTGATCACCCGCTGCGGTTTGCGCGCAACGCGCGTCCAGTCGGTGCCGGTGCAATAGAAGCGGCCGAGCGCGCAGGCTTCGACGCGCAGCCGCTCGGTGCCCTTGATCTCCATCGTGCCATAATACGTATCGCCGCTGTCGTGGCTGTAGACGCCGCCGCTCCACTGCGCATCACGCTTCGGCTTCATGTTGATCAGCACCGCCTCGCCCGTCGCATTCGACTCCGCATCGAGCCGATAGCCGCACAGCGCGCGGCCGCATGCGGCGATGCGGACAAATCCCTTTGGTCCGCTCTGCCAGTCGCCGATCGGGCCGTCGGCCGGCGCCTCCTCGATCTCCTGCGTGACGCGCGAGACGGGTGGCGCGGCGGGAGGTGCAGGACGAACGGGCTCGATGGGTGTGACATCCGGCGGCGGAGGTGGTGCGGCGAGCACGCGCGTCGGAGGCGGAGGTGGCGGTGCAGGTGGTGCAGCCACGACCTGCGGCGCGACAGCGATGGGCTGATAGACCGGCGCCGGCGGCAACGCCGCAACAGGCGGTGGAGCGATAGCAACCGGCGTGGATGCCGTTGCCGCGGGCACGGGTGCCGCGGTCCTCAGCGAACGCGAAGCATCGTCGTCATCCCGCCGCGAGGTGTCGGAGACGGACACGCAGGAACTCGAGCGGCAGCGCAGCGAATCGACGTGAATGCGATGCCCGCCGACCGAGAACGAGATGCCGTTGCCGGCATAAGCGGGCGCGCCGACCAGCAGCAGCGCGACCAGAGCAGTGTAGCGGTTCATCGAGGCCTCCCGGGATCGCAGGGAGACTAATGCGCGCGCGCTCGCGCCGATGTGATGCGCGTCACCGTGCCGTGCTCCCTCGGCAGCGTGACATGGGTCACGGAAGGGACGACCGGCCTCGCCTAGCTTCCGGGCCAAGTTCGACGCAACCGGCGCCCGCGCCGTTTCATCAGGAGGCACCCATGAAAAAGCTCGTCACGATCGCCGCGCTGCTGATGGCCACCGCGACCTCTGCCCACGCCGGCGGCGGCATCTCCTTTGAGATCGACGGCCAGCGCGTCCGCATCGAGGCGCCGCGCGGCTGCAATGCGCTGTCCTGCATCCGCATCCAGGCGCCCGGCTACAACGGCCGGATCGGCGACATCGACATGAAGGGCATCGGCTCCAAGAAGAACGATGACGACGACGTCGCCTACACGCCGCCGCCCCCGCCGCCCGCTCCCGCGCCGGCCCCGGCTCCGGTTCAGACCACCGCGCCGCAGCCGGCCACCACCTATGCTGCACCGGCTCCTGCCACGACCTATGCCGCGCCCGCCCCTGCCCCGGTTGCAGCCGCAGCGCCTGCGCCGGTCGAGGCAGCGCCCGCAGCCGCTCCGGTGCCTGCCCCCGTCGTCGCCCAGCCCGCGCCGCAGCCGGCGCCCGCGCAGGTCGCGGCAGTTCCGGCCACCGGCCCGATCGGCGTCTGGGCCACCGAAGAGAACAAGGGCAATGTCCGCGTCGAGCAGTGCGGCGCCAATCTCTGCGGCTACTCCGAGAAGACCAACGAGCGCATCCTGATCAACATGAAGGCGGACGGCAACAAGTGGAGCGGCCGCATTCGCGATCCCGACTCCGGCCGCAACTACGACTCGACGATCGTGATGAAGGGCCCGAATGCGATGCGCGTGCAGGGCTGCGCCTTCGGCGGCATGTTCTGCGGCGGCCAGACCTGGAAGCGCGTCAGCTGATCAACACTCTTTGACTGCAACACGCGAAGGCCCTGTGGTTCGCCACAGGGCCTTCTTCGTTTTGACGCGAGAGGCTTCAGCTCGCTTCAGCGAACCGCACCTCGCCATTGTTCAGGAAGCACGTCTTGCTGAACAGGCTGAGGTCCAGCGGGTTCGGCAATCGGACGTCGCCGAGATCGGGACACGGCTTCTTCGCCGGATCGTAGGCGCGATCGATCTGGGAGATGAAGACGAAGATCAATCCGCGATCCCGCGCGAACGCCCGCAGCGCGCGGACCTGAACCATCAAATCCGGATTCTCGCGCCGCTGGTCGAGCAGCTGCAGATAATCCACGACCACCAGCGTGCCGCGCGGCGCGTCCACCAGTTGCCTGACGATGTAGTCCGCACTGATCGCATCCGAATTGTCGAACGCGAACAGACCGGCAAACGCCTCGCGCGCCACGCCGATGTCGCGGAAGCGATCCAGCATGTCCCGCTCGGTATATTCCAGCGTGAAGAACACACCGGGACTGCCAGCCTTCATCGCCTGCACCGCAAGCTCCAGGCTCATCAGCGTCTTGCCCTGCCCGGGCCGCGCGCCGAGCAATACGAGATCGCCGGGCGCAAGATGGGCGAACAGCTTTTCGGCGGGTGACGTCGCCGCCGCCTTGGCCGCCAGCAGGCTCCAGCTGGCTAAGCCTTCAAGCCGGGCAAGACGATCGAGCGCCTCATGCAGCGGGATGTGGTCGGAACGGGAGAGCAGCCTGGCTTTGCGCTTCAAGGCATAAAGGGGCGCAGACAGCTTCATGACAAGAACCTCCTATCGCGAGCAATGATCGCAACCCCTCCTTATGCTCGTGCCCGAACAGTTGGTTCGCTGTGTGAGATGGTCCCGCATGAAAAATGCTTTCCCATTGGAGGGAGGAGGCGTGGACCGCGCCGGAAACGACCCTAGCCGATTCCCTCGCTTCAAGCGACGCCCGTGAGGGGGTATAGACAGTTCCGTCACAGGCCATCGCTGGTACGACCGGAATGAAAGACTTCCTCAACGCCGCAAAGCTGCTGCTGCTCGACCTGGCGTCGACGCTGTTCTTCCTGCTGGTCTATCTCCTGACCCACAACACGCTGCTCGCGGTTGGCCTCGGCATCGCGCTCGGCCTCGTCCAGATCGGCAGCCAGATCGTCCGCGGCCGGACCATCCACAGCATGGAGTGGCTGAGCCTGTTCCTGATCGTCACGGCAGGTAGCGCGACGCTGCTGACGCACGATCCGCGCTTCGTGCTGCTGAAACCGAGCGTGATCTACGCGATCGTCGGCGCCGTGATGTGCAAGCCCGGCTGGCTGAACCGCTACCTGCCCGCCATCGCGCAGAAGGTGGTGCCTGACATCGCGATCAAGGTCGGCTTCCTGTGGGCCGGCCTGATGTTCGTCTCGGCAGCCGTGAACGCGATCGTCGCCGTGACCTGTCCCCTCGAGACCTGGGCCATCGCGATGCCGATCTACGGCATCGTCAGCAAGGTCGTGGTGTTCGGGGCCGGTTTCGCGATTCTCCGCATCATCGCCGGCCGCCGCATCCGCGCCATGCCGGAGGGTGAGCGCGACGCGCTCCTGATCGCCGCCGGGCGGAAGGTGGCGACGACATGAGGACTGCTGCGATAGAGACGTCCTGCTCGAGAATTCCCGTTGCAGAACCCGCAACTGATCAAGACATTGTGGGGCTCCTTGCGTCGGCGCACAACTTTGGATAGCGTGCGCACGCCATGATGATCAGCACACTCGACATCGCTTCGGTTTTCTTCCTGCTGAGCCGCTAACGGCTCGCTCGCGCCTTTGCGGGCAGGAAGTAGAGATCGTCCCCGCGCAACAAGTGCTTGCGGGCGACGTCTTGTCATCGAATGCGCCAGGCCTGGCAGATCGTGCGACGAGCCCTGCAGGCGCTGTCATGTAGAGAAAGCCCTGTCATGCCCCTTTTATCCGATGACCAGCTGCGCACATTCGCAGAGCGCGGCTCAGTGGTTATTCCAGATGTCATTCCGCAACCGCTGATCAAGGCGGCGATGCAGCGGATCGACCAGTTGATTGAACGAAGTCCACCGCCCGCCGACCGTCACGGATTTCATTTCTATTGGGAGGCGATTGAGGCCGATCCCGATCCGTTGGTGGCGCTGCTGCAAGACAGCCCGGCATGGGAGACCATCAAGAGCCTGATCGCGCCCCTCGTTCTGGCCGAGCCGGAGCAAGTCCAGGTCTCGCTGAATATTCCGGTCTGGAATCACCGCCCGGGCGGGCCGCATATCGACGGACTCACGATTCCTGAACCAAGTGGGCGTCCTGGAACGTTCACCGTGCTGGCCGGGATATTCCTGACCGACCAGACGGCGACCGATATGGGCAATCTGTGGGTCTGGCCCGGCTCGCACCACATCGCGGCGGCCTATCTGCGCGAGCACGGGCCTGATGCGCTGTTCGATATCGTACACCCGACCTACCCGATGGCCTCACCCGAACAGGTCCTGGGGCGGGCCGGCGACCTCTTCCTTGGACACTACTTGCTTGGTCACAACATGGGTGGGAACATGTCTGCGGTGATCCGGCGCGTCGTCTATTTCCGCCTTCGGGCGGAGGACCATCGGAAGCGATGGCAAGCCTGCGTCCAGGATCCGTTGCTGGAATTTGAGCCTGCACGGATCGCTCTCGACCGCGCACGGTGACGATCGAAAAGGACAAGGGCGCGACATAGGCCCGCCCTTGTTCAGATCAGTTGCTTTGAGCCAAGGACGATTGCGGTAACAGCGCATGTCCTGATGGTTAACGACGGCGACGAAACAAAACCCGCTCGCGACGAAACCGTTTTGCGGACCGGACGAAGAATTGCGGAAACCGAACGCCCCTAGTGATCTGCCCTGACGACGCGCCGCGTTGACGCGACCAACTCTAAGGGGACACACGATGGCTTTCACTGCTTCCGCACTTCGTCATGGCAAACTGCTGGTCGCGACCGCCTTTGCATTCGGCCTGCTGACCACGGTGTCCCATGCCTACACGCAGGAGCAGCAGCAGATGTGCACGGGCGACGCGATGCGGCTGTGCGGCGACGCCATTCCCGACGTCGACCGCGTCACCGCCTGCATGATCCGCCAGCGCGCACTCCTCAGCGACGGCTGCAAGGCCGTGTTCCGCTACGAGCCGCCGGCCGCGGCACAGCCCGCGAATTACTCGCCGGCGAAGGCCACCAAGCCGCTCAACATCACGCCGCACAAGCGCGGCTAAAGAATTCCTTATACCACAACGCAAGCGCCGCGCTCTTCAGAGACGCGGCGCTTGATCGTTTTCGTCTGCCATGACAACAAGGCAAATTCATTCATTCGGCATTCAGCCTGAGATGGCTCAAGTGCCGATCCCATCCTTTGCTCTTCCCGGGACGTCATGGTGATGCGGCGCAGGTTGTCATTGGCGCTTCTGCTTGGAGCGGGCCTCGCGCTCGCGGGCGTCTCCAATCTTTTTGCCGCACCGGAGCTGACACTGTTCGCACAAGCGCAACCGGCGCCAACCGCCACTCCGGCTCCGGCCGCAACGCCAGCACCTTCTGCAACACCCGCACCCGCAGCAACGCCTGCACCTGCCGCCGACGCGCAACCCGCGGCGCCCGAGCCGATCGGCAACGTCGCAACGCTGACCGGCAGCGCCACCGTCACCCGCAACAAGACCACCACGCCGCTGCAGATCCGTGACGACATCTTCGCCGACGACGAGGTCGCGACCGCGGCGAGCTCGACACTCGGCATCACCTTCAACGATTCCACGACCTTCAACCTGAAGGCCAACGCCAGGATCAAGATCGACCACTACATCTATGAGGACGGCGGCAAGCAGAATGGCGCGCTGTTCGATGTCGCCAAGGGCACCGTGGCGTTCGTCGCGGCCGCGGTTGCCAAGACCGGCGACATGCGGATCTCGACGCCGACGGCTACGCTTGGCATTCGCGGCACCACCGGCCTGATCGACGTGCCCGAGGGCGCGACCGCGACCAGCAACAATGTCGGCATCAAGCTCTATCCCGACGCCGACGGCAAGGTCGGCCGCATCGAGGTCAACGACCGCAGCGGCGCATCGCTCGGCGTGCTGTCGCGCGGCGCCAGCGGTTTTACGATCCGTCCCGGCGGCGTCGGCGGCGCGCGCTTCGCGGCCGTGCCACTGACGATCTCGCCGCAACAGGTCGCGCGCGACCAGGGTTTTGTGCGGATGGTGCACACCGCGCAGAATCTCGGCCGCCAGGTCGTGACCGAGCAGCGCGACTTCCGCCGCACCAATCCGGATTTCCGTCGCGGCAACCCGGCCGCACCCTATCCGAACCGCGGCCAGCCGGCGCAGCCGAACCGTCAGCAGCAGCCGAACGCCCTGCCCGGCCAGAACCGCACCGGTCCGCAAGCACCGGGTCAACCGAACCGCCCGGGTCAACAGCAGCAACAGCCCGGCCAGCCAAACCGTCCGGGGCAGCCGAACCAACCGGGCGCGCCGGGCCGGCAAGGCCAGCAGCAGCCGGGCACGCCACAGCGCGGCGATTCACACAGCCTGCCCGGCCAACCCGGCGGTGCCGCGCTGCCGAACGCGCCGGGCGTTCACACGCAGACCGGCCAACAGGGTGGACAGACGCCCGCTGGACAGACTCGCACGGGCCAGACGCCGGCCGGGCAGCAGCCCACAACCCGTCAGGGCGGCACGCCACAACAAGGCGGACAGCTACCCGGGACGCGCCAAGGCCAAGGTCAAGGTCAGGGCGGCACGCCGCAACAGGGCGGACAGCTCCCCGCCGCGCGGCAAGGCGGTGCATTGCCATCAGGTACGCCGCAGCCGCCGACCGGCGCACGGCCATCAGGCGCTCCGCAGCAGGGTGGCGTTGTGCCGCCAGCCGCGACTCCGCCGGCACAACCGCGTCAAGGTCTTCAGCAGGTCGCACCGGCTACGATGCCGCCTGGCTTGCAGCGACCGGGACTGCAGAATCGTCCGGGCGTGCTGCAGCGACGCGCACCACCACCGGCTCCGCGCGCAGCCAAGCCGAAGGACGAAAAGAAGCGCTACTGAGGCGCACAACGGTCTAACCCCTCATACTGAGGAGCCCGCGAAGCGGGCGTCTCGAAGGACGAGGCCACGGTCGGGCCTCATGGGTTCGCCCGGCGATGCGAAGCATCGTCCGGAGACGCGCTTCGCGCTCCTCACCATGAGGGGTTAGTGTGGCGCGCGGCTCAGCCAATCTCTGACGCGCTGGACGAAGCTGCGGCGCGGAGCTTTCACCGCAATCGCGGCTTCGATCGCGACCTGCTTGGCCGGCGCCGCGCTCGGCGCGTCGACCGACGCCGCCTGCAGCGCGATCGGCCCGACATTTTCCAGGAACGCCCGCTCGTGATCGCGCGACAGCCGCTTCACCGCGCGCTCGAGCGGCAGCCACTCCACCGCGCGCACGTCGCTCATCAGCTTGCGCACCGGTTCGCCCCGCGCCTCCATCCGCCAGTAATGCACCACCTTGGTGCGCCCGCCGGCGTCGTAGGCCAGCGTGCCCAGGAATTCATGCACCGCCACCGCGTGGCCGGTCTCTTCCAGCACCTCGCGTTCGGCCGCGGCGCGCGGCGTCTCGCCGTCGTCGAGCTTGCCCTTCGGCAGCACCCATTCATTGCGCTTGCGCAGGCGCACGACGGCAAACAGCGGCGCACTCTCACGCCGCAGCACAATGCCTCCCGCCGCCAACACCGGCGCCCGCGCCATCTCTGTCTCCAAATGGATTTGCGATCGTCACATGACGACCGCCCCATATAAAGAGAGACGACGCGAAAAGCGAGGTCAGGCGGAGCGCATTAAAGGCGTGGTACTCATGAACGTCGGCTTCCAGCAATGCAGCGGAAGTTGCCCGGTTCGGTCGTCATCGCCGGCATGCCCCGCAACGGACAAGCGGCGCTTCACTTGGCAAACCCGGTCACTGTTTGCAGGGCCAAGCTTTCCGAAATGCCTGTATCGCCAGGTCCTCTATATCCAGTTGAGTCTTGTCCGGATTATCATTGAGATATTTGACAAAAATGTTTGTTGCCTGAGTGACATGCGTGCCGTCCGGAGGACAGAACGCGTCTCGTTCCTCCAGTCTTCGGCCGAGTAGAAGAATTGCTCTCACGACCCCCATACAATGTAACGCCATTGCGGACTCGTATTCTGTTTTTGGCCCATCAACCGCAGACTGGCAGCTTGCTTTGATGTCTTTGCCGCTCACGATTGGCTGAGCGAAGGACTGCACCAGCAAGGCAATCATGATTGATATTGCTAAAGCGACGGCCTTCATTTCGAACTAAGCTCCTGTCCTCATCATGAGCTTAGTGGCGTTGTCCATTTGGAAAGTTCATCGCTCCATTAGGAACTCCGCGACCGCCTGCTCGCAACTGATCTGCAGAATGACGATGGCGGACGCCGGTAGATCGCCCGAAACTCGTCATTGAAGCGCCGCACACTGCCGAAGCCGGCCGAGAACGCGATCTCGGCCAACGGCATGTCGGTCTCATCGATCAAACGCTTCGCCCGCTGCACGCGCCGCGTCGCGGCGAGTTCGCTCGGACTTGCGCCGACATGACGCATGAACAGGCGCAGCAGATGACGCGGCCCGACGCCGAGCGCGGTCGCAAGGTCAGCGACCGACTCCCGATCCAGATAGCCGGCATCGATCATGCGGACGCCGCGCGCCACCGTCGTTGCCGTCCCCATCCAGGCCGGCGATCCCGGCGCCGCTTCCGGCCGACAACGCAGGCACGGGCGAAACCCAGCACGCTCCGCCGCGGCCGCCGTTGCGTAGAAGGTGACATTCTCCGAGCGCGCGGGACGCACCGGGCAAACCGGGCGGCAATAGATCCGCGTCGAGCGCACGCCCGAGAAGAACATGCCGTCAAAACTGCGATCACGCGCCAGCCGCGCGCGGTCGCATGTCGCCCAATCGAGGTGCGGCGGAAGTGCGATCTGATGCGCGGGGATCACGGCCATGCCGAAACCTAGCTGCATCGTCGCTCGCGGAGTAGCCGGAATCGGACCGGATCGGGGGACGAAGTCCGATTCCAGCCAGCACGATCAACTGGCTCGAGCGATCCTGTGGGGCGCCCGACAGGAGTCACCATGAGTCAGCAAGTATCCGACGCGCGGTTCCAGACCGCAGATCGACGTCAGTCAAAACTCGCATTCGAGATTGGCTTGCTGATGGCGCTGGCGCTGATCTGGGGGAGCTCCTTCACCTTGATCAAGCTCGCGCTGGAAGCAATCCCGCCGCTGACCATCACCGCCGTGCGCGTCACCATCGCAGCACTTCTTCTGATCGCGATCACGAAATTCAATGGATTCTCCCTGCCCCGCGAGCGCAGCACCTGGGGTGCATTCCTGGTGCAGGGACTGCTGCAGAGCGCCCTGCCGTTCACGCTGATCAACTGGGGCGAACGGCACATCACGAGCGGCCTCGCCGGCGTGCTGAACGCGACGCCTCCGATCTTCGTGCTGTTGATCGCAGCGGCAACATCGCATGGTCGGCAGCGTATCACGTTGCAGAAGGCTTTAGGCGCGGTGATCGGCCTCGCCGGCGTGTTGGTCACGATCGGCTTCCACTCACTCGGGGACGTCCGGATGGCGGCACCCTTGGCGCAGATCGCGGTGCTCGGCGCCAGCCTCTGCTATGCGCTGGCGCCGATCTGGGGACAGCGCTTTTCGAGCCTGCCGCCGATCGTCACCGCAGCCGGCGCGATGAGCGCCGCCGCAGCGTTGATGTTGCCGGCGGCCTTGATCGTCGAACGCCCGAACGCCTCCGCCCTGACCTTGAACGCGATCCTCGCCGTCATCGTGCTCGCAGTCCTGTGCACGGCCGTCGCGATGACCATCTACTTCCGCCTCGTGCATACGCTTGGGCCGCTCGGAACCACCAGCGGCAGCTATCTGCGCGCCGGCTTCGCTGTCTCGCTCGGCATTCTCTTCCTCGGCGAAGCCTTCAACTGGTCGACAATCGCCGGCATGGCGCTGATCATCGTGGGCGTGATCGCCGTAACCGTGCCGTTGCAATGGATACGCCGCGAGCGCTGATCGTTCAGCGCGCCTCCGCTGCAACGCCTCGCCGCTCTTCATGTGTGACGTTGGACACGCCGCCGCGCGATGCGTTCTCCTAGGGTCGCAGTCAGGTGGTTCGCTGGTGAACCATGACAAAGGGACCGAAAACATGCGCACGCGTTTCCTCGTTGCTCTCACGATTGGCTTTGTTTCGATGACCTCCGCGAACGCCGAGGTGATCGTCAGGGATCATCGTACACCCCCGGTGGTGCGCGACCATCGGACCCAGCCGGTGGTGCGTGATCATCGCACTGGGCCAATCGTTCGCGACCATCGCACAAGCACCGTCGTGGTCCGCGACCATCGGTGACAGGCTTGCGGGGCCGGATCAAACATCCGGCTCCGCCTCAGCTTCCGAAGCAAAGGCGGACGTGACGAATTTCTGAGCGCCTTGTTTCACGCATTTTCGTCACGAACCCATTCACTCCAAAACACTATGACGGCTTCCGCAGCAGCGCCTCGCCGCATTTGATCCGCGCTCCCTCGGCGACACTGTCCGCGAACTCGAAATGATCAGGCGCCAGCACGATGATGGTCGAGCCGTGCTCGAACCAGCCGAGCTCGTCGCCCTTCTTCGCTCGCGCATCGCAGGTGAAGTCGACCGGGCCGCGCGTTTGCGCGTTCAGGGTGCGGTCGAGGAAATGCAGGCGGAGGCTGGCGACGAGGATGGCGGCGACCGGCACCAGCGTCAGCGCTTCGCCCGTGGAGAGCTTTGCGCGCAGCACGGCGCGCTCGTTCTTGCAGAACAGGCGCTCGACCCGCTTCAGCGCGATCGGATTGACGTTCCAGACGTCGCCATGGATGAACGTGACCTTGTCGATCGCCATGTCATAGGGCGCGTGGAAGCGGTGATACATGCTCGAGGTCAGCCGCAGCGTGACGAACCGGCCGTTGCGGTGCTGCTCGACGAGGGCGGGATCGCCGAGCAGATCGAGCAGCGAATACGGTGCGCCCTTGATCTGGAACAGTTTGGTGTCCTCGATCTGGCCATGCGCGCCGATGATCGCATCCGAGGGGCTCGCGATCACGGACGGATCAGGATCGACCGGGCGCAGGCCGGGCTTCAGCTCGCGGGTGAAGCAATCGTGAAGACTTTTGAACTCGGTCTTCTTCGCCTCGGACACGTCGAGGTCGGAGAACAACCGCCAGAAGGCAATCGAGGCATCGCGCACGAGCGGGTTCTCGATCCTGGAGAACCAGCCCATGAAACGGGTGATCGCGGCCCGCGGAATCCGGTTGGTGAGCAGGAAATTGAGGTCCTCCTGCTGGGTGAAAGCCGAGATCAGGCCCTTGACTGTCATGAATCTGTTAGCCTGTGACGCTAGCGCTTCTGTCATGGATTCATCCCTTCCGATTCTCTCGCTGTCCGCCGCCGCGCTTGCCGGCGCCGCCGCAGCCTTCCCCAAGGTCAAAGCCCGTCTCGCGCTGTCGCGGGCCAAGCACCGCTCGCTGACCGGGCATTCCAAGATGTCGAAGATGGTGGCGCGGCTGGTGCCGCACTACGAATTCGACATCGACGAGTTCTTCCGCTCGGACGGCGCGCCGCCCGAGATCGCGGTGCAGCGGCAGGACGCGTTCTTTCGGCTGGCCCGCCTCTACGCCGAGCGCTACCCGAAGGGGCGCGCGCTGACCGGCGAAGTGTCGCAGCGCATCTCCGACCTGCAGTTCACCGAATCCTACCGCGTGCCGTTCCAGTACAGCCGCCTGGTGCGCGAGCATCTTGCGACCAGCGCCTTCATGGAGGCGTCCAGCGGCGTCACCGTCACCGATCTCGACGGCAACACCTTCTACGACCTGACCGGCTCCTACGGCGTCAACATCTTCGGCAACGACTTCTACAAGGAGTGCATCGCGGCCTCCGAGAAGCGCGCGCATGCGCTCGGTCCCGTGCTCGGTCCCTACCACCCCGTGATTGCCGAAAACGTCAAGCAGCTCTGCGAGATCTCCGGTCTCGACGAGGTCTCGTTCCACATGTCCGGCACCGAGGCCGTGATGCAGGCGGTGCGGCTGGCGCGCTACCACACCAAACGCACGCATCTGGTTCGCTTCGCCGGCGCCTATCACGGCTGGTGGGGCGACGTGCAGCCCGGCGTCGGCAATCCGGTCTCGCCGCACGAGACCTACACCCTCGCCGACATGTCCGAGAAGACACTGCACGTGCTGCGCACCCGGAACGACATCGCCTGCGTGCTGGTCAATCCGCTGCAGGCGCTGCATCCGAATTCCAATGCGCCCGGCGATTCCGCGCTGGTCGACTCGTCCCGCGGCAGCCGCTACGACCGCGCCGCCTACACCGCATGGCTGAAGCAGCTGCGCGAGGTCTGCAGCGAGCGCGGCATCGTGCTGATCCTCGACGAAGTCTTCGTCGGCTTCCGCATTGCCGCCGGTGGCGCACAGGACTATTTCGGCATCAAGGCCGACATGGTCACCTACGGCAAGAGCCTCGCCGGCGGGCTGCCGGTCGGCGCGGTCTGCGGCCGCAAGGAGCTGATGCGCCGCTTCCGCGACGATCGTCCCGCCGACATCTGCTTTGCCCGCGGCACCTTCAATTCGCATCCCTATGTGATGACGGCGATGGACGAATTCCTCAGCCGCCTCGCCAGCCCGAACTTCCGCGCCGTCTACAACGGCCTCGACGAGACCTGGAACGGCCGCGCCCAGGCGCTCAACGATCGGCTCGCCGCACAGGGCCTGCCGGTCCGCGTCGGCAACCTGTCCTCGATCTGGACGGTGCATTACACCGAGCCGTCCCGTTACAACTGGATGCTGCAATACTATCTGCGCGCCGAGGGGCTGGCGCTGAGCTGGGTCGGCACGGGACGCCTGATCTTCACGCTGAACTTCACCGACGCCGATTTCGCGGAAGTCACCGAGCGCTTCGTCACGGCTAGCGACAAGATGAAGCGCGACGGCTGGTGGTGGCAGAAGCCGGGCCAGACCAACAAGACCATCAAGCGGCAGATCCTGAAGGAGATGCTGGCGGTGAAGTTCGGGCGCTGAAGTCCGGCGCCGCTGCCTCATCCCCTCTCCCCGCTTGCGGGGAGAGGGTCGGGGTGAGGGGGAGTCTCCGCATACGCAGTCAGAGTTGGACTCGCGGAGAGTCCCCCTCACCCGGATCGCATCTCCGATGCGATCCGGCCTCTCCCCGCAAGCGGGGAGAGGCGAAGAAAGCGCGCGGCTCGCAGCTAGCTTCAATCTCTTCACTTAGGTCCCAAGACGTGGATGCCCGGGACAAGCCCGGGCATGACGTTCGTTTCGACGATACAGCGCGATCGATCAGGCGTGCTTGACGTGCTTCTCGAGGCCGGGATCGATCAGCTCGCCCTTCATCAGGAACAGCGGCGCCTTGTGATAGAGCTTCAAATCGTTGAAGGGGTCGGTGATGATCTTGGTCATCCAGACGAGGCCGGTCTCGACGTCGCGGATGAAAAACAGGTGCACGGTGCGGAACAGCAGGCCGCCGATGCCGACCACGAGCCAGATCTTCGCGACCTGACGGGCGAAGTCAGCAAAGGTCACCCACGGCTTGAACAGGCCGAACAGGGTCGGATCGAAGTACAGCACGACGGGCGAGAGCGCCCAGATCGCCATCAGCACGACCTTGCGCTGCAAATTATAGCCGACCTTGATGTCTTCCTTGTGCTCGTGGGTCGCCTGGTTGACGTGGTCGTAGCCCTTCGGCTCGAAGAAGAAGTGACCGGCCTGGCGCGAGGTCATCGAGACCAGCCAGCCGACCAGCGCCGAGATCACGGGATCGAAGAACAGCATCACATAGGCGAACAGGAAGCTCAGCGCGCTGACGAAGTGCAGGCTCTGATTGATGCGGCTGTGGTGATAATAGCGATGGTCGTCCCAACGCTGGGTACGCAGCTCTTGCAGGAAGTTCTGGATCATTGGTTCCCCCAACATCTTTCGGGAATAGGTTTACAGGGATTCGATGTCGTCGCTGTGACATCATCATAATGACATATGACAGCGTGGAGCGGCGCGTTGACGCAATTGGCTTTCGCGCGCCTCAGGCCGCCTTCGCGACGTCGACCTTACGGAATCGCACCAGCGAGAAGTGACCGAGCGGCGGGATCAGGCGGCGCTCGGCGAGCTCCATGCCGCGCGCGCCGGAAAGCCATTTGGCATAGCGCGACCAGGCGAACTCGGCCGTCCTGAAACCAAGGGGCCGCACCACCGGCTGCAGCTTCTGCTCGATGAAGCGGCGGATGCCTTCGTCGGCGCTGACCCGGGTCAGGATGATCAGCTCGCCGCCGGGACGCAGCACGCGGGCGAATTCGTCGAGCGCGACCTCCGGATTCGGCACCGCGGTGACGACATACTGCGCCATCACGACGTCGAAGGAATTGTCGGGGAATTCGAGCTTCTCGGCGTCCATCACCGCAAGCCCCTCGACATTCTTCAGCCCGAACTCGCTGACGCGCTTCCTCGCCTTGTCCAGCATCGCCTCGGAGATGTCGGTGCCGAAGATGCGGACATGCGGCGCATACAGCGGCAGCGAGATGCCGGTGCCGACGCCGACCTCGAGCACGCGGCCGCCGAGCTTGTTGGTGGCCTCGATCGCCGCATTGCGCCCCTTCTTGAACACGCCACCGAACACGAGGTCATAGACCGGCGCCCAGCGGTCATAGGCCTGCTCGACCGTTTCGCGATCGAAGTCCAGCGGACGGTTGGCGTCGAGCTTGATGATATCTGCCATGGATGGTCTCTCGTCTCTCTCGTTCGAAGTTTGTTTGAAGCCTTAGTTTGGAACCGCAGTCCGGCCCGCGACGCGCGGGGTCGGCCGCAGCACACGGCTCGGCTGCAACGCCGCCAGATTGCCGATGAACTGACGCGCACTGTTTTCCCAGGAACGCTCCAGCGCGAAGTTGCGGCAGGCCTCGCGCGACATCGTCAGCGCGCGCAAGCAGGCCTTGCGCAGGTCGTGGTCGATCGCACCGATCGGATGATCGGCGATCACGTCCTTCGGTCCCGTCACCGGGAATGCCGCGACCGGCGTGCCGCAGGCCAGCGCCTCGAGCTGCACGACGCCGAACGTGTCGGTGAGACTCGGGAACACGAAGACGTCGGCGGCGGCGAGATGCGCGGTGAGGTCCGCGCCCTTCTTCTCGCCGAGGAACACCGCGGTCGGATATTTGTGTTGCAGCGCCGCCCTCTGCGGGCCGTCGCCGACCACGACCTTGGTGCCGGGCAGATCGAGCGACAGGAACGCGTCGAGATTCTTCTCCACCGCCACGCGGCCCATGGTCATGAAGATCGGCCGCGGCAGGTCGAGAGCTACCGGCGCATCCGGATTGAACAGCTTCGTATCGACGCCGCGGGTCCAGAAGCCGAGCTTGCGGAAGCCGCGCCCGGCGAGCTCGTGGCGCAGCGAGTCGGTCGCGACCATCGTCATCGACGCGGCGGCGTGGAAGTGGCGCAGCACGGCGTAGCCGACGCTGTCCGGAATGCCCGTGCGCACCGAGACGTATTCCGGAAAACGCGTGGTGTAGGACGTGGTGAATGCGAGCTTGTGGCGGCGGCAATAGGCGCGCACCATCCAGCCGATCGGCCCTTCGGTTGCGATGTGGATCGCTTCGGGCGCGACCGCCTCGATCCGCCGCGCGATCTCGCGCCGGTTCGGCAGCGCCACGCGCAGCCCCGGATAGGTCGGCACGCCGACGGAGGCGAAGCCCTCGGGCGTCAGAAAGTTAATGTCGACGCCGAGCGCTTCCGCGCTCCGCGCCAGGGATGTCAGGGTCCGGACCACGCCGTTGACTTGCGGGTGCCAGGCATCGGTTGCAACGAGGATGCGCATTGCAGGAGATCCAAATCGTTAATTTTGATTCTGCTCGCACGACGTTCTGACATCGATGTTTCAGGCGTATGACGTCATCGAAATGTAAGGTTCTTTTTCAACCATCCTTCGTGCATTTCGTGTAACGTGACAGTTAGATGTCAGAGCCATCAGACGATACGGCACCTCACCGGCCAAGGCGGAAGCGAAAGAACTATTCGCTGCTGATCCTCGTCGCCGGCATTCTGGCGTTCGGCGCCGCCGCCGGCGCACTGGTCTATGTGCTGCGTCCGATCACGCTGAAGATCGCGGTCGGCCCCGCCGGCAGCGACGACGTCAAGCTGATCCAGGCGTTCGCCCAGACGTTCTCGCGCGAGAACGGTTCGATCCGCCTCACACCCGTCGTCACCGAGGGCGCGACCGAAAGCATCGCCGCCTTCACCGCGCACAAGGCCGACCTTGCGGTGGCGCGCGGCGATCTCAATCTACCGCCGAATGCCGAGGCGATCGCGATCCTGCGCAAGAACGTCGTGGTGCTGTGGGCGCCGTCCGGCCTGCCGCCGAAGGGATCGAAGAAGCAGCCGACGGCGAAGATCAAGGGCATCGACGATCTCGCCGGCCACAAGATCGGCGTGATCGGCCGGACGCAAGCCAACGTCACGCTGCTGAAGGTGATCCTCACGGAATCGGGCCTCAATGCCGACAAGGTCACGATCGTCCAGTACGGCACCAACCAGATCGCCGATCTCGCGCGCGACACGACGCTCGACGCCTACATGACGGTCGGCCCGCTCGAGAGCAAGATCACCGCGGATGCGATCGCGGCGACCGCGACCGCGCGCGGCGAGCCAAAGTTCCTGCCGATCGAAGTCTCGGAAGCCATCGCGCAGAAGCATCCGATCTACGAGTCCGAGGAGATCGCCGGCAGCATCTTCTCGTCCTCGCCGGCGCGCCCCGAGGACAAGGTCGAGACCGTCAGCGTCAATCACCTGATCGTCGCCCCGCACAGCATGGCGGAGACGACCGCGGCCGCGCTGACGCGGCAGCTGTTCACCCAGCGTTATCTGGTAGCGCGCGACGTGCCGAGTGCCGGCAAGATGGAGAAGCCCGACACCGACAAGGACGCCTCGCTCCCCGCGCATCAGGGCGCCGCCGCCTATATCGACGGCAACGAGCGCACCTTCCTCGAGAAATACACCGACTACATCTGGGGCGCGATCCTGATCCTCTCAGGTCTCGGCTCGGCCGGCGCGTGGCTGCGTCACTACTGGCGCCGCGACCAGCGCGAGCAATATCTCACCCATCGCGACAATCTGCTCGACCTGATCTCCAAGGCGCGGCAGGCCGAGACCACGGACGAGCTGGCGGCGATGCAGCAGCAGGCCGACGATCTCCTGCGTGAGGCGCTCGACTGCTTCGACGACGGCGCGATCGAGGAAGACGATCTCTCTGTGATCGGGCTGACGCTCGAGCAATTCCACCACGCCATCGCCGATCGTCGCGCCACGCTGGGTGGCGGTGGCGCGCCCGAGATGCCGCGGATGCGGGTGGGGTAGAAGCCGTCACTGGCAGGATGGGTGGAGCCCCACGAAAACCCCGCCTTAACCACCCCACGAAACACGCACGAAACAATTCCTTAAAGCCACGAAACCATTTTGGCGATTTCGTGCAAACGTCCTGAAACGCTTGACCTGTAGGTATTTGCCTCAACGACGCGCCGAAACTGGCGCGCAGGGCGCAAAATAACAGGGGTCGACCATGTTCAATTCCAAGCTGTTCATTTCAGCCAAGATTTCGTCGCGTCTCGCCGCTGCCGCCTTCGGTGCGCTGGCCATTGGCGCCGCAGCTTTCTCCACCTCCGCCGCGGCCGCGCCGCTACCGATCTTCCCCTTCATCCTGCCGCCGCAGCAGGAATACGTTCCTCCGGTGCAGGCGATGCCGCAGCCGCAGGACGAGGACCGCACCTATGTCCAGCCGTCCCGCCTGAAGCGCCAGGTCGTCAACTACGCGACCCGCGAAGCCCCCGGCACCATCATCATCGATACCCCGAACACCTATCTCTATTACGTGCTCGGCAACGGCCAGGCGATGCGCTACGGCATCGGTATAGGCCGCGACGGCTTCACCTGGTCGGGCACCCAGTCGATCACCAAGAAGGCCGAGTGGCCGGATTGGACCCCGCCCGCGGAAATGATCGCTCGTCAGCCCTATCTGCCGCGCCACATGGCCGGCGGCCCCGGCAACCCGCTCGGCGCCCGCGCCATGTATCTCGGCGGCACCATCTATCGCATCCACGGCACCAACGCGCCGGAGACCATCGGCACCCGCGTCTCCTCCGGCTGCCTGCGCCTCACCAATGAAGACGTCATCGACCTCTATTCCCGCGTCAACGTCGGCACCAAGGTGATCGTGCTGCCGATGGCCGACCGCCGCGCCGACCTCGGCACGACCGTCCGCTAAGCCATCCCCAAGGTACTTCCCCGAGTACCACCCAAGACAGCGGCCCCGGCCCCCCACCGGGGCCGTTGTCACGTTTGCAGCGCGAGCCAACCCACTCGGCCACGAAGTGCAAAGCTCCGCCTCCGAACCAGCCGGTTCCCGCCACACTGGCGCCGCCGTCGGCGCGCCTGTACAAGGCCGTTTGGGATCACTCGAGCATGATCCGGAAAAGTGTGAAGCGGTTTTCCGAAAGATCATGCTCGAACTAAGGACCTGGGGGGACGATGCGTCTGCCGATGCATCCAAAGACGATTGGACTGGTTTTGAGCGCCCTGCTCGTGGTTGGCGCCTCGTTCCTGGTCAGCCTGAAGGCAATGGACTGGCTGTCGCCGCGTGGTGCCGTGCAGACGCCGCCGCTTGCGCAATTGCCGCCGCTGCCGACCGCGCCGCGCTCGTCGACCGTGGTGGCGCAGGTCACGGTCGCGCTGTCGGCGATCCGCGACGCCGCCGAGCGCGGTGCGCCGAAGACGTTCGGCGGCAAGGCTGACAATCCGGTGTCGGAGATCCTGCAGAACGCCGACATCGGCTGGACCGCCTCGCGCGGGCCGATCTCGGTCGGCGGCGCGCAGGACGCGCTGACCCTGGCGACGCCGATCAACGGCACGCTCAACGTGACCGGCTCGCTGTCGGCCAAGGCGACCGGCGCGGTCGGCGATGCGCTCGGCAGCCTGCTCGGCGGCAACGTCGCCAAGCAGATCGGCAGCGTGAACATCAAGAACCTCAACGCCAACGCCGAGATCAAGGGCAACGTCACCATCGTCTCGCGCCCGAAGCTCGGCGCGTCATGGCGCATCGAGCCGAACCTGCAGGCGCAGGTCAATCTCGGCGACACCAGCCTGCAGGCGGCGGGCGTCAAGGTCAGCGTGCCCGCGCAGGTCAAGCCTGTCATCGACAAGCAGGTCGCCGACCAGATGGCGGCGGTGCAGGCCAGGCTGCGCAACGATCCCGCCTTCGAGAACAATGCGCGCGCGCAATGGGCCAAGGCCTGCCGCTCGATCCCGCTGCAGGGCACGGGCGCGACCGCTTCGATGCCGGCGCTGTGGCTCGAGCTGCGGCCGACCCGTGCGATTGCCGCGCAGCCGAAGGTCGATGCGTCATCGATGATCCTCACCATGGGGATCGAGGCCGAGACCCGCATCACGGAGACGCCGACCAATCCGACCTGCCCGTTCCCCGAAAAGCTCTCGATCGTGCCGCCGATGCCGAGCCGGGTGGCGATCGGCCTGCCGGTCGACATCTCCTTCACCACGCTGACCCAGCTGATCGAAGCCCAGCTCAAGGGCAAGACCTTTCCGGAAGATGGTTCCGGCTCGGTCGACGTCACCGTCAAGAATGCCAGCGTCGCGGCCTCAGGCGACCGGCTGCTGATCTCGCTGCTGGTCCACGCCAAGGAGAAGACGAGCTGGTTCGGCTTCGGCGCGGAAGCCACCGTCCACATCTGGGGCCGGCCGCGGCTCGATCAGGCACAGCAGACGCTGCGGCTGACCGATGTGGAGCTCGCAGTCGAGTCGGAAGCCGCCTTCGGCCTGCTCGGGGCCGCCGCACGCGCTGCGGTGCCGCGGCTGCAGCAGGTGCTGGCCGACAAGCTGATGGTCGACCTGAAGCCGTTCGCCAGCAATGCGCAGAAGAAGATCGCCGACGCCATCGCCGAGTTGCAGAAGAGCGAGGACGGCGTCCGCGTCAACGCCGAGATCTCCAGCATCCGCCTCGCCGACATCGCCTTCGACTCGAGGACGTTGCGGGTGATCGTGGAAACCGACGGCACCATCAACGCCGCCGTCAGCGCGCTGCCGGCGCTGTAAAACTCGCGCGCTCCCTTCGCCTCTCCCGCGTGCGGGGGAGGCCGACGCGCTCAAAGAGCGCGGCGGGTGGGGGCTCTCTCCACGCAGGGAATCCTGGTGCGGAGACACCCCCACCCCGCCCTCCCCCGCAAGCGGGAGAGGGAGCCCATCCAACGTTCAGCTTGGAGAGATTAGCTCACCACGTTCCGATCAACGTGGTGATCGCGAGCAACGCGCCGGTGAGAATATTCGACAGGAACAGCCGGTAGCTCAGCTCCGGTCGCGCAAGGTCGAGCCGCCAGGTCTGCCAGGCGAGATGGCCGGCGATGACGAGCATGCCTGCACCGTAAGCGATCGACATGCCCGACAGCCAGCCGCCGATCGTCCAGGCACCGACCGTCAGTGCGTAGAACAGGCCGATGCACGCCTTGCCGTGCGGCCCGAACAGGATGGCGGTCGACTTCAGCCCGAGGCTCGTATCGTCGCGCACGTCGACATAGGCATAGACGGTGTCATAGCCGATCTGCCAAGCGATCGCCCCGATCCACATCAGCACAGCCGCAGCCGGGACATGTCCCGCGATCTCGGCCCATGCCATCAGCATGCCCCAGTTGAACGCGGCGCCCAGCATCGCCTGCGGCCAATGGGTGAAGCGCTTGCAGAAAGGATAGATCAGCACCAGCGGCAGCACGCCGATGGCGATCAGCCGCGTGAACGGCGTGAGAAAGATCAGCAGCATGGCCGCAAGCGCAAGCTCGACGGCCAGAAAGACAAACGCCTGCGGCACGCCGATCTGGCCGCTCGCCAGCGGGCGAAAGCGGGTCCGCTCGACATGGCCGTCAAAATTTCGATCGGCGATGTCGTTGATCGTGGAGCCGGCGCTTCGCATCAGCAACGCGCCGAGCGAGAAGACGAGCAGTAGCCGAATATCCGGCCATCCGTGCGACGCCTGGATCAGCGCCGCCCAGCACGGCAACAGTGTCAGCCATATCCCCACCGGGCGATCGAGCCGTGCCAGCCGCGTAAACGGCCGCCACGCGACCGGCAAGCGCCGGTCCACCCAATCGCCGGCATGAATGTCGCTGAGGTCCGGACGGTTCAAGGCAATCATGAGGTGATCTCGCTTCCGAGTGCCGTTCATATTAGCGAGAGCGGAACACGAAGCCCAATTCCATTTCAATCAGCAACAACCCTCCGTCCATACCGTTGCCATGCCCAAAAGTCGGCTTTGCGGCATCTCGCGAGGCCGGCTAAGACAGGCCTGTGGAATTAAGCCCTTAACAAGAAGCCAGGGAGAAGAAACATGAAATCACTTTTGGCCGCCGCTGCGGCCGGTCTCGCGCTTGCCGCCTCCGGCGGTGCGGCGCACGCGCAGATTTCCGACGACGTCGTCAAGCTCGGCGTGCTCACGGACATGTCGAGCCTGTATGCGGATGCCACCGGCAAGGGCTCGCTTGCCGCGGTGCAGATGGCGGTCGCCGACTATGGCGGCAAGGTCAAGGGCAAGCCGATCGAAGTGATCGCCGCCGACCACCAGAACAAGCCCGACGTCGGCGTCAACATCGCCCGCAACTGGTACGACAACGAGAAGGTCGACGCGATCATGGACGTGCCGACCTCGTCGGTCGCGCTGCCGATCTCGGCGCTGACGCGCGAGAAGAACCGGATCAACATCAATTCCGGCGGCGGCTCCTCCGACATCACCGGCGTCGCCTGCTCGCCCAACACGGTGCACTGGACCTACGACACCTACGCGCTGTCGAATGTTGCCGGCAAGGCGATGGTCAAGCGCGGCGAGGACACCTGGTTCTTCGTCACCGCCGACTACGCCTTCGGCATGGCGCTGGAGCGCGACGCGGCGAACGTGGTCAAGGAGAGCGGCGGCAAGGTTCTGGGCGACGTCCGTCATCCCCTGAACTCGTCCGACTTCTCGTCCTATTTGCTGCAGGCGCAAGCCTCGAAGGCCAAGGTCGTGGCGCTGGCCAACGCCGGCGGCGACACCACCAACGCGCTGAAGCAGGCCTCCGAATTCGGCCTGACCCAGGGCGGCCAGAAGATGATCGCGCTCTTGCAGGAGATCACCGACACGCATTCGCTCGGCATCAAGGCCACCGAAGGCCTGATCGTCACCGACGCCTTCTACTGGGACATGAACGACGAGACCCGCGCCTTCTCAAAACGCTTCAACGAGAAGGTCGGCCACATGCCGACCATGATCCAGGCCGGTCTCTATTCGGCGACCATGCATTACCTGAAAGCCATCGAGGCGATCGGCACCGACGAGGCGCCGAAGGTGATGGCGCAGATGCGCGCCACGCCGGTCAACGACTTCTTCGCCAAGAACGGCAAGATCCGCATCGACGGCCGCATGGTCCACGACATGTATCTGTTCGAGGTCAAGAAGCCGTCGGAATCCAAGGGCGAGTGGGACCTCTACAAGCTGATCGCCACCGTGCCCGGCGACGAAGCCTTCCGCCCGCTCGACAAGGGCGGCTGCCCGCTGGTGACGCATTAAGATCTCCCCTTCTCCCCGCTCTTCTTAGCGGGGAGAAGGTCGGGATGAGGGGCTGCCCCGCGAAAAGGGTATGCTCGGAAAGACTCCCTCTCAACCGCCGCGCAAGTGCACGTCGACCTGAGAGCGACCTCCGCGTGCGCCTTCAATCGCGCCGTGAATCGCCTACACTCTATGATGCTTTTCCATTCCCTTGCACCCAATGACCATTATATGGTACATGTACCATATGTAGTACAGCATGGCTCGTGAGACGCCTCGCAAGATTCCGGTCGTGTTCTATCGCACGCGCGGCGGGAGCGAGGTGGTTCGCGACTGGCTTCGCTCTCTCGATGACAGGGATCGCAACGCCATCGGGCTCGATCTGATGCGGGTCCAGTTTCGTTGGCCGGTCGGCATGCCGCTGTGCCGGGCCATGGGCGACGGCTTGTGGGAGGTCCGGACCAGCCTTCCGAGTCAGCGTATCGCCCGGACGCTGTTCTGCATAACGCGGGATCGCATCGTGGTTCTTCACGGCTTCATCAAGAAAACCCAGAAGACCCCCGATGACGAACTCTTGCTGGCGCGCAGGCGCAAGAAGGAATTTGAAGCTTGAGGAAGCCGCGAATGACCAAGACCAGGAAAAAGAAATCGCCCCGTTCGGCGGCCCGGTTGAGCACGCTCGACGATCTTCTGAAGGAAGACGGCAAGCTTGAGGAATTTCAGGCCGTGGCCATCAAGGAAGTTCTGGCCTGGCAAATTGCTGAGGCCATGAAGGCGAACAATATCTCGCGTAATGGCCTGGCAACCCGGATGAAGACCAGCCGCAGCCAGATTGGCCGTCTGCTCGATCCCAAAGACGGCAATGTCACGCTCAACACCTTGCAACGGGCGGCCCGCATGGTTGGGCGGTCATTGAAGCTCGAACTGGTCTGACAAAACAGGTGATAGCCAGTGCGCGGAGACTCCCCCTCACCCGCCGCGCAAGAGCGCGTCGATCTCTCCCCGCAAGCGGGGCGAGGTAAGAAAAAACGCGCCCGGCGGCACCGGGCGCGTTGCTCTTCTCACCGACGCACAGCCTTACTGCGTGGTGTCTCTGAATTCCGCTATCGCTACGAGCCCTCGAACTTGAACGAGACATTCAGCTTGGCGCGGTAGGCTTCGACCTTGCCCTTGGCGTCCAGTTGCAGATCGAGCTTGACGACTTCGGCGACGCGAAGATCCCGGAGGGTTTTGCTGGCTCTGGCGACGGCCGCAGCGGCCGCCTTTTCCCAGGACTCCTTGCTGGTGCCGATCAGCTCGATGACCTTGTAGACGCTCTCAGCCATGTCGTCCTCCCGTTGCTGTCAGGCAGGATGCAGGGTGCTCCTGCCGCAACCGAGCCTAACATCGGGATATCCTGGCTGATAGGATGCGCTGCACCATCGCGTCCGTGTAGATGAGCGCCAGGGCGAGACAAGTCGTCGCTGCAAAGCCAACCGGCGCGCGATCGATCCAACGAAAACGCGCCCGGCTGCACCGGGCGCGTTTCTTATTGCACCGACGCACAGCCTTTACTGCGTGGTGTACTTGAACTCCGGCATCGCCTTCAGCTCATCCTTGGTGGCGTTGAAGACGGCATGGTCCGGGTACCACGGATTGGGCTTCGAGGTCGTCGCAGCCGGCGCCGCGCCCGTGGTGGTGGTCGAGGTCTTGTTCGTGCTCGACGGGCCGGTGTTGGTGGTGCTGGCCGTGCCGGTGTAGGCGACCGGCTCGGTGGCGAATTTCACCTTCTCGATCGGCACAGCGACCAGATGCTCGCCGACGCCGAGGAAGCCGCCGACGCCGATCACGACCATCTTGATGGCACCGCTCTTCTCCATCAGGAGATCGTTGATCGAGCCGACGCTCTCATTCTTGTCGTTGTAAACGCTGAGACCGACGACCTTCGACGCGCGCCACTCACCCTGGGCCGATGTCGGCGAAACAGTGGTCGTCGTCGTCGTGGTTGCCGACGGCGCCATCTCGGTCTTCTTGGGTTCGGTCGGCGTCTGTGCGAACGCGGCACTCGCAAGCAACACGGAACCGGCGACGCCGGCCATGATGGTTTTAGCTAACATTGTTGGCTCTCCTCAGTTCACAAAATCATGGGTGGAGAACCCGTCACGTCAGCACTCGTTCCTAAGGAACATGCGATCAAAAGCCGCCCCAATAGGGCGGAACGCCGTAGTAGCGATGCAACTCCGCTTCCTGCGAGCGATCGCCCCAATCGAAATCCTTGTCGGCGCGGAACGACGGCGCGCGCTTCAACTCCTCGTCGTCGACGTCGAGTTCATAGGCTTCGAATTTCGGATTGTAGTGCAGCCGGCCCCAGGGCAGCGGAATGAGATTGGTGCCGATGCCGAGGAAGCCGCCGAAGCTGAGGATGGCGTAGGACACCTTGCCCGAGATCTTGTCGATCATCAGCCGCTCGATGTGGCCGATCATGTCGCCGCTGGGCCGCCGCACCGCCGTGCCCTCGACGCGATCGCTTGCAATCAATTGATGCGGCCTGGTCACGGCCTCGACTGCCATCGCAACCTCCATGCGCAAATGAGTAGAAAACCAACGCGTTGCACAACAGCGGGTTCCTCGGCCGCCAAATGCGACAGCCACCCTTCCCTTTCGGGAAGGATGACTGCACCTCAGAACGGAGCGATATCAGGATTTGTAGTCGATCAGGAGCGCCGAGAACGAGCTGCTGCCCGATGATGAGGAGGAGGAGCTGCCGTCCGAACCGTAGGTGCTCGACGAGGCCGACAGCGATTGCTGCAGCGACTGCAGGAACTGCTGCAAGACGTCGCTGATCGAGCTCGTAGCCGAACTGTCGCTGCTGCCGTCGCTGGAAGCCGAAGCGTCATCGGGCGGCGGGCCGGGCGGAGGTCCACCGGCACTGCCAGGACCGCCAGGGCCACCTGGACCACCGGCCCCGCCGGGGCCATTGGCGAAGGCAGCCTTGAACACGCCCTGCAGCTCGGTCGCCTGGTCGCTGGTCAGCTTGCCGGAGGCGACTTCGCCGCTGATCAGGTCGTCGATCTTCGACTTGAGCTCACCGTGCGACGGCCGGGTGCCGCTGGCTTCGTCGCTGGAACGGCTGGCCTGTAGCGAGGAATCGATGTCCGATAGTGCTGACGACAGCGCGTCCTGATCGGATGAACTGATGGTCCCTGAACTGACTTCCGACTGAAGCTCATCCTGCAGCCGCTGCAACGGCGACTGGTGAGCGTTCGCGGATGCCGCCGAAATCGAGGTCATTCTCCCTCCAAAATTGAGCTGCAACGCAAAAACCGTATGGTTAACCGCCTTAACAGGGGCTTTCTTGTCCCTTTCCAAGCTATTGCCCGGCATTTCCCGGGTAGTTATAGAAACAAAACGAAATAAAATTGTTCACCGTGTTGCTCGAATCTCCGACAAAAAGGTCGGCATGGCCCAGACACAACCGAACATCCTAGTCGTTGAGGACGACCGCGAGACGCGGGCGCTCATCGCAAAGTACCTCCGCACCAATTCCTGCAACGTCACCACCGCCTCCGACGGCCGCGAGATGGCCCGGGCGATGGCCGACCACCGCGTCGATCTGCTGATCCTCGACGTGATGCTGCCCGGCGAGGACGGCCTCAGCCTGTGCCGCAAGGTCCGGCAGGAATCGCAGACGCCGATCATCATGCTGACCGCGCGCGGCGAGGACGTCGACCGCATCCTCGGCCTCGAGATGGGCGCCGACGACTATCTGGCAAAACCGTTCAACCCGCGCGAATTGCTGGCCCGCATCAACGCCGTGCTGCGCCGGCAGGCCGCCGCGCGCAACGCCAGCGCGATCGAGGGCGCGACCACGCTCAACTTCCTCGGCTGGACCATCGACATTCGTCTCCGGGAACTGCGCAATCCGGAAGGCGCACGCGTCGCCATGACCAGCGCCGAGTTCGACCTGCTGCGCACCTTTTGCGAGCGGCCCGGCCGCGTGCTGTCGCGCGACAGCCTGCTCGACCTCACCCAGGGCCGCAGCGCCGGCTCGTTCGAGCGTTCGATCGACGTGCTGGTCAGCCGCATCCGCCGCAAGATCGAGCCCGATCCGCAGGAAGCCACCATGATCAAGACGGTGCGGTCTGGCGGCTACATGTTCACCCCGCGTGTCGAGGCGGTTGCTCCCGCAACCCACTAACGATGAATCTGCTGCGCGCCATGAGCTTGCGGGGAATCGGCGCGCAGATGGCCGCGCTGGTCGTGGCCTCGATCGTCGCGCTGCACATCATCCTCACCGTCAGCTTCCTGATCCACCGGCCGGACCAGCCCGAGCCGCCGGACCGCTGGCACACCCAGCTCTCCGCCGCAGCCCAACTGCTCGGCAGCGCACCGGCCGACGAGCGGCCGCACCTGATGGCCGACTTCGCGCGCGCCTTCCCGCAGCTCGAGATCGAGGCACTTTCTGCAAGCCCGACAGGGCTGATCGAGCTCGAGCCGCAGAGCCTGCACGCACTGCGCCGGCTCGATCCGAGCTACCACGTCTATCTGCTGCAGCAGGGCGGCACCGCGCCGAACGAGGGCGAGATCCGCCGCGTCGCGGTCCGCCTGCCCGACGGGGCGATGGTCTCAGCCAAACTGATGCCGGACCGGCCGCCGCGCTCGTTCTGGGGCGGGCCGTGGATGATGACGGTCATGTTCGCGGTGATCAGCGTGACCCTGCTCGGCCTGTGGGCGGCCTGGGCGCTGACCACGCCGCTGTCGTCCTTCGTCAAGGCCGCCGAAAGTTTCAGCCTCAACGGCGCCGCGGCGCCGCTGCCCGAGCGCGGGCCGGAGGAGATCCGCTCGCTGGCGCGCGCGCTCAACCGAATGCGCGAGCGCATCACCAATCTGATGGACGATCGCACCAAGATGCTGGCCGCGATCAGCCACGATTTGCGCACGCCGATCACGCGGATGCGGCTGCGCGCCGAGTTCATCGAGGACGAGACCCATCGCCACCGCATGCTGCGCGATCTCGACCAGATGCGCTCGATGCTGGAGTCGGTACTGTCGTTCCTGCGCAACGATCGCCGGCTCGAGGCCATGACGCTGGTCGATATCGCGAGCACGCTGCAGCTCGTCACCGACCAGTTCGCCGACATGGGCCACAAGGTCGCCTATGAGGGGCCGGAGCATGCGATGGCGACCGCGCGGCCCGACGATCTGCATCGCAGCGTCACCAACCTCCTGGAGAACGCGGTGCGGTTCGGCGGCGAGGCCACCGTCCGTCTCACCGCGACGCGCGAGCGCCTCACCATCGACATCGAGGACGACGGTCCCGGCATCTCCGACCTGCACAAGGCCAATGTGCTGGAGCCGTTCGTGCGCGGCGACGACGCGCGCAACCAGGACGAGGCGGAAGGCTTTGGCCTCGGGCTGTCGATCGCCAACGCCATCGTGATCGCGCACAACGGCACGCTGTCGCTGCACGACCGGCAACCGCATGGCCTGATCGTGCGCATCGAGCTGCCGGCGCGGCAGCAGCTGCAGAAGTCGGCTGCTTAATTTGGTTCAGGCCGCGAGCGGCTGGATCTGCTCTTCATCGTAGATCGCGATCGCTTCGAAGCGATAATCGCAGACGCGGCAATTCCATAGATACGACGTGCGGCCTTCGCTGTGCTCGACCCAGTCGGGACGCGGGATCGGCGTGCCACACTGCGCGCACGGATTTCCACGTGGCAGGTTGGCGTCCTGTGCCATGGCGCATCTCCCTCGAGAATCGCGAAACGGATGTCGCGTATTTTTTGAATGGACAGATGCTCTGACTCAAACTGAACATCGTCTGCCGTGTACTGTAATCCTCTCCTGATTCATTTGCACGACAATCCGTTGCTGCGCCGCGTGCGGCAAAAGCGTTCGTTACATTTTTAGGATTTTGCAGCACCGCATCTGTCACCGATCGCTGTGCATGTCAGGAATATTACGGAGGCGCAGGCACAGCATGTTGCAGGTTTTTGCCACATTCCTGCCCGCTCTCTGGACCATTGAGTTCCCGCGAAAATATTCACGCGCATTCCGCGCTGCTCCGGCTGACATGAAATTCCTGCACATCCTCGGCGCCTCGATCGCCACACTCCTGCTCTGCCCGGCTGCGCATGCGCAGCAGCGTGCACAGTATGAGGCGATGGTCGCAACGCACGCGCGAGCGAACCTTGTGCCGGAGGAACTGGTGCATCGCGTCATCGTGCGTGAGAGCAAGTATCAGCCGAAATTGATCGGCCATGGCGGCACCATCGGGCTGATGCAGATCAAGCTCGGCACCGCGCGCGGGCTCGGCTACACCGGCACCGCCGAAGGCCTGCGCGATCCCGAGACCAATCTCAAATACGGCATCAAATATCTCGCCGGCGCCTATCGCGCCGCCAATGGCGACCACGATCGCGCCGTCCGCTATTTCGCCGGCGGCTACTACTACGTCGCCAAGCGCCAGAAGACCGATCATCTGAAAGAGGCGAAACACGTCGGCGAAAGCGCGCCGCCGAGGCAGCTGCTGAAGCAGGAGCAGCAGGCGACGGCCGCCGAGGCGGCGCCGGAACAAGCTCCTAAATAGCTGCTCTCGTGTCCCGGACGCGGTGCAGCGTGCAACGCTGCTCCGCAGAGCCGGGACCGATTTCCGCCTCGAACACACATGGGCCCCGGCTCCGCAGCGCACGCTAGGGCGCTGCGCCGCGTCCGGGGCACGAGAGCGTTGCGTGCGTCGCAGAGGGGTCCTGGCATAACGCGTTGACACATCCGCTCACGGGCTTACATTAGGGGCGTTCCGAGGGGTGCTCCGAAGGAGGAGCTGAGATACCGCTAAATGGGCAAGCCTGCACAAGCCGGCCCAGGACCGCGGTGACCCTTTGAACCTGATCCGGGTCATGCCGGCGAAGGGACAGGGATGTATCAGACGACCAAGCCGCGGGGGGATTCCCCCGTTTCCATCATCGGAGCGGGCATTGCAGGGGCCTGGCAGGCGCTGCTGTTCGCGCAAGCTGGCCACGCCGTCACTTTGCACGAGCGCAGTGACGCTGCGATGACTGATGCCACCAGCCACTGGGCCGGCGGCATGCTGGCGCCGTGGTGCGAGGCGGAAACCTCGGAACCCGTGATCTCCAGGCTCGGCATCCGCTCGCTGGCGCTGTGGCGCGATCATTTCCCGAAAACACCGTTCAACGGCTCGCTGGTGGTGGCGCATCCGCGCGACCGCGCCGATTTCGAGCGCTTTGCCCGCCTCACCTCCGGCCATCGCCGGCTCGACGCCCGCGAGGTCAGCGCGCTCGAGCCCTCGCTGGAAGGCCGCTTCCGCGACGGATTGTTCTATCCCGAGGAAGGCCATGTCGAGCCGCGCCGCGTGCTGCCGCAGCTGCATGCCGCCATCGCCAAGGCCGGCGGCACCATCCGCTTCAACAGCGACGCTGATGCCGCCGACCTCGACGGCCTCGTGATCGACTGCCGCGGCCTTGCCGCGCGCGACACCGAGCCAACCCTGCGCGGCGTCAAGGGCGAGATGATCATCATCGAAACGGCGGAGGTCGAGCTGGCGCGCCCGGTGCGGCTGATCCATCCGCGCTGGCCGCTCTACGTGATCCCGCGCGGCGACGGCCGCTTCATGCTGGGCGCGACCTCGATCGAGGCCGAGGACACCGGCGTCAGCGTGCGCTCGGCGCTGGAGCTCTTGGGCGCCGCCTACGCCGTGCATCCGGCCTTTGCCGAGGCGCGCATCGTCGAGTTCGGCTCGGGCTTGCGGCCTGCGTTTCCCGACAATCTGCCGAAGATCAGGATCGACCAGGACCGGATCAGCGTGAACGGACTCTACCGTCACGGCTTCCTGCTCGCGCCGGCACTGGCCGAGCTGACGCTCGCCTATGTCGCGCGCGGCGAAATCGACAATGAGGTGATGCAATGCGCGTGATCGTGAACGGCGAGCAGCGGGAGATCGCTGCGGCGAGCGTCGGCGCGCTGCTGAGCGAGCTCGACTACGAAGGCACCCATTTCGCGATTGCCGTGAATTACGACGTGGTGCCGAAAAGCCGCTGGGCCGAGACCGCGCTGAAAGCCGGCGACGAGATCGAGATCATCACGCCGCGGCAGGGAGGGTGAGATGAACGCAGCTGGCGCTTCTCTTCGCCTCTCCCCGCCTGCGGGGAGAGGCCGGAATTTGCACAGCAAATTCCGGGTGAGGGGGACTCTCCGCGAGTCCAACTCTCGCCGTTCTCGCGGATGCAGCCCCTCACCCCAACCCTCTCCCCGCGAAGAGCGGGGCGAGGGGGCACACCGAATTTGAGGAGCCACCATCGACATGGTCACCTTCTACGGCAAATCCTTCCCCTCGCGCCTGCTGATCGGCACGGCGCTCTACCCCTCGCCCGCAATCATGCAGGCGGCGATCCGGGCGTCGGGCTCCTCGATCGTCACCGTCTCGCTCCGCCGCGAGGCCGCCGGCGGCAAGACGGGGGACGCCTTCTGGAATCTGATCCGCGAGCTCGGCGTCACCGTGCTGCCGAACACCGCCGGCTGCCGCAGCGTGCGCGAAGCCGTGACCACGGCCAAGCTCGCGCGCGAATTGTTTGCGACCTCCTGGATCAAGCTCGAGGTCATCGCCGACAACGACACGCTGCAGCCTGATGTGGTCGGCCTGGTCGAAGCCGCAGGCATCCTGATCAAGGACGGTTTTGAGGTGTTCCCCTATTGCACCGAGGATCTCTCGGTCGCGACACGTCTGGTCGACGCCGGCTGCAAGGTGGTGATGCCTTGGGCCGCGCCGATCGGCAGCGCCAAGGGTATCATCAACCGCGACGCGCTGAAGCTGTTGCGCGACCGCCTGCCGGATATCACGCTCGTGGTCGATGCCGGCATCGGCGCGCCCTCGCATGCGGCCGAAGCCCTCGAGCTCGGCTATGACGCCGTGCTGCTCAACACCGCGGTGGCAAAAGCCGCCGATCCCGTCGCGATGGCCAACGCCTTCCGCCTCGGCGTCGAGGCCGGCCGCACCGCCTATGAAGCCGGGCTGATGCAAGCCCGCGACTTCGCCTCCCCCTCCACCCCTGTCGTTGGGACCCCGTTCTGGCATGCCGTATCCTGATCCTTTCTATCCCGTCGTCGACAGCCTCAAATGGGTCGAACGCCTGACCAGGCTCGGCGTCGGCACCATCCAGCTGCGCGCCAAAGACCTCGACGACGGCGCAGCGCTGCAGATCGTCACCGACGCGCTCGCCGTCACCAGGGGCACGGCGACGAAGCTCGTGGTCAACGACTACTGGCGCGCGGCGATCGTCGCCGGCGCCGAGCATCTGCATCTCGGCCAGGAGGACCTTGCCGATGCCGATCTCGCCGAGATCAGAAAGGCGAAGCTGACGCTCGGCGTCTCCACCCATGACGACACGGAGCTCGAAACCGCACTCGCTGCAAAACCCGACTACGTCGCGCTCGGCCCGATCTTCTTCACCACGCTGAAGTCGATGCGGTTTGCCCCGCAGGGCATTCCGAAGATCACCGAGTGGAAGAAGCGCGTGGGCAACATTCCCCTTGTCGCGATCGGCGGCATCAAGTTCGAGCACGCGGCCGAAATCTTCGCCGCCGGCGCCGACTCGATCGCCGTCGTCTCCGACGTCACCCAGAACGCCGACCCGGATGCACGGGTGCGGCAATGGCTCGGCGTCCGCGCGGAGGCTGCGTGATGGAAGCGGCTCTCACCTTTTACCCCACTGTCATCGCCCGGCCTGTGCGCACTGCGCACAAGGACCGGGCGACCCAGTACGCCGCGGCTTCTCCGTATCCCACCGCAGCCTCTGGAATACTGGGTCCCCGCCTTCGCGGGGACGACAGCGAAATTTGTCTCTCGCGCCGCGGCGCCAACTGAATTCAAACGGAGGATCCCATGAACATCCGCTCCAACCCCGACACCACGCTTCCCGCCGTCACCACCGGCTCGCTCCCCGCCTCGCGAAAAATCTTCGCGACGCCGACAGCTGCGCCCGACCTGCGCGTGCCCTTGCGCGAGATCATCCTCTCCGAAGGTGCCGGCGAGCCGAACCTGCCGGTCTATGACACCTCGGGCCCCTACACCGATCCTGATGTCACCATCGACGTCAACGCCGGCCTGCCGCGCAACCGCCTCGCCTGGGTGAGGGAGCGCGGCGGCGTCGAGGAATATGAGGGCCGCACCATCAAGCCGGAGGACAACGGCAATGTCGGCGCGGCGCACGCCGCGAAGGCCTTCACCGCGCATCACGCGCCGCTGCGCGGCCTCGACGGCCACAAGATCACCCAGCTCGAATTCGCCCGCGCCGGCATCATCACCAAGGAGATGATCTACGTCGCCGAGCGCGAGAATCTTGGCCGTAAAGCTCAGCTCGAGCGCGCGGAAGCCGCGCTCGCCGATGGCGAAAGCTTTGGCGCAGCAGTCCCCGCCTTCATCACGCCGGAGTTCGTCCGCTCCGAAATCGCGCGCGGCCGCGCCATCATCCCCTCGAACATCAACCACGCCGAGCTCGAGCCGATGATCATCGGCCGCAACTTCCTCACCAAGATCAACGCCAATATCGGCAACTCGGCGGTGACCTCGTCGGTCGAGGAGGAGGTCGACAAGATGGTGTGGGCGATCCGCTGGGGCGCCGACACCGTGATGGACCTCTCCACCGGCCGCAACATCCACACCACGCGCGAATGGATCCTGCGCAACTCGCCGGTGCCGATCGGCACCGTTCCGATTTATCAGGCGCTGGAGAAGTGCGACGGCGATCCCGTCAAGCTGACCTGGGAGCTCTACAAGGACACGCTGATCGAGCAGTGCGAGCAGGGCGTCGACTATTTCACGATCCACGCCGGCGTCCGCCTGCCCTACATCCACCTCACTGCCAACCGCGTCACCGGCATCGTGTCGCGCGGCGGCTCGATCATGGCGAAGTGGTGCCTGGCGCATCACAAGGAGAGCTTCCTCTACACCCATTTCGACGAGATCTGCGACCTCATGCGCAAGTATGACGTCTCGTTCTCGCTCGGCGACGGCCTGCGTCCGGGCTCGATCGCCGACGCCAACGACCGCGCGCAATTCGCCGAGCTGGAGACGCTCGGCGAGCTCACGAAGATCGCGTGGGACAAGGGCTGCCAGGTCATGATCGAAGGCCCCGGCCACGTGCCGATGCACAAGATCAAGATCAACATGGACAAGCAGCTCAAGGAGTGCGGCGAAGCCCCGTTCTACACCCTCGGGCCGCTGACGACAGACATCGCGCCGGGCTATGACCACATCACCTCGGGCATTGGCGCCGCGATGATCGGCTGGTTCGGCTGCGCCATGCTCTGCTACGTCACGCCGAAGGAGCATCTCGGCCTGCCCGACCGCAACGACGTCAAGGTCGGCGTCATCACCTACAAGATCGCCGCCCACGCGTCCGATCTCGCCAAGGGCCACCCCGCCGCGCAACTCCGCGACGACGCCCTGTCCCGCGCCCGCTTCGACTTCCGCTGGCAGGACCAGTTCAACCTCGGCCTCGACCCCGAGACCGCGAAGAACCTCCACGACGAGACCCTGCCGAAGGAAGCCCACAAGGTCGCGCATTTCTGCTCGATGTGCGGCCCGAAGTTCTGCTCGATGAAGATCACCCAGGACGTGCGGGATTACGCGGCGACGCTGAACGATCCGACGGGCGTGGGGATGTCGGTGAGTGGCACCATCGAGGATGGGATGGCGCAGATGAGTGCCAAGTTCAAGGAGATGGGCGAGAGCTTGTATCTGGATGCGGAGAAGGTGAAGGAGAGTAATCGGGTGTTGTGAGAACCGCTTTCATCTCGAGCTATTCCCAAGATAACAACAACGAGAGCCGGACACGTGTCCGGCTTTCACCTTTTGGCCGGTAGCCCGGATGAGTGCAGCGATATCCGGGGTTGTATCCACCCCGCATATCGCTACGCTCATGCGGCTACATCTTCGCACTCGTCCATACCACCATGACCACCGACCTCACTGGCGTCTGGGACGGCACCTTCATCCAACCCGGCGTCGGCATGGTCACATTCCTGGCGACGCTGATCGACGCCGGCGGCGTGCTTGGCGGGAGCGTGAGCGAGCCCTGCCTCATGCCCCGCTGCCCGATCAGCACCCACAACGCCTCGATCTCCGGCCAGCGCTCCGGCAGCGTGGTGTCGTTCGTCAAGCGCTACGAGCCGCCGGGCTATGGCTATGACACCGTCATTTACGAAGGCACGGTCAATGCCGAGGCGACCGAGATCGACGGGCGCTGGCGGCTGCCGGGCCTGTCGGGGACGTTCCTGATGGTCCGCGCGACTCGGCCGGGGGAAGCGGTGACGACGGAGGACGAGGTCAAGGAGCCGGTGCGGTAGCGTGGGATCATGTGGATCGACCGCGGCGATCACCTCTCCCGGAGGGAGAGGTCGGATTTCGAGCGTCGCGAGAAATCCGGGTGAGGGCTTCAGATCTATCGAGGGACCGCATCCCCTCACCCGGCGCTACGCGCCGACCTCTCCCAAGGGAGAGGTGAACTCCCGCTGCCGCGCCAGCCGAACCAATCTCACGATCGACTAGCGGTCCGCATTGCCGCTTCAGCTCAACGCCGCCAGCTCCCGCGCGAGATTGTCGCGCGCCCGCCGATCATACATCGCTGCAAATCCATGATCGGGATAGATCACCGCCCGCACCGCAAACCGCCGCAGCACACTGGCACGGCCGGCGCGATAATCGGCATCACCAACATGAATGAACTCCTGCCGGATCGCGGCCGCATAGGCGTCGTAGCGCGCTCCCTCGGCGCCGAGGATGCTGAGGTCGATCGAGATCAGGATCGCGCCGAGGCGATCGTCGGGCTGGACGTCGTGCGACTTGGTGAGGCGGATCAGGCGGCCGACCTCGTCTCTGATATCAGCGCGCACGTGCTGCTCGGCGAGTTGCGCGCTAAGCTCCTCGTTGTCCGACCGCGTCGGATCGTAGACAACGTCGTGCCACCAGATCGCCTCGGTCAGGATCTCGCGCTCGGCCGCGGAGAGACCGTCCAGGCGCGCGAGCGCGGCGAGGCAATCCTCGATATGCGCGAGGTTGTGGTAGTGGCGGCCGGGCGCGGTGTAGGCGGCTGCCAGTTCTTCGCGGGTCATGGCTGAGGTATAGGATCAAAGCCGCGGAGATGGTAGCCATCGGCTGGGATGACCGACCCCGACCTCTACCGCCTCCCCGATCAGCTCCGCGCGGGTCTCCGCCTCGTCTTCGTCGGCACCGCGGCAAGCACACGCTCGGCGGCCGTCGGGCACTATTACGCCCATCCCGGCAACCGCTTCTGGCGCGCGCTGCATGAGGCTGGCATCACGCCGCGGCGCTATCGGCCCGACGAGTTCGCCGCCCTGCTCGATCTTGGCGTCGGCTTCACCGATCTCTCCAAGTCCGGCGCCGGGATGGATCACGAGATCGACCGCGAGACCTTCGACGTCGTCGGCTTCCGGAGCAAGATCGAGACGTATCGGCCGAAGACCGTTGCCTTCACCAGCAAGAAGGCTGCGAGCCTGTTTTACGACACGCCGACCAGTGCGATCGCGCTGGGGCAGCAAGCGAAGATGAGCGGGTTTCCCGATGTGTTCGTGCTGTCCTCGCCGTCGGGCGCGGCATCGGGGAGCTGGACGTTGCAGCCGTGGCGGGAGTTGGCGGAGTGGATCGAAAAGTAGGGTGGGTTAGCCCTGCGGCTGCGCGAAGCGCAGTCCGGGATACCCATTTTCTACGACAACGACTTCAGCACCGGCTGATCTTTCCTAAAGCCAGCATCGCAACCTTCGTCCCACGGAAAGCGTCCCTCGCGATCTGGCCAAACCAGTTGCAGGCACGGGAACGGACGCGACTGCTTGGCGTAGAACCAGATCGCCGTTCCCAGGTATGCTTGATAGTCCGCCAGCGGCACCTCTGCGAAGCAAACCTTGTGGCCGACGATGATATCGTCGCAGACGTCGCCATCGGCGAACATTCGTCCGGAAGCCGCCTGATCGCGGATATCGTTGATGATCGCCTGCGCCGTCGCAGGCCTCAGGCCGAAGATGACGATTTCCGCGTGCCCATAGTTGACGAACAACCCGATCGAGAACGCGTAATCCGGCGTGCTCGCGTCACCTCCGATCCCCATGATGTGACAACCGTGTTCACGCACGTTGCGGATGAGCTTCTCGTCGGCCTCTTCCTCTGGAACGGGCCATTTGAAATTGTCGAGCATCGACGTCCCACATCAGGCACACAACAAAGGTCAATCAGGGTAACCTTCCGCACTGGCCATTTGCAAGGAATGGGCTAGGCTCTCCGCAGCCCAGCACCAAGAGGCACCCATGCCCATCACCCACTTCCCTCCCCCGCCCGGCGTCAAGGCGCCGCCGCTGTCGTTCGGCGCGCGCGTCGGCGATTTGCTCTTCATCTCCGGCATTCCCGGCTTCGACGCCAACCGCGCGCTACCCGACACGTTCGAGGCGCAGTTCGCCAATGTCGTGACCAACTTCACCCGCGTGCTGCATGAAGCGGGCGCGACGATCCACGATCTCGTCAAGGTCAACGTGCTGCTGACGCGGGCTTCCGACGTCGCCACCATGAACGTGCTCTATGCCGGCGCGTTCGGGCCGGCGCCGTATCCGGCGCGCACCACCTGCGTGGTGCTGGCGCTGCCCGATCCGAAGATGCTGATCGAGATCGAGGGCGTGGCGTCGCTGGCGCGGTGAGGACGACGTAACGTGCCGTGAGGTGAGCATGCTGCTCGGCTCCCTCTCCCCTTGCGGGAGAGGGTGGGGAGAGGGGTGGCCCCGGGCGAGATGGTTGATGAGGCTATCACTCGCGCAATCTTTCGATCACTCGTCGTCACAACACTCTCGGAAAGACTACCCGAGTGGACCCCTCTCCCTAACCCTCTCCCGCAAGGGGAGAGGGAACCCTTCCGCCGGTGCGTCCCTCACATCTTCACGTGGTCCAGACTGTTGCCCGTTCGACACGACGGGCAAATCAGCCGGCCCGCCAAAAACCTGTCAACCCCGCCATCCAAAAACATTCCTCTTTACGCGAACTTCTGATTATGCTAACAATTGGTCATCCCGCCCGTCGAGGGGCGCTTCGCGAGTCGTCACGAACGTGGGTGGGATGCGGTGGACGCTGAGGCGCACGAGACGAACGCGCCAAGGCGGACGGTGAAGTCGTGTGGGCCTGCCGCCCCGATGTTGGTGGTAAGCACGCGAGAGGCCTAAAGCCGATCGCGGACGATGGTGGCACAAAAGCAGAGTCTCACCAGGGCGAGCACGTATAAGCCGTAACCCATCGCGCAGGGAAGGCCGGCGTGCCTCCGCTGCATTTGTATGCTCGTGCGCGCACTCTTCTATCCATTGCGCACGGGACCGCGGGTGCAGCGTGCGCCCGGCTTTCCCTGCGCCCTCAGTTTCAAGGGAGGGCGGAACGAGATGCAAAACTCGGGCGATTGCCGCCGCGAGAATGCGGACTCACATCCGCGTCGCTGTTTGACAGCTTGAACCCGAACCAACCCGACCGTCGTCCTGGCGAAGGCCAGGAGGTGGATTCACATTCGAAGTGCAACACTTGAGCAGCAAAGACCTCTGCCGGGGTCTTGAAGTCAAGGCAT
>NZ_JAFCJX010000013.1 GCF_018130695.1 Bradyrhizobium jicamae | reverse complement strand
TGTCCATCTCGTTCCGCCCTCTCTCGATAGCGAGGGCGCAGGGAAGACCGGGTGCACGCCGCACCCGCGGTCTCGCGTGCAATCGTGCACAAAAAAGCGCGCACGCGAGCATACAGGTTCGGCGGAGGCATCCGGCCTTCCCTGCGCGATGGTTTTACGGCTTATACGTGCTCGCCCTGGTGAGACTCTGCGTTTGTGCCACCATCATCCGCGATCGGCTTTGGACCTTTCGCGTGCTTGCCACCTGCATCGGGGCGGCAGGCCCACACGACTTCACCGTCCGCCTTGCGCACACACGCCTGTCGCACGCCCGGCGGCCACCGCATCTTCACCCACGTTCGTGGCGTTCGCGAGCGCCCCTCGTGTCGGGTGAGACGCGCGGATTAGACCACTGATTTGGGTGGACGTCAAGTTCAATTCGTCGAATCGGAAGATAATTTCTGAAAATAAATTTCGAGTGCCAAGAACAGGTCAATCGCGTAGCGGAAGCCATCGGTCATTGCACTGTTCCCGCAAGCTGCATTGCTTTCGGGTCTATCGCAACGCGTAAACGATGCAAGTTCGTAGGATGGGTGGAGCGCAGCGATACCCATCAACTTCGTGCCGCGCGGCGAGATGATGGGTATCGCTTTCGCTCCACCCATCCTACGCAATCAGGCCAGCGCCAACGCCGCGATCATTCCGGCAAGGGTCAGGATCAAGCCGATCACCAGCATCGGCACCAGACTGCTGCCCGAATACGGATTAGCCTGCTCGTTGCCGAGATCGTAACCGTCGATGGTGCGCGCGATCACCTTGACCTTCTTCATGGCACCGCTCCTTCGCTCCGCCGGTAGCGTTCGCCGACGCCGAGCATGACGCCCGCCCCGCTGGCGACACCCATCTCCAGGCTCGCAGCGATCCGACGCGCGCGCTCGACGAAATGTGCCGCCGCCTCCGGCGGGCACAACTCGCTCGCGGTCTCCTCGAACAGCGCGAGCCAGCGGTCGAAATGCGCGGCATCGACCGGCAATCTCATGTGCTTGACCATCGGGGTGCCATGGTAGCGGCCGGTCATCAGCGCGACCGAGGACCAGAACGCGCACATCTGTTTCAGGTGCGGCGCCCAATCCCTGATCTTCGCGTCGAACACCGGCGCCAGCATCGGATCGCGGCGCACCTTTGCGTAGAAGCCGTGCACCAGGCACTCGATCATCGCCTCGGTGATTCCGGTCCGCTCCATGATTTCGGCCACGATCTGCTCGCGGCGCGCGATGCCTGCAACAATGGGTTCCACGATCTCTGCCCTAAATATGTATTTCAAATGCTTATTTAGCGCGCTATACCATGTGCGCCAAGGTCTATTTTCGAGAGCCTCCCATGCGCCTGACGTCGTTCACGGATTTTGCCCTGCGCACCCTGATGCGGCTGGCCGGCGAGCCCGGCCGCTCGTTTGCGACGGGCGAGATCGCGGCCGAGTTCGCGATCTCCCGCAATCACCTCGCAAAAGTGGTGCGCGACCTCGCCGATGGCGGCTTCATCACCACCCAGCGCGGCGTCGGCGGCGGCTTTGCGCTGGCGCGGCCGGCCGCCGAGATCACGCTCGGCGCGGTCGTGCGCGCGCTCGAAGGCGACAGCGCGCTGGTGGAATGTTTTCGCGACGATGGCGGCGGCTGCATGCTCACGCCGCGCTGCCGGCTGAAAGCAAAGCTCGCCTCGGCGCGCGAAGCCTTCATGCGTGAGCTCGACGGCACCACGCTGGCCGAATGTGCCTGGCAACCGCGGCCGCCGCGCTCGCCTGCGAGGGCGGCATGAGCAGAATCGCGTTCGACGACGGCGCGTTCGAGGTCGATGCGTCCATCGTCGCCGAAGGTCTCGGCCTCGCGCTGCCGGAGCTGAAAGCCGGCCTACGCGCCGGCAAGATCACGACACTGGCCGAGCGCGGCACCGACGCTGATACCGGTAGACACCGGCTCACCTTCTTCTCGGAGCGCCGGCGGCTCCGCCTCGTCATCGACGAGCGCGGCACGATCCTGCAACGCTCGACGCTCGATTTCGGCAACGCGCCACTGCCGGCATCGGCGCACAGGCCGGGTGGCTAACGCGTGGGCACATGAATCGGCTGGCCGCGATCGCTTCGGCCTTATCGTTGCGACTATTGAACGTTCCGCGTGACGCACCAACACTCCTGAACTACGATACACGAGGGGCTTGCTTGATCAGCTGGAGAGCAATCATGGCCTACGCGATCATTCATTACTTCCCCGGCGGCACCAAAGATCAGTACGAGAAGTCGATCGCCGCCGTCCATCCAAGTTCGGGCCTTCCGACGGGTCAGATTTTCCACACCGCGGGGCCCACACCGGGTGGCTGGACCGTGATCGCGGTGCACGACACGAAGGAAAGCTGGGAACGGTTCCGCGAACAGATCCTCATGCCGCGCCTGAAGGAAGGCGTCGTAGGAGGATTGGCTGGGCCGCCGCAAGAAACCGGGTTCGAGACACATACGCTTAGTAAGTAGCGTCGCTGTCACTGCCCGGCAGCATAGGCAGACGTCATGGCACCGTCGCGAGGTTGATGGCGAACGCGCATCAACACGAGATGCCATGGGCAATTTTCGAATGAACGTCCTGTTGCCAAGGCGGGACTGTGTGACTACGCTTTACCCCAGGTAGGACCAGACCTCCCTCACAAACGGTCACGCAATCGGCCGCACGTTCATGCCAAAGTTCCTTCGCATCGGAGTCCATCAGACCAACGTGTCCGGATACACGTCGAAGGCCTGGTGCATTCGACGGACCGGCGCGACGGTTTTCCTGAAATGGGGCGCGGTGGAGGTGCTTGGCGTTGGAGCTGCGCGCAAGGTCTACTGGACGCGCCTGCCGCAGGACAAGACCATTCGCTGCCGCAACGTCGACGCGGCCCAGCAGTATGCCAAAGCGGCCATCGCGAAGCGGCGCAGCCATCGTTATGAACCGCTGAGCGGGAGCATCGCGAACCGGCGCCGCACCGCCACGTCTGGCGCCGAGCTCAAGCAGGCGCTCGCCACCATCCTGTTCGTCGACATCGTCCGCTCCACCGAAAAAGCCGCGCGGCTCGGCGATGCGCGCTGGACCCAGGTGATGAATCATTATTACGCCGCCGTCCGCAAGGAGCTGAAGACGCTGCGCGGCAAGGAGATCGTCACGACCGGCGACGGCGTGCTGGCGACGTTTGGCAAGCCGGCGGCAGGCGTGCGCTGCGCGGGCGCGATCCGCGACGCCGTGCGCACGCTGGGGCTGGAGATCCGGGTCGGGCTGCATGCGGGCGAATACGAGCGGAACGGGGCCGACGTGGTCGGCCTCGCCTTTCACATCGGCGCACGCGTCGCCGCGAAGGCGCGCGCCGGCGAGGTGCTGGCTTCGAGTGCGGTCAAGGAGCTGATGTCGGAGTCCGACGTCAGCTTCAGGGATCGCGGCAGTCACCTGCTCAAGGGCGTGCCGAAGAAATGGCGGCTGTACCGGGTCGAGCATTAGAGCGCGATGAAAATCGTCATCGCGCTTTAGTCTTATTTGCGCATGATCTCAGTCAGCTCGCCGAACCCGCCTTCGCGCGAATGGCCGCCGAGCGCATGAAGAGCGCCTTCGCATCGGCGTAGCGGCCCTGGTCCTTGTAGAGGCCGGCCAGATTGTCCAGCACGCCCGCAAGCTCCGGATGGTTCGGACCGAGCGTCTTCTCGAAGGTCACCACCGACTGCTTGAAGAACCGCTCGGCTTCGGCGTTGCGGCCCTGGCGCGCATACAGCGCGGCCAGATTGTTCAGTCCCTGCGCGACATCGGCATGGTCGGGGCCGAACGCCTTCACCGTGATGACGATCGAGCGCTTCAGCAGCTTCTCGGCATCGGCGTAGCGGCGCTGATTGGTGTAGGCATCGGCGAGGTTGCTCAGGAGCACCGTGGCTTCGGGGTCGTCCTTGCCGTTCGCCTTCTCGAGCAAAGCGAGCCCCCGCTTGAACAGCGGCACGGACTTGTCGTAACGGCCCTGGTTGCTGTAGAGCGCGGCCAGATTGCTCAGCGGCTGCGCGATGCTCGGATCGTTGGGCCCGAGCGCCTTCTCGCGGATCGCGATCGCGCGCTTGAGCAGCGGCTCGGCGTCGGCATAGCGCTCTTCCGAGCGGTAGAGTTCGCCGAGATTGTTCAGCACCTGGGCGACCTCGGTATGATCCGCACCCAGCGTCCGCTCCCGGATCGCCAGCGAGCGCTTGTACAGCGGCTCGGCAACGGCGTACTGGCCGAGATTGTAGTGGATGGTGCCGAGGTCGTTCAGCGGCATCGCGATCTCTGCATCATCGGGGCCGAACGTCTTCTCCTGCAGCGCCACCAGCTTCTGCGCCAGCGGCAGCGCTTCCTTGTACTTGCCGACCCGATAGAGTTCCTTGGATTGCCGGGTGAGCGCTGTCGCCTCATCCTGCTCCGCATGGGAGGGCGCGCCGAGCGACAGGCTCAGCGCCAGCGCCGTCACCGCAACACAGATCGATGCCTTGATCGCCTTCATCGCGCATTCCTTCGTCTTGAGGAGCTACGCGCCGTTGGTGCGCCCGACCGCGGGAAAGGTTCATGCGGGCGGATGATCCCGCCCGCCGAAAGTGCGGGATCACTGCATGGAGGCTGCGATCTTTTCCGCCGTCATCAGCACCGGAAAGTTGGTGTTGGCGCAGGGCACCACCGGGAAGATCGAGGCGTCGACCACCCGCAGGCCCTGGATGCCCTTGACCCGGCCCTGGTTGTCGACGACAGCCATGGGGTCGCTGGCCAGGCCCATCCGGCATGAGCAGGAGGCGTGCCAGACGCCGATGGTCGCCTTGCGCACGAAGGCTTCCAGCGCCTCGTCGTCGTTGATCACGTCATCGAAGCTGAAACCCTCGACCACGAAATTGTCGATCAGGTAGTGGCGGAGCGCTGCCGGCCCGTCCATCAGGGTCGCGGCGATCTTGGTCAGGATCCTGTTCTTGTTATTGACGACGCCGATCTTGCGGACCTTGTCGGTATAGGCGGCGGGGAACGGCTTGTCGGTCACCGCCTTGACGGCGTCGCTCATCTGGATCGCCGCCATCTTGCGGAAGCCGCTCATCAGGCGATCGAGGTCGCGCCGGTCGGACAGCAGATTGAACTCGACGATCGGTTCGGCGGCGGGGTCGCGCGAGGCGAGCTTGACCTGTCCGGTCTCGGAATAGGTCTTGTTGACGAAGGTGAGCGCCGAGCCGATCTGCGCGCCGACCGCGTGCCAGGCCGATTTAGAGAGCAGGACGACGAACATGTCGCCCTTCGGCACGCCTGATAGCCCGGACGAATAGCGCAGGCCCAGTTGCATGTGGCGCCGCGTGTGCTCGTTGTCGGTCATGCGCGCGCCGCGGCGGACAAAGGACGACAGCGAAATCGAGGGATGATCCATCAACCGCTGGCCGACGCCCGGCAGGCCCATCAGCACGGGAATGCCCAACTCCTTGAGGTGGCCGACTGGGCCGATGCCGGCGCGCAAGAGATGCGCCGGCGAATGGATCGCGCCAGAGGAGAGAATGACCTCGCGTCCCCGGAATTCCTGCGCGCGTCCATCGACCACGGCCTTCACGCCGACGCATTGTGTGCCGTCGAACAAGAGCTCCCTCACCTGCGTGTTGGTGGAGATCGTGAGGATGGCGCGCTTGCGCGTGTCGCGATCGAGATAGCCCATCGCGGCCGAGACGCGCTGCTCGGCCTGGTTGGAATGCGTCACCGGGAAATAGCCGTCGACGAACTCACCGTTCTGATCAGCCAGGTATTGATGGCCGGCCTGCTGGAAGGCTTGCGCGAACGCCTCCGAATGCCGCGTCCAGTGCTCGCGCGGAATTCTACGCACTGGAATTCGGCCGTCCTTGCCGTGGTAGGGACCGTCGAAATCGAGGTCGCGCTCGACCTTCTTGAAGAAGGGCAGCACGTCGGCCCAGGTCCAGCCCTCGGCGCCCCGCGCGTCCCATTCGTCGTAGTCAGTCGGCGCTCCGCGGTTGGCCATCTGGCCGTTGATCGAGGAGCCGCCGCCGAGCACGCGCGCCTGCTCGTATTTGCGCAACGGCGGACGGGCCTCGTGCGGATTATTGTGGCTGACGACTTGCGTGGTGACCTTGAGCTCGGTCCAGTGGAAGCGCGGATCGAAATAGGCGGTACCGGGATAGCTGTCCCTGATTTCGGCCGGCTCGTTGCCCGGTGGTGTGTCCTGTCCGGCTTCGCACAGCAGGACCTTGTTGGCGCTCCTGGCGGAGAGCCGGTGGGCCAGCACGGACCCCGCCGAGCCGCCGCCCACGATAATGAAGTCGTACACGATTGGCGCTTCCTCTTGTTCTTGTCCGAACGAGGCTAGCGCGGTTTTGTGGTGAGGTCACCTCGCAGAACTGCAAGGTGGCAATGACAGGAGACGCCGGCGCAGGCTGCAAGAGGTTCGATCAGTTCGCCGCCTTCAGCGCCGACCTGAAGGCGGCAACATCGGTTCGCGCCATCTCGTCCCGCACGGTCCTGGAGAGGTCGGCGAGCTGTGCAATCACCTGCACCCGATCCTCGGGCAAGAAAGCCTCCGCCCAGACCTCGCCGGTGTCGCGGATGGCGGCTGCGACGAGCCGGGCATTGGCGGGCTTGCCACTCTCGACCGCGGAGCAGATGGCGGTCAGGACGTACTCGGCCATGCCCTTGCGGGCCTTCAAAAACCCCTCCTCGCGGATGCGCGTGCGCTTCTCCGGCGGCAGGCTCGCCCAGAACAGCTTCATCACGACAGCCTCGCGCGCCTGGCCGCGGATCATGAAGCTCGTCGCCGCGGCGTACTGGTCCTCGTATTCGGTGAAATTGCGCTGGAGCGCGTCCATGTCGGGCTGCGGCCCCGGCTTCGAGCCGAAGCGCGTGAACAATTTGCTGGCCGTGTTGGCCGCGTCGATCCAATCGAGCATCCACGCGATATCGTTCGCCTGCGCCGGCGGCAGCGCGTTCAACGCGTCGAGATCGTAGATGCGGTTCAGCAAGCCGGCGACCTCCGGCCGGGTCAGATCAGGCCGCCCGCCCTTTTTCGCGACGCCTTCGACATAGAGGCTGAACGCCTGCGCGGCCTCCTTGGCGGCGGCCGTATTGCGCGCACCATCCTGCGCCAGCGCCGGCGAGGCGAGCGCGAGCAGGATCAGCAGGATTCGGACGAACGGCATGGGCAACCTCGCATGGAGTCAGGCCCTTTGTCGCCGGCCACCCCGCAAAAGTTCAGCTGACAGCGCCGCCCTCGCCGCCGCTGCCGAGGTTGACCTCGCTTCTCTGTGCGTATTGCTCGGCTTCGCCGCGGAATCGGGCGAGCGCGCCAATTGCGACAATGGCGGCTGCGAAGCCGGCGGCCGCGCCGACGCCAAGGGCCCAGCGCGGGCCGAGATGATCTGCGACCCAGCCGACGATCGGGGCGCCGATCGGCGTGCCGCCAAGGGCTACGCCGAGCCGCAGCGCCATCACCCGGCCACGCATCGCGGGCTCGGTCGAGAGCTGCATCAGCGCGTTCGAGGTGTTCATGACAGTCAGCGCGGCGACGCCGATCACGACCAGCGCGGCGGCGAACAGCCAGTAGCCCGGCGCCAGCGCAGCCAGCGTGCAGCCGAGGCCGAAGATCGCAGCGCCCGCCAGCAGCGAAGTGAATTTCGGCCGCTCGCGGCTTGCGGCCAGCAGCGCACCCGACATCGTGCCGACCGCCATCATCGAGGACAACAGGCCGAAGCCGCGCGCGTCGCTGTGGAAGACACCGACCGCCATGGTCGAGATGAAGATCGGAAAGTTGAGCCCGAAGGTCCCGATCAGGAACAGCATGATCAGGGTCGCCCTGAGATCAGCGCGGCCCCAGACATAGTGAAAGCCCTGCAGCACGCTGCCCTTGGCGCGGTGCGCGCGCGCATTGGGCCGAAGCTCCGATTTGCGCAGCAGCGACAGCGACGCCAGCACCGCCATGAAGGATGCGCCGTTGAACAGGAACGCCCAGCCGGTACCGACGGAGGCGATGACGAGGCCGGCGACCGCGGGTCCGACCATGCGCGCGGCGTTGAACGAGGTCGAGTTCAGCGCGATCGCATTCGACAGATCGGCATCTCCGACCAGCTCGGCGACGAAGGTCTGGCGGACCGGGGCGTCGAGCGCCGCGCTGCAGCCGAACAGGAAGGCGAACACATAGACGTGCCAGAGCTGCACCAGCCCGGTGACGGTGAGCAGCCCGATGATCAGCGCGAGCACGCCCATGGTCGCCTGCGTCGCCATCAGCAGCCTGCGCTGGTTGAAATGATCCGCGGCAAAGCCGGACCATGGCATCAGCAGCAGCTGCGGGCCGAACTGCAAGGCCATCACGATGCCGACCGCGGCCGCGCTGTGATCGGTGAGCTCGGTGAAAACCAGCCAATCCTGGGCAGCGCGCTGCATCCACGAGCCAATGTTGGACACCAGCGCGCCGGCCGCCCAAACGCGGTAGTTGAAGATGCGGAGCGAGCGGAACGTGCGTCTCATGGGCGCTGCGGTTGGTTGCCGCCGTGAAACCGCCCGAACCGCCGCGCCAGGAACAGGCCGATCAGGAGGCCGCCAAACGCGGCTGCGGCGACGTCGCTGGTGCTCCTCAGTGCGAAATCGCCGACACGGCAGATCAGGAGATATCCGATGAGCAGGTTGAAGAAGCCCCAGAGGATATTGACCGTCGATGTGGAAAGACCCTCGCCTCGCGGCGTTGCGAACGGTGTCTGGAACGGCTCACCCATCATGCCGGCGACGACGTGGGGGATCGCGTTGGTGAGGAAAGCGCCGCCGAAGAAGTAGGCGATGAGGTCAAGCCAGTTCATGCGCGTGGAGTCCTTTGCATCGAGCGGGTCTGCGGCATCACTCCTCGACCAGCCGCTTCAACAGCCTGACCGCGGCGGCGAGTTCCTGCTGCTCGCGCGGCGACAGTTTTGCGGCGATGGTGCGCGACAGCCAATCCTGTCGCGCAGCGCGGGCGGTGCGCAGCCGCTCGCGGCACGTGTCGGTCAGCGACATGATGGTCTGCCGGCCGTCATCGGGATCGGGCGCGCCGCGGACCATGCCGGCGGCCTCCAGCGCGGAGATCGCCGCGCTCATCGACTGCGGCCGCATCCCCTCCGATCGCGCGAGAGCCGACACGGTCGCGGGTCCATGCTTTTCGAGGCGCAGCAGCACCGCGACCTGGGATGGCGGAAGATCCTCCCGCTGCCCCTGCTCGCGCAGCCGGCGCTTCAGCGTTCCGATCAGCAGACGAAGGTCTTCAGCGAGCGCGGACGTGCGCGCCGCGCCGGCACTGGCTGGCGGATTGTTCATAAGGGTTGGGATAATGGATATGAAGGTAAACTGTAAAGATGATCTTTGCAGTTTACCTGTTAACTTTGGCGTGAACGATCGCGCCCCGCGACGGGGTCACTGTGCCGCGCCTTGGACCGCGACGGCACTAAGGGATCGAGGGGATGTCTGCGTTGGGGCCGCGCACGCCTCAGGCGTGCAGCGCCCGTGCCGAGCCGCGCTTCGCAGCGGGTGCCTTTTTGCCCAGGACCTTCGGCAGGGAATGGCCGTTCAGGTGCTTGCCGTTGAGCTTGCCATTGGCTTTGGTCGCAGCCTTGGCGGCTTTCTTCTTCGCCTTTTCCTTCGCCTTGGCCTTTTCCATGGCGAGCTTCTCGGCCTGCTTTTGCGCCTTGCGCTCGGCCTTTTCCTTCAGCCGCACGCGCTCCGCCCTCGCCTCGGCGCGCTTCTTCTTGCGCTTCTTCTCGCAGGCGTCGCACTTGCAGCCGATCGGCTTCAGATAGGCCTTGAAGTAATCGGTGCCGTAATCGTAGTTGATCTCGTCGCCCGGCTCGATGTTCCTGATGGCGCGGATGAACACCTTGCGCTTGCGCGGCTTGACGTCGGATTCCGCATTCGGCCGGCAGGCGTGGTTGATGTAGCGGGCGATGTTCTCGCGGACCGAACCGTCGATGGTCCAGCGGTTGTTGAGCTCGAACAGGTACTTGTTCTCGATCTCGTCCTCTTCCTTTTTCTTCGAATCCAGGATCGGCCCGAAATAGCGGATGATCTTGGTGCCTTTCTTGATCGGCTTGGTGGCGAAGAGGCCTAACCCGGTACGGGAGCGGCCGACGCGATAGGGCTTGTTCGGAGATACGGAGGGCATGAGGAGTTAGCTGACGGACACGCTGGTCAAACGGAGAAATTGCGAAGCCGCTCTTCTAGGACGAATCCGCGCCGCTGTCAGGTGTTTCGCGCCGATCTCTTGAACCTTCCCCAGATTGCTCACGTCAGACCAAGAGAAGCGCCAGGGAACACGGATTTTTCCGATGAATTGCGTCAGATTTGCAACGGTCGCGACGGTCCTGCTGATGGGTCTCGGCGCGGCATCCGCCCAATCCTTCGGCAGTCTCTACACCTCCACCGCGCCGAAGGATTGCCGCATGATCGGCAGGCCGAGCGAGCTCGACGGCAGCACCACGCGGGTCTGCCCCGGCAAGGCCGGGCTCGTGGTGCTGATCAGCGAGGACGATCTGCGCGAGATCGTCTCGGTCGGCAGGAACCGAATGGCAGCAGCCAAGGAACCGGCCGCCGAAGTCTGGTTCGGCCCGTTCAATTCGAGCGAGCATACGGTGGAGTGGCGGATGCAGAACGGCAAGCCGTTCGCGATCATCCAACGCTGGCACATCGCCGACGGCGCCGACCTCGACAAGAACGATCGTCCGAAGACCAAGGCGATGCTGGTGGTGACTCGTCTCGGGCCCGGACCGGTCTGCCACGTCGCCTATGTCGACGCGATCGCCAATCCCAACGCCAACGAGCTCGCCCGCAAGGCCGCCGACGATGTCGCGCGCGACTTCAAATGCGGCAAGGACGAGATCAGGACGGTCGGCCAGAGCGGCCGGACCAGCGAATTGATCAAGCGCTAGCCTTTTGCCTGGCGCGTTTGTAGCGCGCCAATAGCCGCTCGCCTTTGGCCGCGATCCGGCGCGCGGCGGTAACCGTTTTCGGCACCGGTTCGCCCCAGGCATGGGCCGACAACGCGTGGCGCGTCGGCCGGCCGCGCGCATCGACCAGCGGCGGCAGCTGCTTGCGGCCGTAGAAGCGTACCGCCCAGCTGCCCTTGCGCCGCATCTCCTGCGGCGTCATGTCGGACTCTTTCTTCGTGACGCCAGGCTTGAGATGGGCGCCCTGCTTCTTCGCGAACGCCTTGCGGCCAGCTGCGGTGAGGCCGCCCCGCGGATCCTTTTCGCGCATGCTGGCGGCGCGCTTCTTCGCTTTCTTCGCAGTCTTGCGCTTCTTGCTCTTCTTCGCGGACGCACTCTTGTGCGCCGCGCGTTTTTTCGGCGAGGTCTTGCTCTTCGTCTTCGCTGCCATGCGCATGTTGTCCACGAGATTCGGGTAGTGGCGACCAGCCCGGCGCGCGCTCGCTTTCGCGACGGCCTTCTTCGCCGGCGACAAATGCTTGGAAGCCTTGCCGGCGCGCTTGCGCGGATTGGGCCGTTTCCAGGGGGCACGCGGGGATCTTGCCATGCCGGCTCAACGCGCGAGCACGGCAAGGGTTGCTTTGCGTCGGCCTAAGGCGCCGGCGGCCGATGCCGCCCGCCGAGCCGCAGCATCGCGGTCAACAGCGTCTCCGGCGTGGTGCCCTCGGGCAGCAGGCTCATGATCTTGCTGAGGCGCCCGTCGAGCAGCAGCATCGTGAAGCCATGCACCGTCGACCAGGCGGCTGCGATCGCGGCGGCCTGATCAAGCGTCAGTGCGTCCTTTGCGATCTGCTCCTGCCTGTTGGCACCGACGGCGCGGGACAGGCCTGCGAACGAGGCTTCGGACGCTTCGTGCAGCGAGGGGCGTGAGTAATCCAGGCGCTCGTTGCGGAACATCAGCCCGTACATGCCGGGATGGGCCTGCGCATAGGCGACATAGGCCTTGGCGCTCGCCATGCCCTTCTCTTGCAGCGTTCCGGACGCGCCGGCCGCCGCCATCGCCGCGCCGAATTGCTGAAAGCCGATCGCCGCGAGCTCGCTCAGCAGCCCTGTGAGATCGCCGAAATGATGCGTCGGCGCGGCGTGCGAGACGCCGGCCTCGCGCGCCACCGCGCGGAGCGTCAGGCCCGGAAGCCCGTCGCGCTCCAGCACGCGCTCGGCGGCTTTCAGCAGCGCGTCGTGGAGATCGCCGTGATGATAGGGCGTATCAGCGGCGCGCCGGCGACCAGCAGGAGCGCGCTGCACCGTTGCCTTGGCCACCCGCCCGGCGCGCCTGGCGACGGGACTTGCCTTGTTTTCTTTGGACAATCTGGTCATGCCGATTCTTATAAGGCGCAATTTTTACACTGTAAAGATTTTGCTTGACCGTCGCGCTGCGCGCCTGTACGGATATCTTTACGATGTAAAGATAGGACAGAGGAGGTGACATGCTCGACAATGTGACGAATTCGAAGCGGCCGAATGTGGCGCCGATCCCGATGGAATGCGACGCGCCGTTCCTCAAGATCACCGGCGAATTGCCGCGCGAGCTCAATGGCACGCTCTATCGCAACGGCCCCAATCCGCAGTTCGAGGCACCGGGCGCGCACTGGTTCGTCGGCGACGGCATGCTGCACGCCTTCCATCTCGAGAACGGCCGCGCCAGCTATCGCAATCGCTGGATCCGCACGCCGAAATGGCAGGCCGAGCACGACGCCGGCCGCGCGCTGTACGGCGGTTTCGGCCGCAAGCTGCCGGATGCGCCCGCCTCCGCGCCGACCGATGGCGGCGTTGCCAACACCAACATCATCGCGCACGCCGGCCGCCTGCTCGCGCTGGAGGAAGGCCATCTGCCGACCGAGATCGAGCCCGGTACGCTCAATCGAAAAAGCTATTGCGACTACAATGGCGCCATTCAAGGCCCATTCACCGCGCATCCGAAGATCGACCCCAAGACCGGCGAGATGGTGTTCTTCGGCTACAACGCCGCAGGTCCCCTCACCGCGATGCTGTCGTTCGGCTCGGTCAATTCATCCGGCATCGTGACGCGGTTCGATCGCTTCGAGGCACCCTATGCCAGCATGGTGCACGACTTCATCGTCACCGAAAACCATCTGCTGTTCCCGGTGCTGCCGATCACCGGCAGCATGGAGCGCGCGATGCGCGGCAAGGCGCCCTACGCCTGGGAGCCTGAGAAGGGCAGCTATGTCGGCGTGATGAAGCGCCAGGGATCGGCGAAGGACATCGTCTGGTTCCGCGCCGAGAGCTGCTACGTCTTCCACGTCATGAACGCCTGGGAGGAAGGCGACCGCATCATCGCCGATGTCATGCAGTTCGAGGAAGCGCCGCTGTTCAACCATCCCGACGGCACGCCGACCGATCCGGACAAGTCGCGCGCACGGCTGTGCCGCTGGACCTTCGATCTCGCCGGGAATACCGACCGCTTCACGCAAACCTATCTCGACGACCTCACCGGCGAATTCCCGCGGATCGACGATCGCTTCGCCGGCCGCGCCAGCCGCCATGGCTGGTACGCCTGTGCGCCGGCGGGTTCGCCGACCTTCAGCTGGCTCTCCGGCATCGCGCATGTCGACGGCAAGGGCAAACGGCTCGGCCACTATCAGCTGCCAGCCGGCGACACGATCTCGGAGCCGGTGTTCGTCGAGCGCGGCAAGGACGCCGCCGACGGCGATGGCTGGCTGCTCGCAGTGGTCTGGCGCGCACGTGAGAACTGCAGCGACCTCGCGGTGTTCAACGCGACCGATGTCGATGCCGGCCCCGTCGCGCTGGTGCATCTCGGCCATCGCGTACCGGATGGATTCCACGGCAATTGGGTCGCGGCGTAGGAGTCGCAGGACGTCACATGCCATCCTTCATTCCGGGTCGCGCCATCGCGCGGCCCGGAATGAAGTCGTTGGGGAGGTCGCGGGGGAGCGCGGGAAGCGGGATTCTGCATCCGTGAGAAGGGAAGCGTTTCCACGAACTCGTCGTGCCCGGGCTTGTCCCGGGCATCCACGTCTTTGAATCCGGTGCAAGGAAAGACGTGGATGGCCGGGACAAGCCCGGCCATGACGATGCGGAGGGATCGGCGCATCACACGAAAAATGACGCAATCTTTTGATTTAATTATGCTTTCTTACCGTGCATCACTCTATTTTGACACTGTAAAGATTTTCCTTGACGATTCCCGCCCGCACCCCTAGGGTATCTTTACGATGTAAAGATTAGCCCATGAGGCTCTGCCATGACGGTCTTCCTGGTCCTTGCTCCCTACGGTGTTTTCGCCCTGCTGATGATGGTGACCTCGGCGACAACAAGCCTGTTCGCCAGCGCGGCCCTTTGCCTCGGCGTGATCGCCTACGACATCGCGGGCGGCCGCTCGATCAAGATCCTCGGCGTCGGCTCGGTGATCACCTTCATGGCGGTCGGAAGCTACGTCGCCCTGGTCGACCATACGCTCGGCACGGTTGCCGTGAAGTTCGCGGTCGATGCCGGCATCTTCCTGGTCTGCCTGCTCTCGATCATCTTCCGCCGGCCCTTCACGCTGCAATACGCGCTGGAAACGGTGGACGCGCAGACCGCGCAATATCCCGGCTTCATCGGCGCCAACTACACGATCACCTGGGCCTGGGTCGGCGCCATGGTGCTGATGATGGCCGGCAATGTGCTGCTGCTCTATGTGCCGACCCTGCCGCTGTGGACGGGACTCTTGGTCGCATTCGCCGCCCGCAACAGTGCAGTCTACTTCACGCAATGGTATCCGGAATATCGCAAGGCCAAGCTCACCCCGCCCCCGGCCAACGCCGTCACCTCGCACTAGCCATCCACGAAAAGACACAGGACTCAACGACGATGAAAGACGTCTTTCGCCGCCTCGCCTCGGATTTTCTCTCCACCATCGTTTTCCTGGTAATCTATCTCGCCACCGACAACGTTGTGCTGGCGACCGCAGTTGCGATCGTGGGCGCGATCGCCCAGGTGATCTGGGCCCGCGTCAAGGGCCAGGCGCTCGGCTACATGACCTGGGCGAGCCTGGCGCTGGTGATCGTGCTCGGCGGCGCCACGCTCTTGACCAACGATCCGCGCTTCGTGCTGGCCAAGCCCGCGATCGGCCACATCGCGATCGGCGCCATCATGCTCAAGCGCGGCTGGCTGCTGCGCTACCTGCCGCCGATCGTGACCGAGACCATTCCGGAGTATGTCACCGTCGCGGGCTATGCCTGGGCCGCGCTGATGTTCGTGCTCGCCGCGGGCACCGTTGCGGTGGCGTGGACCGGCGACATGAAGCTGTGGGCGTTCTACGTCTCGGTCGTGCTGGTCGGCGCCAAGGTCGCGGCCTTCGCGATCCAGTACGTCGCGTTCCGCTTCGCGGTCGGCAGCCGGCTGCGCGCCGCGGCGCAGGCTTAAACCGTTAGAACTGCGCGGCGGGATAGGCTATACCCGCGCACGCCTTATCTTGAGGGGAGTACAATATGGCAGTGGACGGCAACTGGAATCTGACGATGACGACGCCGATGGGCGAGCGCAAGGCGACGCTGTCGCTGAAGAGCGCCGGCGGCACGCTGACCGGCACGCAGGGCGCCGAAGGCAATTCGACCGACATCTTCGAGGGCACCGTGAACGGCGACGACGTGGCCTGGAAGGTCTCGATCACCAACCCGATGCCGCTCACGCTCGACTTCTCGGGCAAGGTCTCCGGTGACAGCATCTCCGGCGAGATGGGCATCGGCCCGATGGGCAGCTTCCCGTTCACGGGCTCGCGGGCGTAAACACACAATCAGCCGCGAAGGGATAAGACTCCCTCTCCCGCTTGCGGGGGAGGGCTGGGGTGGGGGCTCTCTCCACGAGTCGTATCGCGGAGAGAGCCCCCACCCGCATCGCATCTTCGATGCGATGCGACCTCCCCCGCAAGCGGGAGAGGTGTAGCGAGCAAGCCGCTCTAACTCACTTCAGCATCTGCGCGACGTTGTCCTTGGTGACGAGGTCGAGGCCGGTATAGACGATCTCCGGCACCTTCTCGCCCTTCTTGATCGCGAGCAGCACGTCCATCGATTTCTCGCCCATCTCGAACGGCCGCTGTCCCGTCAGCGCGTTGGCGTAGCCGTCGCGCAGCAGCTCGAGCTGCATCTTCAGGGTATCGGCGACGACGAGCGTGAATTTGCCGGCATCGATGTCCTTCTTGTACTTGCTGGCGAAGGCCTTGAAGCCTTCGGGCGCGAACATCGGCCAGCCGCCGATCGGCACGATCGCGGCGAGATCGGGCGTTGCGGTGCGCAGATCGGTCATCTGCTGCACGGCGAGCGCGGGATCGTCGTTGCAGAACGTCGGCGAGCCCCCGACCTCGACCCATTTCGAGCCCTTCAGCGCCTCGCGCACGCCATCGACGCGCTCGGCGAGATTTCGGGCACCCGGACCTCCCGAGATCATCGCGTATTTGCCGCCCTCAGGACGGAGCTGCAGCAGCTGCTTGCCGAGGGAGACGCCGAACTCCTTGTTGTTGGTGCCGATATAGGCGATGCGCTTAGAGCCCGGCGCGTCCGCATCGAAGGTGATGACGGGAATGCCGGCCGCAGCCGCCGCCTCGATCGACTTGGTCATTGCGGCGACGTCGGCGACCGAGATCGCGAGGCCGTCGACCTTCTGGGTGACGAAATCCTGGATGATCTGCGCCTGCGTTGCAGGCTCATGCTCGACCGGGCCCTTGTAAATGCACTCGATGTTGCCGAGCTCCTTGGCGCGCTTCTGGCAGCCGTCGCGCGCGAAATCGAAGAACGGATTGTTCATCGCCTTGGGGACGATGACGAATTTGTAGGTCTGGGCCAAGGCCGGCGTCGCCATCATCGCAAAGGCCATGCCGGCAAGCAGAACTTTCCTCATTGTTTCCCTCCACAATTTTTGTTGCCTATCCTGAATGGTCTGATCCGGGAGCGGATAGACGACGTTGTTGTCTCCCGGCCAGCCTCAAAACGCCTAGAGCATGCGCGAACGGACCCGATCGACCAGCACCGCGAGGATGATGATCACGCCGACCAGGGTTTGCTGCCAGTAGGAGTTGACCTGCGCGAGCACGAGCCCGTTGCGGATCACCTCCAGCAGCACGCAGCCGACGATGGCACCTAGCGGCCCGCCGATGCCGCCGGCGAGATTGGCGCCGCCGATCACCGCAGCCGCAATCACGTTGAGCTCGTAGGAGGTCGCCATGTTGGCCGGCGCCGATCCCAGCCAGCCGCAGATGATGATGCCCTGCAGGCCGGCGGCGAGCGCGCAGATCACATAGACCTCGATCTTGACCCGCACCACCGCGACGCCGGTGAGCTCGGCCGCCTTCTCATTGCCGCCGAGCGCAAAGACATGACGGCCGAACGTGGTGTGATGCAGCACAACCGCCATGATGAGCGCGAGGATCACGAGATAGAGGAACGGCATGGGCACGCCGAGCAGATCGCCGGACGTCAGTCTGTAGAAATAGTCGGCGTCCGGTCCGCCCGGAAAACTGCCGCGGCCGTTCGAGACGACATAGCCGAGGCCGCGCACGATCGAGAGCATGCCGAGCGTGGTGACGAATGGCGACAGGCCGAGCACCGCGATACAGAAGCCGTTCACGAGGCCGACGATCAGCGCGACGCCGAGCCCCGAAAGCACCGAGGTCACGAGGATCAGGCCCGGTACATTGGCGACCACGGTCTTGCCGTCGGCGGCGAGGTGCACGAACAGTGACGCGCCGGGCATGCCCGGCGTCGAGAGAGCAGTCATCACCATCGAGGTGATCATGGCGGAGAAGCACATCATCGATCCCACCGAGAGATCGATGCCGCCGGTGATGATCACGAAGGTGACGCCAAGCGTGGCGATGGCGATGAACGAAAAGTTCTTCGCCACGTTCTGCATGTTGCCTTCGGTGAAGAAATACGGGCTGGCGAAGTGCATGATGACCAGCAGCACGAGCAGCGCCAGCGTGACATAGGCGGTTTGCGAGGCGAACACGCCGCGCTGCCACCAGGCGGTCTTGCCGACATTGCTGAAGGTAACAGGGGATTCCATCGGGAGCGCCATCACGCCGCCTCCTTCGCGCCGGTGATCAGGGCCGTCACCTCTTCGGGGCTGGTGTCAGCGATCGGCTTGTCGGCCCGCTTCTCGCCGCGCCGCATCACCACGACGCGGTCGCAGACCGCGAACACGTCGGGCATGCGGTGCGAGATCAGCATCACGGCGACGCCCTGCTCCTTGAGGCGATGGATCAGGCCCAGCACCTGCTCGACCTGGCGCACCGAGATCGCCGCCGTCGGCTCGTCCATCATCACGAGCTTGGCGTTCGACAGCCGCGTCCGCGCGATCGCGACCGCCTGGCGCTGGCCGCCCGACATCTGCTTGACCAGATCATCGGGCCGTGTCTCGGAGCGCAGCTCGCCGAACAATTCCAGCGCCCGCGCCGCCATCGCCTTGTGATCGAGCAGCGCGAACGGGCCGATCCTGCGCTTCAGCTCGCGGCCGAGGAAGACGTTCGCCGCCGCGGTCAGATTGTCCGATAGCGCGAGGTCCTGATAGACCACCTCGATCCCGACCGCGCGGGCATCGACCGGGCGATAGAACTGCACGGCGTTGCCGTCGAACCGCATTTCGCCATGACTCGGCGGGAAGTTGCCGGCGATGACCTTCACCAGCGTCGATTTGCCGGCGCCGTTGTCGCCCATCAGGCCGACCACCTCGCCGGGATAGACCTGCAAGTCGACGTCGTGCAGCGCGCGGATCGCGCCGAACTCCTTGCCGATGCCGGTCAGCTCCAGGACCGGTTGCACGCTTGCACTTGCCATGGCGGCCTCGCTCAGACGTAGCGGTTGACGAGGGATTCCAGATATTCCTGCCGGCCCGAGCGCGGCTGCGGATCGAAATTGTGTGCCATCGCGCGATCGGCAAGATCGGCGAGCGAGCGCTGCCCGCTCAGGATCGCGCGCCCCTCGGCATCGCCCCACCCCTTGTAGCGATCGGCGAGCGGCGCCGTCAGCACGCCGGCGTCGAGCATGTCTGATGCCGCGAGGAAGGCGCGCGCGCAGGCGTCCATCGAACCGGCGTGGGCGTGGAGGAGATCATCAGGATCGATCGACTGCCGGCGAACTTTTGCATCGAAATTGAGGCCGCCGGTGGTGAAGCCACCGCGGTTCAGCATCTCGTGGAACACCAGGACAAGTTCGGGAACGTTCATCGCGAACTGGTCGGTATCCCAGCCGAGCAGATCGTCGCCGCGGTTGATGTCGAGCGAGCCGAACACGCCAAGCGCCTCCGCCAGCGCCACCTCGTGCTGGAACGAATGGCCGGCAAGAATGGCGTGGTTCTGCTCGATGTTGAGCTTGACGTCCTTCAAGAGATCATAGCGCTGCAGGAAGCCGTAACAGGTCGCGACATCGAAATCGTATTGATGCTTGGACGGCTCCCTCGGCTTCGGCTCGATCAGCAGCGGGCCCTTGAAGCCTATTCTGTGCTTGTGCTCGACCACCAGCGACACGAAGCGGCCGAGCTGGTCGAGCTCGCGCCCGATGTCGGTGTTGAGCAGCGTCTCGTAACCCTCGCGGCCGCCCCATAGCACATAGTTCTGGCCGCCGAGCCGGTGCGTCACTTCCAGCGCGGCGCGCACCTGCCCGGCGGCATAGGTGAAGATATCAGGATCGGGATTGGTCGCGGCACCCGCCATGTAGCGGCGATGCGAGAACAGATTTGCTGTACCCCAGAGCAGCCGAACTTTTGCTGAAGCCATCTTCTGCTCGAACACATCGGCAATCGCATTGAGATTGGCGACGGACTCGGCGAGCGTGCGGCCCTCGGGCGCGGCGTCGACGTCATGGAAGGTGAAGAAGGGCACGTCGAGCAGGCGGAACAGCTCGAAGGCGACGTCGGCCTTGGCGCGCGCCATCGCCATCGTATCGGTGCCGTGATGCCACGGCCGCAGAAACGTCTCGCCACCGAAGGGATCGAGACCAGGCCAGCACAGCGAGTGCCAGTAGCACACCGCAAAGCGCAGATGATCCTCGAGCCGCCGTCCGCGCACGACGCGGTCTTTGTCGTACCAGCGGAAGGAGAGCGGATGGGCGGCCTGCGCGCCGGTGTAGGCGATCGGCGCGCGTGTGGTGAAGAATTCGGATGCCGCGGTCACTTAAAACTCCTTCAGCACGGGATAAAGCTTTCGCCAGTGGTGATAGGCGTCGTCATAGGCAGCCCGCGCCGAGGCGCGCAGCGTGAAGGTGGCGAGCCGCCGCGGACGTGTGCAGACGTCGGCCGGCTTTTCGCCGGTCGCGGCAAGCCGGCCGAGCCTGGCCGCACCGAGCGCGGCGCCCACCTCGCCTTCCTCGACGCGGTGCACGGGAATGCCGAGCACGTCGGCGCAGATTTGCGCCCACAGCGCCGAGCGCGATCCGCCGCCGACGAAGTCGACTTCCTTGATCTCTGAGCTGGCGCTCGCCAATGCATTGAGATTGTCGCGCGCGGCGAAGGCGACGCCTTCGAGCACCGCCTGCACCATCGCATGGCGACCGCTGGCGCCGCGCAAGCCGACGAAGGCGCCGCTCGCCGCCGCGTCATTGTGCGGAGTGCGCTCGCCATCGAGATAAGGCAGGAACTTTATCGGGCTCGGTCCATCGACGGCTTCGCCGAGCGGCGCGAGCAATGCAGGCGCCGGCGTCGCCATCACATCCGAAAGCCACGCCAGCGACGCGGCGGCGGAGAGCATCACGCCCATCTGATGCCAGAGCCCGGGCAACGCGTGACAGAACGCATGCACCGCCGACCCAACCGCCGGCGCAAAGCGGTCGGTGACGCGGAACAGCACGCCCGACGTTCCCAGCGACAGGAACGCATCGCCCGGCGCGATCGCCCCGAGCCCGATCGCGCTCGCCGCGCAATCGCCGGCGCCGCCGGCCACGACGACGCCATCCGCCATGCCCCAGCGCTGCGCGAGTTCGTGCGACAGCACCGAACTCACGTCGCTGCCTTCGATCAGCCGCGGCATGTGGCTGCTGTCGAGCCCGGTTGCCTGCAGCAGTTCCTCCGACCAGCGGCGGCGGCCGACGTCGAGCCACAGCGTGCCGGCGGCATCCGACATGTCCTCGACCATCTCGCCGGTCAGGCGATAGCGGACGTAAGCCTTGGGCAGCAGCACTTTTGCGACGCGCTTGAACGTCTCCGGCTCATGCTTCGCCACCCACAACAGTTTTGGCGCGGTGAAGCCGGGCATCGCGAGATTGCCGGCGATGTCATGCAGTGCGGGACATTTCTGCTCCATCTCGATGCATTCGGCGTGCGAGCGGCCGTCGTTCCAGAGAACCGCCGGACGCAGCGGACGGCCATCCGCGTCCAGCAGTGTCGCGCCATGCATCTGGCCGGATAGCCCGATGCCGCGCACCGCCGCGGTCTCGCGTGGATGCGCCGCCGCCAGATCGTCGACGGCGCCGATCGCGGCGCTGATCCAGGCGTCGGGATCCTGCTCGGACCACAACGGTGCCGGGTGCGACAGCGCAAGCTCGCGTGCGGCGATCGCAATCACCGCGCCCGCGTCATCAACGAGTACCGCCTTCACGCTGGACGTGCCGACGTCCATTCCGAGATACACGAACCTGTCCTCCCTTCGTCCCTTGCGGGGAAGCGAACTCAAGTCGCCCTTGCCGCCCGAGAGTCGTCTTGCAAATTTCTGCCGTCCGGTTTTCCGGTTACGGCAGATTGTCCCGCATCACGATGTCGATCCTGATCTGCTCCTGCTCGCTCAGGATCGGCTCGCCGCGCGCCAGCGCCAACAGCACGCGCACCGCGGCGCGCGCCTCATGGCCGGGGTTCTGCGAAATCGCCGCATCCATCACACCCGACAGCAGCAGCTTTCGCGTCAGCACCGTGACGTCGTGGCCGACGAAGATGACCTCCTTGTCGCGTCCGGACTCGCTCAGCGCCCTGGCGACGCCCGGCGTACCTGCGCCGACATTGTAGAGCCCGACCATGTCGGGATGGTCGCGCAGCAGCCGCGCGGCGAGCGCTTCCGATTGCGCATCGTCGTCGCGCCCCTCCTCGACCTGCAGCACCTCAAGGCCGGCGAATTCGGACGCCATCACCTGGTTGAAGCCGAAGATGCGCTCGGCGTGGTCGCGCAGCGCTAGCGAGCCCGCGATGATCGCGACCTTGCCGCGACGTGCACCCACCAGGCGGCCGACCAGCGCGCCGGCGGTGCGGCCCGCCGCGATATTGTCGATGCCGACGTAGTGATGCCGCCGCGACGACGGCACATCGGAGACCAGCGTCACGACCTCGGTGCCGCCATCGACGAGATCGTTGATGGCCGCGCGCACGCTGGGATGATCGAGCGCAACCACGGCGACGCCGTCATAGTCGCCGGCGAGCTGCTCCAGGCAATCGGCGAGCGCGTTCGCATCGAACACGTCGGTTGCGATCATCTCGACGGAGAGACGCCGCGCCGCGAGCCAGCCCGCCATCTCGCCGAGATAGGCCTCGATCTGCTGCATGAACAGGTTCGGCCCGGACGGCATCACGAACGCGAAGCGCCGCGCCCGGCCGCGGGCGAGCTCGGCGGCGGCGACATGCGGCTGGAAGGAATTGCGCTCGATCGCCTCCCTGACCCGCCGGACGGTGTCCGGCCGCACGCCGGGGCGGTTGTGCAGCACGCGGTCGACGGTCGCGAGACTCACGCCCGCCTGGCGGGCGATGTCCTTCAGCGTCAGCGGTGCGGTCGCGACCTCGTCCCTCATGCTGGTAGCCTAGCAGAGGGTTTTTGAGGTACGCAACTCATTTTGAGGGGCAGCCGTCATGGCCGGGCTTGACCGGGCCATCCACGTCTTGCCCTGGGGGAAGATCGACCTGAAGACGTGGATGCCCGGGACGAGCCTGGACGAGCCCGGGCATGACGAATGGTTAGAACCAGATCTGGCGCGCCGCCCGCGCCACTCGTTCCGACCGCTCAGCGGCGCCCGGCGGCCTCGTCACGATAGGCCTTCTCGTAATTCCTGCGGTTCTCCCGTTCGGAGGCTGCGGCCGCCTGGTCCGCGGACGCCTGCAAGTTGCCCATGTTCGACACCACGGCCGCCGACATCGCGGGATAGACGCGGGTCATGTCGTACTCCCGATGCTCCAGCGTGGAGGCAACGCGCTCCTCCATGGCGATGAGATACATGTCCCTGATCAGGGGCTTGTCCGCCAGGCGCTTGGCGTAGGCGCCGGTACCTTCCATCTTCACCTTGACGCGGGTGGCCCCGTCGCCCTCCACCTTCAAGTCGGCGGTGTAGCGGAAGATTTCCTCCCTGCCCTGACGGACGGTCCAGACGACGGCATCACCGATCCCGCGCGCCTGGACATCCAGCGGCGTACTGCCGAACACGGGTGGAATATCCGCTTTCGCAAGATCCTGGCGCACCTGCGCGAGCGGCACGCGATACACCGCACCGTTGGTGCTGGGACGCATCGTGAAGAAGTAGATCACGGCACAGGCCACGACAAATGCGCCGAGGTACACGGGCCTCATCGTCAATCTCCATCCATCAATCGTTGACGCTGAACCGCGCGACGCCGGCATCAAGACCGCCGCGCTGCACGTCGCAAACCTTGTCCTTGCCGGGGCCGACGCGCCGGACATCGAATTTCCGCCCCTCGAGGATCGCCGCGACCTGCTCCTGCACCGCGGGGCGCAGCGGCTGGTTGAACGCGGGCCGCTTGTAGAATTTCGAGCCGTCATACATCTCGCCGCCGTCGGGCGCCGGCGGCACGCGGATCTCGACCCTGGTCTGCTTGTCGTTGACGGCCGACAGCATGGCCGTGAACCGCACGACCTCCTTGCCGCTGCTGTTGACCTTCCAGGTGACGGAGTAGCCGGGGACACCCGTCGGCGTCACATGGATGAGAATGCCGCACTGCTTGGCGTAGACCATGTCGGGCAGCGTGTCGCCGACCAGGCGCCGATAGGCCTCGTTGACGCTGACGTCATAAACGCCGGGCGGCCGTTCATTGCAGCCCGCGAGGCCGATGGCCGCGAGCGCAAGCACCGCCCATCCCGCCTGCTCCATCGTCGATCGCATCATGCCGCCCATGCCCGCTTCTTTCGATGGCGCGCAGGGTCGGCGACAAACGTTAAGGCTCCTTGGCCGGAAAGAGTTGCATTCTTGAACAGGCGCAACCTCGCACGCGCCAAAACGTCGCACTCGCCGCGTCGTGGTTAATACAAGCGATACAGGCAAGACTTGCGGTAACGGCTGCTACAGCACGCCCGCGCTAGAACCAGATTTGCATCGGCAGGCCATGCGCATCCAGCGGCGCCGGTCCCTCCGGAACGCATCCGCATGGTTCGCGCGCGGCAAGCGCCACCGCGCAGGCATCCAGCACGTCGTCACGCTTGGCGCCGCGGCCGATCCGCGTTTCGTTCAGCCATGCCTCGATGTCGCGGAAGCCGGATCGCTTGAGCAGCTTGCGGCGGAGGGCATCGCCCTCCTCCGACTTCTTCGGCGATAACGGCTTGCCGTCGTTCAGCCGCAGGAACACCAGCTCGGGATGGACTTCGCGGATATCAGCGCGGGGATGCGCGCGAACGAACGCGTCGACCTCCATGATCTTCGTGCCGAGATGCCAGAGTTGGCGCGACACGCGCGTCTGGCCGCGGCGCAGCGCGTCGTCGTTCGCTTTGCTTGGATCATCAAACTCCTGCCAGAGCCAGCGCCGCGCACCGGTGAAGACGCGCGACGCATGCGGACGGAGTTTTTGGCGCGCAATCAGATCGCAATCGCGCACACCATCGTTGGTCATGCCGATCGGGATATCAATCCCGGCACGGTCGAACGGACGCGCCAGCGCGTCCGAAATGTCGAGATGAAAGGCGATGGATTGCCGGTCGCCGTCGAAGGAGACGGCGACCCAGCCTTTGGAGAATCCGTCGAGGCCGATCGCCCTCAACCGAGGTTTAATTCCTTGAAAAAGTCGTTGCCCTTGTCATCGATGATGATGAAGGCCGGGAAGTCGACCACTTCGATGCGCCAGATCGCTTCCATGCCGAGCTCGGGATATTCGACCACCTCGACCTTCTTGATGCAGTGCTCGGCGAGGTTCGCCGCAGCACCTCCGATCGAGCCGAGATAGAAGCCGCCGTGCTTCTTGCAGGCCTCGCGCACCGCGACCGCGCGGTTGCCCTTGGCGACCATCACCATCGAGCCGCCCGCCGCCTGGAACTGGTCGACGAAGGAGTCCATACGGCCCGCCGTGGTCGGGCCGAATGCGCCGGAGGCGTAGCCGTCAGGCGTCTTGGCGGGACCGGCGTAATAGACCGGATGGTTCTTGAAGTAATCCGGCAGCGGCTCGCCCTTCTCCAGCCGCTCGCGCAGCTTGGCGTGTGCGCTGTCGCGCGCGACGATCATCGTGCCGGTCATGGAGACGCGGGTCTTGATCGGATATTGCGACATCGTCGCCAGGATGTCCTTCATCGGCTGGTTGAGATCGATCTTGACGACCTCGCCGCCGAGCGACTGCTCGACAACAGGCAGATACTGCGCCGGATTGTGCTCGAGCTCCTCGAGATAGACGCCGTCTTTTGTAATTTTGCCGAGCACCTGGCGGTCGGCCGAGCAGGACACGCCGAGGCCGATCGGCAGCGACGCGCCGTGGCGCGGCATCCGGATCACGCGCACGTCGTGGCAGAAATACTTGCCGCCGAACTGCGCGCCGACGCCGAGCGACTGCGTCATCTTCAGGATCTCCTGCTCCATCTCGAGATCGCGGAACGCGTTGCCGTCGGGCGAGCCATGGGTCGGCAGCGCATCGAGATAGCGCGCCGAGGCGAGCTTCACGGTCTTCATGCAGAGCTCGGCCGAGGTACCGCCGATCACGATCGCCAGATGGTAGGGCGGGCACGCCGCGGTGCCGAGGGTGAGCACCTTCTCCTTCAGGAAGGCGAGCAGACGATCCCTGGTCAGCACCGAGGGCGTGGCCTGGAACAGGAAGCTCTTGTTGGCGGAGCCACCGCCCTTGGCCATGAACATGAACTTGTAGGCGTCGTCGCCCTCGGCGTAGATCTCGCACTGCGCCGGCATGTTGTTCGCGGTGTTCTTCTCCTCATACATCGACAGCGGCGCCACCTGCGAGTAGCGCAGATTGCGGCGGAGGTACGCGTCGCGCGCGCCTTCCGAGAGCGCCGCCTCGTCGTCGCCGTCGGTGATGACGTTGCAACCCTTCTTGCCCATGATGATCGCGGTGCCGGTGTCCTGGCACATCGGCAGCACGCCGCCGGCCGCGATGTTCGCATTCTTCAGGAAGTCGAAGGCGACGAACTTGTCGTTGTCGCTGGCCTCCTTGTCCTCGAGGATGTTGCGGAGCTGCTTCAGGTGCCCCGGCCGCAGATAGTGGTTGATGTCGCCGAACGCGGCTTCCGAGAGCGCCCGCAACGCCTCGCGCGACACCACGACCATCTCCTTGCCGAGCACCTTCTCGACCCGCACGCCTTCGCTGGTGATCTTCTTGTAGGGCGTGGTGTCCGCGCCGAGCGGGAACAAGGGCGTGTGCTTATAGGGCGGAACAGGCTTCTGCTGGTCAGGAAAGGCGGTGGGGGCGTTCATGGGCTGCTCGTTTGTTCGAGGGCCGGAGGGATTTGGGCCGCCGGCAACATAGAGCCGTTCTAAGCATTTTTCCGGCAAAGGAAAGGGAAGCCGCACGACCCCTGCCATGCGCGAAAAACGGCAATCATTGTGGAATGCCTCACAGACATGTAATCTCAGGTTGTCGTATGGATTGACGGACCATGTGAGACCCAACCCAAGGGAGGCAATCATGAAGACCCGGCTTTTCGTCTCGTTCGCAGCGCTCGTCTTGCTGATCTCGGCCACGTCAGGCGCCCAGGCGGTCGTTGGACAGGCCTGCGGCGGCATCATTCCGCTGCAATGCGCTCCCAACGAATTCTGCAACTTCAAGCCCGGCGTCTGCGGACGTGGCGACCAACAGGGCGTTTGCGCAAACAAGCCGCAGATCTGCACCAAGATCTTCCGGCCGGTGTGCGGTTGCGACAACAAGACCTACGGCAATGACTGCGAACGCCAGGCCGCCGGCGTCTCCAAGCTGCACAACGGCAAGTGCAAGAAAGCCGCGTACTGAACCGCTGCACGGCCGACACGGTGTTCATGAAATGCGCACCGTGACTGCATCACGCAGTCACGGTGCGTATTGACGCGGTGGCCAAGTCCCTGCATGAACCTTCCCGCATTTCATACCGCGGGGGTTTCATGACACGACAACTGCGCCTTCGTTTTCCGTCCTGCGTCCGCTCCACGCTGTCCATTGCCTTGCTGGCGCTCGGTGCCGCCGTCTCCGCCTCCCCTGCTCGCGCCGATCAGTGCGACGAGATCGCAAAAGTGCTGGCCAACCAGATCGACGGGCTGAAGGTCAATTTCCGCGCCGCCAACATCGTCTACCTCACCCATCCCGCCGCCAAGGAGCTGTCGCTCGGCTGCCGCGGCGACAAATATTCGATCGAGCTCTACGCCAAGGGCGACCGCAAGCCGAAGCCGGAGTTCTACAATCTGGTCGGCGCCAGCGCCGCGCTGGTCTTCACCGTGACCAAGGACGACACCACCACCGGCTCGTCGCGCTGCCTGAAGCGGATGGGCATCCTGCGCGGCGACAAGGTCTCGATGCGCTACCGCCGCCTCAACATGGAATGCACGCGCACCAAGACCGACGCGTCGATCGCGATCACGCGCGGCAAGGACGAGTGAGCCGCGTCATGCTTCCGCGGTGACGCGCCCGATCGCGTCCATGATCTTGCCCCAGCCCGGGCTCATCGCGTCAAAGGCGAACCGGTTGCCGGGGAAGACGAAGCCGTCATGCACCATGCGCAGATGCGTGCCGCCGTCGACCGGCGTCAGCGTCCAGGTCACGGTTGAATCGAGCTTCGAGCCGTAGTCCGGATTGGTGTCGGCGCCGCCCTTCCAGGAATAGCGCAGCAGTTTTGGCGGGTCGCAGGCCAGCACCTCGCACTGCACGACGCCGTCCCAGTCGCCCATCGGTCGGGTACGGAAGTTGAACCTGTGGCCGACCGCGGCAACGAAATCATTCGGCATCAGCCATTTCACCAGGAGCTCGCTGGTGGTCAGCGTCCGCCAAACTTTCTCCGCCGGATAGGGCAACACCTTCTCGACCGTGATCGCACGCGTCTCGCCCATCACTCACTCCCCTTCAACAGCCGTTCCAGATTCTCGAAACGCTCCTGCCAGAAATTCTGGTAGTGGCCGAGCCAGTCGAACAGCGGGCCGAGCCCCTTCGGCGCGACACGATAATGGATGTGGCGCCCGTCGCGCCGCTCGATGACGAGGCCGGCATCGCGCAGCGCGCGCAGATGCTGTGACACCGCCGGCTGCGACACTTTTGAGCCACGCACCAGCCCGGTCGCCGCGATCTCCCCCTCCCGCGCGATGCGCTCGAACATTGCCCGCCGCGTCGGGTCCGCGAGGGTCTTCATCACGCTGGTGATCTGTATCGCGCTGGCCATGGCAAATATATAAGTAATTACTTATATAAATGTCAACGCGGAACTCGTGGTGAGCCGTGATCCGAAAGTTGATGGCGGCGGTCGCAAGTTTGCCGGAATGCGCGCGATCATCGTGGCCGGAAGGACCGGGATGATCGCCATGATCGCAAAGCTGCTGGCGCAGAACGCATTCTTCGTTATCGCCATAGCGGTCGTGCTGTTTGCATCCGCCGGCACGTGGCACTGGCCCGGCGCATGGGCGCTCCTCATCGTCTCCGCGGCCCTCGGCCCGATCTGTGGCATCTGGCTCGCACGGACCGATCCCGGCCTGCTAGCCGAGCGCATGAAGCTGACCGCGCGCAACGAACAGCCTGCGGAAGACAAGCTCTTCATGCTGGCCTTCGCCATGGTCGCGTTTCTCTGGTTCGTCGCGATGGGACTGGACCGGCGCTTTCATGACGCAGACAGCTCGCTGCCGCTGATGGCGCTGGGCCTCGCGCTCTATCTGCTCTCCACCGTCCTGATCATGTGGGTGTTCCGCACCAATTCGTTCGCAGCTCCCACGGTGAAGGTGCAGACCGAACGGGATCATCAGGTGATCTCGACCGGGCCCTATGCGTGGGTGCGCCATCCAATGTACGGGGGCGTGATGCTGTTCTTTGCCGGCGTGCCGCTCATGATGGGATCATGGTGGGGCCTCGCCTTCCTGCCGGTGTTCTTCCTGATGTTCGCGGTCCGCACCCGGATCGAGGAGCGCACGCTGCGCGCGGGCCTCGAGGGTTACACCGAGTATGCGGCGCGAGTGCGCTATCGGCTGCTGCCGGGGCTGTGGTGAGCGCGCGTCAAAGATCCAGCGCCTTGTAGCGGCGGAAGATGCCCTCCTCGTTGAACGGGATCCGCCGTTCGCTGGCCAGATAGGCCTTGATGTTCGGCCGCTCCGCGACGCGGTCGCGCAGCGCAGTCAGGCGGGGAATCTTCTTTTCGAACGCCTGCATGCGCTTCGGGAAAGCGTAGCGCAGGCCCTCGACGATCTGGAACAGCGAGAGATCGGCGTAGGTCACGCGGCGCCCGGTGAGCCAGGCACCGCCATTGGCGCCGACGATCTCGTCGAAATAGCCGAGATATTTTTGCACTCGCGACTTCCAGAACTCCTCGGTGCGCTTCTTCGCCGGCGCCTTCTGGTCCTCATAATAGAGCGAGGGCCCGAGCGGATGATGGGTGTCGTGAATCTCCAGCACGAAGTCGGCGACGGTGAGCTGCAGCTGGTGCACCCACATTTTCCCGGCCTCCGCCTTCGGCGCCAGCCCGTGGCGGGCGCCGAGATAGAGCAGGATGTTGGCGGTCTGCGCGATCATGAGATTGCCGGCTTTCAGGAACGGCGGCGCAAAGGGCGGCGTGCCCTTGCGCGCCTCCATCATTGTCATCATCGCCGACATGCCGCCCTTGCCGCGCGCGACATCGGTGTAATCGGCGCCGGCATCCTCCAGCGCGAGCCGGACATATTCGCCGCGGCCCTGGATCATCGGCCAGTAGTAGAGCTGGTAGCGCATCAATGACCCTCGGTGCTTGAACAACGAACATGGCCCCGCAAACCTGCGGGGCCACATCACACACGTCAACGCACTAAATCGGGATCAGTTCGCCGCGAAGCAGTACAGCAGTCCGTCGCCGCCGGTGCTCTTCAGGTCCGCCTGCGAGCAGCCGCCATCCGGCCCACGCGACGGATGCGACGTGTTCCACGATTTCGAGGCGTCATCGTCGCGCAGGCCCTTGCGGTCGAAATGTCCGACCATCGCGGCGCCCTGCGTCGAGCTCGTCCAGTTCTTGCAGGTGCGGTCTTCGCCGGCCGCAAAGGCCGTGCCGTCGGCCTGCGAGCCCGTCAGCACGTCGTGACGGTTCGGCTTGTCGCCGGCGCCATTGACGACTTCGCCCTTCTCGGAGAGCGCGGTCTCCTTGGTCAAATTGTTGCCGGCGCTGTGCAGGTCGGCGACGTCCTTGGCGACCACGACGCCCTTCACATTCTTCCACGGTCCCTTGCCGATGCGGTCGCGCGCATTCACCGCGCCCTGGCCGTCGGCGGCCTGGGTCGAGAGATAAGCGCGCCAGGTCTTCGGCGCACCGAAGCCCGCGGCCTGCGCAAGCGTCTGGCATTGATTGTCGGCGCCGGCGAGCCCGCCGAGATTGCCGCCATTGCCGACGCCGTTGCTGGTCAGGAAGAAGCTGGTGTCGGAAGCCGTCTGCGCCAGCGCCGGCGGCGCTGCGATCACAGCCAGAGCAAAGCAGGCCGGCATGGCGATCTTGGTCAACAGTTTCATCTCATCCTCCCGGTGGTTGTTATGATGCGCTTCTTATTTGACGCGTTTTCTTCACGCGAACCGGTGTCCACTTCGCTGGAAAACGCTCCTGAGACCAACCCTCGCTGCGAGCCATTATTCCGCCGCCGCGACGCGCGCGTGACGCGTAAAGCAAAAGGCGCCGCGAATGTTCCGCGACGCCTCTTTTTCGTGACGATCGGCAATCGATCAGTTGGTCTGCTGGATCGCCGAGAGTTCCCAGTTGCCGCCGCGCTGGCGCACGAAGGTCCAGACCTCCGTGACCTCGATCGGCTGCTCGCTGCCAGCCACCAGGCGCCCGGAGCCGCGCTCCAGCGTCTTGTCGACCAGCGAGAAGCGCATCGCGACGGTGGCGTATTCGCTGTCGCCTTCGCGCCAGGCCTCCGCGAGATCGCCCTGCAGCAACTTGACGTTGGACACCTTGTTGATGTCGTTGTTCGCCTTGTTCTGCTCGAGGTCCTTCGTGAAGTACGAGACCATTTCCGGCGTCGCCAGCGTGTGCAGCTTGGCGATGTCCTCGTCCGACCACGCGGCCTGGATCTCGCCGAGCAGGCGCTCGAACGCCTCATAGTCGGCGGGTGCGATCTCGACCGGCGCGTTCGACGAACCACCGCCCAGGCCGAAACCGAAGCCCGAGCGGGCGTTCGGCTGCGGACCGGCAGCACCCGCCGCCGGGCCGCCGGCATAGGCCTCGGCCGGCGCGTTGCGGCGCTGCCACCACGACATCGCGAGGCGGACGACGAGCACGATCAGGCCGATCTGCAGCAGCAGGCCGAGGATCGACGACAGGCCGCCGAGACCGGAGAACAATCCGCCGCCGAAGAGCATGCCGAGCAGGCCGGCGCCCAGGAAGCCTGCGGCGAGACCGCCGAGCAGGCCGCGGCCGGCGCCGCCACGGCCGAACAGGCCGCCGGAGGTCGCTGCCGCCGGCGCACCCATGCTGGGGCTGCCAGGCTGGCTGAAGGTGCGGTTCATCGGCGCCGCCGTACCCGGCGCGGTGCTGGTCGAAGGCGGCGCGGAGTAGGTGCGCGAGCCGCGCGACCCCGAGCCCATGCCGCCGCCGACGCGGGCGTCGGCCGCTGAAATGGTCATGGCAACGGGCAATGCCAAAGCCATCGCGACGGCCAGTGCCCGAACAATTCCGCGCGTACGTTGCGAGAAATTCATCTTGGTTTCCTCAAATCTCCCCGGCATGGGGAAACGCCCCTAAGATGGGCAGGGTTGCTGAAAATGGAAGCGGTAAACGGGAACCGCGGCTGCGGCCCTCAGTCGCGGAGATGCGGCAATAACCGCAATTGCCGGCTGAAAAAACCCCAAAAAGGGCCTTGCTCACAGCCGGAATCGACAGCACAGGTTGCGATACCAGAGAGCCGCCAAGGATGACGGACATATCGATGCTTCGCTACAGCCTGATCCGAGCCGGCATCGCCGCCGCCATCGCCACAGCTCCCGCCACAGGTTTGGCAGAATTCGATCCATCATCCGCGCTGGTGGAAGCGCCGGGAGTCGCTGCCCGCTACCCTGACCCGCCGGTCGCCTACGCGACGCCGGCATTCGCAACCGGCAAGCAGGACTTCACCTCGCAGGCCGAACTGATGGCGTTCCTGCGGAGCCTCGCATCTCGAGCACCGCTGATGCGGCTCGACGCGGACGCCCGATCCCAACAGGGACGCGAACTGCCCGTGCTGTCGTTCTCGACGGCCCATCACGGCATCGGCACCGGTGTGAAGCCGGTCGTCCTGATCATCGGACAACAACACGGCAATGAGCCGGCAGGCGGAGAAGCCGCCCTGGTGCTGGCGCAACGCCTCGGTACGGGTGACCTCGCGGCGCTGCTGCAGTCGATCGATGTCATCATCGTGCCGCGCGCCAATCCGGATGGCGCCGCGGCGTTCGTGCGGGGGCTGGCGAACGGAATAGATCCGAACCGCGACCACACGCTGTTGCGAACGCCGGAGATTCGCAACCTCGGCGCGCTGTTCACGCGCTATCATCCGCAACTCGTCCTCGACTGCCATGAGTTCACGGTCGGCGGCCGCTGGGTGCAGAAGTTCGGCGGCCTGGTGCGGACCGACGCGATGATCCAGCACGCGACCGTCCCCAATCTGCCGCCGAGCCTGGACCGCGCCGAGCAGCAGATCTTCCTGCCGGCCATTCTCGCAGCCTTCGACGCGAACGGTTTGACGCATGATTGGTATTTCACGACCGATGGCAGCCGACCCGACTCGCCGGTTGCGATGGGCGGGATCGAGCCCGATACCGGGCGCAACGTCGCCGGCTTGCGCAATGCCGTCAGCTTCCTGCTGGAGACGCGGGGCGTTGGCCTCGGCCGGGCGCATCTGGCGAGGCGCGTGCAGACCCATGTCGTGGCCGCCGAAGCGATCCTGCGGCAGGCCGCCCGCGATCCCGCCACCTTCATGGCGCTGTCGAAGCAGGCGGCGACCGAGGCCAGCACGTCAGGCAGTCCCGTCGTGGTAGCAGCGCATCCGCACCCCGAGCGGCGCGACATGGTGTTCGTCGACCCCGCGACCGGTGCCGACAAGCCCGTGTCGGTGGCGTGGCTCTCGGCGCTGCAGATCGATCCCGTCCTGACCCGGCCGCGCCCGGCCGGCTACCTGATCGAGCGCGAGCAGACCGCCGCGATCGATGCGCTGCAACGCGCCGGCCTGACGACGCGCGCGATCACTGCGGAGACGACCGTTGCGGGCAGCCGCTACAGGGCGACCGAGCTTGCGGTCGGGGCCAAGGAAGATGGCCGCGGCGACGACACCGGCGCCGGCGCGATCGTCAAGGGCACCTTCGTTCTCGAGCAGGCGACCGTTCAGGCGCGGCCCGGCGATATCTTCGTGCCGGCCGACCAGCCCCTGGCAGGCCTGGTGTTCGCCCTGCTGGAGCCCGAGAGCGATGCCGGCATGGTGTCCAACCGGATCGTGCCGGCGGCGAAGGGAGATCTCTTGCCCATCACACGGCTGGACCAGGGGCCGTGAGCGAGTTGCGCTCTAAAGCACGATGAGATTCATCGCGCTTTAGCTTTTCTGTTTGAGCATGATCTCCGCGCAAACGCGTTCCGCGTTTGTCGCGAGGGAAAACCGCTTCACACTTTTCCGGATCATGCTCTACTGCGCGGTCATGGTCTCCTTGACCTTCTCGATCAGGGCGCTGAGCGCAAAGGGCTTCGGCAGGAAGGCGAATTGCTGGTTCTCCGGCAGGCTCTTCTCGAAAGCGTCCTCGGCGTAGCCCGACACGAAGATGATCTTCAGCTCCGGATTTTTCTTCCGCATCTCCTTCAGCATCGTCGGACCATCCATCTCCGGCATCACGACGTCGGACACGACGAGGTCGACCGCGCCGTCCTTTTCCTCCAGCGCTTCCACGGCCTCGAGGCCGTTGGCCGCCTCGATCACGCTGTAGCCGCGCGAGCGCAGACCGCGGGCGTTGAGCGAGCGCAGGCCATCCTCGTCCTCGACGAGGAGGATGGTGCCTTGCCCGGTGAGATCCTGCTTCGGCTTCGGAGCCTCTGCGACGGCAGCTTCCTTCGCCGCGCCGTTGCCGGCCGGCGCTTCCGGCGCAACCTCCTGCTCCGGACGATGCCGCGGCAGGTAGATCCGGAAATTGGTGCCCTCGCCCGGCTTGGAATCGACATAGACGAAGCCGCCGGTCTGCTTGACGATGCCGTACACCGTCGACAGGCCAAGGCCGGTGCCCTTGCCGACTTCCTTGGTCGAGAAGAACGGCTCGAAGATCTTGTCGATGATCTCGTGCGGGATGCCGGTGCCGGTGTCGGCGATCTCGATCTTCACGTAATCGGCTGCCGGCATGCCCTTGTTGGCGAGTTGCGCGGCCTCTTCGGTCGACACGTTGGCGGTCCTGACGATAAGCTTGCCGCCGTCGGGCATCGCGTCGCGCGCGTTGACCGCGAGATTGACCACGACCTGCTCGAACTGGGAGACGTCGACCTTGACGGGCCAGAGGTCGCGGCCGTGCACGAGGTCGAGCTTGACCTTCTCGCCGATCAGCCGGCGCAGCAGCATGGTGAGGTCGCTCAGCGCATCGCCGAGATCCAGCACCTGCGGCCGCAGCGTCTGCCGTCGCGAGAACGCCAGCAGTTGCCGCACCAGCGTCGCCGCGCGGGTCGCGTTCTGCTTGATCTGCATGATGTCCTGGAACGACGGATCGGTCGGCTTGTGCGCGTTCAGCAGGAAGTCGTTCGCCATCATGATGGCTGAGAGCACGTTGTTGAAGTCGTGGGCGATGCCGCCGGCGAGTTGGCCGACCATCTCCATCTTCTGCGACTGGTTGATCTGGTTTTCCAGCGTGCGCCGCTCGGTGGTCTCGAGCAGATAGACGATCGCGGTCTCGGCGTCGCGCTCGTCCTTCTCCACCGACGTGACGAAGAACTGGCCGAAGCGCTCCTTGGGCCCATCGAGCATCGCCTCGACCGGCGCAATGTCGCCCTGCCCTTCGGCGGCCTGGTTGATCGCCGCGATCAACAGGCCGCGGTCGCGCGGATTGACTGCGCGGAAGATCGACTTCGCCGCCGCGCCGTCACCGTCCAGGGTCTGCGCCAGCTTGGCGTAGCGCGCATTGGCGCCGACGATGTTGCCGCCGCGATCCACGGTCGCGATCGCCATCGGCGTGTGGTCGAAGAAGCGCATGAAGCGGACTTCGGCGGCGCGCTCGGGATCGGAGCGCTCGTCGCGGGCGCGGCTGATGACCAGCGTGCGCGAGGCGCCCGCAGTGCCATCGGCGCCGAAGGCGAGCTTGTGATAGAGCCGCACCGGCACGGTCTTGCCGCCGCGCATCCGCAGATCAATGTCGAAGACTTCGGTCTTCACTTCGCCCGGCACCGGCACGATCGAGGTCAGGAGCGATGCGCCATCGCCGGAGACGATGTCGGTCAGCTTCAGCCCGCCCGAGCCGATCTCGGCGAGGTCGTAGTCGAGCCAGTTGGCGAGCGTGGCGTTGACATAGGCGATCTCGCCGGCCGGATTGACCGAGAAGAAGCCGCAGGGCGCGTGGTCGAGATATTCGATGGCGTGCTGCAGCTCCTGGAACACGTCCTCCTGGCGCTCGCGGTCGCGCGTGATATCGGCGATCGACCACACCGCATATCTGGAGTCGCGCTTGGCAGAGCCCAGCGGACGCACCCGCATCCGCAGCCAGCGGCCCTGCGCGCCGTCGGTGCCGGCGATGCGGACCTCCTCCTGCTGCCGCTTGCCCTCGCGGGCGGCCTTGAGCAGGCGGAAGACCGCCTCGGAGACATCGGGATTGCCGATGAAGACGCGCTCCACGGGACGCACATCCTGCGGTCCGGCCGCCCCCGTCAGCGTCAGATAGGCGGCGTTGGAATAGACCACATGGCCGCGGGCATCGGTGACCGCGAGCCCGTCATAGGCATGGTCGGCGATGCGGCCCATCACGGGGTCGTCGGAGGTGCGGTCGGAGAAGCGGATGATGCCGGCGGCATAGGCGAACAGGGTGAACAGGCCGACAGTGGCGAGCAGCGCCAGCACACCGAGGATATAGGGCTGCGCCTGGGCGCGGCCGATGGTCATCAGCCAGAGCGCCACCGCGACGATGCCGATGGCGACCGCAAGCACCAGCAGGATGCTGCCGCCGCGCCGTGCCGGTCCGTGGGCCACGAACGGCTCGGGCGCGCGATTACTGTTGGATTCGGCGGTCATCTGAAGGGACATGGTTCAACGGCGTCACGGAGGCGCCCGGTCCGGCCGCCCGCTCCTGAGTGCCTGAATCGGACCGGCAAACGCAAGTCCGTCAGGCGGTTATCGGCGCTTTTCGAGCGGATTTCGGTCCTCCGTCACCGTTGCGCGCTGGACCAGCCGCGCTTCAGCCGCATCACGTAGCCGATGATTTCGGCAACCGCATGATAGTGCTCGACCGGGATTTCCTTGTCGATCTCGACGGTGGCATAGAGCGCGCGGGCCAGCGGCACGTTTTCCACCAGCGGAATGTCGTGCTGCTTGGCGATCTCCCTGATCTTGAAGGCGATATTGTCGACGCCCTTGGCGACGCAGATCGGCGCCGACATGCCGCGGTCGTAGGCCAGCGCCACCGAATAGTGGGTCGGGTTGGTGATGATCACGCTCGCCTTGGGAACCTGGGCCATCATGCGCTTCTTCATGCGCTGGACCCGCAACTGCTTGATCTTGCCCTTGACGTGCGGGTCGCCTTCCGACTGCTTGAACTCGTCCTTCATCTCCTGCAGCGACATCTTCTGCCGCTCGTACCAGGTGCGGTACTGGAAGAAGTAATCGCCGATCGCGACCACCGCGAGCATGGCGACGACGGCGCCGAGCAGATGCACGGTCAGGCTGGTGGTGGCCGGCAGGATCTCGGCGATGTCCATATGGATCAGCGCTTCGAGCCGCAGCCGCTCCGGCCACAGGATCATGCACATGACGGCGCCGAGCGCGATCACCTTGAACAGGCCCTTGAGGAAGTTCGCGAAGGCCTGCTTGCCGAACACGCGCTTGAAGCCCGCGCCCGGCGAGATCTTGGAGAATTTCGGCTTCAGCGACTCGCCCGACCACACCAGGCGGTGCTGCACCATGTTGCCGGCGATCGCCGCCAGCGCCAGCATCAGGAAGGGCACGCCGACCGCGGCGATCACGGCGTAGACCAGCGACTGGCTGAGCGCGAGCAGGCCCGCGCCGTCGGTGCGGATCATCCAGGAATTGGCGATCAGATTGCGCAGGGGCATCATGATGCCGCTGCCGAACGAGCCCGAGAAGGTCGAGAGCACGAGCGTCGCGCCCGCGATCACGAACCAGGTGTTGACCTCCTGGCTTTTGGCGACGTCGCCTTTCGCATGCGCGTCATCGAGACGTGTTTGCGTAGGGTCTTCTGTTTTGTCGTCATTCTCGTCGGCCATCGCCGCTCCGTTATTTTATTTGAGCGGCGGCGTCAGCTGATGCATGACGCCAATGAAGTAATCCAGATAGGTCCCCATCATCCCGGCCAGCACCAGGCCGAAGATCAGGAAACCGGCCATGATCGAGAGCGGGACGCCGACGAAATAGACCTGCATCTGCGGCATCAGCCGCGCCAGCACGCCGAGCCCGATATTGAACACGAGGCCGAACACCAGGAACGGCGCCGAGAGCTGCAGGCCGAGCTTGAAGGAGGCGGCAAAGGCGGTGGTCGCAAGCGAGGCGACGTCGCCCGACGGCATCAGATCGCCCGGCGCGAAGATGCGGTAGCTGTCGCTGAGCGCGGCGATGACGAGGTAATGGCTGTCGGTCGCGAACAGCAGCGTCAGGCCCAGAATGGTCAGGAAGTTGCCGATGATCTGGCCCTGCTGGCCCTGGGTCGGATCGACGGCGGTGACGAAGCCGAGACCGAGCTGCTGGGCGATCACCGAGCCCGCCACCGAGAGCGCAGACAGCGTCACGCGCGCGGTGGCCCCGAGCACGATGCCGATGATGATCTCATGCACCATCAGCACGCCGAGCGAGGTCATCGAGTTGAGATCGACGGTGTAGGCGCTGCGATGCAGCGGCAGGATGATCAGCGTCAGCAGCAGCGCGATCGACAGCTTCACCCGCGTCGGGATGTTGCTCTCGCCAAATCCCGGCAACAGCATCACCATCGCGCCCACGCGCGCGAACACCAGGACGAAGACGGCGGCGAGCGCCGGCAGCAGGGAGACATCGATGCGCATACCTTACGCAAGATGCATCACCCGCCGATGATTCGCGACGAAATCCGCATCATGTGGGCGTGCAGCGAATCCGCCATGAACGGCAGCGCCAACAGCAGCGTGACAAAGATCGCGAGGATCTTCGGCACATAGATCAGGGTCTGCTCCTGGATCTGGGTCAGCGCCTGGAACAGCGACACCACGACACCGACCACGAGGCCGACCACCATCAGCGGCGCCGAAACCACCACCAGGGTCCAGATCGCATCGCGCGCCACGTCGAGAGTTTCAGCACCGGTCATTGTCGTCTCTCAGCTTTCACTTGTTACGTTACGGAGCCGCGAATGGTGAACGGCGAGTAGCGAATGGATTTTTCCCCATCGCCATTCCCTACTCGCCATTCGCCACCCCCGTCAGATCGGCATCTTCATGATGTCTTCGTAGGCCTGGATCACCTTGTCGCGCACCGAGACCAGCGTGGAGACCGCGACGTCGGTTTCCGCAACCGCCGTGACGACGTCCATCACATTCGCCTTGCCGGAGGCCATCGCCATGGTCTGCGCGTCGGACTTCTTGCCGACCTCCATGACGCTGCCGACGGCATCCTTCAAGAGCGCGGAGAATGACGGGCCGGCGGGGCCGCTCGCGGCCTTCTCGGCGCCGCCGCGCTCCATCATCTTGGCGAGATTGGCGTAGGCGTTGGCGGCAACTGTCGGTGAAGCCATGATGCGAATTCCCTGCTAACGTTGCTTGTGTCAGGCCTTGAGGATGTCGAGCGTGCGCTGGATCATCCGCCGCGTGGCGCTGATGATATTGAGGTTCGCCTCATAGGAGCGCTGGGCGTCGCGCATGTCGGTCATCTCGACCAGCGAATTGACGTTCGGATATTTGACGTTGCCCGCGGCATCCGCCGCCGGATTGCTCGGCTCGTATTTGACGCGGAAGGCGGACTGGTCCGGCCGCACCTTGCCGAGCGTCACGACGCGCGCGTCGAGCGTGCGATCGAGCGCGGACGAGAAGGTCGGGACCTTGCGGCGGTAGGGATCGCCGCCCGCGGCCTGCGCGGTGGAATCCGCATTCGCGATGTTTTCGGAGATCACCCGCATCCGCCCGGCCTGCGCACGCAGGCCCGACGTTGCGATGCTCATCGAGCGGGCGAAGTCGCTTGTCTCGTCTGCCATGGCCTATCTCCCCTCAGCGCTTGCCGATCGCGGTCTTCAGCATCCCGAGGCTGCGGGTGTAGAGCGAGGTCACCGCCGCGTAATCCATCTGGTTGGCGGAGACCTTCAGCATCTGATCCTCGAGGTTGACCGCGTTGCCCGCGGGACGGGTCTGGAAACCGCTGCGGCCGTGGTCGTTTTCGAAGGTCTCGGGTGCACCCGACGCCGCGATGTGGCTGCCGCTGGTGCGCATCATCGGCAGCGTTCCCATCCCGCCGCCGACCACGGAACCGGCATTATCCAGCTTCGGCTCGACCAGGTCGCGCGGCCGAAAGTTCGGGGTGTCGGAGTTGGAGATGTTCTCGGCGAGCACCCGCTGGCGTTCCTGATGCCACTGCATCTTGGTGCGCAGCGCCGACAGGATCGGAAGATCGTTCATGGCCATTGGCACGGCTCCGTTAACCTCTTGGACAACCCCTTGGGCCTTCCGAGGTAGGCAGAATTTGCCCGGTGTATGGTTAACGGCTGGTTAAGATGTGACCCGCCCTCGTGGAGACTACGGGAATGAGCCTTTTTGAGCGCATTTTCGCCACGATGGCTGCGTTAACCAGCCCACAGCAGAGACCGCGCGCGGGTTGAGAACTCGTTTTGGCACAAGCGATTCTTGGTCTATTAATAAGGTTGTCGGCTCGCATGCCGTGGCAGATTAAGAATTAAGGCGAATCGCGGGCCTGATTCGTGGATGGGATCGCTTCGAGGGCGCGTCGAAGCCAGCACGTGAGTAGGGCCAAATGGCCGGGGACAGCAGTATGCCGAACGTCGTGTGGTTCATCTTCGCTTTCATCGCCGTATTGGCGTTGATCGTGGGGTTTGCCTGGGCGCTCCGCCGCTTCGGCGGCAATCGTCTTGGCGCCAACGCCAACCGCGGACGGATGCCCCGGCTCGCCGTGATCGATGCCGCCGCGGTCGACGGCCGCCGGCGCCTGGTGCTGGTCCGCCGCGACAATGTCGAGCATCTCCTGATGATCGGCGGCCCCAGCGACATCGTGGTCGAGCCCAATATCGTGCGCGCCATGCCCGCGCGCGACCAGATGGCCGCCCGCCCCGCCGTGACCGGCGACACCCCGCCGCGGATCGCGCCGCTGCCCGACACCGCCTGGACCGAGGGCGAAGGCGCCCGCGCCGACACGTTCGACCAAGAGCCTGCGATGCCGGAGCCGCCGCCGCGCCCGGCACGGCCGTCCTTCGCCGATGAAGTCCGCCGCCCCGCGCCGCCGCCGATCGGCGAGCGCCGCAGCGATCCGCTCGCTGGGCTGACGCCGGAGCCGATTGGGACGCGCGCCGAACCACGGCCCGAACTGCCGCCGCGCCTGCCGCGTTCCGAACCCGCCATTCCGCGCCCGCCGCGCAGCAGCGAGCCGCCGAAGGCGCCGCCGGTCGTCCGTAACCCCGAGCGCGCCGCGGCTCCGCCGCCGCCTCCCCCGCCCGCGCCCGCCGCAGCAGCACCTGCAGGGCCGCCCGCGCCCTCCAGCGCCGACGCCAATCTCGCCGAGATGGCGCAGCGTCTCGAAGCGGCACTGCGCCGCCCGGCCGGCGCTCCCACTGAGACGACCGTCGCGCCGCCGGTTGCGCCGGAAGCTCCGCCTGCCCGCCCGGCAACTCCTCCGGCCGCGCCGCAGAAGAGCGGCTTTGAAAATCTCGAAGACGAGATGGCGTCCCTGCTCGGACGTCCGAAGACGCCTTCGTGAGGTTCGGGGCCCTTCCGCGTAGAGTTTTTTTCATCGCTGCACTGATCACCGCCGGGGCGCTCGCCGACCCCGCGATGGCGCAGGACATCAGCATCAATCTCGGCCAGGGCAATGGCGGGGTCACCGAGCGCGCGATCCAGCTGATCGCGCTGCTGACGGTGCTCTCGATCGCGCCATCGATCCTGGTGATGATGACGTCGTTCACGCGCATTGTCGTCGTGCTGTCATTGCTGCGCACCGCCTTGGGCACGGCGACCGCGCCGCCGAACTCGGTGATGATTGCGCTGGCGATGTTCCTCACCGCCTTCGTGATGGGGCCGGTGCTGCAGAAATCCTATGACGACGGCATCCGCCCGCTGGTCGCCAACCAGATCGGCGTCGAGGACGCGCTGCAGCGCGCCTCGGTGCCACTGCGCGGCTTCATGCAGAAGAACGTCCGCGAGAAGGACCTGAAGCTGTTCCTGGATCTCTCCGGCGAGCCGCCGCCGGCCTCGCCCGAAGCGATGTCGCTGCGCATCCTGGTGCCAGCCTTCATGATCTCGGAATTGAAGCGCGCCTTCGAGATCGGCTTCCTCTTGTTCCTGCCCTTCCTGATCATCGACCTCGTGGTCGCGTCCGTGCTGATGTCGATGGGCATGATGATGCTGCCGCCGGTCACGGTCTCGCTGCCGTTCAAGCTGATCTTCTTCGTCCTGATCGACGGCTGGTCGCTGGTCGCCGGGAGCCTGGTGCAGAGTTACGGGGGGTAGACCCGCGAAACATTCATGGCCGTCGCGCTGGATCAGCCGCCGCGTTCCACTATCATGCGCGGCAACGCATCCGGAGAACGATGTCCATGCAGCAATTCGACCGCGCCGCGGAAGATCTCGGCAATTCCATCCATTTCGAGCATGTCAACGTCCAGGTGCCGGACCAGCGGCTGGCGACGCTGTTCTATGTCGCCGGCATCGGACTGACCCGCGATCCCTATCTGATGGTGTCGGACAGCAACATGTGGGTGAATGTCGGCCGAAGCCAGTTTCATCTGCCGAGCGGCAAGCCGCAGGTGCTGCGCGGGCACACGGGCATCGTCATCGCCGGGCGGCAGGCGCTGCTCGACCGCCTCGCCTCCGTCGCGCGCAAGCTCGAGGGTACCGCCTTCGGCTTCAGCGAGCACAACGATTATGTCGAGGCGACCTGCCCCTGGGGCAATCGCCTGCGCTGCTACGAGCCGGATGCGGCGCGGTTCGGCCGCATCTCGCTCGGCATCCCCTATGTCGAGTTCGACGTGCCGCATGGCACGGCGGAAGCGATCAGCCGCTTCTATCCGGAGGTCGTCGGGATTCCGGCCGAGGTCAGCAATGGCTTCGCGCGCGCAAAAGTCGGCAGGGACCAGTATCTGCAATTCCGCGAGAGCGATCGCGTGCACGGCGAGTATGACGGCCACCACGTGCAGATCTACATCACCGACTTCTCCGGGCCCTACAAGCGGCTGCTCGAACGCAAGCTCGTGTCGCGCGAGGACAACCCGTACCAGTATCGCTTCTGCGACATCGTCGATCCCGCCGACGGCCGATACCTGTTCACGGTGGAGCACGAGGTGCGCAGCGCGACGCATCCGATGTTCATGCGCCAGCTCGTCAACCGCAATCCCGCACAGACCAACCGCACCTACGCCCATGGTCACGACGAGGCGCTGTGGGCGATGGGGCCGGATCAATTCGACTGAGACTGGACGGCCAATACAGAACGAAAAAAAATAAAACGGGGGAGACACGCATGCAAAGCCGCCGCGCCCATCTGCAAGGCCTTGTTGGCCTCGCCGCAGTTGCCGCGATGCCGCAGGCGGCGCGCGCCGACGATCCGCCGGTCCCGCCGGAAGGCATCGGCCGCGGCATCAAGCACCTCGCCTACAGCGACATGGCCGGACATCCCGACAGTGTCCAGCTGATGCTGAACCGCAATCACCTCTATGTCGGCCATATGTTCAGCGACGGCGTCACCATCCTCGACGTCAGCGACCCCCGCAAGCCGAAGCCGGTGAACTTCTTCACCGCCGGCGAATATACAAGGACGCATCACCTGCAGGCCTCCGACGATCTGCTGCTGGTCGCCAACGGCGCCAACATCGTCGCGATGCAGTCCTACAGCGACCAGCGCGGCTATTTCGAGAACACGCTGGCCGACAGCATCAGCAAACGGAAGAATTTCCGCAGCGGCCTGTCGATCCACGATATCTCAACGCCCGGCGAGATGAAGGAGATCGCGTTCCTGGAAATGCCGGGGCTGGGCATCAACCGCCTGTCCTGGATGGGCGGGCGCTATGCCTACGTCTCCGCGCATTTCGACGGCTTCACCGATCATTGCCTGTGCATCGTCGACCTCCAGGAGATCACCAGGCCCGTCATCGTGTCGAAGTGGTGGATCCCGGGCATGAACCGCGCCGCCGGCGAAGTCTCGACCGCACCGAAGGGCAAGCGCTACGCGCTGCATCACATGATCGTGGCCGGCAAGCTCGGCTACGGCGCCTGGCGCGACGGCGGCTTCACGATTCACGACGTCTCCGACCCCGCTCAGCCAAGACTGTTATCGCATATCACCTGGTCGCCGCCATTTCCGGGCGGCACGCACACGCCGCTGCCCTTGCCGGGCCGCAACCTCGCAGTCGTCGCCGACGAAGCGAATGCGGAGAAGTGCGCCAAGGGGATGTTCCCGATCTTCGTGCTCGACGTGCGCGCGCCGGAAAACCCTGTCACCATCGCGACCATGCCGGTGCCGCGCGACCGTGCCTATTGCGCAGCTCCCGGCACATTCGGCCCGCATAATCTGCATGAGAACCGGCCCGGCTCGATGCAGAGCGAGGAGACGATCTTTGCGACCTACAATGCCGGCGGCGTCCGCGTCTTCGACATCAGGGATCAGTTCGCGCCGAAGGAGCTCGCCTACTGGATCCCGCCGGCGCCGGCAAAATTGATCGATCCACGCCCGAATGTCGCGCTCGCCGCCAAGAGCGCCGATCTCTATGTCACGAAAGATGGATTGATCTTCACCACCGATTGGAATGCGGGCCTTCACGTGCTCGAATACCAGGGCTAATCAGAGTATCTGCATGCTTGCCTCACAGCGCGACCTCTTCGATATCCCGCGTCACGTCTGCTACCTCAACTCGGCGTCCTACAGCCCGCTGCCGCTGAAAACCCAGGAGGCCGGCCGCGCCGCGGTCGGCCGCAAGGGCCAGCCGTGGACGCTGGATGCGGGCTTTGCCAATCGCCAGAACGAGCGCGCCCGGAGCGCCGCGGCGCGGCTGATCAATGCCGATCCGGGCGACGTCGCGCTGATCCCGGCGATCAGCTACGGCGTCGCCACCGCGGCCAAGGTGCTGACCATCCCGCGCGGCTCACGCGTCATCGTGCTGGAAAACGACCACTCCTCGCCGGTGCTGGAATGGCACGAACGCGCCGAAGCGCAGGGGTTCACGGTCGAGACCGTGAAGCAGCCCGCCGATGGCGACTGGACCTCGGCCGTGCTTGCCACGATCGAACGCACGGGCGCGCCGCCGGTCAGCCTCGCCTCGATCTCCTCGGTGCACTGGTCCGACGGCGGGATGCTCGACATCGACCGAATTCAGGTCGCGCTGCGCCGGCATGACGCGATGTTCCTGATCGACGCGACACAGGGCGCCGGCGTGCTCGCGCTCGACGTCAAGCGCCTCGACCCTGATGTCGTGATCTTCCCGACCTACAAGTGGCTGCTCGGCCCCTATGGCCGCGCGTTCCTTTATATGGCCAAACGCCACCAGAATGGCGTGCCGCTGGAGCAGATCTCCGCCGCACGCCGCAATGTGCGCGCCGAGAACGCAGTCTATTTCACCGATCTCGCCTATCTCGACGACGCGCGCCGCTATGACATGGGCGAGCGCGATTACTTCATCTCGATGGAGATGGCGGCGATCGGGATGGAGATGCTCTCCGATTGGGGCGCGGCTGCTGTCGCCGAGCGGATCGCGATGCTCACCGACCGCATCGCCGACGGCGTGCGCGATCTCGGCGTCAATGTGCTGGAGCGGCGGCTGCGCTCACCGCACATTTTGAGCCTCGGCTTTGCCGGCGGGCTGCCGGACGGATTGATCGAGAAGCTTGCGCTGGAGAACATCTACGTCGCGCTGCGGCTCGGCCGCATGCGGGTCTCGCCGCACGTGTTCAATGACGAAGCGGATGCCGATCGTTTCGTGGCAACACTTGCAAAGATCGTGCGTCGTTAGCGCGTGCGGGCTTTCCGCTTGCCTGACGGCATTGCGCCCTGCGCGAACGCGGCCAGCGCCCGCTCACTCGAAAGCACGCGATCGCGGCCGGAATGCTTGGCGGCATAAAGCGCCTGGTCGGCGCGGGTCACCAGGTTGTCCGAGTTCATCTCGTCCATCGGCACTTCGGTGGCGACACCGAGGCTGAGCGTGACGTGCTTGCCGGCCCGTGCCGCGCCATGGGCCACGCGCAGATTGCACACGGCTTCACGCAGCCGCTCCGCGGCATGCAGCGCGATATCGTGGGTGGTATCCGGCATCAGGATCGCGAATTCCTCACCGCCATAGCGTGCCGCGACATCGGCGGGCCTTAAGCTGGCGCCCATGGTGGCGGCCACCGCGCGCAGGCAGTCGTCGCCCTTCTGGTGGCCGTGCAGGTCGTTGTAGAGCTTGAAGTGATCGACATCGATCAGGAGCAGCGACAGCGGCGAGCGCGTGCGCTGCGCCCGCGCCCATTCCAGCGTCAGCGCCTGGTCGAACGAGCGGCGATTGGCGAGCCCGGTGAGGCCGTCGCTGGAGGCCAGCGCCTGCAGCGCGGATTCGGCGCGCTTCTGGTCGGTCATGTCGCGCAGCGTCTCGACCACCGCGATCAGCCTTCCGTCTTCGTCATGGATCGGGCCCGCGTCGATCGCGAGATAGAGCTGGTTGCCGAGGCGCGGCATCACGCACCAGTTCTCGGCGCTGAAGCCGAGCCCGTGCGCCGACACCGTGAATTCCGGATAAAGGCTGTTGAGCAGATCGGGACGCTCGAGCGCCACAAGATCAGCGAGGCAATAGCGCTTGGTCTGATAGAACGCGCGCCAGTGCTTCTTGGTGCCGATGACGTCCTCGGCGGCGACCCCCGTCAGGCGTTCGCAGGCCCGGTTCCAGACCACGACCTCACGCGCCGGATTCAGCACGAAGGTCGGCACGACCAGGTGCTGCATCAGGCGCACGGCATATGACTGCCCCACCTCGGATGGTTTTGCGATCCGGCGCAATTTGTTTGTCTGCTCGCACTTCACGACGGACCCCGGCTCCTGGCGAGCACTTCAGCCGTCACGCGTTTCTCTACCCGGTACCGAGCATAAGTCGCATCCGTGGAGGGTAAGTTAGAATTCACGGTTAGCGATTGGTAAAGCCGGATTAAATCTTCGCGGCTCTCAGTCCATGCGCCGGCGGATTGGTCAGGGTTCCCTAACCACGCCGCCGAAGCTCGCCGCTCAAACGTGAACTGCTTCACATCAGCCGTGATGACCGCTGTGCAATCTCCTCGAAAAGAAAACCTGGAGGCGCCCATGCAAAAGCATTTCCACGAACTGAGCGACGCCGATCGCCATCTGGCGCGGCGCGTCGCCCTCACCTCGTTTGCGGTCTACGGATCGATCCTGGCCGGCTTCGTCCTGTTCACGGCCGCCGGCGGTCATCGCGACGTCAACCTCGCCTCCGCCGAAATAGTCACCTCTGCGCCGGCGAAATCGGCACCCCATTAGGCTCCCGAGGGTTGCCCGCCAACGGCCCTGCCCGCACTATGGTTCCGACGATTCCGGAGCGAGCTGCCTCTATAGATGCGCGTGCTGACCACCAATTGCTCCCTGCGGGGCCGTTCCGGCACCGAGGTGGTGACGATTGATCTCGCGCTCGGCCTGCGCCGCCGCGGCTATGAGGTCTGCGTGCTGACGCCGATGCCGGGCCCAAGCGCCGAGATTTTACGGCGCCACGACATCGTGGTGGCAGACGATCCCGCCAAGATCCCCTGGTCGCCTGATGTCATCCACGGTCACCACAATCACGTGCTGGCCGCGGCGCTCGCCGCCTGTCCGAAGGCGCCGGCGCTGTTCGTCTGCCATTCCTCGAACTTCTGGTTCGACGGCCCGCCCGCGCTGCCCCGGGTGCGAAAACTCTGCGCGGTCGATGAGGCCTGCCGCACGCGTGTCGCCACCGACACCGGCCGCGGCAGCGATGAGATCACCCTGCTGCTCAACGCCGTCGACACCGATCTGTTCGAGCCGCGCGTAGCGCTGCCGGCAAAACCAATGCGCGCACTGTTGCTCGCCAAGAACAATGCCCATGCCGACGCTGTCCGCATTGCGGCGAGCAAGGCCGGCATCGCGCTCGACGAGATCGGCAGCGCCTTCGGCAACGAGGCCGACGATCTCCACGAGCGGCTGAAGGGCTACGACCTCGTCTTCGCCACCGCGCGGATGGCGCTGGAGGCGATTGCAGTCGGCTGCGCCGTGATCGTCGTCGACGGGCGCGGGCTTGCCGGGCTCGTGACATCATCCGTGGTCGACGATTGGCGAGCCAGGAATTTCGGCCTCAGCCTGCTGACGCGTCAGCCTGGTCCGGAGACGATCGCCGCCGAGATCGCGCGCTACGATGCCGCCGACGCCGCGCTCGCCTCTGCGCGCATCCGCGAAACCGCATCACTGTCGGCTTATCTCGATCAGGTCGAGGCCGTTCACCGCGGCCTCCTCGCCGATCGCTTCGTGCCCAATGCCGTGGATGACCTCCGCGCCACCGGCGCTTTCATCACGGATTGGCTGCGCCGGCTCGGCGAAGGCATGATCCCGGAGAATTTCGACACGCTGCAGGCCGCCCACAAATTCGCGGCCGAGCATCAGGGCGTGGTCGCCGAGAACGCCACGCTGCGGCAGCAACTCGCGCAATTGCAGGCGCGCGCCGATCTGCTGGCCGAGGATCATCTGCAGCAGCAGCAGACGCTCGAGGCCCGCATCGCTGCGCGTGACCAGGACATCCTCGCGCTGCGTCAGGCCTTTGACGACGAGCTGCACACCCTGCGAGACGAATATGCCATGCTGAAGCAGACGCTGGAGACCACGATCGCGGGCGCGCAAGCCGAGAACGCCGAGCTCAACAGCATCCTGCAGTCGCCGCTCGCGACACTGCGTCATCACGCCGGCGCTTGGCGGGAGCGCCTGTTCCGCCGTAAATAGGCGGCCGCGGCCGGCTGATCGCTGTCCGCTCTCCCGGAAGGAATTTCATGGCCCTGACCAGCGGACAGCACTGCGTGATCGCCGACGATGCCGAGATCGGCGACGACACGCGGATCGGCAATTTCGTGCTGATCCGCGACCGGACCATGATCGGCAGGAATTGCGTGATCGGCTCCTATGTCGACATCGAGGGCGAAGTCAGGATCGGCCATTTCGTCTCGCTGCAGAGCCGCTGCTACATCACGCGCGGCGTCATCATCGAGGACGAGGTGTTTTGCGGTCCGGGCATCCTGACCATGAACGACAAGCGCATCGCGCATCGCCGCCCGTCGCTCACCTTCGACCGCCGCGCGCCGCGCATTCTGCGCGCCGCGCGGGTCGGCGGCGGCAGCGTGCTGTGCCCCGGTGTCACGATCGGCGAGAACGCGCTGGTCGGTGCCGGCTCGGTGGTGACGCGCGACGTGCCTGATGGCACCATCGTCGCCGGCAATCCGGCGGTGAAGATCGGCGACGTGCCGGCGGATCAGATCATCTAAAGCATGATCCGGAAAAGTGTGAAGCGGTTTTCCGAAAAGATCATGCTCAAACAAAGAGCTAAAGCGCGATGAAGATTCAACCCAATCTCATCGCGCTTTAGCGATCCAATGATGCCGACGACGGCATTCATTGAGATCGGCCGACAAGCGCGGTGATCCGCTCGGTCATCCTGTCGAGCAGGTTCTGCTTCGCCATGCGATCCGCATTGGCTGACGTCAGATCAGCCACCAGGCGGTCCATCACCGCCTGCTTCGCCTCGCGGTCGGCGTTGGCAGCGGTGAGATCGGCCACCAGGCGATCGACGATCTCCTGCTTGGCCGCGCGGTCCGCATTGGCGGCGTCCAGATCCCTGATGAGGTGATCGATCACCGCCTGCTTGGCAATACGATCGGCATCGATCACCTGCACCGTCTCGGACAGATCGATCCAGCCATCATCAGACGCGCGCAGCTCGGCCTTCGTGAACTTGTCGAACACATTCGGCGGCAGCTGGAAATGCCGCTTCAGCTCAAGACTCTCGCGCCGCAGATAGAAATTGTTGAGCCCGTCGAACCAGACCTTTTCGTACTCGTGCCCGGTCAGCGCGGGCTCCCATACGGCCCAGGTTTCATCACGGCGATTCACAGCCACAGCCTCGACAACAACGAGCACGGGACGGAAGCGCCGCCAGTCCGCACCGTCGAGCACGTCGCGCTCGCTACCCTCGACATCGATCTTGAGAAAATCGATTCCGCGATCGCCGGCATGGCGCTCGCAGATTTCGGCAAGGCTGGTGCAGCCGACCTCATGGGTGTGGACCGTCGCGCCCTGCTGCCTGAGGCTCTCCATCACGTTCTGGTCGCCGGTCGAATTCTCGCGGAACTCCGCGATCTCGTAGAAGGGCTGCAGCCCCTGCCCCACGCCGACCATGGCCTGCAGATTGACATCGCGCGCCCGCGCCGCCGTCAGCCGCGCAAAGAAATGCGGCAGCGGCTCGACGTTCACGCCCTGCCAGCCGGCGTCGTAGAAATGCTTCGTCACCGAAAAGCGAACCGGATCCGCCGCCCCGATGTCGATGTAGAAGCCGCGGTGATCCGACGGAAACAATCGCGCGATCATCACGTCTTCGAAATTCTGGGCGTAGGAGATCAAGCGCTGCGCTCCCTGAGGGATCAAGCTCGCGTCGGCGAGGCCCACGCTCTGGTTCGCGGGTCGCGGGTCGCGGCGCAGATTAGAAACTTGACGACGGCCGGGCAAGCACGGCCGCCGTCGCAAATCGCACGGCCTATTGCAGCCCTTGGCCGATCAGGCGGCGCCGGGTCCATGCCGCCGCAGGCGCCACGGAGAACAGCCAGGCCAGCGCATAGAAGCCCATCGCCAGCAGATACAGGAAGGCGAAGCCGAAATACATCGAGTTGTATTCCATCAGGCCGCCGAACAGCGCGCCCATCAGATTGTAGGCCAGCGCGGTCGAGACGTTGACGTCCGCCTTGCCGATCAGGCCGGAGAACACCATGCCGGAGAAGAACAGCGGGATCGTCAGCAGCACGCAGCTGACGACCAGGCCGACCGCGGGCAGGCTGAACATGGTGAGCTCGTGGTTGCGCGCGGAGAAATAGCCGACAAGGAGGCTGATCAAGAGGCCGAGATAGGCGAGCCCCGTGCGCGGCAGCAGCTTGCGCTGCGCCATCAGATTGGCGAGGAACGCCATCACCAGCACCATGATGATGGTCGCCGCGACGACGAACCAGGTGCCGCCGAGATGCAGGCCGAGCTCGGTGATCGCCTTGGTCTCGACCAGCATGAAGCCGGCGCCGAGGAAGAAGAACGGCAGGTAGCCGCGCTCGACCGGTCCGGTCCAGCCGATGGTCCGACGGACGAACATCGTCGACAGCAGCAGCACCATGCCGAGCGCCACCATGTAGCTCACCGGATAGGTCCGCGCGATCATGTAGAAGAACGGCCAATCGTCGGTCGGAATGCTCTCGGCCGGATAGGGTTGCGCGAAATGCGCTGAGACGTCGGCAAAGCCGAACTTGGCGTGCCCACCGGGATCGGCCAGGCTGACGTCGCGGCCGTTCTGGGCGACGAACGCGGTCGTGGTCTTGGAGTCGTAGCCGACGCGGATCGCCAGCGGCCTGCCGGCGCCGGGAATGCCCTGCAGGATGTGCGACAGCTTGAAGCCGAGCGATTCGTTGGGCAGCGCGAATGCGATCGACATCACGCCGTCGGGCTTCAGCAGGCGGAACGCCTCGGTGATCCCCTCCCTGGTGTAAACATAGGAATCCACGCGCAGGTTGGAGGCGTGGCTCAGCGAGGTGTGGGAATCCAGCACCCCGTAGATGATCAGGTCGTACTTCTGATGCGCGGTGCGGAAGAAGTTGCGGGCGTCGTTGATGTGCAGCGTGACGCGCGGATCATCATAGGGGTGCTCGGGGTGATAGCGCTTGCCGAGGAAGGCGATCGCGGGATCGATCTCGATCGCATCGACATGCGAGGCGCCCATCCGCAGCGCAGCGGCGACGTCGTTGCCGCTGCCCGCACCAACGATCGCGACGCGCTCGGGCGCCCTCTTGAAGTTGAACGGGAACTCGTAATAGGCGCGAACATAACCGTCCTCCTCGGACTCATGGCCGCGATTGGCTTCCGCGAAGTTGAAGACCTTCTGGTAGTAGGAGCCGCCGGACAGGATGTTCATCAATCCGTCGGACTTGCCCATCCGCTCCAGCAGCTGATACGGCGAATAGATGCGCTGGATCTCGGTCTGCACCGGCCAGGACAGCACGACCAGCAGCAGGCAGAGGCTGGCGACGCCGAGCGGCATCCGCGCGTCGCGCGCCAGCACGAACACCAGCAGCGTGCCGCCGACCGCGGTGAACCACACCGCCGGCGGCAGCCAGAACAGGCTCATCACGAACAGCACCAGCACGCCGACGATGCTGCCGGCGAGATTGAGGCCGTAGGCACGCAGGGCATCGGTGCTGCCCAGCAGCTTGCCGCAGAGCTGTCCGACCGGATAGCAGATGCAGGCGCACAGCACGAAGCTCATGCCGAGCAGCAGATACAGCGGCACGCTCTGCTGGATCATCGCGAACCAGTCGAGCCGGTCCATCCAGATGCTGATCGAGGTCTGCTCCTGCATCGGCAGGCCGGTGAACACGTCGGCGGAGGCGCCGACGTCATAGCGCAGCAGCGTGATCATGGTGACGAATGCCGCCAGCATCGGCAGCACCAGCGCCGGCGCGCAGGGCTGCTTTTCGGCGACCGCGTAGCCGGCGCCGAGCCCGAGGAAGCAGGCGAGCAGCGTAAAGTTCTTGAAATAGGAGAACACCGGGAAGACCGAGGCGAGCCAGCGGATCATCATCAGTTCGAGCAGCAGGCTGACCATCGTCACCAGCACGATCAGCCGCACCTTGTCGCGGGTCTCGGTCGCCGCGAAGCCGGTCTCGAACAACTGGCCCATCCGCTCGATTTCGCGATCGACAGGCGCGGCAAGCCAGGCCGGATAGATCGCAACCACCAGCGCCGCCGCGCCGAGCAGCACGCGGAGGCCGATCAGCAGCCAGTCGGCGGCACCGAATGCCTGTCCTTCGATGAACAGGCGGATCGACAGCAGGGCGTAGATGAAGACCAGGGAACTCAGGCAGATACTGAAAAAGCGAACGAGCCGATGGTTGGCGCCATCATGCGCAGCGTCGATGGAGAGAGACGGCATGGTTCCCACGATCCCGGTTTGTGTCCGAAACCAAACTGTTCTGCGTCCCATTAACAATCAGAAAAGTCTCGCCAACAATCCCGCCCTCTCGCTGCGGTTGCAGTTAACTTATGGTTGCATTTAGGACCGCCTGTATCGGACTACGGTTCCGGGCGGGTTCCACCTCCGGCGGAGACGCGACCGCTCTCAGCTGCGATTGCTGCGATCGTTCGCGGCGATGACGGCGCAAGGAAACCTTGCGCCGTCATCGGCGAGCTCAGCTCGCGCGTGCCGCAAGCTTCTTGCGATAGTCGAGGACGGGAAGCCCGCCCCAGCCCCAATTGTCGGTGTCGACTTCCTCGATGACGACGAAGGTCGATTCCACGGGCTTGCCGAGCACGTCGCGCAACAGCTCGCTGGTGCCCTTGATCAGGGCCGCCTTCTGCTCCGGCGTGGTGGACGACGCGCCCGGCGCCGTCCCCTCGCGTGTGACCTGGATGGTGACGATGGGCACGACCCGCTCCGTTAGTGACCCGCGCTCTGGCCGCCGTCGACATGCAGGATCTCGCCGGTGACGAAGCCTGCGCCTTCGAGGTAGAGCACGGCATCGACGATGTCCTTGACGTCACCCATCCGTCCGACCGGATGCTGGTTGGACAGGAAATCATGCGTCTCCGGACCATGCATCGGGGTCTTGATGACGCCGGGCGACACCGCATTCACGCGCACGCCCTTGCGGGCATATTCGATCGCGAGCGATTTGGTCGCCGCATTGAGGCCGCCCTTGGTCAGCGAGGCCAGCACCGAGGGCACGTTGCTGTTGGCGTGATCGACCAGGCTCGTCGTGATTTGCACGATATGGCCGGAGCCCTGCTTCAGCATTTCCTGCGCGGCGCGCTGGGTCAGATGGAAGAAGCTGCCGAGATTGATCGCGAGCACCGTGGCGTAATCCTCGGCGGTGTAATCGGTGAACGGCTTTGCGACGAAGATGCCGGCATTGTTGACCAGCGTGTCGATGCGGCCGAAGCGCCCAAGCGCCTGCTTGACGACACGATCTGCGACCTCGGGGTCGCTGATGTCGCCCGCCACCGCCAGCACGTCCGGATCGGACGACGCCTTGATGTTGCGCGAATTGGCGACGACGCGGTAATTGCGATTGCGGAAGCCTTCGACCAGGCCTGCACCGATGCCCTGCGACGCACCGGTGATGATGGCAACCTTCTGCTCTGCACCCATGATCTCTCTCCGTCGTTTGAAGAAGCGGGCGTCATGTCCGCCTCGATGGAGAGCAAGCTAGATCCGTCCGTTGCCTGAGCGAATGCCCGCTATTCGGACGACACTCTTCCGCGCGGCGAACGAATGGCCGCGGCGTTCCGGCTGGCCTCGCGCGACAGTTTTTCGAAATACCGCTTCAGCCGCGGGCCGGCGAAATCGACGAAGGCGCGCACCTTCGGCACGGCGAAACGTCCCTGCGGCGCCAGCAGATGCACCGGCAGCGGCGGATACTCGTCCTTCGCCAGCAGGATCTGCAACCGGCCCTCGCGGATCTCCTCGGCGATGTGATAGGAGAACAGCCGCGTGACGCCATGGCCTTCTGCGGCGGAGGCGACCGCCGCGCGCACCGTGTTGACGATCAGCCGCGGCGCGAACTGCACCGCGCGCGGCACGGAGGATTTCTTCGCCGGCGGGAAGCTCCAGGAGTCCATTCCGAAATGCGTCATCGAGATGATCTGGTGTTTTGCCAGATCAGCAGGCTCGTCGATCACAGGGTGCTGCGCCAGATACGCGGGCGAAGCCGCGATCACCCGGCGCACCTCGCCGAGCTTGATCGCCACGAAACTGGAATCGGCGAGATGGGCGATGCGCAGCGCGACGTCGATCCCCTCGTCGATCAGGTTCACGGTGCGATCGAGCAGCACCAGCCGCACCGTCACCGCCGGATATTCCTTCATGAAGGCATCGAGCACCGGCCGCAGCACGTCCTCGCCCGGCACGACAGGCGCGGTCAAGGTCAGCATGCCCCGCGGCGCCGTCCGCTCGCCGCCGGCGAGGATGTCGGCCTCCTCCAGCTCGGTCAGCACCCGCCGGCACGCCGCCGCATAACGCTCGCCCGCCTCGCTCAGCTTCAGCGAGCGCGTGGTCCGGTGCAGCAGTTCGGCGCCGACATGATGCTCGAGAAATGCAATCGCCCGGCTCACCGCCGCCGGCGACCGCCTCAGCCGCCGCCCAGCGCCAGCAAGGCTGCCCTCATCGACCGCGGCGACGAAGACTTTCATGGCGTCGATGCGGTCCATCACGGCTCGCTTGCTGGAAGTGTCCGGGATGAAATTAGTCGGAAGCGACCGGCGGGCAAATACCCCTGAACGTGGTGTCTACAGAAGGGTTGGCCGATATGCTTTGATGCGTCTTCTCAAGGATTTGGTCCCGTCCGACGGGTGTCCCCATGTCATGGGTTCTTACCCGTCAGCTGCGTGGGCGATCTCATCGCTGATGTGCGAGGCATTTCTTTCCCGGCGGCCTTGCCTACTGGTACCGCAGTTCGCGCTTTGCGCCCCCACCGCCGCTCACCTGGTCTTCCTCGTCAGCATCCTTGATCTCGGAAAGAGCTTCCGGGACCTTGTGCTTTTCAGGCGAGATCAGGAACTGCTTGCGCATTTCGGCCAGGCGGGCCCGGCAGTATTCGCGGTAGAGAATGTCGAATATGGCGGGCATGGTTCACTCCCGTCATGTCATCTGCACCCAGCTCCCACGCTATCATTCTTTCTGGAATGCGCAGTGAACTGGATCACAAGCTTTACCTTTTTGGGAAAAATTGGCAATCGAGCTCGTCGATGCATCGACGCGTGAGAAGAGGCGTATCCCGCCCTGCGCGCGCGACGCGAGGCATCTCCAAAAATCATCTTCATCATTGCGTGCAATTCGAGCTTTCCGCGGCGCGGAAGTTTGCTTGCCGCGTGTCGCTCGTGGCGCAGTCTGCACATATCAGTCAGGTTGCGCGAGGTTGCGAGCAGCCACCGCTAGCTGCCGCCGGACGGCCGCAAACAGGACGTGCCATCCGGGAAATATTGGAATAACGTTTCTGTTGCCGTGGTCCAAAGTTCGGCCAGCCGCCAACCCCAACAGTCGGTGGAGCCCATGCAGCAGATTGCGGACTGGCTTGAACAGCTTGGGCTTGGGCAATACGCGCTGCGTTTTGCCGAGAACGGGATCGATTTCAGTGTCCTTCCCGAGCTGACGGATCAGGACCTGGAACGGCTCGGGGTCCTGCTCGGCCATCGTCGCAAAATGCTGCGCGTGATCGCCGAGCTCAATCAATCCGAGTTGGTCGCCGAGCCGGCTCGTCAGCACGATGCCGAGCGGCGACACGTCACCGTCATGTTTTGCGATCTTGTCGGGTCGACTGCGCTCTCGACGCGCCTCGATCCCGAGGACATGTGGGAGGTGATCCGCGCCTATCGGGCCGCCTGCGCGAGGGTGATTGCCACGTATGACGGCATCATCGCCAGGTTCGTGGGCGACGGAATCCTCGCCTATTTCGGCTATCCCCGCGCCCATGAGGATGACGCGGAGCGCGCCGTGCGAGCGGGGCTCGACATCGTCGCGGCCATCAGGTCACTCGACACGCGCGCGGAAGAACGGGTCGCAGTGCGGATCGCGATTGCGACCGGGCTCGTCGTGGTTGGCGACCTCATCAGCGAAGGCGCGTCCGAACAGCAGGCCATGGTCGGCGATACACCGAACGTCGCCGCCCGGCTGCAGAGCCTGGCGGAGCCCGGAGCGGTTGTCGTTGCTGCCTCGACGCGCCGCTTGCTCGGTGATCTCTTTACGTTTCGCAGCCTCGGCTGCCGCGAGGTCAAGGGCATTTCCGAACCCATCGAGCTCTGGGTGGTCGAAGGTGGAACGACATCGGAGAGCCGCTTCGAGGCGGTGCGCACCGCCCGCTCCCTGGGCTTTGTCGGCCGCAAGGCAGAGATCGAATTCGTGCTCGCGCGGCAGCAGCTGGCGTGGCAGAGCCAAGGCAAAGAAAAAGGCAAAGGACAAGGCCAGGTGGTGCTGATTTCCGGCGAGGCCGGAATCGGAAAATCCTGCCTCGTGGCAGCGCTGTCGGAGCGCCTGGCGTTCGGCTCACACCTCCGGGTGCGCTACCAGTGCTCGTCCTACCACACCAACAGCGCGCTTCACCCCTTCATCGCCCAGCTCGAGCGCGCCGCCGGCATTCGGCCGCAGGACACGTCCAGCCAGAAGCTCGACAAGCTCGAGGCGATGCTGGCGCTCGGGACGCAGCAGCTCGCCATAGCGACGCCGCTCATTGCCGCGCTGCTTTCGATCCCGACAGGCGATCGCTATCCGTCGCTCGGCTTGAATCCCGTGCAGCAGCGGCGGCAAACCTTCGCCACCCTTCTCGACCAGCTCGAGGGCCTGGCGCGGCAGCAACCGGTGCTGGTTGTGTGTGAGGACATGCATTGGGCCGATGCCACGACGCTCGAGCTGTTCGACCTCACGGTCGATCGGATCAGGGGACTGCCGGTCCTCCTGCTCATGACGTTCCGGCCCGAGTTCGAGCCGCCCTGGACCGGTCTTGCCAATGTCAGCCTGCTTCAGCTCGATCGGCTCGACCGGCAAGACACCCGTGCCCTGATCGAGCAGGTGGCCGTGGGACGACAGCTGCCGGGCGAAATGCTGACGCAGATCCTCGACAAGACGGACGGTGTCCCGTTGTTCGTCGAGGAACTGACCAAGATGGTGCTGGAATCCGGACTGCTCGTAGAAGATACCGGGCGCTATCGCCTTGATACTCCGGTACCACCGCTCGCCATTCCCGCGACGCTGCAGGACTCGCTCATGGCGCGGCTCGACCGGCTGGCGCCGGTCAAGGAGGTGGCCCAGATCGGCGCCGCAATTGGCCGCGACTTCTCCTACATGCTGCTGCGCTGTGTGGCAGGGCGCGACGATCTGGCGCTGAGCGCCGCACTGGGGCAGCTCGAGCAGGCCGAACTGCTGTTGCGCCATGGGACGCCGCCGGATGCGACCTACAGCTTCAAGCATGCGCTGGTTCAGAAGGCAGCCTATGAGAGCCTGCTCAGGAGCCGCCGGCAAATCCTGCACAAGTCCATTGGCGACGTCCTGCGCGACAGGTTTCCGGTCATCGCCGAGAACGAGCCGGAAATAGTCGCATACCACTTCACCGAAGCCGGATTGAGCGTGGTGGCCCTCGAATGGTGGCGCAAGGCGGGCGAGCAGGCGCTGAAGCGCTCGGCATATTCCGAAGCCATCGCACATCTCGGCAAGGCCATTGCGATCGCCGATGAGCTGCCCGATGAGCCGGGCGGCCCCGTGAACCGGCTGCATCTTCAAATCGCGTATGGCCGTGCGCTGCGGGGCAGCCTCGGACACAGCGCCCCCGAAACCGTGGCCGCATGGACGCGCGCTCGACAGATCGCCGCCGACATCAATGATCCCTTTGAACTGGCGCCGATCCAGTCGGGCCTGTTCAATGCCAGCCTGACTCACGGCGAGCTCGCGCCGATGCGAGAGTTGGCAGCGGCAATAGCGAGCACCGCCGACCGGCGACCGGACTCGCCGCTAGCTTCAATCATCGCGCATTACGCCAGCGGCGTGACCGCCTGGTTCGGAGGCGAGTACCTGAACGCCAGGCTGCATCTCGAGCAAGCTCTCGCGGTCTACGATGCCGAGCCAAATCCCGCGATCTTCAAGGCATCGACGCTCGACCTGCCGTCCGTCATCAAGAGGTTTCTTGCTCTGGTGCTTTGGCCGCTTGGCAAGATCGAACGATCGCGCTGGCTCGCCGCGGAGGCGGTGAGTGCCCCCGGCGAAAAGCGTGCGCTTGCTCAAGTCAATGCGCTCGTTCACGGCGCCGTTTTCGAAGGGCTGCGCGGAGGCATGCTGGAAGCAGCAGAGACAATCCTTGCCCTCGCCCGCGACCACGCGATGCCGCTGTATGTGGCCGCCGGCACGCACTTGAGCGGCCTGGCAAAGTGGCGCACCGGCGACCGAATGGAAGGACTCGCGGACATGCAGCGAGGCTGGGCGCTCCTTCACGAAAATGACTGCTACCTCTGTGAGCCGTTTTGGGGAATGCACGTTGCGCTGGCGAACGCAGAGGCGGGGCAACGCGAGACGGGCCTCGATATCCTGAGAAATCTGATCGGCTGGGCGGAGCAGACCGGCCAGCATTGGCTGGATGCCGAACTGCATCGTGTTCGTGGTGACCTTTTGTCGAGGAGCGAACCGTCGAACATTCCCGCCGCCGAAGAGGCCTTTCATCAAGCGCTGGAAATTGCCCGGCACCAACAGACCAAGACTTTCGAGCTGCGCAGCGCCCTTGGACTTGCGCGCCTTTACGTCAGATATGATCGAACGGCGGCAGCATCCGAACTACTCACGCCGGTGCTCCGCGATTTTGACAGGGAGCGCGATCTCCCTGAGATCGACGAAGCGCAGACATTGCTCAGGCAAATGCGGTAGCCCGGCCGCCGTTCTGGCCCTACCCTTTCACGTCATACTGCTTGCTGAGGTGATCGCCGATTTGCACCAGCATCGCGACGGATTCGGGATAGCCGGGCTTTGCCACCGTGGCCGCGTCGGCGCTGGCGCGGAACTCCCAGCTGTCGCCGTCGCGGATGATGGAGATATCGAAGCCGTCGGGTCCGTCGGCATGCGCCTTGAGCTCGGCGCGCGCCATCCCGATGAGTTCGGCTTCAGTCTTGATCGGCTTGCTCATGGTCGCAACATCTCCCCGGCATTTCTGGTTGATGCCAAGGTTGCCGATTTGGCCGGCGTCTGTCGAGTGGTCTAAAGCGCGCGCGCTTTAGCTCTTTGTTTCGGCATAATCTTTTCGGAAAACCGCTTCACACTTTTCCGGATCATGCCTACCGCGCAGCAGCGCGGCGCTCACCCTTGATCTGCGGCAGCGACGGCACGGGATCGGCCCGGCTGATCTCCGGCAGGGAACCGGTCGAGACCGGATCAACGAGCGGCGCGCGGGCGGTGGCGGCGTCGGGGAAGCGGGCCTTCATCTCGCGCAGGAAGCCGTCGAGCGTGTCGACCCTGGCCGCCATCTTCGCGATGTCGGCGAATTCGGCGCTGCTCGTCGCCACCGGCTTGCTCGCGGCGTCGAAGGCGAGACGATCGGCCTCGCCCGACATCAGCGGCGAATACTTTTCGCGGAACCGCGACAGGCCGATCGCGTCCTCGGCAAGGGCGTAACCGACCACGGCGCGGATCACGTCAGCCTTCTCGCCCGCATTGAGCGGCGCGAAGTCGCGCCAGCGGTCGCCGTAATAAAGCTCGATCTGCTCGGAGGCTTCGCGCCAGCGTCGCGACGCCCAGTAGATGTCGGAGCGCAGACGGATCGCCTCGCGGCCGGTCAGATTGGAGATGATGTCGAGCGCGAGATCGTGGCGGCCGACGTCGCTCTGCGCCCGCGCCTCCAGCAGCAGCCGCTGCTGACGCAGCTCGCCGGAGAGATCGGCGATGCGGGTCGAACGCAGCGCGGCGATGGCGCGGTCGGGCTTGCGGTTGGTCAGATAGACCATCGCGAGCCGGGCAGCGACCTGCGCGCGCGCCGAGCCTTCGAGGCGCTTGTCGACCTGGTACTGCAGCAGGTCGGCGGCCTGGTCGAGCAGATCGACGCTGACGAGGCGGTCGGCGAGACGGCGGATCATCTCGTCGCCGCGACGGCCGATCGGCGTCAGCTCGCGATATTCGTAGAAGGTGCCGAGCGCGTCGATCGGCGGCAACTCGTCGCCCTTGGGGCCGAGGAACAGCTGCACGAACAGCGCGGACGCCGCATCCTGCGCCTGGCGCGATTCCGGCGAGTTCGGCTGCAGCCGCGTCGCGGCGCGGGTGGCGGCGAAGGCGTCGGCGTAGCGACCGGTGTCGGAGTAGATCTTTGCCAGCACGGATAGCGTCTTCAATTCGATGGTGTCGCCGCGCCACATCATCGCCAGCAGCTCGAGCTCCTTCAGCACCTCGGTCTGGCCGATCTCGCCGCGCTTCTGCCGCAGCAGGGTTTCGAGCAGCTTGCCTTCGGCCGCGGCCTGGCGATCCGGCGAGAACGCGGCGTAGCGGTAGGCGTCGAGCGCGTCCTTCTCCTGGCCGAGCGCCTCGGCCAGCCGCCCGCGCAGCACCGCCACGGCCGGCTTGATCTCGGCGGGCACGCCGATCACATCGAGCTCGCTCTTGCGCCTCGAGGCCCCCGCATAGTCCTTGACCTCGAGCGAGGCCTTCATCGAGTCCATCGAGATGATGCGCTGCAGGTCGGCCGGCAGCGTCGCCACCGAGAACTCGGCGTTCTTGAATTTCTCGCGCGCATCGGCCCACTTGCCCTGGCGCGCGAAAGCCAGCGCCTTCCAGAGCTGGGAATCATAGCCGTTGCCGATCACGGGATTGGCGAGGTCCTTCAGCGCAGCAGCCGGCTTGCCGATCAGCATGCTGGAGACGGCATGCACCATCACCACCGCGGGCTCCTCGGAGCCGCGCTTGCTCTCCGACAGGATCAGATTGGCGACCGCATGCGCCTCCTCATACATGCCGCGCGCCATGTAGAAATTGGCGAGATCGAGCCGCGCCTGCGGCAGCTGCTCGGCGTTGACAGCAGAGGTAGCGTTGATCAAGCTGTCGAGCCGCGGCAGGAACGTCTCCGCCTTGTTCTTGCGCCACTCGTCGACGTCGAACAGCGGACGCACCGCCGCGGTGGCGCGCTCGGCCGCGACGTCGGCCGACGACAGCGTCAGCCCGCCCGGCCGGCCCAGCATCACCTTGTCGGCGCCGACCTCGGCCTTGACGTCGTCGGAGTTCGGCACCGCCACGAGGCCGTGGATCGACTCCAGAAGCGACAGCTCGACGAAATCCTGCCGCTTGATCAGGCCGCGGGTCGGCGGCGGCGCGGTGACGACCAGCAGCGTGTCGCCGGCATCGGGATCGACCAGCCGGTGCAGCTGGCCGGGATTGGCAAGGGGCACGCTGACATTGGCGAGCGCGGGATCGGTGATGTTGCGCACCACCGACAACGGCAGCGGCGGCTTCTGCACGCGGTCGGCAAAGGTCAGCGTCCAGCTGATGCCGCGCGAGCGGTCGTCGCTTTCCAGCGAGGGCATCTGCGGACGGTTGAGGCGGAAGCGCACCGCCTGCCCTTTCTCCAGCGGCACGCGGCTGACATCGGCCATGATCGCGCCGCCCTTGGCGCGGATCGGATCGACATCGATGGTTTCGAGCGTGTCGAACACCATCCACACCGTATCGGCGCGGCGGAACAAAGCGGCCGGCGCCGGGCCAGAGAACGAGAAGGTGACGCGCAAGCCGTCGCTGTCGCGCTGCGCATCGACGGTGGCCGCCTTGCCGGCGGGCTTTGCGATGGACGATGCTTCTGATGCGGCCGGCTTTGCTTTCGGCGCGGCTTCGGCAACGGGCGCCGGCGTCTCCTTGACGGGCGCGGCTTCGGTCGCCGCGGCCTGCTTTGCTTCGGCGGGATTCTCGCCGGCGGCGGCCGCGTTCTTGGCGACAGGCGCGGTCGGCATCTCGGCAGCCGTTGGCGCTACTTCCGGCGCAGGCTTCTCAGCCGCCTTCTCCGCCACGACGGGCTTTTCGGCGACCGGCGCAGCTTCGGTCGCAGCCTGCTCGGCCGGCGCAGGTTTTGCGGCTTCAGGTTTGGCCGCCTCGGGCTTGATCTCGATCTTTGCCTGCTCGGCGATGGTTTCCGACGTCGCCGGCGGGATCGTCGCGGGCTGCTGCAGCGACATCGCCTCTTTCAGCTTGCCGCGCACGGCCGGCAGCGACGACGACTTTGCCGGCGCCGGTCCGTGGCCCGCGGCGGCCGGCTGCGGCTGGTCATTCTGTTGGAAGGCGACGTCGACGATGTAGTTCTTCTCGTCGCGGAACGAATGCACATCGACGTCGCCGATCAGGCTCATGTCGACCGCCGAGGTGTCGGCGTCGCCGCGCGCATTGATGGAGGCGACATTGGGAGGTGCTGCGATCTTGGCATCCGCGAGATCGAACGCCAGCGGCGCGTTGAACGACAATGTCAGCTTCTGCTCGTTGAGCACCGAATTGACGCCGACGCCATCGGGCACCTCGAACACGAAGCGCACGAAGGTCGGCTGCACCAGCGCGCGCACCCGCACCGGCGGCCTCTTCTTGGCGAGATCGGCGGCGCGCTGCGCGCGCAGCAGCCGCTCGGCGTTGCGGGCGCGCTCCGACAGCTCTTTGATCACGTCTTGCGGCAGCGACGGCGGCGGGCCCTTCCAGGTGTCGGGAAGGAAGTCGACATAGATGCGCTCGCCCGCGGTCATGGTGTTGACCGTCACCCGCCGCTGCAGCGACAGGCGGATCGCCGATCCGTCGGGATCGCGCCGCGCCGAGCCGACATAGTCGGGCACCGCGTCCGACAGCTTGTCGACGGAGATGTCGACCGGGCGCTTGAAGCGGATCACGATGATCTGGCCGGCGGTCGTGACCTCGGACTCGACGTCTTCCTTGAGCTTGAACATCAGGCGGGCGAAGCCGCCGGCCGAGGAGAAGGTCGCCACGCCCGGGACCGGATCATCGGCGCGCGCGGCAGTCGGGACGGAAACGCTGGTGAGGATCAGGCCGAAGACGAGCGCGCATGACCGGGCAGCCCGCGCCCATGCGCGGCCTTGCGACCATGTTCCAGCGGCAGCCGTTCGCGCCATCTCGAAACGTCTTCTCGGACCTCAATAAAACCTGGCGCGAGATGCCCTCGCCCACGTGGCTGATCTTGGATTGGCTGGCTTAAGGACTTGTTAAATACGAAACTAAATCGCGAGGAATCGCGCCTTAGGTCATTGTTGGCGCATGACCTTTTCGGAAAACCGCTTCACACTTTTCCGGGTCATGCGCTAATTCGTCTTGGGCGCCAGCATCTTGCCTTCGATTTTCGGCAGTTCCGCCTCGACCTGCGACTTGTCGCCACTGGCTCTTCGGGCGAGCTCGACGGTCAGCCGCTCGGCGGCCTCCGGCTGCATCAGGCCGAGGATGTCGGACATCTTGCGCGGCTGGATCTGCGAGGCGATCTCATAGAGCACGCCCATCTCCAGCCGGTCGAACACTTTCGCCGCGTCCTTCGGCTTCATATTCTCGTACATCGTGACGATGCCCTTGAAGCGGGCAGCGTCGGCTTCGGCCTTGGCGGCCGCGGCAGCGCCCGCCTTGGCGTCGTTGGCCTTGGCTTCCTCGACCTTGGATTCGATGCGCTTCTCGGCAGCTTTCAACAGGCTCTCGCGGATCTCGACCTCGCGCGCGCGCTGCTCGAGCTCCTGGCGGCGCGCCTGCAGCCGCTCCAGGATGGCGCGCTCGGACGCCGAGACCTGCGGCGGCTGATCCATGTTGACGACGACGCCGTCCGGCTTCGGCGGCGGCTCGTTGCTGGCGGCGGGCTTCGGCTCTTCCTTCTTCTCTTCCTTGCCGTGCACGGAGCCCGTGATGTCGGCGGGATCACCCTTGAGCCTCAGTCCGGACTCGCTTCTCGGCTTCGCTTCGACGGTCGCGCTCTTGTTGCCACCGGGGAAATTGAACGTCTCCTGGGCCCATGACGACTTGGTCGACTGCGGATCGTAGTCGAACACATAGCCGCCATCGAGCACGAGGCCGGCGATCTTCAGAACCATCAGGCCGAAGATCGCGACCAGGACGACGGGAATGACCCTGATGTCACGGAACGTTTTCATGCAGCGAGGCCGTTGGCCCTCCGGCGCTCGGAGAAGGCTTCAGCGGCGGCGGCGACCGCTTTCGCCGCAGAGAGTTTCGGCGAGGGAGCGGGAGCCGGTGCCGGCGCCATCGCGGGCTCGGCGGGCCGCGCCGCCATCGCGATCTTGGAGAGGCGACGCACCACATTGTCGCCCTCGGCGAGCTGGCCCTTCAGATGCGCCGACATCTGCGTCGCCGCGGTGAGCTGGCTGCCGAGATTTTCGTTGACGTCGCGCACGGTGTGCTTCAGCCCGCCGATCGCGCGCTCGGCGATCTCGGTCGCGGTGATCAGCTCGGCAATCGTCGCCTTCAGCGAATGCTCGTCGGCCTTCAGCCGCTGCAGGCGCTTGTTGAGCAGCCAGCAATAGCCGATCGTGAGCATCAGAAGCACGGCGACCAGGCTCTCGATCGCTAATCCAAGCACGTGACTCATGGGGCCTCCATCATCTTGGTCTGCTCGTCGGCCTTCTCGAACATCGCGAAGGTGGTCTGAGGTTTGCGCAAATTCTTGGTGACGCGGATCGCGACGCGGTCGCCGACGCGGCCCATCCGCCCTTCCGTCAGCGTGACGTCGCCGCAGCGCACCGACACCAGCGAGTCGGCGCGGATGTCGAGCGGCAAGGTGTCGCCGACCTTCAGCTTCATCAATTGCTTCAGCGGAATGTCGGCCTCATACAGCACGGCATCGACGGCGATCTCGGCCTGCGCGACTTCCGTGGCGAAATGCCCTTCCCAGATCGGATCGCGGCCGAATTTTTCGCCCATGAACATCTGCAACAGCACCGGCCGGATCGGCTCGATGGTCGCATAGGGCAAGAGCAGCTCGACATTGCCGCCGCGGTCTTCCATGTCGATGCGCAGGCGCACCAGGATCGCGGCGTTGGCAGGACGCGAGATCGCGGCAAAGCGCGGATTGGTCTCCAGACGATCGATCGAGAAGGTCACCGGTGACAGCGGCCGGAACGCCTGCTCGGCATCGGCCAGCACCACCTCGACGAGGCGCTTGACCAGGTTGGTCTCGATCGTGGTGTAGGGCCGGCCCTCGATGCGCAGCTGGGTCTGGCCGCGGCGGCCGCCGAGCAGCACGTCGATGATGGAATAGATCAGGTTGGAATCGACGGTGGCGAGCCCGAAGTTTTCCCACTCCTCGGCCTTGAACACGCTGAGCACCGCCGGCAGCGGGATCGAGTTCATGTAGTCACCGAACCGCACCGAGGTGATGCGGTCGAGCGAGACTTCGACGTTGTCGGAGGTGAAATTGCGCAAGCTCGTGGTCATCAACCGCACCAGGCGGTCGAACACGATTTCGAGCATCGGCAGACGCTCGTAGGACACCATCGCGGAATCGATGATGGCGCGAATGCCCGAATGGTCGTCGAGATTGACGTCGCCGACGGTGAAGCCGAGGAGATTGTCGATCTCCTCCTGCGACAGCACGCGCTCGCCGTTGCTGGCCTTGCCGCCGAAGTCGCGGCTGCCGTCCTCGACCATCGCCGCCCATTGCAGCGCCATGGACTCGGAGAGTTCGTTCTTGGCGGCCTCTTCTGCGGCCGCTGCGGGATCCTCGGAGTCGAGCGAGGCTTCCCATTGCGCCGCAATGGCATCCTGGTCCATCTGGTCGTTGCCGGCCATGGCCTTAAACCTGCCCCGTCACTGGATCACGACTTCCTTGAACAGCACGGCGCTCACCTGGTTGGGCGCCACCGCCGAGTTGACGCGCTTGGTCAGCTCTTCCTTCAGCCGGAACAGGCCGGCCGAGCCGTTGAGATCACTCGGGCGCAGCTCGCGCATGTAGGTCTGGAACAGGTCGGTGACGCGCGGCAGCGCCGGCTTGATCGCCTCGACCTGCTTCTCTTCCTTGACCTCGAGCACGAGCTTCAGCTTGAGATACTGCACGCGCTCGCCGGGCCCGCCGACCAGATTGACCAGCATGTCCGGGACTTCGACGAAGGATGGCGGCTTCGGGGGTGGCGCTTCGGCGTGATGCTCCTCGCCGTGGCCGCCGCGCATGAAGAAGAACCAGCCAGCGCCACCGCCGAGGATGGCGAGGAAACCGACGGCGGCAATGATCAGCTTGAGCTTGCCCTTCTTCGGAGCGGCCTCGCCCTCGCCGCCTTCCGCCTTGTCCTCGTCCGCCATCGCCCGCCCGCTTCAAATATGAAGGATGCGAACGCGGTTGCTCCAGCTTTGGCTTTCAGACGCGATACAAAGGCCGCCGGCGCACACGCGCCCTACTACGATGGCAACGCTAGGGTAAGAATGGTTAACGGAAGCTTAGGATTACCGTCCAACTAGGAAAAAACTGCCGGGCAAACATAGTCAACAAGACCTTTCTGCCGCCCCTGTCGGGCCCCCGCCGAACACCTAAGTCATTCAAACCAAACAAAATTCCGACTTGGCACGGCTTTCGCTGAGAAGACGGCGAACCCGACGGCTTGGGAGAGCCCAAAGGTTTACGCCGATCCGGACGCCGAGCTTGGGAGAGCCCTGCACCGGATCACCTCACAAGGGGAGAACCACCGATGCAGAATACGCTTCTGGTCGGACTATCACGGCAGGTGGTGCTGGAACGACAGATGGATGTCGTCGCCAACAACATCGCCAACATCAATACCAACGGCTACAAGGCCGACCGGTCGATGTTCCAGGAATATCTGGCGACCAACGCGCACGAGGACAATTTCGTGCCGGCGGACCGCCGCATCTCCTTCGTGCAGGACCGCGCCACTTTCCACGATTTCACCCCCGGCGGCACCGAAGAGACCAAGAACCCGCTCGACGTCGCGATCGACGGCAAGGCCTTCCTGGTGGTGCAGACGCCGGCCGGCGAGCGCTACACCCGCGACGGCAACCTGCAGATCAACAACCAGGGTCAGCTCGTCACCACGAGCGGCTACCAGGTGCTCGGCAATTCCGGCCCGATCGTGTTCCAGCCGACCGACAAGGCGATCAACATCGCCGCCGACGGCAATGTCAGCGTGCTCGAGGGCACCAGCCGGATCGACTCGATCCGCGGCAAGCTCCGCATGGTCTCCTTCGCCCAGGCGCAGAGCCTGCTGAAGGAAGGCGGCAACCTCTATTCCGCGCCCGCCGGCAGCGCAGCCACCCCCGACACCACCTCGAAGCTGCGCCAGGGCTTTATCGAGAAATCAAACGTCAATTCCGTCGTCGAGATGGGCCGCATGATCGAGATCACGCGGACCTACAGCCAGATCGCCTCGATGCTGCAGAACCAGAGCGACCTGCACAAGTCGGCGATCGAAAAACTCGCCGACGTTCCGGCCTGATAAGGAGCTAGACCGATGCGTGCACTCTACACCGCCGCCACCGGCATGGCCGCTCAGGAGCTGAGCGTCCAGGTGATCTCCAACAACATCGCGAACCTGCGCACCACCGGCTACAAGAAGCAGCGCGCCGCGTTCCAGGACCTGATCTACGACCATGTGCGCCGCGTCGGCGCGCAGGCTTCCGATCAGGGCACCATCCTGCCGATGGGCATCGACCTCGGCGGCGGCGTGAAAACCGTCGGCACGCCGCGGCTGATGACCCAGGGCACGCTGTCGACCACCGGCAACGATCTCGACATCGCGATCCGCGGCGAAGGCTTCTTCAAGATCCAGATGCCCGACGGCACCTACGCCTATACCCGCGACGGTTCGTTCCAGATGGACGCGCAGGGCCGCATCGTCAACGCCCAGGGCAACCCGGTGCAGCCGACGATCACGATCCCGCAGAACGCATCCGGCATCACCATCAACAGCCAGGGCCAGGTCTCGGTGACGCTGCCGGGCTCGACCACCTCGACCACGCTCGGCCAGATCGGCCTGACCCGCTTCATCAACAAGGCCGGCCTGCAGCCGATCGGCGACAACCTCTTCACCGACACGCCGGCCTCCGGCACGCCGCAGGACGGCATCGCCAACACCGACGGCTATGGCGACATGCAGCAGTCCAACCTCGAACAGGCCAACGTCGAGGTGGTCTCGGAAATCTCCGATCTGATCGCAGCCCAACGCGCCTACGAGATGAACGCCAAGGTGGTCTCCGCTGCCGACCAGATGATGCAGTCCACCTCCAACCTGTTCCGCTGAGGATGATGTCGATGATCGCCCGCCCATTCCTCACAGCGCTCGCCCTGCTCGCGGTGACCGCCACATCGGCGCTCGCACAGCGCGCGGCCGACACCATCGCGGTGCCGGCGCTGCGCGCCAATGTCTCGGTCACCGGCGAGATCGTGCGGGTCGGCGACCTCGTCGACAATGCCGGCCCGGCGGCGACCATCGCGGTCTACCGCGCGCCCGATCTCGGCACCACCGGCACGCTGCCGGTCGCGCAGGTCATCAACACGCTGCGCGCCCGCCAGGTGATCGGCGTCGACACCCGCGATCTCAAGGAGATCACGGTGACGCGGCTGGCGCGCACGCTCGACACCAGGGAGATCGAGCAGCAGGTCGCCCGCGCGCTGGAGCGCCGCCACGGCCTTGGCGACGCCGCCAACCTCACCCTCACTTTCGATCGCGATACCGGCGACATGAAGCTCGACGCCAGCAACAACGGCGCGATGACGCCGGTCGCGGTGCGCTACGAGCCGCGCAACACCCGCTTCGACGTCACGTTCGAGATCGCCAACGAGAACGGCACCGCACCGCTCAAGCTGCGCTTCACCGGCACCGCGATCGAAACGCTCGAAGCCGCCGTGCTGGCACGCACGATCGAGCGTGGAGAAATCATCAAGGCCTCCGACGTGATGGTCGAGCGCCGCCCGAAATCCGAGGTCGGCAACGACGCCGCGGGCCGCGAGAGCGTGATCGGCATGCAGGCCCGGCGCCAGCTTCGCGCCGGCCAGGCGATGCGCGCCGGCGACCTCGTCAAGCCCGACCTCGTCACCCGCGATCAGAGCGTGACGCTGATCTACCGCTCAGCCAGCCTCTACCTCACGATCCGCGGCAAGGCGATGGAAGGCGGCGCCGAGGGCGATGCCGTCAGCGTGATGAATTTGCAGTCCAAGCGCATCATCTCCGGCGTCGTCACCGGCCGCGGCGAAGTCACCATCACCGCGCCGACGCCGCGCGAACCCGTCGCCGCCGCCGAACCCGCAGCCCCCGTCAAACTGAGTTCAGTCGCACCCAACGCCGAGTAATGTTCATGTACGCTTACCGTATCAACCGCCTCATCCTGGCCGGAGCGCTGTTCGCGCTCGGGACAATCGCCAGCGGTTGCTCGTCGATCGATCGTCTCTCCCAGATCGGCGAGCAGCCGAAGCTGTCGTCGATCGACAATCCGACCACGCAGCCCGGCTACAAGCCGGTGCAGATGCCGATGCCGAAGCCGGAGGTGGCCTCCTACAGCCCGAACTCGCTGTGGCGCAACGGGTCCCGCGCCTTCTTCAAGGACCAGCGCGCCGCGCGGATGGGCGACATCCTGACCATTACGGTGAACTTCACCGACAAGGCCGCGATCGCCAACGAGACGCAGCGCAGCCGCACCAATTCGGAAGATTCCGGCATCACCAATTTCCTCGGCTCGCAGACCATCACGCAGGCCAACAAGATCCTGCCCGGCCGCATCCTGACCGCCGACTCCAGTGCGTCCAGCGACGGCAAGGGTTCGGTGAACCGCCAGGAAGCATTGCAGACCAACGTTGCCGCCGTCGTCACCCAGGTGCTGCCGAACGGCAACCTCGTGGTCGAGGGCAAGCAGGAGATCCGCGTCAACTTCGAAATCCGCGAGTTGATCGTCGCCGGCATCGTGCGGCCCGAGGACATCCAGAGCGACAACACCATCGACTCCTCGAAGATCGCGCAGGCCCGCATCGCCTATGGCGGCCGCGGCCAGATCACCGACGTGCAACAGCCGCGCTACGGCCAACAGGTCATGGACGTGCTGCTGCCGTTCTAGCCTTTCTCACCAGCTCCCACATCTCGTCGCGAACCTAGGCGCGACGCGGTGTACCAACACGGCCCTCGCCAGCTCCCCTGGCGAGGGCCGTGATCGTTTCCAACAAATTTTCGGACTGCTTTTCGTGATCGTTAACTGTCGTTCCAATACACGCTGGAGTTTATATGCACTGCACCTTAGGTAGTGCACATTGAATTTTCCGGTATGAAATTTCCTCCATGTACAGAGACGGCGACTACGCGGTCTGGTTTCGGACGATGCACGGTGAAGGTACCGGGATCGTCCATCTCGCTGATGGCAAGATCTCCGGCGGCGACTGCATGTTCGCCTATGGCGGCAGCTACGATGTCGACGGCGACAATTTCACGGCCACGCTGACGACGCGACGGCATTCCGCCGGCCCGACCACCGTGTTCGGCTGCGACGAGGTCGAGGCCCTGCTGACCGGTCAGTTCAAGGGCACCACCGCCATCTGCGCCGGCGCGGCAAGGCAGGCGCCCGACATCCGTTTCGAGGCCACGCTGTTCCTGCAGCAGGAGTTGCCCGCGCCCGATCCTGCCCGCATGTCGCCGCCGGTGAATGCCGCGAAGCTGCCGACGATCCCGACCGGCCGCCTCCGCGCAACATCCGCAGCCGGAAGGAGGATCCCATGTATGCCGCCATCCGTCAGGCCAAGGCAAAAGCTGGCACCGCCGAAGAACTCGCGCGCCGGATCAAGGACGGTGCGATCCCGATCATCAGCGATGTCGACGGCTTCATGGCCTATTACGTCGTCTATGCCGGCGATGACACCGTGACCGCGATCAGCATCTTCAACAACCATGCCGGCGCCGACGAAGCCAACCGCCGCGCGCTGGCCTGGATCGACCAGAATCTCGGACCGCTGCTGGATGGCCAGGCGAGCGCGGTGGCGGGTCCGGTGATCGTGCACACCATGGCGTAGGCGCGAACATTTGCCGAATGCGTAGGGTGGGCAAAGCGTCAGCGTGCCCACCATCACGAGCACGCTGGGAATGGTGGGCACGGCGCAAGCGCGCCTTTGCCCACCCTACGGCGCTGACGCCGTCATTGCAGCGAAGCATCACCATGGCATACAACTTCTCGCTGCTTCCTCATCACACGGAGACCTGTCATGTGCCAGCTCTGCGAAGCGTCTGCCCGCCCCTCCTCGCGTCGCCACTTCCTCGCCGGCGCTGTCAGCTTCGCGGCGAGCACCGCCTTCGCATCGTCAGCACTGGCAAAAGAGACAAAGCCGCCGCCGAAGCCGCAGAACGTGCTGTCGCCGGCGGACGCGCTGGACCGGCTGATGAAGGGCAATGCGCGCTATATCGAGGGCGTGTCGCGACGGCACGATTTCAAGCATGAGCGCGAGGCGCTGGCCGGCGGGCAGAATCCCTTTGCCGGTATTTTGAGCTGCGCGGATTCGCGGATCGCGCCGGAATATGCCTTCGACAGCGCCCGCGGCGATCTGTTCGTCTGCCGCCTCGCCGGCAATTTTGCCAGCGATGAGACCATCGCGAGCCTGGAATACGCCCACGCGGTGCTGAATACACCGCTGTTCATGGTGCTCGGCCATGACAGCTGCGGCGCGATCGACGCCACCATCAAGTCGCTGAAGGACAACACCACCCTGCCCGGCCATCTGCCGTCGCTGGTCAGCGCGCTCGCGCCGGCGGTGAAGGCCAGCGAAGGCAAGTCAGGCGACCGCCTCGCCAATGCGATCAGGCAGAACGTGATCGACAACGTCGCCAAGCTGCGGTCGGCGACGCCGATCCTCAACGCGGCCGTCGACCAGGGCAAGCTTCGGATCGTCGGCGGCATCTACCGCCTGGCCGACGGCAAGGTCGACATCGTCACGGATGCAAATCGTCCGCCCGCTTGAACCTCCTCGCTGCTCGCGGCCACTGAACCATGGCAGGTGACATGGCTGGTGACTTGGAGTGGCAGGATGCGCGCGGGTGGGATGATCGTGACATGGCTGCTCGTTGTCCTGGCAGCGGCCTCGTTGATCACCCGCGCAAACGCCGAGCCCTGCAGCGCGACCGCCGATCGCGTCGAAATGGCGGTCTCGCTCCGCCATGCCACGGAGGATCGGCCGGTCCACGTCACCTTCGCGACCAGGACCGACGGCGTGAAGATGCCCGGTTATCTCATCGAGAAATATCCGGACGAGATGACCATCGTCCTGCAATACGAGTTCGACCATCTGGTGGTGAAAGACGACCGCTTCGAGGTCGGCGTCTGGTTCAAGCGCAAATATGCGCGGCTCACGGTGCCGTTCGCCGCGGTGAGAGGTCTCTGGGACGACACCGTGCAGAAGTGCGGTGGTGACCAACAATAACTCAGTGTCGTCCCGGCGAAGGCCGGGCCTTCGCCGGGACGACAAGCTCAAGCAAACGTCGCCGAAACTTTGCCTAATCCTTCCAGCTCCATCACCACCTCATCCCCCGCTTTCAGCCATATCGTCTTGACGAGGCTGCCGGTCAGCACGATCTGGCCGGCGTGCAATCCCCTTCCCTCGGCGGCGAGATGATTGGCGAGCCAGGCCAACGCATTGTGGGGATGGCCGAGCACGTCGGCGCCGGTGCCGCGGCTCGCCTCCTTGCCGTTGATGATGGCGCGGCCGACCACCTCCCGCAGATCAGGCACCGACATCCGCGGCACGGCCTTGCCGAGCACGCAGCCGGCGGCGAAGAAATCATCGGCGATCAGCGTCGGCGCGCCCAGCGTCTCCCATTTCACATAGCGGTCGTCGACGATCTCGATCGCGGGATGATAGGCCTCGACGGCTTCCGCGACCCATTCGGCGGTGAACGGCGCTTCGCCGGGAGCAAGGTCGCGCTTCAGCCGCACCGCGATCTCGCATTCGACGCCGACATGGACATAGTCGCCGGCGGCGAGCTTCGCGCCGCTCTCATGCACGACCTTCTCAAACACGCCACCGGCGCAGGGGTGCGGGATCTTGATATAGTCCTGCATCACCGCGCTGGTGCAGCCGATCTTGTAGCCGACCAGGCTGCCGACCTGCGGCTGCAGCAGATCGTGCAGCGCGCGCTGCACCTGATAGCCCTCGGCCTCGTCCTGCGGAACGATGTCGGCGCCGAGCGCCTTCAGCGCCGCATGATTGCGGCGGGCCGCAGCGATCGCCTTCGCGGCCGAAACAATTTTATCCATCGGCGCCGCCTCCGTTGTGGCTTGTTCCCTGCAATTCACCACTCCGGAGGCTCGATGACAAGCGCGCTACCGTGCCGCGCCTATCCTGCGTCGATCCTTCCCAGCGCCAGCCGGATCGCGATCTCGACCGGTGAATAGTCACCATCGGCGCGTTCGAGCCGGTATGGTTCGGCCGGAGGGAGATCCGGCTGCGCCATGAAGCGTGGTGATTTTCCGCGATGCATCTGCGCCGCGTGCACCAGGAACGGATGGCAGAGGTAGACGGTGCCCGCCTCGCCCGTCGCAAGCGCGATCTCACAATCGGCGCCCATGTCATCGAGCACCATCCGCGCGCGGCCCGCCTCACCCGCCGGCGCCAGGTAGCGCGCCATCGGCATGTGCGAGCCGACCCTGATCCGGGTCGGTGCGTCGCGCTCGCCGACATCGGAGAACAGGAACAACATCAGCAACGCGCGCCCGCGCGAGACAATGTTGGCTCGCCACGCCGAATAATCGTGCCGTTCATTGGGGTCGCAATCCTCGCCGGGAAAGCTGAGATCGATATGCCAGCCGGCATCGCCGGGATCGTCCGGATGCGGAAAGCGCACCGGAAAGGTGCCGCCAATATCCTTGCGCGGCCGCCAGCGTCCCACCCCGACCAACTGGTCGAACGCGCGATGCAGCACCGGCGTGTTGGCGATCTCTCGAAATAGCGGACCGCCATAGCCGGACAGCCGGATCACCGGGCGCGTCCAGGTCGACGGATCGTGCTCGCTGCACGGCAGATCGCGCCACAGGATGGCACGGCCCTGCTCAGCGAGCGCGCGGGGAAAGGCGTTGTCGATCCTGACAAAGCCCTGTTCGATGAATTGCTGGATTTGCGCGGGCTCAAGCGCACGCGCGTCGTCTCGATCGGTCATGATTGTTGTCTCTCAAGCTGTCGCCAGCCATCGTCGGTCCGCGTCATGCGGAACCCGGCCGGCTCATTCGGTTCACTGGAATCCCGCCGGGCGACGCCGACGGAACTGATGATCAGCGCTTCCTCGCGGAAAGCGGGATCAGCCCAGGAAGAACACCGAGGCGATGTTGAGAGTGCGTGTCATCATGGCGGCGCGAACATACAGGGCGTGCGCGCCGGTATCAATCATCCGTGGCGGTCAGCCACCCCTACTCGTCGCGATAGACCTTCTCGCGCTTCTCGTGACGCTCCTGCGCCTCCACCGACAGCGTTGCGATCGGGCGGGCTTCGAGCCGCTTCAGCGAGATCGGATCACCGGTCTCTTCGCAATAGCCGTAGGTATTGTCCTCGATGCGCTGGAGGGCGGCATCGATTTTGGAGATCAGCTTGCGCTGACGGTCGCGGGCGCGCAGTTCGATCGCCCGATCGGTCTCGGAGGAGGCCCGATCGGCGAGGTCGGGGTGATTGACGTTCTCTTCCTGCAACGTCTGCAGCGTGATCTTCGATTCTCGGAGGATCTCGTCCTTCCAGGCCAGCAGCTTGGCGCGGAAATAATCGCGCTGCCGCTCATTCATGAAAGGCTCTTTTTCAGACGGCCGGTAGTTCTTCAGCTTTTCCAAAGGCAACCATGTCCCTGTCAGACGGAGGAAATTCCCCTCCGCGCGGCGCCTTATATAGCGATGACATGTGACAGACAATATCTTGCGGGGGGCGGCAAGGGCCGCCCCCAAAGCCTTGCACAGGCAAAGTTATCGGCCCCGGCCGAAGGGGTGGCCGAACACCTCAATAGCCGACCGTGAAGCGCTTACGCAGGTGCGAAGGGCGCTCGATCTCGTCGACGAGTGCAACTGCGAAATCGGGGAAGCTGATCCAGCTCTTGCCGTCGGAATCGCTCAGCAGCTGATCGGTCCCGAGACGGAACTTTCCGGTCCGCTCGCCCTCGACGAACAGGGCGGACGGCGACAGGAAGGTCCAGTTCAGCTCCTTTTCCTGGCCGAGCAGGTCCAGGAAGGCGGCGCCCTTCTCGGCCTCAGCCTTGTACTGGGCCGGAAAGTTCGGCGTCGTGACCAGGCGGACACCCGGGGCGACCTCGAGGCTGCCGGCCCCGCCGACCACAAGGTAACGGCCAACCTTCGAATCCCTGGCGGCGCCGATCAGCTTGAGGGGATCGCTGGCCAGGAAGTGGACGGAGCTGACGGCGGCGTCATGCCCGGCCCAGAGCGCGGCAAGCCCGGCCTGGTCAAGCACGTCGCCCTTCCTGGCGGTGACGCCCGGCAGGGTCGCGATCTTCTCGGGGTTGCGGGCGATGGCGGTGACGGTATGGCCGCGGCGGGACAGTTCGGCAGTGATGCAGGAACCGGCGCGTCCGGAGGCGCCGGCGACGGCGATCTTCATGGGTGTCTCCATTTGTGGTAACCAATGGTGACTAGATAGCGAACTGGATATAAGTGTGAAGAGAGCACTTTCGTCCTACCAGATAACGCCGGAGTAACCGATGAAGCCGAATGCCTATGCCGCCGCATGCCCGACCCGTCAGATCCTCGACCGGGTCGGCGACAAATGGGCGGTGCTGATCCTGCTGCTGCTGCGCGACGAGCCGATGCGCTTCAACGCGCTGCGCCGTGCCATCGAAGGCATCTCGCAGAAGATGCTGTCGCAGGTGCTGAAGAGTCTGGAGCGCGACGGGCTCATTCGCCGCCGCGCAATCGCGACCGTGCCGGTGACGGTGGAATATTCGATCACGTCGCTCGGGCTGACGCTTGCCGCCGCCGTCGATCCCTTGCGCGATTGGGCCGAGAGCAATCTCAAGGAAGTGCTGGCGGCGCAGCGCCGCTACGACGCGCAGCGCAAGGCGCTGGCCGCATAGCGTTCTCGAGCGAAGCCTGTCCCGCGCGTGATGCGGGATAGACTTCCGATTCGCGTGAAGAAAACGCGTTAAAAAGAGAGACTAGAACTGACCGGCTTTCGCGAGCTCGACTTCGACGCGCAGCTCGATCTCGCTCAGCACGGAATCGAGGCCGGGATCGCCGGAGGATTCCTTGAGATTCGCAGCCGCGGTGCGCAGGCGGTTGACGGTAGCCGCATCGAGATTGCCGGAGAGCAGTCCGAGCTTGAGATCGTCGAGCACGTCGAGTGCGCCCTTGCCGCGTGCCACCGAGCGCTTGCGGCGCTCGGTCGGATCCTCCACGCCCTGCAGCGCCAGCAGCCCGTCGATATTGGCTGCGGATTTTGGCGCGGCGGCTGAGCGGACCTCTTCGGACACGGTGGCCGTATCCGGCAGCGAGAAGCCGGTCGACGACGTGCGGCGCGTGCTGCTCGTGGGCGTCCCAAGCGTGGTGCCGTTCGGTCCATAGATGCGCATCGTGGTGTCTCGCTGGCCTCGCGTGAAAATACCATCGCCGTTTTATGGTTAACGGGGCGTAAACGACCCGGCAATTTCTGCCGCCGCGCGGCAGTTTCGCGCGGGCTGCCAAACCGGAAGCAAATAGCTCCGCGAAAATTTCGATAAAGATATCAACGTCCTGCCCTCTCCAAACAACGTGGCACTGATCTCGCATAGTTAATGGCGGATCGCCGTCATGGGAGTGTCGCGTGATCCAGTTGGAAGTTTGAGGGGAGAACGGGATGCCCGGCATCCGTACGGCAAAGCAGATAGGACTGGCCTGCGCGGCGCTGCTGGCGTTGGCGTGGTCAGCCATGCCCGCGGGCGCGACGTCCCGGATCAAGGACCTCGCCAACATCGAAGGCGTGCGCCAGAACCAGCTGATCGGCTACGGCCTCGTGGTCGGCCTCAACGGCACCGGCGATACCCTCAACAACATCCCCTTCACCAAGCAGTCGCTACAGGCGATGCTGGAGCGCATGGGCGTCAACATCCGCGGCGCCACCATCCGCACCGGCAACGTTGCCGCCGTGATGGTCACCGGCAATCTGCCGGCGTTCGGCACCCAGGGCACGCGGATGGACGTCACCGTCTCCGCGCTCGGCGATGCCAAGAATCTGCAGGGCGGCACCCTGCTCGTCACCCCCCTGCTCGGCGCCGACGGCAATGTCTATGCGGTCGCACAGGGCTCCGTCGCGGTCGCGGGCTTCGCCGCCGAAGGCGCCGCCGCCAGCGTCGTGCGCGGCGTACCGACCGTCGGCCGCATCGCCAACGGCGCCATCATCGAGCGCGAGATCGAGTTCGCGCTGAACCGCCTGCCCAATGTCCGGCTGGCGCTGCGCAACGCCGACTTCACCACCGCCAAGCGCATTGCGGCCGCAGTCAACGACTTCCTCGGCGTCAAGACCGCCGAGCCGATCGATCCCTCGACCGTGCAGCTCTCGATCCCCGGCGAGTTCAAGGGCAACGTCGTCGCCTTCCTGACCGAGATCGAGCAACTGCAGGTCGAACCGGATCTCGCCGCCAAGATCGTGATCGACGAACGCTCCGGCGTCATCGTGATGGGCCGCGACGTCCGCGTCGCCACCGTTGCGGTGGCGCAAGGCAATCTCACGGTCGCGATCTCGGAGAGCCCGCAGGTGAGCCAACCCAACCCGCTGTCGCGCGGACGAACCGTGGTGACGCCGCGATCGAGCGTTGCAGTCTCCGAGGAAGGCAAGAAATTCGCGGTCATGAAGGACGGCGTCTCGCTGCAGCAGCTCGTCGACGGCCTCAACGGTCTCGGCATCGGGCCGCGCGATCTGATCAGCATCCTGCAGGCGATCAAGGCTGCAGGTGCGATCCAGGCCGACATCGAGGTGATGTGATGGACAGCCTGATCAGCGCGACCACCGGCAGCATGCCCAAGAAGGCCCTGATGCCGATGTTCAACGGCCGGCCCGATCCGTCCTTCGCCGAGGCACTGAAGAAGGTGTCGCCGGAAGCGCAGGCCAAGACAAAGAAGACCGCCACCGAGTTCGAGGCGATGTTCCTCAACACGATGTTCTCGCAGATGACCACCAGCCTGAAGGGCGACGGCCCGTTCGGCGACACGCCCGGCACCGGCCCGTGGCGCTCGATGCTCACCGATCAATACGCCAAGAATTTCGCCAAGGGAGGCGGCGTCGGCATTTCCAACGAAGTGTACCGCAGCCTGATCCTGCAGCAAGCCAGCCGCACCGCTTGAAGCGCGCGAAGGAGAAGCCATGAACCAGCGTCTGCAGCAGCGCCCCGCGCCCGCCCCCGCTCCCCGTCCCGCAACACCGACACCTCCGGAGGTGCGCAAGCTTGCCGAGGAGCTGATGGAGGTGATGAGCGCGCTGCTCGGCACCATCGAGCTGGAAACCGAACTGGTGCGCGCCGGCAAGGTCCGCGAGGCGATGCGGCTGGAGACGCAGAAGTCCGAATTGTCGCGCCGCTACATGCTCGCGGTCGAAGGCCTGAAGACCGCGCAGAAAGTTCTGTCGCAGGCCGCCCCCGAACTGCTCACCACGCTGCGCCGTCATCACGACACCTTCCGCGCGATGCTGCAGGTCAACCTCACCGTGCTCGCGACCGCGCATGCGGTGTCCGAAGGCATCGTGCGCGGCGTCAACACCGAGATGCAGCGCCGCAACATGCCGAACACCTACACCGCGGCCGGACAACGCGCCGCGCCGACCGCGCGTCACATCGCGCCGCTCGCGGTCAGCCGCTCGCTCTAAAAAAATCTCTGATAATTTTCATCAATTCGGCGCCCCCGTAGAAGCACGGAATTGAGGGCGTTTTGTAACAGCATATTGAGACGTGTTCCCTAGAGTTGCGTTTCGGAGGGGTTGGGATTTGACTCAAGCGTAGCTAGTGCCGAAGCACTAGGAGGCTTTCATGAGTACAGATTTCAACATCAAACCGGTGGGGGCACCGGTTGCCGCGCCGATTGTTTCGCATGCGAGCGAGACGGCGCAGAAGGCGGTTGCGACCGAGCTGCCGGCGAGCCAGAGCGTCACCGCTCCGGAGCCGAGCGTGAAGGTCACCATCGATTCCAACGTCGCCAACGCGGCCCTGATGGACCAGGTGTTCATCGACCGCGACGCGCGGGCCGTTGTCTACCAGGTGGTGGACAACCGCACCAGCCAGGTGGTGAAGCAATATCCCGAAGAAGCCGTGCTGCGCCGTCGCGCCTATTTCCACGCGCTCGACCTCAGCAAGGAAGCGCCGACGCGGATCGGCGGCACCGATCGTCACGTGTAAGAGCAGACTTGATTGATGAAAGACCCGGCGGTCAGTTCGACTGCTTGGCGTAGGCCTGATCGAGATAGGTCGATCCCGTCGCGGGATCTGTCACGACGTTCTTGATCAGCGCCGTTCCCTTGCCGACCAGCGTGAACTTGGTATCGCCCACGCGGAACGCGTTGTCCTTGATCAGCACGTCCTGATATTTGCTGGTGCTGCCGCTCTGGTAGTGCACCTTGCCGCGGAAGCCGGTGACGTTCGAGACTGTCACCGTGAACGACTTGCCATCGGCATACTTGCCGCTCCAGCTGCCCTGATAGAGATCAGGATCAACCGCGACGTAGGGCGTCTTCGACGGGGTGGTCAACCCGACGGCCTTGTAGTTGGCCGACAGGATGCTCATCAGATCGGCCATGGGCGGCCTCCGTCGAGGTCAGGCGATCAGCCGCGACCGGACAGGCCGGCGGCGAGATTGCAGTTGATGTCGATCAGCGACTTCAGCTTCGCCGGATCCGGGTTGAGCTGCATGTCGACGGTCTGCTTCAGCACGAATACGCCGATATTGGCGATGTTCTGGCGGACCTCGAGCGGCTGCTGGTTTTCGTCGGCCTGCGCCGCGCTCAGGAAGATCGACCACAGGCGGCGGTTGAACAGCAGCGCGTTGTTCATCTCCGCGCACGGACCGGTCCAGTTGGTCTGGACTTCCTGCAACTGTCGAGCCGCCTTCAGCAGCGCCTGCGCCTCGATCTCACGGGGGGACGCCGTCGTGGTGGACGTGCGCGCGTAGGCCTGGGCTGCATTCGACATTCAAAAACCTCGGATGGGTGCGGATTTCTCGAGCCGCGGATACTTCAAGACATTCCCGACTTTGATACCGGCGGCGCCTTTAAATATGGTTAGCAACCGTTAGAAACTCGGACCGATGTTGGGCAAAAAAGCGTTGCTGCAGCGCCGAATTTCTCGAGAGACTTCCGAACAAAAACGGCGGGGTTGCCCCCGCCGTTTCGCACGTTCTTCAGGGCCCTTACCGGAGCAGCTGCAGCACGCTCTGCTGGCTCTGGTTGGCGAGCGCGAGCGCAGACACCGCGATCGACTGGCGGGTCGACAGCGCCTGGCTGTTGGCCGCTTCCTCGTTGGTGTCGGCCAGCGTCAGGTTGGACGAGCCGGTCTGCAGCACGTTGATCAGGCTCTTGGAGAAATCCTGGCGGATCTGCACGACCGACAGGTTCGAACCGAGAGACGACGCCTCCGAGCGCAGCGTGCTCGACGCGTTGCTCAGCGAGGTGATGATGCTGTTGGCCGAGTTGCTGTCCAGGAAGTCGGTGCCTGCGGTCAGCGAACCAAGGCCGAGGCCGGCGGCGTCGAAAGTGACACCCGTGATGTTCAGGGTCGACTTGCCGGTCTCGTTGAACGTCAGCTTCAGGTTATCGCCGTTCAGCAGGTTGACGCCGTTGAAGGACGAGTCCTGCGCCGTGGTCGTGATCTGTTGGATCACCGCGTTGTACTGGCTGACCAGGTTGGCGCGCGTGGTCTGCGAAGTCGGATCGGCAACCGCGGCATTGACCGTTCCCACCGTGGCGGTGGCAGCGGTGATGTCGACACCTGCGCCGGTCGGTGCGGTACCGGACTTGGTGATGGTCTGGCTCGCCGCATCGTTGGTCGAGGTGAAGGTCAGCGTGTCGGCCGTCGAGGACAGCGCGGCGGTCACGGCAACGCCGTTCGACGCCAGCACGCTGTTCAGCTGGTCGAGCGTCTTGACGGTCGCGGTGCCGGTGCCGGTTGCGAAGGTCGAGCCGATCGTCACGGCCAGGGTGCCGCTCGAGGTCTTGAAGGTCAGGACCGAACCACCGAGCTTGCCGGCGTTGAGGTCGGTCGCAACCGTCGTGCCGGTGCCGGTACCGGTGCCGGTGACGTCGACATTGGCCTTGGACGTGTAACCGACCGGGCTCTGCAGCACCTGGTTGGCGATCGACTTCGCGGTATCAACCAGCTTCTGCAGCGAGGTGATGCCGGTGTTGGCAGCCTGCAGAACCTGCACGCCGTTGCCGATGCCATCGAGCAGGTTGTTGATGTCGCTGGCGCGGTTGTCCAGCGATTGCGCCGTGAAGAAGTTGGTCGGGTTGTCGAGCGCCGTGTTGACCTTCTTGCCGGTGGCAAGGCGGTTCTGCGTGGTGGAGAGCAGATCAGCGGTGGACTGGAGGGAGAGGAGGTTCTGACGAACGGAGGCGGAGAGAACGATATCGGACATTTTCATACCTTTCTGGTGTGAAACTGAGGGTTCAAAAGCCCGCTCCGATCCTTTCTGATCAGCGCGGATGGCCGATCCTCCCGGTTGCGCGCGAAGGAAAAAGAAATCTCCGCGGGGGCATTTAATTCAAATGGAGAAGAATAAAATTGTCGCGATTGGATGAGGTTCGACCCAAAAACTACTGAGGTCACTGCCGATTTCGGCCCCGTCGCGAGGTGCGAACGCCCGCTTTGTTCACCAAGCGTTAACCATCATGGGAAAGGATCGCTGTCGCATCGGCTCGCAGCCGCATTGACCGCTGTTCAGCAGAGCCGAAATCAACTTCGATTTGCATCGACGATATCTCGCGCGTCCGGCGACCAAGGAGAACAGGCATGGCTTTGAAGGTCGAACTCAAACCGAACGAGCGCATCATCGTCGGCAATTGCGTAATCACCAACACCGATCAGCGCGCGCGCCTGCTGATCGACGGCGATCGCATCCCGATCCTGCGCGAGAAGGACATCCTGACGCCGGAGACCGCCGATACGCCGGCGAAACTGATCTATCTCGCCGTGCAGCTGATGTATCTGTCGCCGGATCCGATGGCGCACCATCCGACCTATTTCAGCCTGGTGCGCGACATCCTCACCGCGATGCCGAGCGCCTGGCCCTTCATCGAAGGCATCAACAACTTCATCCTGAACGGCGACCTCTATCACGCGCTGAAGGAATCCAAGAAGCTGATCGGCCACGAAGAGCAGCTGCTGGAAAGCGCGCGCAATATGAAGGCGTCGGAGCAGGACGAGGATCGCAAATCGGCCTGAACGGCCTCCCCCCGGAAACACAAAAGGCCTCCGCGAGGAGGCCTTTTTCATTTCAGCGATCGGCGTGCGAACTCAGACCGGCAGATATTTCAGCAGTGTGGTCTGATACAGCATCGACGTCGTCTGGTACGACGCCTGCAAGCTGGTCTGCAGCGCGAGGATCTTGGTCGCGACCTCGTCCTGGTTCACGCCTTCGATCTGGTCCAGCATGGTCTGCGCCATGCCCTTGAGCTGGGTCTGGCGATCGGTGGCCGCCTTGATCGCGGTCTGCGTGCCGGCGAATTCGGCCTGCACGTCCTGGATCTGCTGCTGGCCGGTCTGCGGCGCGAGGTTGGCGGAAATGCGCTGCGACAGCGCCGTCGACTGCGCGCTGGCATTCGGGTTGCTGGCATTGGTGGTGACCGCGGCGTAGACCGCAATGTTCTGCAGCAGGTAGCGGAACGCCTGCTCGTTGGCGCGCGCGCCATACTGCACCGTGATGCCTTGATCGACTTGCGCGAGCGCGGTGCCGCGCGCCGACCCCGGCCCGTTCTCGCCGGTGTACCAGGACACGGTGTTGGCCGGTGTGCCGGCCACCAGGCTCATCGCCGTGTTGAGCGGCGAGCCGCCGACCCGCAGCGGCGCCGGCGCCGCGGTCGAGTTGGCGGCGATGCCGAGCGCACCGAGGGCTGCGGTGTTCGAACTCGTGATCGAGAGGTTGGCGCCGTCGGCGCCATGGATCGAGATCGCACCGTTGCTGATGGTCGACGGGTTGCTGGTGCCGGTGATCTGGTCGATCTTGGACAGCAGGGTCTGGATGTTGTCGGTGATGTTGACCTGGTTGCCGGTCGCGCCGGAGGCAACGAAGGTGATCGGCGTGCCATTCACAGTGATGGTGTCGCCCGCCGCGAAGCTCGAGGATAGCGAGTCCGTCCCGACCGCGCCCGACAGCGCGGTCGCGCCGCTGATCGGAGCGGCCGGCGTGTTCTGGTTATTGACCGCAGCGCCGGTGACCGTCGCCACCGGATTGAAGAAATTGTTCGACGCCGCGATCGCGGACGCCGCAACCAGCGAGGTGTCGCTCAAGGTCTGGATCGACGACGTCAGCGCCGACTTCAGGTTCGCCGCGGTCGCAACGGTGTCTGCGCCGATCAGGAACGAGCCGGCTGGCGGCGGATTGGTCGTGGTTGCGGTCAGCTCGATTGCTTCCGTGGTGCCGTCGGGCAGCGTGAAATTGAACTTGATCTTGTCGCCGTCGTTCGGATTGACGGCGCCGAGGTCGACCGTCTCGGACGGCGGCGATCCGGCCGGCTGCGTCACGGTGGCGCCGGTCAGCGAGGACTGCACCGAGAGCAGCTTCAACCCGAACGCCGAACCGTCTTCGCCGATGCTGGTCACCGTGGTCGGCGCCGGCGGCGAGGAGACCGTCAAATGGCCCATGTTGTTGACGCCCTGGTCGGCCTGCTTGCGCTCGGTGATCAGTTGCGTGAGGCCGGCCTGGGTCGCAGTGCCGTTGAGCATGACGTCGGCAGGCACCGTCGCCGCCGTATCGGTGGCGCGGCCGGAAAACAGATAGCGGTCGCCCGACTGGCTGTTGAGCACGGACACGGCGTTGGCGAACGCAGCCTGCGCGGTGATCTGTCCGGAGGTCTGGCCGTTGTTGTTGAGCACCAGCGTGGTCGTCGTCGAGGCGTTCTTCACCTGGGTGCCGATGTCGGACAGCCCCTGCAGCGCCAAATTCGCGACGCTCAGCCGCGTGTTGACGTTGGTCGCCGTGTCGGAATAGGCACCGATGCTGGAGACCTGCGCACGCAGGCTCAGCGCGAAGCCGCGGTCGGCCCCCTGTCCGGCATAAGTGGTGGAAACCTTGCCCGTCGCCAGCTGCGTCGTCAGATCGTTGAGCTGACTCCGCATGTTGATGATGGAGGTGCCGATATAGGATGTCCTGCCGCTAACGCCGTCGATCGACATCTGACCCTCACATGGACTGCATCAGCGTGTCGTACATCTGCTTGATGGACGACATCACGCGTGCGTTGGCGGAGTAGGCATTCTGCAGCGCCAGCAGATGCGCCATCTCGTCGTCGATATTGACGCCGGAGGTCGCGCTCATCTTGTTCTGGAGCGTGTTGAGCACGACGTCCTGGCCGTCGGCCAGCTGTTTGGCCGATGTCGCCGCCTCGCCCTGCTGGCTGATGAACTGCTTGGCGAAATTCAGCAGCGTTCCCTTGAACGGCGCGCCTGTGGTGCCGAGGCCGGTCGTCGGCGAATAGGTGTAGGCGCCGTTCTGCAGCTGCGACAGCATGAAGTCCGAGCGCGTGGTGTCGCCGGCCGCCGTCTGCGGGTTGGTCGAGAACACGATGGTCCGCGAGGGATCGCCGAGCAGCGCGGTATTGACGCTGATGCGTGCCGCCAGCCCCGTCATCTCCGAACCGTTGGCGGTGATCGCCCCGGTGTAGAGACCGCCATTGTCGGTGAATAGCGGCAACTGCGGATTGCCCGAGCTCAGCGACGAGATCGTGGTCGTGACGGAAGCCGCGGTCACGTCCGAGCGGTTGGCGGCACCATCGTCGAGCACGCGCAGCGTCGAGCCGGACGGATTGGAGAACTGCAGACTGGCGCTTGATCCCAGCGCACCGTTCAGTTGCGACAACACCGAGCTCATGCCGCCGGAGAAATCGACGCCGAGCACTTCATCGTTCGGATCGACGGTGGCGTTGTTGCCGAGCGGCAGCACGCTCGGATCGTCGACGCGGACAATCGAGAGATTATGCGTGACGCCGGTGGTGTTGTCCTTGTAGGTGACGTGGATGACGTTGCCGCTCTGCAATCCGGAAAGGTCGAGATCATAGCCGGCCTGCGGCGCCACCGAGGCCGGCGCGGCCGTGCCTGCGGTCGTCTTGTCCGACAATGCGCTGGCCATTGACGCCGCGAACTGGTCGATCTGGGTCTGCGCCTTCACCAGCGTGTTGTCGCGCAGCTCGAGATAGGCCGCGATCTTTCCCGAGCGGATCGAGTTGGTCGACACCATGTCGTAGCTGCCGCCGTGCGGGAACGTGATGGTGATGGTGCCGACGTTGCTCTGGGCCGGATTCGAGTTGTACAGGGTGTTGGGCGTCACCGTGCCCTGCGGGTTGAAGCTCAGCTTTGCCGCTTCGGTGCCGACCAGCTGCACGCCGGAGTTCGTGAACACCGTCACCTGGTTCAGATTGTTGGTGACGGTGCGGATGTCCATCAGCGACGACAGCTGGGTGATGTACTGATCGCGCTGGTCGAGCAGTGCCGCCGTCGACGCGTCGGTCTGCCCGTTGGCCTGCAGCTGGTTGTTGATGCTGGCGATCTGCGTCAACGCGTTGTTCGCGGTGGAGATCGAGTCGTTGATCCCGGTCTCGGCGTTGGCGCGCAGGCTCTGGATGCCGGCCGAGGTGGCGTTGAGCTGCTGCGCCATGGTCTGCGCGGCGTTGACGACGCCGATCCGCGCCGACTGCGAGTCCGGGCTGGTCGACAGGCCCTGGATCGCGGTCAGGAACTTGTTGTAGGCATCCTCGATCGTGCCGGTGTCATCGGGGTTGCCGTACACGCTCTGCAGGTTTTGCAAGTACGTCGAGCGGGTGTCGGCATAGGCCGCACCCGAGGTCTCGGTACGGATCTGCGTCTGCAGATAGTCGTCGAGCTGGCGGTTGACGCCGTTGATCAGCACGCTCGAGCCGAACTCGCCGGTCTGGCCCGCGACCTGGTTCACCGTCTTCTTGGTGTAACCGGGCGTTTCCGCGTTGGCGACGTTCGATCCCACGAGCGCGATCGAAGCCTGCGTTGCACGCAGGCCCGACATTGCGGTGGAAAGAGCTTGGCTCAAACCCATGGCGTGTTACTCACCTTTACTTCGCCTCGCGCGTCATCGCCGCGATCAGCGCATCACGTTCAGGAGATCCTGCACCATCGAGTTGGAGGTGGTGATGACCTTGGTGTTCGCCGAATAGGCCTGCTGGGTGACGATCAGCTTGGTGAACTCGTCGGCGATGTCGGTGTTCGAGCTCTCCAGCGAGGAGCCGACGATGGTGCCGGACTTGCCGAACAGCGCAGCGCCGGATTCGTCGGTCTGCTCGAAGGCGCCGCCGTCGACGCGCTTGAGGAAGTTGGTGCCGTTGAAGGTTGCCACCGAGATTTCCGCAAGATCGAGGTTGCGGCCGTTGGAGTAGTTGCCGACGATGCGGCCGTTGGTGGAGACGCTGACCGACTGCAGCTGGCCGGCCGGGAAGCCGTCCTGCTGGATCTGGTTGACCTGGACGTTGCCGTTGGCGTCGGCGAACTGGGTGAGACCGCCGGTGCCGAAGTTGACCACGGGGCTGCCGAGCGAGACGCCGTTGACGACCGCGTTGGTCAGGGTCACCGAGGCGATTGCCGGCGACATCTGGCCGCTCGCCGAGAAGGTGAAGTTGGTGTTGACGTTCTGCCAGGCGACCTGGGTGCCGGTGGCGTTGGGATTGACCTGGTAGAACAGGTTCCAGGTGTCGGTATGCCCTGCGCCGAGGGTGACGCTGTCGACCTTGCCCCAGCGGAACTGCAGGTTCACTGGCGCGCCAGACACGTCGTAGGTGGTGACCGCGCCGCCCGAGACCGTCTCGTCGATAAAGGTCGAGCTGTCGTTGCCGATCACCTGGCCGGTGCCGACCGTGCCGCCGCCGCCGCGGGTCGCGGTCATGTTGCCGGTGAAGCCGAGCGCCGCCCACGCGGTCGTGTTCGAACTGGCGACCGTGAGATCGTTCTGCAATCCGGAATGCAGGGTGATCGCGCCGCCCGAGACGGAGGACGAATATCCGCCGGCCGTGGCTCCCGACAGCGCGTCGATCTTGCCGAGCAGCGTCGCAATGTCGTCGCCGACATTGACCTGGTTATTGCCGACAGCACCTGACGCCACGAAGGTGATCGTTTGGCCGTTGACCGTGATGGTGTCGGCGGGGGGGCCGGCGGAAAAATTGGCGCCGATCGAGTCGGTGCCGGAGGCGCCCGACAGCAGGGTATTGCCGGTGATCGCCACCGACGGCGTCGCCTTGTTGGACTGCGCCGTGCCCGAGGTCGTGGTGTCCGTATAGGGCGCCGCGGGCGTGCCCAGCACGACTGGATTATGCCCGGAGCTGAACGAAGCCGGCGACAGCAATTCCGATCCGGGAACCGAGGTGTCGTGCTTGGTGGTCAGCGGATAGGATGCGAGGTTGGCGCGATAGTCGACCTTGGTGGTCTCCTGCGCCGGCAGGAAGTCGTTCTGGAATTTCAGCACCTGCGGCGACGAGCCCGAGGGGTTACCGGTGGTCGGGTCGATCGGCACGCCTTCGAGATAATATCCGGCGCCGTTGACGAGGTAACCGTTCTTGTTGAGCTGGAAGTCGCCGCGGCGGGTGTAGCGGTCGACGCCGTCGAAGACCGGCGAACCGTCCGAGAAGCTACCGGGCTTCTGCACCGCAAAGAAGCCGTTGCCGTTGATGGCCATGAAGGTCGCGACCTGGGCCGACTGCACGTCGCCCTGCACCGAGTTGGTGGAGCGGGACTGCGCGGTCACGCCGCCGGCGAGCTGCGCGGTCAGCGCGGTCTGCGGGATCAGGTCGAGGAATGAGGTGTCGATGCGCTTGAACGCCGTGGTCTGCGAGTTGGCGATGTTGCCTGAGATGTTTTCGAGTGCGTACGACTCTGCGCGCAAGCCGCCGACAGAGGTCGTAAGAGCGCCGAAGATACCCATGACATGTTCTCCAAGATCGATACCGGGCGGCTCGGTCGAAAATTAAGGCCGCGTCGGCGGAGCATGTCGCAAGGGTCGTGCCAAGAAACAAAAAGCAATAAAATCATGCGCTTGAAAAAAAGCCCCGATCGTTGGACCGGGGCACATTTGCCGGGACCGGCAACATTTGCCGGGGAATATGGGTCGCGCGGTCAGGTCGCCGACGGCGCCGCCGGGTGGAACACCAGCGCAAAACCGTCCATGCAATAGCGCAGTCCGGTCGGCTTCGGGCCGTCATCGAAGACGTGGCCGAGATGGCCGCCGCAGCGGCGGCAATGCACCTCGGTGCGGGCCATGCCGTAGGTGCGGTCCTCGGTGGTGCCGACCGCATTGTCGAGCGGTTTGAAGAAGCTCGGCCAGCCGGTGCCGCTCTCGAACTTGGTGTCGGATGAGAACAGCGGCAGGTCGCAGCCGGCGCAGGCGAAGGTGCCCTTGCGATGCTCCTTCAACAGCGGGCTCGACCAAGGACGCTCGGTGCCCTGCTTGCGCAGGATGTCATATTGCTGCGGCGTCAGCTGCGCGCGCCACTCGGCGTCGGTCTTCTCGATCTCGAATTTCTCGGCGGCCTGCGCCGGGGTGGCGCGCAGCCAGCGGAACGCGGCCAGGCCGAACAGGCCGGCGACGGAAGCAAGCAAGATACGGCGGTCGATCATGAGACTGGTCTCCGGACGCAGCAGGTGAACTGGTTAAAGTGCGACGAGATCATCGCGCTTTAGATACTTGTTAAGCATGATCTTCTCGGAAAACCGCGACAAGCTTTTCCGGATCATACGTCAGCAAATACGGACCACCCGCGGAGACGTTACATCGAACGGTCCTGAACCTGCTCACTTTCTTGCGAGGGAACAGAGGCCGCCTCTTCGCTGGGCGGCGGCTCGGCGGGCGGCGGCGGCACCGGGCGGGCCGCCCCGGGCGGACGGCGCTGCGGACCCCGGGTTCCTGCCCGGAGATTAGCCTCGGCGAGCCGCGTTTCGCGGATCCGTTCCCTGGCGCGGGCGCCTTCGCGGTAGCGGGCCAGCGCGCCGGTCGCAGCCGCAGCGCCCCGCCCCCACATCCCGATCAGATGGCCCGCGACGCGCCCGGTCGCGCCGCCGGCCCAGACCAGCTCGAAGGGCGAGAACAGCCGCCAGCGCTCATCACCCCACAAGATGCTGCGCGCGATCAGCTGCCCGGCCATCGCCGACGTGTTGAGACCCTGCCGGCCGAAGCCACTGGCCACCCACAGGCCTTTGCGGAGCTGGCCGATCTGCGGCATGCCGTGCACGGTGAGCCCGACTGCGCCGCCAAACGTCTCGGCGACCGGAACCTTGCCGAGTTGCGGAAACACGGTCGCGATCCGGCGCTGGACCGCGCCGGCAAAGCGCTGCGGCCGCGCATCCCACGTGGTCTCCGGGCTCGCCCACATCAGGCGGGCGCCCTCGACGATGCGGAAATGATCGATGCCGTCGCTGTCGTTCACTGACCCAGTGAAACCGATGACGTCGTGCAGCCGCTCGCCGAGCGGCTCGGTGACCCCTGCGTAGCGCCACACCGGCAGCAGCGTCTCCGACAGCCGCTTGAGCGGCGCGCCGAGATGAATGTTGCCGGCGAGCACGATGTGGGCGGCGCGCAGCCGCGCCGATGGCGTCACGATGCGCTTGCGGATGCCGGAGAAGTCGATGCTGACGACCGGCGTGTCCTCGAAGATGCGCGCGCCGGCGCGCGTGGCGAGCGCGGCGAGACCGTGGACATATTTGCGGCCGTCGATCTGGAACGCTTTGGGATAGTAGATGCCGTGGAAGTAGCGGCCGGTCTTCAGCACGCTGCGGACGCGGTCGACCTGCCAGCCCTCGACCTCGGTCTCGAAATCCTCCGAGAGCGTCTGCAGGCGGCTGATCAGCGTCTCGCCGGCATCGACATTGGACACCTCCAGCGCGCCGTCGGACAGGCCGATGCCGGGAATCAGTTCCTCGGTCGCGGCGGCGCGGACATACGCGGCGCCCTCCTTCGAGAGCGCCCAGAGCTCGCGCGCATCCTCGAGCCCAACACGCTCGATCAGGTCGGAGATCGGCAGACCGAAGCCCGGCAGGACGGTGCCGAGTTGGTGGCCCGAGGCGTTCCAGCCGACTTGCCGTCCTTCGAGCACCGCGACGCTGGCCCCGAGCCGCGCCGCCTCGCGGGCCACCGTGAGGCCCGCGAGCCCGGCGCCGACCACACAGATGTCAACATCGAGGTCGAATGCCAGGCGCGACCGGAATGGTGCTGCGCTGTCACCGGGGCCGTCTGCCGCACTTGTGGACGTCTCGCTCATGGCGTTTTCTTACGGACCGCTGCGGCGCTTGTCACCTTGTCCCGGGCATGAGCTTGTAGAATTAATGCCGGACGAAACGAATCGAGATCGAACTCCATGCGCCGACTGATGCTGCTGCGTCATGCCAAGACCGAAGCCGACTCACCTTCGGGGCAGGATCAGGACCGCCGGCTGGATGATCGCGGCCGCCGCGATGCCGCCGAGATGGGCGACTGGATCGGACGGCATCCGCCCTTCCCCGATCTCGCGCTGGTGTCACCGGCCGTGCGGGCGACGCAGACCTGGGAGATCGCGCGCGAGGCGATGCAGGATCGGGCGAAGCAGCCGGCTGTGGAATTCCTCCCCGAGCTCTACGGCGCCGAGGTGGCGCAACTGCTGGCCATCGTCCGCATGGCCTCCGCCACCGACCCGAAGCGCGTGCTGCTGGTCGGCCACAATCCCGGCATGCACGAGCTCGCGCTGGCCCTGACCGGCAGCGGCGACGAGGCATCGCGGAAAGCGCTCAACCACAATCTGCCGACCGCCGGCCTTGCGATCCTCGACTTCGCGATCGACGACTGGAACGAGGTCTCGTTCCGCCGCGGCAAGCTCGTGCTGTTCACCAGCCCGAAACTGTTGAAGCAGGGCTAGACGATCGTCGCGGGCGGACATCGTCACGCGCGCGTGCTATGATCCGGATTGCGCGACAGGGGGACCGGTTCGCGTCACCATGCAGCACCTGATACTCAGATCGAGGCGCCGCATCAAAAGCATGAAGATGAGGGCAGAAGTCCCGGCGTGATCGGGACGAAACGGCTCCGGACCATCAGCGGACAGGAGGCGCATATGTACAAATCTATCCTCGTGCCGATCGATCTGGCCGACACCGATCTGGCGAAGGGTGCAATCGCGACCGCCGCGACATTGTCTCACACCTGGAACGGCTCGGTGCGCCTGCTCAACGTGCTGCCGATGACACCGGTGATGCTGGCCGAGTATGTGCCGGCGGATTTCGACACCCAGCAGCGGGAAACCTCCGAAGAGGCGCTGGCGATCGTGGCGCGCGAATCCGGCATCGAGGCTTCGCGCATCTCAGGCGTGGTCCGCCAGGGCGGCATCTATCACGAGATCCTCGAAGAGGCGGCGGCGATGAAGGCCGATCTGATCGTGATGACCTCGCACCGCCCCGCGATGCGCACCTACTTCCTGGGGTCGAACGCCGGGCATGTCGTGCGCTACGCCAAATGCTCGGTGCTGGTGGTGCGGCACTAGACCTTCGGCCAAAATCCGAAGAACAACCCATGCAAAGTAGCCGGGGATCGTCTTGCTAGCGCCGCACACCTAAACTTAGCGGATCCGGATCAGCTCCAGGTCGATGTCGCCGTTCGCGACGGCCTCGATGTGGCAGCGGGCAATGCCGATATCGCGGAGCGCGCGGTCGTCGAGCTCACCGAGGGTTTTGATGGCCTCGCGGCGCATCCAATAGATGGCGATTGCATCGCCCCAACCTCGGATCAATCGGAGCAATTTGCCCAGGACGCTCGGCAAAACACTCGGCTTTGCGGGCAATGCGGCGGCGGTCGTTGATATCGTGTTCATAGTCCTTCTCCTGGAGTAACTGCGCGGCCAAAAGGTACCGTTGATACAAACGCTTGCTGCGCTTGCACCCGTCATTGACATCGGATTGCCTAGGCTATCTTCAGATCAATCGCAGGCTTGTGCCTGTCTAAATGATCCGATACACTGCTCGGAGCAAGTAAAACATTGCTCTCGGTGCAATAATGTCAAAGTTCGAGTATCTGAAGCTGGCCGATACCGTTGCCGCCGAGATCGCGAGCGGAGCGCTCAAGGCCGGCGACCGCCTGCCGCCGCAGCGCCATTTCGCCTATGAGCGCAAGATCGCGGTCTCCACCGCGAGCCGGGTCTACACCGAGCTGTTGCGCCGCGGCCTCGTCGTCGGCGAAGTCGGCCGCGGCACCTTCGTCTCCGGCGAGGCGCGCCGCGGCGTCGCTGCTCCGACCGAGCCGCGCGGCGCCCGCATCGATCTTGAATTCAACTATCCGCTGCTGACCCACCAGGCTGCGATGATCGCGCGCAGCCTCGAGGGACTCGAGCGTCCCGAAGCCCTGGAGATCGCGCTGCGCCAGGCGACCAGCGGCGGCACCAAGGCGGCGCGCACCATCTCGGCGGAGTTTCTGGCGCGCAAGACCTGGACGCCGAGCCCGGACCAGATCGTGTTCACCGCCAACGGACGGCAATGCATCGCCGCCGCGCTGGCCGCGGTGGTGCCGCCCGGCGGCCGCTGCGGCGTCGAGGCGCTGACCTACCCCTTCATCAAGGGCATTGCGGCGCGGCTCGGCGTCACGCTGGTGCCGCTCGCGATGGACGCCGATGGCGTGCGCCCCGACGCGGTACAGAAGGCGCATCGCGAGGCGCATCTGTCGGCGATCTACGTCCAGCCCACGATCCAGAACCCGCTCGGCATCACCATGCCGGGCGAGCGGCGCGCCGATCTGCTGCGCGTGGTCGAGAAGCTCGGGCTCACCGTCATCGAGGACACCGTCTACGGTTTCCTCGACGACGAGGTACCGCTGGCGGCGCTCGCGCCCGACAGCTGCATCGTGCTCGACAGCCTGTCGAAGAAGGTGGCGCCCGGGCTGGCGCTCGGCTTCATCGTCGCGCCGCCGCGGCTACGGGAGAGCGTGATGGCCTCGGTGCGCTCCGGCGGCTGGACCGCATCCGGCTACGCCTTCGCCGCCGGCCAGCGGTTGATGGGCGACGGCACCGCGGCCGAACTGTCACGGCTGAAACGGATCGACGCCGTGCGGCGCCAGCAGCTGGCGCAAAAATACTTTGCGAATTTCGAGGTGCAGAGCAACGCCAAGTCCTATCATTTGTGGCTGACGCTGCCGCCGCATTGGCGCTCGCAGACCTTCGTCGCCGCAGCCGCCCGGCGCGACATCGCGCTGACGCCGTCGACGACCTTTGCCGTCACCCCGGGCCACGCGCCGAATGCCGTGCGCCTCGCGCTCGCCGCCCCGCCGATGGAGCAGCTCGAGCTGGGCTTGCGGACGCTGGCGGGACTGCTGAGCGCGACGGATGATGAGGATTTCGATTCGACGGAGTGAGCCGCGCCCTACGTGACAGGCCATTCCGCGATAAAGCCCTTCGCCCTGTAGGGCTCGATCTTGTCCCATTCATGCAGCATGCGGCGGCGGAATTCGGGATCGGTGTGCCAGAGTGCGCGTGGCGTCGTGAAGCTGTCGACCATGACCAGCATCTTCTCCACCTCCGGCCAGTGGCGGTGCAGCGTCATCGGATAGCGCCGCGCAGTCCAGGTGTTGCCGAGGCAGATCACGCTCCTGACGGTATCGCGCCCAAGTGCGGCATCGATCACCGGCAGCGAGAAGATCACATTCTCGCCGGTGTTCGTTGCGCGATGCTCTTCCAGGATCAGCTCAGGGGGAATGCCGCGCGCGACCATCGCCGCCTTGATGATGTCACACTCCGAGCGATCCGACCCCGGCGTGACCCCACCGCTCACGATCGCCCAGCGGAACATGCGGTCCCGCCACAGGCGCACCGCCGCATCAACGCGTTCATCGACGTCGACGCGCGTCCCGAACACGAACAGCAGGTCCGCCGGCCTCAGCGGCGTCTCGATCAGGTGCTGTGCATTGATCGCGGCAATCTCCGCATCCGACGGCATTCGCCCGCTACGATCGTCCAAGCCCGATTCCCCTATGGCAGCAGGGTAATCGCATATGGCGTTATTGAGGACCGTTCGCGGGTTCGCTTCGCCTCTCCCGCTTGCGGGGGAGGCCGACGCGCTCGAAGAGCGCGGCGGGTGGGGGCTCTCTCCACGCTGGGAATCCCGTTGCGGAGACACCCCCACCCCACCCTCCCCCGCAAGCGGGAGAGGGAGCCCACCGCCGCTGCCCGCATCACTCCGCTCCCAATCCATATGCGATTGCCCTGACCCATGACGCATCGGAAATTGCCGTGCGGTCGGGCGAAAACAAACTCACATTAGATGTCGTTCGGTTGCGACGGGCTACGGCAGCAGCGCGTCCGGCAGATCGTCAAAACTGTAGCGCCGCGGCCGGTTGCGGCGGATGAAGCCGCCGACCTGCCAGACGAACAGAAACGCGAAGCCGACCAGGAACAGTGCGCCGGTCCATTCGGCCGTCAGCAGCGCGCGCACGAACAAGCCGGTCATCGCGACCGCAAGGCACGCCAGCAGCGCCAGCGCCGCGGTGTAGGTCTTCGGCCCGAGGCCTCCGGTCAGCACGGCCTTGCTGCCGGCCGTCTGCATCCGGCGATGCAACTCGACGATGAAATCGCGATAGCCGTGATCCTGCGGCGCCATCAGCGCGGCGGTCTGCCAGCTCACGGACAGGATGGCGATGCGGCCGCCCTTGGCATTGTCGATATCGGCGCGGAAGCGCTGCGCCTGCATCGATGTCGGACGATAGGACAGTTTGACGGCGCTGATATCGGCATAGTTCCAGACGCCGGACCGTCCGCCGATCGTCCATGACAATCCGGCATCGGTCAGCTCGAAGCGATGCGCCGAGCCGATCAACGAGGCCTTGTAGGCGTAGGCGACCGGCGCGCCCTCGCCTGCGCTTTCCGTCCGGTCCGGCAGCGATGTCGGCAAGGCCTGCGTTCCACACCTGTGTTGCCCGCGCGCGCTTGCGCGGCATTGTCGCTTCATCCTACAAGCGGAGCATGGCCGAGACGACTTATTTTCCGCGTTATCTGATCCTGGGCGGCGCCATGATTTCCGGCGTGCTGCTGGCGCTGGCCGTGCACATGCTCGGCGCGCGCTACGGGCTCGATCTCGGCGGCCTGTGGCGCTCCGATACCCGCGAGTTCATGCCGGCGGGCGCGGCGATCGCGTGGTGGCTGATCGCGGGCGTCGGATTTTCCGGCGGCTACTTCACCGCCAATCTGATGCACAGTGCGGTGTCCGGCCAGATCCCGCAACGGATGCGGCATTTCCTGATCGCGGTCGGTGTGCTGATCCTGGCCGGCGTCGGACAGGCGGCGTCCGCGCCAAGCCCGATCCCGACCATATCAGGCGTGCTGGCGGGCCTCGCGGCGCTCTGCCTCGGCGCCGCGATGGCGTTCTGCGGCGCTTATTTCGCGATGCGCAAGGGCTAGGGTGTACACTCATAATTTATTCCGCACGAGTCTGTTTCAGCTCTGAAAGCAGACATCACGGCGTCGAGGACCGAGGAGTGCTAGGGGCCACAAGCTGTCATTCGTCAACTCGCCTGCGCGAGCATGCGCTCATTCGGGTAGCCCCGCTTTGCGGAGTCCCTCAATGTAAAGCTTCAACTTGGATACTCCGCCCCGGGCGATTAACGCCGACAGTGTGAAAGCACGGTCAAGCTCAAGCAGACAAGCCGCAGCCTCACGCGCCTCAGCATCGCGGTCGAGATGCGCGAAAGCGGAGGCGAGACAACGGTAAGCTACCGAATAGGAATTGTTCCAACGAAGAGCTTTCTTCGCTGCGGCGATCGCCTCCTCGAAACGGCCAAGCTCGATAAGAGCAAAACCCATACCAACAAGCGTTTGGTGCAGCATTGGGTCAACTGGGCTCATGCGCAAGGCGCGTTCAAAGCCACAAACAGCATCCTCGGGCCGCCCCGCGGCTTCATAGACCCAAGCTCTAGCGAGCCATGCGGTATGTGAATTCGCGTTGAGCTCGATCGCCCGATCGGCCATTTCGATCTCACCTTCGATATCGCCGACCATGAAAGCTGAGATCATCGCGGCGAGTGCTAGCATTTCGGGATCCACGCCTTCGCTGTCCAATGCCAATCGAGAAAGGCGAATTGCTTCGCTGCGCTCGAATTGAGGATCGCTAGCGTAACCATAGAGAACGTTTAGCATGTGGCAGATGCCCGCTAAACCAGCAGCGACGCAGTACCGAGGATCTAGCTCCAGAGCGCGATGGGCCAGCCTGATCGCCTCGGCATGCCCTTCGCGCGTCGCCAGGTAGAACTGGTGCATACCTCGGAGAAAAAGATCGTATGCGGTAAGGTTCTCTGATCGTCGCCGTACGGCCAGTGTGATCTCTGTCTGACGCAGCTTCGGCTGGATGGCCGACACGATTGCGACCGTGAGCTCGTCCTGTAGCGCGAATATGTCCGTCAGATCCCGCTCAAACCTGTCCGCCCAAATATGCGCGCCGGTCACCGCATCGATCAGCTGGCCGGTAATGCGAACTTTCCCCGCTGCCTTGCGCACCGATCCCTCCAGAACGTAGCCCACGCCAAGCCTGCGCCCGACCTCCTTGATATCGACCGCTCGGCCTTTGAACGTGAAGCTCGAATTGCGCGCAATCACAAAGAGGAACTTGAACCGCGACAGCGCTGTAATGATCTCCTCCACCATCCCATCCGCGAAGTATTCCTGTTCGCTATCGCCGCTCATGTTCTCGAACGGCAGCACGGCGATAGATGGTTTCTCTGGGCGTGGTGGGCCCACGACAGTTAGTCTATCGATCAGCGCGCTATACGCTCCCGCGCATACAGCAAAAGCGCGGACCGGCTTCGAGATATTCTTGAGCTGCTGTTCGCCCCGATCCTCGAAGCCAACGTCCAGCTTGCCGTCGACCTCGCTGTACACCTTTTCGGAAATCAGGATGCCGCCCGGATCGGCGACCCCTTCTAGTCGGACTGCGATGTTAATTCCGTCGCCAAAAAGATCGCCATCAGCCCCGACGATAACCTCCCCGAGATTGACCCCAATGCGTAGCTTAAGGGGGCTTCGGCCTGACGCTATGCGTTCCTGCATCTCCACCGCGCATCTCACCGCAGCCGACGGACTCGCGAACTCGACAAGCGCGCCATCACCTGTTGTCTTGATAAGTCGCCCTTCATGGCTGCAGAGGCTTGGCTCGATCAATTCTCGCTTGAGCCGCTCGAACTCGGCGTACGTGGCTTCCTCGGCACGTTGCATGAGCGCCGAATAACCGACCACGTCAGCGGCCAAGATTGCTGCTAATCGCCTATGAATCCGCTGCTCGGTCACGACACCCTCGGAAAGGACCAGACCGCAGGTGCCCGCCACCCAGCTATCGCCGCCACGTTAGGCACGCTCCGTGGTATACTCAGCCTAGCACTTTGCCGTGGTTTTTGGGCGGAAATTGCAGGAGCCTTGCCTCCAACGGCACTCGCCGGGCGGCGCAGAGGCTGACAAGCATGCGCCGGCTCGGGAAGTCCGAGTCGGGGTCAATCGCGTCGGGTACCGTTTCTCCTCCGGTCCACCCCCGCAAACGGACATCACCAGACCACGCCGACATATCTCAAACGGGCCATAACCGGAAGTAACCGAGTGCCCGGCGTTCAAGTGGACCGGATCAGCCAAGGTCGGACCGACGCCCGATGCGGTGCGCGTCGGTCAGCGGTGTACTACGCTCGGTCCGGCGACCTGACGGCTGTCGTTGCGCAGCCTGCCGGCGAGTTCTGCAAGTGAGCTTTCCGCCGGTCGCGCCTGCGGCGCCGGGTCGAGATTATCAATGCCGGTCGCCACGACCGAGACGCGGACGGTCCCCTCCAGGCTTTCATCGAACGATGCGCCAATGATGATGTTGGCGTCCGGGTCGCACTCGTCGCGAATGCGGGTGGCAGCTTCGTCGACCTCGAATAGCATCAGGTCCTTGCCGCCAGTGATCGAGATGATCAGGCCGCTCGCACGCTTGATCGAGGGGTCCTCGATCAAAGGATTGGAAATCGCGGCCACGGCGGCGGTGAGCACGCGGTTTGCGCCGGAAGCCTCGCCCCTGCCCATCATGGCCTTGCCCTTCTCGCGCATGACGGCGAGAACGTCGGCAAAATCGAGGTTGATCAGTCCTTCCTTGACGATGAGGTCGCTGATGCAGGCCACACCCGAATAAAGCACCTGATCGGCCAACGCGAAGGCATTGGAGAACGTGGTCTTCTCGTTGGCCACCCGGAAAAGATTCTGGTTCGGGATGATCAGCAGAGTGTCGACCACCTTCAGCAGTTCCGCGATGCCGGCCTCGGCATGGCGCATGCGGCGCTGACCCTCGAAGTGGAACGGCTTGGTGACGACACCGATGGTGAGAATGCCAAGCTCACGCGCAGTCCTGGCGATAATCGGCGCTGCGCCGGTGCCGGTACCGCCGCCCATGCCCGCAGTCACGAACACCATGTGTGCGCCGGTCAAATGATCGCGGATCGCGTCGATCGTCTCTTCGGCTGCGGCGCGCCCCACTTCAGGATGCGAGCCCGCGCCGAGACCTTCCGTCACCCGCGTGCCCATCTGGATGAGACGCCCGGCCTTCGACATGGTCAGCGCCTGTGCATCGGTATTGGCGACGATGAAGTCTACGCCTTGCAGCCCGGCTGCGATCATGTTGTTGACTGCATTGCCACCGGCACCGCCGACCCCAAACACGGTAATGCGCGCCTTCATCTCGCGAATATCGGTCGTGTTGGTCATTTTTGCCTCGCAGTTGCTCCACCGAGCTGGGGTATGAGAGGGCACGGATTGCTTTACACCAGGGCTTTGCTCCGAAGTGAGCGCGGCGAGCGCAGTCGTATGGCAAGCGACGAGCCAGCCACTGGCGAGATTTTCAGGCACGCACCTGGCGAGGCATATGTCAGCGTTTCGGCGGACACGGCCGTTCTCCTGGAACGAACCGAGCGGCAATCGGCTGATGGTGGCAGGCTAGGCCGCTATGGTTAACGAATTCGTAACGGGGGAGGCCGTGGCCTGTCTCCTGAGCGTGACCGGCGGGGATTGCCGCGCACGCCCTAGCAAGGCTTGTACATCGCCTGCAGCACCTTGCCGCTCAGGTAGATCATTTGAGGCCTCAACCCGCCGCGCGCGGCGATCCAGCGTTGCACCGACCTCGGATACATCGAATACAGCAACATGGTTCCTTCACGATTGGTGCTGGTGCGACCATCGGTGCCGAAATCATACGCGGCGTGGAAACCGAGCGTCGCGCGCGAGGTCACGCAGATCTTCTCGCGAGGGACCGCACCGAGGACAATGGTGCAGGCCGAGGCACAGAGACCGTCAATGATCACGGACTCGCCTGACGAGCGCAGGTGCTGGAATTTGGAAACGTAGGTTCCGAGTTGACCGCCCGGATCATCCGCAATGCGGACTGCCGCATGACTTGCCCCCATGCCCGCAAGCAAGAGAACGGCCGCAAGCAAACCCGTTGCGAATTTCATGTCCCCACCCTTGTTCGAGCAAACGGATTCGATCGTTTTGCGTGATGCGCGAAACAACAAAAGCAGTTCGTGGCCTTGCGTGAGCACCCGTGATTCCAGAAGCGCGTTCACAGACGCACGTCATGATCCCTGGGTTTTTCCCAACGAATGCAGCCTTAGACGATTGCAATCAGCGGCTTAATTGAACGTAAGTCATCGTGGACCACCAAAGGAGTCACAGGACGATACGAAGGTTTATGGCGCTCGTCCTCGAAGCCGACCACTTCCGCAACGGGTCAGGAGCGGCGGTCGCCGCAACCATCGTGCATCGTCCGGTTCCGGCCGACAGCGGACATGGGCGGCGGGTGCTGCGTTGTTCAGCTCAGGGCCAGAACCTGACGTTTGCTTAACGCTAGAGCTTTCCTTTGCGCCGGCCGATCATATTGGCGAGGATTAGTTGAACGTTGTGGCCTTCATGGTCTGTCAACGACGGAAAAAATGTTCGAACGTAGGCGGTAATCTCTTCCCCGATCTCGTAGGTCCGGCGGCTATCATCCCCAAATGCGACATCTTCAAAACGCTTCAATAGATCAGCGTTGGCTGCAACCTCAGCAGCAAGCGGAGCGAGTTCTTCCAAGCTCCGCGTAACCACGCCACTCAGCTGCAGGCGATTGCCCTGGCTCACTGCCTGCCTATCAGGAACTCCGGCCACGTCACGGCGAAACCGTCTTCCTTCCTCGGTCCAACGGCCAAATCGTGTATTCACAGCCTCCATTAATCCGAAGCCAGCGAGGACTTCGAGAGCACGCTCGCCAGCACTTTGGGAGCTGCTGTCAACCTGGTCGCCATGCTCGGTAAGATGCTGACATACCATCTTGACGAGCGCGACCAGCAGCTTCTGTTCTCGTTCGGTCATGTATTGCACGCCCCAATGATTTGGCCGTCCGGCTTCACGAGCGCCGCAAGCAACAAGAGAAATGGGCAGGCAAACCACAGATCGAAACCCAATCGGACGCTCTTTACAACTAGCTCAGCGTCCATGACATGCATCGAAGTTGCTGTGACGGTCGAAATGACGAGCGCGATAGCCGCGCACGCGAAGGCTATTTTGACGTAGGGCGGCCACGGTATCGCGGAAAGCAGCATCAACGGATTGGCGAACCACCCGAATTGCCACTTAAAGACGGCGAAGGGCCCAAACAGCAGAAGCCACCAGCCTACCCACTGCTGTGTTCTGTCAGGGTCATGGTTAGCTTCAACGGTCTCGACTGCAGGCAAAAACAGTGACGCGGTAAAAAATAGGGCTGCCGCGATGTAAAGCATCATCTGCAACTGCAGAGCACGACGACCCGAAATCATGACTGAGGCTCCACTTACCGTTCGCCAACACCGTCGCTACGGTTGTCTCTTAGTAATGAAACAACTATGAAAGACACTCCCGCACTTTTATGCGGAGTGGACGTAGGATCGGAGCAACACCTAACAGGCAATTAATTCTGCTTCGGGTCACGAGCGGCGGTCACCGCAAACCATCGTACATCGTCCGGGTTCCGGCCGACAGCCGACATGGGCGGTGCGGCGTTGTTCAACTCCGGGCCAATTCCGGACTAAGGCGCCGCAGGGAAATTGCAATCCTTAAGGTGCCAGCGAGACACGCTAATCTAGCTACCTGAGTAAGCAATCGAGCACCAGCAACGACGGGACCTGAGACCATGCGGCTGCCATGAGGCACATGCCAGCCATCACGTGCTCGCCCGGCACCAACACTGACGAGGTGTCAGCTTCAGCTTGTTTTCGAACGCACCATTCCCAACGAATGGCAATAAAAAGCGGAAGCGCTAACGTTACAAGCGGCCAGACCACCAGCAAAGACCACGGAGAGCCTTCGGACCACTGGAAAAACTGCCAGCCAGGACAGCCAGGCGGAGCAGCAATCAAAAGCGGTAGGGTCGCTGCCCCAGCCGAGAAGAGCGCTGCGATGAATACAGCGATGCGAGGAAAGATCATTGCATCCGGTCCAAGCCCGGGTTCGCATCTTAAACGGGAGTTCTATCCGAAGTACCAACGGATCGGCGTGAACTTGTCGAACTCTCCAAAGGCCCGCAATGGGTCAGGATCAGGCATCTCTGACTCGCCCGAGCTTGTCCCCTCATTGTCCAATAGCAGCCGCTCGGATTTATGAGTACACGCCCTGGATCACGCGACGTCCCGGTCCGGCGCCTTGCGCAGCATCCGCGCCACCTCGGCGGCCGGGCGCGGCGGGCTGAACAGATAGCCCTGCGCCTGCGTGCAGCCTTCCTGGCGCAACAGGTCGAACTGCGCATCGGTCTCGACGCCTTCCGCCGTGGTGACGATACCGAGGCTCTTGCCTAGGCCGGTCACGGCACGGACGATCGCCATCGATTCATCGCGGGTGGCGAGATCGGTGACGAAGGAGCGGTCGATCTTGATCTTGTCGAACGGGAAGCTGCGCAGATAGCTCAGCGAGGAATAGCCCGTGCCGAAATCGTCGAGCGAGATCCGCACGCCGAAGCCGCGCAGCTCGTGCAGCACGGCGAGCGTGGATTCGCTATTCTGCAGCAGCACCGATTCGGTGATCTCGAGCTCGAGGCGGCTCGCCGATAGGCCGGAAGTCTGGAGCGCGGTCTTCACCGACGCCACCAGGTTCGGATTCTTGAACTGCACCGGCGACAGATTGACGGCGACCGAGATGTCCTGCGGCCAGGTTGCGGCATCCGCGCAGGCCTTGCGCAACACCGTGTCGCCGAGCGAAACGATCAACCCGGTCTCCTCGGCCAGCGGAATGAAGTGATACGGCGCGATCAGGCCGCGCAACGGATGGTTCCAGCGCACCAGCGCCTCGAACGCGACGACCTCGTTGCCGGCGACGTCGCGAATCGGCTGATAATGCACCTCGAACTCGTCGCGCTGCAGCGCCAGCCGCAGATCGCGCTCCAGCATCCGCCGCGCCTGGGCACGCGCATCCATGCCGGTCTCGAAGAAGCGGTAGGTGCCGCGGCCGTCTGCCTTGGCGCGGTACAGCGCAAGATCGGCCTTCTGCAGCAACTCGTCGGGATTGATGCCGTCCTCGGGCGACAGCGAGATGCCGATGCTGACGCCGATCACGAGCTGATGGCCGCCGATCTCGTAGGGCGCGCCGACCTTTTCGACCAGATGGCTGGCGAGCGCCGAGACCACCGAGGGATCGCAATTGCTGCAGAACTGCACGATCGCGAATTCGTCGCCGCCGAGCCGCGCCACGGTGTCGTGCTCGGTTACGCAGTCGCGCAGCCGCTGAGCCACGTCCTTCAGCAGCGCATCGCCGACGGGATGGCCGAGCGTGTCGTTGATTTCCTTGAAGTGGTCGAGATCGAGACAGAGCACCGCGAGCTGATCGGCCCGCTTGGCGAGCCGGAGCGCCTTCTCGAGCTGCTCGCGGAACAGGGTGCGGTTCGGCAGATTGGTCAGCGCGTCATGGCGCGCCATGTGCGAGATCCGCGCCTGCGCCTCCTGCCATTCGGTGACGTCCTCGAAGGTCGCAACCCAGCCGCCGCCCTTCATCGGCTGATCGACCACGCGGATCACCCGGCCCTGGCGGGTGAGGGTACGGGTCGCCGTCCGATTGGCCCTGGCTTCGGCGATCAGGCCGGTGACGAACTCCTCGGGATCGCCTTCCCACTGGCCCTTCGAGCGGAGATCCTGCAGCACGTCGATCAGGAGACGGCCCTGCAGCCGCATCTGGCTGCGCCCCATCATCTCGCCGTAGCGTTCGTTGAAGTGCATGATGCGACCGTCGGCATCGAACATGCACAGGCCCTGCGACATGTTCTCCAGCGCGGTGTCGAGCACCAGCTTCTGCTTGTGCAGCGCGCTTTCCGCCCGACGATCGAGGATCGCTGCGATGAGCGCGACGGCGAGAATGGCGAAGGCGCCGAGCGCCGTCATGAACGACAGCGTCACAGGGGCAATGGACATGGAATCGATGGAGATCGTCGGATCAGGCACGAGCATCACCGCGCCCATCGCCGTGAAATGGTGCGAGACGATCGCCACCGTCATCAACACGGTGGCGATCGCGGCGGAAGCAAAGGTGTCCCGACGGGACGCTACGACGAGGCCGACTGCCGCAAACAGGCCTCCGAGCAGAACGGATGCGACGACGATCCCCGGCGACCAGGTGATGCGTGCCGGCACTTCGAGTGCTGCCATACCGGTGTAGTGCATGGCCGCAACGCCGGCTCCGACGATGGCGCCACCGGCCGCGATCGTCGACCAGCGTGAATTGAGCAGCGCGACGGAGAGGCCTGCCGCGCAAATCGCGATTGCGAGCACCAGCGACAATACGGTGACGGGAATGTTGTATGCAGCACCGACGCCGGGATCATAAGCCAGCATCGCGACGAAGTGCGTGGCCCAGATACCGCAACCGCTTGCAACGGCGTCGAGGGCGACCCAGATCTCACGGGCGCGACCTCGCGAGGCTTGCGCGCGGCGAAACAGGCTGACTGCGACTGCGCTGGCAAGGAGGCAAATCGCACCGCCGAGAACGACGAGCCGCCAATCATGCTCATAGGTGAGACAGGTCAGAACGCGATACATTACAGGCCCCCGTTATTGACCTGTAACAACAGCCCGATTGGTGCATTTAAGGTAACCGGTGCTGCTTCGGCTCTGCGGATGGTGAACAAAGCTTTGCGCGGCACGGACAATGTCGCGTTAACACGCCGGCTTTGCCACACCCGTTATCCGGAAATTCCCGGGATCAGTTCGCCGCCCGTCTCGATCTTCAGCGAGGAACCGGCAAAGTCGTTGCCGACAGGCTGATAGCGGCCGCCAAGATGCTTGGCGAGAAACGCCTCGGTGACGCCGTAGAACGCCAGCCGGTTCTGCGGCCGCACGAAGCCGTGCCCTTCGTCGGGGAAGGTGATGTAGGTGACGGGCACGCCGCGCTGCTTGAGTGCATCAACCATCTGCTCGGACTCGGCTGCGACGACGCGGACGTCGCGCATGCCCTGCGCGATCAGGATCGGCCGCGTGGCGCGATCGATATGGGTGAGCGGCGAGCGCTCGACCAGGAAGGCGCGCCCGGCCTCGGTGTCGGGATCGCCGAGACGATTTTTCCAGATGCTGATCCACGGCCCCCAATAGGGCGGGATCGTCGCCATGAAGGTGACGAGGTTGGAGATGCCGAAGAGATCGACAATGCAGGCGAATATTTCGGGCGTCCTGGTCGCGGCCACCAGCGCCGAATAGCCGCCATAGCTGCCGCCGAAGAAGCCGACCCGCTTCGGATCGGCGATGCCTTTCGTGATCGCCCAGTCGACGGCATCGATCAGATCGTCGTGCATCTTGCCGCCCCATTCATGGTCGGCGGCGGTGACGAAGGCTTTGCCGAAACCGGTCGAGCCGCGATAGTTCACGCTCAGCACCGCATAGCCGCGGCTGGCGAGCCATTGATGGACGGAGTTGAAGCCCCAATTGTCGCGCGCATAGGGGCCGCCATGGATCACCAGCACCAGCGGCACCGGCCCGGCATCTGCCTCCGGCGGCGTGGTGAGATAGCAATTGAGGCGCAGGCCGTCGCGGGCGGGAATCGTGACCGGCTGCATGCTGCGCAGCGCGACGCCCGCAAGCGACTTGCGCTGCGTGAACAGTTTTTTGACCTCGCGCTTGTCGCGATCGAGCAGCGCATATTCGCCACTCTCGGTGTCGCGCTCGTAGAACACGCTGACCAGACGTCGATCGGCGTTGGCGTTGACGAAGCTGATGTCGCCGGGTCCGTGGCGCTTGATGTCGACAAGGTCCCGCGTCAGGTTCGGGTCGATCGCATGCCATCGCGTGCGATCGGTGTTGGCTTGCGCGGCCAGCGGCCGCCGATCGTCGTCGAAATAGACGCGGACAATGTCGGCATCCTTGTCCTCGGCCAGCAGCGTGCTCTGGCCCGTCGCCATCTCGAGCGCGAACAGCGCCGCCTTGTCGCGGCCGCGTGAATCGATCAGGAACAGCGTCTTGCCGTCGGCGCTGAAGTCGAGCAGCTCGGTGGTGCTGCTGTCGCCGATCGGTATCTGCATGAATGGCGCCCAGCTGCCATCCGCGCGGCGCTCGAACACCTCGCTGGTGCCTTCCTTGTTGAGCCGCGAGGCGAGGCGCAGCTGGAACGCGCTGTCGGTGGCCAACGTGATGTAGTCGTGGTTCTCGTAGATCAGCTCGGAGGCGCCGGTGACGACATTGACCTTGAACAGGTCGAAATAGCGCTTGTCGCGCGCATTGTGCCGCAACAGGATTTCGTCGGGAAATTTGTGGCTGACCTCCTGCAGGAACGACTTCACGCCCTGCTCCGGCGACAGCAGCACGGTCGCACCATCAGAAATATCGACGCTGACGGCGCGGAAATTCTCGTCGCCGTCGCGCTCGCGGAAGAACACCAGATGACGGTTGGTGTGGGCCCAGCGGTAATAGGTCGAGATATTGCGGTCGGTCACCTTCGTCAGCGGTCGCCCGGCTGCGGGATCGGCGACCGGCGCGAGCCACAGATTGTTCACGCCGTCGACCGGCGCGATGTAAGCCAGGTGCTGGCCGTCCGGGCTGAGCTGGACGTTGACCGTGTCGGGATTGTCGAAGAACACTTTTCGCGCGACCAGCTCGGACGTGTCGGCATAGGCCGGGCCGAGCAGGTTCGCGAAAGGCAGCGACGCCCCCAGCATGGCGGCGCACTGCAACAGCAGACGACGGTCGATCGACAGATGCATCGAATGAACCCTCCGCCAATGCCAACAGCCATCGGCGGAGGGAGACTAGATGCGCGGTTGCGTCTTCGCAATCAACGGTTGGCCTGTTGCCGCTTCTGTGATCGCGCGCCAAGCGAGATCACCGCGGCAGCCGCGAGCAGCACGCCGGCGGAGATGATCAGCGCGGCGTGCAGGCCGCCGACAAAGGCCGAGGCCTGGCCGACCAGCGAGCCGAACAGGGCGACGCCAAGCACGCTGCCGGTCTGCCGGGTCGCGTTGAGCGCGCCCGCAGCGATGCCGGCGCGCGATTTCTCGACGCTGCCGAGCAGCGTCGACGTTAGCGGCGGCACCAAGAGGCCGAGGCCACCGCTCATCGCGATCATCTGCAGGCAGATCGCCCAATAGGGCGTGCCCTTGTGAATGCCGAGCATCGCCAGGCACCCAACGGCGGAGATCGCGGCACCCAGCGCAATCGTCGCGGGCGCGCCGATCCGTTCGGCAAGCCGCGGCGCCAGCAGATTGACCGGCAGCACCGCGCCCAGCATCGGCACGAACGCAAGGCCCGTCTGAAACGCGGTCAGGCCGTTGATCTGCTGGAAGTACAGGCTGAGCACGAAGATCAGTCCGTAGATCGCGACGTTGACGAGCAGACCGACCAGCGCGGTCGCTGCGAACATCCGGCACCTGAACAGCGACAGCGGCAGCATCGGCTGCGGCGCGCGCGCCTCGCGCCAGACGAACAGCAGCGCGCACAGCGCGGATACGGCAAAGCCCGCGATCACGAAGGGATCGTGCCAGCCCAAGGAGCCGCCCTCGATGATCGCGCCGGCCAGCAGGCCGAGCGCTGCGATCGCCGCGATCTGGCCAGGCAGATCGACCTCGCGTTGCGCCGAAGGCGTAGTCTCTGCGGCATAGCGCCAGGCGAGCCACAGGCCGGCGAGGCCGACCGGCAGGTTGACGAGAAAGATCGCGCGCCAGCCGACCACCGCGATCAAGGCACCGCCGACGAATGGCCCCGCGGTCAGCGCGAGGCTTGCCCCCGCGGCCCAGACACCGACGGCGCGGCCGCGCGCCTTGTCGTCGCTGTAGGCGTGGCTGAGCAAGGCGAGCGAATTCGGCACCAGGATCGCCGCCGCCAGCCCCTGCACGCAGCGCGCCGCGATCAGGGTCACTGCGTCAGGCGCCAGCGCGCAGGCCACCGACGCCGCGGTGAAGATGGCAAACCCCGCCATGAAGATCCGCTTGGCGCCGATCCGGTCGCCGAGCGCGCCCGACGTCAGGATGAAGGCGGCGAAGGCAATCGTGTAGGCGCTGACCACCCATTGCAGCTCGGTGACACCGCCGCCAAGCGATGTGCCGATCGCGTTGAGCGCGGTGTTGACGATGGTGACGTCGAGCTGCACGACGCCGTAGCCGAGCGACATCGCGGCCAGCGTCAGCGTCGTCGCCAGGTTTGATGGTTGCTGCGGGAACGCGGCGCGTTCCTCGGGCAGTTTGATGGAAGCGGTTTGCATGAGCCTACCTCGCGTCGGGATCAGTCCTGGAGATAGGTGTTCGCCGCCATCAGATACTTCGCTTCAGATCGAAGTGTGACGTTGATCCCCGGTGGAATCGGCCACCCCCGCGCGATGGGCATTCGCGCGGCGAATTGCCTCAATCGACCTACTGACTAGCCGGCCACCCGCAGATGCCCGAGCAAGCCGTCACGGTTTTGACGTCTTTGGTAAACGGCCGCATCGCCGTTTCCTTCCTCGCGCCTGACGCATGCGCCATATCCAATTTCGGATACCGGCTCTGCTCATCGAAACGCGCTGCCGTCGCTATGAAACCGCCAAATTACGGTGAAACCGATCCCGAATGGCGGAACATGCGGCGAATTGATCAGAGGGCCATGCTTCGCCGCGACTCACATTCCGCGACGTCCTGACATATGTAGGGCGTATGACAGGGACCACCGACCATGGCCAATGCAAGGCTTGTCAAGGGCTGCACAAAAGCCCTGTTTTGCCTTATGTGTCATCGCGCACGGTGCGTTTGCCCGTTAACCCGTCGCGATCCGTGACCGGGTCCCACTGAATTGCCGCCCCGCCGGGAGGATGAATGCATCGGCTGCTGACCACGCTTGGGCGTGGCTTCAAGGAAAAGATCGGCTGGAAACGGCTCGGCATTGCTGCGAGCTTGCTGATCATCGTCTTTGCGGTCACCTCCCTGGTCCGGACGCTGAAGGGCGTCGATACCGGCATCATCCTGACGGCGCTGACCGAGATCGCCCCGCACCGGATCGCGCTTGCGGCGCTGTGCGTGGTCGGCGCGTTCTGCACCCTGACCTTCTATGATTTCTTCGCGCTGCGGACGATCGGCAAGACCCACGTCCCCTACCGGATCGCGGCGCTGTCGAGCTTCACCAGCTACACGATCGGCCACAATATCGGCGCCACCGTCTTCACCGGCGGCGCGATCCGTTTCCGCATCTATTCGGACTACGGGCTGAGCGCGATCGACGTCGCGAAAATCTGCTTCCTGTCCGGCCTCACCTTCTGGCTCGGTAACTTGTTCGTGCTCGGTTTCGGCATGGCCTGGCACCCGGCTGCGGCCTCCGCGATGGACCTGCTGCCCCCGTCGATGAACCGCCTGATCGCGCTCGGCTGCCTTGCCGGCATCGCCGCCTATTTCGTCTGGCTCGTCACCGGCGAGAAGCGCCGCGAGCTCGGCCAGAACGGCTGGAAGGTGGTGCTGCCGTCGGCGCAGCTGACGCTGCTGCAGGTCATGATCGGCGTGGTCGATCTCGGCTTCTGCGCGCTGGCGATGTATCTGCTGATGCCGACCACGCCGCATATCGACTTCGTCTCGCTCGCCGTGGTGTTCATCCTGGCGACGCTGCTCGGCTTTGCCAGCCACGCCCCCGGCTCGATCGGCGTGTTCGACGCCGCCATGCTGGTGGCGCTGCCCGAATTCTCCAAGGAACAGCTGCTGGCGACGCTGGTGGTGTTCCGCATCCTCTATTTCCTGATCCCGTTCGGGATTTCGATCTCGATCATGGGCGCCCGCGAGCTCTGGCTCAGCGTGGTGCAGCCCTGGCAAGAGCGGAGACGGCTCAGCGAGGCCTGCACGGCCTCGGCGACCGTGCGGCAACCGATCGAAAGCCGGCAGCAACGGATCAAGCGCCTCAAGCGGTAACGGTCTCGTTATCGGGCGCGATGTCCGGGTTTTTCGTCGCACGCTGCCGCCTTCTCTTATTTTCGCCTTACCGCTCACGTCAAACGCGCCATGTTTCGATTTTTGGCCCGATTTTCGTTCCGCTCCCTGATGGGCGTCGCGCTGCTCGCCGGCGCGTTGACCGCGGTCTTCGCCTCCGCTGCGCAAGCGCAGACCGGTCCGCTGCAGATCACCTGGGAAGTCCGCAACCGCTTCCGCCTGTTCCGCGAGGAGCGCGACTTCCTGCTCCAGGTCGACGCCGGGCTTGGCCGCACCGTGCTTGCCTCCGAGCAGGCGCTGGAGATGCAGAGCGATGGCCGCGGCTGGGCCCGCAACACCGTCAACCGGCTCTGCATCGACCTGCTCGGCCGCGTCAACGAGCCCTGCACCCGCGACAACGTCAAGGAAAGCTATCTGACGCCGATCGACCATCCGATCGTCGTGCGCCTCGCCGGCCCGGTGCCGGTCGGCGCCACCTGCGCCTGGTCGTTCGACGATGGCGACGGGCCGCAGACCTCGACCTTCGACTGCGCCGAGCCGATCAATCTGCGCGTCCGCTACGGCCGCACCACGATCGCGACCGCCGACGTCTCGAGCGCGGAAGGCAACCAGCGCGTCGCGACCGAGATCGCGGTGCGCGACATCTTCATCGCAGGCATCGGCGACAGCATCGCCTCCGGCGAAGGCAATCCGGACCGCGCGATCGGCCTGTCGGACGAAGGCTTCTGCTTCCGTTCCTATCTCGGCGCCACCGCAAGCTCGCAATATTTCCGGCCGAGCCGTGCCGGCTACAAGGGCGGACGGGCCTGCGAAGCCCCCGATACGCTGGCCAACTGGCAGCGCCACGGCGCGCTGTGGTTCAACTCGGCCTGCCACCGCTCGCTCTACAGCTACCAGACCCGCACGGCGCTGGCGCTCGCCGTGCAATATCCGCACATCGCGGTGACCTATCTGCCGCTCGCCTGTACCGGCGCCACCATCTCGGATGGCCTGCTCGGCTCGCAGCGGGCGCGCGAATGCCTGCCGACCAAATCGGCCAACACCTGCTCGGGCTCGGTCAACGCCCAGCTCAGCGAATTGCGCGAGGCGCTGACCGCCGCCAGGAAGCGGCAGCCCGACCGCAAGCTCGACCTCGTGCTGCTGTCGATCGGCGCCAACGACATCTATTTCTCCGGCCTCGTCGCCGACGTGATCGTCGACACCACGACCGAGCGCGCGCTATTCCAGCGGGGCGGCTCGATGGCATCAGTCGATGATGCCCGCTCGGCGCTGGCACGCGACCTGCCGGCGAGCTTCGCCAAGCTGCGCGAGGCGCTGAAGCCGCTGGTCGGCAATGACCTGTCGCGTGTCATCTACACGAGCTACGCCAATCCGACGCTCGTCAATGGCGGCGCGCCCTGCCCGGGCGGCCGTGCCGGCTTCGACATCCACCCGTCCTTCAATGCCGATCCGCGGCGGCTCGCTGCCGTCTCCAGCTTCGTGCAGAACGAATTCCTGCCGCAGCTCCGCGGGCTCGCGCTGTGCCAGTCCGGCATCATCTGCCGCAATCCGCGCAGCGATCGCATGACCTATGTCGATGCGCATCAGGACGCGTTCGCGAGCCACGGTTTTTGCGCGCGCGCCAACACCGATCCGGAATTCGACCGTGACTGCTTTGCCGCCAACGGCGACAGCTTCGAGACCGACATCGTCGCCGCCGCCAACCAGCCGCTGAAATGCGGCCGCAGCGCCGGCGAGTATCGCGCCTATTCGCCCCGCGCGCGCTGGATCCGCGACGCCAACGACAGCTACTTCGCTGCGATGACCTATCCGCAGGCGCTGCCGTCCTCGCAGCAGCCGACCGATATTCACGACGCGACCTGGGGAATCCTCTCGGCCGTCTATGGCGGCGCGGTGCATCCGACCGCGGAAGGCCACGCCGCGATGGCGGACGCCGCGGTGCCCGCTGCAGCCAGCGTGCTGGAGCTCGACCGCGCGGTGCCCGAAGTCATCGGGCAGCCGGTGGCGCCGCTGCCGATCGTTCCGACGCGTTAAGAAGTCTACTTACTGTTTCTTCACCGGCGGTGCAGCGCTCTTCTTCGCAGCCGCGGGCGCCGGTTTGCCCGTGACGGCTTGCGCCGGCAGGTACTTCGCGACGACCGCGGGATCGACCTCGGCCATCGCCGTATCCGGCAATTTGGTCCAGACCTCATCCTTGCCGAACAGCGCGATGCCGAGATAGCCGCGCATCGTCAGCGTCTGCCCGTCGGGGCTGAGCGTCATCTTGGCCTTGTAGATCTTGCCGTCGCGTGGATCGAGCACGTTGCCGTTCTCGTACTTCAGCCCGTCGCGCTTCATGTCGCGGATAAAGGAAAGCCCGAGCCATGGCGCGTCCTTGCGATCGTCGGTGCATTTCGAGCAGATCGGATTGGGAGCATCGCCCGGCTCGGGAAACAGCTTGGCGAACGCGCCTTCAAAGATGCCGTTGCGATCGACCACCAGAAACCATCCGACCGGCTTGCCCTTTTCCACCTTCTGCCACAGGCCAGCCGCAGTAGGCTCAACCGGTTGCGCGGCGACTTGCACGACAAACGCCAACCCCAGCACAACAGGGAGCATCAGTCGAAGCCTGGAGATCGTCTTCCGCATCGTCATTCACCTGATTCAATTCACAAAAAACCAATGGCCGCAGACTACGGCCATTTCACGATGGGTTCCAGTGCCCCGCATGATCCTATGTCATTGGGAACACGGCGATTTGGTCATATTCCGGTTGGAATCAGTTGACCCCGAGCTTCTTCTGCAGGCTCGATGAGGAGGTCGTGTACTGGAAGACCAGCCGCTTGTCCGGATAGACGTAGCGATGCGCCTTCTGCGCCATCAGCGCGCCCTCGTGGAAGCCGGAGAGAATAAGCTTCAGCTTGCCGGGATAGGTGTTGATGTCGCCGATCGCGAAGATGCCCGGCACGTTGGTCTCGAACGCGGCAGTGTCGACCGGGATCAGATTGTTCTCCAGCGCGACGCCCCAATTGGCGACCGGGCCGAGCTTCATCGTGAGACCGAAGAACGGCAGCATCGTATCGCAGGCGACGCTGGAGACCGCGTTGTCGTTGCCCTTCACGGTCGCGCCCGAGAGCTTGCCGTCGGCGCCTTCGAGGCCGGTGACCTGGCCGATCTTCAAATCCATCTTGCCGCTTGCGACCAGCGCGCGCATCTGCTCGACGCTGTGCGGTGCTGCGCGGAAATCGTCGCGACGGTGCAGCAGCGTGATGCGCTTGGCGACCGGATGCAGGTTGAGCGTCCAGTCGAGCGCGGAATCGCCGCCGCCGACGATCAGCACGTTCTTGTCGCGGAATTGCTCCATCTTGCGCACGGCGTAGAACACCGACGTGCCCTCATAGGCCTCGATGCCCGGCACCGGCGGCCGCTTCGGCTGGAACGAGCCGCCGCCCGCCGCGATCACCACCACCTTGCATTCGAACACCTGGCCGCCGTCGGTGGTGACGCGGAAGCCGGGGTCGCCGATCTTCTCGATCTTTTCGACCATCTCGTTGAGATGGAAGGTCGGGCCGAACGGCTTGATCTGCTCCATCAGTTGCTCGGTGAGGCCCTGGCCGGTGACGAAGGGAATGCCGGGAATGTCGTAGATCGGCTTCTCCGGATAGAGCTCGGCGCACTGGCCGCCGATCTTGTCGAGGATGTCGATCAGATGCGTCTTCATGTCGAGAAGGCCGAGCTCAAACACGGCGAACAGTCCGCAGGGACCTGCGCCAATAATCAGCACATCGGTTTTGATCGCTTCGCTCATATCCGCTTCTTTTCAGTTGGGATCGGCGAAGACGGCTTAAGCCCTCGCCTCGTGGATGCCGGATCGGGACATGCATAATAGGGACAGGCGCAGTCGCGGCAACCCCTTGCCGCGGCTCGGCAACTGGGTTGTATGGATGGAAACCCTCGCAGATCGCCTTTGGAGATGGCCGCCGTGAATGCCCCCGTCCGCACTGAGCAGCCGTGCCTGGAAGATTTCCCCTATCGCCTGTCCGACAATGTCCGCTTCGCCGACCTCGATCCGAACGGCCACGTCAACAACGCAGTCTATGCGAGCTATTTCGAGACCGGCCGCGTCACGCTGGTGAAGGATCGCGCCAACGGGCTGATGCCGGCGGGGCTCGGCTGGATCATGGTCCGCCTCGACATCCACTTCCGCGCCGAATTGCACTGGCCGGGCCAGATCGAGCTTGGCCTCGGCCTCGTGAAATTCGGACGGACGTCGACGACGTTCGAGCAGGTGGTGTTTTCGGAAGGACGATGCGTGGCGTCGGCGACCGCGATCACGGTCATGATCGATGAGGCCACGCGCAAGCCGACGCCGCTGTCGGCGGAGGTGAAGGCGAATTTTCAGCGCTGGATCAAGCGCGGCGTCAATCCCGACGCCGCGTAATCTTAAAATCTCAGGCCTGACGTTCGGGGGTCGAGACGACGAGACCGTCGAGCTCGTCGGAGACCTTGATCTGGCAGGACAGTCGCGAGTTCGGCCGCACGTCGAAGCCGAAGTCGAGCATGTCTTCTTCCATCGGCGTCGGTTTGCCGACCTTCTCGGTCCAGGCGTCGTCGACATAGACATGGCAGGTCGCGCAGGCGCAGGCGCCGCCGCATTCGGCTTCGATGCCGGGGATCGCGTTGCGGATCGCGCCTTCCATCACGGTCGCGCCGTTCTCGATCTCAATGGTGCGTGTCTCGCCGTTATGGTCGGTAAAGTGGATTTTGGCCATGGTCGCTCATGCTGCCGGAATGCGCCGGACAATAGATGGAAGGTCCCCGGCAAGTCCTATAACGGGTCGACCCGCGCAGCGCCAGCGCCCGGCAGGGGAAAACCGGCCGGCCCTGTCCCGGGCGAGTTTGGTTGGAATTTGGGGCTGAAACGGCCTTCAGGACCGCCGCAGCATCGCGTCGATCGCGCCTCGCGCGGTTGCGATCGCCGCGCCAAGCTCGGCCAGCGGCTCCGCCGGGTCGGAACTGGCCGACAGGACCGCCTCCAGCCGGGCGGCAGCCTCGGCAACGGCAAAGGCCCCGATCGCCCGCGCCGACCCCTTCAGCGTATGGGCGATGGCCAGAGCCTCCGCCGGCAAGCTCGCGAGCTCGCCGAGCAGCTTGGCGGACTGGGCCGAAAACATCGCCAGCACCTCCTGCTCGAGGCCGGCATCGCCGAGCGTCATGCGCGCGAGATGGTCGAGATCGATCGGGCCGTCATCGGGGGCGAGTGGCGGCGATGGCATCCATTCAATCCGTTCGAGATGAAGCGACACGGCCTACCCCAATCTGCCCGCCAGCGTGTGGTTCGGCGGCGCGTGGGGCCCAGCCAATCATGGAATTGGTTAACAGATTGTTGCCGGGAATATCCCGGAATTCGCCCGATTTCAGACAAGGTCTGAACACAATCAGCGCTGCGGCGCGGGAATTCCGTGCCTCCATAAGGTCTTATGGCCCAAAGCTGTTAACGATGATTAAGAATGTCTTAATCGCGGCCATTTCATTCGATCCGCTCAGCCAATAGGATGTTTGCGGATGTAGCGGACAAGCCGCCGACGGGCGCGCATGTCCTGCTGTGGGAACCGGCTCGAGCTTGCGTGGGGACAATCGCAGGCGCGCCGACGCGTAAAATAGTAAGAGGGCTTGGACTGAACATGGCGAACAATCCCAAGAAGGTCAAAGATCCCACCGAAGTCGCGCTTTCTGCCATTCAGGAAGCCCTCAACATCGGCGAACAGGGCGCAGAAAACCGCAACGCCATCGCCGACGACATCGCGCCGCCGAGCCTGCCGCCGGCGACCCCTCCTGATTTCAACGCCGGTGTCTTCGAGCCGCGCGGAAACGCAGAACGTCCGGTGTTCGAGCCGATCGAGGAACCGCGCCCCGCTCCGCGCCGCGCCGCCAATGACGATCGCGAGACGATCGGCCAGTTGCTGCAGGCGCTGCAGAAGGGCCAGCCCGCCGGCCGTGCCTACACCTATGCATCGATCTTCGCCGGCATCTGGCTGATCGGCTGCGCGCTGCTCACCCTCGCCTTCTGGCCGTCGCTGCAGGCTTCGATGGGCCAGAGCGGCGGCGTGCTGGTGATCGCCGGCCTGGCGTCGCTGTTCGTCGCGCCCGTGCTGCTGCTGTTCTTCCTCGCCAACCTGGCCTGGCGCGGCCAGGAGATGCGCATGATCGCGCAGTCGATGGCGCAGGTCGCAATCCGCTTCTCGGAGCCGGAAGGCGCCGCCGCCGATTCCATGGTCACCGTCGGCCAGGCGATCCGCCGCGAGGTCGCGGCGATGGGCGATGGCGTCGAGCGCGCGATCGCGCGCGCCGGCGAACTCGAAACCCTCGTCGCCAACGAAGTGGCCGCGCTCGAGCGCGCCTATTCCGACAACGAAGTGCGCATCCGCGCGCTGCTGCAGGACATCGCCCATCAGCGCGACAACCTGGTCGGCCAGGCCGAGCAGGTGCGCAGCGCGATCTCCGGCGTGCAGATCGATCTCCGCCACGACATCGCACTGATCTCGGACGCGATCGCCTCGCGCGTCGACGAGGTGGCGAAAAGCATCACCGGCGCGCTGGAAGAGCGTGGCCAGCACATCACGTCTGCACTGAGCCATGCCGGCGACAACATGATCCTGGCGCTCGGCGAGCGCGGCGGCGACCTGCTCGACCGCCTCGAGGAAGCCTCTGCCGAGACCACCCGCGCGGTGCTCGACGCCTCCGAGCGGCTGACCACCAGCCTCAACTTCAAGACCGGCCACGTCCATGACGAGTTCGTCGATCTGGCCGACCGCGTCCACGAGATGCTGAACGAGCGCATCGACCGCATCACCGGCGAGTTCGAGCAGCGTTCGTCGACCATCGTCGACGGCATCTCCGACCGCACCGAGCAGGTCCACGACTCCCTGAAGAACTCGTCCGACTCGCTGCTGCTCGAGCTCGAGCTGCGCAGCAACGACCTCGTCAGCAAGATCGACGACGCCGGCAACCGCCTCGCCGGCCAGATCATGACCAGCGGCGACAAGGCGAGCGAAGCGCTCGACGTCACCGTCAACTCGCTGGTCGCCAAGGTGGTGGGCCAGACCGAGACCGCGCACGACTCGCTGTCGCTGCAGATGAGCGCCTTCGACGATCTCGTGAAGAACCACGGCGGCGACCTCGCCGAGAGGTTCGCCCGCGACTCCGGCACGCTCGGCGCGCTGATCACCCGCCACATCTCCGAGTTCGACCGCACCGTGAAGACGTTCGGCGGCGACATCGTCGAGCGCATGGGCCAGCGCACCCAGGACATCGCCGACAGCCTGAAGACCTATGTCGACACCTTCGACAATCGCGTCTCGAGCAATAGCGGCCAGATCACCGCCTCGCTCGACCAGCGCCTGCTGCAGTTCGAGACAACGCTCGGCAGCCGCGTCACCAACCTCGACGCCTCGCTCGAGGACAAGCTGTCGACCTTCGACAGCTCGCTGGCCGACAAGATCGGCACGCTCGACAGCTCGCTCGATACCCGGATCAGCTCGCTCGACAATTCGCTGGGCAGCAAGATCAACACGCTCGACAGTTCGCTCGACAGCAAGATCAGCACGCTCGACAGCGCGCTCGACAGCAGGATCAGCTCGCTCGACAACTCGCTTGAGGGCCGCCTCGGCTCGCTCGACAACACCTTCGACAACCGCCTGCGCTCGCTCGACAGCAGCGTCGACGGCCACCTGAAGGCGCTCGAAGTGACCTTCGACAACCGCGCACGCGCGGTCACCGAGACCATCGAGGGCCGCCTCGGCTCGCTCGCGACCTCGCTCACCGACGGCGCGGCGCAGGCGATCCACTCGATCGACTCGCGGCTCGGCCTGCTCACCTCGACGCTGACCGACGGCACCGCGCAGGCGATCGCCGCGGTCGACCAGCGCATCAACCACGTCACCGACACCATCAACGGCCGCAGCACCCACCTGACCGACTCGATCCATGCCCGCTTCCTGGACATCCAGCAGGGCATCGAGACCCGCGTCGGCGCCATCGCCGGCGATATCGATACCCGCGTCGCGCAGTTCGAGGACCTGCTCGGCTCGCGCGTCGAGGCGGTCGCCGGCCGCATCGAGAGCAGCGGACGCCAGGCCAGCGAAGACCTGATGTCGCGCGCCGAAATGCTGTCGTCCAGCATCAAGTCGCATGTCGAGGACGCCGAGCGCTCACTGACCAACCTCGTGGTCAACAGCAGCGAGACCATCCAGACCGGCGCGCGCACCGCGCAGCAGTCGCTGCTCTCGGTGTCGACCGACGTCGGCGCCCAGCTCCGCCAGACCTCGGCCGAGGTCGAGAGCGTGCTCGGCGCGGTCGGCAGCGCCGCCGCCCACTCGATCCTGACCAGCGCCCGCGATGCGCAGGCCTCCCTCGTCTCCACCTCCGGCGACGTCGCCTCGCAGATCAAGGAGCTGTCGTCCGACGTCGAGCGCACCCTGCAGGCCGCAGGCAGCGCCACCGCCGCCTCCGTGCTGTCGGGTGCCCGCGAGGCCCAGACCACGCTGGTCAGCGCGTCCACCGAAGCTGCGAGCCAGGTCAAGTCGCTCGCGGCCGACATCCAGCATACGCTGTCGCTCGCCGGCACCGCCACCGCGGAAGCGATCACGTCCGGCGCCCGCGAGGCGCAGACCGCGCTGATCGCGGCCTCGACCGACGTCACCGGCCAGGTCAAGTCGCTGGCCGGCGATGTCGAGCGTTCGCTCTCGCTCGCAGGCACCGCGACCGCGGAAGCCGTCGTCGCCAGCGCACGCGAAGCCCAGACCACGCTCGCCGCCGCCTCGACCGAGGCGACCAACCTGGTGCGGACGCTGTCCGCCGACGTGCAACGTTCGCTGTCGCTCGCCGGCACCGCGACTGCGGAGGCGATCACCGCAGGTGCGCGCGAAGCCCAGAGCACCCTGCTCAACGCCTCGAGCGATGCCGCGAGCAAGGTCACGGCGCTCGCCGCCGACATGCAGCGTTCGCTGTCGATGGCCGGCACCAGCACGGCCGAGACCGTCACTGCCGGCGCCCGCGAGGCCCAGGCCACCCTGGTCAACGCCTCGACCGAAGCCGCCAACCACGTCAAGTCGCTGGCGATCGACGTCGAGCGCACGCTGACCACGGTCGGTGCCGAGACGGCGCAGGCGATCCTCGGCTCTGCCCGCGAGGCGCAGACCTCGTTCACGGCAACCTCCTCGGAAGCCGCCAACCAGATCCGTGCGATCTCGACCGACATCGAGCGCACGCTGACGGCGGCCGGTGCCAACACGGCGCAGACCATCCTCGGCAGCGCCCGCGAGGCCCAGAGCTCGTTCGCCTCGACCTCGTCGGAAGCGGCGAGCCAGATCCGCGCGATCTCCGCCGAGATCGAGCAGACCCTGACCGCGGCCGGCACCAACACGGCGCAGACCATCCTCGGCTCGGCCCGCGAGGCGCACAGCACGTTCGCCATGACGTCGTCCGAAGCCGCCAACCAGATCCGCACGATCGCCGGCGAGATCGAGCAGAGCCTGACTGCGGCCGGCGCCAGCACCGCACAGACCATCCTCGGCTCGGCCCGCGACGCGCAGAACTCGTTCGCGGCGACCTCGGCCGAGGCGTCGGGCCAGATCCGCGCGATCTCCGCCGAGATCGAGCGCGCGCTCGCGGCGGTCACCGCGACCACCACCGACAACATCCAGACCTCGGCGCAGAACGCCCAGGCCGCGCTGATCAGCGCCTCCAACGAAGTCTCGACCAAGGTCAAGACCACTTCGGCCGACATCGAGCGTTCGGTGCTCGCCGCCTCGAGCTCGTTCGGCTCGACCATGACCGGCAAGACCGACGAGATCGTCACCTATGTGCAGCAGCAGGCCGACCGCCTGTCGCAGATGGTCGATGCCCGTCGCGGCCAATTGGTCGAGGCGCTCACCGTCAAGACCACGCAGCTCGCCACCGATATCGATCGCGCCACCGGCGATGCGCTGAAGTCGATCGAGACCCGCGGCCTGGCGTTCACGCAGTCGATGTCGGCGCACGGCTCGGATGTCGCACGCAACATCACCTCGGCCGGCGATCAGGCGACCGGCGCGGTTGCCAAGTCGCTCAAGGACCTCGAGACCTCGTCGCGCTCGGCGATCGACCAGTCGCGCCAGGTCTCGATCGCGGCCGTCACCGAGATGCAGGAGACCAGCAAGATCCTGCGCACCGATACGGTGGCGCTGTTCGAGCGGCTGCGCGAGGGCAACATCCTGCTGCAGGAGGTGCTGACCGGCGCCCACGACAACCTCAACTCGCTGGAGCGTGCGCTGGTGACCCGCGTGGCCGACTTCGTGTCCGCCATGAACGACGTCACCTCGCGCAACGGCGTTGCGACCCAGACGCTGGAAGACCAGTTGACGGTGTTCAACAGCAAGACCGGCAAGGCGCTGGAGGATCTCGGCCAGTTGTCGAGCCAGTTCGAGACCCATGGCAAGGCGCTGATCGACGCGGCGTCCGTGGTCGAACAGGCCAACAAGAGCACCACCGCCTCGGTCAACGACCGCAAGGCGTCGCTGGAAACGCTGGTCAACACCATCGACCTGCGCACCGCCGATCTCGACCAGCGGCTGTCGCGCTTCACCGGCCTGCTCGATGAATCGCTGGCCGCGGCCGAAGAGCGCGCCCGCGACATCGCGCGCGTCGTGGCGGAGACCGCCGGCGCAGGCTCGGCGGCGATCAGCCGGCAGTTCGAGGCGGTCCGCGCCGCGGCCGAGAACGAGCGCCAGCAGACGCTCGACGCCATGAACGAGCTCTATCAGCAGAGCAATTCCGAGACCGACTCGATGTTCAAGGAATCGACCGAGAAGTTCTCGGCGATGGTCACGGCGATGAAGCAGATGGCGAGCGAGATGCATCACGAGCTCGAAGCCACCCGCAACGAGCTGCGCCGCGGCGTGCTCGAAATGCCGCAGGAAGCCGCCGAGAACACCGCGCAGATGCGCAAGGTGATCGTCGACCAGATCGAGGCGCTCGCCGAGCTGAACCGCATCGTCGCCCATCACGGCCGCGGTCTCGACGTCGTGACCACCAGCCGCACGACCGCCACGCAGCAGCGGGTCGAACCGCAGCGCTACGAGGAGCCGGTGGCGATGGCGGCCGCAGGCGGACGCACCGACGTGCGGATGCGCGACAGCGCGGGCAGTGCCTCGACGTTGCCGCCGCCGGACCTCGGGGTGCAGAACCTCGGTGTGCAGAACCTGGGCATGCCGACCTCGCGCCGCACCGAAGCGCCGCCGGTCGCGCCTGCGAACACCGACAATGGCCGCGGCGACGGCTGGCTGTCCGACCTGCTCAACCGCAGCGACGCGCCGCCCGCTTCGAGCCAGCCGCAGCGGCCGATCCCCCGTCCGCAGCAGCCGCAGGCTGGCAATCCGCTGGAGTCGCTGTCGCTCGACATCGCCCGCCTGATGGACCGCAACCTCGCCTCCGAGATGTGGGACCGCTACCAGCGCGGCGAGAACAAGGCCTTCTCCAAGCGCCTGTACACGCCGGCCGGCCAGAAGGCGTTCGACGAGGTCGCGCGGAAGTATCGCGCCGACCGCGGCTTCAAGCAGACGGTCGACCGCTACGTCGCCGAGTTCGAGCGCCTGCTCGACGAGGTCGCCCGCGACGGCCGCGGCCCGCAGGAGCTGCAGGGTCACCTGACCTCGGAAACCGGCCTGGTGTACACGCTGCTCGCCCATGCGGCCGGACGGCTGGGATAAGCTTTCGGCGACGAACTGCGAATGAGAAACGGAGGCCTCACGGCCTCCGTTTTTGTTTTTGGCCAGAGATCAATGTCCGACATGGCGGACGATTGCAGTTGCGTGAGCGCCGGCGCTCAACCTAATCTTCCTGCCCTGTTGGAATCGTCGATCGATCGCACAGGCAACCGGGTTGAGGGTTCGAGATGCGGCAACGTCGTGCAAACGGGAGCTTCTGCGCCGCGCTGATCGTGCTGGGCGCAGTCGGATTTGCGGCAGCCGTCCCGGCCGATCAACTGGAGCCATCAAAGGTCCGAACCATCAGGATCGGGCCACAGGCAGCGGACGATCAGCCGGGATCTGCACGCTCGCTGAACGAGCCTCGCTTCGTCCGGACGATCCCGGTCAAGCCAGCGGCCGCTGAGAAGCGCAATGTTGCGGATCGCGAATGGTCGGGAACGCCGGGCACCGTCGATCGCGCGTCGGATTCGCATCGCATTCGCACCCAGTCGATCCGGTCCGACGGCGCGGAGACCGGCACCTCCTATAACCGCTTCGTTCCCGGCACGGCATCCTCGCCTCCGTCTGCCGATCGATAGCCAGTCTCCGTAAAAGCACGGTGGTTTCACCCCCCGAACGTCGTCCGGTTAAGTTCATTCCTACCAAGTCCCTTTACGGGACATTGGCGTTTCCGGCCTAGCTTGGACCCTGTTCCCAGGGGACCGGATGACCATCGCGACCAAGCTACGCAACCTGTTCGGTGTCGGCGAATGCCACACGCCGCTCGGCCGCGCCTTGGTCGTCGAGCAGTTCCGCATCCTCACCAACCAGGTTCCGGTGCTCTATGCCGTGCTGCTGCTCGACAGCATCAGCGTCTGCATCGTCCTGCCACCGACCGTAAACCCCTGGCTCAGATTCGGCCTGCCAGGCGCGCTGCTCACCGTCAGCGTCATCCGCATGATCCAGTGGATCAGGCTGCGCGGCGCCGTCTACACGCCTGAACAGGCCTATCGCAACCTGGCCCGGATGCGCCTCCTCTCCACCGCGCTGCCGGCGGGCTTCATCATCTGGACGCTGGCGCTGCTGGAGGTGGTCGAGCCGGCGCTGCGCGCGCCGATTGCGCTACTCGTCTTCATGGGCTGCGTGGGCAGCGCCTACTGTCTGGCAAGCTTCCCAAGCGCCTCGCGCCTGTGTGTGACGATTGCGGGCGTGCCGCTGGTGCTGCGTCTGGTGGCGACCGGCGACGCGCTGCTGGTCTGCATCGGCGTCAATCTCGGCCTGTTGCTCCTGCTGCTGGTGCGGATGATGAGCACGAATTTCGGAACGCTCGTCGGTCTGATCCAGACCCAGGCTCGCCTCGCCGATGAAGGCGAGCGTGCCCGCGCCGCCGAAACCAGCGCGATCATCGAGCAGGCCAAGGCGCGTGAGATCGCCGGCCGCTTCGATCTCGCGCTGAACAACATGTCGCAAGGACTCTGCTTCTTCGACGGCGAGCAGCGCCTGATCGTCTGCAACCGCCGCTATCTCGAGATCTATGGCCTGTCGCCCGAACACATCTATCCCGGCATGCAGCTCAACGCGATCGTCGACCTGCGCTATGCGGCGGGCACCGCGCCGTTGATGAAGAAGGCCGACTACCTGACGTGGCGCAACAGCGAACAGATCATCAACAGGGAATCGGATTCGATCGTCGAGCTCACCGGCGGCCGCGTGGTCCGGATTTGCCATCGGCCGATGCGCGACGGCGGCTGGGTCGCCACCCACGAGGACATCACCGAACGAGACCGCGCCGAGCGGGAGGTGCGGCATCTGGCGTCGCACGACCTGCTCACGGATCTGCCGAACCGCGCCGCGCTCGACCAGCAGCTGTCGCTGATGATGCAGCGCCCGGACGGCGCCGACGGCTTTGCCGTGCTCTGCATCGACCTCGATCATTTCAAGGAGATCAACGATCTGTTCGGCCATTCGGTCGGCGACGCCGTGCTGCGCGAGACCTCGCGCCGCCTCAGCGCAGCGGCACAGGGCGCCTTCCTCGCGCGCGTCGGTGGCGACGAGTTCATCGCGACGACCGACCAGCTGCCGCTGGCGGCGGGCGCCGAGCTGCTGGCGCGACGGATGCGCGAGGCCTTCGCGGCGCCCCTCGAGATCGAAGGGCAGGCGCTCAAGCTCGATCTCAGCATCGGCATCGCGCTCCATCCGCGCGACGGCGAGACGCCGACCGCGCTGCTGGCCAACGCCGACGCAGCGCTCTATCGCGCCAAGCATGACGGCCGCGGCACCGTCCGCCTGTTCACCAGCGCGATGGACCAGCAACTCCGCGACCGCCGGGCCATGGAGCACGATCTGCGCTCGGCCGTCGAGAACGGCGAGCTCTATCTCGAATATCAGCCGCAGCAGCACCGCAGCGGCGAGATCACCGGCTTCGAGGCGCTGGTGCGCTGGCAGCATCCGGTGCGCGGCATCGTGCCGCCCGGCGAGTTCATTCCGGTAGCCGAGAAGAGCGGCGTCATCACCAAGATCGACGAATGGGTGCTGCGGGAAGCCTGCCGGCAGGCCGCGACATGGAACGAGAAGGTGCGGATTGCCGTCAACGTCTCCGCGACCCAGTTCCGCCGGGAGAACATCGAGCAGCAGGTGCGCAACGCACTGCGTGAGAGCGGCCTAGCGCCATCCCGGCTCGAGCTGGAGATCACCGAAGGCGTGTTGATCGAGGACATCGCGCGGGCCGGCCAGACGCTGGCGTCGCTGAAGTCGCTCGGCGTGATGATCGCGCTCGACGATTTCGGCACCGGCTACTCCTCGCTGTCCTATCTCGAGGCGTTTCCGCTCGATCGCATCAAGATCGATCGCTCCTTCGTGTCCAATCTCGGCGTCAGCCCGCGCTCGCTTGCGATCGTGCGCGCCGTGATCGGACTGGCGCACGGCTTCAACGTGCCTGTTCTCGCCGAGGGCGTCGAGACCAGCGAACAGCTTGCCATCCTGATCCGGGAGCGCTGCGACGACGTGCAGGGCTATCTGATCGGCCGCCCGCGCAGCGCCGAGCAATATTGCGAGCAGATGCGGGCCGAGGGCGGCGCACGGCTGATCGCGGCAAGCTGACGAAACCTTACCGGCGTCCCTGCGCGCCCGTCGCGGCCCGTGGCGGCGCCGCCGCCGGCGCGGGTGCCGGCTCCGGCGCGGCATTGTTGCCGCCGCCGAAGATCACGCGGCTCGGGTTGCGGTCGAAATTGTTCACGGCACGGCTGATGTCGGCCAGCGTCTTGCGGCCATCGGCGATCAGCGCGCCGGAGCGCTTGTCGAGGTCGTCGGCAAGCTCGCGGATCGCCTTGACCATCTGGTTGAGCTCGCCGCCATTGGCGCCGCCGCCGACCGCGTTGAGGCCGAGCATCAGGCTGTCGGCCTTGCCCATCACGCCGTCGACCTTGACCATCACGCTGTCGATCTTGTCGCCATTGCGCGCCAGGGCCGAGGTGAAGGTCTCCAGATTCCGCAGCGAGTTCTTCACCGACTCCTGGTTGTCGGCGACGATCCGGTTGACGTTCTGCAAGGTGGCGCGGATCGCCTCGGTGACGTCCTGCAGCGCGTTCGGATCGGCGGTCAGCACCGGGATGCCGTCCTGATCGAGCGGCACCGGAGGTGCGGCCTCCTCGCCGCCCTTCAGCGAGATCGCGGCGACGCCGGTCAGGCCCTGGAATTCGAGGCCGACCAGAGTGTCCTTGCGGATCGGGGCGTTGTTCTCGATCATCGCCAGTGCGATCACGCGGCGCGGATTGTCGAGCTTGACCGAGACGACCTCCCCTATCCGGATACCGTTAAAATTGACGTTGCCGCCATTGCGCAGGCCCGAGGCCGGGCCCTCGAAGATGACCCGCAGCGGGCTCCGCTGCTTGGTGGTGTGCAGGCTCTGGAACCAGAGCACGAATCCGAAGGCGGCGGCGATCACGGCCAGCGTGAACGCACCAATCAGGACGTAATTCGCCCGCGTCTCCATCAACTGCTCCGGTCACGCGAGGAACGGTTTCGAACCGTGCCTCTGAACTCAATTTCCTGCGGCGCTTTCGTCACGCGAGAGCGCCTGTCAAACCACAACGGCGCGGGCGCGCTTGCCGTTGAAATATTCCTGCAGCCAGGGATGCTGCGATGCCTTCATGTCGGCGATCGATCCTGCGGCAATGATCTTGCCGTTCCCCAACACGGCAATGCGGTCGCACGCGGTATAAAGACTGTCGAGATCGTGGGTTACCATGAAAACGGTCAGCCCCAAAGTGCGCTGCAGGGTGCGCACCAGCTCGTCGAAATCCCCCGCGCCGATCGGATCGAGGCCCGAGGTCGGCTCGTCGAGGAAGACGAGTTCCGGATCGAGCGCAAGCGCACGCGCCAGCGCCACACGCTTGATCATGCCGCCCGACAGTTCCGATGGATAGCGATCGGCGACCTCGGGCTTGAGGCCCACCATCACGAGCTTGGCCACCATGATCTCGTCGAGCAGCCGCTGCGAGACCTTGAGATATTCGCGCACCGGGAACTGGATGTTCTGCCGCACGGTCAGCGAGGAGAACAGCGCGCCCTGCTGGAACAGGATCCCCCAGCGCCGCTCGACGCCGCGCCGCTCGCTGGCGCTTGCCGCATCGAGATCGACGCCGAACACCTCGATGCGGCCGGCGATCTTCGGCACGAGACCGATGATGGTGCGTGTCAGCACCGACTTGCCGGCGCCGGAGGGGCCGACGAAGCCGAGGATCTCGCCGCGCTTCACATCGAGGTTGAGGCCGTCGAGCACGCGCGTCTTGCCGAATTGCACGGTGATGTCGCGCACGCGGATGATGGCATCGGATGTCGGTTGCGCCTGGATCGCCATCGTCACATCCCGATCGAGGCGAAGAAGATCGCGAACACGCCGTCCATCACGATGACGAAGAAGATGCCCTTCACCACCGACGCCGTCGTGTGCTGGCCGAGCGACTCGGCCGAGCCCTGCACCGCCAGTCCCTCGACGCAGGCGACGATGCCGATCACGGCCGCCATCACCGGCGCCTTGACGATGCCGACGATGAAGTGATCGATCGAGATCGCATCGCGCAGCCGCAGCAGGAAGGCTTCGGGGTCGACGCCGCCATAGAGCCATGCGACGAGGCCGCCGCCATAGAGCGAAGCCATCGCGCCGAGGAAGGCGAGGATCGGCAGCGCCAGCACCAGCGCCAGCATGCGCGGCAGGATCAGGACCTCGATCGGATCGAAACCCATGGTGCGCAGCGCGTCGATCTCCTCGCGCATCTTCATCGAACCGAGCTCGGCGGTGTAGGCCGAACCGGAGCGGCCGGCGACCATGATCGCGACCAGCAGCACGCCGATCTCGCGCAGCACCAGCACGCCGAGCATGTCGACCACGAAGATATCGGCGCCGAATTTGCGGAAATGGAAGATGCCCTGCTGCGAGATGATGCAGCCGATCAGGAAGGTGATCAGCACCACGATCGGCACCGCGCGCCAGCACACCTGCTCGAGATGATGGATGGTCGAGGTGAGGCGAAAACTGCGCGGGCTGATCAGCACGTGGCCGGCGGCGGCGAGCACGGCGCCGAGCATATCGATCAGCGAGATCACCGTGGTGCCGGTTCCGGCCACGGCGCGGCCGATCTGCTCGAGCATGCCGGTCAACGACACCGGATTGCTCTCGACCACGGGCGCGGCCTTGACGCGGCGGACCTCGTCGACCAGCGTGGAGTAGTTCGCCGACAGGCCGGAGATCTTGGCCTCCGCATCGGCCTGGCTCAGGCTGCGGCGCAGCCGCTCGATCAGCCAGGCACCGAACGTGTCGAGCTTGGAGATCTGCGAGACGTCGATGAAGATGTTGGGCCGGCTGCCGCGCAGCTTCTCGGCGTCGGCAACAATCCGTTCCAGCACGGGCGCAAAGCGCGCCGTCCAGGCACCCGCCGCGCACAACGCCAGTCCGTTGCCTTGGGCTATCCGCTCCAGTGTCGGGTCGCCACCGCTCACAATGCCCACCCCTCGGCCGGTTGGCCGTTGATCCGCCACCGTTCCGGATCGCCTTGTCGAATCTGTCACTAAACAGCCATAGTTGGTCGCAGCCCGCAAGCACGGGGTTCACAGAAAATAGTAGAGTTTCAAATGACTTCCACCCCCTCCCGAACCCTCATTGTCCGGATCGAGCGCTGGCCGATCGCGGGTTCCTTCACGATCAGCCGCGGTGCCAAGACCGAAGCCGTGACCGTCGTCGCCGAGGTCAGCCAAAGCGGGCTCACAGGCCGCGGCGAATGCGTGCCCTACCCGCGCTATGGCGAGACACCGGAAGCCACCCTGCAAGCGCTGGAGGCGATGCAGGCGCCGCTGGCGCAGGGCCTGGGCCGCGTCGCCCTGCAGGCCGCGATGCCCGCCGGCGCCGCCCGCAACGCTCTGGATTGCGCGCTGCTGGACCTGGAGGCCAAGGCCGCCGGCCAGCGGATCTGGGACCTGCTCGGCCGTCCTGCTCCCGTGGCTCGCACTACCGCCTACACGATCTCGCTCGGCACGCCTGAGGCGATGGCCGAGGCCACCGCCAGGGCCGCGCAGCGCGCGCTGCTCAAGATCAAGCTCGGCGGCGACGGCGATGCCGCGCGCATCAAGGCCGTCCGCAAGGCCGCGCCCAACTCCGAGCTGATCGTCGACGCCAACGAGGCCTGGACCGAGGACAATCTCGCGCAAAACCTCGCGGCCTGCGCCGATGCCGGCGTCACGCTGATCGAGCAGCCGCTGCCAGCGGGCAAGGACGAGGCGCTGTCGCGCAACAAGCGACCGGTCGCGGTTTGCGCCGACGAGAGCGTGCATGATCGCGCCTCGCTCGATGGCCTGCGCGGCCGCTACGACGCCGTCAACATCAAGCTCGACAAGACCGGCGGACTGACCGAAGCGCTCGCGATGGCCGACGCCGCACGCGCGCTCGGCTTCGAGATCATGATCGGCTGCATGGTCGCGACCTCGCTGTCGATGGCACCGGCGATGCTGATCGCGCAGGCCGCGCGCTTTGTCGATCTCGACGGGCCGCTGCTGCTGGCGCGCGACCGCGACCATGGGCTGCGTTACGACGGCAGCCTGGTCTATCCGCCGGATGCCGCTCTCTGGGGGTGATGAAGGTAGAGCTTTCGCGAGAACCACATCACGAGCCCGCCTGAGCCGGCCATTGCGGCCATCAGGTAGTAGACGCCCTGCCCGTAGCGCGCATAGACCATGCCGCACAGGATCGACGTCGCGCTCGCGACGACGCCGCCGCAGGCCGTCATATAGCCTTGCCCGCGCGCCATGACGTGGCCCGGCACGTGATGCACCATCAGCCCCATGATGCCGACCTGCGTCAGTCCGAACGACAGCGCATGCGCGAGCTGGACGAAGGCGAGGATTGCGATCGGCGGATCCTGCGCCGTGATCGTCCAGCGCGCCACCGCGCTTGCCGCCGCGATCACCACCAGGACGGCCGATGGCAGCGTGAAGCGCGGCGAGACCGCAAACAGCACGATCTCGGCGATCACACCGATCGCCCACAGGCCGGCGATCGTCAGTCCGCTATAACCGGCCTGCTGCCAGGCGATCGAGGCGAAGATGTAATAGGCGGAGTGGCTGCTCTGGATCAGCGCGGACGCCACGACGATGGCGATGAAGCCGGGATCGCGCAGCAGCTTGCCCGCGCCATGCGCCTGCGTCGTCGCGCTTGCCGGCTGATCCAACGGCCTGAGCGCGAGACCGACGAAGGCGCCGAGCATCGCCGCACCCGCGATGATCCAGATCAGATGCTTGGGTGCGATCACATCGAGCAGCAAGCCGCAGCCGAGCGAGCCGACCACGAAGGCCGCCGAGCCCCACAGCCGCAGCGGGCCGTAGTTGAGCCCGTAGCGCCGCACGCCACGCAGCGCATAGGCGTCCGTCAACGGCACCATCGGCGTCCAGACGCAGCAGGTCACGGCGTAGGTCACGAGCACCGCAAGCGGCGGGTATTGCGTGCCGATCACGAGGAACCCGAGCGCGGTGCCAAAGCCGGTGATCACGATCGCGCCGCGCAGCATCTGGCGCCGTTCCGCGGCCGCCGTGACGAAGGGTAGCACGGTGAATCGCGACACCGGCGGCACCGCGGAAATGATCCCGATCCAGGTCGCGTCGATCCCGACCGCCTTCAGCCACACCGTGAAAAACGGCAGGTGCACGCCGGTCATGCCGAACAGGGTGGCATAGAAGGCCGCCAGCGCCCGCGCGAATCGCCGCGCTGCAACCGCCGCTGCGATGGGGATTTGTGATTCGGACTGCATCAATTCAATTGCGATTCGCGCGATATCGTGGTGATCGTTAGCTTAACGCGCAGTGATTTGCGCGAAGAGATTGTGGATGGCCGAAGAAGCATTCGCCTTGTCGCCCATATCAGCCCGCGCGGCCCAGCCGAGCGAGGAGGATTATGCTGCGATCAGCGAAGCCTTCCTGGAGACCTCGCGGGGCCGCTGGTTTCTCGGCGAATACGCCAAGCGCAACCGCAACGCCGACACCCGCATGGTGCTCGACGCGGTGGCGCGGATCGAGGAAAACCTCAGCCAGCAGCGTCAGGCGGCGCAGGACGCCGCCTACGAGGAGCGGCTCGGCGAGGCGCTGAACGCCGTTCGCGGCGCGATCGAATCGGTGCAGGCCTCGGCGCTCGCAACCATCGACGCCATCAGTTTCGAGCAGACGCTGCTGCCGGTGCGCAAGGGCGTGCGGGTGATCCGCGAGATCTCCTGGCGGCTGCGCGAGATCGGCAATGACGGGCGGATCTGCGACATCATCGATTCGCAGGCGAGCGCCATCGAGGCCGCCGCCGCAGCTGTTACGGTCGACGAGGCCAAGGCCGCGCTCGATACGGCCTTCGCCACCCTCGCCGGCCGGCTCGCCGCGTTCGAGCCGGATGAAACCGCAGCGCCGGTTGCGGAAGCCCCCGTTGCGGAAGCAACGGCCGAGGTTCCCGTCGCCGAAGCGCATCTGGCGATGACGCCCGAGCTCGAGACCCCCGTAGTTGAGGCCGCGTCTCCAACTGCGGAGGCAAGCCCGGTCATCGACCACGCACCGGCTGCGGCCGTCGAAGACGCGATCATGGCTGCCATGAGCGAGCCAGTCACCGAAGCCACGCCGATGGCGGAGGCTGCGCCGGTCGCTGAAGCTGCTCCCGTCGATATTCCGACGGAACCCTCAGCCGCAGCACTGGCGGAAGCCGAGGCGGCGCTTGCTGAAGCGGAAGCCGCCGAACTCGCCCGCGTCGCGGATGAGGCGGCCGCCGAGGCCGAGGACGAAGCCGTGCTCGACCTCATTGCGGCCGAGATGGGTGCCCCCGATCCGATCGACGACAGCGAGATCATGCTGGCCGAGGAAGCGCACCTCGACGACGCACCGGTCGCCGAAGCACCGCCGATGGTCGAGCCTGAGATTGCCGCGCCGGAGATAGCCGAGCCCGAGGTTGCGCTCGTGCCAGAGCCGATCGCCGAGCCTGCGCCGACGCCATCGGTTGCTGCGCCTGCCCCGCCCGAAATCTCCGTTGCCGCTCCGGCTGCACCGGAGCCCGCAATGGAAGTCTCGCTCGGCTCGACCATCCTCGCGAGCGGCCTTGTCCGGAGGCCGAGCACCGTCGCCAACGATCCGCTCGCGCCGATCCGCCGCATGAGCCAGGCCGAGAAGATCGCGTTCTTCTCTTGAAGCGCGCTCTCCGCTTCAATTCATCCCACCTCCACCGCCGGCGCTGCGTGACTCAGATCACGTTCTGCAGCCGAGCCTGCGCGTAGCGTGCACGCGACCCATCTCGCGATCGAGATTCCTGTTTGGGAGCGCGCCATGTTCCGCCTGAAATTGATTTTGTCTGCTGCTGCCTTGCTCGGCAGCCTGTTCGCCTTCGGCCAGGGCAACGCGGCTCACGCCGAGACCAGCACGGCCGTCGCCAACGACGCCGCGAGCGCCACGCCTGCGCCGGAGCAACGGGTCGCGCTGGTGATCGGCAATTCGAACTATGTGAACGCGCCGAAGCTCGCCAACCCCGGCAATGACGCGCAGTCGATGGCGGAGCTGTTGAACTCGGCGGGATTCGAGGTGATGGCGGCGACCGACTTGACGCAGAGCGACATGGTGCGAGCGTTGCAGGATTTCTCCGACAAGGTCGCGGCGCGCGGTCCGAACACGGTGGCGATGGTCTACTACGCCGGTCATGGCGTGCAGCTTGCCGGCGAGAACTATCTGGTTCCCGTCGATGCGAAGATCGCAACGCCGGCCGATCTCACCGGCAATTCGGTGCGCCTCGTCGACATCATGGGCACGTTGGAAAACGTCCCCAGCCGGATGCGCATCGTCATACTCGACGCCTGCCGCAACAATCCGTTTCCGACCGTCAACGAAGCCACCCGCGGTCTCGCCATCGTCGACGCGCCGAACGGCTCGATCGTCGGTTACTCGACTGCGCCCGGCATGGAGGCGCAGGACGGCAAGAACGGCCATAGCCCCTACACCAACGCCTTCCTCAACCTGGCGCGCGAGCCGAACCTGCCGATCGAGCAGCTGTTCAAGCGCATCCGGCTCGAGGTCAACGACGCGACCGACGGAAAGCAGACGCCGTGGGAAAGCTCGTCGCTGACGTCGGATTTCACCTTCTTCGGCAACACCGCCGTCGCCTCTGCGCGCCCGCCGGAGCGCGGCCCCGTCGTGATGATGGCCTCGAACCTGCCGAGCCGCTCGGCGCGCCAGGCCTATGACTTCGTGCTGTCGGAAGGCTCGCCGGACTACTACGAGGAATTCATCACGCTCTATCCGTACGATCCGCTGTGCGATCGCATCCGCTTCCTGCTCAACAACTGGCGGCAGGTCGCGGCCTGGCACAAGGCGGTGCTCGCCAACACGCCGTTCGCCTACAAGACCTTCCACGACAACTTCGGCAACAGCCCCTATGCGCAGACTGCGCTGAAGCTGCAGAGCCAGCCGAAGGCGCTGCCGCTGCTGCAGTTCACAAAGCTGTCCAACGTCGGCCAGCCGAACAACGGCATCAAGTTTGGCGACGGCAAGCTCGGCGGCGGCAAGATCGTGACCCTGCCCGCGCCAGGTATGAACAAGACGATGTCAAACACCACGCTCAACGCCACCGGTGTCGGCAAGGGCAAGGTCGCCAACCTGCCGGCGATGAATGCCGGCAAGCTTGGGACCAATCAGGGCATGAAGGTCCAGAAGTTCAACGACCGGCCGAAATTCCGTCCCGAGCGGCAGACGATGCAGGTCAGCAAGCCGAAATTCGGCGGCCATTCAGGCTTCAACTCGAACGCCCGCATGGGCGGCATGAGCCATGGCGGCGGTCGCCACTGAGCGCGCGTAACGCTCGCCAAAAGCAAGCGGGGCAGAGCGATCACCGCTCTGCCCCGTTTCACGTTGGAGCTTCCCGTTACGCCACCAGCTTGGCAAACAGATCCGCGTCGACATTGCCGCCGGACAGCACGATGACGACATTCTTGCCCTTGGCGTCGATCCGGCCTGCGAGCAGCGCCGCAAGACCGATCGCGCCGCCGGGCTCGACCACCAGCTTGAGCTCGCGATAGGCGAAGGCGACGGCCGCACCGACCTCGTCATCGGAGGCCTGCACGCCGTTGGCGAGCAGTTTGCTGTTGATCGCGAAAGTCAGCTCGCCCGGCATCATCGCCATCAGCGCGTCACAGATGGTGCGGCTCGTCACGGGATGCGGCTCGCGGTGACCGGCGCGCAGCGACAGCGCGTGGTCGTCATAGCCCTTGGGCTCGGCGACGATCACCTGGCTTAAGGGGAATTTCGTCTTCACGGCGGTGGCGACACCTGCGATCAGGCCGCCACCGGAGGCCGGCGCGACCACGATGTCGGGCACAAGCCCCATCGCGGTCATGTCCTCGGCGATCTCGCGGCCCGCAGTGCCCTGGCCTGCGATCACGAAGGGATCGTCATAGGGCCGCACCAGGGTCGCACCGCGCTTGCGCGCGATGTCGTTGGAGATGGCTTCGCGATCGTCGCGGTCGCGGTCGTACAGCACGACCTCGGCGCCATAGGATGCGGTGCGCTCGCGCTTGGTGAGCGGCGAATCCGCAGGCATCACGATGGTCGCCTGCATGTTCAGGATCTTTGCCGCCGCCGCGACGCCCTGGGCATGGTTGCCCGAGGAGAACGCGACCACGCCGCCGCTCCGCTGGTCCTGCGGGATCGAGGCGAGCTTGTTGAAGGCGCCGCGGAACTTGAACGATCCGGTCCGCTGCAGCATCTCCGGCTTGAGGAAGACCCGGGTGCCGACGCGTTCGTCCAGCACAGGAAAATTCAACAACGGTGTGCGCACCGCGAACGGCGCGACCACTTTCGCTGCGGCCTCGATATCAGCCGCGCCGATGGGTGAATTGGGGGCGATGTCCGTCATCCGCAATTTGTATCGCGCGGGCGGACAACCCGGCAAGACGCATTATCGTGCGTTGGTGTGAGTGGCCGGGAGAACCGTGAAATGGTGCTCTTCGGTACCGAATTCCGCCGCTTCCGCCTCATCCTCGGGGGGAACGGGCCGGACGTTGGTGGCATGGCCGACGAACACCCGCGCGGACGCCTGCCAGGTGTGCAGCGCTGCGAAATCGACACAGGCCTGCCGCGGGATCGACACCGCCTCCAGGCAGGCCTTCTGCAGGTCCTCGTCCAGCACGCCGACGGGCGCTGAGCCGATCACGTCGCGGGGACCGGTGACCGGAAAAGCGGCAACCGGCAGGCCGCTTGCCAGCGCCTCCAGCAGCACCAGGCCGAACGTATCGGTGCGGCTCGGGAACACGAAGACGTCGGCGGCCGCGTAAATCTCTGCGAGTTCCTCGCCATGCCGCGCGCCGAGGAACACGGCGTCCGGATATTTCCGCTCCAGCGCGATCCGCGCCGGACCATCGCCGACCACGACCTTGGTACCGGGCAGATCGAGGTCGAGGAAGCCTTCGAGATTCTTCTCCACCGCGACGCGGCCGACGCTGAGATACACCGGCTGCGGCAGGCAGAGATCGATGTCGCGCGGATGGAACAACTCAGTGTCGACGCCGCGCGACCACAGCACCACATTGCGGAAGCGGCGCTGGCGCAGCTCGGCGGCAAGCGCCGGGGTCGCGGCCATCACGGCCTGGCTCGGCTTGTGGAACCAGCGCAGCGCGCGCCACACCCATCGCTCCGGGATCGGCGAGCGCGCCGAGACATATTCCGGAAAGCGGGTGTGGAAGCTCGTCGTGAAGGGCACGCCATGCCTGCGGCAATAGCGCCGCACCAGCAGGCCGATCGGGCCTTCGGTCGCGATGTGGATGCTGTCGGGCCTTGTCGTCCGGATCAGCTCGGCGATCTTCTTAGGGCGCGGCAGCGCCAGCCGCAGATCCGGATAGCTCGGCATCGCGAAGGTGCGGAACGTCTCCGGTGTCAGGAAGCTGATCTCGACGTCGAGATGCTTGGCCGCCTTCGCCATCATGGTCAGCGTGCGGACCACCCCGTTGACCTGGGGATGCCACGCATCGGTCGCGACCAGGATATGCGTCATGCAGCGCGGGCCGTGACGCGCGGGACCGGCGCCAAATGACGCTGCGGATCGGTCCAGGTGATGATCTCGAACTGGCCGTCCTCGTGCTCGACCAGCGCGGTGCAGCTCTCGACCCAGTCGCCGCAATTCATGTAGCGGATGCCGTGCTCGTCATGGATCGTGGCGTAGTGGATGTGGCCGCAGATCACGCCCTCGCAGCCATGCCGCCGCGCTTCGCCCGCGAGCGTCGATTCGAACGCGCCGATGTAATTGACCGCCTTCTTCACCTTCAGCTTGGCCCATTGCGACAGCGACCAGTAGGGCACGCCGAACATGCGGCGGACAAAGTTGACCAGGCGGTTCATCTGGATCGCGAAGTCGTAGGCCTTGTCGCCGAGATGGGCGAGCCAGCGCGCGTTCTGCACCACGAGGTCGAAGATGTCGCCGTGGATCACCAGATATTTTTTGCCGTCGGCGCCGGTGTGGACGGTGTTCTCGACCACGTCGATGCCGCCGAAATGCGTGCCGTAATATTTGCGCAGGAACTCGTCGTGATTGCCGGGGACGTAGATCACCTTGGCGCCCTTGCGCGCCTTGCGCAGCATCTTCTGCACGAAGTCGTTGTGGGTCTGCGGCCAGTACCAGTTGGATTTCAGCGCCCAGCCGTCGACGATATCGCCCACCAGATAGATCGTGTCGGCGTCGTGGCTGCGGAGGAAGTCGAGCAATCGGTCGGCTTGCGAGCCGCGGGCTCCGAGATGGACATCGGAGATAAACAAAGTGCGAAAGCGCCGCTCCGGGCTTTCTTCACTCGAGGAGTCGCTTCCCATGCCGTGCACCTAACAGATTCCTGTGACAGGGCGATGACTAACCCCGCGGCGTAAGGCCCGGGAAAAGTTAACGAGAATCGGTTGCGCGCCCCACGATTGCGGATAACAGCGCGATGCGACAATCAGGCGACATCGGGGGCGGTGAGACTACGGAACAGGCGCGAGTGTGGCGTTCCGGTTGCGCGTGGGCGCTCAATAAAACCTGTGAAAATGATGCACCGGCCCGTGGCCGTGCCCGACGGCAAAGCGATCGGCCGCAGCGATCGCGGCGCTGATCCACGTCTTCGCATTGCGCACGGCGGTCTCGAGATCATCGCCCTTTGCAAGTCCCGCTGCGACGGCCGACGACAGCGAGCATCCGGTGCCGTGCGTGTTCTTCGTTGCGATGCGCGGCGCGGCGAGCGTGATGCTGTGGTCGGCATCGAAGAGATAGTCGATGCTCTCGGCGCCCTGCCCGTGGCCGCCCTTGATCAGCACGGCGCGGCAGCCCATGGCGAGCAGCCGCTTGCCCTGCTGTGCGACTGCGGCTTCACTCTCCGCGATCGGCGCATCGAGCAGCGCGGCCGCCTCCGGCAGGTTCGGCGTGATCACCGACGCCAGCGGAATGAGCTTTGTCCGGAGCGCATCGACGGCATCGGCCGCGAGCAGCCGGTCGCCCGAGGTCGCGACCATCACGGGGTCGAGCACCACATGCCGCGGCGACCAGCGCTTCAGCACCGCCGCAATCGCTTCGATCGTGGCGGGATGCGCGACCATGCCGATCTTGACCGCGCCGACCGCGAGATCGGAGAACACCGCATCGATCTGCGCGGTGACGAAATCCGCCGGCACCGGGTGGATGCCGCTGACCCCTTTTGTGTTCTGGGCGGTCAATGCCGTGATCACGGAGGCACCGTAGACGCCGAGCGCGGCGAAGCTCTTCAGATCGGCCTGGATGCCGGCGCCGCCGGACGAATCGGAGCCGGCGATGGTGAGCGCAATCGGGGTCATATCCCCTCCTACCGCGACCGCCCATTGGCAGCAAGTTCGCTTGCCTTGACTGCCGGTTTTTGGCCTATAGTCGCCCAAATTCCCGGAGACGACAGCGATGGTTCCCTTCTTCATCCAGATCAAGTGCAAGCTCGGCCAGTCCTATACGGTGGCCAACGCGCTTGCCGAGGCCGAGATCGCATCCGAGATCTACTCGACGGCCGGCAATTACGATCTGCTGGTGAAGTTCTATGTCGACAACGAAACCGACATCGGCCATTTCGTCAACGAACGGGTGCAGGTGATCCCGGGCATCCAGGACACCCTGACGATCATCACCTTTAAGGCGTTTGGCGGACGCTAGGCTGAGGTACGACCACGACCGAGCTGCGCTCCCTCGCCCCGCTCTTCGCGGGGAGAGGGTTGGGGTGAGGGGCTGCCTCCAAGCAATCGGTGAAAGACGACTCGCGGAGAGTCCCCCTCACCCGTATCGCATCTTCGATGCGATACGACCTCTCCCCGCAAGCGGGCCGAGGTGAAGCGGATCACGACGCATCCTTCTTCTTCGGCTTGGGCGGTCCCTCGACCGGCGGCAGCGATTTCACGTACTCGGCGATCGCGGCGCGATCCGCCGCTGAAAGCTGCGAGGTGTTCTTGATCACGCGCACCATCGATCCGCCGGCACTGTCGCCATCCGGCGTCTGACCGGTCTCGAGGAAGTATTCGATGTCCTTGGCGCTCCAGTCCGACAATCCCTTCTGGGTGATGTTGGGCACCCAGCCCTCGCCTTCCGGATTCGGCCCGCCGGCGAAGCGCTGCGCGGTGACGATGCCGCCGAGGACATTGCGCGGGCTGTGACACTCGGCGCAATGGCCCCAGCTGTTGACGAGATAGGCGCCGCGATTCCATGACGCGGAGCGGCCCGCGTCGGCAACGAACGGCTTGTCGTCCATGAACAGGAATTTCCAGACGCCGACGTTGCGGCGGATGTTGAACGGAAACGGCAGATCGTGATCGCGCACCTTGCCCGGCACCGGCGCCAGCGTCTTCAGATAGGCGAACAGATCCCTCGCGTCCTCGATCTTCGCATGCGTGTAGGACGGATAGGGAAACGCCGGGAAGAAATGCGTGCCCTGCGGCGAGGTGCCCTTGAGCACGGCGGTCACGAAGTCGGCCTCGCTCCAGCGCCCGATGCCGTCATTGGGATCGGGCGAGATGTTCGGCGCATAGAAGGTGCCGAACGGTGACGGTATCGCGAGCCCGCCGCCGAGCTTGAGACGATCGTCCTGCTTGGGCACCGCATGGCAGGAGGAACATCCGCCGGCATTGAACGTTGTGAGGCCGTTGGCGAGATTGGGCTGGTAGGCGGGCAATGCGCCTGCCGCAACCGTTGCGGGTATCGTGAGCCACCAGAACACAGCTGTTCCAGCGATGGCGGCCACCACGGCCGCAAGGAGAAGTCGTCGCAACATTCACCGATCCGTCATTTGTCTGCGTCAGCCGATGCGGCAGTATGGCCGCAAGTCGAACAAGATGCGCGCCGGAAATTTGCCGCGACCGCGGCGATCCTGGGAATAAATCCGAAACGCTGCTGTTTTGAGGCTGACACCGTCGTTTGACGTCAACAGGGAGAGAACCATGTCGAACAAGATCATGCTGGCCACGCTGACGCTCGGCGCCGCGATCGCCTTTGCCGGCCCGGTGCTGGCCGAGAAGATGACGGCGAAGCTCGACGCCAAGGCCGAGGTGCCGCCGAACGCCAGCACGGCCACCGGCACCGCCGACATCGACTATGATCCCGCGACCAAGAAGCTGAGCTGGAAGGTGACCTATTCCGGCCTCTCCGGCCCCGCCACCGCCGCGCATTTCCATGGTCCCGCCGAAGCCGGCAAGAACGGCGGCGTCGCGGTTGCAATCCCGAACGCCGGCACCAGTCCGGTTGAGGGCAGCGCGACCTTGACCGACGCGCAGGCGGCCGACCTCACCGCCGGAAAATATTACGTCAACATCCACACCGCGGCCAATCCGGGCGGCGAGATCCGCGGCCAGGTGACGAAGTAACAACAAGCAGCGGCCGGCACAAAAAGGGCGGATGCCGCGAGGCATCCGCCCTTTCCCGTTCACGCGATTGATCTGCGATCAACCTTTCTTGATGCGATAGGTCTCGTGGCAGCCGCCGCACTGCTTGCCAATGACCGGCAGCTCGGCCTTCAGCGTGTCGAGATCCTTGATCTTGCCCTTGGCATCGGCAACGGCCTTGGCAAAGCTTGCAACATGGGCCTCGAAGCCAGCCTTGTCTTCCCAGATTTTTGGCGAGGCCGCGTAATCGCCCTCCGGGCTGAGACCCTTGGTGCTCTCGGGGAACAGGGTCGGAAACTTCTTGACGGTGTCTTCGAACTGGGCGAGCGCAGCGTTGACGGTCGCCTGGTCGTAGGGCTTTTCGCCCTTGACCATCGCCGCCAGTGCGCCGGCGTTCTTGCCATTGTCCTTCATCTGGGCCTGGGCTTGTTTGACTTGATCCTGTTGCGCAACGACAGCGCCAGCACTGAACACGAGCGCTGCTGCGACGACGACAATCCGTTTCATCGTTGAAATCCCTCGACTCCGGTTTCGTCCGTGCTCACGACATCGCGAGCCGGCCCCATTTTCGAACACCACAGGCGGAAGTTCATTCCGCCTGCGGCAAAATAACAGATATCAAAGTTTGTGCCGCCGTTGCGCCTCGCGAATAGCGACCCAGACCCGTTCCGGCGTCGCCGGCATATCGATGTGATCGATCTGGTATTCGCGATGCAAGCCTTCGATGATCGCGTTGACCACCGCCGGACAGGAGCCGATCGCGCCGGCCTCGCCCGCGCCCTTCACGCCGAGCGGATTGGTCGTGCAGGGCACGTTGTGGGTCTCGAACACGAAGGACGGTCCGTCGGATGCGCGCGGCAGCGCGTAGTCCATGAAGGTGCCGGTGACGAGCTGGCCGTCGGTTGAGCTGTAGACCGCCTGCTCCATCAGGGCCTGGCCGATGCCCTGCATCGCGCCGCCATGCACCTGCCCCGCCAGCATCAGCGGATTCAGCGTGACACCGAAATCGTCGACGATGACGTAGTTGACGATCTTGATGATGCCGGTGGCCGGATCGATCTCGACTTCGGCGAGATGCGTGCCGTTCGGATAGGTGCCGTCGGCCTGGTTGAAGGTCGCGCTGGCATTCAGCTTGGACGGATCGGTACCGGGACGCTTGGCCAGATCCGCGAAGCTGATCGCGCGGTCGGTGCCGGCGATGCGGATGCGGCCGTCGGAGATTTCGAGGTCGCCGGCGCCGGCTTCCAGCGCCTGCGCTGCGAGCTCCTTCAGCTTGTTGCCGAGCTCGTGCGTCGCCCGCTGCACGCTGACGCCGCCGGTCGGGATCGAGGCCGAGCCGCCGGTGCCGAGGCCGTTCGCGATTTTGTCGGTATCCCCCTGCAGCACGTGGACGCGTTCCGGCGGCACGCCAAACTGCTCGGCGACGAGCTGCGCATAGGCCGTCGCATGGCCTTGCCCGCTCGATTGCGTGCCGATCAGGATCGAGATATCGCCGTTCGGATCGAGCGCGACATTGGCGGTCTCGTCGCCCATGGTGCCGCAGACCTCGACATAGCTCGCTATGCCGATGCCCCGCACCAGCCCGTCCTTCCTGGCGGCCTTGGCGCGCTTGGGAAACTCCTTCCAGTTCGCGATCTCCATTGCCCGCTTCATGTGCGCGGTGAAGTCGCCGGAATCGTAGACCTTGCCGGTCGCGGTCTTGTACGGCAGCGATTTCGGCGGAATGAAATTCTTCCGCCGGATCGCGTCGGGCGTCATGCCGAGTTTTCGCGCGGCCGCGTCGACCAGGCGCTCTATGACGTAAGCAGCTTCCGGACGTCCCGCGCCGCGATAGGCGTCGACCGGCACCGTGTTGGTGAAGATGGTGCGGACGCGGCAGTGGAAGGCCTGGATGTCGTAGAGGCCCGGCAGCATGCCGGCGCCGCCATGCGGAATGTAGGGCGCAAACGTCGAGAGATAGGCGCCCATGTCGCCCATCAGATCGCAATCCATGCCGAGGAATTTGCCGTCCTCGGCAAGCGCCATCTTCGCCGTGGTGACGTTGTCGCGGCCCTGCGCGTCGCCCATGAAGTGCTCGGAGCGCTCGGCGGTCCACTTGATGGTCTTCTTCAGCTTGCGCGCGGCGACCGAGATCAGCGCGTATTCGCGATAAGGGAAAAGCTTGGTGCCGAAGCCGCCGCCGACGTCGGGGCAGATCACCCGCATCTTGTCCTTCGGCATCTTCAGGACCATGTCGCAGAGGATCTCGCGAAGACGGTGGCTGCCCTGGCTGCCGACGGTCAGCGTCAAATGATCCTTCTTGGTGTCGTATTCAGCGACCGCGGCGCGTGTCTCCATGAAATTGGTGATGACGCGCGGGTTGACGATGGTGATCTCGGCCACCGCATGCGCCTTGGCAAAGGCGGCTTCCGCCGCCGCCTTGTCGCCGATCGAGACGTCGAACAGCACGTTGCCGGGCTTGTCGGGCCAGACCTGCGGCGCGCCTTTCTTGACGGCGTTGAGGAGGCCCGCCACCGCCGGCAGCGGCGTCCATGTGACGTCGATCGCCTCGATCGCGTCGCGGCCATGGTCGACGGTATCGGCGACCACGAAGGCCACGGCGTCGCCGACATGGCGCACCTCGTCCTTGGCCAGGATCGGGTAAGGCGGTGCGGTGAAGGGATCGGTTTCGAGGTTGAACAGGCACGGCAGGCCGCCGAGATCGGCGACGTCAGCCGCGGTCAGGATCAGCGACACGCCCGGCAGGCCGCGCGCCTTGGAGACATCGATGGTGAAGGTCGCATGCGCATGGGGCGAGCGCAGCATCAGCGCGTGCAGTGCGGGAGACGGCGCGACGTCGTCGGTATAGCGGCCCTTGCCGCGAATGAGTGCGTCATCCTCCTTGCGCCGCACGCTCTGTCCGACGCCGAATTTGATGGGAGCTGCCATCTTGTCTCCGATTGGCTTGGTGTGTTTGGGTTGCATATTGGCGTGGTTGGCCGGGAAGCGCAAACGCCTTTAGCCATGCAAGTTGGCCGCAGGGCAGGAAAAAGCACCGCTCGCCCGTCATGGCGGAATTGCTGGGAGGACCCTCGGCTCGAGTCCGGAAGTTGCCATGTCCACGAGAACTCGCGTATGCACTACGTGCAGGATCCTGGTGTGAGACATTCAAATGGTGATGGAGCTGAGGGGCGCGAGCGGCGAAGGATTTGCGACGATTGCCGCTGATGGCCGCGTGTTGGATTCCTGGTTTCTTCGGCTGCGCCTGGTTGAGGGAGCCGACAAGACGGCAACCGCGCGGCTGACGAGCGACGAGATCAGGAGGTCGTTGGGTGAGTCGGCAGACGGATATGCGCGACACGACGACATCCGCAATGTCGACATCGTCTCCATTCGCACGGAAATTGATTCCCTTGCATCGGCGCCGACCGATGTGCACGACGCGTATCTTCGGTTGCATCTCCTGAGCCACCGGCTCGTCCAGCCAAATTGCCTGAACCTGGACGGAATTTTCGGTCTGTTGCCCAACGTCGCCTGGACGACACTCGGTCCCTGTGAAGGCTCTCGTGTCCCGGAAGCGCGCATGCTGGCGCGAACGCGGGCCCTCGCGTTTGAGGTGACGGGCGTGGATAAGTTTCCGCGCATGACTGACTATGTGACGCCTGCGGACGTGAGGATTGCAGATGCGGATCGCGTCAGGCTCGGAGCCCACCTGGCCCCGGGCACAACCGTCATGCATGAAGGCTTTTGCAATTTTAATGCGGGCACGCTCGGTCCCTGCATGGTCGAAGGCCGGATCAGCGCCGGTGTGGTCGTGGGAAGCGGCAGCGACATTGGTGGGGGAGCGTCGATCATGGGCACACTGTCCGGAGGCGGGAAAGAGAGGATTACCGTTGGTGAGCGCTGCCTGATCGGCGCCAACGCCGGTATCGGCATTTCATTGGGTGACGGTTGTATCGTCGAAGCGGGCTGCTATGTCACAGCAGGCGCGCGCATCCTTCTGGAAGATGGCCGGGTCGTGAAAGCGAAAGAACTCTCGGGCCAGACCGGCCTGCTGTTTCGTCGCAATTCCCAGAGCGGCGCTCTTGAGGCGACCAGACGCACAAATTGGGGCGGCCTCAACGCGCAGCTTCACGGCTAGGCAGTCCACGCGAAGACGTCGATGTCGGGGCAAACCGGACATCGACGAAGATTTGAGTACGCGCCCTCGTACGCCTGAGGCCCAGCGCGGCGCAAACGATCACATCCCGCCACCGCCCCACAGATGCATCGTGCGATCTCTCATCGTATCGATCGCTCGTTCAGGCGTGAGGTAATCGATCTCGCCGCGCGTCAAGCCGATATCGAGCAGCTCTCTGTCGCTGAGGTCGTGCAAGGTGTCTCGCAAGCTCTGGCGTTGCCACCGCAGCTGAAACGCACGCCAGTATCGCTTGAGCAACCCCAGGACGTTCCGCGTCGATGCGGCCGTTGATCCGGCAGCGTCTCGGTCCGACAGTGCATCCTTCGTCAATGCGATGGAGAGGCCGAGCACTGCGGCATCGCGCTCGGTCCCGGCTGTGATGTTGGTCTGTTGAGGTGGCATCGGACGCTCCTGCTGTTGTGCCGGCAGGGAGCAAGGCCAAACAAAAGGCCCCGTCCGATGCCGGCGGGGCCTTGGTGAAAAGATGTCGTCGTCGAATTCCTAGCGCGCGACTCCTCCCACGGCCCAGCCGAAGCGGGTCATGCGGTTGAAGTGGACTTTGCGCACGGACTTGATCATGAGGTGCCAATACCATGGTATTCCCGCAAAATCAAGAGATGCGCGGACATCGGCTGCACCCTGAAGGCGAGCGCTTCGCCTACCCGCGGCGCAGCGCGAATATCCAGCCGCGGCCGAACAAGACCAGGATGCAGAAGGCGTAGACGAACAGGCCGACCGTCATCAGCAGCACCAGCGTCAGCTCGTCGCGCAGAATTTGCATCGGCGCGAACAGGACCGCGGCGTAATGAGAGGTCGCCCAGAGGCTGGCGGCCAGGATCAATCCTGAAGCGGTGAATTTAAGCAGCGACTGGGTCAGCGCGCGGTCGAAGCTGAGATAGCCGCGCCGCACGGCGAAGAACAGCACCAGCAGCAGATTGATCCAGGCGCCGACTGCGGTCGCGAGCGCCAGACCGACCTGGGCGAGCGTGCCCATCAGCGCCACCTTGAGCGCGACGTTGACCGACAGTCCCGTCAGCGAGGCCTTCACCGGCGTCGCGGTGTCCTTGCGGGCATAGAAGGTTGCCACCGCGCTGCGGATGGTCACGAACGGGATCAGGCCGATCGCATAGGCCGCGAGCGTCACGGCGGCGGCCGCGGCATCGGCCTTGGTGTATGCGCCGCGGGCGAACACCGCGCGCACGATGATGTCGGGCACCGCGAGGAAGGCCGCGACGAACGGCACGGTCGACAGCAATGTCAGCTCGAAGGCGCGGCGTTGCGATCTCGCGGCGCCGTCGATGTCGCCGGCGGAGATCCGCCGCGACATTTCCGGCAGCAGCACGGTGCCGACGGCGATGCCGATCACACCGATCGGCAGCTGATAGAGCCGCTCGGCGTAATACAGCGCGGCCAGCGCGCCGGCCGGCAGGAAGGTCGCGATGATGGTGTCGGCGAACACCGCGATCTGGGTGCCCATCGAGCCCAGCGTCGCCGGCCCGATGGCGCGGAAGAAGGCGCGGACATCAGCATCGAGCCGCGGCATCGCAAAGCGCGGCACGCTGCCATGGCGCGCGAGATCGCCGGCCAGCAGGAAATATTGCAGGAAGCCCGAGATCAGGATGCCCCAGGCCGCGGCGTGCCCTGCAGTCGGGAAGAATGCGGCGACCGCGAGCGTGGCCATCATCGACAGGTTGAGCAAGATCGAGGCGGCCGCAGCGCTGGCAAAACGCTGCATCACATTGAGGATGCCGCCATAGAGCGTCACCATCGTGATCAGCAGGAGATAGGGAAAGGTGATCCGCGTCAGCTCGATCGCAAGCCGGCGCTGCTCGGCGTCGTCAGTGAAGCCCGGCGCCAGGATGCGCAGCGCCTGCGGCATGAAGGCCCAGGCCAGCACCAAAAGCACGAGCTGCGAGCCGAACAGCAGCGTGAAGATGCGGTCGGCGAACAGTTTTGCCGAGGCCTCACCGCCTTCGCCATGGACATGGGCGTAGGCCGGGATGAAGGCGGTGTTGAACGCGCCTTCCGCAAAGATCGAGCGAAAATTGTTCGGCAGCCGCCAGGCCACCAGGAAGGCGTCGGCAATCGGCCCGGCGCCGAGGATCGCGGCGAGCATGATGTCGCGCGCGAGCCCGGTCAGCCGCGACAGCAGGGTGTAACCGCCAACAGTGAAGATGCGCCCGAGCATGCGCCGCTTCTAGCGCAATTTCGGTTCTGATTGCATCAGAACCGAAGTGCTTTTTTGTTTAGACGCGTTTTCTTCACGCGAACCGGCGTCCACTTCGCTTGAAAACGCTATGAATCAGGACTTCAAAACGACCAAATCAGGAGGACAGCGCCCCGCGCACAGCCTGGATGACGCGATCCTGCGCCGCCTCGTCGAGATAGGCGTGCATCGGCAGGCTGATGACGTCCTGCGACAGGCTTTCGCAGCCCGGGAGCCCGCCATCGGCAACCGGATAGTGCTTGTAGGCAGTCTGCTGATGCATCGACTTGCCGTAGTAGATGGCCGTCGGCACACCCTGGGCCTTCAGCGCGGCGGCAAAGCCGTCGCGGTCGGTGCCTTTGGGCAGACGGATGGTGTATTGCGCCCAGACCGAGGTGTTGCCGGGCACCAGATGCGGCACGGTCACGACATTGCCGAGCCCGCGCGCGTAGCGTTCCGCGACCTTGTTGCGGGCAGCGATCTCGTCGTCGAAGATCTTCAGCTTCTCGATCAGGATCGCAGCCTGCATGGTATCGAGGCGGCCGGTCAGGCCGAGGCGGACGTTGTCGTATTTATCGACACCCTGCCCGTGCACGCGGATGCTGCGCAGCGTGGCGGCCAGTTCGTCGTCATCCGTGAGGATCGCGCCGCCGTCGCCGAAGCAGCCGAGCGGTTTTGCGGGGAAGAAGCTGGTCGCGGTGGCGAGCCCGAACGTGCCGAGCTTGCGGCCCTTGTAGCTCGCGCCAAAGCCCTGGGCGGCGTCGTCGATCACGAACAGGCCCTCGACCCTGGCGATTTCGGCAATGGCGTCGTGATCGGCGGGTTGTCCGAACAGGTCGACCGGGATGACCGCCACCGGCTTCAGGCCTGCCTTGCGGGCCGTCGCGATGCCGCGCTTCAGCGACTCCGGGCTCATGTTGAAGGTCGCCTCGTCGACGTCGACATAGACCGGTGTCGCCCCGGTCCGCGCCGCCGGTGAGGCCGTTGCGATGAACGTGAACGACGGACACAGCACGGCATCGCCCGGCCCGACATTCTTCGCCATCAGGATCATCAGCAGCGCATCGGTGCCGCTGGCGCAGCCGATCACATGCCTGGCGCCGCAATAGGCCGCAAGCTGCTTCTCGAACTCGAAGACCTCGGGGCCGTTGACGAACTGGCAGTGATCGAGCACGCGGGCCACCGCCTGGTCGATCGCGGTGCCGATGCGGCGGCGTTGCGCAACGAGGTCGATGAAGGGAACAGGTTCGGGACGCATGTGCTGGTTCATGAAGCTCTTCTGCGTGTTGGGATGACGATCAGCCGACGACGCGGCGCGGGCCCTTGTGGGCGGTGCTGGCGGCCGGCCTTGCCGGCGATTCCAGGCAGCGGATCGCGATCTCGAGGCTGGCGACGCCCTCCTCGCCCGACACCGCCGGCAGCTTGCCGCCGCGCACCGCGTCGATGAAGGCGATCAGCTCGGCGCGGAGCGGCTCGTCATGGCCGACCGGCAGATGCCGCATCGAGTAGCTGCCGTCGGGCTTGAAGCCGAAGCATTCGGTGACCTGCCGCGTCAGGAGATCGCCCATCACATATTTGCCGCGGGTCGCGACCGTGACGCTGCGCGCCTTGAACGGCGTCAGCCAGTTGGTGTTGATGTGGGCGAGCACGCCGGAGGCGGTGCGGAACTGCAGCAGCGCGATGTCCTCTCGCTCGGCCACTGCGCTGGAGAGCTGCGGCTGCACCTCGACGATGTCGGATTCGGTGAACCAGCGGATCAAATCGATATCATGCACGGCGAGATCGATGACGACGCCGACATTCGACATCCGCGGCGGGAACGGACCGACGCGGGTGATGCCGATCGACAGGATGTCCTCGCCGGAGATCGCCTGCTTGATCGCGGCGACCGCCGGATTGAAGCGCTCGACATGGCCGACCATCAGCGTGACGCCGGCGTCGCGCGCGGCGGTGACGATCTCGCGGCCCTCTTCGACGGTGGAGGCCACCGGCTTCTCGACCAGGATGTGGATCTTGCGCGCGATGCAGGCGAGCGCGATCTCGTGATGCAGATGCGTCGGTGCCGCGATGGTCACGGCATCCACACCTTCGGCGAGCAGATCATCGAGCGTCTCGAAGGCGCGGCAGCCGGCGAAGGCGGTGACGCGGGTGCGATGCTCCGGCAGCGGATCGACCACGCCGACCATCACGACGCCGGGCAGACCTGCCAGCACGCGCGCATGGTTGCTGCCCATCACACCGGCGCCGATGACGCCGACGCGCAGCGCGCGCTTGATGTCAGCCGTGGTGCCCGAAGCGGACCCTTTGGAACTCATATGTTGACCCCAAGACTTCTTTGGCGGATGGCCCGCCCGATTTGCGGATGCCCGCCTGACCGATGTTTCGGCCCTTGGGAGGCATCCCGAAAGGCGCGGAGGAATCAGCCCCCGGCCCATGTCCCCTTCGATGTCCCCGTCGACCGCGCCAGCCCCCAGCGCGAAGCACCCCGTTTGGTTGCAAGCGCTATAGCACGCCGCCACAAATGTGGCGAACGCCATCGGCGTTTTCCGGACACGTTTTGATTCAAAGAGTTACATCGGTCCGGGGCGAATCACTCGCCCCGGAACCCAGAGCGTTTTCAAGCGAAGTGGATACCGGTTCGCGTGAAGAAAACGCGTCGAAACATGAATCTAGAGTCCCATTCCGATCGGAATGGGACTCTAGACGCCGCCATCACGTCCGCTTGTAGTCGTCCTCGATGCGGATGATGTCGTCCTCGCCCAGATAGCTGCCGGTCTGTACCTCGATCAGCTCGAGCTGGATCTTGCCGGGATTCTCCAGCCGGTGCACCGCGCCGATCGGGATGTAGATCGACTCGTTCTCATGCACCGTCTTGACCAGCTCGTTGACGGTCACCTGCGCGGCGCCGCGCACCACGATCCAGTGCTCGGAGCGGTGATGGTGCTTCTGCAGCGACAGCCGCCCGCCCGGCTTGACGATGATGCGCTTGACCTGATGGCGGTCGCCATTGTCGACCGACTGGTAGGAGCCCCAGGGCCGGTGCACCCGGATATGGCTCTCGGTCACCTCGGGCGCGCTGGTCTTCAGCTTGGCGACCAGCCGTTTCAGCCCGTTGGCGTCCTTCTGGCGCGACACCAGCACGGCGTCCTGCGTCGCCACCACCACGATATCGTCGACGCCTTCGAGCGCGACCAGCGCATGGTCGGTCGCCACGTTGCAATTGCGGGAGTCCTCGAACACCGCGCGGCCCCGCGCGGCATTGCCCTCGCCGTCCTTGTCCGAGAGCTCCCAGACCTGGCGCCACGAGCCGATGTCGGACCAGCCGCAGGCAACCGGCACCACGGCGGCATGCGCGGTCTTCTCCATCACGGCATAGTCGATCGAGATCGCCTTGGCCGCGGCGAAGGCTTTTGGATCGAGCTTGAGGAAACCGAGGTCGCGCACCGCGTTGGTGACCGACGCCGTCACCTCGGCAACGCTCTCGGCGTCGACATTGGCGTATTCGTCGAGCAGCGTGGCCGCGCGGAACATGAAGTTGCCGCTGTTCCAGAGATAGCCGGCTTCGATGTAATTCGCGGCCGTCTCCAGATCCGGCTTCTCGACGAATTTCGCGACCGCGCGCACTTCGCCGGACACCACCTCGCCGGGATTGATGTAGCCATATTCGGTCGCGGGACGTTCCGGCTTGACGCCGAAGGTCACGATGCGCCCGGCCCTGGCCGCCGCAACGCCCTCACGGCATGCCGCGACGAACGCCTTGGTGTCGCGCACCAGATGGTCGGCGGCGAGCGCCAGCACGATCGCTTCGCTGTCGCGGCTCTGCGCAAACGCCGCGCCGGCGGCGATGGCGGGACCGGAATCGCGCCGCATCGGCTCGAGCAGCACGTCGGCCTCCATGCCGATATCAGCCAGTTGTTCCAGCACCATGAAGCGATAGGCCTCGTTGGTGATGATGATCGGACGATCGAACAGGCCCGCATCGGAGACCCGCAGCAGCGTCTCCTGGAACGTCGAGCGCGCGCCGAACAGCGACAGGAACTGTTTCGGGTGCACCTCGCGCGATGCCGGCCAGAGCCGCGTGCCGGCGCCGCCGCACATGATCAGGGGTATGATTCGTCCGTCCATCAATGCCTCGAGTCGTGGTGTGTCGGTGAGATGACACAGTGAAAGTGCGCGCAGATCTTCTGAAGCGAAAATGACGGCTTTCTGCCCCATCCGCCCCGGTCTGTGCCGGGCTGCCCTCTTCTCGCGTAGAGGCGGATTTTGACGACATTGTAACCCGGACGCGGCGCCGAACGCCCTGTTTTCAGTGCCTGTTTAACCGGCATGTCAAGGGCGTCGCAATACCCGGCTGCAGGCTATTGCCAGATCGCGGCGAAAACCATACCAAGGCGGCGAATTTGGGCGCAGCAAGGCGTTTTGCGCTGTTTTTGGGACACATTCTGACACCTGGCCAACACGGGCGACATGCGCCGGATCCTGCTCTCCACCATCAAGATTCTGATCTCGGCCGCGCTGCTCTATTTCTCGCTGCGCAAGGTCAATTTGTATGATCTCGCCGCGCGCATCCGCGTCGAGAGCCTGGGCTGGCTGGGGCTCGCGATCGCAATCACGTTCCTGCAGATCTTCCTTGGCGTGCTGCGCTGGCGCGAGATCAGCGGCGAATGCGGCGCGCCGCTCGAGATGCGGCAGGCGATGCGCTACAACGTGATCGGCACTTTCTTCAACCAGACGCTGCCCTCCTCGATCGGCGGCGATGCCGTGCGGCTGTGGCTGGTCGCGCGCAACGGCGCCGGCTGGCGCGCGGCGACCTATTCGATCTTCGTCGATCGCGCGGTCGGCCTGATCGCGCTCGCGGTGCTGATCCTGGTGACGCTGCCCTGGAGCTATCAGCTGATCTCCGATCCGCACGGCCGCTCGGGCCTGATCCTGCTCGACGCCGCGGCGCTCGCCGGCGGGCTCGGCTTCCTGGTGCTCGGCATGCTGCGCTGGCCGTGGCTGAAGAGCTGGTGGGCGACGCATCACGTCCATGCCTGCGCGGTGATCGCCAACCGCGTCATCTTCAGCCGCGACCGTGGGCCGAAGATCGCCGTGCTCTCGATGATGATTCACGTCGTCACCGTCGTCATCGCCTGGTGCGTGGTGCAGTCGATTGCCGCGCCCGCGACCTTCGGCCAGGTCTTTCAACTGCTGCCGCCGGTGATGCTGATCACCATGCTGCCGATCTCGATCGCCGGCTGGGGCGTGCGCGAAGCCACCATGGGCCTAGCCTTCGGCTATGCCGGCCTCGTGACCAATGAGGGCGTCAACATCTCGCTGCTGTTCGGCGCGGTGACCTTCGTCGTCGGCGTGTTCGGCGGCCTGGTCTGGATCTTGAGCCCGGAGAAAGCCGCCAAGGGCGCCGAGCCGATCCAGGTGCCTGAATAACTTAAGGATATGCAGAGCTCAGAGATCCTCATGTCGGTCGCGGCGGCAGCATTCGCTGCCTTGATCGCGGCTGCCCTGATCCCGCTGACACGGCCGATGCTGCTGCGCATCGCGCTTGCCAAGCCGAATGCGCGCTCCTCGCATAAAATTCCGACACCGCAAGGCGGCGGCGTCGCGGTCATCGCCGCGACGCTGCTGGCTGCCGGTGTGGCGATCGCCTTCGCCGGCAACGCCGTCGTCACCATTCCGCTGCTGGTATTCGCGGCCAGTGTGTTCATCGCGGTAATCGGCTTCGTCGACGACGTGCGGCCGCTGCCGGTGGCACCGCGCCTATTGCTGCAGGCGAGCGCCGTGGCCGCCGTGCTGTTCGCGATTCCCGGCGAGCTGAAGATCGTTCCGGCCAGTCCGCTCTGGCTCGAGCGCGGATTGCTGCTGATCGCCGGCCTCTGGTTCGTCAACCTCGTCAACTTCATGGACGGGCTCGACCTGATGACGGCGGCCGAGGCGGTGCCCATCGCCGCCGTGATTGCGCTGATCGGCTTCGTGGGGCTCATCCCGGCCGACACCGCGATCGTTGCCGCGGCGCTGGGCGGCGCCCTCATCGGCTTCGTACCGTTCAACCGGCCGGTCGCAAAAATCTTCCTCGGCGACGTCGGCAGCCTGCCGATCGGCCTCTTGCTCGGCTGGGGCCTGCTCGAACTCGCGATGCAAGGGCAAATCGCCGCCGCGCTGCTGCTGCCGCTGTATTATCTCGCCGACGCGACGCTGACGCTGTTCCGCCGCATCGCGCGGCGCGAGGCGTTCTGGGCTGCGCACCGCTCGCATTTCTATCAGCGCGCCACCGACAACGGATTTACGGTGTGGCGCGTCGTCGGCGAGGTGTTCGCGCTCAATGTCGGCCTCGCGCTGCTCGCGCTCGCCTCGGTCAGACTGCAGACGATGTGGGCCGACCTGGTGCTGCTGGCGATTGGCGCTGCCGCGGTCGGCTTTCAGCTGCACCGTTTCGCGCAGCCGCGCGTGGCTTGATCAGTCGCCATTCCCGCTCAGCGCCCGCCGTAGGCCTTCGTCGAGATCGATCGGCGGCCGCCATCCTGTGCGGCCGACCTTGGAGAGATCCAGCTCCAGCGACCCCAGCAGACTGTCATTGGCCTCCCTGCGGCCGCTGATCTTGAGCAACGCGCTCAGCAGCCGCGGCGGCAGGCGGAACAGCCGCGGTGTGGTTTGCGCGGCTTTCGCCAGCCGCATGATGAATTCGGGCGTCGAGACCTGCTGATCGTCGGCGACCAGGAAGACGTCGAAGTTGCCGTCGGGATGCGACAACCGATAGACGATGAACGATGCGAGATTATCGACCGAGAGGAACGCGCGGCGATTGTTCACCTGGGCGAACGGCAGCGGCAGGCCGCGCTTCACGGCCTTTTCCAGCAGCGCGAAATTCCCCTTGGCGCCCGCACCGTAGATCAAAGGCGGCCTGATCACGGTGACGCGCATGCCGCCGGTGCCTGCGATCTCCCGCAGCCCGACCTCGGCGGCAGCCTTCGACATGCCGTACAGCCCGCGCGGCGTCAGCACGTCGTCCTCGCAATAGGGCACGCGGCCGTTGTTGCTGCGGCCATGCACCAGGATGGTGCTGACGAAGATGAAATCCTTGACCCCGGCCTCTGCCGCGCAGCGCGCCAGATGCAGCGTGCCCTCGATATTGACGTTGCGGTACAGCCCGACCTCATGCTCCTCGTGCTGGTGATGCACGCGCGCGGCCAGATGCACCACCGCATCGACGCCCGCGAGCGCCTGATGCCAACCTGTTTCCGGGCCGAGCGAGCCAATCACGACGTCGTTGCCGTCCTCGCTCCGCTCGCGAACGGCGCGACGTACGGTCCAGCCATGACGCGCTAGCTCGGGCGCGATGTGGCGGCCGACAAAGCCGCTCGCGCCGGTCACCAGTGCGGTGGGACGTTCGCTCATCGGTCCTGCTCCGCTTTGGTCCCGCGCAGCAGCTCCTGCGCCAGCGCGGCGTAACCGTTCAATGCGTGCTCGGCGCTGTAGCGCGCCGCGGCCGCGACGGCGCGCTCGGCCATCGCGCCGTCTTGCGATCGTGACGCCTGCCGGATCGCATCGGCGAGCTCTTCGGGACGATCGGGCATCACAACCCAGCCCAGGCGGTCTTCCGCCACGGTGAGCGCCGCCTCGGCATCCGGCTCTGAGACCAGGATGACCGGCCGGCCGATGGCGAGCAGATTGTAGAACCGGCTCGGCACCGAGACACCAGCGACATCCTTGCGGTAGGGAATGAGCCAGGCATCGGCAGCGGCAAGCAGCATCTCGAGGTCCGCATCGGCGACGCGGTCGACCAGGGTGACATTGGCAAGCCTCGCCTGCGATTGCAGTTCCTTCAACCGGTCGAAACCTATTCCCCACCCCGACAGAAGGAAATGGATATCCGCCTGATCCTTCAAGCGGCGCGCCGCCTCGAACACGACAACGGGATCATGGGTGAATCCGAGATTGCCGGATAGCCCGACGACGAAGCGCCCGCCGATGTCGCGGCGAAACCGATTGTCCGCGCTCACCGGACGGACGCCGGGCGCGAGCGTCGCCCAGTTCGGAATGAAGCGGATTTTTGCCGGTGTCATCCCGGCATAGCGCATCAGCCGCGGCTCGGCGTCGCGGCCGATGATGATGACGGCATCGAGCGCGCGGAACATCAGCGCGTTGATGCCGCGCATCAGGCGCGCCACCAGCGAGGCCGGCCGCAGCAGGCCGGCCATCACGAGCACGTCGGGGAACAGATCGTGCAGGATCAGCGCCGACTTCGCGCGCTTCAGCCGCGCCGCGGCCGCAACCGCATAGGGCAGCGCGAACGGCGCCGTCACCGTGAGCGCGACGTCGCCGCGGCGAAGCCGCGTCAACAGCGTCAGGAAGATGCGGAGCGTGAACAGCGCCTCGGCCAGCGCGCGGCGGATCAGCGCGCCCTTTTCCGGCAGCCAGTTCCTGACCTCCACCACCGTCGGCCGGCCCGGCGATGGCGCGGTTGCCGAGCCCGGCATCGTTGCCGAGCCCGGCATCCCCGACACGACGAGCACGTCGGCCTCATCGGCGATGCGGCCCGCGATCGCGGCCATGATCGCCGCGGTCGTCGAATGATCCGGCGGATAGTGCTGGCTGACGACGAGAACTTTGCCGTGCCTGGACATCACCCGGCTCGCGCATGCGATGCCGCGCTCACGCGGCGTTCGATCCGAATTCCGGCACCGCATCCTTCAGCACGGCGCGGATGGTGACGCGGTCGTCATTGGCGATCGCCGCCTCGAGCGCGGAAAGCCACTGCCGCAGCGTCGACATCGGCGGTTGGTTGGGTTTCGCCGCCATGATGCCGGCAACACCGATCTCGATGGTCGGCTCTTCGCTGGCGAACAGGATCTCGTTAAGCCGCTCGCCCGGCCGCATGCCGCTGAACACGACCTCGATGTCGACGCCGGGCTGCAGGCCCGACAGGCGGATCATCCGCTCGGCGAGATCGACGATCTTCACCGGCTGTCCCATGTTGAGCACATAGACCGAGACGTCCGGCCGCGCCGGAGTCATCGCATGGGTCGAGGCCGTCAGCACGAGGTCGCAGGCCTCGCGGATGGTCATGAAGTAGCGGACCATGTCGGGATGGGTGACGGTGATGGGGCCACCGGCCTCGATCTGCGCCTTGAACTTCGGCACCACCGAGCCGTTCGACGCCAGCACGTTGCCGAACCGCACCGAGATCAGCCGCATATGCGGCTTGCTGCCCGCCTGCGCCATCAGGTCGTGATCGAGCGCCTGGCAGTACATCTCGGCGAAGCGCTTGGTCAGGCCGAGCATCGACACCGGCTCGATCGCCTTGTCGGTCGAGATCATCACCATCGCGGTGGCACCGGCGGCGAGCGCCGCGTCGGCGACGTTGACCGAGCCGAAGATGTTGGTCTTGACGCCCTCGCTCCAGTCGCGCTCCAGGATCGGCACGTGCTTCAGCGCCGCGGCGTGGAACACGATGTCGGGCTTGAAGTCGCGCATCAGCCGCATGATCCGCTCGCGGTCGCGGATATCGGCGATGCGTCCCTCGATCTCGGCCGCCATATCGCGCGCCGCCAGATCCTCCGTCACCGCATAGAGCGCCGGTTCCGAATTCTCCACGATCAACAGCCGTGCCGCGCCGAAGGTCACGACGCGGTCGCAGATCTCGGCGCCGATCGAGCCGCCGCCGCCGGTCACGATGACGGCCTTGCCCTTCACCAGTTCCTCGAGCCGCGCATAGTCGATCTTGTGGCTCGGACGCAGCAGCAGGTCCTCGACCGCGACGTTGGTCAGCCGCGGGGTATCGCCGCCCTCCAGCGACGGCAGGCGGTTGACCATCAGGCCGAGCCGCTTGGCACGCATCAGCACGCTTTCCGGATGCGCGTCCGGCTCGAATGCCGACGGCGTCATCACGACGCGCTTGATCGGGCGCTGCCGGGCCTCGAAATCGCGAATGACGGCTTCGATGTCGTCGACGCCGCCGACCACGGGGATGTTGCGGATCTTCTGGCCGCGGTCAGCGTCCGACGGCGACAGCACGCCGACCGGCCACAGCCGCTTGATGGCGCCGTTCTCGATGCCGCGCAGCACCACCTCGGCGTCGGCGGCGCGGCCGACCAGCAGCGCCGGCGCGGCGTTGTCGGTGCGGGCATGATGGCGGGTCCGCGAGTAGCGGAAATAGCGATAGCCGAACCGCAGCGCGCTCAGCGCGAACACCTGCAAGAAGAAATAGAGGACGATCGTGATCCGACCGAACAGGATCAGGACGTGGGAGTGCGCGGTGAAGAAGTAGGCATAGTCCATTACCACCAGCGCCAGCGTCAGCACCGCGGCGGCGCGCAGGATGTTCAGCGCGTCCGGCAGCGAGGTAAAGCGCCATTTCGCCGTGGTGAGGTTGAACAGGTAGCTGATGACGATGCTGAACAGCACGAACCAGGGCAGGATCTTCCACAGGAACGGCAGGCGGTCAGCCAGCTGGACACCCTCGAAGCGCAAATAGAAGCTCGCCACCAGCGCAAACGCAGTCGCGAGCGCGTCATGCGTCGCGATCAGGACGTTGCGGAGATTGAATTGTGACGGGCGTTTCATGTGGCGAGAGGGCGGACCGGTCGGAGTTTGCAACGAGACATTGGGTTTGCTGATAGCTCATCTACCGCAGGCAGGCCAGCAATCATCGCCGATCCGGAGGTACAGGTTCCCCCGCAGTAGCCGCGGACTTCAGCACCATGCCACCGGCGATGCCGACGCCGAGCACGTACATCCAGCCCTCGTGGAAGTCGAAGATGTGCGAGTTGAACAGCGAGGTGAAGATGTTCTGCACCACGACGAGCAGACCGATCCAGGTCGCGAACCCGTCGCCGCGGAACATCAAGAGGTGCAGCAGCCACATCGCGAACAGCAGCGCAACGCCGGCGATGCCCCACTGCACCGCGACGTTGAGGGTCTGGTTGTGCGGATTGCCGATCACCTCGCGACCGGCCAGCGTGCCGGCCGAAACGCGCTCGAACAGACCCCGCGTCGAGCCGGTGCCGTGGCCGATCACCGGTGCCTCGACGAAGAAGCCGAGCGATTTGCGCCAGAATTCGAGACGGAGCCCGATCGAGGTCGGCTCACCGCGCTCCTTGTAGATCCGGTAGTCGCGCGAGAACGTCTCTGCGGTCTGCCGCAGGGTCGGCGAGGTCTGCCACGCCACCGCGGCGAACACCGCAGCGGCGCTCACGATCAGGACGATGCTGCGCCATCGCAGATGCAGGAACGCGAACACCGCGAACATGATCGGCACAGTGACCAATGCGGTCCGCGACACCACGACAAAGGTCATGTTGACGAAGAAGCTGAAGGCTATCGCGGTCAGCAGCAGCGCCATCGCCGTCCGCCCGGTCCGCAGCAGCATGATGATCGGATAGGCCAGCGCCACCGCGCACAGCGTGAATTCCTGGCTCTGGTCGATATAGTTCTTCACGAAGATGCCGCGCGCGGCCTCTTCCGCCGGCTTCGACGACAGCGCGGGATGCAGGAACACCGCCCAGGAGACCAGCATCAAGAGCGCGCAGGAGATCAGGAAGGCGGTGAACACCCACTCACCGCGGCTGGAGCGCTGGAAGTGATAGAGCAGCACCGGCAGCATCAAGAGTTTCGCGGCCGGCCCGACCGCATAGAGCCGCGCGCCCCAGGCAGCGTCCGACCACAGCGTTCCGACCAGCGCCAGCACGAACAGCGCGATCGGGACCGCGCAGATCGGCTGCTTGAGCAGCGCGAGGAACTGTTTCGGCGCGATTGTTGGCGCGACCACGATCAGCAGCACGACGCCGAGAATGCCGACCAGTGAGGTCGACCAGGGCAGCGCCAGCGCCAGCAGCACCGCGACGACGTCGGCGACCGTGGTCCAGCGCGCCGGATCGCGCCAGGCCGGCAATGCCGCTGTGCTCGGCGAAGCGAAGCTTGCGGTCACGCCTTGCCTCCGCGGGCGCGATCGACCAGCGAGGTCGTGCTGTGGCCGGGCAAGATGTCGATCAGCACCACCTGGCCGCCGGCGGCTTCCACGATCTCGTGGCCGACCACCTGCTCGCGGGTGTAGTCGCCGCCCTTGACCAGCACGGTCGGCCTCACCCTGGTGATCAGGTCGATCGGCGTGTCCTCCTCGAAGATCGCGACGAGGTCGACGGCCTCCAGGGCCGCAAGCACCTCGGCGCGCGCGCGCTCGTCCTGCACCGGACGCCCCTCGCCCTTCAGCCGCTTCACCGACGCGTCGCTGTTGAGGCCGACGATCAGGCGGTCGCAGGCGCCGCGCGCGGCGGTGAGCACCTTGACGTGACCGGGATGCAGGATGTCGAAGCAGCCATTGGTGAAGCCGATGCGCAGATCCTGCGCCCGCCATTCCGCCAGATAGGAATCGAGGTCGCCGCCGGCGGCGACGATCTTCTCTTCGGCCGCCAGCGATGCATGCGGCAGGATTCGCCGCCGCAGCTCGTCGGGGGTGACGATCGCCGTGCCGGTCTTGCTGACCGCAACGGCGGCCGCCGCGCTCGCCATGCGCAGCGTGGTGTCCCAATCGGCATTGCTCGCCAGCGCCAGCGCCAGCATCGCCGCCACCGTGTCGCCGGCGCCGGAGACGTCGCGCACCTTCACCGCAAGCGCGGGCACGTGGATGGAGGAGCCCTCGCGCGTCACCAGCGTCATGCCGTGCTCGCCTTGCGTCACCAGCATCGCCTCGCAATCGACAAGATACATCGCATCCGGCGCGGCCTGCGCGATCGCACCTTGCGAATCCGCGCGGCTGCGCGTCGCCTCGGCGAACTCCTTGCGGTTCGGCGTCAGCAGGGTCGCGCCGCGATAGATCGCGAGATTGGCGCTCTTGGGATCGACGATCACGCGCTTGCCGGCCTTCTTGGCGGCATCGATGACGTTGCGGATCACCCGCGCGGTCAGCACACCCTTGGCGTAGTCGGACAGCAGCACGATGTCGGCACGGGCGAGCTGCGGCAGGATCGCGTCGATCAGCTGCTGCTCGACCGGCTCGGAGGCCGGTGTCGCCTGCTCCCAATCCGAGCGCAGCATATGCGTGGAAAAATGCTCGGAGACGAAGCGCACCTTGCGCGTGGTCGGACGCGAGGCATCCTGCACCAGCACGCTCTCGATCGCGCTCTCCTTGGCCAGCGCCGCGCGCAGCGTGCGGCCGGCTTCGTCGTCGCCGATCAGGCCGACGAAGATGCAGCGGCCGCCGAGCGAAGCGATATTGCGCGCGACATTGCCGGCGCCGCCGATATTAATCTCGCTGCGGCGGACCGCGATGACCGGCGCCGGCGCTTCCGGCGAGATCCGCGACACCTCGCCATAGACGAACTCGTCGAGCATGAGATCGCCGATGCAGAGCACGGTGCGGCCTGAGATCGCGTGCGAGAGGGCTTCGAAATCGAACATGCGTGAAGCCTCTCAGCGGTAACGGTCGGCGCGGTCGAGAAAGCCCTTCACATAGGCGCCGACCGCGTCCTCGAGTGCGGTGAAGCCGCCATTGTATCCGGCCTGCCGGAGGCGTTCGACCTTGCTCTCGGTGAAATATTGATAGGCGCCCCTGATCTGCTCGGGCATGTCGATATATTCGATGTTCGGCGGCAGGCCGAGCGACGCGTAAGCCGACAAGATCAGATCCTTGAAGCTGCGCGCTTTGCCGGTGCCGACATTGTAGAGGCCGCTGACGGATGGCGCAGCCAGCAGCCAAATGATCACGCGCACGACGTCGTCGACATAGATGAAGTCGCGACGCTGGTCGCCATCGGCGATTCCATCGCGATGCGACTTGAACAATTGCACGACACGGCCAGCCCTGATGTCGTCGAAGCGGCGCGCCAGCACGCTCATCATCGTGCCCTTGTGGTACTCGTTCGGCCCGAACACGTTGAAGAACTTCAGCCCGACGCATTGCGGCGGCAGCCGCTCGCCCTTCGCCGCGCGCTCGGCGACCGCGAGGTCGAACAGGTTCTTGCTCCAGCCGTAGAGGTTCATCGGCCGCAGCTGCTTTAGCGCCGCGACCGAGCCGTCGTCGTCAAAGCCCTGCTCGCCGTCGCCATAGGTCGCCGCCGACGAGGCGTAGATCAGCGGCACGCCGTTCGTCGTGCACCAGTCGAGCAGTCGCAGCGGGGTGTTGAAATTGGCCTCCATGACCAGGTCGCCGTCGGTCGCCGTCGTCGACGAGATCGCGCCGAGATGGATGATGGCGTCGAGCCGACGGCCCTGCAGCCAGTCCAGCAGCGCGGCCGGTGGCACGAAGTCGGCGAGCTGCCGCTTGGCCAGGTTCCGCCACTTGCCGTCGGACCCGAGGATATCGCAGACCGCAACGTCGTTGCGGCCGGCGTCATTCAACGCGGCCACGACGTTCGATCCGATAAAACCGGCTCCCCCGGTTACCAGCAACATTCCGAAATCCCTGCCTCTTGTCCCAGCACGGCCAGCTTTGCCCCACTCCGCCGCCGCAAGCAACTTGGCTTGCAAAGCCGTTGGGGATGAACGCTTTACCTCTTGGTGCGGACCGGCTACCGACAGGCCCGAATCCCGACCGGCGTAGCACATCATTCTATGAATCAAGATTCAATTCAGGGGATTGCGACCGAGGATACGGCGGATACCCGCCCGATCCTGATCATCCCCTATATGTGGATCGGCGATTTCGTCCGCGGCCACACCGTGGTCCGGGTGCTCAAGCAGCGCTGGCCGAACCGGCCGGTCGATTTGCTGGTCACCAGCCTCTGCGCGCCCCTGGTCGAATACATGCCCGGTGTCCGGGAGGGCATCGTCTGGGACCTGCCGCGCAGCCGGTTGGCGCTGGGCAAGCAACATGGCCTAGCGGCGCAGTTGCGCGCCCGGGGCTATGGAACCGCGCTGGTGCTGCCCCGCACCTGGAAGGCCGCCATCGCGCCGGCGCTGGCCGGGATTCCTGAACGGGTCGGCTTCTTCGGAGAGGCCCGGTTCGGCCTGATCAACGCGATGCGCTGGGGCGAGAAGAAGCTGCCGCGCTTCATCGACAAGAACGCCGCCCTGGCCCTGCCCGCCGGCGCGCCGGTGCCGAAGCCGGAATGGCCGGTGCCGCAACTCCGGGTGCCGGCCGAGGACATTGCGCGCTGGCGGCAGGCCAATGGCCTTGGCACCGCGCCGGCCGTCGCACTCGGCCCCGGCTCGGTCGGCGCCTCCAAGCGCTGGACCTCCTATCCGGAGGCCGCGCGTCTCCTGATCGAACGCGGCTTCGACGTCTGGGTGGTCGGCGGTCCCGGCGAGAAGGCGCTGGCGCAGGAGATAGCCGCCGCCGGCGGGCCGCGCGTCCGCGATCTCACCGGCACCGATTTGCGCAACGGCGTGCTGGCAATGGCCGCCGCCAGCGTCGCTGTTACCAACGACTCGGGCCTGATGCACATCGCGGCCGCGATCGGCACCCCGACCATGGGCATCTTCGGCCCGACCAGCCCCTATCTCTGGGCGCCGCTGAATGGCCTCGCATCGACCATGGTGCAGACGAAGGAGAAGCTATCGTGCCAGCCGTGCCAGAGCACGGTGTGCCGCATGAACGACCATCGCTGCATGACCAACATCACCGCTGATGATATCGCCGACACTGTGCAGCAGGTGCTCGCTCAGGCGAGCGCGCGATAGACCGCAGCGATTCCGTTCGCCTCGGCATCAAGGCTGAATTTTTCCACGACGCGCGCGCGCGCCCGTTCGCCCATCGCCGCAGCCGCCTGGGGATCACGCATCAACGGCTCGAGCGCATTGACCAGCGCATCGACATTATCAGGCGGCGTCAGCACGCCGGTAACGCCCTCCTCGACAACGTACTCCGCAGCACCTGCGCGCGATGCCACCAGCGCGGCGCCTGCCGCCATCGCCTCGATCAGCGTCAGGCCAAAACCTTCATTGCGCGAGGTGAAGGCGTAGATCGTCAGCCGCTGGTACCAGCGTTCGACCTCCTCGATTGCGAGTTCGCCGGTGATGATGATGCGCGATTGCAGGCCGGCGGCTTCGATGCGGCGCTTCAGCTCGTTGGCAAAGCCCTGCTGCTCCGGCACCACGGCGCCGACGATCACGGCGGTGAAATCCGGATAGCGCGGCAGCAATTTGCACATCGCATCGACGAAGACGTCGCTGCCCTTCTGCGCGCGGACGCGACCGAAGCAACCGATCGCATAGCGGCCGGGCAATCCGCTTTCAGCGAACGCCGCGGCACGATCCACCGGCGGCGCGTAGCGATCGATGTCGACGCCGTGCATCACGACCGTGGACTCGCGCTTCAGATACGACGCCGACAGCGCTGAGGTCGCAATGATCGCATCCATCCGCCGCACCAGCCAGCGCGTCAGCCAGGTGTGGTGGCGCTGCGCGGCCGAGGTGAAGACGAGCTTGAACGGCCAGCCGAGCGCGCGCAGCACGACGCCAACAATCATCTCGTCATTGCGCCGCGCGTGCCAGATCAACGGCGTCTGGCGCCGCCACAAGGGAAGCAGATCGGCGAATGTCATACGCGCGATGCCGTCAGGCGCATGCGATCCGAGCCAGGCTGCGCGGAACAGTTTCGCGAGTTTCGGCGCCACCATACGGTTGGTTGCAGTCACGCCGGAATAGCGCCTGTGCAGATTCGGCACGATCAGTTGCAGTCCATCGGCCTGATTGTTCTCGATCGGCACGCACGTCTCCGTTTCGCGAGCCCTCCTATACGCAACATTAAGCATAGTGGCCAGTTCGCCCACGACGAAACCCCCTCTTCACCGCGAGGCCGCTAGCATCCCCGGAAGCAAGAATTCTGGGAGTGCTACTCATGACCGTGCTCGTGACCGGCGGCGCCGGCTATATCGGAAGTCACATGGTGCATGCGCTGGTCGATGCCGGCGAAAGCGTGGTCGTGGTCGACAACCTCTCCACCGGATTCTCCTCCTTCCTGCCCGAGGGCGTGCCGCTGTTCATCGGCGACGCCGGCGACGAGAATCTCGTCGAGGGCGTGATCGCCCAGCACGGCATCGAGAGCATCATCCATTTCGCGGGCTCGGTGGTCGTGCCGGATTCGATGCGCGATCCGCTCGGCTATTACCGCAACAACACCATGACGACGCGCAGCCTGATGAATGCGGCGGTGAAGGGCGGCGTCAGCCGTTTCATCTTCTCCTCCACCGCGGCCGTCTACGGCAATCCGGACCAGGTGCCGGTGCCGGAGATCGCGCCGACGCGGCCGCTGTCGCCCTACGGCTCGTCGAAGCTGATGACCGAGATCATGCTGCACGACGTCGCCTCCGCGCATGGCATGAACTATGTCGTGCTGCGCTACTTCAACGTCGCCGGTGCAGACCCGCAAGGACGCGTCGGCCTCGCCACCGTCGGCGCCACGCATCTGCTCAAGATCGCGGTCGAAGCCGCGACCGGCCAGCGTGCCAAGATCGATGTCTACGGCACCGATTATCCGACGCCGGACGGCAGCTGTATCCGCGACTTCATCCATGTCAGCGATCTCGTGCAGGCGCATCGCTCGGCGCTGTCGTACCTGCGCAGCGGCGGCCCATCTGTGACGCTGAACTGCGGCTATGGCCGCGGCTATTCGGTGCTGGAAACGATCGAGGCGGTGCGCCGCGTCGCGATGCGCAATTTCGCGGTGTCGTATGCGCCGCGCCGGCCCGGCGACATCATGACCATGGTCGCCGACACCAGCCGCATCCGCTCGACGCTCGACTGGACGCCGCAATATGACGACCTCGAGACCATCGCAACGCACGCGCTGGCCTGGGAAGAGAAGCTGTTCCGCGAGCGCGGCGGCCACGTCGAGCACGCGGCTTCCGCCTAATAGCCAAAGCGTTTTCAAGCGAAGTGGGGACCGGTTCGCGCTGAGAAAACGCGTCCAACTAAAGAGTCTTCCCGCTCACAAAGGCTTAACAAGCCCTTAATTGGGCTTGAAAATTCCGGATAGTGCGGGCAAGGAGACCGCCTAAGCTCCTGACGTCACGGGGCGGGTTCGTCCCGCGCCGTCAACGGAATGCGGATGGCCCAGTTTCCGAGAAAAATCACCGACGATCCCTATGGCGCAGCGATCCTGATTCGCCGCCTGGTCATGGAACAAGGCGTCCTCTACTGGCGGCGCTATCTGACTGCCTTCGTGCTGATGGGGATTGCCGCCGGCGCCACCGCGGGCTCCGCCTACATCCTCGGCCAGGTGATCAACCAGGCCTATATCGACAAGAACGTGCTCGGCATCGCCGCACTGTCAGGTGTCGTCGTGCTGCTGCTCTTCATCAAGGGCGTGGCGACCTACGGCCACACGGTGATCCTCAACAAGATCTCCAATGCCATCCTCGCCAACAACCAGCGGCAACTGTTCGCCAAGCTGATGAACGAGAGCATCGGCTTCTTCTCGACGCGCCACTCCTCCGAATTCCTGGCGCGGATGACCGCCGGCGCCAAATCGATCACCGACGTGCTCAACATGCTGGTCAACGCCATCGGGCGCGACCTGATGATGCTGATCAGCCTGGTCGGCGTGATGGTGTTCCAGGATCCGATCCTGTCGCTGGTCGGCCTCGTCGTGGTGCCGCCGGCGATGATCATGCTGCGCAAGCTGGTCAAGCGCATCAAGAACCTCGCGCACACCCAGTTCACCGGCACTGCCGACATCATGGAGACCATGCAGGAATCCCTGCAGGGCATCCGCACCGTCAAGGCGTTCACGCTGGAAGACACCATGCAGCGGCGGATCGATGCCAATATCCGCGCCGTCGAGCAGAACGCCAACAAGATGGCGCGCGTCGCCAACCGCTCCAACCCGCTGATGGAGACGCTCGGCGGCTTCGCGGTCGCCGGCTGTCTGTTGTATGGCGGCTACAGCGTGGTCGCGCTCGGCGCCACCCCCGGGCAGTTCTTTTCCTTCATGACCGCGTTCCTGCTTGCCACCGAGCCGGCCAAGCGGCTGTCGCGGCTCAACATCGATCTCAACAGCCAGCTGGTCGGCGCGCGCATGCTGCTCGAGGTGATCGACAGCCCGGCCAGCGAGAAATCCGATGACGACAAGCCGGCGCTGAAGCTGAGCGACGCGCGGATCGAGCTCCGCGACGTCTCCTTCGCCTATCGCGAGGCCGAGACCGTGCTCAACCGCATGAGCTTTGTTGCCGAGCCCGGCAAGGTCACCGCGCTGGTCGGCCCGTCCGGCGGCGGCAAGTCGACCGTGCTGGCGCTGCTGCTGCGGTTCTATGAGGCGACCGCGGGCGACATCCTGATCGACGCCCAGTCGATCGCATCGGTGTCGCGCAAATCGCTGCGGCAGCAGACCGCCTATGTCGGCCAGGACGTCTATCTGTTCCGCGACACGATCCGCAACAACATCGCCTTCGGCAAGGACGGCGCCACGTCTGAGGAGATCATCGAGGCCGCGAAGGCAGCCTGTGCCCACGACTTCATCATGGGCTTCCCGCAAGGTTACGACACGCCGGTCGGCGAGCACGGTACGCAATTGTCCGGCGGCCAGCGCCAGCGCATCGCGGTCGCCCGCGCGCTGATCAAGAACGCACCCGTGATCCTGCTCGACGAGGCCACCGCCGCGCTCGACTCCGAGTCCGAGAAGCAGGTGCAGGAGGCGATCGAGCATCTCTGCCAGAACCGCACCACCATTGTGATCGCGCACCGCCTGCACACCATCATGCATGCCGACGCGATCCTGGTGGTCGAAGGCGGCGAGATCGTCGAGCGCGGCCGGCACGACGAGCTGCTCCGCCGCGGCGGCCGTTACGCCTCGTTCTTCCGCCTGCAGCAACATCACGACACCACGCCCCTGGCGCTGGCGCCGATCAGCGCAAGCGCCTAGAGATTTGAAGCATGACGATCTTGCTTCGCATGCCAAAGCAAGCTCAGAATTCACCTCGCCCCGCTTGCGGGGAGAGGTCGAATTGCATCGCAGATGCAATTCGGGTGAGGGGGGGAGCCTCCGCAAACTCAGCTATCACCAGCTACGCGGAGACTCCCCCTCACCCCGACCCTCTCCCCGCAAGCGGGGCGAGGGGGAAGAGACACCGCCTGCTCTTATCCGCATCACTCATTTCATCTCAACGAAGAGCGAGACCCCTGCATGAACGCCGCCCCCTACGTCATTCCGCTTCCGCCGCAGCCGCAGCTTCCCGTCGTCGGCGAGGCCGGGGCCTATCCGGTGCGCCGCATCTGGTGCGTCGGCCGCAACTATCTCGAGCACATCCGCGAGATGGGCAATGACGAGCGCGCGCCGCCGTTCTTCTTCGGCAAGCACGCCGACATGCTGGTGCCCGATGGCGCCACCATCCCCTATCCGCCGCTGACCAAGGACCTGCATCACGAGGTCGAGTTGATCGTCGCGATGAAGAGCGGCGGCCTCAACATCCCGGCCGACAAGGCGCTCGACCATGTCTACGGCTACGCCGTCGGCATCGACCTGACCCGCCGCGACCTGCAGATCGCTTCGCGCAAGAAGGAGCGCCCGTGGGAAGTCGGCAAGTCCTTCGACTATTCCGCGCCCTGCTCGGCGATCCAGCCGGCCGCCAAGATCGGCCATCCCACCAAGGGCAAGATCTGGCTCACGGTGAACGGCAAGGAAGCCCAGAAGGGCGACCTCACCGAGCTGATCTGGAACGTGCCGGAAATCATCTGGCAGCTGTCGCAGCAGGTGAAGCTCGCCGCCGGCGACATCATCATGACGGGCACGCCGGCCGGCGTGTCGCAGCTGCAGCCCGGCGATAAGCTGGAATGCGGCGTCGACGGTGTCGGGACGCTGAAGGTGTCGATCGGCCAGCCGGAGTAAATCTTGTAGGGCGGGTTAGCGCGGCGTAACCCGCCGCGGTGCAAGACAAGATGGCGGATTACGCCTACGGCTAATCCGCCCTACTTTTTTGCATGTCGGCTTGCATCAACGATCAGCCGATCGCGTGCTTGGCGCGCCACTTCGGGCCCGGCCCGCGCATGTAGTGGCGCTCGGGGCGATAGGGATCGAACACGGTCTCGATCAGCTTCCTGACCGCACGGCGAAACGATGAGAATGACGACCGCGGCGATGTCATGGCGTCCTCTCAGTGCGGCTTGCCGATCGCGAAGGCGAAGGGGAGGATGAATATCTCGTCGCCGGCATCGTCGCTGACATGCAGCGACCAGTCGCGCCAGTCTTCGAGGGTGGTGGTCGCGACCAGCGAGCGCACCATGCGCATCGCCGCCTCGCAGGCCTCGGACAGGCCGGCCACGGAGGTCCCGCGTCGATCCATCAGGACTCCGCGGGCATTGGAGCAATGAAAGAAGACCTGGGTCACGTTGGTATCCTCGTCAACATCCGGTTGAGCAATCTCTCTCCCGTCTGTCGGAGGTGTACCGGCTCGCGTTCGAATCCTCTGTGATCAGGCTCACACAGAGATGCGACCGGGCGCCGCGAGCACGGAGCCGTAGGCGCCGCGAGCATGCGGCCGTAGGGCGGATTAGCCGTCAGGCGTAATCCGCCATCGAACGCGCGCAAAAGCGGCGGATTACGCTGCGCTAATCCGCCCTACGCACTATGAAACGTCGTCGCAGCCCTGCTACACAGCGCGTCGGACAACGAAAGGACGCCTGTCATGGCCAACACCACGGCTGAGCTCGAAGCACCGCTGATGCAGCGCTCGCTCAGCGATCCCGAACTGGTTGCGGCCGCCGATGCGGCGCCGGACTTCCGGATCCTCCCCGATGCCACCGTGATCAAGATCGGCGGCCAGAGCGTGATCGATCGCGGTCGCGCCGCGGTCTATCCGCTGGTCGACGAGATCGTCGCCGCCCGCAACGCTCACAAGCTGTTGATCGGCACCGGCGCCGGCACCCGCGCGCGCCACCTCTATTCAATCGCGGCCGGGCTTCGCCTGCCGGCCGGCGTGCTGTCGCAGCTCGGCGCCTCCGTTGCCGACCAGAATGCCGCGATGCTCGGGCAGCTGCTGGCCAAGCACGGCATCTCCGCGGTCTCGAGCGCCGGCCTGTCGTCGGTGCCGCTGTTCCTCGCCGAGGTCAACGCCGTGATCTTCAGCGGCATGCCGCCCTACAGCCTGTGGATGCGCCCCGCACCCGAGAGCGTGATCCCGCCCTATCGCACCGACGCCGGCTGCTTCCTGGTCGCCGAGCAGTTCGGCTGCAAGGCGATGGTCTATGTGAAGGACGAGAACGGCCTCTACACCGCGAACCCGAAGACGTCGAAGGACGCCACCTTCATTCCAAAGATCTCGGTCGCCGAAATGAAGGCCAAGGGCCTGCAGGACTCCGTCCTCGAATTCCCGGTGCTCGATCTCTTGGCCTCCGCGCGCCATGTCCGCCAGGTGCAGATCATCAACGGCCTCGTGCCCGGCAACCTCACCCGCGCGCTCGCGGGCGAGCATGTCGGCACCATCATCACCGCGAGCTGAGAGCATCGTCATGGCTGACACCAACCAGATCAAGCACGTCGCCTCGCCGCTCGCGCGCCAGACCTTGCTCGACAGCAATCTCACCCGCCCCGTCGCCGGCAATCGCCCGATCAAGCTGTTGCCCTGGCTGCAGGTCATCAAGATCGGCGGCCGCGTCATCGATCGCGGACATGAAGCGATCCTGCCGCTCGTCGCGGAGCTGCGCGGGTTGCTGTCCGAGCATCGCCTGCTGATCCTGACTGGCGCCGGCATCCGCGCCCGTCATCTCTACAGCGTCGGCCTCGACCTCGGCCTTCCCGTCGGCTCGCTCGCCCCGCTCGCCGCCAGCGAAGCCGGGCAGAACGGCCACATCCTGGCAAGCCTGCTCGCACCGGAAGGCGTGTCCTACATCGAGCATCCGACCATCGCGAGCCAGCTCGCGATCCACCTCTCCGCGGCGCGCGCGGTCGTCGGCAGCGCCTTCCCGCCCTATCATCACCACGAGTTTCCGGGCTCGCGGATTCCGCCGCACCGCGCCGACACCGGCGCCTTCCTGCTTGCGGACGCGCTCGGCGCGGCTGGCCTCACGATCGTCGAGGACGTCGACGGCTTTTACTCCGCAGATCCCAACGGCGCCGATGGAAAGAACGCGAAGCTCATCAAGGAAACCAGCGCCGCCGAGCTCGCAAAGCACAAGGGCACGCTGCCGTTCGATCCCGCTCTGGTCGAGGTGATGGCGAACGCGCGCCACATCGCGCGCGTGCAGGTCGTCAACGGCCTCATCCCCGGCCGCCTCACCGCAGCGCTGCGCGGCCAGCATGTCGGGACGATCATCGATACGGGCGCAAGGCAGGCTTGAAGCGGCTCGGCTACGCCGTAGGGCGGATTAGCCGCAAGGCGTAATCCGCCAATTCGCGCACGATAGCGGCGGATTACGCTCCGCTAATCCGCCCTACGCACTGACGCTTCGACCTACCAGGCCTTCACCGGCCGGCTGGCGTGGCTCGCTTGCGGGACGCCGCGGTTGAGCGACATGTGAGAGTGGACGCAGAGCCAGCCGTCGGCACTCTTTGAAAACACCATGGTGGCCCGCCCCGGCCGCAGGAATGCGCTGCCATCGGGGTGATAACCCGTGCTGGTCCATGGCGCGATCACGGTTGCGGTCGTGCCGTCTGACGACGCCAGCACCTGCGTCTGCGCGAGCACGAAACGGAAGTCACTCGTCTTCGGCCAGACATTGTCCCATTGCGTCACGACCCACTGATCGAGACCCGGGATGACGTCGTTGTGCGTGCCGAAGGCAAGCACGTCGGGATGGAACAGCGGCTTCGCCGAGGCGTAGTCGACGTCGCGGACATAGCCCGAGAAGGTTTCAAGCCATTGGCGGAAGAACTGGGTGATGTCGGCGTTCGCAATCGGCAAAGGCGTCACGACCTGCTCCATCCTCGGTCATTGAATGGCACCTCATTGCCATCAACCTGAATGGCCATCAAGCCACGCACGAACTGGCGCGCCGACACGCACAACCGGTCAAACAAAAGCCCCGGAACTTGCTCCGGGGCTTTTCGTCGGGAGAGCACCTCTCCCCACTCAGATATGTGGGGCGCAAGGGGCTTGCTTCAAGTCCCCACTCATCCCGTAGAACCGCCGCCCCAAGACATAGCCGAGGGAGTGACGGGATGGATATGCAGACGACGCAGCAGCACGCAGTGGTGATCGCTGGCGGCGGCCCGACCGGATTGATGCTGGCCGGCGAACTGGCCTTGGCCGATATCGATGTCGCCATCGTCGAGCGGCGCACCAGCCAGGACCTCACTGGCGCGCGCGCCGGCGGCCTGCATGCGCGCACCATCGAGATGCTCGATCAGCGCGGCATTGCGGACCGTTTCCTCCGGGAGGGACAGATCGCCCAGGTCGCGGGCTTCGCCTGGATCCGGCTCGACATCAGCGACGCTCCGACACGGCACAATTACGGCCTCGCGCTCTGGCAGAGCCACATCGAGCGCATCCTCGCTGATTGGGTCGACGAGCTCGCAGTGCCGATCTATCGCGGACGCGAGGTGACGGGTTTTGCGCAGGGCGATTCCGGTGTCGACGTCGCGCTGGCGGACGGAGGCGCGCTGCGCACCAACTATCTCGTCGGATGCGACGGCGGGCGCAGCCTGGTCCGCAAGGCGGCCGGCATCGCATTCACAGGCTGGGATCCGAGCATCAGCCATCTGATCGCCGAGGCCGAACTCACCAGCGAGCCGCAATGGGGCCTCCGTCACGACGCGATGGGCATCCACTCCTTTGCCCGACACGGCGACAATGGCTTGGTGCGCGTCATGGTGACGGAGCAGCGGCTCGGCCGTGGCGAGCCGACATTGCAGGATCTCAGCGCAGCACTGTCAGCGGTCTACGGCAGCGATTACGGACTCCACAGTCCAACCTGGATCTCCCGCTTCACCGACATGAGCCGGCAGGCCGCCTCCTACCGCAGCGGCCGCGTTCTGCTCGCCGGCGACGCCGCGCATGTGCATTACCCCGCCGGCGGACAGAGTCTCAACATCGGCCTGCAGGATGCAGTGAATCTCGGCTGGAAGCTTGCGCAGGTGGTCAAGGGAATTTCGCCCGACACCCTGCTCGACACCTACCACACCGAGCGCCACCCGATCGCCGCGGGCGTGCTGCGCAACACCATGGCGCAAGTCGCCCTGCTCCGCCGCGCGGAAGAACGCCTCGACGCGGCGCGCGAGATCGTGGCCGAGCTGCTGCAGATGGACGAGCCGCGCAAGAAATTGGGCGCGCGGATGTCCGGCCTCGATGTGCACTACGATCTCAGCGAGGGACACGCGCTGCTCGGACGCCGCATGCCCGATCTGGATATGCTGACGCAGCAAGGTGCGCTGCGGACATTCACGCTGCTGCACGACGCGCGGCCGCTGCTGCTCAATTTCGGTGAGCCTGATAGCCTCGACATCTCGCAATGGGGCGATCGTGTGCGGCTCGTCGATGCCGAATACACGGGCACGTGGGAGCTTCCGGCGATCGGTACAGTCCCTGCTCCCGCAGCCGTCCTGATCCGGCCCGATGGCTACGTGGCATGGGTGGGAGATGGTGGCGATCTCGGACTTGCCGAAGCGCTCACCAGATGGCTTGGTCCGCCAATGGCAGCGTAACGTGGTCGTAGCCCGGATGATTCGGATCGGCGTGCGCGGCGAAGCTGAGCGAGTGATGTGGACCCGCACAAATGCTCACAAAGACGGACGTATCCGCACAGAGCAGACGGCAGACTTTGCGGAACATTGATGGGAACGACGCTTGTGGCATCCCGCGTCGCAAGCTCGAATGCGTTGCATGCGGCGAGGTCTCATACGAGTTCTGATCTTTGGATTGCTGGGTCCCGCAGCAACGTCCTGGAGCCTCTATCTGGCGGGAAGCAAGGCCGCAAGGTTTTGGTGGCCTCAGCCGTCCATCTATCTGGTCGAGATGATTCCGTTCCTCCTCTGCGCCTTCGTCGATGGCGCCATGAAGGATATTCCCGCCTGGGAGCGACTGATCTTGACGGCGTTCGTCGCCCTCGTTGCATCGAGCCTGGCATGTGCCTTCGCTTACGGAGGACCTGCCGCAGCGGCGCTTGGACTTTTCTCACCTGTCGCTGCGGCAGCCTGCTCGGTACTCGCAACCGCAACCGACATTCCGGATCAAACGCCGATCGACGATCCCTAGGACGGATCAACCGTCAGGCGCCGTCTGCGTTGATCAAGGAAATTGCAGGCAATGGCCATGCGCGCTCCCGCTGACATCAGACCGCTGATTTGCCCGACGGCGCAAGGCCTCGGCGCAAAAATATTTCGCCTTGAATGAATTTCTGATTATGCTATATATACACCCATCTCACCCTCTGAGGGGCGTTGCGCAACGTCAGGAACGCGGGTCGGGATGCGGTGGACGCCGAGCGTGCAACTGACGTGTGCGCGCAAGGCGTACGGCGAAGTCGTGTGGGCCTGCCGCCCCGATGCTGGTGGCAAGTCCGTGAGAGGCCCAAAGCCGATCGCGGACGATGGTGGCACAAAAGCAGAGTCTCACCAGGGCGAGCACGTATAAGCCGTAAAGCCATCGCGCAGGGAAGGCCGGCGTGCCTCCGCTGCATTTGTATGCCCGTGTGCGCCACTTTCTACTCATGGCACATGGGACCGCGGGTGCAGCGTGCACCCGGTCTTCCCTGCGCCCTCATCAAGGAGAGAGGGCGGAACGAGATGGAAACCTCGGGCAAATCATGTCGCGAGAAGGCGGACGTGTATCCTCACATTCGGTGTCATCGCCCGGCTCGACCGGGCGACCCAGTACGCCGGGCCCCATCGGCTCAATCACCACTGTCTCTGGAATACTGGATCACCCGCATGCGCGGGTGATGACACCGCTAGGTTTGGTTGTCAGCTGCCGTAGGGTGGGCAGAGCGAAGCGACGTGCCCACCATCACAAGCACACCGGGAATGGTGGGCACGGCGCAAGGGCGCCTTTGCCCACCCTACAAATCCTGTGAGAAGCTACTCCGCCATCTCCACCGGCGCCTGTGTCGGACCGGCCAGCGGCCGCTCCTCCATCGCGAGCAGGCAGAGGGCTGCGATGGTCATCAGCGCGGTCGCAGCGCCGAACACGTACCGGAAGGCGTGGCGCATGTCCTCGGTGGAGATCGCAGGGACGCCGCCTGCGACGTGGTGCTCGCCGGCGAGCGGAAGGTCGGCGCCGAGCGCGAGCAGCAGGATCGCGGCGAAGGCTGCAACCATGAACGAGGACATCAGCGAGCGGAAGAAATTCATCGCCCCCGTGATGGTGCCGACCTGCGGACGGGCGACCGAATTCTGCAGCGACACCACGCAGACCGGGAAAGTCGTGCCGAGCCCGAGCGCGAACGCCGCCATCAGGGTCAGCAGGGCCCACAGCGGCAGCGTGGTGAGTGTGAGGCCCAGCGCGCACAACGCAGCCCAGGAAGTGCCGATGACGGCGACGCGCTTGTAATGCTTGGCGCGCGCCATGGTGCGGCCGGCAATGGCCGCGCCGCAGGTCGAGACCGCCGCGAGCGGGATCAGTGCCAGGCCCGCCTCGCTGGCGGTGAGATGGTAGACCGACTCGTAATAGAGCGGCAGCTGCACGGTCAGGCCGGTCATCGCGCCGAGCGCGCAACCGCCGGCGGTCAGTGCGAACGGCGCCACCGAGCCGCTGAGCAGCGGCAGCGGCAGGAACGGTTCATCCGCGCGGCGGGCATGCCAGATGAAGCCACCTGCCAGTGCAATCGAGGCGCCGACCATCGCGGTGATGGTGGGCGACAGCCAGGAATAGCGCGAGCCGCCCCAGGTCAGCACCAGCATGAACACGACGGCGGAGGCCATCAGCAGCACGCCGCCGAGCCAGTCGACCTTGCGCTTGCGGTGGAACACCGGGATCTTCTTCATGTTCGGCAGCAGCAGCACGAGCGCGGCCGCCGTGAGCGGCAGATTGATCCAGAAGATCATCGACCAGTGCAGATGCTCGGCGAACACGCCGCCGATCACGGGACCGGCGATGCCGCCGACCAGCCAGACGCTGGAGAAATAGGCCTGATAGCGGCCGCGTTCGCGCGGCGAGACCACGTCGGAGATCACGGTCTGCACGACGGGCATGATGCCGCCGCCGCCGAGCCCCTGCAGGCCGCGGGCGAGGATCAGGATGGTCATGTTGGGCGCCACCGCGCACAACACCGAGCCCACGACGAACAGGCTGAGCGAAGTGATGATCATGGCGCGGCGGCCATAAATGTCGCTGAGCGTGCCGAACACCGGCGCAACCGCGGTCGACGCCAGCAGATAGGCCGTGATCACCCAGGAGAGATTGGTGACGTCGTGAAACTGGCGGCCGATGGTCGGCAGCGCGGTCGCCACGATGGTCTGGTCGAGCGCCGCCAGGAACATCGTCAGCATCAGGCTGATGACGATGGTGCGGACTTCATCGGGGTTCAGCGGCGCCGGCGGCGCGAGCGACGGTGCGTCGGGGATATCGAGGACTTCGCTCGGGAGGCGGTTCAGCTCTTCGGCAATGTCGTCGGGCAATGTCTGGGATTCGGCAGGAAAACGGCTCTGCCGTTCGTATTTGTTCATTTCGGGCGTAATGCTGCTATGTGGCGTAAAGCGGCTACGTCGCCGGCCGCGGCGGCGGAATCATTCTCTCAGCTGCAATCTACGCAGCAAATCGATGCTGAGGCAGGCACCCAAGCGCATGGGTGCATCCCGCAAGCGTCTTCTCGCGATGACGTGATCAACAGCCTCGCGCGTTCAGATGCGCGTCGTTCAGACCTTCGAGCTTCAGATCTTGGGCCGCTTCTTCAGCCGCGCGCGCTTCGGCAGCAGCCCCGGCCACTGCACGATGTGATCCTCGAGATCTTCGTCGTTGACGTCGATCTCGGTGCCCTCGACCCGGCCGCGCACGGAGACACCGGCCTCGTGCACGGTGTTGGGATCACCGGAAATCAGGGGATGCCACCAGTAAAGGTCCTTGCCCTCGGCGACGAGCTTGTAGCCGCAGCTCGGCGGCAGCCAGTTCAGGGTACGGACGTTTTCGGGCGTCAGGCGGACGCAGTCCGGAACCTGGTCGGAACGGTTCTGGTAGTCCTTGCAGGTGCAGGAGCCGGCATCGAGCAGCTTGCAGGAGATATGGGTGAAGTAGATCTTCCCCGTATCCTCGTCCTCGAGCTTCTCCAGGCAGCAGCGCGCACAGCCGTCGCACAGGCTTTCCCATTCGGCGTTGGACATCTCTTCCAACGTCTTGGTTTTCCAGAAGAATCCCTCCTGGCTGGAAGCATGCTTGGGCGGTGCGGTCATGATTCCCTGTTCTAACCTCTCTTGGCCTCTTCTTGGGGTGTGGTCCGGGGCAGCGCAAGGGGGTGGTTTTGCGGGACGACAAAAGCCGTTGAAGGCGTTAGGGCTTTCATTAAATTCGATAGCCGCGCCATTGGTTTATGGCCGCCGCTCGGATAGAACAGCCTCCGAGTCCCCAATGACGCAAAAGCGCCTTGGGTTTGCCGCAACATCGAAGCAAGACGCTTGCCCCTGCCCCGCTTGGGCGCCGGCAGCGCTGTCGAACTGATCAAGGGCCCAGTCCCCAAGTGCGCCAGATCCTACCGCCGCATTGGAAGCAGAAGGTCCGGAACTTCTTCCTGGACCTGGATGCGCGTATCGACTCGACGCTGTTCTCGTCGGCCAAGGGCCTGCGCGAGCTCTATGAGCGCTTCTCCACCTTCATGGACCGCTTCTATGTCGGCCGCTGGAAGCGCTGGGTGTTCATCGAGCCGCTGTCGGAAGCCGCCACCATCGGCCTCGGCGGCATGGTGTTGATGCTGACGCTGGCGATCCCCGCGTTCCGCGAGACCGCGGACGAGGACTGGCTGAAGAAATCCGACCTCGCGGTGACGTTCCTCGATCGCTACGGCAATCCGATCGGCAGCCGCGGCATCAAGCACAACGACTCGATTCCGCTGGAAGACTTTCCGGACAATCTGATCAAGGCGACGCTCGCCACCGAAGACCGCCGCTTCTATGACCATTACGGCATCGACTTCCCGGGCCTTGCCCGCGCGCTCGTCACCAACGCGCAGGCCGGCGGCGTACGCCAGGGCGGTTCGTCGATCACCCAGCAACTCGCCAAGAACCTGTTCCTGAACAACGAGCGCACCATCGAGCGCAAGGTCAAGGAAGCGTTCCTGGCGGTGTGGCTCGAATTCCGCCTGACCAAGAACGAAATCCTCAAACTCTATCTCGATCGCGCCTACATGGGCGGCGGCACTTTCGGCGTCGACGGCGCCGCGCATTTCTACTTCAACAAGTCGGCCCGCGACGTCAACCTCGCGGAATCCGCGATGCTCGCCGGCCTGTTCAAGGCGCCGACCAAATACGCCCCGCACATCAACCTGCCCGCGGCGCGCGCCCGCGCCAACGTCGTGCTCGACAACCTCGTCGATGCCGGCTTCATGACCGAGGGCCAGGTGTTCGGTGCCCGCCGCAATCCGGCCGTCGCCGTCGACCGCCGCGACGAGCAATCGCCGAACTACTATCTCGACTACGCCTTCGACGAGATGCGCAAGCTGGTCGACACCTTCCCGAAGTCCTACACCGAGCGCGTCTTCGTGGTCCGCACCGCGATCGACATGAAGGTGCAGCGCGCCGCCGAAGATGCGATCGAGAACCAGCTCCGCCAGTTCGGTCGCGACTATCACGCGACGCAGGCCTCGACCGTGGTGGCCGATCTCGACGGCGGCGTCCGCGCCATGGTCGGCGGCCGCGACTATGGCGCCAGCCAGTTCAACCGCGCGACCGACGCCTATCGCCAGCCCGGCTCCTCGTTCAAGCCTTACGTCTACACCACGGCTCTCCTCAACGGCTTCAAGCCGACCTCGATCGTGGTCGACGGCCCGGTCTGCATCGGCAATTGGTGTCCGCAGAACTATGGCCATTCCTACTCAGGCTCGGTGACGCTGACGCAGGCGATCACCCGCTCGATCAACGTCGTGCCGGTCAAACTGTCGATCGCGCTCGGCGGCAAGGAAGGCCCGAAGGCCGGCCGCGCCAAGATCGTCGAGGTCGCGCGCCGCTTCGGCCTCAAGGCGCCGCTGCCGGACACGCCGTCGATGCCGATCGGCTCCGACGAAGTCACCGTGCTCGAGCACGCCGTGGCGTATGCGACCTTCCCGAACCGGGGCAAGTCGGTGACGCCGCATGCCGTGCTGGAAGTGCGCACCGGCGCCGGCGACCTGGTCTGGCGCTGGGATCGCGACGGGCCGAAGCCGAAGCAGGCGATCCCGGCTTCGGTTGCGTCAGACATGGCGGGCATGATGAGCCACGTGGTCAGCGAAGGCACCGCGCGCCGCGCGGCGCTCGACGGCATTCCAACCGCGGGCAAGACCGGCACCACCAATGCCTATCGTGACGCCTGGTTCGTCGGGTACACCGGCAACTTCACCTGCGCGGTCTGGTACGGCAATGACGACTATTCGCCGACCAACCGCATGACCGGCGGCTCGCTGCCGGCGCAGACCTGGCACGACATCATGGAAGTCGCGCATCAGGGCGTCGAAGTGAAGGAGCTGGTCGGCGTCGGCATGGGCCAGAAGCTGCCGCCGCAGCCGGCAGCCGCGCAGGCCAACGCCGCGCCGCGGGTGCTGGAGACCAAGCCCGGTCCGCCGCCGGTGCTGACCAAGCGCGGCGCCGACATTTTGGTGCGGGTCGAGAAGATGCTCGACGATGCGGCCAAGACCGTCGGCGCGACCACGCTGAACGAGCCCGCCAGGCAGAAGGCGGACTCTTCGAGCGCGCTGGCCTTCCCCGAGAATTACGCCGCCGCTGGTCCCGACGGCACACCAACGACTGCACCACGCAAGAACTGACGACGTGCGGCTGATCCTCATCACCTTGCTCGCGCTTGCGATCGCCACTGCGGTCGGCCTCGGCTCGACCTACGTCACAGCGACGCGCGGCACCGATTTGGGTACGTTGAAGATCGGCGCCTGGACCGCGCGGCCGAAGAACGGCACCGCCGACGTCGATCCCTATTCGCGCGCCACCATCGCGCGCAGCGGCGAGCTGCCGGTCGGCACCGGCGACGGCATCGCCTTCACCGCCACGTCGGACGACAGGAAGAAGCCGCTCGACGGCCGCTGCGATATCGTGGTCAGCGGCGTGACGCCGCCGGCGCGGTTCTGGACGCTGACACTGTTCGACCAGAAGGGCCACCTCGTCGCCAACACGCTGCAGCGTTACGGCTTCACCAGCCAGGAGATCATCCGCGGCTCCGACGGCTCGTTCGAGATCCGCATCGCCTCGCGCTCGCGCGCCGGCAACTGGCTGCCGACCGGCGGCATCGAGCGCTATTCGCTGATGCTGCGGCTGTACGACACGCCGGTCGGCGTGGCCACGCGCACCCAGCGCGATGCGCCGATGCCGGCGATTGCGACGGTGGGCTGCCCATGATCCGGATCGCCTTCGCCATCATCGCAGGCGTGCTGCTCGGCGGCATTGTGCATCTCGTCAGCGTGCTGGCGCTGCCGCGGGTCGCCTCGCAGGATGCCTATTCGCGGCTGACGCCGATGACGAAGCAGAACGAGGTGACGCAGCTGCCGCTGGCCGAGCCCGGCAGCTCGCCGATGCCGTTCATGGACCCGGCGTTCGCAATGGCGATCTGCCGCTACGATCTCTCCACCGGGCCGATCAAGCTGACGGTGCCGGTCAGCCAGTCCTACACCTCGGTGTCGTTCTACACCCGCAACGAGGTCGCCTATTACGCGATCAACGACCGCTCTGCCGGCAAGCGCGTGATCGAGCTCGACCTGATGACCGAAGCGCAGCACAACGCGCTGCCGGAGGACGAGGAAGTCACCGCCGCCGACCGGCTGATCATCGATTCCCCGACCGAGACCGGCCTGATCCTGTTGAAGGCGCTCGCCGCCGAGCCCGGCCTGATGCCGCAGGCCCAGGCCTCGCTGCAGGCCGCACGCTGCAGCGTGCAGGTCGACGCCCCGCCGACCCCCGCCAAGCAGGAGCCGCGGCCCGCGCCGGCACCTGCCCCGCCGCCGCCGGCGAAGAAGAAGTAAATGGGAAACTCAGGTGCGAAGACAGTCAGCCCTTGGTCACCACGGCCTCGCCGATGACCGGCGGTGCACCGATGATCGGCGGATTGGCGGTCAGCCGCGCAAGTTCGCCGATCTGGCGATCGACATCGGCGGCCATGCCGTCGGGCGCCTGGATCACCAGCCGCTCCAGCGCCCAGCGATAGGCCGAGATCCGCCGCTCTAGGCTCTGCTGCACCCACTGCACGATCAGCGTGTTCTCTTCCATCCGCGCGATCGCGTCCGCCCGCTCCCGCGGCGACAAATCAGAGACCTTGTCGAGGCTGGCGGCACGCCTGCGGTCGAGCTCGATGACGCGGGCGGCGCAGGCGAAGAACGGTTCGAAGCGGGTGATGTCGTCGCGCACGTCGTCGATCATCAGCGAATAGCGCGAGGCCCAGGAGCGGTGCGGCTCGTCGATCAGCGAGCGGCCATAGGCGGTGCGGTCGAACACGATCCTCTGCCGCCATGGCGCGGGCAGCGGCTGGTAGTCGCCGAACACGCTCTTCCAGGCCGGGCGCGTATGCGGCGGCTCGATGAAGGGATAGGCGAGATCGCGCATCTGGCGCTCGCCCTCGGTCAGTTGGAACTGCGACGCCTTCATGCCGATGCTGCCGGTCGCCTCGGCGCCGAGCCAGCGATGCATGTCGTCGTTGCGGAAGTCCGCGCGGGTGCGGCCGAAATCGCCGCCACTGCAGCCGCCGAGCGCGGCGCAAACCAATGCAATCATCAAGGCCGGAAACGACCGAGACCCGGCGATCCGGATCGGCAGCACCGGCATTGCAATATCCTCTGTGTCAGGAGCGCCGACGGCGACGGCGGCCGGGTGCAGTACCCGCTTCCGGTCCGCGCCCGCCACCGGTCTCGGTGGTCTCGCGCTCGATCCGGACGACGGGAAGGATCAGCACCGTGCCCATGCCCTCGCCTGCGGCGCCCATCACGCTCGGACGCCGCGTCGCCGCATCCGCCGGAAATTCGATGATGGTCCCCATGTTCCGTTTCTCTCTGGCCCCCGCACGGGACGTGATTTGCCCGGCGACGGCCCGATTAAGACCGCAACGTGGTTAATGACATCTTAAGCCCCGCCTGCGTGCGTTTACGGATGTGGCCGCTGTGTCGCGCCGGACACGTGCCTCGAATGCGAGCGATCGGCTTCACGGCTTGTTTTCCTTAACCGCCTCTTAAAGCGCGCCGCGTAGGCTCGCCTCAACAAGGTTTTCACGGTCGCAATACCCTGAAGTCGCGTACGCAAGAGATGAGCACAGCTCCACTACTTCCTGGACTCACTGGGCTGTTGACGCTCTCTCGCCGCGAGGGGGTCGACATTCGCCCGACACTGCTGCGCGTGCTGACCGATCTCTATGTGCAGGCCAGCGCCCACTCCGCCGATGAAGAGCGCCAATTCGTCGAGCTGGCCTCGCGCCTGATCGACGAGGTCGACGACACCACACGCGCCGCCGTGCGGGCGCGGCTGGCGATCTATCCGGCGACGCCCGCCGAGATTCTGGACAAGCTCGGCCTGCGTCATGGTCATTCCCACCCGGCGATGCCCACCGCCTCCGCGATTCCGGCCGCACCAACTCCGACAGCGCCGGTGAAGGCGCCGACCGAGGCGCAGTTGCGGATGGCGTCGAGTCTTGCGATGCGGCCGAACGATGCCGCCGAAATCTCCGACATGTTCTTCGCCGCCGCGGCCGGCGAGCGCGCCCAGATCCTGCACAATCTGCACGAGACGCCGCTGAAGGCCTCGGCGCGAATTCCGCCGGCCCGCGCTTCGCGCGCGATCCACATCCTGGAAATGGCCGCGTTTGCCGAGGACGTCGAGAGCTTTACGATGGAGGTCGGCGAGGCGCTGATCCTGCCGTCGCGGATCGCAGCGCAAGTGGTTGATGATGCCGGCGGCGAGCCGCTCGCCTGCGCGATGAAGGCGCTGGACATGACCAGCGCGGCGTTCCAGCGCGTGCTGATGTTCCTCAATCCGGAAGCCGGCTCGCAGGTCAACTACGTCTACCGCCTGTCGCGGCTCTACGATCGCCTCAGCGAGCGCTCGGCGCTGGTGATGCTGGCGGCCTGGCGCGGTTCGACCATGGCGGTGGCCCGCGCGAAGTATCGCGCCGCGCTCTATGACGATGAGCGCCATCGCGTACGCTCGGCGCCGTCGCAGACGAGGCCCGTCGTGCAGCCCGGCAGCGCGCCTGCAAAGCGGCGCTCACAGGACGAACGCTAGCTTTTCGCCAGATCCAGAAAATGCCGCCCGGCGCGGTCCTCGGTCTCGACGATCCAGGCGTCGGGATCGAAGCGGAGCTCCTTGGTCAGCCGCTCCTCGACCGATAGCTCGGGCAGTGCCTGGGCTGCGATCGGCACGAACAGACGCTCGGCCGGACGGCCCTCGTCATAAACAGTCTGCGGCGCTGGCGCGTAGAGCATCGCGTTGCCGTCCATGGTCGCAACCTTGACGAACACGGCGCCGGCCTCCTCAGCCCCGCGCTTGCGCACGGCGCCGAAGACGCCCTCGGTCTGGCAGCGGCGCAGATAGGCGGCCACCCAAATGCTGGATTTCAATCGCATGGGCCGATCCTATAGGCGAGCCGCGACGCCGCGTCCAATCGCGGGTTGACCCTGGCGCGCGACCTTCCTATCGTGGCGATGCGCGATGCAAGCCGCGCCCGGGTCCACGGGAAGGGTTGAACCCACTTGCATGTCGAACGCGGCAAATCGAGCCTTTGTGCAGCCGGTTTTGTGGACCATCGGCGTTGATGCACGGAGGTTGCCATGAACCGATCGGCCGCGCGATTGAATCTCGATCATCTGAAGAAGCAGGCCAAGGACCTGATCCGCCTCTATCGCCAGCGCGCGCCCGAGGCCTTGTCCCGCTTCCGCAACTCACTTCCGTCTGCCGCAGGCCTGAGCGACGACGCGATCGCGGCGCTCGATCTCCGGCTGCACGACGCGCAATCCTGCGTCGCGCGCGATCTCGGCTTTCTCTCCTGGCAGGACCTGGCGCGCTACGTCGAGGCGCAACCGGCACCTGATAAGGGCCGCGCGGATCGTGTGATGCGATGGCTCGAACTTGTTTACGCCGGTGACGTCGATGGCAACGCCAATCGCGCCAACCCGCGCGTTGCAGCACGGATGCTCGCCGAGACACCTGATCTCGCGGCTGGCGATCCCTCTGTTGCCTGCGTGATCGGCGATGAGGCTGCGCTGCGGCGAGCGATCGCGATGGATTCCACCTGGATCAATCGCCCGGGCGGACCGCTGAAACTGCCGCCGCTGGTTGCTGTCACGCATTCCAGCCTGCTGTCGATCGCGGAATTCCGCGCACGCCTGCACGCTTGCGCGCGCCTGCTGCTCGAGGCCGGCGCCGATCCCAACCAGCAGATCAGCAGCCGCTGGCCGCCGGCCTCACTTGCAGAGCCCGACGAGCGCAATCCGCTGTCCGCGCTCTATGGCGCAGCGGGACGTAATCACGACCTCGAGCTGACGAAGATGCTGCTCGATGCCGGTGCCAACCCTGATGACAACGAGTCGCTCTATCATTCGCTCGAAGCTTTCGTGACGACGGGCCTGCTGCTCGAGCACGGCGCCCGCATCGGCGGGACGAACGCGATGTATCACGTGCTCGATTTCGAAAACGTCCCTGCCCTGCAGCTGCTGTTGCAGCACGGCGGCGATCCGAACGAGCCGCCGCCGAATCCGCCGCTGACGGACTGGGGTTCACCGCTGCTATGGGCGATCCGTCGGCGGCGATCCCACCAATGCATCGCGACGTTGCTGGATGCCGGCGCGGATGCGGCGGTGACGACGCCCGATGGCGTCAGCGCCTATCGGCTGGCGCTGCAATTCGGCCTGACTGATGTCGCCGATCTCTTGCGCGAGCGCACCGGCCTGGAAGACGTCTCCGACGAAGAGCAGTTCGTCGCGGCTTGCACGTCAGGCAACGAAAGCGAGGCGCGTCGCATCCAGGCCAAGCGGCCCGATCTGCCGAAAGCACTATCTGAGCAACAACTGCGATTGCTTCCTGACCTCGCTTCCGAAGGTAGCGAGACCGGCGTGCGGCTGATGGTGAGGCTGGGATGGCCGATCGCGGTGCGCGGCGGCGACTGGGATGCGTCGGCACTCAATCATGCGGTGTTTCGCGGCGACGCTGATCTGACGCGCTTCCTGCTCGCGCACGGCGCCGAATGGACCGAGCAGCATGGCTTCGGCGATAACGCCTGCGGCTCGCTGTCCTGGGCTTCTCTCAACACGCCGGTCGATGGCGGTGATTGGGCCGGCTGCGCGCGGGCGTTGCTCGATCATGGCCTGCCCCGCGCCATGCCGGATCGCGATGATCCGGAATGGGTCGTGATCGGCGGACGACGAAAGCAGTTTTCCGACGAGGTCAGCGAGGTGCTGCTGGGCGACGGATGATCGTCACTCGATCGAATGGCCGATCATTGTGCCTAATTCATGCACGAGACGATCGGACATCTGCCCGGTCACCGGCAGCTTGCGCGCCTTCTCGAACTTCGCGATCGCGTTCTGGGTGTCTACGCCGATGGTGCCGGTCGGCTTGAGCTGGCCGTATCCATATTCGGTCAGCGCGCGCTGCACGGCGGCGATGCGCTTGCCGGCCGGGCTCAGATTGGACGGGATCGGCGCCGGCGGACGCACGACGTTCGACGGTGCTGCGGCAGCCGGCGGCGCGCTGGTGGATTTCGTCACCAGGTTGGCCATGGGGTCGGACGACGACTTTGCCTCGACCGGTTTGGCCTCAACAACAGGTCTGGCCTCGACCGGCTTCGGCGGCTCGACAGCCTCCACCGGACGCGCAGCGGCCTCGACCGGGCGCGGACGCGGCAAGGGATTGGCGACCGCTGCGACGGGCGCAGGCGGCGGCAGCGTGACGACGGAGTTGCCGAACATCGGCGATGGATGACGGCCGGCCTGCAGGAACAGCGCGTTGGTCAGGATCGCAACGACGGCGGAGGCCGCCAGCAGACCCGCGACCATGTCCTTCGGGCTATGCAGCAGCATCCGCAGGAACAGGCCCCGCTCCTGTTCCGGCTCGATCGCGACCGCCTTGGCCTTGCGACGGCGGCGCGGCATCTCGTCATCGTCCAAGGTCTGTCTAGGCACTCTTCTTCACCTGATGAACTTGCTCTTGTAATCCGGATCGCAGCGCGGGCTTCAGGGTTGCGACGTTGCTCGACGGCTCCTTGGCGACCGGCGGCGTGAATGACAGCGGCAGCGCCACCGTCACCATCGTGCCTTCGCCGACCTTGCTCTGCACGTTGAACTCGCCGTTGTGCAGGTTGACCAGTCCCTTGACGATCGACAGTCCGAGGCCGGTGCCTTCATGGCGGCGCTGATAGGTCTTGCCGGCCTGGAAGAAGGGATCGCCGATCCGCTCGAGATCATCGGCGGCGATGCCGACGCCGGTGTCGGAGACACGCAGCATCAGCCGCGCGCCCTCGACAGAGGCCGAAACGGTCACCTTGCCACCGCGCTCGGTGAACTTGATGGCATTGGAGACGAGGTTGAGCACGATCTGCTTGAACGCGCGCGGATCCCCGTTCAAATCGGGCAGATCGTCCGGCGCACGGGTGGCGAGATCGACGCCGCCCTCGCGCGCCTTTAGCGCCAGCAGGTTGCAGCAGTTGACCAGCGCGGGCCGCGGCGCGAACGGCTCCGGCGAAATCTCGAAATTGCCGGTTTCCATCTTCGACATGTCGAGGATGCCGTTGACCACCGACAGCAGATGCTGGCCGGAATCGTTGATCAGCTGGGCGTATTCCTTGCGCCGCGCCGAATCCAGCATCAGCACGTCTTCCTGCGCGATCATCTCGGAGAAGCCGATGATGGCGTTGAGCGGCGTTCGCAGCTCGTGGCTCATGGTGGCGAGGAAGCGGGTCTTCGACGCGTCGGCCTGCTCGGCCGCGTGGCGCGCGAGCTCCAGCGCCTGCTCCTGCATCTTGCGGTCGGTGATGTCGCGGATCACGGCGACGACTTCCGACTCCTGCGAATTCTGCTCCAGCGGCCGGCAGCGCATCTCGACCCAGATGAAATCGGCGGCGATGGCCTGGTCCCGCATCGTGTCGCGACGCAGGCGGAATTCGACGCTGCGCGCCTCGCCGCCCCGCGCAGCATCCGACAGCGCGGTGAGATAGGCGGGACGATCGGCGACATGGACGCGGTCGAACAGGCCATGGCCGAGCAGGCGCGTCGCAGGCACGCCAACCATCGCCTCGGCAGCCGGCGAGATGAACTGCACCGCTCCGTTGCGGCTGTGGCGCGACAGCGCATCGCTCATGTGATGCGCCAGCAAACGATAGCGCTCTTCCTCGAGATAGAGCAGCGCGACGCTGGTCCGCGCCAGCGATTCCGCGCCAAAGGCGAGGCCGGCGGCATAAAGCGTCGCCGACACCACGCCAAAACCGTAAAGCGCATGCGTGGCCGCACCGAGATCGGCAGCCGGCAACACATGATAGTGACCGAGCACGATCAGCAGCGACGCGCACGACATCGCCAGCGCAAAGGCAAAGGCAACGACCCGCCGCGATGCCGACAGCGCCGCCTCGATCGGAATCACGACGAGCCAGATCGCGGCGAATGATTCGATGCCGCCAGTGGTCACGGCGATCATCAGCACGAGACCGGCGAGCGCCACCGATGACAGCACATGCGCACTTTCATAGTGGCCGGTGCGCGACAGGAACCAGGACAGCAGGATTGGCGCAGTCAGCCAGGCAAAGGCAGCGACCTCGACCGCCGTGGGCGCACCGCGCATGGCGAGATAGACGGGGAACGCCGCGAACGCCGCCAGGCTGCCGAGCAGACGCGGCGCCATGAAGGCGCGATGGCGGGCACGCATCAGCGCGTCATATCGCGCCGAAGGATGCAGCAGCGCATCGAGACATTCGCGGATGAGACTCACAACACTCACAGCACTCGCGCTTCGGCTTCATCGTCAGACAGACGCGCCGGAACGCCTCCTTGATCTTTCCGCCACCGTGTCAGAGCGAACTTAAACGAACGCTAAGGCCGGCAGGCCCACCACCCGACAGCGTGTGTTCGCGGGGAATTCGCGCAGCTTTCGGTGCCCATTTGTCGAGGATGGTGAACGACAGGTTTCCGGATGTGACGGGCTATGGTTTCGAAATGGTGGACACGGCGATGAGCCCGCGAATCGTCCATCCATGCGACCGTCATCAATCGAATATTTACGTCGAATCGATTCCGGCCAATTTTCAGCGAATTTTCGGCGAGTTTACCTCAATGCAAATACTTCCGGTTTATCCACGCCTGCTACGTCAGGGCCAACTGCGGCATCGACCGCAAATGAAGCAAAAGAGGCTACCGGGGTCGCGCGATGTTTTTCCTGTTGCGTCTGGCATTCTGGCTCGGGCTTGTGCTCGTGCTGCTGCCGAGGGACAAAACACCTGAATCGGACAAGACGCCGCAGATCAGCGCGTCGGATGCCGTTTCGGCTGCGACGGCTGCGATCAACGACATGGGCCAGTTCTGCAAGCGCCAGCCTGCGGCCTGCGAGGTCGGCGGGCAGGCCGCGACCGCGATCGGCCAGCGCGCCACCGACGGCGCGCGCAAGGTCTATCATATCATCACCGAGAAGAAGCCGGATCACACCGGCTCGATCGGCGGCGAAGGTATCGACGAGGCCAGCAATGTCGCCTCGCGCGACACCCTGACCATGGACGACCAGGCCATCGAATTTCGGCTGCCGCCGACGAAGTGAGGTCAATTTAGGGGCGGAACCCGTTCCATTTTCATCGCTTTCGCGGCCTGCCTTCCTATATAAGGCGCAGAGAAATCTGCGCGGGCCACGATGACGACGATCGACGATATCAGGGACAATTTTGAGCTGCTGGACGAGTGGGACGACCGTTACCGCTACGTGATCGAGCTCGGCCGCACGCTCGACCCGCTGCCGGAGGAGGATCACTCCGCCGAAAACAAGGTGCAGGGCTGTGTCAGCCAGGTCTGGCTGTCGAAGCGGATCGATCGCAATGGCAATGGCGAGCCGCTGCTGCATTATCGCGGCGACAGCGATGCCCACATCGTGCGCGGCCTGGTCGCGATCACGCTGACGCTGTTCTCCGGCCATACGCCGAAGGAGATCCTGGCAACCGACGCGCTGGCGCTGTTCAAGGAGTTCGGCTTCGGCGAGCATCTGACGCCGCAGCGGTCCAACGGTCTGCGCGCGATGGTCGAGCGGATCAAGAACGATGCGCGCGAGGCGCTCGCAGCGGCCTCGTAGCTACTATTTCTTCTTCCGCGCCTGCTGCCCGAGCCCCATCTTCTTGGCGAGCTGCGAACGCGCCACCGCGTAGTTCGGCGCCACCATCGGATAGTCGGCCGGCAGGCCCCATTTCTCGCGATATTGTTCCGGCGTCATGTTGTACTGCGTGCGCAGATGACGCTTCAGCGACTTGAAGCGTTTGCCGTCTTCCAGGCAGACCAGATATTCCGGCGTGATCGACTTCTTCATCGACACCGCAGGCTTCGCCGGCTCGGCCGGCGCCTCGGGCCGTCCGGTTGCGACCCGGAGCAGCGCCGCGTGAACCTGGCTGATCAGGCTCGGAATCTCGGAGGCCTGGGTCGGGTTGTTGCTGAGATAGGCCGACACGATGTTGGCGGTCAGTTCGACCGGGCTTTTGCCTGCGGCGTCGGACATGGTTCAATCTTCCCTTGGGCTCGGTCGCGCGGCGCGCCGGACAGTATACCGGCCGCACGAATACATCGGAGAATCCCGAACTACTTGGCGAATATGAGGGGATTGCCGCCGCTCTGACAAGAACGGCGGCGTTTTATTCTGTCGGCAAGTATTGCGCGGCGCTTACGACCGGTGGTCGAGGTGCGACCGGAGCTCGTCGATCGAGGCAAAGCGCATCATGCCTTCCGGCATCTGGGCCTCGATCGAGCCATCCGAATAAAGCGAATAGGCCATGCCGTCGACCACGCCCGACTTGAGCACGGTGACCGGTGGCTGTTCGACTGGCGCCGGCGGATGGGCCGGCGACGGGGCCGTCCCATTGGTGTCGCTGGGCGGGGTCAGCGGTCGGCTCGGACGCCGCGGCGCAACATCGACCGATCGCGGCCGTTCGGACTTCGGCCAGGCGTCGTCAAAGGTGGCGGGCGCCGGCTCGCTTGGCTCGGCGGCTGGTGGCACTGCGGGCGGATTCGGGCGCAGGTCCGCCGAGAGCAGGTCCGGCGGCAGCGGCTCGGCCGTCCGCGCCTGGGCGCGCTCCCGCTCCTTCCGCGAGGTCGAGGAGAACAGCAGATTGCGTCGCTTGGGCGCCTCCGCGGGAGGGGCGATTGGCGGTGCCGGCGGAGGTGCCTCGCCGCGCGCGCCAGTACGCTGGCCGACCTCCTCATGCCAGGGCGGCGGACTGGCTGACGGCGCGGTTGGGGGCGCCGGTGGCGGTGGAGGAACGTCGAATCCGGATGGCTGGTCACGCGTAAGCGGCGGAAAGGCGACATCGGGGGCTGCACGCGGAGAAGTTGCAGGTGCGGACTGTGTTCCCTGGCCTATCCCTGCGGGCACGCCGCTGCCCAGCCGCCGGGCAATCGTCTGCAGTTCGCGCACCGCAGCCGCGACCGCCAGCACGATCGCGCCGCCGCAAAGCGCAGTCACGCCGGTCACCATCAGCGTGCTGCCAAGCCCAAAATCCCTAATGGGAATTCCAAAGCCGATCGCCGCCAGTCCCCCCACCACGAGGACCGCACCCGCGACCAACAAACCGATCACCATCGAACCAACCCCCGGGCCCGCCTGAAATCCCTGCGGAGCCGCCAACGCCACGATACCGTCATATTGTCCACATCGCCAACCGCCAATTGCAGGCGGGGTTCCTCGGTGAACCCGTCACCCACCGGAATCATACGCGCGAATTCGCGCGATCCAGAGGCGACCGAGGGTCCATTTTTCCCGTAATTCTACCACCTACGAATTGCTGCCAAATTATTGCAATGCATCAGGGAATTTACGCCACAATTGCCAATTACTTGGAAAGGGAACTGCGCTATATGGATGCCGGGGAATGAGGCCCTGAAGCGCGTCAGCTGGGCCACAGGGACGCCGGTACCAATAGCCATGTCTTCCATTACAACGTCTGCCCTCGATACGCCTGCGCGGCGCTCGATCGAGAAGACCTGCGACGATCTCGCGCTGATTGCTCTCGGCGCGGTCGCCTTGATCGCCGGTCTGACATTTCGCGATTACGGATTGGGTTGGGACGATTACACCCACGCCGAGTATGCCGACCTCCTGCTGCGCATGTACGGGTCCGGGTTCAAGGACACCGCGGCGCTGTCGTTCGCCAATCTCTACATGTATGGCGGCGGCTTCGACATGGCGGCCGCCCTGCTGCACAAGATCATTCCGCTGGAACTGTTCGAGACGCGCCGCCTGGTCGGCGCGATCGTCGGCGTCGTCGGCCTTGCCGTGACCTGGCGGCTGGCGCGCCGGGTGGGCGGCCCGCTGGCCGGGCTCGCCGCGCTGCTGCTGCTCGCGCTGTGCCCGACCTTCTACGGCCACATGTTCATGAACCCGAAGGACGCGCCGTTCGCGGTCGCCATGATCATCCTGATCATGGGCCTGGTGCGCCTCGCGGAAGAATATCCGGCGCCCTCGCCGCGCACGATCCTGATCGTCGGCTTCGGCGCCGGCCTCGCGCTCGGCTGCCGCGTGCTCGGCGGGCTGGCGCTGATCTATGCCGCGGTCGGCTTCATGCCGCTGCTGCTCGAGGAATATCGCACGCAAGGCGTGCGCGAGGCGGCGCATCGCTTCGCTCATGTCGTCTATGTGCTGATGCCGGGCCTGGCCTTCGGTTATCTCGTGATGGGTCTGGTCTGGCCGTGGTCGATCATGGAGCCGGGCCATCCGCTCGAGGCCGTCACCTACTTCTCGCACTTCTTCGAGAAGCCGTGGAAGGAGATGTTCGACGGCGCGCTGGTCTCGGTGCCCGACATGCCCTGGTCCTATCTGCCGACGCTGTTCGCGCTGCAGATGCCGGAAGTGCTGCTGGTGCTGCTGGCCGCGGCCGTGGTCCTCACCCTCACGTCACTGTCGCGCAACGACGTGCCGGCTCGCCGCAAGACCATCATGCTGATGCTGACGATGGCAGCGACCCTGCCGCTGGTCGTCGCGATGGTGAAGCGGCCGGCGCTCTATAACGGCATCCGCCATTTCATCTTCGTGATCCCGCCGATGACCGTGCTCGGCGGTGTCGCCTTCGCGCGCGGCATGAACTGGCTCGGCGAGAACAAGCGCAGCTGGCAGCCCGTCGCCGTGGCGGTGTTCGCGTTCGGCCTCTTGCTGCCGCTCGGCGAGATGATCCGCCTGCATCCCTACCAGTACACCCACTTCAACCACATCGCCGGTACGGTGCGCACGGCCGACAACTACTTCATGCTGGATTATTGGGGCCTGGCGCTGAAGCAGGCTTCCGACGAGTTGCGCGAGCAGCTCACCGAGCGGCAGGAAGTACCGCCGCAGCACCGCAAGTGGAAGGTCGCGGTGTGCGGTCCGCAGCGTCCGGCCCAGGTCGCGCTCGGTCCCGACTTCACCATCGGCTGGGACAGCAACGCCGCCGACTTCGCGATGACGCTCGGCGAGTTCTACTGCAAGGGCCTGACCGCGCCTGTGATGGTCGAGATCAAGCGCGACGATGTCGTGTTCGCCCGCGTCTACGACATCCGCGGCCGCAGCATTTCCAGCCTGCTCGCGATTCCCGCGCCGTAACTGCAACGGCGCCGGGGCGGAATATCGCCCTGTCGCGCGATACCCGAGCATGATCCTGTCGCCAAAGCGCGATGGCCGACCATGCTTCACCTTTTCACGACGACATGACTGCCACGCCGGCCCGCTGCCTTGCTGCGGGCCGACGCCAGCGTTAGGCTCCGCGCCAGCCAATCAATTGGAGGAACCGGCCATGTCGCCAGCAGAAGCACGCCTGAAAGAAGTGCCGTCGGATATGAGCGCGGCGGAGTGGGAACAGCGCATCAACCTCGCCGCCTGCTACCGGCTGGTCGCGCTCTATGGCTGGGACGACCTCGTCGACACCCACATCTCCGCGCGCGTGCCGGGACCGGAGCATCACTTCCTGATCAATCCCTACGGGCTGATGTTCGACGAGATCACGGCGTCGAGCCTGGTCAAGGTCGATCTCGACGGCAACCAGCTCTCCAAGAGCGAGTACAGCATCAACCCGGCCGGCTTCACCATCCATTCGGCGATCCATGAAGTGCGCGAGGATGCCGGCTGCGTGCTGCATCTCCACACCGTCGACGGCACCGCAGTCTCCAGCGCCAGCGAGGGCCTGCTGCCGCTGAACCAGACCGCGCAGCTCGTCACCCACGATCTGGCCTATCACGACTATGAGGGCATCGCCCTCGATCACGACGAGCGCCCGCGCCTGCAGCACGACCTCGGCACCAGGAATCACATGCTGTTGCGCAATCACGGCACGCTGACGGTCGGCCGCTCGGTCGCCTCGGCCTTCGAGCGGATGTACCATCTGGAGCGGGCCTGCTCGATGCAGGTGCGCACGCGGATGCTGGGCGCGACCTATCCGGTCGAGCAACTCGCCATCGACAAGAACACCGAGCTATTGTCCAACCCCGACCGCGCGGAACTGCGCTCGACCACGCTGGTCTGGCCGCCGCTGCTGCGCAAGCTCGACCGGGTGAACCCGGGCTATCGTGATTGAACTTTCATGAATTTGAGGTAGGCTGTCCGCCATAGACCTCTACGCGGAATCAAAACGCCGCCCAATTCCGGGCGGCGTTTTTACGTTCGGGGTCCGCGTCGCCCGCTATTTGGCTTCGGCGAACGCGGCGAGGATCCGTGCCCAGGAGCGGATGCCCTTGTGATAGCTCTTGAGGTCGTACTTCTCGTTCGGCGAATGGATGTTGTCGTCGTCGAGGCCGAAGCCGATCAACACGCTGTCGAGGCCGAGCGTATTCTTGAAGTCGGCTACGATCGGAATCGAGGCGCCCGAGCCGATCAGCAGCGCTTCCTTGCCCCACTCCTCCGTCAGCGCCTTGCGCGCGGCGGCGAGCGGCTTCATGTTCCAGTCGAGGGCGATCGCGGGCGCATTGGAGTGATCGATGAACTCGACCTTGCAATCGCCGGGCACGCGTGAGGAGACGTAGTCGCGGAACGCCTGGCGGATCTTGTCGGGGTCCTGTCCCGGGACGAGGCGGAACGAGATCTTTGCGGATGCTTCCGCCGGGATCACGGTCTTCGAGCCTTCGCCGGTGTAGCCGCCGACGATGCCGTTGATGTCGCAGGTCGGGCGCGAGGAGACCTGCTCGATCAGGAGACGATCCTTCTCGCCGGCCGGCAGCGACAGGCCGATCGGCTTGAGGAAGGACTCCGGCGTGAGGTTCAGGTTCTTCCACTGCGCCAGGATATCCGGCGGCAGATCCTTCACGCCGTCATAGAAGCCGGGGATGGTGATATGGCCGTTCTCGTCATGCAGGCCGCCGAGGATGCGCGTCAGCACGCGGATCGGATTCTGCGCGCCGCCGCCGAACACGCCGGAATGCAGGTCGCGGCTCGCCGCCTTGATCTTGACCTCCTGGTAGACGAGGCCGCGCAGCGACGTCGTGATCGCCGGCGTGTTCGGATCCCACATGCCGGTGTCGCAGACCAATGCGAAGTCGGCCTTGAAGTCGGCCTTGTTGGCTTCCAGGAACGGCACGAAGTTCTTCGAGCCGACCTCCTCCTCGCCCTCGATCACGATGGTGATGTCGACCGGCAGCGATCCCGTCACCGATTTCCAGGCGCGGCAGGCCTCGACGAAGGTCATCAGCTGCCCCTTGTCGTCCTCGGCGCCGCGCGCAACGATGATCTTGCGGCCGTCAGCATGGTCGGTCACGACGGGCTCGAACGGCGGGCGGTGCCAGAGGTTCAGCGGATCGACCGGCTGCACGTCGTAATGACCGTAGAACAGCACATGCGGCCGTCCGTCAGTCGAGCCGTTCAACTTGCCGACCACGGCCGGGTGGCCGGCGGTCGGGCGCACCTCGGTCTTGAAGCCGAGCGTTGCGATATCCTTGGCGAGATGATCGGCGGCCGCCTTGCAGTCACCCGCGAAGGCAGGATCGGCCGAGATCGACTTGATCCGCAGCAGCGTGAACAGCCGTTCGAGGCTGTTGTCGAAATCGGAATCGATGCGGTCGAGGACCGATTGCAGTTGTGTGGTGGACATCGCTTGAGATCCCTATTGGTTGGGCGTTGCACCGAGTTGTAGTCCTCCGGCGGCCGGAGGCAAGGCTTTCGCCTCCTGCTCCCGCGGCGGGTTCAGGATGTGCCAGACCAGCCCCGCGGTCAGCAGCGCCGCGGATGCGAGATTGTTGCCATAGGCCTGCAGCTCGATCGGAAACAGCGGCAGCGACAGCAGCAGCAACAGGCCCGCGATCGCGAGCAGGATCCACGTCACCACCTGCACTTTTGGCCGCGGATCATAGGCCGCGCGATGCAGCAGCACGGTGATTGGGAAGAACAGCCACATGAAGTAGTATTGCCGCGCCAAGGGTGAGGCGACCGTCATCAGGCAGAACAGAATGCCGATCTCCTCGGCGTCCGATTTCTCGGTGCGGCGCGCGGCCGGCGGCATCACCGCAAGATAGCCAAGGCCGATCAGCGCCGAGATCGCCAGCACGATCCAGTTCGCGGTCTTGAACTCGACATCGATCACATTCATGTAGCGCGGCGGCTTGGACAGATCGTCCTGCACGTAATTGACCGGACGCGTCAGGCGATGCGTCATGGCGATGATCGACTGGTTGACCCAGGACCAGTTCTGCTCGTCGCGCTTGCCGAAGCCCTTTTCCGAGGAGGTCGCGACCATGCCCTGGTACCAGGTCTTAAGTTCGGTCGCGTTGTGCTGGAAGCCGCGGAACGGCGCCGGCAGCACGAACAGGAAGATGCCGAGGAACACGATCATGCCGGCGACCGCGCGCCAGCGCCGGCGCCAGACGAGATAGGGCAGCACCGCGACCGGAAACACCTTGATGGCCGTCGCCAGCGCAAACATGCCGCCGGCGAGCCACGGCCGCTCGCCGCGCAACAGCCATAAGCCGTAAAGCATCATCGCGAGCAGCATCAAGTTCGGCTGCCCGAGGTCGAACATGTCGAACACGAAGGTCACGGTGACGATGCCGGGCAGCGCCTCGAGCCACATGTTGGGCTTGCGGCCCGATCCCGCCATCGCGTGCGAGAACTGCGCCGTCATCCACCAGGCGACGACGTTGAGCAGGCAGAGGACCAGATAAAGCGGGATCTTGCCGAGGAAGGCCGGGATCGCCAGCAGCACTGCCGACAGCGGCGGATAGATGAAATCGAAATAGCCGTCGGGATTGAGCGGATAGAGGTTGAGACCGTGCAGCACCTGCTGCCCGGCCCAGTACCACAGCGGATAGTCCTTGGTCTTGCCGTTGCCCCAGATCTCGGGAACCAGCACGTCCGCGGTCAGCGCGAGACAGCAGACGAAGAACAGGAGATCGAGCGGCGCTCGAAACGACGGATATCTCAGCACAGCTCGTTCCAACGATTGTAACGAAATGTGCGGGATACTACCTCCGCAACAATCCGCCAAGGGCGCCGCGCACCAGCGAGCGGCCGATCGAGGCGCCCATCGAGCCGCCGACGGACTTGCCGAGATCGGCCACCACGCCGCCGATCACCTTGTCGGTGACGGAACGCGTGACGCTGCGGGCGATCACCTGTCCGGTCGACATCCGCCCGCGCTTGACATTGGTGCCGAAGATCGTGGCCGCGATCTCGCCGATGTGCCCGAGGATACCGCCACCGCCCTCTCCGCCCTCCGCCGGCGCCGCCGTGCCGGACAGCCGCTTCTGGATGATCTCGTAGGCGGATTCGGCATCAACAGCGGTGTCGTATTTGCCCTTCACCGGGCTCGCATCCATGATCTTCTTGCGCTCGTCGGGCGTGATTGGTCCGATCCGCGCCGACGGCGGCCGCACCATGACGCGCTCGACCATCGACGGCGTGCCGCCGCCCTCGAGGAACGACACCAGCGCCTCGCCCTTGGCGAGCTCCATGATGACGCGCGCGGTGTCGAGCTTCGGATTGGGCCGGAAGGTCTGCGCGGCCGCGGCGACCGCCTTCTGGTCGCGCGGGGTGAAGGCACGCAGCGCGTGCTGCACGCGGTTGCCGAGCTGGGCCAGCACCTTGTCCGGCACGTCGATCGGGTTCTGGGTCACGAAATAGACGCCGACGCCCTTGGAGCGGATCAGCCGCACGACCTGCTCGATCTTGTCCATCAGCGCCTTCGGCGCGTCGGTGAACAAGAGATGCGCCTCGTCAAAGAAGAATACCAGTTTCGGCTTCGGCAGGTCGCCGGCCTCCGGCAATTCCTCGAACAGCTCCGACAGCATCCAGAGCAGGAAGGTGGCGTAGAGCCGCGGGCTCTGCATCAGCTTGTCGGCGACGAGGATGTTGACCATGCCGCGGCCGTCGCTGTCGGTCTTCATGAAATCCTTCAGTGTCAGCGCCGGCTCGCCGAAGAACTTCGTGCCGCCCTGGTTCTCCAGCACCAGCAGCTGGCGCTGGATGGTGCCGACGGTGGCCTTGGAGACATTGCCGTAGCTCTGCGCCGCCTTGCGGATCGGCTCCAGCGAATCTCCAGCTTCGTCGTCGGCCTTCTTGGCCCCGGCGGGCGCGATCGCGTCGAGCAGCGCGCGCAGATCCTTCATGTCGATCAGGGTCAGGCCGTTCTCGTCGGCGACACGGAAGGCGACGTTGAGCACACCCTCCTGCACGTCGTTCAGATCGAGCATCCGCGACAGCAACAGCGGGCCCATTTCGGTGACGGTGGCGCGCACCGGATGGCCCTGCTCGCCGAACACATCCCAGAACACGGTCGAGAACTGATCGGGCTGGAAATTCAGCCCCATGTCCTGGGAACGCTTGAGGATGAAGTCCTTGGCCTCGCCGACCTCGGAGATGCCTGACAGGTCACCCTTGATGTCGGCTGCAAAGACGGGAACGCCGGCCCGCGCAAATCCTTCCGCCATGACCTGCAGCGACACCGTCTTGCCGGTTCCTGTCGCACCGGTGACGAGGCCGTGGCGATTGGCGAGCGCAAGCGTCAGCCATGCCTCCTGCTCACCCTTGCCGATAAAAATCTTCTCGTCGGTATCGGCCAGCTTGTTGTCGGGAGTTGCCATCGCATCGCCTCTTCGCGCATCGCCGGATCAATGTCTCGTCCGGCAACACACCTTATTCCATGTTGTCGATATTTTGTATCTTGGCGGTCATTTGAAACCATCGGCGGGTGGGAGCATCTCGCCACCCCGTGACCATCTTTCTCATACTTTTATCCAAGCCGAACGCGGAAACATATTGCGCGCTGCGACAAGATGGCGTGAATCGCGCGCTCACACTTGCATCGTTGCAACAGTTGCGACGCGATCTAAGAATAAAAAGGCATCGATCTGCGCTGATCGCTTGTATTTCAGTTCGCAGGCGCTCAAGATCATTTCCTTAAGAAACTAACCGGTAAAATCCGGTCGAGGGCGGGGTAAATATGGACGAGCTGATCGGACGGCTGGCCGCCAAGGCCGGCATCGATAGTGCTGTGGCTGAAAAAACCATCGGCATCGTTCTGGGTTTCCTCCGTAACGAGGGACCTTCCGACAAAGTCCAGGCTCTGATCGACCAGATTCCCGGTGCCGAAGCGGCGATCGCCGCCAACAACAGCAGTGGCGGTCTTGCGCGGCTGATGGGTGGCGGCCTGATGGCGGTCGGCACGCGATTGATGGCGCTTGGTTTGAGCATGAGTGAGATTCAGAGCGTTGCACGTGAACTTTTCAGGTTCGGGCGCGACAAAATCGGAGCGGATCAAATGGGCGAGATCATCGCGGGGACACCGGGACTCAGCCAGTTCGCTTGAAGCAGCTCTCGTAGCCTCTCAGGCCCGCTCTCCCCGTCTCTCGCTCCTGTCTATTGCATACGAGTACCATGACATATCCCCTTTCCGAGATCGAAGGCCTGTCCGCCTATTGCGCGGCAAAGCTGAAATCACAGGGTATCCGCACCACCGAAGCGCTGCTTGAGGCCGCTCACAATGTGAGGGGACGCAAGGCACTCGCGTCCAAGACCGGGATCAGCGAACAGCAGCTGCTCGAATGGGCCAATTTCTCCGACTACATGCGGATTCCCGGCATGGGCAAGGCCAAGGTCGGCCTGGTGCGCGCGGCCGGCGTCACCACGGTGCGCGAGCTCGCGCAGCGTAACCCGGCACGGCTGGCGCAGAGCATGAAGGACGCCAACGTCAGGCGGAAACTCGTCCGCACCCTCCCCTCCGAGAAGTCGGTCGAGCAGATCATCGAGCAGGCGCGCAAGCTGCAGCCGAAGATTACGTATTAGTCATCGGGCGGCTTCCGCCCCGAACTCTCTCACCCCTTGCAACTACCTTGACTCGCTGGCGCGGACCGCGCAAAGCGACCGCATGATCGCGACAAGGCCATTCGCAGCAGCCGCCACCGGCCCCACCGGCAATCCGGTGCTCTCAACGCCGCTGTCCAGGCCGTATCCGGCCGTGATGGGCATCCTCAACGTGACGCCCGATTCATTTTCCGACGGCGGGCAATTCATCGCGCCCGAGCCGGCGCTGGCGCAGGCCCGCAAGATGGTGGCCGACGGCGCCGACATCATCGACATCGGCGCGGAATCCACCCGCCCCTATGGCTCGCAGCCGGTGACGGCCGAGGATGAACTGGCGCGGTTGCAGCCGATCCTGGCCGACGTCGTCGCGCTGGGCGTTCCCGTCTCGATCGACAGCATGAAAACATCGGTTGCAGCCTGGGCACTCGACCAGGGCGCCGCGATTGCCAACGACATCTGGGGCCTGCAGCGCGATCCTGATATGGCGGCCCTGGTCGCTGCCCGCGGTGTGCCCGTCATCGTCATGCATAACCGCGAGAGCGTCGATCCCGCGATCGACGTCATGCAGGACATGGCCGCCTTCTTCGACCGCTCGCTCGAGATCGCCGCCAAGGCCGGCATCTCATCCAACCAGATCGTGCTCGATCCCGGAATCGGCTTCGGCAAGACCCAGGAGCAGAGCATCATCGCGCTGGCGCGGCTGGCCGAACTGTCGGCGTTCGGCCTGCCGGTGCTGGTCGGCGCCTCGCGAAAGCGCTTCATCAGCACGGTCGTGCCCTCTGAACCGCAGCAGCGGCTCGGCGGCTCGATTGCAGCGCATCTCATCGCAGTCCAGAATGGCGCACGCATCATCCGCACCCATGACGTCGCGGAAACCGTTCAGGCGCTGCGCGTGGCCGCGGCAATCGGGGATCAGAAATGACCGACACGATCTTCATCACCGGCATCGTCATCCATGCCCGGCATGGCGTGATGGAGCACGAGACCGAGGTCGGGCAGCGCTTCGTGATCGATCTCGAACTGTACACCGACCTCTCGGAATCCTCGCGCACCGATCGCCTGTCCGACACCGTCTCCTATTCCAACGTGGTGGCGACCGCGACGTCGGCATTCAAGAACACCAACTACAAGCTGCTGGAGCGCGCCGCGGGCGCGGTGGCCGACGACATTCTAAAAGGCTTTCCGCGCGTCCGCGCGGTCAAGGTCACCGTACACAAGCCGCATGCGCCGATCGCGGCGATCTTCGACGATGTCGGCGTGGTGCTGACGCGCTCGCGGCATCCGTCGTCCCAGAGCTGACGCCGATGGCTGACGTCCTGATCGCGCTTGGCGGCAATGTCGGCGACGTCCGCACGACCTTCAAGAAGGCGATCGCCAACATCTGCGGCATGACGCAGGGCGCGCTGCTGGCGCGGTCCTCGGACTATGCGACGCCGCCCTGGGGTGAAGCGGACCAGGACGACTTCATCAACGCCTGCATCGAGATCGAGACCGGCCTCGATCCGCACGCGCTGCTGTTCACGCTGCAGAAGATCGAGAAGAAGTTCGGCCGCGACCGCGCCAATGAGCGGCGCTGGGGCCCGCGCCCCCTCGACCTCGACATGATCGCCTATGACGACATCAGGCTCGACAAGCCGGAATTGACCCTGCCGCACCCGCATTTGTTCGAGCGCGCCTTCGTGCTGGTGCCGCTGGCCGAGATCGTCCCCGACCGCCTGATTGGCGGACGCCGCGTCGGGGACGCGCTGGCCGGGCTGTCGACCGACGGTATTTTGAGGCTGCCGGACCTCGATTAAAGCGTTTTCCAGCGAAGTGGGCACCGGTTCGCGTTAAGAAAACGCGTCAAAACAAGGCGCTCAAAACAACCGTTTGGCTTGGCGGTCCGCCCGTGGCAATTTCCGGCCAAATCAAGAGGCCCCATTGGGGCCGGCGAAGGACCGATTGGGCGGATGACGACCTCGACTGACGATTTGCGGCTGGCCGCGGATTTTGCACCGGCGACCTATGAGGACTGGCGCAAGCTGGTCGACGGCGTGCTGAAGGGCGCGCCGTTCGAGAAGCTGGTCGGCAAGACCTATGACGGGCTGAAGATCGACCCGATCTATCGCCGCGCCGCCAACGCGAGCCCGGTTCCTGGCCGCGCGGCCGCCACCCCCTGGCAGATCCTGCAGCGGGTCGATCACCCCGACGCGCGAGCGGCCAACGCGCAGGCGCTGCATGATCTCGAGAACGGCGCGACCGGCCTCGAATTCGAATTCGCCGGCGGTCCCGGCGCGCGCGGCTTCGGCCTCGCCGACGGTTCGAAGGAAACGCTCGCAAAGGCTTGCGACGGCATCTATCTCGATGCCGGCATCATGATCGCGCTCAACCCGGTGCTCGGCCGCGAGAACGCGGGCGAGAGCTTTGCCGACGTGATCGAGGCGCGCAAGATCGACCCGGCCAAGCTCGACCTCCATTTCAACTATCAGGCGCTCAGCACCGTCGCCGTGCGCGGCGCCGCGACCGCGGCCTGGGCCGAGTATGAAAAGCCGTTCGGCAAGGTGGTCAGCGGCCTAATCAAGCGCGGCTTCAAGGGCCCCTTCGCGCTGGCCGATGGCCGGCCGATCCACGACGCGGGCGGCTCGGAGGTGCAAGAGCTCGCGTTCACGCTCGGTGTTGCGGTGGCCTATTTGCGTATGCTGGAAGCGGCCGGCATCGATCTCGATGCGGCGCGCTCCGCGATCTCGTTCCGCCTCAGCGCCGACGCCGATCAGTTCCTGACGCTGGCGAAATTCCGCGCGGTACGCTTGCTGTGGGCGCGGGTCGAGCAGGCCTGCGGGCTATCGCCGAAGCCGGCCTTCGTCAGCGCGCAGACCGCCTGGCGGATGCTGACCCAGCGCGACGCCTTCGTGAACATGCTGCGCGCGACCATGGCGACATTCTCCGCCGGCCTTGGCGGCGCCAACGCGATCACGGTGCTGCCGCACACGCTGGCGCTCGGCCTGCCCGATGACTTTGCCCGCCGCGCCGCGCGCAACACCCAGCTCGTGCTGCTGGAAGAATCCAATCTGGCGAAGGTCAGCGATCCCGCCGCTGGCTCCGGCGGCATCGAGACGCTGACGTCGCAGCTCTGCGAGAGCGCCTGGGTACTGTTCCAGGAGATCGAAAAGGCCGGCGGCATCTTTGCGGCCCTCGAGCAGGGCTTGATCCAGAGCAAGGTCGCGGCCACGCGGGCGGCGCGCGAAGCCGCAATCGCCAAACGCCGCGACGTGCTGACCGGCGCCAGCGAATTCCCGAACCTGCATGAGGCCGATGCCAGCGTGCTCGACGTGAAGCCGATCGCGCCAATGGCCGTGGCTGACGCCAGGATCACGTTCGACGCATTGGCGCCGATGCGGCTTGCCGAGCCGTTCGAGGCGCTGCGCGACAAGTCGGATGCGCAGTTGAAAGCGAGCGGCGCGCGGCCAAAGCTCTTCCTCGCCAATCTCGGTACGGCTGCGGACTTCACCGCACGCGCGACCTTTGCCAAGAGTTTCTTCGAGACCGGCGGCATCGAGGCGATCGACAGCGGCGGCTTTGCCGATCCGGCGGCGCTGACCGCGGCCTTTAAGGCCTCGGGCGCCGCGACGGCCTGCGTCTGTTCCTCCGACAAGGTCTATGCCGACAGGGCGGCTGAGGCGGCCAAGGCCCTTCAAGCCGCCGGCGCAAGACATATCTATCTGGCAGGCCGGCCCGGCGACCAGGAAGCAGCGCTGCGCGCAGCCGGCGTCGGCGACTTCGTGTTCGCCGGCGGCGATGCGCTTGCCACGCTGCGGGACGCCTACCGGCGGATGGAGCACGCATGACGGCTGAGACCCCCAAACATGTGCTGACTGGCGGCTGCCAATGCGGCGCGGTCCGCTTTGCAGTCACCGGCGTGCCGGCCAAGATCAGCATCTGCCATTGCCGGATGTGCCAGAAGGCGTCCGGCGCGCCGTTCGCGTCCTTTGCCGACATCGAGCGCGAGAATTTTGCCTGGACCCGCGGCAAGCCGGCCTCGTTCAAGTCCTCATCGATCGCCGAACGCGACTACTGCGCCGCCTGCGGCACGCCCTTGAGCTTCCATCGCATCGACGGCCCGCGGATCGAGATCATGACCGGCGCCTTCGATCGCCCCGACCGGGTGGTGCCGACCCGCCAATATGGAACCGAATCCCGCCTCGGCTGGGTGGTCGGAATTGCCAATCTGCCGAGCCAGACCACGATGCAGAATTACGGCCCGGAGAAGATGGCGACCATCGTCAGCCATCAGCATCCGGATCATGAGTGAGGGGGCGATTGCAACTTGATAGGATCAGCCCGTGTTCGCAGAAATCATAGTCTTGGTTCTGCTTTGGATTGTGTGGTCACTGATGATCCAGTGGTTCCTGCGGTTCTGGACGGGCGCCTTGACGGCCAACTACTTCGACGACCCGATCTACAAAAGAAATGTTCGACAATTGATCGAACGAAATCGAAAGTTTGAGGAAGAAAAACGATGATCCGCAGGGCGCTTGAGGTTCCTGGGTTGCTCGCGCTGGGCGCGACGGCAACGCTGGTGGCCGCACTGGTCGTCGCGATCATCGCAACCGTGCTTACCTTCCCGTTTTCAATCCTCGCGATCCTCATCTTTCCGATCTTCCTGTTCGGGCTGGTTCTAGCCGCCATTTTGGCAGCGCCGGTCACGCTCGCGGTGCTACCACTCACATATCGGTTGATGCGGTCGCATCCGATCTTGGCGCAGCTTGCGGTCCCCCTCGTCGGGCTCGCGGCGGGCGGTGCTGCCGCTTGCTTCTGGATCGCAATAGGCGTGTTGCCGCAGCAGCCAAATGCCTATCAAGTGTTCTCCGCCATCGGCATGATCTCAGGCCTGAGCGGCGGAGCTTTCTTCGTGCGAGGACTTTACGCATGACCCGCATTCCCAATTTCGCTGATGTCGCGTTCCAGCCGGTCGCTGCAGGCGCGCCGGCCGGAGCTGCCGAGCCGTGGCTGACGCCCGAGGGCATCCCGGTGAAGCCGGCCTATAGCGAGGCCGATCTCGCAGGCATCGACTTCCTGGAAACCTGGCCGGGTGTCGCGCCCTATCTGCGCGGGCCCTACCCGACCATGTATGTCAACCAGCCTTGGACCATCAGGCAATATGCCGGCTTCTCCACGGCGGAGGATTCCAACGCGTTCTATCGCCGCAACCTCGCGGCGGGGCAAAAGGGCCTGTCGGTCGCGTTCGATCTTGCCACCCATCGCGGCTACGATTCCGATCATCCGCGCGTCTCCGGCGATGTCGGCATGGCCGGCGTGGCGATCGACTCCATCTACGACATGCGCACGCTGTTTGCGGGCATTCCGCTCGACCAGATGAGCGTGTCGATGACCATGAACGGCGCAGTGCTGCCGATCCTCGCGCTGTTCGTCGCGGCGGCCGAGGAACAAGGCGTGCCGCCGGAAAAGCTGTCGGGCACCATTCAGAACGACATTCTGAAAGAGTTCATGGTGCGCAACACCTATATCTATCCACCTAGCCCCTCGATGCGGATCATCTCCGACATCTTCGCCTACACCTCGCAGAAGATGCCGAAGTACAATTCGATCTCGATCTCCGGCTATCACATGCAGGAGGCCGGAGCGACGCAGGACCTCGAGCTTGCGTATACGCTGGCCGACGGCGTCGAATATCTGCGCGCCGGTCTTGCCGCGGGCCTCGACGTCGATCGTTTTGCGCCACGGCTCTCGTTCTTCTGGGCGATCGGCATGAATTTCTTCATGGAAGTCGCCAAGATGCGCGCGGCGCGGCTGCTTTGGGCCAAGCTGCTCAAGCCGTTCAACCCGAAAGACCCGCGCTCGCTGTCGCTGCGCACGCATTGCCAGACCTCCGGCTGGTCGCTGACCGCGCAGGACGTGTTCAACAATGTGATGCGCACCACCATCGAGGCGATGGCGGCGACCCAGGGCCACACCCAGTCGCTGCACACCAACGCGCTGGACGAGGCGCTGGCGCTGCCGACCGACTTCTCCGCCCGCATCGCCCGCAATACCCAGCTGTTCCTGCAGCAGGAGAGCGGCACCAACCGCATCATCGATCCCTGGGGCGGCTCCTATTATGTCGAGCGGCTGACGCGCGATCTCGCGGCCAAGGCCTGGGATCATATCCAGGAGGTCGAGGAGCTCGGCGGCATGGCCAAGGCGATCGAGGCCGGCGTACCGAAGCTGCGGATCGAGGAAGCCTCCGCCAAGACCCAGGCGCGGATCGATGCCGGACGGCAGGCGGTGATCGGCGTCAACAAGTTCAAGCCGGAGAACGAGAAGCCGATCGACGTGCTGAAGGTCGAGAACTCGACCGTGCGGCGGCTGCAGATCGACAAGCTGTCGCGGCTGAAGAGCGAGCGCAACAAGAAGGATGTCGAGCAGGCCCTCGCCGCGCTGACCCGCTCGGCCGGCGAAGGCAACGGCAATCTGCTGGCGCTCGCGATCGACGCGGCGCGCGCGAAAGCGACCGTCGGCGAGATTTCGGACGCGATGGAAAAGGTGTTCGGCCGCCACCGCGCCGAGATCAAGTCCATCACCGGCGTGTACAAGCGAGAGGCATCGGCCATGTCCAACCGGGTCGAGAAGGTTCAGGAACTGATCGATGCGTTCGAGGAGGCCGAAGGCCGCCGCCCGCGTATCCTGGTGGCGAAGATCGGCCAGGATGGCCACGACCGCGGCCAGAAAGTGATCGCATCCGCGTTCGCCGATGTCGGCTTCGACGTCGATATCGGGCCGCTGTTCGCAACCCCCGAGGAAGCCGCGCGTCAGGCGGTCGAGAACGACGTGCACATCCTCGGCGTCTCGTCGCTGGCCGCCGCCCACCTCACCGCGGTGCCGGAGCTGAAGGCCGCGCTGAAGAAGCACGGCCGCGAGGACATCATGATCATCATCGGCGGCGTGGTGCCGCCTCAGGATTATGACGCGCTCTACGCCGCCGGCGCGGAAGCGATCTTCCCGCCGGGCACGGTGATCTCGGACGCCGCCGAGGAGCTGATCCAGAAGCTCAATGCCAGGCTCGGCCATAGCCAGGCGGCTGAATAGCATCCCGCAACGATCCGCCGGTTTGATGTGAACCGGCGGCACAGCTCGGCGCGACCAAGGGGCATGAGGGTCGGCCAGTGGCAAGAGTTCGGGTCTCTCCATTCATTATCTGGTGCAGCGACCGGGGCAATTTGCATCCGAGAGCGTCGGGATGTTCATCCCGTGGACAGCCTTCGCGCGCTATCTATCGCCGCTGGGCCGTTCGAGCTTCGCCGGCAGTTGGAGCGAACACCACATCTGGTAGGATCATCCCGTGAAGACATTTCTCGCATCGACGACCCTGGCGCTGTTGGTGGCCATCAGCACAGCCCCTGCCCTCGCCACCGATCCCAAGCCCGACGCGTCCGTGAAGAACAAGACGGTCGAAGCCAACGTCTATCTCGACGACAAGATCAAGGCCGACGCGGCCTTTGCCGCCGATTGCCTCGCCGAAGGCAAGAAGTGGATCGACAAGAACGTCGCGGAAGCCACCGCCTCCCGCAAGACCGATCCGCAATTCTTCAAGGACGGCGGCTGGACGTACGAGCGCAAATACACCTTCCGCTCCGTCGTCGACGGCCGCTATGTCAGCGTACTGCGCGACGACTACATGGACACCCACGCCGCGCATCCGAACTCGATGGTCAACACCATCCTGTGGGACGCGACCGAGAAGAAGCGGATCAGCATCCGTCCCTTCTTTAACGAGACCGCCGACAACGGCCCGACGCTGAAGGCGGTGCAGAAGGCGATCATCACCTCGCTCAACGCCGAGAAGAAGAAGCGCGACGCGAGCGAGACTGCGACCGCCGAATGGTACAAGGAGCTGCAGCCGACGCTGCTCAAGATCGGCGCCGTGACGCTCGCGCCGTCGACCGTCGCAGGCAAGAGCTCCGGCCTCACCTTCCACTATCCGCCCTACGCCGTCGGCCCTTACGCCGAAGGCGACTATGTCGCCTTCGTGCCCTGGGAGACGCTGAAACCGTATCTGACGGCGGAGGGGAGCAAGATCTTTGGCGGCGAGCGGCCGAAGGGGGATGCGGAAGAGAATTGAGGATGCGAACCTAACAATCCGCCGGACGGAGGACGAGCCGGAGTCCGCTATGCACCGATTGCAACCCAAGTTTGCAGCGCAGCTAGATGACGCGACGGGCCATAAGCCGTCGTTCGATCACCTCGTCGCAGTTCGAGTGCTACTCGGGTAACCCCGCTTTCCGAAGCCCCTCGATCAACAGCTTCGCGTTTGGGTACCCGCCCCGGGCGATCATCGCAGATATTGTAAAGGCGGGATCGAGCTGAAGCAGCAGCGCCGCCGCCTCACGCGCCTCGGCGTCGCGTCCGAGATGAGCGAAAGCGGACGCGAGACAGCGGTAAGCCGTCGAATAGGAAGCGTTCTGACGTCGGCATTTATTCCCTGCGACGATGGCCTCGTCAAAGCGGCGAAGCTCAACAAAGGCCATCCCCATCGCAACAAGCGTTACGGGTAGCCGCGGGTCTATCGGGCTCAGGCGGATGGCAAGTTCAAAGCTCCGGACCGCTTCCTCCGGAAGCCCCGCTATTCGGTAGACCTGGCCTCTGCAGGTCCATGCTCGGTATGAATTCGGGTTAAGCGCGATCGCGCGGTCAGCCATTTCGATCTCGCTTTCACAATCGCCGACCATGTACGCCGAGATCATGGAAACCAATGCCAACGTTTCCGAATCACCATCGTCGATGCTCAAGGCCAAGCGAAGCAGCCGAACCGCTTCCTTGCGGTCGAATTGAGGATCGATAGCATGCCCCCAAATGACATTCCGCATGTGACAGTGACCTGCCAGAGCGGCGACAAAGCCGAACCTGGGGTCAAGCTCCAAGGCGCGATGCGCCAGCGTGATCGCCTCGGCCAGCCCTTCGCGGGTCATCAGGTAATACTGCTGCATGGCGCGGAGATAGAAATCATAGGCGGTAAGGTTCTCTGATGGCCGACGCGCCGAAAGACCAATTTCTATTTGAAGCAATTTGGGTTGAATGGCCGAGACAACGGCGACTGTCACCTCGTCTTGGAGAGCAAATACGTCCGTCAGGTCACGCTCGAACCTGTCCGCCCAAATGTGCGCCCCTGTAATCGCATCAATCAATTGCCCTGTGATCCGAACTTTCCCTGAGGCCTTGCGCACAGAGCCCTCAAGGACATACCGGACGCCAAGCCTGCGTCCCACCTCCTTGATATCGACCGCTCTGCCCTTGAAGGTGAAACTCGAATTTCGGGCGATCACGAACAACCATTTGAACCGCGAGAGCGCGGTGATGATCTCCTCAACCATTCCGTCCGCGAAGTATTCCTGCTCGGCGTCGCCGCTCATGTTCTGGAACGGCAGCACGGCGATGGAGGGTTTATCTGGAAGTGGCGGGGTCGCACCTGGCCTCTCGCTTGGCGGACTATGCGCTCCCGCGCGTACAGCAAAAGCGCGGACCGGCTTTGAGATGTTCTTGAGCTGCTGCTCGCCCCGGTCCTCGAAGCCGACGTCGAGCTTGCCCTCGACCTCGCTGTACACCTTTTCGGAAATCAGGATGCCCCCTGGACTGGCGACACCTTCCAACCGGACAGCAATATTGATCCCGTCACCGAATAAATCGCCGTCAGCCCCGACGATGACCTCCCCGAGATTGATCCCAATGCGTAGCTCCAGGGAGCTTTGACCTGACCTGATGCTTTCCTGTATCTCCACCGCGCATCGCACCGCAGCGGACGGACTTGCGAACTCGGCCAACGCGCCGTCACCCGTGGTCTTGATCAGTCGCCCGTCGTGGCGGGAGAGGCCAGGCTCGATCAATTCGTGCTTCAGCCGCTCGAACTCGGCGTAGGTCGCTTCCTCAGCGCGTTGCATCAACGCCGAGTAACCGACCACGTCGGCAGCCAAGATCGCCGCTAGTCGCCTTTGAACCCGCTGCTCGGTCACGGCGCCCTCCGAACGGCCAGACCAACCACGCCGCTGGGACAAGAGGGAGCCTAGCACATTGTCAAAGGCCGTAAGCGGTAATTGCAGGAGAGCCCAAATTGTCTCTCCTGGTATTTTGTGGAGCCCGTGGCGCGGCGCGAGTGCCCAATGGAATCTTTGGGCCGGCGTTCAGGCGCGCCAGTGAGTGCGCGCCCTCACCGGCGTCAGCCCTCGCGCTGCGCCAGCGCCCGGCCCAGCGAGTTGGTCCAGTCGGGTATCCACGACTGAAACAGCGCGTGCCAGCGATCGGCATCGCCGGGCGTGGTGTCCAGCCTAACCGACCATTCGATGAAGGTGCGGTTGCCCTCGACGACCGGCAACAGATGCATAGTGCCCTCGTAGCTTGCGGGTGCCGGCGCGTCAGGGAGCAGATGGGGCGGAAACGGCAGCGGCTCGATGCCGGCATAGGTCAGCATATGCTGCGCGTCCGAGTGGTCGGCGAGACGCTGGCGAATCCAGTTGCCGAGATAGCAGAAGCGCCTGACGGCGCCGACCTCGTCGCCGCCTTTGTCATCCTCGATCATGCTTTCGCTGACGCCGTCGATATAGGCGGGGTAGTTGTTGAAGTCGCGGATCAGCGACCACACGGTATCGAGCGGGTGGTCGAGGACGGTGCTGTAATAGGCCTGGGTCATGGCAGTCTCCTGGCAGTCTCCTGGAATGGGTCGACCGCAATGCTCGCGAATCCGCACCTCGAAACCCACCCGATTCCCGAACCGAAAAATCGGTGTGGGATTGTGACGGCACGCCCCCTCGCCTGCGCCACGCAGGCGTTGTAAACCAAGCCCATGACCTCGCCGAAGCCTGCCGTTCCCGACATCCATGCGCTTGCCAAAGACCTCCGCGCCGGCCACCGCGCGGCGCTGGCGCGGGCGATCACGCTGGTCGAGAGCCGACGTGGTGATCACCAGGCGGCGGCGCGCGATCTGGTGCAGGCACTGCTGCCCGACACCGGCAAGGCGGTACGGGTCGGCATCACCGGCTCACCCGGCGTCGGCAAGTCGACCACGATCGATGCGCTCGGCATGTTCCTGATCGAGGGCGGCCACAAGGTCGCCGTGCTGGCGGTCGATCCATCGTCGGCGCGCACCGGCGGCTCGATCCTCGGCGACAAGACGCGGATGGCGCGGCTGTCTGCATCCGACGAGGCCTATATCCGCCCCTCGCCGTCGTCCGGAACCCTCGGCGGTGTCGCCGCGAAGACCCGCGAGGCGATGCTGCTGTGCGAGGCCGCCGGCTTCGACGTCGTGCTGGTCGAGACCGTCGGCATCGGCCAGTCCGAGACCGCAGTCTGCGACATGACAGATTTCTTCCTCGCGCTGATGCTCCCCGGCGCCGGCGATGAGTTGCAGGGCATCAAAAAGGGCCTCGTCGAGCTCGCCGACATGATCGCGATCAACAAGGCCGATGGCGACAACATCAAACGCGCCAATCACGCCGCGGCCGACTATCGCAGCGCGCTGCACATCCTCTCGCCGCGCTCGGAGCATTGGCATCCGCCGGTGGAGACCTATTCCGCACTGACCGGCGCAGGCCTCGACCGGCTTTGGAAAAAGATCCTCGACCACCGCACCGCGATGAACGCGTCAGGCGAATTCGCCGGCCGCCGCAGGGAGCAGCAGGTGAAGTGGATGTGGTCGATGCTGGAGCAGCGCATGATGGCGCGGCTGCGCTCGGAGCCTGCGATCCGCGCCAGGGTCAAGAAGATGGAAGCCGAGGTCGCCGATGGCCGCGTGTCGCCGGCGGTCGCCGCCGAGCAGATTTCGGAGTGGCTACGATGAGCGGGAAGCTGCGCATCCTCGTCACCGGCTTCGGGCCGTTTCCCGGCGCGCCGTTCAACCCGACCATGCCGCTGGTGAAGCGGCTGACGCAGCTGCGCCGCCCGGCCTTCGACGGCGTCGAGTTCGCAAGCCACATCTTCCACGTCACCTATGCGACCGTCGACCGCGAGTTGCCGGAGCTGCTCGCAAAGCATCGCCCGCAGGCGCTGTTGATGTTCGGCCTCGCCGGCCGCACCGAATATCTGCGGATCGAAGCCCGCGCCCGTAATGCCGTCACCACGCGTTTTCCCGATGCCGGCCGCCAGGTCGCGCGCAAGGGACTGATCGTCGAAGGCGCCGATGCGCGGCTGTTCGGGCCACATACCGAAAGACTGCTGCGCGCCGCACTCGCGACCGGGATCGATGCGCGGCTGTCGCGCGATGCCGGCGCCTATCTCTGCAACTATCTGAGCTGGCGCGCGATCGAAGCCGTCAACCGCGACGATGGCCTGCGCCTCGCGCAATTCATCCACGTTCCCCCGCTCGCGCATGACGGCACGCCCCGTCGCGGCCAGTCGATCACGCTGGAGCACCTCGTCGATGCCGGCGAGGCCATGCTGCTGGAAATGGTGAAGTTGACGCGGCAGGCCGCGCTGGCGTGAGCGACGCGCCGGCTGGCCCGACGCGCGACGGTCATGCGGCGTCCCAGGCTTTGACGGCTACTGTGCATGGGGTTGTTTTTCAGATTTTTGAATCCGCCGGTGCGGCGAAAGCCGATGTTGCACGCGCGATTAACCCTACTGCCAATAATCGTCCGGTTCCTTCAGCGCATTCACCATGCCGCGCCCCATTTCCGCGCTACGTACGATGACGTCTCATCGCGCTTTAGCGAGGGCCATGCATCATGGATGTCAATCGCCGCCGCCTGATTGGAGCTTCCGCCGCCGGCGTTGCCGGCGCACTCGCGCTCGCGCCTGACGCCGCGCTTGCCGGCACGCTCGGCCGCGACGTCACGCAGTATGGCATCCGTCCCGGCAGTTCCGATGACCAGACCAAGAACCTGCAGCGCGCGATCGACGAGGCTGCGCGGGCGCAGGTGCCGCTGGTGCTGCCGCCGGGCGTCTATCGCACCGGCCTGTTGCGGCTCTCCGGCGGCAGCCAGCTGATCGGCGTCCGCGGCGCCACGAAGCTCGTGTTCAACGGCGGAATGTCGATGTTGTCGGGCGAAGGCGCCGGCGGCATCGGGCTCTCCGGCCTCACGCTCGATGGCGGCGGCGTGCCGCTGCCGACGCGGCGCGGCCTCGTGCACTGCCTGTCCGGCCGCGATATCCGCATCACCGATTGCGAATTCGCCGGCAGCGGCGGCAACGGCATCTGGTTCGAGCAGGTGTCGGGCGACGTCAGCAACAACATCTTCACGGATATCGCGACCACCGCGTTGGTCTCGTTCGACGCGCTCGGCCTGATCGTGTCGCGCAACACCATCAAGGGCACCAACGACAACGGCATCGAGATCCTGCGCACCGCAATCGGCGATGACGGCACCATCGTGGCCGACAACCGGATCGAGGACATCAAGGCCGGGCCCGGCGGCTCCGGCCAGTACGGCAACGCCATCAACGCCTTCCGCGCCGGCAATGTGATCGTGCGCGGCAACCGCATCAAGAACTGCGACTATTCGGCGGTGCGCGGCAATTCGGCCTCCAACATCCACATCACCGACAACAGTGTCACCAATGTCCGCGAGGTCGCGCTCTATTCGGAGTTCTCGTTCGAGGGCGCCGTGATCGCCAGCAATACGGTCGATGGCGCCGCCGTCGGCGTCTCCGTCTGCAATTTCAACGAGGGCGGCCGCATCGCGGTGGTCCAGGGCAACATCATCCGCAATTTGCTGCCGAAGCGGCCGATCGGCACCGCGCCTGATGACGACGCCGGTGTCGGCATCTATATCGAGGCTGATACGTCGGTGACCGGCAACGTGATCGAGAATGCGCCGTCCTACGGCATCGTCGCCGGCTGGGGCAAGTATCTGCGCGATGTCGCGATCACCGGCAATGTGATCCGCAAGGCCTTTGTCGGGATCGGCGTCTCGGTGGTGCCGGGCGCCGGCACCGCGCTGGTCAACAACAACATGATCTCGGAGACGCCGCGCGGCGCGGTGGTCGGGCTCGATCACGCACGCGCCGTCACCACCGACCTTTCGGCCGGCGGTGCCCAGCAGTTTGCCCAGTTGATGGTGGGGTCGAACGCGGTCCGGCGCTAGAGCATGACCCGGAAAAGTGTGCAGCGGTTTTCCGATAAGGTCATGCTCAAGGAAACGACTTAAAGCGAGCTGCGCAGCAGCGGATACCGCGCCTGCATCGCCGCGAGGTCCAGCACCTTGAGCGGTTCGACGTCCGGCGCGGGGGCATCCAGCGCCGGAGCATCGATCATGACAGCGGGCTCTTCCAGAACGGCAGCAACGGTCTCGAGCGCGGCGGTGACGGCGCTCATCGCGGCCTCGGCCAGGATCACCGGCTCCGGCTTGCGCGCGGGTTGTGGGTATTTCGGCAGCGGCTTGCCGCGACCGAGCCAGGACAGGTCGATCGGCGAATTATCGAGCGAGGCCTCGCGCGCCAGCAGGTCGCGCCAGGTTTCGACCGCCTCCTTGGCTTCCCGGATGTTTTCGAGGAAGGCGTGCTCCGTGTGGTAGCGGCGCCAGCGCCCGGATTCGAAGAGTTCCGTGAGGTGGTCCAGCCGTTGCTCTGCGAGATTGCACCAGCGTGCAACGATCTCACGGCCTTTGGCCGCCGCGTCGGTCCGATGTGTCATTCAACCTGCCCGCTTGAAAAGAGACGGACGCAGACGCAACCGAACCGGGACGAATCAACTGGACGTGACAGAGATATTCTGTGGAAAAGGTTAACGAAGTCTAACTAAATTCTTAATCGCGTCGCGCCGACGAAAGAAGTCCGCATCACTACGGAGGAGTCCGCGTTGTCCACAACCGGGAGCTGCCGCGGGATCGCGACGCGACATGCCGTCGGCACGCTGCCATCACGCAGGCGACGTCACCAAAGCAGCCGATATTCAGAAAGCAGACCCCGGAAATGAAAGACCCGTCCGGGGGGACAACCGGACGGGTCAAAGCCATATGGGCGCTTGGGGTGGATGGGCGCTCGCGCCTGATACAGCTGATGGGGAGGGATAACCGCTCCCACATTCATAAGTCGCGACAGCCCGGCGGGACGTTCAAAACGGCGGTCGATTTTTTTAACTTTTTTGTCGCGGTTCCAGAACGTCCATTCGGGCGTCGAACCCGCGAAAATCACCGCGCAGCCGCGCGATTTCCGTTCAATTTGTCGGCCGCCATTGCAGGCGCGGAGTCGTCGAGCGCCCTGCTCACGGAGGTGTTACTGTTGTCGGGCGCCTTCGGCGGCTGCGACGGTTTGTCCGCGGCCTGCGCCATCGGCACCGCCGGCGCGCCGATCGCGGCGGTGACGGCGGCGAAGGCATCGGCCTCGCCTGCCCCGAACTGATCGTCGCGGCCGGGCGGTCCGAGATCGCGCGCCGTATTGGTGAGGATTGCGCGCACGTCGTTCGGCTTCAATGCTGGATTGCGCTCCAGCAGCAGCGCGGCAATACCGCTGACATAGGCGGCCGAGAACGAGGTGCCCGACGTCATCTGGTATTTGCCATCGGGCGCCGGCAGCAGGATGTCGGCGCCGGGCGCCGCGATCGCGATGTGGGCGCCGCGGTTGGAGGCGCTGAACAGCTTCTCCTTGGCGTCGGTGCCGCTCACCGCGATGACGTTCGGATTGGCGGCGGGATAGAGCGGCGGCGATTTGGCGCCGGCATTGCCGGCGGCGGCGACCAGCACGATGCCCTTGGCCGCGGTCGCGGCAACGCCGCGCTCGATCAGATTATCCTTCGGCCCGGCAAAGCTCATGTTGATGACCTGCGCGCCGTGCAGCGCCGCATAGTCGAGGCTCTTCAGGATGACGTAGGAGGTGCTTTCGGCCCCGCTTGCAGCGGCGCCGAAGGCCCGGATCGCCAGGATCCGCACCTCGGGCGCGCTGCCCATCAGCTTGGCATGGGCCGCGATCGCACCCGCGATGCCGGTGCCGTGAACGTGCGGGCCCTCCTTGCTGCCGAGCGCGTCAAATGCATCCGCGATCGTGTTGACCAGTTCGGGATGCGACGTATCGATGCCGGAATCGATCACCGCGACGGTGACGTTCATGCCATGCGCCAGCGTGTGCGCCTGCGGCAGGCGGAGCTGCGCCAGCGCATACTGCGCCGGATCACCCTCGCTTGCGACCGCCTTTTGATCCTGCAGGATGTAGCGATAGTTCGGCTGCACCGAGCGGACGCTGCCGTCGGCGGCAAATTCCCGGCGCGCGACGTCGGGCGAGCGGTTGTCGGCAATGCGGAACAGTCCGATCGTCGCCCCCAGCAGCGGGAAATTCTGCGATGCTACGCGTGTCAAACCATGGCGCCGCGCCAGCTCATCGGCCTGTGCCTCCGTCAATGCACCGTCGATCTCGGCGACGAACTCATTGCGGACCGCACTCAGGTTGATGGCGGCCTGGCCGCCATTGTTGCGGCCAGCACCGGACTTGCCTTTGGCGGAACCACCCTTACCGTTGCCGCCGTCCTCGGTCAGCGCGACGGGGCGGCTGTAACATTCGCCGTCCGGACCGCGGTAGGCGTACTCGCAGACCGGGTAAAGGTTGGGCGAATAGCGCACATAGCCAAGGCCCGACCCTGCGGTCACGACCCGCGCCGCCGTCATCGGACCCATCCTCGCGATGGGACCACGCGGCCCGCGGTCCGCTGCAATGACGGAGCCATTGACGCCGACCCGGCCATTGACACCGACCCGGCCGGCACCGGCGCCAACGGCTACGGCGACGTTCGGATTGACCCGCGGGCCGAGGTTCGGATTGATGCGCGGCGCGATGTTGACACGCGGCTCGACGCGGATGGTCGGCGAGCGCATGAAGCCCTGGGCCTGCGCCACCGTCGCTTCAAGGCACAGAAACGGCAACACCGCGCTGGCAAGTGCCACCGCGGTGCAGGTCCGCCATATCAGGCGATCAGGTGTCATCGGCTTCAACTCGATACGGCCACGCGGCCGCTCACGGCGTTTCCAGCGCGGAGCTGACGATCTTTTCCTTCTGCAGCCGTGCGATCAGGGCAGCGGTGTCATCCTTGCCCATGGCCGCGAACTGCAGGCTGAACATGCCGTTCTTGGCGCCGATGATCGCGGCCTGATAGGTATCGAGCAGCGCGGTGATGTCGGACACCTTCGCATCCGGCGCAAACCGAACCAGCATCCGCGTCGGCGTGCCGCCAGCCGTGAGATCACGGGTGATCGAGGCAGGCCGTTCCTTCGCATCGAGCGACGCGACCTGGTACGACGTCTGGTTCTTCACCAGCACCGCACCGATCACGCCGGCCTGCAGCATCACCACCAGCGCGCCGAGGCTTGCCGACCAGACCAGCGTCCGCGGCGACAGCTTCGCGAAGAACTCGGCAATGCCCGCCGAGACGCGGGGCGACACCGCGGGCTTCTGCTCCGGCTCGGCGTCGATCGCCGCAAACAGCTTCTGCATGGCGCGCGCCGACGGCGCACCCAGGCTCTCGTTGAGATGAATGGTCTCGGCGAATTCCTCGCGGATGACCTCGTATTGTTTCGCCAGTTCGGGATCGCGGGCCAGCGCTTCCTCGACACGGCGCGCGTCACGCGCGCTCAACGTGCCGGCCGCATGCCAGGGCAGCAGCATCTCGATATCGCCAGGCTCTTGATCCAGCATCTTCTTCGCCGCCATCATGGCCAACCTCGCTCGATGCCGGCCGCTTTGAGCAGCTCGGCAAGTTTTTTGCGCGCATAGAACAGGCGCGTTTTCACCGTGTTCTCCGGAATACCGACGATCTCCGCCACCTCTTCCACGGACTTCTCGTGGTAGTAGACGAGATCGACGATCTCCCGATGTTCCGCCGACAGTGCCGTCAGGCACTTACGCAAACCAGCACTCGTATCCTTCTTCTGGACCACCGTTTCCGGATCGTCGGACGTATCCTCGATCGCGTTTGCGGCGTCTTCGTCCAGTTCAGCGTCCTTCCGGCGCCGGAGCGCGGACAACGCCTTGAATCGGGTGATTGCCAATAGCCAGGTCGAAACGGCGGAACGGCCTTCGAATTTGCCGGCCTGACGCCACACATCGAGGAACACCTCGCTGATGAGGTCTTCCGCAACCTGTTCGTCCCGTACGAGCCGAAGCCCGAAACGAAACACCCTGACATGGTGCCGCCCGTACAGCACCTGCATAGCGAGGCGGTCGCCTTGAGCGATCCGAGCGATCAGAACCTCGTCTGAGGCCGCTTGTGTCGCGCTCAATTGCCGTCTCGCAAGTTTGGTCGGGGGGAAATGGCGCGCGGTTCGACGCCGAGTGTAAGATTCTTCACATTACGGCAATGTGCTACCTGCATGTGTGATCTAGCGCACAGACAGCCTCCTGATCGACACAGAGCCGCCACCGGAAAAGACCTCAAAATAGGTATCATAGTACTAGAACACTCTCTTCGAGGCCGCGTGGTCGAACGCGACCATATCAAGGGTTGGTCGGCAAGCCAGCCCAGTTGTTCAGCCAGAGCTTGGGCGCCGATCGAAGTCTCCACCTGCGGTGGTCCGGCCCAGACGATTTTTCCAGCGAAACGCGTGCGATGGCAGGGATTTAACGGACCAGATTCGGTTCCAAAAGATACCAAACCTAAAGGCTTTCCCACTTAGATTTTTCTGGATTTTCATCATTGGCGAGACCATGGGCACCGCTGCGTCATTTCTCAGCCCGATCCCCGGCAAACTGGAGGGCACCGGCCCGAAGCTGACCGCCGAGCGGCTGGCCCGCCGGGCGAAGCAACGCCGCCAGATCCAGTCGATGATCGGCAGCTGCTTCGTGCTCGATGCCGGAGTGCTGCTGACCTACGCCTATGCCGGCACAACATCGGTCCTGATCGCCACCACCTATGCGCTGTGCGGGCTGTCGCTGGTCGCGCTCTATGTGCTGGCCTCCGAGCTCGGCATCAACGAGCGCTTCCGCGATCACTACCTGGTCGCGCCGCAATCGGCCGCCAACATGGTGAACCTGCTCGCGTTCACCTACTTCGCCCCCGAAGTCGGCGTGCTCTTCCTCTGCAACCTGTTCGTGGTGTTCGGCTTCGGCGCGCTGCGGACCTCGGCCAGGCAGACCGCGGTGATCTGGACCGTGATGGTTGCCGGCCTTGCAGCGCTGTTCCTGTGGAGCGACCGGCCGATCGGGATGCCGACCGGCAACATCTACGAGCGCCTCGCCACCATGCTGGTGTTCGCGCTGACGATCGGCCGCTGCATGTTCCTCGGCATCTTCTCGAGCTCGATGCAGCAGTCGCTCTACCAGAGCGGCCTGAAGCTGAAGGAGGCCTACAAGCGCATCGAGGAGCTCGCCGAGCTCGACGAGCTGACCGGCGCCTTCAATCGCCGCAGCATCATGCGGATGCTGGATGAGGAGATCGCGCGCTGCGCCCGCAGCGGCACGCCCTGCTCGATCGCCCTGATCGACCTCGACCATTTCAAGCGCATCAACGACGCCTTTGGCCACCCGACCGGCGACGAGGTGCTGCGGACGTTTTCCATCAGCATGTTTGCCAATATCCGCAGCATCGACCGCTTCGGCCGCTATGGCGGCGAGGAATTCCTGCTGGTGCTGCCCGAATTGTCGCAGGAGAGCGCGACGCGCGCGCTGGACCGGCTCCGCGCCATCATCGCCGATCTCGACTGGAGCGCGTTCTCGCCGGGCCTCAACGCGACGTTCTCCGCGGGCGTGGCGACGCTCCGTGCCAACGAGAGCCCTGACAGTTTTCTCGCCCGCGCCGACAGCGCGCTCTATGCAGCCAAGGCACGGGGGCGCAATCGCGTTGCAGCGGCCTGACCCATTTCGCATCCGGCGCCGGAGAATCCGCCGCCGGTCCGCATGATTGATACTCCAGGATAGAGTCATGATTTCGAAGTCCGCGACCGCCCCCGACAATTTGCTCGACGAGCTGCAGACGACGCTTGCCCACGGCACCGTCGCACGGCGGGTCGAGACGTTGCGGCGCGTCACCGACCTCTTCATCAATGGCGCGGTGGACTATTCGAACGAGCAGGTCAGCCTGTTCGACGACGTCTTCCAGTGCCTGCTCGACCATATCGAGACCTCCGCGAAGGCCCTGCTCTCCAACCGCCTCGCCCCGATCGACACCGCGCCGCCGCGCACCATCCGCACGCTCGCCTTCGACGACGTGATCGAGGTCGCCGGCCCCGTGCTGTCGCAGTCGGCCCGGCTCGACGACGAGACCCTGATCGAAAATGCCCGCAGCAAGAGCCAGGCGCACCTGCTCGCGATCTCGACCCGTAAGTCGCTGAGCGGCGCCGTCACCGACGTGCTGGTGCTGCGCGGCAATGACGAGGTGATCCAGAGCACCGTGAACAATCCTGGCGCCGAATTCACCGAGCGCGGCTTCACCCGCCTGATCAGCCGCGCCGAGGGCGACGACAATCTCTCGACCTGCGTTGGGCTGCGCCCGAACATCCCGCGCCATCTCTACCTGAAGCTGGTCGCAAAAGCCTCCGATGCGGTGCGGCAGCGGCTCGAGGCCGCCAATCCGCAGCAAGCCAAGGAAATCCCGACCGCGGTGCAGGAAGCCACGCGGCGCGCCCGTTCCGCCCCCGGCGCCGTCACCCGCGACACGACCATCGCGCATGCGCTGGTGAAATCACTTTTTGAAGATGGCCGGCTCGACGAATTCCAGCTTGCGAAATTCGCGGAGGCCGGCAAGTTCGACGAGACCAATGCCTCGCTCGCCGCGCTTGCCAATGTGACGGTCGCGGTCGCCGAAAACATGATGATCGAGACCCGCGCCGAGGGCGTGATGATCCTCGCCAAGGTGTCCGGCCTGTCATGGTCGACGGTGCGCGCGATCATCAATCTGCGCGACGAGATCTCCGGCGGCGATCCGACCGACATCCAGGCCTGCAAGGACACCTATGAGCGCCTGCGGCCCTCGACCGCACAGCAGGTGCTGCGCTTCCACCGCATGCAGCAGTCCGCGCCCGCGGCCTAATATCTGAGAACCTTCGCCCCCACGAGCGCGCCGATCGCGGCCACCAGCGCGGTCGCAATCGTGTACCAGGTTGCCACGAACAGTGGTGAATCGTCGGTGCAATGCGACGCATAGACCGTTGCGGCAAGCCCCGCCGACAAGAGCCCGGCCACGGCACCGGCAACCGCAGGCCGCGCCGGCGCGCCCTGCCGCAATCCGTACAGCGCGGCGGCGAGCAGCGGCAGTGCCATCTCCGGGATTGCCGTCATGCAGGCCATCGAATTCTTGCCGACCAGCCGCGTCATCATCGGGGTGCGCTGCGGCATCATCATCTCGCCGCTGATGCCGGCAACCAGGATGCCGGCCGGCACCAGCAGCCACCAGCCGAAGCCGCGCAACGAGGCTTCGGGGCGCGACAGATGCAGGCTGACGGCCGTGGCCGAGATCGCCAACGCCAGCGTCACCGCGAACTTCAAATCGAAGAACGGGTTGCGCATCGCCGTCATCACGTCGGGGCGGATGCCGAGCTCGCTGAAGAACATCAGCAGCGAGACCGGCGCGGCCGCCAGCAGTGCCAGCATCAGCACCAATCCAACCGGACGCGACTGATGCGCGTTGTCGGCCGCCAGCGTTCGAATGAGTTGGTCCGTATCCATGATGCTCACCGATCCCGCAATTTTGCCGTCAGGCTCGAAAGGCCCCGATGCAGCGCCACCCGCACGGCGCCCTCGGTCATCGAAAATTTCGCCGCCGTATCCTTGATCGAGGCGTTGTCCACGGCGATCGACTGCAGCACGTCGCGTTGCCGCGCCGGCAGGGTCTGCAGCTGCGCGGCGACCTCGCCTGCCGAGGCGGTCTCTTCCGCCGCCTCACCCGGCAGGACTTCCGCAAAATCGTCGATGTTGACGAAGATCCGCCGACCGCGACGGCGCAGCGCGTCGATCAGCTTGTTGCGGGCGATCGCGAACAGCCACGGCGCGAACGGGGCGTTCGCATCCCAGGTATGCCGCTTCAAATGCACCGCCAGCAAAATGTCCTGCACGATATCCTCGGACTGATCGACCGGTTGCCCTGCGCGCGCAAGTCCGCGGCGCGCCGCCGCGCGGAGCACGGGCGTGACGGCCTTGAGCAGGCGATGATACGCCGCACTGTCGCCTGCAATGGCCGACCGCATCAGGCCGGTCCACTCGTCCTCACGTTCGCGCACACGCGCTCCTGCATTGCAATTCGGTCGATCTTTCAATTTGTTACGCCAGAGGCTGTAGATCACGAAATCGTGATTACAGATCCGGCATCGATGTTCGGCGCCCGTCGATCGCGGAATCGGCAACGCGGTTCCGCGAGCACAGGCTCATAACATCGATCAGCCCGGCAAGCACGGGCGGTGCCTGACGCGGAAGAAATTGCCCAGCTTTTGCCCCGTGTAGCCCGAAGATTCCCTTTTTCTGCCCCGGTGTGGTCACGCGGCAGGGTCTCATTTCGCGTTGGGTGCGGGTGAATGGGGAGATTGCCAAAATGAAAATCAAAGCCAGCGGGCGCTGGGCCTTGATGCTTGCGACGGGACTGATTGTTTGTTTCGCCGGACCATTGCCGGCCACGGCGGCCAGCTCCGATCCGGCCGCGTCGAAATCCGACACCGCGACGTCGGGCAAATCCGTCCGGCAGAGCTCGCACCACAGCAAGCACACCGCGGACCGCAAATCGTCCAAGGTTGCAGACAAGACTGCCGACAAGCCCGCCGAGACCAAGCAAGCCGCCGACACCGGCAACAACGCGCCTCCTGCCGCCATCCCGGCCGCGGTCGCCAATGCCAACGCGGAGCTTCCGACGAGCGACACGGCTGCAGCCGATAACGCCAGCGCCATGACCGCCAAGGCCAACACGATATTGGCCGCCTCCGACAACAAGCCGGCCGGACCGGCCGACGCCGACGTGGTCGCCTCCGACCAGCTCAATGATGTCGACCGCGCGCTTCAGCAGGAGACGCCGGCGCAACCGCAGCAGCAAGCGCAGGTCCAAGCGCAAGCTCAGCCTCAGCAAGCGCAGCCTCAGCAGCCACAAACGGTGGCGATGGCCAGCGCCAAGCCGGTGCTCGCCTCCGCCGACAGCTCGACCTGGGACCAGACCTCGCTGATCGGCAAGATCTTCATCGCCTTCGGCGCGCTGCTCACGGTCGCCTCCGCCGCGCGCATGTTCATGGCCTGATTGGAACCGCAGAGCGCGTTCCAATTGATCCGGGTGCGGCGAAATTCACGCCGCATCCGCGCGATCTTTAGCGGTTCCGCCTCTTGAAGCGCACCCCGGCAGCAGGCACATTGCCCGCCAAATCAGGCACGGGGTTTGCGTCGATGGCTACGTTTGAATTCATCATTGTCGAGAGCAAGGGACCGGTCGGCGTCATCACGCTGAACCGGCCGAAAATGCTGAACGCGCTGTCGTTCGGCGTGTTCCGCGAGATCGCGGCGGCGGTCGACGATCTCGAGGCCGACGACAAGATCGGCTGCATCCTGATCACCGGCAGCGAGAAGGCCTTTGCGGCCGGCGCCGACATCAAGGAGATGCAGCCGAAAGGTTTCATCGACATGTTCTCGAGCGACTTCACCGCGATCGGCGGTGACCGCGTCGCGCGCTGCCGCAAGCCGACCATCGCGGCGGTCTCGGGCTATGCGCTCGGCGGCGGCTGCGAGCTGGCGATGATGTGCGACATCATCATCGCCGCCGACACCGCCAAATTCGGCCAGCCTGAGATCACGCTCGGCACCATTCCTGGCATCGGCGGCACGCAGCGCCTGACGCGCGCGATCGGCAAGTCCAAGGCAATGGATCTCTGCCTCACCGGCCGCATGATGGATGCCGCCGAGGCCGAACGGTCCGGCCTGGTGTCGCGCATCGTGCCCGCTGACAAGCTGCTGGAAGAGGCGCTCGCCGCGGCCGAGAAGATCGCCTCGATGTCGCAGCCGGCGGCTGCGATGGCCAAGGAAGCCGTCAACCGCGCCTTCGAGACCCCGCTGTCGGAAGGCATGAATGTCGAGCGCAACCTGTTCCACGCGACGTTTGCGCTGGAAGATCGCTCCGAGGGGATGGCCGCCTTCATCGAGAAGCGCAAGCCGGTCAACAAGAACCGCTGACCTCGTCGCGAAGCCGCCGGACCATCATCCGGCGGCTTTCGCCAGTTCTGCCCGCGTCCTACTTCTTCGCGACGTCGCGCACGGTGTTGTAGATCCACTCCGTTCCCTGATGTAGCGCTTGCACACTGATCCGCTCATCGTTTCCGTGCATGCGGCTCAGGATGTCGTCGTCGAGAGGGTATGGATAAATCCCGTAGACGGGAACGTTGCGTTCACGCCACGCCGTGGCATCGGTTCCGGCCTCAAACATCGTCGGCACCACGACCGCATCGTTCCAGAGCCGCTTTGCGTTGCGCTCCAGCGCCTCGTAAAGCGCGGTGTTGAGCGGCGAGGCCGGGATCTTCGTGCGCATCGCATAGTAATCCCTCGCCTCCTGCGGCGACATCGACGTCACGATGTTGACGTCGATGTTCGGATCATCAATCACCCGCTTGATTTCCGCGATCATCTGGTCGGTCGTCGTTCCCGGCAGCAGGCGGGTATTCACAACAGCCTTGGCGTCGCCCGGGATCACATTGGGCTTGATGCCGGCATCGATCATGGTGATCGCCATGGTGTCGCGAAGCAGCGCGTGGACAAGCAGGCCGTCGCCAGGATCGTCGGCCACGAGCTTCTTGCCCGCTGTTTCAAGCTCGCTTTGATCCTTGGCGGCGAGCAGTTGCCTGATATCAACCGCCGCCTGCTCGGAACTGATCGGAAGCAGCGCCTTGAAGTAAGCCTCGGAGGCGGGAACGAGCTTGACCATGGGATCATGCGCCGCGAGGCTGGCAAGGGCCGATATCAGGCGGTTGTTCGCCATCTCGTCGGATGGGAATGGCCGCGATGAATGACCCGAGCGGCCGGTCGCCTTCAATGCGAAAGTGGCGGAGATTTTTTCGGCCGTCGTCACGTTGATCTGGCGCACCGTTCCGTCGCGTTGCTGAAGCACGTAGCCACCTTCGTTCAACGCGAACTCGGCGTCGATCTTGTCCCAATGGTTCTTCGCCAGCCAGCCGGTGTGGAACTGGCCTTGTTCCTCGTCGGCCTCGGCAAGCAGGATCACGTCGCGCGCCAGCGGCGTCTTGTCTTCCGCCAGCCGCATCACTGCGCGTGCGAACACGGCGAGTCCGCCCTTGAAATCCATCGCGCCGCGCCCGTAGACAAATCCGTCCTTCTCCACGCCGGCGAACGGCTCTTCCGTCCATTTGCCGCGCTCGACCGGGACGACGTCGGCATGTGCGGCCAGCAGCACCGGCTTCTTCGAACCGTCGCCGCGGAGCCGCGCGATGAAATGCGCGGCTTTGCCGTTCGGCGCGACGACGATGTCCACCTCTGCACCCAATGGCGCGAACTGCGTCTTCAGGAACTCCGCCAGCGCGCGCGTGTCGCCCGGCGCGTTCGAGGTGTCGAACGCGATCAGCTTCTTCAGCAGAGCCACGGTCTTCTCGCCCTGCACCTGTGAAGGCGCCACGGGTTCGGCCCATGCTTCTCCACTTCGCGCCCAGAACAAGCAGGCCGCAACTATCAGCAATGCGATACGTCGGTCGATCCGCAATGTCATGGCTTCTTCTCCTCCCAGATCGACCACCGCCAAGGATGCGAGCGCGTGACAATGCTCGCTCCCGATCCGACCGGTCAAGTCGGCGTTGCCCGAACATGCCGTTGTCGAATATATAAGTGAAGCTTTTGCAGCTTATGCAGCGCATAAGAGATCCTTTGATGAAGACGTTCAATCCCGACTACCTGCAGAGCTTCCTCGTCGTGATCGAGTGCGGCAGCTTCTCCGCCGCTGCGGAGCGACTGCAACTCAGCCAGCCGGCCGTCAGCCTGCAGGTGCGTCAGTTGGAGAAAAGTCTCGGCGCGACATTGGTCGAGCGTGTCGGACGAAAGACCCGACCCACGGCCGCCGGCGCCGCGTTGCTTGCCAGCGCACCCCAGGTCAACGCAGCAATTGCAGCGGCCGTCGATGCCGTCGCGCAGCACACCACCGGCACCGCAGGACGCGTCCGGCTCGGGACCGGCGCAACCGCCTGCATCTTCCTGCTGCCGCCGATCCTGAAGGAATTGCGTGCGGCGCTGCCTGCGCTGGAGATCACCGTCACCACAGGCAATACCGCGGAAATCGCCAAGGCGCTCGAGGACAATACGATCGACATCGGGCTGCTCACGATGCCGGTCTCCGGGCGGAGTTTTGAGATCACGCCGGTGCTCGACGACGAGTTCGTCCTGATCGCCCCGCACGACATGCCGCTGCCGGCGCGGATCACACCAACCGTGCTGGCCACCAAACCGGTTCTCCTGTTCGAGCCCGGCGGCAACACGCGGCGCACCGCGGACGATTGGCTCGCGCGCGGCGGCGTGTCACTCAAACCGCTGATGTCGCTCGGCAGCGTCGAGGCGATCAAGGAAATGGTGCGCGCAGGCCTCGGCTGCGCGATCCTGCCGGGCATGGCGGTATCCGCCAAGGCGACGTCGCGCGACCTGACCGTTCGCTCGCTGTCACCCAAGCTGCATCGGCGGCTTGCGATCGTGATGCGCCGCGACAAGCGCCTCGATCGCGGGCTGCGAAAGACCTTGTCCGCGCTCAAGTCACTCGGACAATAGAGCGTTTCGCCGATGGTCCTCTAGCGCATCCTGCTTCGCTGCAGCGCTGCGTTGACGAGCGCGCGATAGGCGCGCTCGGAAAATTGCGCCGGCTTGTCGAGCCCGAGTCGCGCCAAGCACTCGCGGTCGGCGGCGTCGGGTGGCTGCGTCATGCCCTGCCACAGCAGGCCCGGCAGTTTCAGCGGCGTGCGCTGCACTTGCTGGAGGATCTGCAAGGCCGGGATCAGGCGCTGCTCGACATCGGTGAAATCGCTGCCGAATGGGAACGACGGCAGCAGGCCGGCCTCGCGCGCGGGCTTCAGCGCATTGCGAATCCGCTCCGGGACATTCTCGCGATGGGCAGCCGGAATCTCGTAATTGCGCGGCAGCTTGCCGGCCTCCTTGGCTTGCCGCGTCAACTCGCTCTGAAAGCGGGAATCCGCAACCTGCAGCATCGCCGCGATCACGTCGGCGTCGGATTTGCCGCGCAGATCGGCGACGCCATACTCGGTGACGAAGATGTCGCGCAGGTGCCGCGGGATCGTTTGATGCCCGTAGCTCCAACGGATGTTCGACTGCGCCTTGGCGCCGGATTGATGCGCCGCCTCCAGCGCCAGCACCGAGCGCGCGCCTTCCAGCGCGAAGGCCTGGGCTACGAAATTATACTGGCCGCCGACGCCGCTCACGACCTGACCACCCTCGAGCCCGTCGGAGATCGCAGCCCCGAGCAGCGTCGCCATCATCGCATTGTTGACGAAGCGCGCATCGACGCGCGCGCGGCGTTTTGCAGCTTCGTCGCCAAAGATCTCATTGGTGAAGGAGACCGGCATCATCTGGATGCGCGCGATCTGCTCCGCCGTCATCTCGCGCAGCGCGCGGTAGAAGGCTTTCGGCCCGAGGAAGAACGCGCCGTGCAGGATCACGCCGTCAACCTCGCGCCTGAGGATGCCCGCGTCGATCAGGCCGAGGAACGCCTCGAACACCATCTCGCTGACGCCGTACAGACCTTTCTCGAACGGGCCCGTCTCCACCGAGGAACGCAGCGCCGTTCCCGGCGCCAGCCGCTTCATGATGCCCTGGAATTGCGCGTTGTCGCGATGACGCACGATCAGGCCCTGCGCCAGCGCATCGCCGACCTGGCCGATGCCGATCTGCAGCGTGCCACCGTCGCGTACGAGGCCGGCGGCGTGCAGCCCGATTGCATATTTGGCGTCACTGATCGGCTCCGACGGCGGTGCGAACAGCGGGAAGTCGGTGTCGGCGCTATCGAGCACGGCGGAGAATTCATCGCCGGCAAGGTCACCCGGCCCCGGCATGAACGGCAGCTCGGAATTGACCTGGCCGATCAGCCGGAACGATGCCTTGCCTTCCGCGCGTGCGCGCAGCACGTCGAACGTCGTATCGGTGTTGCAGCTCAGGCTGTAGCGCGCGACGCCGTCGACGACGCGCTTCGCCACAAGCTGCGTCACGACGTTCAGCCCGCGCGACAGCAGATAGGATGCGGCGTGCGTGTAATTGGCGGAGATGTAGCGCTGCTGTGCGTAGGGCGAACGCAGCCAGCGGCCGGCGAGGAAGAAAAACTCGATCACCTCGATGTTCGGCGGCAGCTTTCCGGCATGCAGCGCATCCGCGTAAGTCAGATCCGGTTAGCCGCCGAACAGCCGCTCGATCACCGGCGTGATGAAGCGACGTTCGAGCAAGCTCTTCGGCTTCGGCTTTTCCAGCGTCAGCGCGGAGAACAATGTCAGCTTGATCGAGGGATCGGCGGCCGCGCGCGCATAGAGCGCGTTGACGACGTGATTGGCCTTGCCGAGCCCGAGCGGCAGCCCGACCACCAGCGTAGTCCCGACATCTCGAATGATATCCTCCGCGATCGCTTCGGGGTCGGCGAAGATTTTCGGCATCGGCAATGGACCGGCAAGCAGTGGATAACCGGCGTTTTGAATCGGCGGCCGGCGCTTTGAACTTATACTGCATCCGTCGTTCATCTTCGCCTGTGACGAACCGGCAACAGACAAGAACTGAATTGATGTGCAGATGTCGCGCGGCGGTTTGCCAGTGGCGGGGCTACCCCGTAAACAGGTAGAGGAATCCAAAGGCGTCGGCGGAGGCGGGCTGCCGGGGTTTGGTTTGCGGGATCACATGGTTGGACGTGCCGCTCAGTCTGGCGACAGCAGGAGGCGTTTGCTTTCATCGGGCATCTGCCTTGGCGTGCTGACCTGCGCGGTTTTTGCGACCTCCATGGTCCGCGCCGAGAGCCTGCCGGAGGCGCTGGTCAAGGCCTACCAGACCAATCCGCAGATCAACGCCGAACGGGCGCGCCAGCGCGCCACCGACGAGAACGTGCCGCAGGCGCTCGCCGGCTATCGGCCGCAGGTCGCTGCCAGTCTCTCCGCCGGCCTGCAGGCGGTGCGCGACCAGTTGCCGGGCAATGTCATCCAGACCGCGACGCTGAAGCCGTGGCAGATCGGGCTGACGGTGACGCAGACGCTGTTCAACGGGTTCAAGACCGCCAACAGCGTGCGGGTCGCCGAGCTTCAGGTGCAGTCCGGCCGCGAGGCGCTGCGCAATGTCGGCCAGGGCGTGCTGCTCGATGCCGTCACCGCCTACACCAACGTGCTCGCCAACCAGTCGCTGGTCGAGGCGCAGCGCGCCAACGTCGCGTTCCTGCGCGAGACCCAGGGAATCACCCAGAAGCGGCTCAATGCCGGCGACGTCACGCCGACCGACACTGCGCAGGCCGAGGCCCGGCTCAACCGCGGCCTTGCCGATCTCAATGCCGCCGAGGTCAATCTCGCGATCAGCCAGGCGACCTATGCACAGGTGATCGGCAACGCACCTGCCCAACTTCAGCCGGCCCAGACCGTCGACCGGTTCGGCCCGCGCACCCGTGAGGACGCGATTGGATTGGCGTTCCGCGAGCATCCCGCGGTGACGGCGGCGGGCTTCGACGTCGACGTCGCCTCGACCACGATCCGTGTCGCCGAGGGCAGCCTGATGCCGAATGTCACCGTGCAGGGCAGCGTCAGCCGCAGCCGCGACAGCGACCCGACGCTCGGCACGTTCGGCACCGACCAGGCCTCGATCATCGGCCAGGTGACACAGCCGATCTATGACGGCGGCACCGCGGCCTCGCAGACGAGGCAGGCCAAGGAAGTCGCAGCCCAAAGCCGGCTGGTGCTGGATCAGGTCCGCAACCAGGCCAAGACCGCGGCCGTCAGCGCCTGGGTCGCCAATGAGGGCGCCAAGATCGCGGTCGCCGCTTCCGAGTCCGAGGTCAAGGCCGCTACCGTCGCGCTGGCCGGCGTGCAGAAGGAAGCCGCCGGCGGCCAGCGCACCACCGTCGACGTCCTGAACTCGCAGCAGGATCTGATCACGGCGAAGGCGCGGCTGATTGGCGCGCAGCGCGACCGCGTCGTCGCCTCCTATACGCTGCTCAGCGCGATCGGCCGGCTCGACGTCAAGACGCTCAACCTCAACACGCCGGACTATCTGCCCGAGGTGCACTACCACCAGGTCCGCGATGCCTGGCACGGCCTGCGCACGCCGTCGGGTCAGTAGTTGCGGAACCGCGGCCACTCGCCTCTTCCCGCCCGCGCGATCCGCCGATAACCTCCCGCCCGCCGGCGAACCATAACGCCGGGGCGCACCATGCGCACAACAGAGCATGCAGGGAGACGTCCAATGCTGACGCGACGCAGTATGATGCTTGCCTCCATCGCGGCGGGAGTATCCATGACCAACAGCCACGCATTTTCCAAGGCCGCGCAGCCGGCGACGCCGGTCAATTTCGACGTTCCCGCCGGCGCCTGCGATTGCCACACCCACATCCACGGCGACCCCGAGAAATTCCCGTTCTTCGCGGGGCGCGTCTACACGCCGGAGCTGGCCTCGCCGGAGGAGATGAGCGCGCTGCACAAGGCGCTGAAAATCGAGCGCGTGGTGATCGTGACGCCGAGCGTCTATGGCCCCGACAATTCCTCCACCCTCTACGGCATGACCGCGCGTGGCGCGACGGCGCGCGGGGTGGCTGTGATCGACGACAAGACCAGCGAGGCCGATCTCGATGCGATGAACAAGGCCGGCTTCCGCGGCATCCGCCTCAACCTCGCGACCGGCGGCGTCAACGATCCCAATGTCGGCCGCCAGCGCTTCTCGGCGGCGGTGGAGCGGATGAAGGCGCGCGGCTGGCATGTCCAGCTGTTCACGAGTCTGGCCATGATCACCGCGATCAAGGAGCTGGTCGCAACCGCTCCCGTGCCTGTTGTGTTCGACCATTTCGGCGGCGCGCAGGCCGAGCTCGGCGTCGGGCAACCCGGCTTCGCGGATCTGGTGGAGCTGGTGAAGTCCGGCAAGGCCTATGTGAAAATCTCCGGCGCCTATCGTGCCTCCAAGCTTGGGCCGGACTATCCGGACGCCGCGCCGCTGGCGAAGGCGCTGATCGCGGCGAATCCCGAGCGGATCGTCTGGGGCACCGACTGGCCGCATCCGGATTCGGTGACGCCCGCGGGCAAAAAAATCACCGATGTGACGCCGCTGTTCCAGATCGATGACGGCCGCCTGCTCAATCAGCTGCCGGTCTGGGCGCCGGATGCTGCGACCCGCAAGACCATTCTGGTCGACAATCCGGTGCGCCTCTATGGCTTTGGTTAGCGCTCCTTCGGCCGGCGCGAGAAGTAGGAGATCAGCACCGGCAGCGTGATCAGGATCACCAGCGGCGCCAGCATCATGCCGGTGACGACGACGATGGCGAGCGGCTTCTGCACCTGCGAGCCGATGCCCTCCGACACCGCCGCCGGCAGCAGGCCGATGCCTGCGACCACGCAGGTCATCAGCACCGGCCGCAGCTGCAGCTCGCCGGTGCGGATCACCGCGCGCATCCTGTCATAACCTTCGTCGATCAGCTGGTTGAACTGCGACAGGATGATGATGCCGTCCATCACGGCGATACCGAACAGCGCGATGAAGCCGATCGCCGCCGACACGCTGAAGGCAATCCCCGAGATCAACAGCCCGAGCACGCCGCCGAAGATCGCCATCGGGATCACGCTCATCGCCAACATGGTGTCGACCATCGAGCCGAAATTGAAGAACAGCAGCACCGCGATCAGTGCCAGGCTGATCGGCACCACGATCGACAACCGCTTGATCGCATCCTGCAGATTGCCGAATTCGCCGACCCACTCCATATGCGAGCCCGGTGGCAGCTGCACTTGCTCGGCGACCTTCTGCTGCGCCTCCAGGATCGCTGAGCCGAGGTCGCGGTCGCGCACCGAGAACTTGATCGGCAGATAGCGTTCCTGCTGCTCGCGATAGATGTAGGCCGCGCCCGAGATCAGGTTGATGGAGGCGACTTCGCTCAGCGGAATCTGGGTGATGCCGCCATTGGCATTGGCAACTCCGATGCGCAGATTGTGGATCGCCTCGGCGCTCTTGCGATATTCCGGCGCGAGCCGCACGATGATCGGGAAGTGGCGGTCGCTGCCGGGCTCGTAGAGATCGCCGGCGGTGTCGCCGCCGACCGCGACCTTGATCGTCGCGTTGATGTCGCCCGGCGACAGGCCGTAACGCGCGGCACGGGCGCGGTTGATGTCGATCTGGATGGTCGGCTGCCCGAGCGAGGTGAACACCGCAAGGTCGGTGACGCCCTGCACCGTCGACAACACCTGCTTGATCTTGTTCGCCGTATCCGTCAGCGCCTGCAGGTCGCTGCCGTAGAGCTTGATCGAGTTCTCGCCCTTCACGCCCGAGACCGCTTCGGAAACGTTGTCCTGGAGATATTGCGAGAAATTGAATTCGACGCCGGGGAACTTGTCCTGCAGCTGTGCCAGCAATTGTGCGGTCAGCTCTTCCTTGTCGCGCGTACCCGGCCATTCGCTGGCCGGCTTCAGCGGCGCGAAAAACTCGGCGTTGAACAGGCCGGCGGCGTCGGTGCCGTCATCGGGGCGGCCATGCTGCGACACGACCGACTCGACCTCGGGCCGGGCGCGGATCACGCGGCGCATCTCGTTGACATAGGCGTTACCCTCCTGCAGCGAGATCGTCGGCGGCAGCGTGGCGCGGATCCACAGATTGCCCTCTTCCAGCTTGGGCAGGAATTCGAGGCCGAGCAGGCGCGCGAAGATGATCGTGAGCACGACGAGGCCCGCGGCGGCCGCCATCACGAACTTGCGGTGGGCGACCGCCCAGTTCAGCGCCGGCAGATAGAGCGCGTCGAGCTTCTTGACGATCCAGGTCTCGGTCTCATGGATGTGCGCCGGCAGGATGATTGCGCTCAGCGCCGGCGTCACCGTGAAGGTCGCGAGCAAGCCGCCGGCCAGCGCATAGGCATAGGTCCGCGCCATCGGGCCGAAGATGTTGCCCTCGACGCCGCTCAGCGTGAACAGCGGCAGGAAGGCGGCGATGATGATGGCCGCGGCGAAGAAAATCGAGCGCGACACGTCGGCGGCCGCCGACAGGATGGCGTGGCTCTTCATCCCCATCATCGTGTCGGGGGAGATGTGGCTTTCTTCCGCTTCGGACAGCGCGGTCGTCTGCGACAGCCGGCGGAAGATCGCTTCCACCATGATCACGGTGGCGTCGACGATCAGGCCGAAATCGATCGCGCCGACCGACAGCAGATTGGCGGATTCACCGCGCAGCACCAAGATGATCACGGCGAAGAACAGCGCGAACGGAATCGTGGCGCCGACGATCAGCGCGCTGCGGAGGTCGCCGAGGAAGATCCACTGCAGCAGCACGATCAGGAGGATGCCGACCACCATGTTGTGCAGCACGGTGTGGGTGGTGAGCTCGATCAGGTCCTTGCGGTCATAGATGCGCTCGATCTTCACGCCGGGCGGCAGGATCGAGGAATTGTTGATCGAGTTGACCAGTTGCTCGACGCGCGAGATCGTCGGCGAGCTCTGCTCGCCGCGGCGCATCAGCACGATGCCCTGCACGATGTCGTCGTCATTGTCGATGCCGGCGATGCCGAGCCGCGGCTTCTCGCCGACGGTCACGGTCGCGATATCTTTCACCAGCACCGGGTTGCCGCCGGACTGCGACACCATGGTGTTGTTGAGGTCCTCGATCGAGCGGATCAGGCCGACGCCGCGCACCACCGCGGACTGCGCGCCGATGTTCACCGTGTTGCCGCCGACATTGATGTTGGCGTTACTGACCGCCTGCAGCACCTGCGGCAGCGTCAGGCCGTTGGCGACCAGCTTGTTGAAGTCGACCTGCAGCTCGTAGGTCTTGGTCTTGCCGCCCCACCCGGTGACGTCGATCACCCCGGGCACCGCGCGGAAGCGGCGCTGCAGCACCCAGTCCTGCAGCGTCTTCAAATCGAGCACGCTGTAGTTCGGCGGGCCCTTGAGACGATAGCGGAAGATTTCGCCGATCGGGCTGAGCGGCGAGATGCCGGGCAGCACATTGCCCGGCAGCGGCGCGAGCTGCGACAGGCGGTTCAGCACCTGTTGCAGGGCTTCGTCATAGGTGTAGTCGAAGGAGAACTGCAGCTTGACGTCGGAGAGGCCGTACAGCGAGATCGTGCGGATCGTCTTGAGGTTCTTGATGCCCGCGACCTGGGTCTCGATCGGGATCGTGATGTAGCGCTCGATCTCCTCCGCCGACAGGCCCGGGCTTTGCGTCACGATATCGACCATCGGCGGGGTCGGATCGGGATAGGCCTCGATGTTGAGCTGCTTGAAGGCCAGCAGGCCGCCGATGAAGACGGCCACGAACATGGCCACCATCAGATAGCGGCGATTGACGGCGAGGGCGACGAGACGATCCATTTCAGATCGGAGCTTTCAAACTGGAATGGATTTTTGGCTCACGTCCCGGACGCAGCGCGGTCGATGAAGAGACTTCCCCTCGTCACGATCTGCTCGCCCGGTTTGAGATTGCCGGTGACCTCGACGAGGTCGCCATTGGTCAGACCGGGCTTGATCTGGCGCAGCTCGATCGTCTTGTCCTCGCGAGCGACCCAGACCCGAACCTGGTCACCCTCGTAGATCAGCGCCTGCTTCGGCACGCCGACCGCCGGATGGTCGCCGGGCGAATACAGCGTGACGTTGGCGAACATCTCCGGCTTCAGCCGGTTGTCCTTGTTGTCGATGGTGGCGCGCACCAGCAGGCGCCGCGTGGTCGGATCAATCGAGGCCGCAACGTAGTTGATCCGCGCGGTCAGCGTGCGGCCGGGCAGCGCCATCACGCTGAAGCTGACGTCCTGACCGACAGCGACATTGGCCGCATCGGATTCCCTGACAAAGCCGATCAGCCACACCGTCGAGAGATCGCCGATGACATAGACGGGATCGCTGGCGCCGGTCGAGACATATTGGCCGGGGCCGGCCTTGCGCTGCACGATGGTGCCGCCGAGCGGCGCGAACACCGTGGTCTCCGGATTGAGACGGCCCTTCTGGCGCAGCGTGGCGACATCGTCATCGCCGAAGCCGAGGATGCGCAGCTTGTTCTGCGCGGCCTCGAGCAGCGTCTGGGCCGAGCGCGCATCGTTCTGCGCCTGGACCAGCGTCGCGGAGGCCTGCTGATAATCCTTCAGCGGGATCGCCTTGCCCTCGGAGAGATCCTTGGCGCGCTTTTCCTGGATCACCGCGAGGTCGAGCGCCGACTGCGCCTTGTTCAGGCCCGTCATCGCCGCGATGTAATCGTTCTGCGCCTGCACCGTGTCCGCCGCCTCGATTACGAACAGCGGCTGGCCCTTCTCGACCTTATCTCCGGGACGGACCAAAAGTCGGGTGACGCGGCCGGTATAGGGCGAGAACACCGGGGTCGAGCGGTCCTCGTCGATGCCGATCTTGCCCTCGGTGACGAGCTCGGCACGGAAGGCGCGCTCGGACACCGGCTGCAGGGTCAGGCTGGCCCATTCGGCCGCCGTCGGCGTGTAGCGCGACAGGCCCTTGCGGGACTGGCTGGAGACTTCGGAGTGGCCCTGCTTGGCCTTGCCCGCGAGGGTGAAGCCGTAGAGTCCGGCGCCGGCCAGCACCAGCAGCGCGACGCCGACCACCGCTTTGCGGCGGTTAAAACCCTGTAGTCGCTTGGTCAACGCGTCGAACATACGGTCCAGGGTCTGTCTTTTCTCACGCCCGGCAGGGCTTCTCCCAGCGGTGCGCTAATAGTGCCGAATTGGTGTTGTAAACAACCTAAAAATCGCATTCCGGCTGAGGTTGAGGTTAAAGTTTGGCGAGGCTGAACGGCACCTGAACGTCCGATCCGGGAAATTGCGGGGAATGGCTGCCGAGCGGCATCGCCGGCCGGGTCCAGGCCGCCGGCGTCTTCGACAGAACGGCAGCATGCTTAACCGAGTGCAACGCACCAAAGCCCGACGGCTGCTGCTCGATAAAAGGCATCACGGTCTCCGCTTTCAAATCCTCGGTCTTCAGGCCATCAGCAACACGGCCGAGGCCCCATAGCCAGCGGCCGGTTTGCGCCAGCGACACCCGGACATGCCAACTGCCGCCTTCGCGTGCCTGCCTCATCCTGGCCATCATCGCGCCGAACGCCATGAAGTAGCCGGTCGCATGGTCGAGCATCTGGGCCGGCAATTCCTTCGGACCGTTGATGCCGGCGGCCAGCCCTTCCGCATGGTTGAAGCCGGTGGTGGTCTGCACCAGGGAATCGAAGCCGCGCCGCTCCGCCCACGGGCCGGCATGGCCATAGGCCGAGAGCGTGACTGAGATGATGCCGGGATTGATCCGCGCGGCCTCCTCCGGTGAAAAGCCGAGAGCTGCGATCGATTGCGGACGGTAGCCTTGCGAGAAAATATCTGCCGTCGCGATCAGGTTTCGCAGGGTGCCTCGCCCCTGCTCGCTCTTGAGCTCGACAAAACTCGTCAGCTTGCCGCGGCCGGTGTCGATGGTGAGCCAGGGAATCGCCGGCAGATCGGGGCCCGAGATCAGCAGCACGTCGGCGCCATGGGCGGCGAGCGTGCGGCCGGCGACGGGGCCGGCGATCACCCGTGACAGATCGAGCGCGCGAATCCCGGCCAGCGGCCGCTCGCCCGCGGGCCACGGTTTTGGCGCGGCCTCGCCGATCTTTTCGATTGAGATCAGCGGCAGTTTTGAAAGCGCCTGCGCCTGCGGCGTTGTCATCCATTCGTCATATGAGCGCATCAGCGCGACCACGCCGCCGGCCCTATAGGCCGCGGTCTCGAAGGCCTCGCCATCCCATTGTGACAGCGCGGCCTGGACGTCGTCGCGCTCGGCCTTGCAGTTCAGCACCTTGCAGACGGCGTCGCGATGATGCGGGAAATTGGTGTGCAGGCGGACGAAGCGGCTGTCTTTCACCCGATAGACGCCGGCGATCTTGTCCCAGGCCGGCGGCGGCGGTTTGCCATCGACGCGCAGGTAACGCTCGCTTCGGCATTCGACCACGGCATGGCGCATGTCGACGGTGACCTGCTGCGCTTCTCCGCTGCGCTGACGCCAGATCTCGGCCGCGGCAAGGCCCGCTGCCGCGATGCTGACCTGGGCTGCTGCCGCGACACGGAATGACGACGGCAGCTGCGGCTCCTCGCCTGTCAGCTTCATGTCAGCTAACGCCGAGCGCGCGCCACCGACCGAGGTCCAGATGTCAGCGAGGATGTCGCTCGTTCCCTGCATGGCGCGTCGTCTCTCCCGGCCGGCCTATTGTTGTCGCGACATCATGACAGAAAAGCGGTGGCCGCGTTTGCCGATCATGATGTTATTTTAGCCATGCGTTCAGCTTCACGTAAGCTTTCAATTGAGCAAGCGCTGCCCAATCCCGACAGGAGCCGCAATGGCCGCCATCGATCCCCTCACCGCCGCAGCCGTCTTCGTGGCGACCGCAGCAACCGATGCCGTCTACGTCATGTTCACCTCCGCCGTGGTCGCCCGCAAGCGCGTGCCTGCGGCGACCTGGAGCAGCGTCTGGTACCTGCTCTCCTCCTATGCGGTGATCAGCTACACCGAGAACTGGGTCTACGTCGCCTTTGCGGCGATCGGCTCGTGGGTTGGCGCGTATGCGTCGATCACGTATTTGCATCGGCCGCCAGGTGGGCCGCCGGTCGGGGCGGCGGTGGAGTGAGGTTGGCGTCATTGCGAGGACCGAAGCGACGAAGCCGTAGGGTGGGCAAAGGCGCGCTTGCGCCGTGCCCACCATCTGCGGCGTGCTCGTGATGGTGGGCACGCTTCCGCCTTCACTCGTTGAGCTACGGCGTGACGGGGTCGCTTTGCCCACCCTACGGCAGCGACTCGCAGCTTCGCATTCTCGCGACATGATTTGTCCGAGTTTTCCATCTCGTTCCGCCCTCTCAGATAACGAGGGCGCAGGGAAGACCGGGTGCACGCCGCACCCGCGGTCCCGTGCGCCATGTGCACAAAAGAGTGCGCGCACGAGCATACAGGTTCGGCGGAGGCATCCGGCCTTCCCTGCGCGATGGCTTTACGGCTTATACGTGCTCGCCCTGGTGAGACTCTGCGTTTGTGCCACCATCATCCGCGATCGGCTTTGGACCT
>NZ_JAFCJX010000012.1 GCF_018130695.1 Bradyrhizobium jicamae | reverse complement strand
TGTGCACATGGCGCACGGGACCGCGGGTGCGGCGCGCACCCGGTCTTCCCTGCGCCCTCGCTACAGAGCGAGGGCGGAACGAAAAGCAAGACTCGGACAAAACATGTCGCGAGAATGCGGACGCATATTTCAATGTCATCCCCGCGAACGCGGGGATCCAGTACGCCGCGGCGCATCGGTTCAAGCGCGACGGCCTCTGGAATACTGGATCACCCGCATGCGCGGGTGATGACACCGTCAGGCTGTTTGACATGTGAAGAAACGCATCGTCGGCCCACTGGCGGAACCGTCAATCTGTGCGTCCAAAAGAAAGGAGATGGTAGCGAGAGAGGGAAACGCTGCCAGACCCGGCCATAGGAAAAATCCACTGATTTTTCAAAGCATTGGCTGATTTGGAGTAGCGGATTTGACGGTGTGACATCTCAACCGGATGTCTCACTTTCGGCCGCCTCCGGAAAGGCTGACGTGGCTCGTCCCTCCTACCTCGCCCGGCGTGGCGACGGTCGGTATTTCCTGCAGATTCGGTTGGGGAAACAGGCAGCAAGGCTCTTTGGGCTCCCCCTCCTCCGTGTCAGCCTCAGAACGGCGGACTTTGGCGAGGCCCGGAGACGACTGGTGGACAATCTCGGATGGGTACAGGAGCTGATCGAGGCTCCAGACCTGGAAGCTTTAGGCAACATGCTCGACGCCCGGCTGCATGCCTACGTCGGTCGTGGGTCACCGGCCGACGAGCGGCTTCTGGCCGAGCGCTGTGCGTTCGAGCATGAGGTCCGGCGCTTCCTCGCGAGGTCGCAGGAGCGCGGCTATGCCTATCCGATGCGGTTCCCTGAAATGCCGAGCCGGTGGGTCGACTTCGTCAACCAGAACAAGGCCGCCGAAAGCAAGGTTGCCCGCCTAAACGTACGCCGCTCCTACGAAGTCGGCCGCCGCGAGGCCAACGAGGCGGCCAGCGAAGGCTGGGCGCCCGAACCGAAAGCGGCCTCAACCGGCCGCCCGGACACTTTCGACCCAATCGCCATGATCGATCGTCTCGTTCAGGATGCGGTGGCCCAGCGTGTGGCTCAGCTGGTGCCGGCCAACGTCGCCCCGTTGGCGCCGGCCATCGTCCCGACCGCGCCCGCCAATCCGACGGAGCCACCCGGGCCCGAAGGTGCAGCTACGAGCTCATCCGAGCACATGTCCGCGCTGCTTCAGGAATTTCTGCGACCCGCCGGGCGCAAGCGCCAGCACAAGATGAAAGGTCGCGGAGAGGCCGAATCCGTCGTCCAGTTCGCGATCGACTTCTTGGGCGACCCACGGATGAACGAGCTCACTGTCGACAAGTGGAAGCGGCTCGACGAGGCGTTACCGGACATCCCGAACCGCGACAACATCCCGCGCGCGTTTTCCAAGACGCTGTTCGAACGCTACAAGTATGCGGAAACGAACGGCTGGTCCGAGCTCACGCGCCTCACCACGACCACGATCAAGAGCAGGTACTGGGGCGGCCTCAACAAATTCGTCGACTGGGCGATCCTGGAGAAGCACTACAGCGGCCCTCGCTACACTTTCGAGTGCATCGATCCGGAGAACCTCGCGCCCCTGCCGCGCGACGCGTTTGACGACGAGGAGCTGATCACGCTGCTGAAGCAGCCGCTGTTTACCGGCTGCAAGAACCGCGTGCACGTCTGGCAACCGGGCGGCTACTTCGTCCAATCGCACATCTACTGGGGCTTCCTGATCTGCATCTTGACCGGCATGCGTCCGGGCGAGGTAGGCCAACTCAGATGCGCCGACATCAGGACCGACGAGCAGTTCTTCTACTTCGACCTGCGGCCGTTTGACGCTCGCGGCGGACGCGTCGCGCTCCAGGATCTGCGCAACCTCAAGACCAACGCCGCCGGGCGCGTGATCCCGATCCATCCCCTGCTGATCGAATTGGGCCTCCTCGAACGGATGCAGGACCTGATGGACAAGGGCGAAGAGCGCCTGTTCCCTGAATGGGACGTGTACGTCAGGAAGGACGGCACGCAGCGCTGGTCTCAGCCGCTGAGCAAGTCCTGGCAATACGCGAAGAAGATTCTGAAGTCGAGCCGTGCCGACTTGACACTCTACAGCACGCGTCACCTCATGGCCGACTGGCTTGACAGCGACGGCATCGCGCAGCGAACTCGTGACCGCATCCTCGGCCACGCCAGTGACGTTCGCGGACGTTATGGGCGCAAGGGAATTCTTGATCCTCAAATCGCCGCGACGATCGAGGCACTCGAACCGCCAGTGATCAAGCGGATGAGAGAGATCTTGCTTGCCGCCAAGGCCCGCGCCAATACCGGTGGGCTCACTACGCTCAAGACGTACTGAACTCAAAGCCCGGCTCGTCGCGGATTGGTCTGGACGACGAGTATTGATAGTGACGTAGCGTAGCCAGCATCATTCACGTCCAGACCCGCCCTGAAACGATCAGAACTTAACAGTTGTGCCGGTATATACCGACGATCCGGTACAAGTGCCTCCAACGCACAGTGGATCGAGCGAATTGTCTGCCCCGGTGATATTCTTGCGATATTTGTAAGCCACCCAAACGTCGACAAAGTGTGAATATTTGTCACCCCAGGCCATCTTGCTCACATCGAGCGTCAACCGGACCGGCTCCGCAATAATCTCGGTCTTGGTCGTGGGAAATCCTGCAGCCGGGAGAAGACCAGCGGCATATCCGGTCCCCTTTGGCCCGATAACATAGCCGCGCCCGCTAATGGCCAGCGGTATAGATTCTGGTAGAAAGCCCAAATTCATGTAGTAATTCGCTTCGATCGTCCACGTCGGGTTAAAATCAAGATGCCCATAGGGAACACCTGGAAAACCCGGCGGAACGAATGGCGATCCCGGCGCTACAAGCGGGGATTCGTACCATGACAGGTGGACCATCGGAGCGATGTTGAAGAATCCCTTATAAGGCAAGTTGAAGGCGAATTGCAGTCCGGCGACGGCGTGCTGGGTCTGAAGCTGCAAAAAGTCGTTTACGGCCGCATACCCACCGCCGACTTCGAACGAGACGTTCCTCAAGGGGCCGACCGAAAAAGCCTTGGTATTAAAGATTTCGTTGAATCCTAACGTGCTCCGGATGAACGCGTAGGACTCCGTCGCTCCGTCACACGTCCCCGTTCCTGGCGCCAGGCAAGGATTCGCAGGGTGATTTTGGTCGAATTTGACGTACCCTACGTCGAGCGCGTTGGTGCCGTAAGCCCAAGCATCGAAGTGAGTAAAAGCAATTACTTGCCGATTGGTTTTGGTATTTGTACCCGGACGACCGAAACCTGTAGATGGAGTGTCGAAATCATAAGCGTAGGTCAGTCGATTGTCGTTTATGAGAAAGAACGGAGCATCGACGAATTTCACAGGAGCGGTCTTGGTCGGCAAGTCCGCTGCGCACGCGATATTGATCGCACCGAGAGTCGCGATGGACGTCATCGCTATTGCTTTGCTGTAGCCTTTCATCATGAAAGCCCCCCATGAACATAACAATCTTTGTGATGGATCGCCTGTAGGCTCCTTCCGCAGCGGGTCCCGCCGGAGGACTAGACGAACTATTTATTTGATGGGGGGCAGTCATGACGAGAAGACCCGCCACTGAGCCTTGGATTGGCCCTCAATCATCTTCCCCCCTCGCTGTTAGTTAGGGAGGTTGATAAGATCTCTTGTCTAAGCTGTCTTCGTCTAAACCGACGATTTGACGTTCCGCCGAGCTCCCTTTCCTTGAGCCTTTTTTGGAGTTATGAGGCGAGCGACCTGAACGCAGCCGACGTAACCGGCGCCGATCGACATCGTCGTCCGCAGCTAGATCGGTGCCGTTGCGTGGACCGGCGTCTTCGCCCTCTGCGGCCTGCTCGATAAGGCGGCAAGAAGCTTTGTTTCGACGAAACGGAGGTTGCCTACGCGCTCGCGCGGAGCTGACCCAGCCCTACTTCCCGACCTATTGCCGCGTGAACGGTGAGGTGGCGTAGAGCGCCTCCTGCCTGGGAGAATGTCGGTGTTAAAGCCCGCCCGCATCGAGACGAATGTAGAATGTCATTGCCATCCTTCCCGACCCTGATCGAGTCTCAGCCGATCATACCGAGGCGGCGTGCAATCGCGACCGCCTGGGCTCTGCTGCGAGCATCGAGTTTGGCATTGATGTTGCGCAAATGGGTACGCACGGTGCTATCGGAAACAAAAAGCTTTTTTGCGATTACCTTGTTGGAGTAGCCGCCCTCCGTTAATAGACGCAACACTCGCATCTCCTTACAGGTCAACGGCTCCAGCGGGGCGTTCGGAGATTGTGCTTCGACGACTTCAGCTTCGGTCAATACGGGACCGAAGGCCAGTAACAATCGTCGCAGGTATTCTGTGAACCTCGGATCACGGCAGGCGCCACCGTTGGCTCGATAAGCTGATTCAAATAGCTTGAGCAACCGGCCTGCGTGAAAGCCTTCGTCCAAGATCAGCCGGACGAAGCCTTCGCCGCAGGCCACCTTCAGTACCTGCTGCATTGTTGCAACTGCCGCAGAAGCATTTCCGGCGCGATATTGTCCGATACCGAGTATCAGAAGGAGCTTGAGTGCACGGCGATCGCGCGAAGCCGCTTTAGCATCACTGATCGCCCGCTCAAGTCGGGTCAGGACTTCCTGCGGCTTGCCCGCTAGGACTGCCCACCGCAACTGACCGAGCTCCATATCTTCGAGATCGTTGGCCGGGAGGCGTAGCCGCCCGACGCGTTGCCAGACTTCGCGGTCATTCGCTCGGTCTAGTTCGTCCTTGGCAGCTTGCTCGTAACCCTGCAGCAACCTTACGCGCGCCCGCTCTAGTTTCGAGCTCGCCACGACGCGAGGCAACTGTCGCTGACGACCGATGTATTCGAGCTCGGCCAGATGTTCGAAGGCTTGATCGACATCCCCGCTACTAAAGGCGATGCGTGACAGCATGACATGGCCGAGGATCATTTGGTCGGCCGCGCCAATTTTCCCGATCAGAGGCATGTAGACCCGCAGAAGTTGGGTGGCGCGCTGCAGGTCGTTACCTTCGTAAAGGGTTTCAGCGTACAACACACCAGACCAAGCTGTACCCTTTGCAATCGTGGCCACGCGGAAACGGGCGGTGGCCTCACGCAAGCGTCCCGCACGTAGGTCGCTGATCGCGTCCACGGTCTCCGAGTACATCATGTTCAACGCACTTACTGATTCGCCTTGGGTGCGGCGAGCTGCTTCAAGCAAGCGCTTCGCTTCTTTCTCTTCCCCTAGTACCGACAGGACGGCTGCCATCGAATTGGCCAGCAGCGCATCGGCGAGCGGGACTGAGGTTGGCAGCATGGACAGGGCCTCGCGTCCAACTTTATTGGCGTCCTCATAACGATCCATCGCTGCCAAAAGAACCGGGCGTAGCGCACGGATATAAGGGAGCACTTGTTCGTCCCGCGACGCCTCAAGGTCAGAGCTTTGTAACAGTTCCATGCCCCGATGAGGGCCCCAGGTCCCGGTCCTCGCCCAAATTTCAACGACCCGCAGCATCGGCTTGTCACGTAGCGCGCCAGCAGGTAGCGCTGAGAACCACCGTGACAACAGTCGCACCCGCCCTTCGGACAGCAGCGACGTTGCGTGGCGCTCCAAAAGGTGAATTGCGTGTTCGAAGTCACCGCTTTCAATATTGTGATCGATCGCTGGCACCGGCCGTTGCTGCGCTTCGTACCAGCTCGCTGCCAAGCAGTGCAAACGCGGCGGCTCTTCGGGCAGCTCCAACACTAGTTGTGCCCGCAGGAAGTCCGAAAAGAGGCTATGGTAGCGGTAGGTCCGCTCTTCGCCTTCAATCGGCGTAACGAAAACGCTCGCGGACTCGAGTTGCCGTAGCATCACCGCGCTGTTCTCTTCCGGCAGCAACGCGTTGCACAACGGGGCACTCAGATACTTGAGAACGCTCGTGCGCAACAGGAACTCCCTCACGTTCGTCGATTGCTTGGCCAGAATCTCTTCGACCAGATAGTCCGTTAGCGAACGATCCGATCCAGAAAAGCGTCTGATAAAGTCCCGATGAGCGGGGTGATGCTCTAGAGCGGCCGAAGCCAGCGATAGTGCGGTCACCCAGCCGTCCGTCTTCTGCTGCAGCCCTGACAGATCGTCCAGGGTCAAGGCCGTATGCCGGTGACGAGCAAAGAACTCTGTAGTCTCTTCGATCGAAAAGCGTAGGCTTGAAGCTTCGATTTCCAGCAAGTGCCCATGAGCACGCAGGCGGCCCAGGCCAAGATCCGGCAGGCCGCGCGAACCGATTACCAACTGCCCATGGCGAGGCAGATTCTCTAGTACTTGGCGAACCAGCGCCAATACAGCGGGTGTCTCGACGTGCTCGAACTGATCGAGGAACAAGGTATACGGTTCGACGCGGTTCGATAGGCGCTCCACAAGATCGAGCGCCAGTTCCGCGACGGCTCGGGACCTAGCGACGGCGTTGCGCGCGGCGGAAAGAGTCGCGCGACCGTCAAGTGGGATGTCTTCCACCGCAGCATCGAGACGGTCAACAAAGCGCGAGATATCATTGTCTGCGCCATCGAGCGTCAACCATGCCGTGGTGATACCCCGCTCTCTTAGCCGGCGCCGGTGCTGCAGCATCGCGGTCGTCTTGCCAAAACCTGCCGGCGCACGAAACAGAATGACCTTGGCCGACGAGCCGTCTATCAGCGCGCCGATCCCCATGCGAAGCACTTGCGGCGGTGCTCGGAAGGTGCGTCCGACCTCGGAGCCCTCGGATCTTTTGTCGCGAGGCGATGATTTCGCTCTCACCTTCGAATTCGCGACGATAGCGACACTCATCCGACTCCCCCCGGTGCAGCGATCACTGTGTATGCAAAATATCATCACAACTATACTAAAGATGCAATAGATAAGCTAAAAGAGTATATTATTCAATGAATTACTTTTCTTCTTGAGGAATTTAATATATTTGCATACATTACGCGTGAGTTTGCCGGCGCTCCGCAAAAGCCTGCGTCGCAATGAATCTGAGCAGCGCGATCGAAACATCGCACGCCCGAACTGGTTTCCTGATGATCAGCAATCTTCTCACCTTGGAAGTCAAACAAGGGGCTCAAATGGAAAGCCAAAGCGGCATCCAGATGAGCAATCCGCGCATCTACGGTCGATGGGAAGATCCTGAGCCGGCACGCCGTGTCGCCTATCTCGTGATCCATCCCACTAACAATTTCATGGGCCATTACTTGTTGGAGCCGCTTCGACAGCGCGGGCGTGCGATCTTGGCACTCAATACGCGCTATCTCGGTAATGACTCTATGTTGCTGATGGAACGCGCTATTCAGGATCTCGGAGCGGGGGTGCGCTTTCTACGCCAGCAGGGCTTTCACAAAGTGGTTCTGATCGGCAACTCAGGTGGCGGCTCTCTCGTTTCATTCTATCAACAGCAAGCCGAGAGACTTACGATCAGCACCACACCTGACGGACGTCGGATCGATCTGCATCCCGATGACTTTCCTCCGGCCGATGCGGTCGCTTTGCTTTGCGCTCATTTGGGGCGAGCAAGAACTCTCGCGGACATGATTGATCCCGCAGTTCTCGATGAACACGACCCGGCAAAGACGGATCCGGATTTTGATATGTTTGATGTACGCCATGGTCCCCCATACGACGAGGACTGGCTCATCCGTTACCGTACGGCGCAACAGGCACGCGTTCGTCGAATTGCGCAATGCGCGGTGAACGCCATTGCATCTTTCGATACCGATCCTTCTAACGTGAATGATCAGGCACTCCTGGTGCATCGAACAATGGCCGACCCCCGCAATCTTGACCTCACGATAGATTCCAACGACCGTGCAGTTGGCTCGATCTGGGGCAATCCTCAAACAATAAACCGCGGCCCTAACGGGACGGCACGTTGGTCGACCTTTCGTTCGTTTCTGAGCCAGTGGAGCTTGGATCACAGTCGCGCGGATGGCCCGGCATGCCTCGCCGAGACCTCAGTACCGGTGTTGAACATGGATTATACGGCGGATCAGATTGTGTTTCCGTCCGGAATTGCAGCTTACTCTAGGGCTGCCTCTGGGCGCTGTACTGACGTCAAGATCCGCAACGTGGGTCACTACCCACAGGGAAACGATCAGGCCGTCAAGGAGATCGCAGAAAAATTGGTCGAATGGGGCGGCTGAACGGACAGCACCGGCCGCGCAGCTGCGCGTCGCCATTTGAATTTCTATTCCGGTCGCGGGTGAGCGCCGCAACCAAATCGATAGCGCAAGGACATCGCGGCATCCGGTCTCGCCAAAACCATCGACGCCGAGGCCAAGCGGCGCGCGCTCGAGAACGAATAAGAAGGAGAACGAAGTGTCCGACAAAACCGAGGCGGCGAGTTCGCTACTGCTCGATATCAGCGGCGCCCGCGCCACGAGCAGCGTTTCACGCTGCACCGCGCCCGGGACACGAGGATCATCGGCCCTTGGTCGGAATCTTGTTGAACGGCACGTCCTTGTCGACCCTGATGTCGCCAGGTAAGCCAAGCACGCGCTCGGCGATGATGTTGCGCAGGATCTCGTCGGTACCGCCGGCGATGCGCATTGACGGCGAAGTCAGCAGCATCTGCTGGAACTGACCGTTGACGATCTCCTCGTCAGCGCTGGTCAACGCACCGGCCGCGCCTTCTAGGTCCATTGCATAGCTCGCAATGTCCTGCAGCATCGCGCCCAAGACCAGCTTGCCGATCGAATTCTCCGGTCCCGGGCGCTCGCCATTAGACAGCGCCGAGATCGCGCGCATCGAGGTGTACTTCAGCCCGCTCGCCTTCACCGCATAATTCGCAAGTCTGGAACGAACGCTGCGATCCTGGATCGCGGGGCCATCCTCCAGCATCAGGCTGTTGCAGAAATCGAACAGCTCGGGGAAACCGGTGGAGACGCCGGCGCCGATCGACATGCGCTCGTTCATCAGCGTGGTCAGCGAGACATTCCAGCCGTCATTGACGGCGCCGAGCCGCTGCGAGTCCGGAATCGTCACGTCGGCAAAATAGACCTCGTTGAAGTCAGACGCGCCGCTGGCCTGCTTGATCGGCCTGATCTCGACGCCCGGGCTCTTCATATCCAGGAAGAACATGGTGAGGCCCTTGTGTTTTGCGACGGCCGGATCGGTGCGGGTCAGCAGGATGCCGTAGTCCGAATAATGCGCACCCGAAGTCCAGATCTTCTGGCCGTTGATGATCCAGTTATCGCCCCGCTTCTCGGCGCGGGTGCGCAGCCCCGCGATGTCGGAGCCGCCGGCGGGCTCGGAAAACAACTGGCACCAGACCTTCTCGCCCGAGGCCAGCGGCGGCAGGTATTTCTTCTTCTCCGCCTCGCCGGCGAACGCCATGATGGTCGGGCCGCACATGCCGTGGCCGATGAAGAACATGCCGGAGAGTTTGCCGAACGGGCCTTCCTCCTGCTGCCAGATCACGCACTCGATCGACGAAGACCCGCGGCCGCCATATTCCTTCGGCCAGTGCAGGCAGGCCCAGCCGGCATCGGCTTTTTTCTTCTGCCAGGCCTTTGCGACCTCGAGGATGTTGACGTTCTTCAGCACGGTACCGCCGAGCGAGGATTTGCGCAGCTCTTCCTCGTACTGTTTCGGCGCGTTGGCCGCGATCCAGGCCCTCGCCTCGGCGCGGAACGCGGCCTCCTGCGGGGTATCGTCGAAGTTCATGCTTGAAGTGTCCTTACGCCGCGTTCTTCTTGCGCATGCGGTCGATCAGCTGGCGCTCCCAATAGGAGAGACTGCCGAGTGCCACTGCAGTCGCATTGGCGCGGCGGTAGTATATGTGGCAGTCCGACTCCCAGGTGAAACCCATGCCGCCATGGACCTGGATGTTGTTCTTGGAGCAATGCTGGAACGCCTGAGTCGCGCTGATGCGGGCGGCAGCCGCCGCTTCCGGAAAATCGGCAGCGTTGGTCGAGAGCGCCCAGGCGCTGTAATAGCAGTTCGAACGTGCAAGCGTTGCCGAGACATACATGTCGGCGAGGATGTGTTTCACAGCCTGGAACGAGCCGATCGGACGGCCGAAGGCGATACGGTCGAGCGCGTAATCGCGACCCATCTCCAGCGCGCGGTCGGAGCCGCCGAGCTGCTCGAAGGCCATTAGGACGGCAGCGCGATCCAGCACCTGCGTGAGGATGCCCCAGCCTTCGCCGGCAGCACCGAGCGGCTCGGCCTTGGCATTCTTGAAGGTCAACTCGGCCTGGCCGTGGGTCGGATCGATGTTGGTCAGCGCCCGCGCCTCGACGCCACCGGCCTTGAGATCGACCAAGGAAAGCGAGATATCGGCGTCGCGTCTGGTCGACCCGGTACGCGCAGCGACGACCGCGAAATCGGCGATGGCGCCATCCGGCACCGGTTTCTTGACACCGTTGAGCGTGCCGCCAGATGCCTGCAGCTTGATGCCCTGCGGCGCCGGATTGCCCTTGCCCTCGAACAGCGCCAGCGTGCCGATCGCTTCACCGGCGGCGATCTTCGGCAGCCATTTCTGCTTCTGCGCGTCAGAGCCCGCCAGGAGCAACGCCTCGGCCGCGAGATATACCGTCGAAGAAAACCGCACAGGCGCCAGCGCGCGGCCCATTTCCTCGGCGATCACGCAAAGTTCGAGATGACCGGCGCCGGCGCCGCCGAATTCTTCCGGGATCGCGACGCCGAGAAACCCCATCTCGGCGAGGCCCGCCCACAAGGCCTTGTCGTGGGTCGCCTTGCCGTCCAGCACCTCACGTACCGCTTTCGGCGGACATTTTTCGGCGAGAGATTGTCTCGCCGCGTCGCGCATCTGCTTTTGTTCGTCGGAGAAATCGAAATTCATGGCGTGTCACTCGGGAAACGACGACGCGTGTCGTGCGGGTTGCGCTGCAGGCGTTCGAAATAGGAGCGCACGGTCAGAGATCTGCCTGCCGTCCAGCACCCTCGCTGCGAAGCCACTGGCCGCCGGATCGCGAACGATTGGGTCTGCTCGGTGAATTCAGAATTCATGTCGGATCAACTCCCGTCGGTCAATTCAGACCATCAAGTGCCATCGACCAGCCCGGCGCGCAGCGTGCGTTTCAGGATTTTTCCGTTGGCATTCCGGGGAAGCGGCGCGTTTGCCAGATGGACTTCGACAGGCACCTTGAACTTCGCCAACCCTCGCGAAACGTGCGCCAGCAATTCCTCCTCGCTCGCGCTCGCGGCGGTTCTCAGATAAACGGTTGCTACCGGCACTTCTCCAAGAACCGGGTGCGGGATGCCGTAGACAGCCGCCTCCTCGACGTCGGGATGGCTGCAGAGCGCTTGCTCGACCTCTATGCAGTAGATGTTCTCCCCGCCGCGAATGACCATGTCCTTCTTGCGATCGTCGATGTAGAGCCGCCCCTCTTCATCGAGATGCACCAAATCGCCGGTTCGCAGCCAACCGCCCGCAAACGCTTCCTCGGTCTGCTCGGGACGGTTGATGTAGCCTTTGACAAGTGTCGGGCTGCGCAGAAGCAATTCGCCGATCTCGCCAGCGGCAACATCGTCGCCTTGGTCGTTGACTATCCTGATCTCGCAAATTGGGATCGGACGTCCGCAACTGCTAGGATGGTCAATATATTCTCCGCCGGCCGACAATGTTGCGATCTGCGTGCATTCGGTCTGGCCATAACCTGTTCCGATCGCAGCTTGCGGCATGACCGCGCGCAGACGTGCCGGCAAGTTGACGGGTGGCAACGCAGCGCCGACAAGCACCGACCGGACCGTCACCAGCTTTCCGTTGGCCTGTTCTCGCTCGACCAAATCGAGCAACTGGATATAGTTGGCTGGCACCGCGGCCAGGTGAGTAATCCGTTCCCGCACGATAAGCTCAAGCGCTTGCGCGCCATCCCAGCGGGGCAACATCACCAACCTGCCACCGCCGAACATTGTGAAGATCAAGCCGCTCTGGCATCCACCGGCATGGAACAGCGGCACGGTCAGCAGAACGCTGTCATCCGTGCCGTCGAGGCTAGTGCTGTCGATGGCTTGCCCCTTCGCCAGCCTGTCGACCGCAGTGAGAAAGCGGGTGCTGATGGCGTTATTGCAGCTTGCGGCGTGCGAGCCGAGCGCCCCCTTCGGATTGCCCGTCGTTCCGGATGTATAAAGGATGGTCGCGTCATCGTCTGAATTCACTTCGACGTCGGGCAATTCCTCGGCCGCGCCGTTGATCAGTCGCGACCACGGGACGGCGTCATCCACCGCGCCCCCTTCTTTGCGGACGACCACGACCGCTTCCAAGCCAAGAGCCGGAAGAAACTCCGACAAGCGCTCCAGCCGCTCTTCGTCGGCAATCAAGACCCGGCTGCCACTGTCAGCCAAGCAGTAGCCCATTTCGGCTCCGGTCATCCACGCGTTGATCGACACCGAAACTGCGCCGATGGAAACGATGGCCCAAAAGGCAATCGACCATTCGGGGAGATTTCGCATCGCGATCGCTACGCGATCCCCCTTTCGAATACCATAGATGTCGCGCAGCGCCACCGCGCATCGCGCCACCAGACGGTAGTGATCGGCGTAGCTTAACCGCTCGTCCTCGAGGACTATGAACGGCTTGTTTCCACGCGCGCGGCTGCTTTCAAAGATGATCCGAAGAGTCGATGGCGCGCGCTTCCAGCTGAGAAGTTCCTGATCCCCAAAACGTTTCAATGCGACTTCAAAGGGCGCCCCCTGGGCGGTCAGACGTGCACAAATGTCGCCATAATCATTGGCTCGCATCGACATCCTCCCAACGGGCTTTTTCTAATTGACCATCCCATCGACGGCTGATCCGATTTGGACCGGTGCGCCGTCGCCCTATCCGGCTATCCGACCACTAAATCATGCACGCACGTTGGTCGTGATTGGCCTCACAACGAGCGCTCGTTCGTGAAAACGATCGTACTGCTCGCGGAGAACCAGCCGCCGACGCCGTGAGCTACCGATATTTTCGCACCCTCCACCTGGGCGGGCGCGACGCCGCGCATCTGGCGTATCGATTCCTGCAGCACAAACATTCCGTACATGCCCGAATGGGCATAACTGAGCCCGCCACCGTTGGTGTTGGTCGGCAATCGCCCGCCAGGCGCGGTGTGCCGTTCCGCAATGAACGCCGCCGCCTCGCCCGGTCGGCAAAAGCCCAGATCCTCCAGGCCGTAGAACGGAAGATGCGCAAACGCGTCATAGATCATCAGGTGATCGACATCCGCGTGACTTATGCCAGCCTGCTCGAACGCCAGCCGGCCCGAGACGCGAAACGCGCTCGACGTGGTGAAGTCAGCCATTTGACTGATCATCGTCGTCTCGGCACTCTCCCCCGCGCCGGCGATATAGACAGGTCGTTCGAAATCCGTCGCACGATCCGCCGAGGTCAATATGATCGCGCCGCCACCGTCCGAGACGAGACAGCACATCAACAAGCGGAACGGATAGGATATCATCCGGGACTCAAGCACGTTCCCGATGGAAATCGGGTCCTTGGCTGTCGCGCGCGGATTGCGGGCAGCCCACTCCCGCTGGATCACCGGCACTAAGGCGAGCTGCTCTTCGGTCACACCGTAGCGCTGCATGTAGCGCAGCATTGGTACCGTGAAGATCGTCGGCGCCCAGACAGCGCCAAAGGGAGCTTCGAACTGCCCCTCGAGCGATCCCGCAACTGGGATCGGCAACGGCGTCGTCGCAATCCCCGATTTGCCGCTTTCACCGTGGGTGATGAGAACCGTTCTGCACAGACCAACTTTGATCGCCGCCATCGCATGCCGGACATGCATCAGGAAGGAACAGCCGCCGACCCCAGTCCCGTCGACCCAGGTTGGCGTGATCCCGAGATACCCGCATAGCGCGATGGGGGATTCGTGCGCCGTCGCGACGCCGTCGATATCTGACGCGCTCAGCCCAGCATCCGCCAGCGCGTTGAGTGCAGCGTCGGCATGCAGCCCGATTTGGGATAGATGCGGGATTCGTCCCATGTCGGTCGTCTCGGCAGCGCCGACGACGGCGATCGAATGGCCCATCATTCAGTCTCCCGTCACCGGCGTGAAGAACGGCAGAGTAATCGTGTCCGATTGTTGCGCGAAGACCACCGTCAGCGGCATGTCGAGACGAAGCGCATCTTGCGTCTGCTCGCAGCCGACGATGTTCGTCATCATGCGCGGCCCCTCGTCCAGTTCGACCACGGCGATTGCATAGGGCGGAGCGAAACCTGGCGCGGGCCGATGGCTGATCACATAGCTGTACAAGGTTGCCCGCCCGCTGGCGCGAAACCATTCCGTGTTGCGGCTGCCGCATCGGGGACAGAATCTGCGCGGCGGGAAATAGGCCTTGCCGCAACCATCCGCGCAACGTTGCAAGTGGAGTTCGTTTTTCCTCGCGGCCTCCCAGAACGGCAATGTTTCGGGGGTCGGTTCGGGAAGTGGGCGTGACTGCGGCATGGCGCTCTCGATCTGGATCAGCGCGGAGCTAGAACTTCGGAAAGCGGCGTAAATGCCCTTTCATGCCCCCTAGCGAGCGTGGCCGCGTTCGCGTCGAGCGCGTCGAGCGTCCACTGTTGCCCGTTGTTCGTGATCGTGCTCGCGATGCGCCAGCCGTCGTAACGGCGCACTGTGTCGCCATCGATGCTGTAGATCGTTCCCGAAGGCGCCGGGCAATCTTCGGCGGCGAGCCAGGAGACGAATTTGGCGACATTCTCCGGGTTAAAGTAGTCGAATTCGCCCGGACCGACTTCGCGGACGAGGTGCGCCGCTCCCGGGGAGTTCAGCGTTAGTCGCGTGCGCGCGTTGGGCGCAATCGCATAGGCCCTCACACCGAGTCGATCATTGAGTTCGAGGTGATTGAGATAAGCCATGGTCGCAATGGCTGATTTCGCGGTCGAGTAATTCGTCTGGCCGATATTGCCGTGCAGTCCGGCGATGCTACTCGTCTGGATCACCACGCTATCGCGGCGACCGCTCTTCGCGCGGTCACGCCAATAGGTGGCGGCATGGCTCGTTGTGCAGAAATGGCCGCGCAGATGGACCCGAATGACTTCATCCCATTCCTCGACGCTCATGTTCACGAGCATGCGATCCCGCAGAATCCCTGCATTGTTGACGAGGATGTCGAGACTGCCGAAGGTGTCCACCGCCAGATCGACCATCTGCTTTGCCGCATCGAAATCCGCGACATCGCTGTGGTCGATAATGGCTTCTCCGCCGCCCGCGCGGATGGCCGCCACCACTTCCGCAGCCGGATCACTTTCCTCCTGGCCACCATTCAATCCGACACCCAGATCATTGATGACGATCTTGGCACCATGGCGCGCCATGCTAAGCGCATAGGCAGCGCCGAGCCCCCTACCCGCCCCTGTGATCAGCGCAACTCTGCCTTCAAGTCGTCGGGCCACGCCCATTTGCTTTCTCCCATAATGGCGCGGCATCGATGCGATCCGCCAAAAGTGAAAGTGATTTCAGTTTCATTATTGTTGCCTCCGGTTGTTGTCAAGGGTAGAAGGCAGTGTCCGGCAGGGACGGAGGAGATGCCGATGCCACTCGAATATACGCGCCTGATCACTACGCCTTTTTCGGACCAAGTCCGGACCTATGCGGTGCGCGACGCCATGCTATACGCGCTCAGCGTCGGACTCGGCTCGGACCCTCTCGATCCTCGGCAACTTGCTTATGTCTATGAGCGCAACCTGCGCGCCTTTCCTTCGATGGCGCATGTCCTCGGTATGGAAATCGACTGGTTGTTTGACCCCGCCAACGGCATCGATCTTGCGCACATGCTCCACATCGAGAGCGGCCTCACCCAAGTCCGTCCCCTGCCGGCCGAAGGCAGCGTCAAAAGCCGGATGGCAATCAAGGAAATCCTGGACAGGGGCGTAGAGAAAGGCGCGGTCCTCAGCTTCGAACGGAGCCTACGCGACGCAAAAACGGATGACCTTCTCGCCATCGTCACGGGCAAATTTCTGCTTCGCGCCAATGGCGGGTTCGGCGGCCAAACCGGCCGCGCTCTGCCGCCAGCGGAAATTCCCGAGCGAGAGCCGGACTTTCTCTGCGAACTGCCAACCCTGCCGCAAAGCGCTCTGCTTTACCGCCTCAACAACGACCCAAATCCGCTGCACGCCGATCCTGAAGTCGCGCGCCAAGCAGGATTCAGCCGCCCCATCCTACATGGCGCCTGCACTTATGCCGTCGCCTGCCACGCTTTCATTCGGACGATCACCGGCTATGACGGGGCAAAGTTGCGCCGCTTCGACGTCCGCTTCAGCGCCCCCGTGTTACCTGGCGATACCATCCGCACTGCATTCTGGAAACTCGATGACAATCGATATGCGTTTACTGCTCACGCGATCGAACGCGACGTTCTAGTCCTCACAAATGGTCTAGCCGAACATTGTTGAGAGCAGTCGGAAATTGGGGTACGGCTTCACCATGGCCAACCTCATTGCAGCAAGGCGCAGCAGTCGTCGCAAGTCGGAAGTCACGCGCGCGCGGCTGTTAGAAGCAGCGCGGATCGTGTTCAGCCGCGATCACTTCCAGAACGCTCGCATCACCGACATTTGCAGCGAAGCGGGCAAGGCCGTTGGCGTTTTCTACCGGTACTTTTCCGATAAGCAGGAAATCTTCTTTGCATGTGTCGACGAGTTTTTTAGCGATCTTCTCGCTGATAGCCCTAAAGCAGCGGAATTCGAAAAGGACGCAAGCGCAGCAATAAGAGCGTCCACAGAGCTCTATTGGTCCAAATATCAGCAATATTACGGGGTCGTAGCCAGTCTTTTCGAGATAGGCATGATCAATCCCGAAATCGCCGCGCTATGGCGGCAGGTTCGTGAAAACGGCATTAAACGCTTCGCGTTCCGCATTCGCAAACAGCAAGCCCTCGGCAAATGCGCCACGCTTGATGCCGAGATCGCAGCATCGGCCCTGATGAGCATGCTCGAATTCAGCTGCTACAACTGGAACTCGCAACGACTAGATTTTCCAGAACGGTCAATCCCCGATCAAGCGGCAATCGAAAATCTATTCGTTCTGATCCGCAACGCCCTGGAGCTTTGACCTTTGCGGCAACCCTTCAAGCACGCCTGCCCGATGCGCCCAAATCACGCCAATCATCGCGACCGCTGAGAGCCGGCGACAGCCGCCTATCGTAAATGGTGACAATCTCTAGCATCGACGACGTGATCCAGACCACGAGCGCAACGGCACCGCGTTGGGCTGCGCCAGCCGCGGGAATTTCTCGCGCGCGCTTTAGCAGCTTCGCCTGGTCAGGAACGTTACGTTCTTGGGCTTGACCGTGGACAAACGATCGACCGCCGGCCGCTGCCGGAAGAACTCCTCGCCGCAGAAGTGCTGGTCGTAGGGTTCTCGCCCCACCGTTCGCAGAAAACTTCGTCCGATTGCTTGAGCATCCCCGCCCCGGCGTCAACCGCTTCGCGGCCGGCGCCCGGGATGTCTTCGGGCCGATCGTCTTCCCATCAGCGAAGCCGCAAGGCCCGCGCGATTGCCCTCGTGGATCCATTTCGGTGATTGGCCCTAAAAATCCGAAGCAAGGCGATCTCATGTATGCAAACTGAATTGCATATTGACCTCACCATCTACAAAATTAGCAACTGACAGAATTTGCATACAGCGCATATGGCTTTATATCTCACTCTAATTACTATTATTTTACTACGCTAAAATATCTATCTCGTTTTTATGTATGCAATTCTATTGCTGTCGTGTCCGGAACGGCGTATGAAAGAGCCCGCCGCACCCCGCTGCTCTACCGAGCCGGAGGTTGAGCTCAATGATTTCAAGGGAGGAGAGGGTGATCGAACAACCATCTATTGATCGGCTGCCGGTGATCGACAGAGATCCATTCGACCGCGACGTCATTCGAGAACCATACTCTTTCTATGATGATTTGAGAGAAGCTGGTCCGATCTTCTGGTTATCGCAGTACGGCACCTATGGTGTCGCCAGATACGATCAAACGAGGGCCGTATTCGATGACCCTGTGAGATTTCCTTCTTCGGGAGGCGCTAGTCTCTCAGACATAAGAAGTCGCGGCTCCTGGCGCGTTCCTAGCCCAATCATCGAAGTCGATCCGCCGGTTCATACGCAAACCCGAGCGGTCCTAACGGAAATTCTTTCACCCAAGATCACGCGAACTTGGAAAGAGAAATTTGAGAGCGACGCGGACGTTCTCGTCGAAGCTCTGCTCGCGAAGCGCACATCGTTTGATGCGATGAGCGATCTCGTGGAACCATTCGTTTTCAAGGTTGGGCCAGAGGCGCTGGGTGTTATTCCCGACGTGGATAAGCTTCGGATTATTGGACATCACAATTTCAATACATTGGGTCCAAAGAACGACCTCTACGACCAGAGTCTTGTCGAAGCTTCTAAGGTAGCTCAGTGGTACGAGGCTCAGCAGGAACGTAAGGCGATGCTGCCGAACGGCTTCGGCGAGCTGATCTATGAGGCCGAGGAGGCTGGAAGATTGCCTGAAGGAAGTTCGGCTGGGCTACTTCGGTCTTTCTTGCGGGGGGGATGGACACGACAATTAGCGTGATCTGCAGCTCCCTCCGCTTCCTAGCGGAGAATCCCGATCAGTGGGCCATGGTCAAGAGTGATGCGGGACTTCTGAAAAATGCCTTTGAAGAGGCGCACCGATTGGAATCATCAGCCCGTACGCTCTTTCGCACGACTACGACGCATGAAATCGAATTCGAAGGGCGCAAGTTAGCTCCCAATATCAAGGTTCAATTGTTTCCAGGCTGCGCCAATCGCGACCAGCGTAAGTGGGACAGGCCGGATGCGTTCGATCTGCATCGAAAGCAATCAGCGCTCCCCTTGGGTTTCGGATCAGGTATTCATCGATGTATCGGGCAAATGATCGCACGGTTCGAGGCAGATGCGTTGCTCAATGCTTTGGTGAAGCGAATTCGGTCGTTGTCGCTTCGTGAGCAACCAACAATCAGGCTAAACAATTGTCTGCGGACATACGACAAAGTTCCGTTAGACGTCGAGCTCGCATAACAGCAGGAAACTGACGTCTTTGCTCAATACGTGAAGCAATCACCATGTACACTCCGAACACAACTCCTCATAAATCGAGCTATTTCGATTATGAGATCTATCCCTTTGTTCGACCAAGTGAGATGGACAATCCAGGTGCGCAAGAATCGCATCCGATTGCTATCGTTGGCGCGGGCCCGATCGGCCTGATCTTTGCAATCCAGTTGGCTGCTTTCGGCATAAAGAGCATCGTCGTCGATGCCAAAGCTCAGGTGAGCGGTGGCAGTCGCGCCGCCGCGCTCACGAGACGATCCATGGAGATCGTTGAGCAAGCCGGCGTCGCAAGAGAGTTTCTCCGAGATGCGATCCTGTGGAACAAGGGGCGGAGTTATTATCGCGGCCGCATTGTACACGAACTTGAAATACCTGTTGTTAGCGATGACAAGTTTTCACCCCTGACAAATATTCCGCAGTGTTTCATGGAAAAAATACTCGTGGAACGCGCTCTTGCAGTCGGAGTAGACCTGCGATTTCAAACCAAGTTAGTCGAACTCGAATTTGATGATCCAGGAGGCGTCAACCTGCTTCTTGATACGCCCGCAGGAGAGTACGCACTGAAAGCAGACTGGTTGGTGGCGTGCGATGGCGCTCGCTCTGCTGTTCGAAAACTTCAGAATTTGCGATTTGAGGGAAATTCGTTCGAGGATCGGTTCATCATCGGTGATATTCGCATCGAGCTTGATGCACCGCCGGGCCGTCGTTGCTATTTTGATACCCCATGGCTGCCCGGTCGCACCGTGATCATGCACATGCTTCATCCAAACATCTGGCGGTTAGACTATCAGGTGCCGAACGACGTTTCGGACGATGAAGCGCTCGATCCAAAGCGATTTCGGGCGCAGATGCAGGCTCATCTGGATTACATTGGCATCGCCCAGCCGTGGGAGGTTGAGTGGGTAACCCTCTACAAGCCGAATGCATTGACCCTCAGCAAGTATAATCACGGTCGGGTTATATATGCTGGGGATGCCGCGCATCTCTTACCGGTTTTCGGCGTGCGCGGAATGAACACCGGCGTTCAAGATGCGATAAATTTGGCGTGGAAACTCGCATTCGTCATTCGGGGGCAGGCTGCTCCCAAAATAGTCGATACTTATACGTCTGAGCGCTTAGCCGACGCCCAACAAATCTGTCAGGAAGCTTCGCGCAGTACGCGTATGGTCGCTCCGCCCACGCGGGGCTTCAAACTTATGCAGCATGCAATTCTTTCGTTGTCGCTTGATCATGAATTTGCGCGTGGTTTGTTGCACTGGAGAACTTCTCGCCCGATTGACTACGCCGATAGCGTGCTATCGATAATTGACGAGACTGATTGTGAGTTTAACGCGGGCCCGAGCTCGGGAGCTCCCGCTCTAAATGCGCGAACCAACCCAAGCACCCCTGAAACACCATTCCTCTTCGACAGCTTATCGTCGGCATTTAACGTGGTGCTCTTCGGTTCGGATGAGACGCTTTGGTCCAACGCCCGACAGGACGTCTTTGAGTTAAAGGCATCTGGTCTTCCGATCAGGCTTCTAGCGGTCATCGATTCAGATAGCGAAGCGCCGACGGGTGCAGATGCCGTGATCCACGACGTAGAAGGCAACGTCGCACGACGGTGGGGTGCATCGCAGTCGGCGCTTTATCTTCTGCGACCCGACCAACACGTGGCGAGCCGGTGGACCGCTAACTCAAAACGGCGTGTGAAGGATGTGATTCGAACAATTCTGTCAGTTGGCGATCTTGCTGACGTTCAGGCGACGGCGGCTAATGCATCTTGTCTTCAATGAGATCAACATGAGTGCACTTGCTTTCGGCGACCTCGAGCAATTTTACGACGAATTGGCACAGGCCATCGACGCGGCTGGACCGCAAGGGGAGCAGCTGTTTCTGGCTAAGTTGGTCGTGCTCATGGCGAGCGAGTGGGGCACTCTTCCGCGATTGCTACAGATGGTGGCGGCTTGCCTAAACGAATCGCCGCCGCCCGACACGTCGGGCCACCTGTTCTGAAGCTGTTTCACGACGGGCAAGCGGGGATCCCGCCGTCCGCTATTACTAGGCACGTCGGCGCAATCGCCGTGTAAGCCGCTTAGCCAACCGGGAGTAGTTGATGGTGACCATTTACGTAATGACGCGATCTGGCGAGCGCCACGAGATTGATGCGGAGCTCGGAGTCAGCCTCATGCATTCGATCAGAAACGCCGGAATCCACGAAATTGAGGCACTGTGTGGTGGAAGCTGTTCCTGCGCCACTTGCCACGTTTTTGTGGAGCCACAGTATTCAGAGAGATTGCCGGCGATCGGTCAAGACGAGGACGGCCTCTTGGATGCGTCAGATTCCCGAGCCGCAAATTCACGACTGTCGTGTCAAATAATTATCCAGGACGATCACGATCGGATGTCCGTAGAAATTGCGCCGGAAGACTGAGCTGCGAAAGACGAATAAAGTCGATCATGACCCTACCTTCTATGGAGTCCAAACCATGAGTATCGCCGTCGAAAGCAACCGTGCCGCTACAACTCCAAGTGCGAGGATCGATAGCGACCTCGTTTATATGTCAGGCTTCGGGAATGAATTCGAGACGGAGTCTTTGCCAGGAGCGCTGCCACGCGGTCAGAATAGTCCCCAAAAGGCGCCTTATGGTTTGTATAGCGAGTTGATCTCGGGAACGACGTTCTCTGCGATCCGGTCGCGCAACCGACGTACTTATATGTTCCGCATTCACCCATCGGTACAGGCGCCGAAGTACAGGAGAATCGACAACAAGCTGATTTGTACACCGCCGTTTGAAGAGCCGCCTCTCCCAAACAACATGCGATGGGATCCATTTGAGGTTAGCGGGGAGCCCGCTGACTTTATAGATGGCCTCGCTACGATGTGTGGTGCGGGTAATCCGATGGCTCATACAGGCGTCGCCATACACCTTTATCGAGCAAATCGTTCGATGACAGAACGCATCTTCGCCAATAACGATGGTGAGATGATCGTAATGCCGCAAACCGGTAAGCTGCGTATCCCGACGGAAATGGGAATATTGGATGCTGTGCCGGGCGAATTCGTGGTTATACCGCGAGGAATTCGTTTCCGAGTCGAACTCTTGCAGGGAGCCTCGCGCGGCTTCGTCTGCGAGAACTTCGGTTTGGCCTTCCACTTGCCGGAGCTCGGCTTGATCGGATCTAATGGCCTCGCCAACGCTGCGGACTTTATGGCGCCTGTTGCTGCTTACGAGGATCGCAACGGGACATTTCAACTGGTGCAAAAGTTCGCTGGTAATCTCTGGGCGACGGAGACGGCATACTCACCGCTCGACGTCGTAGCTTGGCGTGGTAGTCTTACTCCGTTGAAGTACAACGCGGAAGACTTCGTGGCACTCGGCACAGTATCAGTAGATCATCCGGATCCTTCGATCTTTTGCGCGTTGACCTCGCCCGCCGATCCCATTGGCGGGCCGAATGTCGACATGATGATATTGCCACCGCGCTGGTTGGTTTCCGAACACAGCTTTCGGCCACCGGGCTTTCACCGCAATTCGGTCTGCGAGGTCGTGACGCTGATCAAGGGCATGCATCAAGGCAAGACAGGGGGGTTTCAACCGGGTGGGTTGTCAATTCACAACAACTACGCACCGCACGGACCTGATGTGACAACGCTGGAGATGGGGCGAGAGGCGGAGCTTAAGCCCCAAAAGCTTGAGGGCGGACTATCGTTTATGTTCGAAACTCGCTACCCGCTTGCCATCACGCCGTTTGCGCATAATGCAACGGAGTTTCAGTCCGATGTGATCGGGCCTTGGCAGGAGTTCAAGCGTTACTTTTCGACGGCAAGGTAGGCCGTCTGCTGGAGAATCGAAGGAATGTCAGCTATTTTCCTTATTTGGTCGCGTAGAGGCTAGGGGCAAGCAGTAGCATAGGCCATGTCGACAATTCGTCAAAAGACCGTAGTCGATCGATTGCGCGATATGATCTTGCAGGGGACCTTCTCCGAAGGTGACCACATGCAGGAGGTACCGCTTAGCGAGATGTTGAACGTTTCGCGTACTCCAATACGCGAAGCGCTGGTCGTGCTCGACCAAGAAGGACTGCTGCAGTATCGGCCGAACCGTGGCTACACCGTGCGCGGCTTTACGATGGAAGAGATCCTTGACGCCTATGTCGTTCGCGAGAGCTTAGAAGGCTTGGCTGCGCGGTTGTTGGCTGAAAAGGGACTGAGTCGTGAAATCGATGCGGAATTGTCCGCTGTTGTCGCGGACGGCGATAGAATCTTGTCGATCGGCCATCTATCCGAGGAGGGGCGACGACCTTGGGGCCTAATGAATTCGCGTTTCCATCGAACCATAATTCTAGCGACTGGCAACACTGCTTTGATTGATGCGACTGATCGGGTAACCAGGATACCCTTGGCATCGGCTCAGGTAGTGCACTGGTTTGATCGGAACGACACTGCGGGTTACGAGCGGTTGAAGTTGGTGCATCAGCAGCATCATGAAATTCTCGAAGCAATCCGCTCCGGCCACGCCTATCGTGCTGAAGCCAAGATGCGCGATCATATCTACGGGACTGGTGCCTTCATTCAGGAAAATTATAAGCGCAAGTGGATTGAACTCGATGCCCGCAAGCCCAAGACGAAAAAGAGTATAGAATAGAGCTGCGAAGACGAGTCAGCACCTGCTTGGGATGTTTCCTCGCCAGATCGGCTAACTGCCCTCTTCAGCATCGTAAGCATCCGGTGAAGACCGCACGCAGTCATTTTTGCTCTCCGTTCGGAAAGACTTGAGTGAAGCCACGCGGCTCGGTCGCGGTGCCGTGCGGGTTCGTAGGCGATGGCGCCGTGCGCGTTGCGGTCGCCTACGCCCATGTATCGGTTGCGGAGCAAGAGATCGATGCGCCAGTTGAGCGTCGTCATTGTCGGCAAGGGGCTTGAAGTCTCCGCACGCAGCTCGTTACTTCGATCGAATCACGTCTCCGAAGACGTTCCAGCGGCCGTTCTTGAATTCGGCCATGAAGCCATCGCGCAACGGCCGGTAGTCCGTCGGGCTGGTGTTGAGCGAAATGCCTGGAAGCAGGAGCGGAAGTTTCACGTCATGCATGCTCGCGGCAACACGCATGATGTTCTCTCGAGTGAGATCGTCTCCGGCCCGCTTGAGAAGGTCGATCGTGGCCTGCCCGAGGGAGTAGGCATAGACATTGAAGGTGTCATACGGATTGGCGCCCGGGACATATTTGCTCATGAATGTCTCGTATTCGCTGACCGCAGCATCGTCCGCTTCGCCGGCGACGGGGAACTTGAACGCCATGATGGTCATGATGCCATCCGCGGCATCGAGCCCTGCGGGCTTGAGAACTGCGTCCGGATTGGCACAGCTCGATGCAATGAAGCGGATCGGCTGCCAACTGATTTCGTGCAGCTTTCGCAGAGCCTGCGAACAGGCCTTGGGGGTTACCCCGTAGATCATGAGTGCGTCTGCGCCGGTTGCGCGCAATGTCAGGATCTGGGAGTCAACCGTGGGATCCAACACCTCGAATGACACTGCGCCCGCGATGACTTTGTCTGCGGCAGCACCGAGCGTTTCTTTTGTTGCCTTCAGATATTCTTTTCCGGCGTCATCGTTCTGGTAGAGGATGGCGATGCGTGCGTCGGGCTTTTTCGATCTCAGATAATCGAGGTAGATCTTGGCTTCGTCTCCGTATGGCGGTTGCCAGGGCAAGGCCATCGTCCATGGGAAATGCTCCGGGTCGTTCCATTTCGACGCCGAGCTGACGACGAAAAGGGTCGGGACTTTCTTGATCGTCAGGTATTTCTGCGTCGCGGAAATATTTGCCGTGGCGGTATTGGCGAGCATGAAAGACACTTCATCGCTTTCGACGAGCCTGCGTGTCTGCTCGACCGCCTTCGCCGGCGAATAGGCATCATCGAGGCTGATGAACTGGATCTTCCGACCGTTCACGCCGCCCCCTTCGTTGACCATCGCGAAATAGCCATCGAGGGCCTTCCCAATTGCACCTACGGCTGATGCGGGGCCGCTATATGGCACGGTGTTGCCGATCCGAATTTCAGTAGCCGATGTCCCGGGCCCGTATTTGGTCTGGCCCCATGCGGTTGAAAACAGCGCCAAACTGGCCAGGACGCCAGCAATCAAGCCGATCTTCTTCAAATTGCGCTCCCCTCACCTGCAGTGTCTTGCGACCAATCGAAACGGCGGGATCTATCAGTGGCTCGATTGGCATTCCGGAGATGGTCAAAGCAGGTTGGAGCTGGCAAACGAGTTTTTTTGTGGGCCCCTTGAGTGATACTCAAGCTCTATCTATTCCCCGAACAACAATTCTATGCAGTGGCTTGAGGCCGGCGAACACGCGCGTTGACTGCGCCAATTCAATAATCCCAATATCAACGCTCTCGCCTAATGCGACGGCGCTACTCGAAAGGATGTTTCGAAATGACCATAGTCGTGTCGGTCAAATATGTTCTCAAGCGCGGAAAGCGGGATGAGCTCCTGTCCTTTGTGATGGACAACGTCGAAAACACGAGGAGAGAGAAGGGAAATCTGGCCTACTCCCACTATCCCTCGTTGGAGAACGCAGATGAGATGTTCGTCTTCGAGACGTGGGAGACCTTGAAGGATCTGGAGAACCACATCAACATGCCGCACTATGTGGCATTCGACGACAGGAGAAGACCTCTGCTGGATTCCTATGAAGCCCAAGTCTATGAGGCGACCCTGTGCCGCTCAACGAATAGAACTCCAAGGGCCCGTTGACCCCCTTTGCGAGCGTGAGATCTTCCGACGCACCTCAGAACGATGGTCCGCAGCGCAATTTTTTGCCCGGATACCCATCATCTCGGGGCTTACTTGGCTACGGTAGCGTCCGGCAAATTGTCCGCCGGCGGCGAGAGGCCAACGATCAGCGCGGCCGCTCCTCCTCGCCATGCTGCCGAAGGAGATCGAGCAGGCGCCTCCGCATCATCATGCCGGGACGGTCCGACGGCATATGCATCTCGATCTTACGGCCCATATCGACGATAGCGTCCGGATCAGTCGATTCGAGCATGTCGCGATCTTCGGCAATGATCGCGGCGTCCCAATCGATCAGCTCCTGCGTCGAGCAGTCCGCCTCGCTGTCATTGCGGAACAACAGCTGAACGACCTGGATCTGACCGTCCGAGATCGGCGTCGCGCAGTTGAAGATGATGTGCCGGACGCCGGACGGATATTCCATGTCCAGACGACGGCAGAACGGCATGAACCATTTGTTGCGTTGATGCCGCCTGGTCATCGGCTCTTTGGTCCCGGTGATCCTGTAGGCATTGGGTGGATTGCGAACCGTGATGATGGTCTCGGCGTCGAAGCCGGTTTCGTTCTCGATGATTTCATACTTTTCCGGCTTCGGCTGATTGATGTCACCGAAGGTCCCCTTGTGCACGAACGCAAAGTGGGCGTTGTCGAAGGAATTTTCCATCAGCCGGAGCGCGGCTGTATTCCACTTGTCGTAGAACTGGTTGATGCGGCGATAGCCTGACATGCCATCCTCCGGGATGTCCGGGATGTCGCTCAGGGGCTCGTCGAGCGCAACCCAGACATAGCCGTAGCGGACCTTTGCGCGGAACGAGCGCGCCTTGGCATCGGGGACCGGCTGCTCGAACGGAAACTGCGGGATCATGACCAGCTTGCCGTCGCGATCGTACTCCCACCCGTGATAACCGCAGACGATGTTGCCGTTGTTGCACCAGCCCTTCGACAGCTTCGCCGTGCGATGGCAGCATCGATCCTCCAGGGCGGCGGGCTCGCCCCTGGCATCGAGGAACAGGACGATCGGCTCGCCGAGCAGCGTGAACGGCTTCGGTCCATCCTTGAGGTGATCGAGCGGCATCAGTGCGTACCAGAACCGGCGCAGCACGGGCTGCTTCGTGCTCAACATGATGATCCTCCACGATCAGGCGGCCAGGCGCGTAACCACACGCGCGGCATCCGATTTGAGCTTTTGCAGGTCGAGGCCTGGAATGGCGCCGTCTGCGACGACGATCCGGCCGCCAATCAAGAGATAGCGAAGCTTAGCCGATCCGCCGCAGGTGACCGGCGCGATCAGGGGATCGTGCATTCCGAAATGCCTGATGTCATCGAGCTTGAAGATCGCAATGTCGGCCTGTTGCCCCGGCGCCAGCGTGCCGACGTGAGGCATGCCGAGCACGCGCGCGCCGCCCGCGGTCGCCCAGTGCACGACGTCCTCGGCCGTCACGGCACCTGCCCCCTTTACGGCGCGATGCGTGTGCCAGGCGCTGTGCATTTCGCAGAGCATGTCGGCAGCCTCGTTGGAGGCTGCCCCGTCTACGCCGAGCGAGACCGCACCGCCGAGGCGCGCCATCGCATCGGCCGGCGCGACGCCGGAGCCGAGGCGGCAGTTGGATTGCGGGCAATGGGCCATGCCGGTGCCAGTGCTCGCGAGAATCCGCACCTCGTCGTCGTCAAGATGCACGAGGTGCGCGAACCAGACGTCCTCGCCGAGCCAGCCATGATCGGCCAGCCAATGCACCGGCCGCTTGCCGTGCACCGACAGGCAGAAATCGACGTAGTCGGCGGTTTCAGACAAATGGCTGTGGAGACGTACGCCCATGCGGCGCGCCGCGACAATGACCTCGCGCAGCTCGCCGGGATCGAGCGACCAGGTCGGCGTGGTTGGCGCCAGCGCGACGCGCGACAGACCGTTCGGGGACGCATCGTGGAAGCGCTGTGCGCAGGCCTCGACCGACTGCAGCATGCGGTCGAGCGTTTCGACCGGCATCGCTGCAAACCTGTCGGTATCGACGTGGCGCGCCGTGGTGCCGCCACCGCGGCAAAACACCAGGCGGATGCCAAGGCTGCGTGCCACTTCGAAGATCACCTGCGCAGGATCGAAGCCGAACGTGTCGCTGAAGAGGTAGTGATGGTCGGCGACCGTCGTCGTTCCCGATAGCAGCAGCTCCGCGAGCCCGATCCGGGCTGCAACGGCGAGTGCCTCCTCGTCGAATTTCGACCAGAACCTGTAGGGCACGGCGCGCAGCCAACCGGCCAACGGCAGGTCGATGCCGGAGCGTACGCCCTTCAACACACTCTGAAACAGGTGATGATGGGTCGAGACCAGGCCGGGATAAATCACCCCGCCTTCGGCATCGAGGCGTTGCTCGCCCGGCTCCGGCTCCAGTGAGCCGATCTCGACAATGACGCCGTCGCGAATGCGGATCTGGCCGGCGGCGCGCATGGCGGCCCCCGGCAGGCCGGTGAAGATGCCGGCGGCGTTGTCGATCAGCATGGCGGTCATGCCTCGGCCCTGGTCTCGCTGTCGTGCCAGTCCGACAAAACCCATTGCGACAAAGCGACCATGGCCGCGAACAACAGAACTCCGGTCAGCGTGATCAGGAACAGCGCTGCGAACATCCGGGGAATATCCAGCGTAAACCCCGCATCGAGAATTTCATAGGCAAGCCCCGACGAGCGGCCGCCGGTGCCCGCCACGAACTCCGCAACCACCGCGCCGATCAGGGCGAGGCCGCTCGAGATCCGCAAGCCGCCGAAGAAATATGGCAGCGCTCCCGGAACGCGCAGCTTCACCAGCGTCTTGAAGCGGCTGGCACGATTCATCCGAAAGAAGTTTGCAAGTCCCGGGTCGACGCTGCGCAGGCCAAGGGTCGTGTTCGAGATGATCGGAAACAGCGCCACCAGGGTTGCGCAGATGGTCAGCGACAGCTGCGTATTCTTCACCAGAATGATGATAAGAGGCGCAATTGCGACAACCGGCGTCACCTGGAGGAGCACCGCATAGGGAAACAGGCTGACCTCGATCGCCCGGCTCTGCACGAACATGAAGGCGATCAGCGTGCCCAGAATGACGGCTGCCACGAAGGCCTGCAAGGTGACGCGCAAGGTCACGAGGAGTGCGCGCAGGAGCGACGGCCCATTATGCAGGAGGCTTGCGAAGATGTCCGTCGGCTTTGGAAACAGGTAGACGGGAACGGAGGCCAGCCGAAAGCCGACCTCCCACATCGCGAACAGGACGATACCGACCGCCACCGGGGCGGCAATCCGCACGAAGGCTTCGGATTCGAACAACGGCTTCATGATACGCCTCCGCCGGCCGATTGCAGCGATGCCTCGGCAAGCCAGGTCGACAATTCGCGGCAATAGACTGCAAATTTCGGGCTGTCGCGGAAGCCCTGGTCGCGCGGCTGCGGTTGGTCGATGGTCATGGTGCGAAAGATGCGGCCGGGATTCGCGGCCATGACGATGATCCGGGTCGAGAGGAACACGGCCTCGTAGATCGAATGGGTCACGAAGACCGTCGTCAGCTTGCGTTCCCACGACAGGTTGACGAGGTCGTCGTCCAGCTTGTTGCGCGTGAACTCGTCGAGGGCGCCGAACGGCTCGTCCATCAGCAGAAGATTGGGATCGGTGACCAGGGCCCGCGCGATGGAGACGCGCATCTTCATGCCGCCGGATAGCTGCCGCGGGAAGTGCCGGTTGAATTTGGAGAGGCCGACGCGCGCGATGGCCTCGGCGACCTTCGGATCCGCCGTGGCCCGCGGCATGTTGCCGAACTCCAGGGGCAGGCGGACGTTGGCCTCGACCCGGGCCCAGGGCATCAAGGTGGGCTCCTGGAACACGAAGGCGAGGCGCCGCCCTTCTTGTCCCACTTGCGCGAAATCACCGCGCCACCACAGCAACCGGCCGTCGGATGGCTCGATGAGGTTGGCGATCAGCTTGAGCAGTGTGCTCTTGCCGCAGCCGGACGGACCGATCAGGGTCAGGAACTCGCCGTCGGCGATGGACAGATCAATCGGCGCCAATCCGCGCGCGCCGTTGGCAAACACCTTCTCGGCGGAGAGAACCTCCACGGCCGGCGCGCCGTCGGCCGTGGTTTGCCTCGTCGTCTGGTCGAGCGGTTCAAGGGGCAACAACACCCTCATGGCTCCTCAGTTGACGCCGATTTTCAGATTCTTGACGAAGCGGTCGTCGAAGGTCTTGTGCCAATCGACCTTTGGGCTGAGCAGGTCGTTCTTGACCAAGAAATCGTAGGTCTTCTGGTAGCGATCGGCCGTGATGATCCCGACGCCGAGCGTTGCCGCATCGCCACTGTCGATGGCCTTCATCGCTCTCAGCCTCTCGATCGCGAATGCGAGCTGCCCGTCCGTCATCTTTGCGTTGTCGGCCTTGATTAGGGCATTTCCCGGCGCGGGGTTCTTCACATAGTCGCGCCACCCCTCGAGCGACGCCTTGACGAAGCGCGATACGAGGTCGGGTTTGTCCGCGATCATCTTCTCGGTCGTGACGATGGTCGAGCCGTAGGGCGGATAGCCGCCGTCGGCGAGCGGGAAGAACTTCACCTTCACGTTCTGCTGCTCGGCCTGATACGGTTCCGACGACGGATAGGCCTGCTGCGCCACGGTGCTGTCGGCGAAGAAGGGTTGCAGGTTGAAGGTGTAGGGACGGATCTGATCGTCGGTAAAGCCGTATTTGGTGCGCAGCCACGGCCAGAATGTTGTGCGCGACGATCCCGCGATCAGGATCGGCCGGCCCTTGAGCGCCGCGAGGTCTGCCACATCGTCATGGGTCATGATGCCTTGGAGATCGAACTGAAACGACGAAGCGACCGTCACCAGCGGCAGTCCCTGTTCGCGACCTTTGAGGACCTGGATGTCATAGCCCATCATGAAGTCGGCATCGCCGGCCAGCAGAAGCTGCGAGCCATTCACCTGCGGGCCGCCCATCTTGATGGTGACGTCGAGGCTGGCCTTGTCATAGAGGCCGGTGGCTTTGGCCTGATAGAAGCCGCCGTGCTCGGCCTGCGCAAACCAGTTGGTCAGTAATGTCACCTTGTCGGCAGCCCGCGCCGCGGTGAGGGAGACGGCCAGTGCTGCGCTCGCCAACAGGCCGCCTGCGATCACTCGGCTCAGATTCTTCATAGCCATGCTGGGTGCCCTTCTTGCGGCTCGCCGGGGTCAGCCGGCGAGCGCTGCGCTGCGAGACTTCCGAGCGTGAGGATGCATGGGGAGGCTGTCACCTCAAAGCATTTAGATTCGAGCAATCCGTTGCCTTTCCGGCAACGCCGCTTTGCTGTGCAAGCGGGAGCCCGCCAGGGCGAGCCGATCATGGACTTGGCAACAAAGAAGCGACGGCTCCACGCTCTATCGCCCTTCGCAGCAATGCTGGTTTCGTGGGCAATCCGGCACGAAAAATGGGGCACGGCATCATTACGAAAAGGACGAGTTCGGGGTACCGGTGACCGAGTGGGCATGCGGCCGATCTTTCTTGGTGGTCGTCCGAAGAAGCAACAGCGCACGTGACGTCGCGCCGCGTCGCCAAGCGCGGCTAGAAGCGGCCCATATCCCGCCGCAGCTTTGCAAGAAAGCGCTTGCGCTTGATCGCAGTAGCGACATTCATGTGATAGAGCGCGTGATAGCTCACGCGTGCCTTTCCGCCGGTGAACCATGGCAAGTAGCGCTTGATGATCTTGCGCGGCGGATCGGCCATGCCGATCGCCTGCCAGCGCGGCCGACCGTAGGTCGCAATGCCCGCGATGCGTTCGATGTGTTGCAACATCGGCCTCGCATGGGCGGGATCGGACAGGTCGAGCGCGATGCCCGGACCGAGCATGCGGTCAAACCAGCCCTTGAGCATCGCGGGTGGCCCGAATGACCAGGTGGGAAACTGTACGATGAGCGCGTTCGCCGCCATCAGCCGCTCGGCGTAGGCCTCGTTGTTGCGCCGGTTCAGCACGGGATCGTGGTAGTCGCGGCGAAGTCCGGCGCTCAGGACGGGATCAAACCCCTCTGCGTAGAGATCGAGCAGATCGACCGTGTGGCCGGCCTCGGCCAGACCGGCCAGCGCTTCGCCGCGAAGGGCCGCGTGAAAGCTGTCGGCGAGCGGATGGCAATACACGTAGAGCACGTGCATCGCTCATCGCCTTGTGCTGACAAAGCTTCGCATCTTGCCGGGATTGAGCAGGCCATGCGGATCGGCTTCATGCTTGAAGCCGAGCTGGTCGGCGTCGGCGCGCTTGTACCGGCTGCCGTCCTCGACCGTGAAGACATGCGGGTTGGCAATGAAGACGCCGCGCTCTTCATGCAGCCGCATAATCTCGTTCAACCGGACTGCATCGGTGTAGCGGATCACCGGCAGGCTGCTGCAGGTGACGCGGCCGCCGAAGCGGATGAACTCGAGGTGCTGCAGCACTTCGTCCGGAAACAGCTCGCGCATCTCGGCGACCTTCTCCAGGACCCGATCATGCGGATAGAGACATTGCAGGTAGGTGACGGATCGATCGCTCTTCAGCACCTGGAGCGTCGTGTGATTCCAGCAATATTCGTAGAGCGGGACTCGGCCGGGACTTTCGTCCGTCGGCGTCTCGAGCGTGATCGTGCCGCGGCCGCCGAGCAGCGATTTGAAGCTATCGAGAGAGGGCTCGGCGATCATCGCCATCAGCACGCTCTTTCCGTCGGGACAGGAGGACTTCAGCGCCCCGAAATACGACGGCAACGGCCAGGTGACCGGCGATAGCACCTTCTTCACAATCCCGTCGGCCAGGGCCGCCTCATAGCCGAATGCTGCCGCCTCGATGAAATCGTCGAACGCCACCACGACGTCGATCCATTTCCATGCGGGCGCGAGCGGCATTTCGAGCGCGGTGATGATGCCGGTCGTGCCATAGGCGCGATTGACCTTCTGAGCCGCATCGCCGCGCAATTCGATGATCCGCGGCTCCTCCTCGACCGTGACGACGCGCGCGGCCAGGATGTTCCCGGGCTCTCGCAGGCCGCCAAAGGTGATGGAGCCGACACCACCGGACCCGCCCGCGACGAAGCCGCCGATCGTCGCCATTCGCTTCGTCGATGGATGCATCCGCAGCTCCCATCCCTGCGCCTGCGCGGCCGCATCGATCGTGTGCATCTTGGCGCCGGCGCCGACCCGCATCGCGCCCGGCCTGATCCATTCGATGCTCTCGAGCCCGGAGATATCCAGCAGCACCCCGCCATCGAGCGGCACGGCCTGTCCGTAATTTCCTGTCCCTCCGCCGCGCACGGTCACCGGCACGCGACGGCGCGCGCAGACGGATGCGATCCGGATCACATCCTGCTCGTCACGAGGCAACACGATCAGATCGGCCGACTTGCCGTCGAGCTGGGCATTGAGGATCGGACTGTACCAGAAGAAGTCGCGCGAGCGGCGGCGCACGACCTTCTGCTCGGTCACCACCGGAATGTCGCCGAGATCGGCGACCAGCCGGTCCAGCGCACCAGATGCGAGATCAGTCACGATTGGCCACCCTTCGATGCACGATGCACGAGCTCCGCCGCGATCGCTTCGGACCCGACGGCGAAGCCGAAGCACTGGTTGACGTTATAGATGGTCGCCGCCATGCAATAGTCGGGTGAGGTCGTGGCCGTGCAATCCTCCAGGAGCAGGCAGTCATAGCCGCGAAAGTTCGCGTCTTGGAGCGTGCAGAGCACGCATTGATCGGCGTTGACCCCCGCGAACATCAGAGTGTTCACGCCGAGATTGCGAAGAATGCTGTCGAGCTCGGTATCCTGAAAGCCCGACATCCGGTACTTGGCGACGTGGATATCCGTCAGCTCTGTCGGAAGCTCGTCGACAATGGCCGCCGACCAGCTGCCCCGCTCCAGCACTTTCGCACCCGAGCCCGGCAGTGCGTCACCGAGGCCGATGCCGGCACCAGTCGGATTGTACACATGCAGCAGCGCCGGACTGAGATTGAGGCGGTCGGGCCGGTTGCCCCAATTAAGCCAGATGATCGGCACGTCGCAGCCTCGCAGCAGCGGCAGCAACCGCCGCAACGGCGCGATCGGGCGCCGCGCCGGCGCGACGTCCACGCCGATATGTGCCAGCCAGCCCTGAGGGTGGCAAAAGTCGTTCTGCATGTCGACGATAACGAGCGCAGTGCGCGCCAGGTCGAAAGTGACCAGCTTGCCCTGGGCCTGGACAGTCGCCGGCCTCGGCAGGACCGACGGGCGCACCAGACTGGCGCGGCTCTCGGTGACCATCCAGCAATTCGCTCGGCTCGAGCCCAGCGGCAGCAGGCCTTCGTTCACGGCAGGATCGGATGATGCGACGCCCATCGCCTAGAGCCCTTGCAGGACGCGCATGTCCTCGGCGTCGAGCGCGACCGGCTCACCGCTGCGGATCAGCTCGGAAAAACCTTCGTTGGGCGTCATCACGGTGAGGGTGTAGAGCTTGCCTGGCCCCGTGTTCTCGACGACATGCTCCGACCCCGGGTGCAGCAGAAGCGAGTCGCCCTTCTTGATCGGCAGGGTCTTGCCGTCGCAGCGTGCAACACCGACGCCGTGCAGCACGTGAAAGAATTCATGTGCTGCGGCGTGCTCGTTGGGTGGGGTCGCCCCGCCAGGCTGGAAGATTTCGATGACGAAGATGTTGCCGATCCGATCCGTCACCTGATCGAACAGGACGGCGAAATAGTTGGTGTCCTTCGGCGCGATGCGGAAGACTTTCGCATGGGCAAGATCGGCGACGCTGAACGACATGGGATGATCTTCCTCGAACGGTGCGCACTCTCGTCTTGACGGATGTCGCATGCAAAGGCATCGCCTCAAAGCGCTTTAATTCGACAGACCCGTTGCCTTTTCGGCAACGAGCCAGCATCCTGCAGAAATTGATCGGGGTCAGGATTATGCTTCATAGCCGGCTGTTGAACTACATTGACGAGGTTGCCCGCACCGGCTCGATCCGCAAGGCCGCAGACCGTCTCAATGTCGCCGCATCGGCAATCAGCCGCCAGATTCTCGCGCTGGAAACGCAGTTGGGAACGCCGATCTTCCAGCGCCTTCCCAAGAAGCTGATCCTGACCGCCGCCGGGGAAGTCCTGATCGGGCATGTCCGCCAGACGCTCAAGGAGCTGAGCCGCACCCAGGTCAAGATCGAGGAGTTGAAGGGCCTGCGACGCGGCGAAATCACGTTGGCGATGATGAGCGGCCTCGCCTCCAACCTCGTTCCGAACAAGGTGAAAGAGTTTCGAACAGCCAATCCGCGCGTCAAGCTCAACCTGACGCTCTTCAACACGGGAGCGGAAATTCAGGTTGCGGTCGCCAGCGGCGAGGCCGATCTCGGTATAGGGTTCGATTTCGGCAAGGACAGCAATCTGAAGGTCCTCGCGCGCGCCGTCGGCCGGCTCGGCGCAGTCATGACCCCAAACCATCCGTTGGCCAAGCGAAGCAACGTCCGTCTCAGCGATTGCATCGACTACCCGCTCGTCATCGCCGACAGCACGAGCGCGATCCGGCCTTATCTGGAGGCTGCATTCGCACGGGTCGCGATCGACCTGCAGCCGGCGATCGAGACCAATTCGATCGAGATCATGCGGCACGCAGTCATCCTGAACGATGGCATCACCTTCCTCACTCCCTTCGACGTGGAATCCGAGCGGCGAGCCGGACGGCTCACCTATGTTCCCGCGCGCGAGCTTGCGCAGGATGCGCAGGCTCTGATGCTGATCGGCCATGTTCGGGGCACCAGCGCGATCGCGAGTGTGCTTGCGGAGATGCTGAAAGCGATGATCCGCGAGGTTGCCAGCTGAACCGCAGAGCGTGTTGCCAAAAGGGCAACACAACGGACGAAACTAAGCGCTTTTCATACTTCTGCGGATGTCCAACAATGATCGGCAGGCCGCGGAGCGACGAAGGCTCGGCGGCTCGTCTGCTAGTTCAAGCCAAGGCAACCGAGATGAAACTGAAGTCGCATTGGTGGTGGGACCTATCGGCCGAGGATTTCCGTCAACTCGATATGAGCAAAATCGTTGCTGTGCTGCCGGTCGGCGCCGTCGAGCAGCACGGGCCGCATCTGCCGGTTCGCGTCGATGCCGCCATCCTCGATGGCATCATCCAGCACGCAGTTGCGCAGATGCCCGACGATTTTCCGGTCCTGTTCCTCCCGACCATGCCTATCGGCAAGTCGAACGAGCATTCAGCGTTCCCCGGCACGCTGACGCTCTCGGCGGAAACCTTGGGCCGCGTCTGGTACGAGGTCTGCGAGAGCGTTCACCGGGCCGGCGTCCGCAAGGTCGTCTTCGTCAACTCGCATGGCGGTCAGCCGCAGGTCATGGAGATCGTCTGCCGCGAATTGCGTGTCAAGCTGGGCATGCTGGCGGTCTCCTCACAATGGTCGCGCTTCACGGATCTGTCGGACCTTTTCAGTGCGGCCGAGCGCAAGCATGGAATCCACGCCGGAGAGATCGAAACCAGCGTGATGCGCCATCTGCATCCCGGGCTCGTCGACATGGCGTTGGCAGAGGATTTCAGGGCGCTGTCCCAGACCTTGGAGACGGAATGCGAGATCCTCATGCCGGAAGGCCCGGTTGGATTCGGCTGGCAAATGCAGGACATCAACCCGAAGGGGGCCTGCGGCAACGCCGCGCTCGCAGATGCCGAGCGCGGCCGTATGGCTGTCGAACGCGCGGCCGGCCGCTTGATCAAGCTGATCACGGAGGTCGAGCAGTATCCGATGTCACGGATTAGATCGGCAACGAATGAGCCGACCCGGTAGTCGGGATTTTCGACACGCCGCGCCTTTAAGCGCACGAATTCACGATGAAGCTTCCGTAGATGTCAGCAAAATCACCCCGACTGCCCGTCCTGCCCCCGCAAATCGAGACCATGACGCTGAAGGACGGCACGCGGCTCGACGCCGACGTGTACCGACCGGCGGCGCCGGGCCCCCATCCGGTTCTGCTTCAGCGCCAGGCCTACAGCAGGCGGATCGCGTGCAGCATCTGCTACGCGCATCCGTCCTGGTACGCCTCACATGGCTATATCGTCGTGGTGCAGGACGTCAGAGGACGCGGCACATCGGAAGGGACATTCCGCCCCGGTGAAAACGAGATCGAGGACGGCGCGGAGGCGGTCGAATGGGCGGCGCGTCTCGACGGCTCCAATGGCGACGTCGGGATGTACGGCTTTTCCTATCAAGCCTACAACCAGTTGCTGGCAGCGGCGGGAGATTGCCCGTCGCTGAAGGCCCTGGCACCGACGATGGGGCCGTGGAATCCGGCGCATTGGGCCTACGAGAACGGGGCCCTGCAGATGAAGCACATGATCGGCTGGGGCATTCAGATCACGGCGGAGGCGGCGCGACGCGCGGGCGACGACGAGGCCTTCAGCGCCTTGCAAGCCGCCGGGACCAACCTGCCGTTCAGCGGCCCGATCGCGGCCATGCCACAATTGCTGCAGAAGTACCGACATTATTCGCACGTCATGGACTGGCTCGAAACGCCCCCCGATTCACCGTATTGGGACCGCATTTCGCCTGTGACGCATCTGGACGCCATTCGCGCCCGCCGATTGCCGATGTTGTTCGTCGGCGGCTGGTTCGACCCCTTCCTGCCGGCCACGATCGAATCCTTCCGGGCTGTCACAAGCAGCTGCGATGACACCAAGCTCATCGTCGGACCCTGGATCCATTTTCCGTGGACACGGAAGGTTGGTTCGGTCGACTTCGGGCCAGATGCGGAGCGCAATGTCGACATCGATCACATCCGGTTCTTTGACCATGTCCTCAAGGGGTCATCGAGCCGGGCCGAAGAGCAACGGGTAGAGTTGTTCGACATGGGTCTGAAAGCATGGCGGCAATATCAGGACATGCCTGCAAACACGCAGGCGCTGTTCCTTGGTGGCACCGGTCGGGCGTCGCTGGACGCTCAGGACGGCACTCTCGGTCTTCGGCCAAACCCGGAGGAGAATGTCGAGCACATCGTGCACGATCCCTGGCGACCCGCGCCTACTGTCGGCGGCTACTACGGCGCTCCGACGGGGCCAGTCGATCGCCGGGTCACCGATGAACGCGGCGACGTCTTGACCTTTACAACGAAGGCTCTTGAAGACGCGATCGAGGTGGTCGGTGAACCCGAGGTCGAACTCGAGCTGAGTTGCGACCGTCCGAGTTTCGATCTTTGCTGCATCCTTTCACTCGTCACTTCTGACGAAAGGGTTCTCCAGATCTCGAGCGGATATGCGCATTACCGCGCCGCGACGGCAGGCCGATACAAGCTGAGACTGGCTACCACGTGCGCGACACTCAAGAAGGGTGAGCGGCTCCGCCTCTCCATCGCGGGGGCCGATTATCCGGCTTATCCTGTCAATCCGGGCACGGGCGAAGATCCGGTAAGCACCCCAAAGACGCATGCCGTGGTGACCACAATTGCGGTCTGGCACGGTCCGTCCCGACCATCACTGCTCCGGTTGCCCGTCAGGCCCGGCTCCGAAATCGCTGTCGCGGGATCGTAGGCCTAGCCCTCGTTGCACCACAGCAACGCCCCGTGAACGAGTGTCTCAAATAAGTCCTTTCAACATTTTGCTCCTGGACCGCTTCCTCAGGTTTCGTATGCGGCAAAAGCCCCTCACTGTGTTGTCGCGCTTCGCTCGAAGGGCTTGTTTTCGGCGATGAACCTCGCCGCCAACACCAAGGCGCCCATCGAGAACTCTTTTCCGTGCGCGGCAATCATGCGCTCGGAGATCTCCGCCAGTTCCTTGAAGAACTGATCCTTGCTTGCGCCTTCGTTTGACGCTTCGGTGACCGTCATGAACTTCCTCCTGGAGCTCGCGGCAAGGCTCGTCGCCCAGCTCGCCGTTACTTGAAGATTTGCGGCGGAAACGTCACGATCGCCGCCTCGCCGCCACGTGTTCCGACGACAAGGTGCTGGCCCTCATCGGACCAGCGGACGACTTGGACCGCGCTCTGGCCCGGCGGTTTGACGACTAGCTCATCGGGGTCGCCAATCCTGGCGACTACGACTCTGCCGTCGCTGTACCCTGCTGCGACCAAAGGGCGTCCTGGATGCATGTCCACAACCTCGACAAGGACGAATCCGCTTCGGCCGGTGCCAAGGCTCGCCGGCTGTTCGCGACCGTCGTCGAGACTGGAAATGTCCCATGCGACTATACGGTAGGCCCCGCTCGTCACAAGAACGCGGGAGTCAGCACTCCAGGAGAGAGACCCAACGCTTGCAGGATAGCTCGGAATCCGAACGGCGCGCGCGTCGGAAAGGCGCAGCAACACGATGCCGGCTTCTGCGACGGACATTGCCAACCAGTTTCCATCGGGACTCCACGCCAAGCTGGAGATCGAGCCCAAGGCCAATGTAGCGGTGGGCTCAGGCCGCGGTCCGAAGGCACGCACAAGCAGACAACCGTCAGCCCCTATCGCAAAGCTCCGACCATCCGGCGAGACAGCCAACGCAGATGAAAGCCCTCCCGCACGCTCCTGAAGCCATCCGACCTCGCCGTTGGAATCGCAGTATATGACCGACCCGCCGGAGGCAGCCAGAATGCCGCCGGCGTGCACCGGGGCGACGAGGTCAATCGGGGCCCCGAGCTTCGCGGCTTGTCGGGTGACGCCGGATGCTGACACGTGCAGCAATTGACTGCCATCGCTTGCGACGAAACCTTCGGGCTCGATCGAGGCGAGATGAAGAGAGGCATCGCTGATGACGACTTTCGTCAACGGCGGGACCGGGTTCCGGCGCGGTGAGATCGTCGGCCGGCCGCCGTCCAAGGCCATACGATAGCGATCCTTCGGCGGCTCGCTGTCGGCCAGCGGAGCGATGGCCAGAGAGCCATCGGCAAGCGCGAACGCCACTGCCTGTCCCGCAGTGTCGAACGCCGCGTTCGTAACGGGTGCCCCCATGGTCCAATGCCGACCAAGCAAGTCATAGAGCGTAGCGGTATCAGCTTCCATCGTGTCCATCGGTCGTCTCACCTGCCGGTCGCAATACACCTGTCGAGTTCTTCGAGACTTCGTTCCAGCGCGGCGCATTGAGCATCGCAAGTCGCCATTCCAGCCCTTGCTTCTTCCAAGCGCTCGTGCGCTTCCTCGATAGCGTCGGTTAACGCATGCGAACCGCCTGTCGTCGCAATCTCCTGCTCAATCCTCTGAATCTCGAATTCTGCTCCACCAGCAAGCTGACGGTTCAGAAGATTCCAGGATTGAGCGGCCGACAACTGCTGAACGACGAGCAACCGCTCCCTCAGCATTTCGACAAGGGCCTCCGGATCGACACTCATGCGCTCGGCTCGATTTGATCCAGGATCCGTTGGAGACCCCGAGCATCGGATACGAAGTGTTGCTGCGCGTCGTTGACGTGAGATTGCAGCGAGTCCCACAGATCGACCCTCAGCAACCGCGCCGGATCGCCGGCCATCGTCTCGATGGTCTGGAGGCCGAACTGATGCCGCAAGCCGATACCCTGCAATACGAAATCCGACAGCTCCCGTGCATGCGTTTCGACGAAAGGTCGCAGTAGCGGATGTGCGCCGTAGCTCATGCCGCGCTTTGCGAGCTCCGTCTCGATGAACTTGATGAAATGTCGCACCAGCAAGCTTTGGCTTTCGCCAACCAAGTGAACCACGAAAGTGACGTCGCGGTCGGCGCGCGCAAGGATCTGCGAGGCCAGCGTCGCCGCGGGTACCGGACCTTCCCCGCCCTTTTGTTCATCCCAGACAGCCGCCATGCCAGCCCCCGATCGCTAGGTTCGGGAACGGTATTGGTGCAATTTGCGATACAGCGTCGCGCGCGAAAGCCCCAGCTTTTCCGCGGCAGCGGCAATATTGCCGCCGGCGTTTGCGACGGCCCTCTCGATGGCACGACGCTCCATCTCGTCAAAGCGCGCGATCTCGTCACCCTCCGATCCCGTAGCGCTATTCTCCGACTGCACGGAGATTGAGGGAGGTTGGGTCGGCGCCACCTCCACGAAATCCTCCGGCAAGTCCCTGGGAGTGACGATGCCTGTGATCGTCATCAGCACGAGATTTTCGATCAGATTGCGCAGCTCGCGAACGTTCCCGGGCCAGGAATAGCGGCGCAGCAATTCCATCGTGGCCGCCTCGAAGCGCAGCGGCTGGGTGCTGTAGATCGCCGCGAATTGTCTGTTGAAGTGATCGATCAGGATCTCGATATCGCCCAGCCGCTCGCGGAGCGGCGGGATGGTGAGCTTGACGACGCCGATCCGGAAATACAGATCCTTGCGGAAACGCCCTTCGGCCACTTCCTGCTTCAGATTCCGATTGGTCGACGCCACAAGCCGGACGTCCACCGGGCGCGCCTTGCTGTCACCGAGTCTGTAAACCGCGCGCTCTTCCAACACACGGAGCAAGTAAGGTTGCAGGTCCATCGGCATCTCGCCGATCTCGTCAAGACTGAGCACGCCGCCATTGGCAAATTCGAACCGCCCGGGCCTTCCCTCGCGCGTAGCGCCGGTATAAGCGCCCGGTGCATGCCCGAATAACTCACCGCCGAGCAACTCTTTCGAGACCGCACCGCAATTGAAGGCGACGAACGGCTCCTTGCCCGTCTTCAGACTGGCGGCATGAACCAGGCGGGCGAACAGTTCCTTGCCGACGCCCGTCTCGCCCTCGAGCAGAATCGCGGTCCGGCCGAGCGCCGCCCGCTCAACTTTCTGCACGACATCCAGCAGTGCCTCGCTGCATCCGACGATCGCTTCCTTTGCCGACATCAGGGCTGCGCGGGTTGTCGGCAACATTTCGGATGCAGCAGGATTTGTCCGCGGCTTCGAAGCAAGCACGAGCATTGCGCCCTTCACGACCCCGTCGACGACCAGTGGCTCGATCCGCTGCTCGCGCAACTCCTCGGGTAACCCCTCGGCCAAGTCTTTGCCCAGCAGGCCTTCGCGACTTGGAAGAATCTGCGACCCAATGTTCAATTCACGAGACTGCGCGATCCGCCGCCAGCGAGCCGACGCCATATCGTTGTGATGGATGACCCGACCAAAGCGATCCAGGATCACCACGCCGTCGGCACTGCCCATCCCTGGCATTCGAGAAATGCTTGCCTCGAGCAGGCGTATTCTTTCGAGCCGGAGCTTTTCCGAGAGTGCGAGTTCGATGTGGTTGGCGGCGATCACCGCCAATGCGACATTGTGCCGGTGAAAGATCGCCTGGGGTCCGGAAAAATCGATGATGCCTATGATGCTGCCGTCGATCGGGCTACGAATGGGGCTACCGACGCAGGTCCAGGCCTTGATGCCCTCGGAAAAGTGTTCCGCGGCGTGGACATGAACCGGTTTTCCCGTGACGAGCGCTGTACCAATGCCGTTGGTGCCGGTCACCGTCTCACCCCAGGCGGCGCCGACTTCGAGGCGAATATCGTGCCCGGCATCGATCGTCCGCTGATCGCCTCCTACGTCAAGAACGACGCCATTCCTGTCGGTGATGACCAACATGGTGGCCGCATCGCCAAGTACCTCCGCAACGCGGCGGAAAGTCTGGGCGCTGGAGCCAAGTAGATCATCATTCTTCAGACGCAGCTCATAGAGATCGTCCGGGGAAGCGATGAAACTGCTGCCCTTGCAGTGTGCATTGACTCCCGACTTGATGCTGCGCTGCCATGAATCTTCGATGACGCCTCGCACCAGAGCGTTCTCGCGCTTTGCGTCTCCGAACGTCAGGAAGTTTTCCCACGCCTTGTTGGTCTCCCGTTCATCGTACGGCCGTCCCTGCTCCGCATCCGCGGCATCTGGAATTTTGTAGCCTTCCAGGGAAAACGGCGGCTTAGCCATGAAGGTTTCCGTCAGCATTGGAGCACCAAACCTATATTGGCAAACAGCAGCTTGATCGGCAGAAACGACATGCGCCGGGCCATTGAGATCGTGCTCTCACCGGCTCGGCTTCCGCGGATCATTCGACCGTTCTGGCGATCGCGTCCAAACCGAGACGGCCCGAGATGATCTGCTCCAGGCGCGCTTCCGACGCCTCATCGGGCACGCTCACTCCCTCGAGGTCCATCAGGACCTTGTGCAATTCGTCATCGAGCGGCTCGAAGATGCCATTCTCTCGCGTCGCCAGAGCGAAGTGTCGCGATTGCCCGCCGCCGCGCAATTCACCAACAAAATGGAGTTGCCGCCCTGACGCGAGATCGGCGATCACGACGCGGCCATTATAGCTGATCCGCACATAGGGCTCGATCTCCTTCGGGCGAGCCCGAGGCGTGGACCAGAGCTTGCCCGACGGCTGAGGCTCAGGGGGAGGCGTCGGATTGCGCAACTCCTGCCAGCGCCCGAGCGTCAGATGATTGGCAAGCGAGTTAATCTTCGTGCGGTTCTTCTGAAGGAAGTCCTTCGCCGCCAGCTCTTCGCGGTGCGGACCATCACGCTTGGAGATGATGTAGGCCATGTCCCGTTTCCTCCTGCTCCGGCGGTCCAATGACCGCAAAGGCTTGTTGCATCGCCTCCTTCGGCCCACGCCGGAGCTTCTAAGATTGTAACTCGTTCCGGACCGTTGTCACCGTCCAATCAGTCCGCGATGGTCAGGGCGTCGCCACCATCTGGCGCTTTGTACCAACCGCGAAGACAGAACCGGAAATTGCGGCTCGGAAGCCCAGCGCCACAAAAAGGACCACCTGTGATAGTGCATCCCTCCCGGTGCCAGACCCTCGAGCTTCCCGCCGGAACGCCAATCGCATTCATGTGCTTCAGGCCCGGCCAAGCTTTTCCGCCCCGCCGCCCAGCGCAGGCCCCTGCGTGGGATCAACGTACTCCGGCACATCGGCAACCAGCGTGTTGGTCGTCAGCACCAGCGTGGCCACGGAAGCAGCGTTTCGGAGCGCGGTATACGTCACCCTGACCGGGTCGACGATCCCGGCAGATACCATGTCGATGAACGCGCCGTTTGCAGCGTCGAACCCGACCCCGGCCCGCGAACTTTGCAGCTCGGCCACAACCTTCGCTGCATCATGGCCGGCATTTCGGGCGATGAACGCGGCGGGACGCGACAGGGTTTCGCGTACTAGCTTGATGCCTTCACCGAGGTCTCCATTGATGTTGCCGAGGGTGCGCGCCACTACCGGCGCGCACTGCGCCAACGCCGTCCCGCCTCCCGGCACGATCCCTTCCTCGGCCGCGGCCCGCGCAGCGCTGAGCGCATCGTCGATCAACTGGATCGTACGCTTCTGCTCGACCGGCGTGACACCGCCCGCAAGGATCACCGCGGTCCCACCCGACAGTTTAGCCAGGCGTTCCTTGAGCTTGTCCTGCTCGATGTTCGGGGGCGCGAGGTCGTGCTGCTTGGCTACCTGCTGACGACGCGCGGCGATCGCCGCATCGTCCCCGCCGCCCCGGATGATCACCGTCTCGCGCGCACTGGCCCGAACCTGCCGCGCAGTACCGAGGTCGGCAAGGTTCGTCTCTTCCAGCTTGCCGCCGAGCTCGCGGGCGATGACCCGTCCCCCGGTGATGATGGCGAGGTCGTCCATCATGGCCTTGCGCCAGTGGCCGTAGTCGGGCGGATTGACCACCAGGATCTTGCCTCGGTTGCCTTCGCCAAGCAGCGTGACAACAACTTCCGGTGCGATCTCTTCGGCAACGATGACAAGCGGTTTCCCGGTCTCCGCGACCCTCGCACGGACCGCCGCCAGCTCGTCCGGCGCCTTGATTTTCAGGTCGGTGAGGAGGATGTAGGGTTGATCCAGCACAACCTCCATCCTCTCCACGTCCGTCACCATGTGATGGGAAATGTAACCACGATCGAACGACATGCCTTCGACCACCTCGAGCGTCGTGCTAGTCGTCAACCCGTATTCGGAACTGATGATGCCGTTCTTGCCAACGCGTTCGACCGCCTCGGCGATTAGACCGCCCAGATGGGAGTCGGTCGACGCGATCGTCGCCACGGCCTGTAGCGTGTTGCGGTCCGATACAGGAATTGCCCCACTCTTCAGGCTCTCGACGACGACTTCGACGGCCCGGTCGATCCCCTTGCAGAGATCGACCGCTTTGGCGCCGCGCTCAAGGGCCGCAACACCGCCTTGAATGAGACCGTTCGCGAGGACCATCGCCGTCGTCGTACCGTCGCCGGCGACTTCGTTGGTCTGCATCGAGACCTCGCGCACCACCTGGGCGCCCATGTTTTCGAAGCGATCCGGCAATTCGATCTCGGAGGCGATGGTGACACCATCGCGCGACACGATGGGCGTGCCGATCGGCCGGTCGACCATCGCGTTCATGCCCTTGGGACCGAGAGTCGATTCGACCGCGGCGGCCAGCTTCTGGACTCCACGCGCAAGAGCGCGGCGAGCTTCTATGTCATGCAGCAGAACTTTTGCCATTGCGTTTCACTCCCACGTGGTCGTTTCTTGGATGATCAGGCCGGGCGAACTTGATGTCCGCTCCGTTTTGTCGACACTTACAGGTCGCACGCGCATCCGCGCGACCTCACGCAAGCGCCGAGGAATGCTTGTCCATTGCAGGCGATCCGACAGACCGTACAGCGCAACCACTGCCGCAACCTCCACACGGAGCTGCTGCCTGTTGCGCGCGATCCCCGTCGAGCTCGCGATAGCGCACAGCAAGAAGGCCCCGGCATAACGAGCTGTTGAACTCCATATTGATGCGCACTCCCCGTAGCCGCTGCAAATACGAGACCATTTCGTGCCGCTTGATGGGGGCCCCATCGAAGGTGACAAAAGCGGGGTCGGCCGGGTGGTCGGCGAGCCGCCGCTCAACCAGAAGCTCGCGATAACGCGGCTTCTGGCGCGCAACGTCTTCCGAGCCGAAGGTGATCGCGTCAAATGTACCGAGATTCATTCGGCAGATCGCCGGATCCTCGTAACCCAGCCCTCGCAACGCCAGAATCATGACTTCCTGGCGCCGCTCGAACGCCTTGCGGCGGAATTTCTCCCGCAGCTCGTCGAGCGACCCGCCGGCCGCGAAGCCCTTGAGTGCATCACCAAACGACATGCCCTCGCGGACGCCCTTGTTGATCTCGTCAGCGACCATGTGATCCCGAAGCTGCGGACGGGCCTCGCGAACCCACGGCAGCGAGGACACCGCCCGGCGCATGTCGTCAGCCATCAGGAAGGCGAAGTTCGCCGAACACCAATAGGTCGGCAGACGGAAGACGATCTCGACGCGGTCATCGTGGTCGACGGAGACCTGCTCGACAAATCCGAGTTCGGTAACCGGCTCGTCGAGCTCGGGATCCGTCACCATCGCAAGGCGCTCCCACACCTCGCCGGTCTTGCGATCATGCTGATGTTGGAGCGCGCTCATGATGCCTACTCCGCCGCAGTCGCGCGAACCTGCTGCGCGAGCTTCGCCTTCTGCGCCTCGATGTCAACGCCGTAGAGGCGCGCCGCATTGAGGCCCAGGATCTTCCGCTTCGCTTCGGGCGTGAGATCGACACCGTGCTCCTGTTTCAGGTCTTCCGGCAGCTCGAAGTTCCAGAACTTCTCGACAAGCCAGCGAGGCGTCCAGATCGCGTAATCGCTGCCGAAGAGGATCTTGTCCTCGCCGACCCAGAACAGAAGCTCGCTAATCACCTCGGCGAAATAGCGCGGACGTCCGTGGATGAACGGTAGCGCCACCGCAAGGCCGCCGTAGACGTTGGTCTCCTGCACGGCGATCCAGCAGAAGTCGTCGAGTCGCGGCAGGCCGCAATGCTCGATGATGAAGTTCAATCCCTGGAAGTCGGTCGCGGCATGGTCGACGTCGTGAACATCGAACGCATCCTTGTCCAACGGAATGATCGTCGGGCCCTTGTGGACGTGGATGTTGATGATGCCGAGCTTCTGGCAGAGCTCGAGGCAGCGATAGGCATTGGGATCCGTGAGCTTCCACCCACGCGAGTCCCCCTTCCACTCGGCGGTATAGAGCTTGACGCCCTTGATGCCGAACGTCTCCCTCATGTAGTGGATGTACTCGAGCGCCTTCTCGCCATCCCGTGGATCGAAGGCGCCGTTGACGATGAAGCGGTCCTTGTACTTCTTCGCCATCTCGGCGTTGCGATCGATGGTGTTGAACCCGTTCTTGTAGAACTCCGTGAGGTAGGTCGACTGAACGACCGCCATGTCGTCGGGACCGTCGACGAACAGATCGTGGTACATCTGATCGGCGCTGTATTTTTCGAACTGCTCCTTCGGCCAGAGCCTGTCCTTCGGGCTGAGCGAGGTGTGGTAGGCGTAGAAGCAGTCGATGAACTGCTTGCCGTGGACGTTGAGCTGATTCGCCGGGCTGCCGTCCCAAAAATGGGTATGGCCGTCGATAACGAACACTTCCTCGCCACTGGGAGTTATGAACATGATGCTCTCCGGAAATTCCTGGTTGGCTCTAGTCGATCAAACGAAGCGCTGTGGTCGTGCGAGACCACTTCGAGAAGCGGCGGGGCCACAGCCGCCGGGGATGCGGCCCCACCCAGTCAGGGAGAAGGAAGCTCACTCGATGTATTCGAAGACCTCGTCCATATTGCCGAACAGCGTCACCGTATTGTCGTCGATACGCACCATCCGTCCATAGTGGGTCGAGGTGTTCACCTCGAAGATCTCGGCCGTCATTTCTTTGCCGAGGATCTCGCTGATCTCGTCCATCTTGAAGATCAACTTGCCCTCGCCGTCGATGCGGATCAGGGCCGGCTGGTAGGTCACGGTCACGCTCGGCTTCTTCCCCATGAATTCGGCGATAGCGCGCGCCTCGACGCTGTCATTCATGGTGACGCCGCACTGATGGGAAATCGTCTGTTCGAAGACGAGGTCGCCCATTTTCTGGAAGATGTTCTGGTTGGTCGCACTTCTTGAAGCAACGGACATTGCAATTTACTCCTTGGGAAGGGTGAGGCCGAGCTCGCCGAGAATCTTCTTGATGCGTTCGACCGACTGCGCACGCGCATCGGCGTACTGCACCGGCTTCGAGTGCGGCTGCGACCAGATCGGCTGCAGGCCGGCCGCCGCCTTGTTGGCGAGCGCGACATGCTTGTTCACCCACCCCTGGAACAGCTTCTTGTTGTGGGCACCATGCTGATTGTCGGTCACCAGAAGGTGCATCAGGTCGATCGTATTCGCGAGATTGCGCTCGTAGTCCGCTTCCGCGGACGAAATCACCGGCGGCGTGATGAAGTCGCCGTTCGACGAGGCCACCTGCATCAGGAAGCCGCTGCGAAACAGCTCGCCGACCAACGGCTCGAACACGATGTTGGTGGCGAAATACTGCTCGAGATAGTCGGCCGAGCCCATGATCGACTCGATCGCTTCCCGCGTTCCTTGCCAGCCCTTGTCTTCGAGCCAGACCCGCTTGCCGGCCGTGTCGTCGAAGCCCGGAATGTCCATTCCGATCTCGGCGAGATACAGCGTAATATCCTGTGAAAGCCGAAGCTTGTAGGACGAGTTCGTCAGCGTCGCATTGTTAATCATCTGGGTGTAGCCGTAACGCTGAGCCTGCATCAGCGACGTGCCGAGACCGAACTCGGCGTGCTTCCACGCACCGAGATGATTCTGCAGGATCTTGATCCAGGCCTTGTCGAAGCTCTTCGGCGCCCCGGACTTGCGACCGTTGGCGATCACGGCCTGGACCATGGCTTCGATTTTGGACTGGCGCTGGTAGTGCGTGCGCTCCCACTCCTGGTCGGGAGCACGGAACGCATGCCAATTCGAGCTGAGGGCCGCCGTGTTGTCCTTGGTGTATGCACCCTTGCCGTCGGGAAAGGAGATGATCCAGTCCTGCAACAGGTAACGTTCCGGATCCGGCTGCACGTCGACTGTTACGTCTTCGTAGTGCGTGGCTCGCTTGTTGCGCGGTTCGAAATAGCGGTATCTACGGCTATCCGAATCTGGAAACACCGCAGAACCTGCTGCACCGGATTTGGCTGATACGGTTTGAACGGCAGTCATGGTCGTCTTCCTCCTCCTGTTGTTGGGCTCTAGCTCGTTAGGCGGTCAAGGCGTCTTAGTTGTTCGCCGGCGTGAACTTGTCGAAGAAGATGCGGTCCGACTCGACATCGCTCATCTGCAACACTGGAGTCAGTGCCTCGATCATTGGCGATGGTCCGCAGGCATAGACGTCGACGTCTTCACCATAGTCCGCGCTGCGAAGGTGCTCTCCGACTGCCTCATGCACGAAGCCCTTTGCCCCGCCCCAGGCCGTGTCGTCGGCCGCATGGGAGAGAACCGGAACGAAGGTGAACTCCGGATGCTTGGCGGCGAGCTCCGCGAAATGGTCGAGATAGAAGAGATCGTTCTGCGTCCTGGCTCCGTAGAAGAAGCGCACCGGACGCATTTCCCCGGAGCTGATGTGATCATGCAGGATGGACCACAGTGGCGACATTCCGGATCCGCCGCCGACCAGGATCATGGCTCCAGTTTTGTTTTCTCGTCGGAAGCAGGTCCCGTAGGGTCCCTTGATTCCGACTTCGGTTCCGACGGCGAGATCTCCGTCGAGTCGTGAGGAGAAGCGTCCATTGGGATATTTCTTGATGATGAACGCGAGTTTTTGGCTTTCGCCCGGCGAATTTGCCATGGAAAACGAGCGCGTAATCGTCTCTGGTCCCGGGAGCGTGATGTCGACATATTGACCCGCCCAGAACTTCAGAGGTTGCTCCAGTGTGATTTCGAGGCGGCGGATGTCATGGGTCAGCGCGGAGACGCCGGTAACGGTGCCCATGAAATCCTTGACCGGGATCGATTTCGACAGCACTTCCTCGTCGTAGTTGAGGAGCTCCACTTCGAGATCGGAGTACGCCAAGGTCCGACAGAGCAGGATGTAGTCCTGGCCGCGCTCCATCTCGTTGAGGGCAAATGTCGAGTATTTCTTCAGCTCGACATCGCCTCCGGTAAGGACGCATTTGCACGCCGAGCACTGCCCTTCCTTGCAACCATGCGGCAGCGCGATCCCCTGACGAAACGCAGCGTCGAGAACAGTTTCGTTCTCCTCGACCTCGAACTCTATGCCTACCGGTTGCAGGCGAACGACATTGGCGGGCGCGCCCATAGGGGCCTCCTCAAACGAACGCTTTCATATCTTGGGGAGCGATCGGGAAGGAGCCGGCCGTAGCCGGCCCCTTCCGTCTCCTTAGTGGCAGGGATTGATGGTGAATCCCTTGCGATACTCGGCGAGATGCTTCTCGCGATCGGCCGGGCTCATCTCCCGCAGCGTCTGCAGCGGACTCTTGAGGATGTGGCCGCGGACATCGTCGAGCGTCCACATTTCCTTCTGGTCGAAGCGCAGGTGCGGCTGCGCGACCAGGGTCTTGCCGTCCGTACGCACGAAGCCGAGATCCTTGATGGCGTCGGCAATATCGACATTGTGGTAGACGCTTTCCCACTCACGACGGCCGCTGAACCGCCCCATCGCCGGGGTCGGACGCCCCTGGTACTCGCCGGCGAATGCTTCCACGGCCGTCCACCGATCGAGCTCGTGGGCGAAGGTGTGCAGCTTGCCGTCGATCTCGTCGGTGACCATGTCCTCACGGATGAGGCATGGAACCAGGCACGACCAGCAACGATGCGGATAGACGTAGCCGACGTCGCTGTTGAACAGGATGTTGGTTTGACCGCGATGCGACAGCTTCTCGTACCATTTCCAGAACTCGCCGAACTGCGCATACCAGCCCGGATACTTGTGCTCGAACCACTCGAAGTCCTTGTCGGTCTGGGCCTCGATGCGCCAGAAGTTCGCCGACCAGCCGACCGCGAAGAACTGCGCGACCTTGTGGACGTAGTGCTTCTCGGTCAGCCGCTTCCAGGCGGTCTGCACGTCGTCATGGTGGATCTTGATGCCGTACTTCTCGAGCGGCAGCATGTAGGTCCGGTAATAGTCCTCGAAGATCCAGCGGTGCCACATCTCCGCGTAGGACTCCTTGTTCTTGTCGCGGTTCGTGGTGCCGTATTCAATGAAGGTGCCGATCGCCGCGTCGACGATGGCGTGGTTCTGCCAGAAGGCGTACCGCATGTCGCGCTCGAGCAACAGGTGGTTCTCCGGCTCCTTCAGCATCGACATCAGCATCGAGTGACCGTTGCCGATATGGCGGCTCTCGTCCGACTGAACCGAGAGGAACACGGTCGGCAGCGCATAGTCGCCGTTGCGGGCCGCTTCCGACGGCATGGCGACGAACAGCGTGTTGGTGAACGCCGTTTCGGCGACGACGGTCAGGTAGACATTCGCCGACGTGATGGCGTCACCGGTGATGAAGCCTTCGCCGAACTGGCGACCGATCGTGGTGGCGTAGCACTTGCCGAACGCCTCCTCGGTGATATCGAACCCGGCCGGATCGATGTAATTCTCCATGTACCACTTCTTCAGGTTCATCTGGATCGTCGAGTGACGGAACTCGTCGACCATCTGCATCGTGAAACCGGTGCGAAGGTCCTCACCCGGGGCCAGGCGCCCGACCATTGCCATGGAACGTGCCGCCGAGATTTCCGGGAACGGGATGATCGCCAGGAACAGCTTCATCCATTCGACCCATCGCGGCTCGACGTTGCGGAACATGTCGCCGCGAAGCGCGGCATCGAGGGCGCCGTAGACGCGGTTGTCCTTTTCCTCCTGCATCGGGAAATAGGAGCGAAGGACCTGCTTCATCGGATCCTTCGGCGCCTTCGTGATCTTGTAGTCGGTGGGGAAGGTCATCGCTTCCTGGACGTAGGACGGATTCCATCCGAGATCTGCAATCTTCTTTGCAGCCTCACCGACGGAAATGCCGCGCTGGGCGGTGATCTTGTTGAGTGTTAGCGTTCCAGACATCTCGTCTTTCCTCCTGATCGGGTCAGAAACCACATCGATATTCCGCCTGCCTGGACCTCCGCGGACCGAGCAGTGCTTACCCGTACGTTACGGGCCACCTCGCGACCGTTTGCACGGCCGGACGTTTGATATCGGCAAGGGTCTCGGGATGACTGTGGAACGCCTCATGGATGATCAGGAGCGATCTTCGGACCAGCTGTCTTCCGATCACAATTGAGTCTCTCACCCAAGGCTCGCCCTCAGCTTGACATCCCCTTCCCTCGTTCTTTTCGCGGCTCGCCCCGAACGGAGCAGTCAGCGTTGTTGTGCTGAACAGCTTTGCAATGGGCGTGCCAGCGCGCTCTCGGCTCGCTAGATCGATTTCTGACTGCCGGAGGTGAGGATCAGCGCGGAGGGAGACGTCGCGGCTCGCTGTTGGCGACCTACGGAAATGCAAGCTGCGACAAGAGTTGCAAAATGAGAATCGGCACAACACGGAGACCGTCACTTTGCAGCGCAATGGTTGCGCTGCAGCAGCGCCGCAAATTGTCCCGGGGCAACGGTTTGCGCGCGTTCGGAATCGAGCGCGGTCCACTCGATGCGACAGGCCTCTTTCGCGCTGGGGGCGGCGCATGCCGAGACTGGTGCGTTGCCCGCCCACTCGGACTAGCGATAGTCCTCGAAACTGGCCGACCGTTTTGATTGACGAGCCTTTTCGATCCAGCGCTCGGTGTAGTGGGCGTAGCAGTCATGATCGCAGAAAGGGAGACCGGTACTGAATTCTCTCAGGTAGTGTTCGCGTATCGGCTCACAGCAAGACATGCAGAACGTCTTCAGCCACGGTGTTCTGCCATTGACGAGGACGAACCTCATGCGGCGTTCCCAAGCGATCTTATCGATATGAGATTGACAACGATGCAGATTGAGACGATGGCGCAGAATGAGACTCCGGAGATCAGACCGCTCCTCCGCCTTTGCGATGTTTGCACTGCGATATGAGCTTGTGTGAAACCGATCTGATTGAACTGCAGCAGCCCGTGACCAACAGACGATTGGGGCTCAGGTGACGGCGTCAGACGACACCACACTGGCTTGGCGATGGCCGCTCGCTCGATCCATCGCGAGGAAATGCATGCTCGCGATGGATGATGCAGCTATCCTTCAAGGGATTAACACGGCCCGTCCATGAATCTTGCCGGCATTGAGATCGTGCAAGGCCTTGTTGGCGTCAGCAAGGCGATACTCGGTCGTGGCAAGTTCAACCAGACCTCGGTCCGCAAGAGCCATCAACTCGGTTAGTTCGGCCCACGTGCCGACCAGATTGCCGATGATGTTTTTCTCGGTGATCACCATGTCGACTGTCGGCACCCGAATGTCCTCGCCGTAACCGACGACGTAGTAGCTGCCCATCGGACGGGTCATTGCCAGGCCCTTTGACGTCGTGCCCTTCTCGCCGACGAAGTCGATCACCGCCTCCGCACCGTTTCCACCGGTCAGGTCCAGAACGGCTGCCACTTCGTTGCCGTCAGCTTTCACGAGATGATCGGCGCCCGATTTTTCGGCCAGTTTCAGCGATGCTTCGGACTTGTCGACGACAATGATGTCGGCCGCACACATCGCTTTGAGGCACTGGATTCCAATGTGGCCCAACCCGCCCGCACCGATAACAACGCAAGATTCGCCCGGCAAAAGGTGACGCGTGGCCTTCTTGACGGCGCGATAGGCGGTGAGGCCTGCATCCGCGTACGGCGCGACATCCTTTGGCGCCAAAGTCCGTGGCAGCGGGACGATATTGCGTTCTGAGGTGCAAAGGAATTCTGCATAGCCGCCGTTGCAATCGAGGCCTGGAAACGTTCCGGGACCATGCATATCGAATCCTCGGCGACAGGCGAGGCATGTCCCGCCGCTGATCTTCGGATGGACGATGACAGGATCGCCCTTCTTCAGTCCCTCGACTTCCTTGCCGACTTCCTCGATCCAGCCTGCATTTTCGTGTCCCATGACGAGGGGAAGCAGCTTGTCACCGCTCGGATCCATGTGCGGCTTCCACACGCCCTCGACGATGTGAAGGTCGGTCCGGCATACGCCCGCACCACCTATGCGGACAATGACGTCGGTTGATTTCGTCAACTTCGGATCAGGCACCATCTCTTCCCCGACCCAAAGGTCGTTGGAAAGTTTCTCGTCATAGGCTCTCAATACTTGGGCTCTCATTTTCTCCTCCGTGCCCCCGGCGAGCTACGGCGCGCCATCGGGTCATTCGAGCCTCAGCATTTTTTGTGCCAGTAGATTTGTGTCGCGGCGCCCACGGCTCTTGTCCGAGACGCGCCAACGGCGTTTCTGCGTTGCAGCGCGGACGTCACTGTTCATCCACGATGAAACAGCCGGCTACTACCAAGCATGGATCAGCGTCGTCTAAAGTCCTTGATCATCGGGAAGGTCGATGATCAGGCTAAGCACGACAAGAAGGATAGCGGGTGGGCTTTGCTGCGCATTGCCTGCGACGCACTGTTGTCATGTTCAGAAGTATCGGGTCGACGTTCCATCGCTACCACCTTTTTTCGCGTTCGCGGAAAGTCGAACGGCATTGGCGCTCTCACTTCCTTAATTGACAAATAATCTTCTAACGCGCGAAATTTGCGCCTGTTGCCGCAGCGCGTTACGAAGTCTGTCTGGCGCCCAACTTCTCTCGCAAGTATCGAAGCGCTTTTGGTCCGATGCGAAGAAGTCGTCTAATATCTACGTCGCTTGCCTTGCGAACTTCGCCAACGGTCGAAAGACTTGCTCGGATTAGCGAGTTGACAATGATCGTTGGCATTTGAACCTTGGTAAGCTTTGTCGCGTCGGATAGTTCGGTTGTTGGGTCCAACCGGCCGGGAACGAAAACAATGGGCCAACGCCCTCTCTTTAACGGCTTCGACACTAAGTGGCTCCGACTGCGAAAGAAAGCTCCTCACCGATACTCTCCGTCGGCGACCCGCCGAACAAGCATTGGGCGAACGCATTCATCAGAACTGATATTGCAGTCCGGCATTTGTCGAATTGGCGAGCTCGCAGATTGAGCGACAGCCTATGACACGGTGAAAGAGGTCTAACGGCTTCAAACAGGATTGGATCTTTCGTGAACAACATTCCGGAGGTGGATCACGACGCGTTTGGCAGACCGCAAGGCCGGGGCGATCGTCCCGTGTGCACAGCCGGGGCGATCGCTTTCGGAAAATCTTAGGCTCGGAAGAACGCTAGTAGGTCTGCGTTGATGATATCATCGTGGGTGGAAGCCATTCCATGGGGCAGGCCGGGATAGGTCTTCAACGTGCCGTGCTTAACCAGCTTGATCGCCAACTTGGCGCTGTCGCCGATCGGAACGATCTGATCGTCCTCGCCGTGCATAATCAGAACGGGAACATCAATCTTCTTCAAGTCGTCGGTGAAATCGGTCTCAGAGAAGGCCTTGATGCAGTCGTAGTGGGCTTTGGCGCCGCCCATCATGCCTTGACGCCACCAGTTGTCGATGAGGCCTTGACTGACTTTGGCACCCGACCGGTTGAACCCGTAGAACGGCCCCGATGGGACGTCCTTGAAGAACTGCGCACGGTTCGCAACTAGCGCGGAGCGGAAGCCGTCGAACACTTCAAGCGAAAGGCCACCAGGATTGGCGGCCGTCTTCAACATGATCGGCGGCACGGCGCCGACAAGTACCGCCTTCGCGACGCGACCCGGCTTGGCGCGAGCGACATAATGCGCAACTTCGCCGCCGCCCGTGGAGTGACCTACGTGAATGGCATTCTTCAAATCGAGGTGGTCAGTTAGAGCGATGACGTCGGCGGCGTATGTATCCATTTCGTTGCCGCTATCGGTCTGCGTCGAACGACCATGCCCGCGGCGATCGTGGGCGATAACGCGATAGCCCTTTAACAGGAAGAACATCATTTGGGCGTCCCAGTCGTCAGCGCTAAGCGGCCAGCCGTGATGGAAAACGACGGGCTGCGCATCGTTGGCGCCCCAATCCTTATAGAAGATCTGGACTCCGTCTCGAGCGGTCACGAAGCCGCTCTCTGCGCGGCCCGCGGCACGAGATGCTGCAGAGGTCTTCTTCGCGGCCTCGGAAGCTGTGGTGGGGCCCAGAGATGCTGCTGCAACAGCGGCGAGGCCTATGCCTGCGGTCATTGCGCCGCGGCGTGTGGTTTCGTTCGACCGGCTCATGCTTCCTCCCTATTTAAGTATCGCAATAATTGTTATTGCGATAACTAAATGATTAATGCCTGGGGGCCGCCGTGTCCACAAAATTCGTTATCGCGATATTATTTCTTGTGCTATGGAGAACTGTGACGACAAATGTAAAAACGCGCCCGTTAAACCGGCAGATCTGCTTCACTCTCTACACGACCAGCATGGCCATCACACGGGCCTACAAGCCTTTGCTCGACGACTTGGGATTGACCTATCCGCAATATTTGGTGCTTTGCACTCTCGGCGAGGACGGTCCTATGACAGTTGGCGCCATCGCCATTCGGCTAGATCTGGAATCCAGCACGGTGACCCCGCTGGTCAAGAGGTTGGAAGCCGCCGAACTTGTCGAGCGGCGGCGAGATCCCGAGGATGAACGCAAGGTGGAGGTCACGATGACCTCAGCCGGCTATGCGTTGCTTGAACGGGCCCGATGCCTCGGCGACCTTTTGCTAGAGCGCTCAGGCATGGACGAGAACGCGCTAGAGGCGCTGAACAAGCGTGTGCAGGCTATGCGCGCGGAAATCGTGAAAGGCTAAGCTATAGGTCGGGCAGTTCGTCGCGGTACGTCAAAATGGATGCGCGGGCGGAACCTTCGCCCTTTGCGAAATGTCAGAAAGACCGACATGCCGACCTTCTTAGGCGGAGGCCTCCCACTCGCTCGTTCCACTACTTTCGCCTAAAACGTGATGGCATTAAGTTCGATAGCCTGAATTTTTGAGGTAGTTGGCGCGTTCCTCGGAGGTGAAGGCATCGAGGGGTGGCCCTTCCCGCTGCACAGAATCGTGCAGACGTCGGGGCCATCACGACGGCCATGTTGTTGTGGGATCTTCGCCGCGCTACTCCTTGGCGAATTTGGCGATGGCCTTGACGATGGGCGAGCGCCATGTCGCTCCGGTAGTCAGCATCCAGCATTCATACCGAAAATCCGAGATCAGTCCCACCTCGACCAGATCTCCGCGCTCGAGCTCCCGTTCGAACACAAAGCGTGGGCCGCGCGCTATATGATCCGTCTCGACCGCCATTCGCTTAATGAGATCGTAGTCATCGGAAAGAAAAGCTTCGAGGTTGCGCGTCTGCGCATCGGCGATCTCGCCGAGCCAGGCCCGGAAGTCCGGCGTAAGGCCGGCGCTCGCCAGTGGCAGGCGCGCGAGCTCGGCGGCCGACAACGGCGCGGCCTTCAGCGCAGCGTGGCCTGGGCGCGCGACGACGATGTAGCGATCCTCGAACACCTTGACGCGGATGAAGCCGTCCTGCGGCGTCGCAAGCTGGTGATTGCAGAACACGAGGTCGAACGTGCCGGCCCGCAGCGCCCGCATCATCAGGTTCGGCCCGGCGTAGCGGGTGACGAACTGCAGGCGGGGAAAGGCCTGCGCGGCCCTCTGCATGACCTTGGGCAGCGGATGCAGGCGGGTGGCGGGACCGACGCCGATCTTCAGCATGCCGGCTTCGCCTCTGGCCATCTGCTCGAGCTCGTGGCCGAGCGTGCCGACACTCTGCAACAGCGTCGAGGCATGATCGGCGACGAACTGGCCATAGGAGGTCGGGCGGGCGCTGGTGTTGGTCCGCTCGAACAGCTGAATGCCGAGCTTGGCTTCGAGGCGGCCGATGCTCTTGCTCAGCGTGGGCTGGGCGATGCCCAGCGCCTTGGCCGCGCCGCTGAAGCTGCCTGCGCGGCAGATCGCGACGATCTGTTCGAGGTGACGCAAATCCATGGCGCGACCATAGCAGATGCGTGCGGTCGCAACGAGATGGCGTTATTTGCGCGCCTCCGGCACCCTGATCAGGACCGCGATCGCCGCGCTCAGCAGCAGGGAGACGCCGCCGGCGGCCAGCGCCAGCGAGAAGCTGCCGGTCTGGGTTTTCGCAACGCCGAAGAACCATGGACCCACGGTGCCACCGAGATTGCCGAGGCCATTGATCAGGCCGATACCGACGCCGGCCACGCTCGCCGGCAGCACTTCGCCGGGCAGTGTCCAGAACGGTCCGAAGCGGCCAAGGAACGCGCCGATGCCGATCGACAGGCAGATCACGGTCGCCCAGGTGCCGCCACCCGTGAACTGGAGAACGATCAGCGGCACGCCCGCGACCGCGGTCGCCGCTATCATGTGCCATTTGCGCTCGCGCAGCCGGTCTGAGCTGCTGGCGACCGCCAGCATCGTGATGATCCCGAGGACAGAAGGCGCTGAGGCGAGCAGCCCGACCAGACCGATCGACAATCCGGTCTCCTTCAGCACCGTGGGGAACCAGAAGTTCACGCCCCATTCGGCCATCAGGGCCAGGAAATTATATAGCGCGAGCAGCAGCACGCTCGGATGCCAGAGTGTCGAGACCCAGTGGCCGGAAATCGTTTCGGTTGCCTGCTCGGCCTCGGTCGCCAGCGCAGCGGTCAGCTCGACGCGCTCGCGCAGCGGCAGCCATTTCGCGTCGCTCGGGCGATCCTCGATCGCCCACCACCAGACCAGCGCCCAGACCAGGCCGGGAATGGCTTCGATCGCGAACATCCAGCGCCAGTGTGAATAGGTCAGGATCAGCCCGGAGATCGGGCCCGCGATCATCGGTGCGATCGGGAAGGTGAGCAGGAACAGCGCGTTGGCGCGGGCCCGCTCCGCCTTCGTGAACCAGTTCTTGATCAGCACCAGCGTGCAGGTCAGCACCCCCCCTTCGGCCAGCCCCAGCGCGAAGCGGTTGAGCGCAAGCTCGAACGGCGTCTGCACGAGCGCCGTCGTGAGCGAGATGAAGCTCCAGAGCAGCATCTGACACAGCAGCACCCGCTTGGGACTCCAGGTCGAGGCCAGCCGTCCGGCCGGGATTTGCAGGAGGATGTAACCCCAGAAGAACAGGCCGTTGGCGAAGCCGAGGCCGGCAGGCGTGAGACCGAGGTCGTCCCTGACGAAAGGCGCAGCCATCGACAGATTGGTGCGATCGACGAAGGCGAGCAGATACATCGTGAAGGCGACGCCAAGGATACGCGCCCAGCGGTTTTTCGCGAGGCGGATGGCAAAGAATGCAGTGTCCTGCGAAGGCCGGGATGAAGCGATCGTTGGGGTCTGTCGATCGATGCTGGAGGCTGGGGTTTCGCTCATGAGATCAGCCCGGCCGGCACGGGCGTGTAGAGCTTCTTGGTCGGCAGGTTCGCCATGACCTGCTCCGGTCCGCCCTTGCTCTCGATCAGCAGGCGCTGCGCCTCGTTGGCGCGGCGGTCTTCTTCCTCGGGGTTCACGATCGCGCGCAATTGCGCATCGAGCGTTTTCACCGTCGCGGCATATTCCGGCCGCGCGGCGAGATTGGTGCTTTCCTCCGGGTCGTTTTCCAGATCGAACAGCTCGGGCTCGAAGCGGACGTAGTAGATGTATTTGAACCGGCCTTTGCGCAGCATGTAGGACGCCGACGGCGAACCCGCGGCGTGATATTCGCTGAAGGCGACGCGGTCGCGATCATCGCCTTCGTTGGCGAGGCCGAACAGCGAGTGGCCGGGAACGTCGTCGCCGTCAGCGGAAAGGCCGACGCCGTCGAGCACCGTGGGATAGGCATCGACCAGCGACACCGGCGTCGACGAGAGCTTGCCCGCCGGTATACCTTCGCCGGCGACGATCATGGGGATCGCGACCGCTTCCTGATAGTGGTTGGATTTGCCCCAGAAGCCACGCTTGCCGGCGTTCTCGCCGTGGTCCGACGTGTAGAGGATGCGCGTGGCTTCGCGCAGTCCCGCCGCATCGAGTGCGCCGAGCACGCGGCCAACCTGCGCGTCCATGAAGCTGACGAGACCGAGATAGGCCGCGAGCGCGCGCCGCTGGTCCTGCGGATTGGGCGCGCCGCCCGACAGCAGATCCGCGAGCCAGGGATGCGGCTGATAGCCGGAACTCGGGCCGTAGGTCGGATCCGGCATGTCTTCGATCGGGTACAGGTCGAAGAATTCCTTCGGTGCCACCAGCGGATAGTGCGGTGTCACGAAGGAGACGAACAGCGCCCAGGGCTGTCGCGATCCAGCAGCCTCGTGCAGCCACTGCGTGGCGATGTCGGCGACGCGGCGGTCATACTGGGTGTACTCGCTCTCGCCGACGCTGGCCGCTTCGGCGATCGCCGAGCGCTTGCGCGGTGGCGGCACGAAATCGGGGAATTGCTTGCGGATCGACAGCTGGATCATGCCGACGCCGCCGGTGATGTGCATCGGGATATGCTGCTTGTCGAAGCCGGTCGGATCCTCCTCAAGCCGGTAGTGCAGCTTGCCGACGGATTCGACGCGCACCCCGGCCGCCTGGAGCTTGTGGCCCCAGCTCGGCACCCGTCCGTCATAGGCGATCGAGTTGTCCCAATATTCGATGTCGTGGATGTAACGGCCGGTGGCGAAGCTCGCGCGGGCCGGCACGCAGATTGGGCAGCTGGTATAGGCATCGACGAAACGCGTGCCGCGCGCTGCCAGCGCATCGAGATTCGGCGTCTTGGCGAGCGGATGTCCGGCACAGCCCAGCATGCTGGCGTTGTGCTCGTCGGACATCAGAATGAGCAGATTCTGGGCCTTCAAGTCCGTCCTCCCTGTTTTTTCTGCCGCGCGCTTTGACAGGCTCGAAAGCAGTTGTTGCGTCGAGAGTGCCAGAGCAGGCCGAAGGGAGGTACCGACAAAACTTCACAAGGGTCATAGCCGCCGTCTATGACGAATTCAATGTAGCATGTGGCGGCTGACGGCAACGAGCGGAGCAAACGCGCCGGGCACCCGCGGCAGCACTTTCGCATCCGACGCCGCCGAACGCGACGCGCTCGACCAGAAGAGACGCCAGCGGCGGACCCAATGGCGGGCTAAACGCGCCTAAGGCGAATTTTGGAGCTGCGCATGACGAGCCTCACTGTAGCACTTCACGAGTTGGAAGATGACGGCTGGAGGAATTCGCGGACCTCTGGCAACCGAAAATCATCCGAGATGGGGCGCCCGACGAAGTTGGTCCGCCGCACAACAGTCCTAATTGCTTTCAGAGCTCTGCAGTTCTCTTGCGAAACAACTAGCGATCCAAATGTTAGCAGCACGATCCGCGGCGGAACGCATCCGTTTAGAACGGTCCACAAAATGAGAACCCTGCTCATAGCACTCATCCTCTGCCTAGCGGCGAATAGTCCAGCCCGTGTGGCCGCTCAGGCTTTTACGAGCTCAATTTCGCCCGTCGCTCAAGCCGCTGATCCGCTTGCGGGCGGCGTACTATACGACGATGTGAAGCGCTACGAAGCGTTCGGCCCCCATCGGTTCGGTACGGTCGGCGCAAACGCGGCGCTGGATTGGATGGCCGACCGATTGCGCGCTGCCGGTCTCGACGTCGAAATGCAGCAATTTTCGATGGAGCGGCAATACATCCTCGAGTCCGCAACCATGATGGTGGATGGGAAAACAACTTCCATTCTGCCGCAGTGGTGGATACCGGAGGACAAATCCAGTTTCGAACTCTCGGCACCAATCGCGGGAGATGGAGACGCCGAGGGCAAGTTTGTCCGGCTGACAATTCCTTACGACCAAGGCGCCTACCTGAACAAGAAGCATCGTGAGAGAATTGCCGCTGCCCTGAGCAGGAAGCCAGCGGCGATCTTGCTGACGATGGATCATCCCAGCGGAGAGATCTTCACATATAACGTCAGCCAGACCGACGCAGCGTGGACCGTCCCGGTGCTCCTCGTCGCGCCAAAGGACGAACATCTGCTCGAGGAGGCAGAGCGAGCCGGCAGCACGGTCACCGTGGCGGTGAGAGGGCGCTACGAAAGGAACGTTCCAGGGCGAAATGTAATCGGACGGCTAGATCGCGGCAAAGATGTCACCATCGTTGTGTCTACGCCCGTAACGAGCTGGTTCACCAGCACTTGCGAGCGCGGGCCCGGCATCGCCGCGTTTCTGGCAACCGCAAGCTTCGCGGCGAGATCGCTGCCGGATGCCAATTTCGTCTTTGTTGCCACCGCTGGACACGAAATCGGCCACGGCGGCATGGAATTCTTCCTAAGTCAAAAAGCGCCGAGACCCAATGCCAAGATCACGTGGGTGCACTATGGGGCATCTCTCGCGTGCTACCGACGGTCGCGCGACGGCGACCACTGGAAAATTGCGCCCGAGGTTGACGCGCAGTCGCGATTTTTTGGCGTTAGCGATGCCTTAGCAGCGACGGCACAGAATCACTTCCATAACGTGCAGGCTACGTGGCTGGTTGGTGATCGTGCAGCGGCGGGCGAGCTACGAGATATCAAGGGCATGGGATACTCAAATTTCCTGGGAATGTTCGGCCTGCATCCGCTGTTTCACACCCCTTTGGATAATTCGGAAATGACCGGACCAGCGGTTCTGGAACCCGTGGTGCGCGGATTCGCGGCAGCGTTGCAAGACATCATCGACAAGCAAAAGGCGTTGAGAGCTGACTAACGCCCGATAGTATTTGGCCTGGCCGTCTGAATGCTCACCCTCCCCCTGTCGTCTTTCGCGGGATTGCCGCTTGATGGCCCCGGCCTCGGCGTCGACCTTCTGCCTGCCGTCTTCGACCGCAGCGATCTCACCGTGCGCCGCTCCAATACCTAGGCTTCGATGACAGGACTTATATCGTCCTTGAAGAGCTTGCTTCGCTCCACGGCCACTGAGCCTGCTCTTTGAAGGGGCGCCCCCGCACAAGCGCGGTGGCGCCGGTCTGCGCTGCCTCCCAACAGCCTCACCGCCCCTGGAAGACTGCAGGTCGTCGTTCGACGAACGACTGAATGCCCTCGCGCGCATCGGCGCTCTTGAGCACGCGGTCCCGGATCGCGGGGATGCAGGCAATCGCAGCCGCCTCGCCCTGCTCGGCATATTTCGCGGCCGCCTCCTTGGTCACCTGGATGCCGAGCGGCGCGTTGCGGGCGATAATCGCCGCGATCTCCATGGCACGGGCGACCTGCTGCCCTGCCGGCACGACCTCCTGGACGAGACCGATCTCACGGGCACGTTGCGCGGTGAATTCATCGCAGATGAAGAGGTGGTACATGGCATTGCCCCAGCCTGCGCGGGACAAGTAGCGGAAGTGCGCGCCACCCAAGGGCGCAATGCCGCGCTTTGCCTCCATCTGGCAGAACCGGCTGTCGTCAGCGGCGACGACGATGTCGCCCGCCAGCATCAGCTCGATTCCGACGGTGTAGACGATGCCTTGCGTCGCCGTCACGATCGGCTTCTTGCAACGTTTGGTCAGGCCGAAGACGTCGACATTGCCTTCCCTAGTGTTCCGCTTCTCCGCGTTCGGCCCGAAGAATTTCGGCATGTCGAGGCCCGCGGTGAAGTCCTTGCCTTCGGCGCAGATCACGCCGACCCAATAGCTGTCGTTGTTATGCAATTCAGTCAGGGCATCCGAAAGCTGGTCCATCATCGCCGGCGAGAAGGAATTCTTCTTCGTAGGATTGTCGATGACGATCTTCAGGATGTGATCGTGTGCCTCGGTGCGGATCGTACCCTCGGTGGTCATGCGAGCGTCTCCTGTCTATCTGTCGTTCTTGATGGCAAGTGCGGTCCGAATGGCAGCGGCCCGCTCCGGCGGGAACGCCGCTGCGCCCTCCTGGAGAATGTCGAGGAACGACAACACGCCACCGCGTGAACCCCAGTTGCCCTCTTCGATGATGCGGAAATTGACCCACCAGCCCGGCGGAGGTTCCTTCAACTCACACGCATCCGCGAGGGCTCTGAGAACGTTACGAATCACCGTGGCCCGGTCGCCGCGGGTCCAGCAGCAGTCCATCACGACGACATCCACCACCATGACGTCGCTCGGCTGGTCCGAGAGCAACTCTCCGCCGTGGGCGATCATGTCGAGCGGCCGCTCGAGGAAGTGCACCTGATAGCCGCGTCGCGCCTGAGGAACGAGCTGTCCGACCTCTGGCACCAGCACGGCATCGGTCAACGTCTTGGCAAGCACCCGACGCTGCTGGCCGGTCAATCGTCCTTGCGGGGTCATTACATGGATAAAGGTCATCGCGATCTCCCTGGGGCGGCGCTGAATATGTCACATGACATACCTTCATAAGGCGCTGGCTATGTCAACCGTCATATTGTAGTTTCCGAGGAACGAGGTGCCTGATGACGTCCAACACGAGAGCGAAAATGGTGGCCGGGGCCGCCGACCTGATGAGCCGCCGCGGCGTGAATGCGACGAGCATGCGGGAAGTCGTGCGTCACACCGGCACCCCGCGCGGATCGATCAGCCATCATTTCCCCGGGGGCAAACGGCAGCTCATCGAGGATGCCATCGTGTTTGCAGGCGCCCAGGTCAGCGGTCCCCTGAGGCATCTCACCACCGAACGGGGGGCCATGGCCGGCCTCCGCGCCTTCATCACCCTTTGGAAGAGGACGCTGGAGCAGACAAATTATCAGGCTGGATGTCCGATCCTGGCAGTCGCCGTCGAGGAATATGTGAGCGACCCCTCCGACAAGGACACCGGTGGCGGACAGGCCGTTCAGCGCCATCTGCTCGATCTCGCTCAAGGCATCTTTGCGGACTGGCAACAGATCTTGTCGGCCGCGCTGAAACAGGAAGGTCTCGCTGCATCGCGCGCAAGACGGCTTGCTACGCTTGTCGTCGCATCGGTGGAAGGCACGGTCGCGATGTGCAGGGCAGCACGCAGCGCACAGCCCCTGGAGGAGGTCAGCCACGAGCTCGAACTCCTGCTGAAAAGCGTGATCGAAGGGCGATAGCGTCGAGAGGCGAGAACCCCAGACTTCAACTTCAAGCTCCCTCGTCGAGCGCCACCAGTTCGCGCTTTCTGCGCAGTGACGGCAACAGCGGACCGATCAGCAGGACGAGGGCAAGCGCGAGGCACACCGCCGAGATCGGCCGCGTGACGAAGATGCCGAGGTCGCCCTGCGAGAGGATCAGTGACTTGCGCAGATTGTTCTCCAGCATCGGTCCGAGCACGAAGGCCAGCACCAGCGGCGCCGGCTCATAGCCGAGCTTGCGCATGAAGTAGCCGATCACGCCGAAGGCAATCATGACGTAGACGTCGAACACGTTGTTGCCGGAGCAGTAGACGCCGATGATGGTGAAGAGGATGATGAGGGGGAAAAGGATGTTGTACGGCAGTTTCAGAAGCTGCACCCACATGCCGATCATCGGCAAATTGAGCACCAGCAGCATCAGATTCCCGATATACATGCTGGCGACGATGCCCCAGAACAACCCGGGGTTCTGCGCGATCATCAGTGGTCCCGGTTGCAGCCCATGAACCACGAAGGCGCCGAGCAGCAGCGCCATCACCACGTTCGGCGGAATGCCGAGCGTCATCAGCGGAATGAACGCGCCACCGGCCGCTGCGTTGTTGGCCGATTCCGGACCTGCGACGCCTTCGATGGCGCCATGGCCGAAACGTTCGGGCGTCCCGGAGAGGCGCTTCTCGAGCGCGTAGGAAGCAAAGGACGCCACGACGGCGCCGCCGCCCGGCAGGATGCCGAGGAAGAAGCCGAGAACAGTGCCGCGGCCGACCGGGCCGGCACTTGCCTTCCAGTCCTCCTTGTTCGGGAGGAGCCGGGTGATCTTGGCATTGATGATGTCGCGCCGGATCACCTGTTCGGTGTTGAGCAGGACCTCGGCGACGCCGAATAGGCCCATCACGACCGGAACGAGTCCGATGCCGTCCATCAGCTCCATGCGGCCGAAGGTCAGGCGCGGCTGCGCGGTAATGCTGTCGAGCCCGATCAGACCGAGCACGACGCCGATGCAAGCCATCAACAGCGCCTTCACCATCGAGCCCTGGGTGAGGAAGGTCAGCACCACGAGCCCGAGCGCCATCAGGCTGAAATACTCGGCGGGACCAAAAACGATGGCAACGCTGGCGAGCCTCGGCGCGACCAGCATCAGCGCGACCAGCGCGAAGGTGCCCGCAATGAAAGAGCCGAAGGCGGCGATGCCGAGCGCGGGTCCCGCGCGGCCCTGCTTCGCCATCTGGTGGCCGTCGATGCACGTGACGACGGATGCCGCCTCGCCGGGAATGTTGACCAGGATCGAGGTAGTGGAGCCACCATACATCGAGCCGTAATAGATGCCGGCCATCATGATGATGCCGGATTCCGGCGTGCCCGAGAGCGTCACGGGCAAGAGCAGCGACATCGCCGAGATCGGGCCGATGCCCGGCAACACGCCAACCAGCGTACCGATGAAGACGCCGAGGAAACAATAAAGCAGGTTGATCGGCGCCAGTGCGACCCCGAACCCGTGCGCGACATTGACGAGTGTATCCATGGCGGGCGCTCAGCCGATACCAAACGAGCCGGACGGCAGCTGGATGCCAAGCGCGTGCTTGAGCAGCCACCAAATGCCGGTGGGAACGAGGATGGAGATTGGAACAGCCAGCGACCAACGCACCGGGTCGATCTGCCGCATCAGCAGCAGCGTCAGCGGAATTGCGGCGAGCAGGAAGCCGAGCGGATCGAGCGCGAAGGCGAACGCGGTGAGGCATGCGATGACGATGACCGGCTTTGCCCAGCGCGCATCTTTCCAGCGCGAGCCGAAAGTCGGCCCGCCCTCGGTAAGCGCGGCAACGACGATCGTTGCCGCAAACGCGCATATCAGGATTCCGGCATAGAACAGTACGAAGCCCGGGCCTGGCTCGTGGATGGTGCCGAGCTTCAGCTTCAGGCCGGACTGGACCACGAAGATTCCGAGTCCGAGCCCGATCAGCCCACCCCATAGCTCGGAATTGTTGAGGCGCACTTTGACGTTGCTATCGGCACTCATGGGTCAGTTCTTCTTTCCGAGCCCGAGCGCATCGATCACATTGCGTTCGGATTCGGTGACCTCGACGACGAACTTCTTGTAGTCCTCGCTGTTCTTGTAGTTCGGCACCATGTCGTACTTGGACAGCGTCGCGATCACTGCCGGATCATCCAGCGCCTTCTTGAAGGCGTCGTGCAATTTGGCGACGATCTTCGGATCCATGCCCTTCGGACCGGCTATGCCGAACGGCGAGTCATAGACGACGGGATAGCCAAGCTCCTTCAAGGTCGGCACGTCCGGAAAGTTCGGCGAACGGCTCGCGGTCCACACCATCAGCAGGCGCAGCTTGCCGGCATCGACAAGCGGTCGCCAGCCGGTGGCATCGGCCTGCAGCATGGTGTGCTGGCCGAGCACCGCGGCATTGGTTTCCGCACCGCCCTTGAACGGGACAGCCGTGAGCTTGATGCCCGCGAGCATGGCGATCTGCTCCATGCCGACATGCGGTGAAGTGCCCACGCCAGGCGTTGCATAAGTGACCTTGCCCGGATTGGCCTTGGCGTAGTCGACCACGTCCTGCCATGACTTGAACGGCCCATCCGCACTGGTGGTGACGCCGAAGGTGTAGCCCGAGAGGTGGATGATGTAGGTGAAATCCTTCGACGGATCCCATGGGACCTCCTGCATTAGCGGCAGGCGGAACACGCCCATTGGAAGCTGCGCGATGGTATAACCGTCGGGTTTTGCGGTTGCAGCCATTGTGGCCGGGCCGACCGTGCCACTGCCTCCGGCCTTGTTGTCGATCGCGATCGGTTGTCCCAGCACCTTCGAGGCGCTCTCGGCGATCGCGCGCATGGTGAGGTCGGTCGATCCGCCCGCCGGCCAGGGCACGATCAGGGTGATCGGCTTTGTCGGGTATTGTTGCGCATCGGCACGAACCGACACGAGCATGGCGAGCGCCACGAGCGCGATGGCTAAACAGCTGCGTTGAAACATAATGTCCCCTTTCTCTTAAGGTCCGTTCGAAGCCAAGTCCGCTTTGTCATGTAACTCGTCGGCGGACCGTAATCGGCGCCATGATCCGCTCATGGCGGCCCAGGCTCGCCGACGACCTGCTGGCCTGCCTCATTCAATTCGCAATCCGATCGAGTTGATGACATCCCGCCACTTGGGAATTTCCTGTGCCATGAACGTCCCGAGATATGCCGGACCATTCGACGGCGCCGGGATGATCCCTTGTGCATCCAGAATCGGCTTGATCGAGCTGTCATTCATGGCAACCACGAAGGCCGCATTGAGCTTCTCGATGATCGGCTCAGGTACGCCCTTCGGCGCAACGACGCCAAAGAAGACGCTGACGTCGAAACCCTTTAGACCTTGCTCATCGAAGGTCGGCACATCGGGCAGAACCGGCGTCCGCTCGATCGTCGTGACGCCGAGCGCGCGAAGGATTCCCGCCTTGATGTGAGGCGCGGAGACGAAGATGTCGGCGAAGCTCATCTGAACCTGGCCGCCGATGAGATCGTTTATCGCGGGCGCGCCGCCCCGGTAAGGCACATGCAGGATGTCGGTGCCGGTGACGGCGTTGAACATGACGCCGGCGAGGTGAGTGGAGGCACCGTTGCCGGACGATGAGAAGCTCAATTTTCCCGGATTCGCCTTCGCATAGGCGATCAGCTCCTGCACATTTTGCGCCGGCACGGAGGGATGAACCGAGAGTACGTTGGGCATCTTGCCGATCATGATGATCGGATCGAAGCTTTTGATCGGATCATAGCTGAGCTTTGCGTACAGGCTCACATTGATGGCAAGCGGGCCCGATGTCCCGAACAGGAGGGTGTAACCATCGGCCGGCGCGTTTGCGACGAAGTCGGCTCCGACATTGGCGCCGGCGCCCGCCCGATTTTCGACAATCACAGGCTGGCCGAGCTTGACTCTGACACCCTCGGCCAGAGACCGCGCCAATGCGTCCGTCGGACCGCCGGCTGCGAACGGCACGATGAACTTTATCGGCCGCTCGGGAAATTCCGCCCACGCCACGGTGGGCATGGACAAGGTAATCGTCGCGAGAAGTAGTTTGCGGCAAAAACCGATGAATTCCATAGGCTTCTTTCCTCCCCCCAATGCAAGGCTGACGCCGTGCCGTTTCCAACTCCCTGCCGGTTCGGTGCGGCGATGATGTCATGCAGCACGTCCGACTATTGTTCTGTGGAATTGTTCGTTCGATCAGATCACGCGTAGGTCACCGTCACGCTGCCGAAAGGCCCGAAATCGGCGACGAACGTCTCGCCGGCCTTCGGTCTCAACATTCCCGTCACCGTGCCGGTGCTGATCATCTGCCCCGCCTTCAGGCCGATGCCGGTCCGCGAGAGCTCGTTGGCGAGCCATGTCACCGGCACGATCGGATGATCCAGCGCGACCGCCGCACTGCCTTTCCGCCTCAATGTCCCGTTGCAGGTCAGCACGACCTCCTGGCCGGCAATGTCGCGCTCCCGCCAATTCTCGATCGGCGGACCGTAGGCGATGGTCCCGCTGCCGGCTCCGTCTGCAAGGATAGCTGGCAAAGGAGGAAAGGCCGCGTCGTGGACGAAGCGACATTCGGCCAGCTCCACGCCAGGATGGAGCGAAACGACGGCTTCCTCGACTTCGGCCATGCTGTACGGCGCTTGACGCGGCGGAAGATCAGCGCCGAGCACTGCCTGGTATTCGACTTCAGGAATCGGGCTGCACTGGCGTGCATGCTCGACCGTAACCGGCGATGGCTCGATCAGCGGAGCGTAGACCCGGCCATAGATCGGCGAGTCCGTACGCAAGTCCCGCTGCAGCCCTTCCTTCATGGCCGCAATTTTCCAGCCCGCGACATCCCAGCCGAGCTCCTCCTCGACCATGCGCGCGATTCGATAGGCGGTCGCCTTGTCGGGCGGCACGAGACGCTGATCGAGACCGCTCTGCTGGCGCCCTTCGCGCCGCAGGGTTGCGAGCAGGCGCGCGAGTTCGCGTTGGGTCGACTGATCCATCGTGACTACCTCACCAGCAGCGCAGCCGCGCGCGACAGTGGCACCGGCGCCTCACCCAGCAGCAGGTCGATCGCCTCGTCCTCCCAGCGTTGACCGTCGAGGTTCAAGTGGTTCGGCTCCTGCAGGCGATGCTCGAGCACAAAGCGCGCCAACAGCAGGCGACGGGCATCACCGCCGGATGTCCCCAGACGCAGGCCCTCCTCGATGAACAGCGCGGCTGTGACGGCGTGATAGAGCTTGCCCGCAGCAAGCCGGCAGAAGCGCTCGTTCTCCTCACGTGAGGCGACCTCTTCGGCAAAGCGCAGTGCGCCGTTGATCGCACCGTCGAGCCGCGTGCGGAATTGGCCGGGAACTCCCTGCGTGTCGCCGAGCCGGGTCGCGAGATCGTCGCGCAAGGCGGCATGCGCGCCGACCTTTCCAACCGCGCGCTGCACGGCGTCGAGCGCGTTGATATTGCTGGTGCCCTCCCAGATCAGGCCGAGATGGGCGTCGCGCACCAGCCGTGCATTCGGCCAGTCTTCGATGTAGCCGTTGCCGCCGCGCGCCTCCATCGCACCGGTCGCCACCGTGACGTTGTCGCGGCAGGCCCGGTACTTGACGATCGGCGTCAGCAACCGCAGCACCTTCTCCGGCGCAGTCGCCGAATAGAGGAGCGCCGACAATGCCTGCTCGGTCGGTACCATCAGCTTGACGAGCTGCCGGCGCATGAGGGGATGATCGACCACGGCGCGGCCGAAGGCGTTGCGGTGACGGGAGGCCTGAAGCGCCTCGTTGAGGCAGCGGCGCATCATGCCGGCGGCGCGTGCCAGATGCGAGACGCGGCTGGAATTCACCATTACCAGCATGTGCTTCAGGCCCTGGTCGAGCTCACCGAGCTGATAGGCAACGGCGCCATCGAACACGATCTCGCCGCTCGCCATGGTGCGGCTGCCGAGCTTCTCCTTGAGCCGCATGATGCGATACGCGTTGCGGCTGCCGTCCGGCAGCGTCTTCGGCATCAGGAACAGGCCGAGGCCCCGCCCGCCGCCGACTGCACCCTCCGGCCGAGCCAACAACACGGCAAGCTCCGCGTCGGCATTGGAGCAGAACCATTTTTCACCGTAGAGCTTCCAGTGCTCGCCATCGCGCACCGCGGTCAGCTCGGCCGCACCGACATCGGAGCCGCCGGCCTTCTCGGTCATGAACTGCGCGCATTTGAGCAGCGTGGCCGGATCCTGGCTCCACATCCCCGGAAGATAGCGCTCATGCAGCTCGGCACTGCCGAAGCGTCGCACCAGCTCCGAGGAGCTGTCGGTGAGGTTCACCGGACACAGCAGGCCGAACTCGGCCTGGGAAAACAGGTAGTGAAACACGTATTTCGCGATCGGCGGCATCGCCGAGGGCCAGCCCAGCACGCCAGCGCGGTTGCACATCGCGTGCATACCGAACTGTCCGAATGCGAACCGCTCCATCTCCCGATAGGCCGGGTGATATTCGACCCACTCCTCGTCGCGGCCATAGCCGTCGCGGGAGTGCAGAACGGGCTGGTGGCGCTCGGCTTGATCGGAAAGGTCGTGCAGCTTGCTGCCGGCGAGCGCGCCGAGCTCGGTGAGATGCGGATCGAGGTGCGCCAGCAACGGCGCGTCCATGTAGAGAGGAAGCAGATCCCGAACGCTTTGGTCGATGGTATAGTAGTTCAGCCCGCGGCAGGTGGGCGCTAACGCCATCGAGCGCCGGGACGACGCTTCGCGACGGGCCAAACCGGCATGAACGGTCATAAGTTTCCTCTCCGAACGACGTATCTTGGGCGGGATGGACCCCGCCAAGGTTCGGGTATGGCTTGACAGCGGTCCACGCAAACGACTTCTTGGGTGGGGGCCTTGAGCTAAACTCAAGGTTCGCTCATCCTGCGGGGCGCACGATCATGGCTTCACGACGACTTCCTCCGCTTCACGCCGTGCGGGCATTCGAGGCGGCTGCCCGACATCTGTCGATCACGCGCGCCGCGGACGAGTTGAACGTGACGGTCGGTGCCGTCAGCCGGCATGTCCGTGCGCTCGAGGTGCGCATGGGCACGGCGTTGTTCCTGCGTGGATCGCGCGGCCTCATCTTGACCTCGGCGGGTAAAGCCTTCGCCGATTCCGCGCGCGAAGCGCTGGACCGCATTGCGGATGCGGCCGAAGGCCTGCACCTGCGGCAATTCAGGCGGCTATCGGTCGGCGTCTACGGGTTCTTCCTGTCACGCTTTCTCCTGCCGATGTGGCCGGCGCTCAAGGCGGCACATCCCGAACTGGAGATTGATCTGCATACCAGCGCGAACCCCGTGGACCTTCTTGCCAGCCGCTACGATGCCGTCATCGCGGTATCGGACGGGGAGCCGAGGGCGGGTCTCGTCACCCGGCCTTTGCTCCCGATCGCCACCGTGCCGGTCTGCTCGCCAGCCTTCCTGAAGAACGGCACGCTGGATTTCACGTCCGTTCCGCTGCTGCACAACAGGCCGCGACCGGATGACTGGCGGCGCTGGCTCGACCATGCGCAGCTCACCAAGGTGCCTGTTCGCGGGGGGAGCAGTTTCGAAAACCTCGGTCTTGCCATCGAGGCAGCCGCCGCCGGTCTCGGCGCCGCCATTGCGATCGAGAGCCTGCTCGATACAGATCTCGCGCAGCTCGATCTCGTCAGGGCGCATCCTCTCGTCCGGCCGACGCGGCGTCACTTCGTGCTCGAATACGAGCAGCGTATGGCAGACGACCCGGCCGTCGCCGCATTTTCCACGTGGCTGTGTAACGCCTGCAAGCAGCAGGGCAGCAAGAAAGCAGCTGCCAAGAAGTCCACGCGAAAGGGTTCGCCCGGCTGAGTGTTGAGTTTCACTCAAGAGGCACCGAAAAAACCTCGTTTGCCAGCCGGAGCCCGCTCTGACACAGACCCCACCATAACACACCGATGATGGGGGAACGCCTGATGAGACTCGTATTCGGGATGCTCGTCGCAGCGCTGGCTATCGAGGCAAGCGTGCCTGCTCGCGCACAAATCTCCGGCGATGTCGTGAAGATCGGCGTGCTGACCGACATGTCGGGCATCGTCTCCGATGCCACGGGTGAAGGCTCCGTCGTCGCAGCTCAACTGGCTGCGGAGGAGTTCGGCAACCGCGTGGCAGGCAAGCCGATCCAGATCGTCTTCGCGGACCATCAGCTCAAGCCGGACGTTGGCGCCAGCATCGCCCGCAAATGGTTCGAGCAGGATGGCGTTGATGCCATCGCCGACGTTCCGAACTCCGCCGTCGCACTCGCGGTTCAGGAGGTCGCCCGCACCCGCTCCCGCGTCATGCTGTTCTCGTCGCCCGGGACGACGGCGCTCACCAATCAGTTCTGCTCACCAACCAGTGTCGCCTGGACCTTCGATACCTATGCCCTCGCCCGCGGAACGGCCAAGGCAGTGGTCGAAGGCGGCGGAAAAACCTGGTACTTCGTGACGGCCGACTATGCGTTTGGCCATCAGCTTCAGAAGGACGCCAGTGCCGTCGTTCAGGCCAATGGCGGCAAGGTGCTGGGAGCTTCCGCACACCCGCAAGGCACCACAGATTTCGCCTCCTTCCTGCTCCAGGCGCAGGCTTCGAAAGCCAACATCGTCGGCCTCGCAAATGCCGCCGGGGACACGGTCGCAACCATCAAGCAGGCCGAAGAGTTCGGCCTGACGGCGGGCGGGCAGAAGATGGCCGCGATGCTCCTGCTGCTCACCGACGTCCACTCGCTCGGCCTTCCTGCGACGCAAGGAACGTTCCTCACGACTCCCTTCTATTGGGATCTCAACGAACAGACCCGCGCCTGGTCGGACAAGTTCGCGGCCCGGCGCAAGGGGCAGCGACCGACCTTCATGCAGATCGGCGTCTACGAGGCCGTCCGTCACTATCTGCAGGCCATCGAAGCAACCGGCTCGGACGACGCAAACACTGTAACCGCGAAGATGCGCGCAACACCAATCGAGAGCGCCTTCACGCACGGCGCCACGATCCGCGAGGACGGCCGCGTCGTTCGCGACATGTATCTCGCCGAGGTCAAGGCTCCCAAGGAGTCCAAGGGCGAGTGGGACCTCTACAAGATCCTGCGCACGATCCCGGCGCAAGACGTCACCCTTCCGCTGACCGAAAGCACCTGCCCGCTCGTCAAGCGCTGACGCGGCATTCGATACCCGACTTCAATAAGAGAGGACGACCATGACGATACCCGAGAACGAGTGGCAGTATCCCTACGGCACCAAACAGCGCTATCACCTGCAACATGTGCATCTGTTTGCATCCAACGTCGATGCCACCATCGACTTCTACAAAACTTGGTTCGATGCCGAGGTGATGTGGGACGGCGACGTCGCGGGCGCGCGTAACGTCTTCATCAAGGTGGGCATCGGCGCGCTGCACCTCTACGATCAGCTTCCGCGCGGCGAAGGCAAGAATGCCGTCCATCATCTGGGCATGCAGGTCGTCGGCATCGACGAGCTCTACGATCGCATGAAGGCCGCGGGCCTAAATATTCCCAATCCCATCCGCCGGCTCGGCGGTGGCGGCGGCTATTTCATGCTCGGCGCGCCCGACGGCGTCGTCATCGAGATCTTCGAGCCCGGCAAGCTTCGCGAGCCGGTGGTCCGCAGCTACTACGGCTTCGGGGGTTGAGGCCCGTGGAAACCACTCCTCCGCTCGATACGGTCTACGACCTCGTCGCCGCCCAGGCTTCGGGGACGCCTGACAAGACGGCCCTGACATTCGTGGACGTGGCGGCCGACGGCACCTATCGGACGGAGGAGCGCTCCTACGCCCAGTTGGAACGAAACGGCGCGGCGCTCGCGCGGCGTCTAGCAGCACTCGGTCTTCGGCGCGGTGACACGTTCGCGCTGATGATGGCCAATCACCCGGAATTCGTCGAAGCCATGCTGGCCGCCGCAATGCTGGGCGCGGTCTTCGTGCCGATCGATCCCAGAACGATCGGCGAGAAGCTGAGCTTCATGCTGTCGCATGCCGAGTGCCGCGGCGTCATCTGCTCGGCCGAATGTGCAGCCGCCATTGCCGACCTCGGAGGCAACGACCTCCCCTGGGCCGTGATCCTGACCGAGCAAAGCGCTTGGCCTGCCTCGATTGCGCGGGTGAACCTGGCTTACCGGGACGTGTTGAAGGAAGGCGGATCCAGCGACCGCATCGGCGTTTCACCGACCGATCCCATGATGCTGATGTTCACGTCGGGCACGACGGGCAACCCCAAAGCCGTCGTGATATCCCACGGCGCCTATATGAGCCGGGCACGCGGCATGCACGGCATCGAGCTCAATGCCGATGATGTGCTCTACACCGGCCTGTCGCTGACGCATATAAACGCACAGGGCACGCTTCGCATCGGCCTGACGGCAGGCTTGCCGGTCGTCATCAGCCGCAAGTTCAGCAAGCGCCATCTCTGGCCGATCTGCAGGAAGTTCGGTTGCACCATGTTCAACATTCTGGGAGGCATGATTCCCGAGATCTACAGCATCCCGGAGGCGCCGGACGATGCCGACAATCCCGTTCGCCTCATCATCAGCGCAGGGATGCCGCCTGATCTCTGGAAGGAATATGAGCGCCGCTATGGCCTCAGGATCTGCGAGATCTACGGCTCGACCGAAGGCGGCGGCGCCCTCACCAACCCGCCCGGATCCGGACCGATCGGCAGCCTGGGTAAGCCGCCGCCCGAACTCGAAGCCGTCGTGTTCGATGATGAGGGACGGCGCTGCCCGCCGATGCAGTCCGGAGAGCTGCGCTTTCGGCGCAAGGATGGCGTGGCGATCAAGACCACCTACTTCAGAAATCCCGAGGCGAGCGACGCCAAGGTTGTGGATGGCTGGTTCCGCACCGGCGACGTCGTGCACGAAGATGAAGCTGGCTGGTTCTTCTTCCATTACCGGATTGGTGGCGGCATCCGGCGCAATGGCGACTTCATCAACACCGCTCTGGTCGAGGCGACTCTGATCAAGTCAGGCCTCGTCTCCGACGTCTTCGTCTATGGCGTCGCGACGCCCCGGAACGTCGCGGGAGAGAAGACGCTGGTTGCCGCTGTCGTGCCGTGCGCCGCCAATTTCAGAGAAGCTGATCTCCTGGCATATTGCGGCAAGTCGCTGCAGAAGCGAGATATCCCCGAGATATTTCAGGTGCTGGACGCCATTCCGAAAACCATCTCCGAGAAGCCGATCGAGCGAGCCTGCATCGAGCGGCTGCGGGAGCATGGCAAGCTGAGCTAATCGGCGTCTGAGCACTAATGCCCCCGACTAAGACGCCCTAGGTCCTCCCAGGGCATACTTGCGGCGCCACGCTCGAAACCGTGGCGCCGTTCTTTTCGTTAGACTAGCGGGGCTCGGAATTCTTAGCGTTTGGGTGCCGATTATCAAATGCCGCGCGCCAGCGCTGTCTGCTGTGGCGCACGTTCGATGATGACGCCGCGTTTCCGTCGTGCCTCTGACAGCCGACGAACCAGATAGATGCACAACCGTTGAGAGCGCCCACAACTGCATTCTCTGCGATTGCTAGAACTCATCGTCCCGTGCGGGAAACGTTGTCGTCCTCTCAGCCGTCAGCCACAACTTCCGACGCATCCTCGCCTGGCTCAAGCAACTCCTGGCCCTGCTCCTACGGCGGCTATGGCCATCGCTGGCCTCCCCGACCAGCTCAATCCGGCTTCTCAACGGCCGACTAACTCACCTCGGCTTGGCGGCCTGACGACCAAGTCGTCGGACCGTCCGATCTTCACGACCGCGACCATACCGTCTGCGTAGCCTGGCGCGACCAGCTGACGCTCTGGAAGGATATTTACCCTCTCAAGAAGGACGAACCGCGCGCGGCACGTAGTTAGATTCGTCGGTCGCTCATTGTCGTCGTCAAGACTGGAGAGGTCCGGCCCCCTCCACCAAGTGCGCTCATTTGCGCGGTCGAAGCATCTTGACCACTCCAGAGAAATTCAAAACCGGGTCACCATCGGCGGTGACGAGTCCTCTTATGAAATGCAAGTCGCGTCCTGCCTTCAGGACGTCACCGCAACTGATCAAACGAGCACCGCCTGGCGCAGGTGACAGGAATTCACTCGAGAAGGAGATGGTCACCCCACCTAAGGTGGTCAGATGATCATGGGCGATCAGATACAGGGAATGCTCGGCGAAGGTCATCAGGAAGCCTCCATGTGCCGTGCCGCTGTCGTTCAAGTTCTTCGGTTCTGCGCGACAACCGCAGCTCATTTGGCCGGTGTCCTGACGTTTGGCGTAAAATGGTCCCACCAGGTCTTCGAATGGTTTGGGTCCTGTCCATCTCGACCAGCCGGCCCAATCGCCATTGCCAAGCGGCTGGCCAAGGCCAAGGGAATTGACCGTCTCGTTGCTCAAGTTGCGCTCCTCACTCAGACTAAACCGCGCCGGTATTGCCGGACGCCAGTTGGTTTACGTTTGTGCGGTCGTCGCTTGGTGACCCGACAGCCCTCTCGGTGGACTTCAATGGGCAAGTATCACTTACGCCCAAAACAGAGCCGTCAGAATGATCGATGAAGCGAAGGACGCGATCGCGGTGCGACGTGCGGTTTCGAGGTTGAAGCCGTACCCAAGGTCAAACGCGAGATGCCTGAGACCTGAGGCAAGGTGCTGAAATAGTGACCAGGAGATTCCGACGAGAACGAACTTGCCGAACCAGCTCGACGCGAAGACTACGAACTTGGCGTATTCTTTCGGGCCGGATGCGACGGCCATCAAGTACCAGGCGAGGACCACACTCCCCGCCATAGTAAGCGCCATCCCGGTCAGACGGTGAGTGAAGGAAGCGGCCATTGCCCAGGCCAAACGGTAGATCGTAGCATGTGGAGAAATGGGTCGATTTCGTCGGTTTGACATTTAGCACCAACCTGCTGCGTCTCGACGACCCGCGTCCTAGAGTTCAGCTTCCAAAGCCGAAAACGTCTGCTTGATGAAGCTCGCGAGCGGCTTCTGACCTGCTTCGTCGGCCCATGCGTCAACCGAAAGACGCATTGCCCCGACAGAGGCCATCGCAACGACCTGAAGCGCCTTGCGCCGGCGCGCCTGCGGCCAGTGCTCGGATAGAGCATCGAACGTCGCCTTCTCCATCGACAAGAACTTCGCCTGGTTACTTGCCCGTAGCTGCTCGGTCGAACGCAAAATGCGATCGATTGCCGCGGCCTGCTCGGAGCTGAACTGCGCCGCCAACTTCAAGAAAGCGTTACGCACGAGGTGAAGGGGTCGCTGGTCCGGCGGCTCTGCAAGAATCGCAGCCCGGACGGCATCCGGCAATCCCTGCTGCCAGGCGAGCAGAATGTCTTCCTTCGACTTGAAGTAATAGAAGAATGTGCGCGCAGATATGCCGGACGCCGCAGCGATCGCTTCCAGCGTCGTCGCCTCGTATCCATTGGCGATGAAGAGATTAAGCCCGGTTTCGGCAATGCGCTGCCGCGTCTCACGACGCTTCTGTTCGCGCCATCCCTCCGGAGCCGACGATTCGTTGTCCATGGCATTTCGCATACCAAAAACCGCACCTCTTGTAAATTCGCAGTCACTGTAATATTTGAAATTGCACAGACTGTAAATTTCTCTTGCCCGCGTGCGAACGACATCCCTGGTCGGAAGCTTCACGGCGGGACCATATGACAGGACGAACGATGAAACTTCTGCACGTTGACGCCAGCATCCTCGGCGACCAGTCGGCCAGCCGACGTCTCTCTGACGCCATCGTAAGGCGACTGACCGGCCTCAATCCCGGTACCGACGTCATCCGCTACGATCCTGCCGCCGAACCAATCGGGCATTTGACCGGACCGGAGCTGCTGGCCCAGAGAGGCTCGGCTCCCGAGGACGGCGTTTCGAAAGAGACGGCGGCGCGCAACGCGAAAACGCTCGAAGACTTCATTGACGCCGATGTCATCGTCGTCGGTGCGCCGATGTACAATTTCTCCCTGCCTTCGCAGCTCAGGGCCTGGCTCGATCGCGTGGCGGTCGCGGGCAAGACCTTCCGCTACACCGCCAACGGCGTCGAAGGGCTTGCACAGGGCAAGCGCGTGATCATCGCGTCCTCACGCGGCAACTTCTATCGTGAAGGTCAGCCTGCCGCAGCGTTCGACCATCAGGAGACGTATCTCAAAGGGTTCTTCACATTTCTCGGCGTCAGCGACGTTACCGCGATCCGTGCGGAAGGTCTCGGAATCAGCCCGGAAAGGCGCACTGCCGCCATGGCGGCGGCGTCTGCCGAGATCGAAGGCCTCGTGGCCTCACACTGATGCAGAACCGAGAGCCAAGCATGAAGAGAGTTCAGTATGACCGCTTCGGCGGTCCCGAGCAGATGTATTTCGGCGACTATGTTCCGCCGCCGCTCGAACACAACCAGGTGCGCGTCAAGGTCAAGGCGGTTGCTATCAACCCCCTCGACTGGAAGCTCCGTCAGGGCGCCATGAAACTGATCATCGGCAGATCGTTTCCGAAAGGGGTCGGGTCCGACTACGCCGGGACTGTTGAGGCGGTCGGCGAGGACGTGACGAACGTCAAATTTGGGGACGACGTCTTCGGCACGATGGACTTCAAGAACGCCGGCGCCTTTGCGGAGACGATCGTCGTCGATTCCGGATATCTGACACGAAAGCCCCCGCAGCTCTCTTTCGGCGAAGCTGCTTGCCTTCCGATCCCGGCGACGACGGCCTGGGCTGCAATCATCGACAAGGCGCAAGCCCGCAGCGGATCGCGCATATTCGTCAATGGCTGCAGCGGAGCCGTCGGAGCGTTCGCAGTACAACTGGCGCTGACGCGAGGCGCGACGGTGTCTGGCTCCTGTGGCAAGGCCGCCATGGCAAAGGCCAAGGCCGCTGGCGTCGACCCCGTATTCAACTACGCTGATAGCTCCCCCTACCGAAGCGCCGGGAAGTTCGATGCGATCTTCGATACGGCGGGAACTATGTCCGTGAGCGAAGGGCTTTCCATGCTCAACCGTGGAGGCGTGTTCATCGATATCAATCCCACTCCAGGAAGAATCGTCCGTGGAATGCTGTCGGGCCGTTACAAGATGGCCTTCGCAACCATGGGAACAGAGCATCTCCCGGAGATTGCGCAGTTTGCGCATGTCGGCGTGTTGCGGCCGACGATCGGTCTCGAGAAGCCGTTCAGCGAGGCCTTGACCGCGATAGCAAATGTCGAATCCGGCTCCCTCGGTCCCGGCCGGATTGTTCTTGCACTATGAGGGATGGGAGAGCGAGGCGAAGCGCGTTCGGGGCGCTTTTGCTGGCATCAAGCCTAACAATACAGGTATTGCCATCGGACGCGGCAACGCTTCGCGCCAAATATTCCTTGTCGTATCTCGGCGTCCCGGTTGGCGAGCTCACGACGACAACCAACATCGGTCCCACGAGCTATGACGCGCAGCTCAACGCGCATCTGAGCGGCGTTGCGGCGGTCGCTAGGCCCCATCGCGTGAGCGTGAGGGCCGAAGGAACATTGAAGGATGGACAGGTCCTGCCGTCGTCCTTCTCGCTCAACCAGGCTGGAGCGGAAACACGTACGATCCGCGTGGCATCTGTTGCAGGCAACGCCAAGGTTACGCAAATCGACCCTCCGTTTGAGATCGATGGCCCGAGAATTCCGCTGACGGAACAGCACAAGATGAACGTAGTCGATCCCTTGAGCGCGCTCATCATGCCGGTGAATCAGACCAGCGGAGATATTGACCCGTCGATGTGCCGACGAACCGTGCATCTCTTCACGGGAGCGGCACGCTCGGACCTCGAATTTGCTTATGCCTGGTCCGAACAAATCAAGTCTCGCGCGTACAGTGGTCGCGTCGCGGTATGCTCGGTACGCTACAAACCGCTCGCTGGTCACAATCCGGACGCGACCGTGACGAGGTTCATTGCGTCCAACGCGGGGATCAACGTCCGGCTCGCCGCATTGCAAGACATTCCCTACGCCCTGCTGGTATCGGCAACGGTGCCGCTGCCTTTGGGAACGGGCAAGCTGCAACTTGATGAGTACAGCATCGATGGTCGCTGAGACCTGTCAACGTCAAATTCCGTCATACCCAACGTTCGCGATGACGCCTGCGTCACCGAACAGTCATCGAGAGAGTACAAATGCCATCAACTAAGACGACGACTTTCCTGATCGGCGGTGACATGGCCGTCAACCGGATTGGATTTGGCGCCATGCGCCTTTCTGCCAACGGATTCCGAGGGGCAGCTCGGGACCCTGCCACCGGCCGTGCCGTATTGCGTCGCGCCGTTGAGCTCGGGGTGAACCTCATCGATACGGCCGCCTTCTATCACAGCAGCGACAAGACGGTTCGCGCGAACACCCTGATCCGCGAAGCGCTTCATCCTTATCGGTCGGATCTGGCGATCGCGACCAAGGTAGGCCCCGTCTTTGGTACGGATGGCAGCTTCAGGCCAGGCACCGGCGCCGAGATGCGGCGCCTGGTCGAGGAGAACCTCGAAACCCTGGGATTGGATCGGCTCGATCTCGTCTATCTGCGCATCGGCACCATGGCCCCGCCCCACGGAGAGTCGGTGGCCGAACGGTTCGAGGCGCTTGCTGCCCTGCGCGACGAAGGGCTGATCCGCCACCTCGGTCTCAGCAATATCGATGGGGACCATCTGAGGGAAGCCCGCAAGATTGCGCCTGTCGTCGCCGTACAGAACAACTTCCACATCGCCCAACGCAGCGACCTGGCGCTCCTGGAGGCGTGCCAAACCGCAAATATCGCCTTCAGCCCCTTCTTTCCGCTTGGCGGCGGAACGACAAAAATCGAGGACGAACGGCTCGCTCGGATCGCGGCCCGGTACAAGGCGACCACCAACCAGATTGCCCTGGCCTGGCTGCTCGCGGCCTCGCCGGTGATGATCGCGATCCCGGGCACCGGGTCCATCGCGCATCTGGAGGAAAACGTCGCTGCCGGCAACATCTTCCTCACGGAGGAAGACCTAGCCGAACTCGTTTGATCCGATGGGCTCGCGCCGCACAGGCTTCCTCACTGGACGCTTCCAGGACGATCCCGATGCATTGTATCGGACGCACTGGATGCGCCGGGCTCTGATATTCGGCGAGACTGCAAAGATGTCATCTGATCGACTGGTTGCGCAGATCGTGGCATTGTGCTTGGCAACGGCGGGTTGCGCGACGGCACCGCGCAATCGGGCAGGATCTCTCGCGACTTACGACAATCTGACGACCTCAGATGGAGTTCTCACGAAATCCGTCCTCCGCGTCGACAAGCACGACATCCTTGCTGCGAAGACCGTTCGGCTCGTGCCGACGCGTTTCTCGGCAAGCGCCGCGGCGGGCGTGCCATTTTCCGAAGACCAGCGTAGACTCATCAGCAATGCTGTAGACCGAGCTCTGTGTACTGGGTTGAGCGAACGGTTTCAGATGATCGGCGGAAACGATCAATCCGATCTGATCGCGCACGCTGTTATTACGCACGCCGCACCGACGGACCCCGCGGCGGCGGGTGCGTCCAAAGTGGCGTCCGTCGTACCGTCCATTCTCCTCCCCGGTGTACCCGTACCCGTTCCACGTATCCCTATCGGATTGGGAAGCCTATCGGTGGAGGCTGAGGCCAGGGACCTGCGCGGTAACCAGAAAGCCGCGATGGTTTGGGGGCGAGGAGCGAATTCCTTCACGAGCGCCGGACGGATTTCGCAGGACGGCGACGCGTATGATCTCGCGACCGCGTTTGGCGCCGACTTCAGCAAACTGCTCGTCTCCGGCAAAACTCCGTTCGGCGCTCCGCCCTCACTCCCGTCGGCGGAGGGTCTCAACACAACGCTGGGCGGCGCGCCAAAGCAAGCCGCCTGCGAGGCATTTGGAAGAGCGCCAGGCGTGGCCGGGCTGATCGGCGAGCGAATTGGACTTCCCCCCGACTGGACCGACAAGGGCACCGCCGCGCAATCGCCTCCAGCATCGGCCCGTTGAGAATCTCTGCAGCGACGGCGCGATGTCGGCGCGCAGATTTGCGCATCAGACGTTTCTAAACAGAATGCAGACCGGGCTTCCCACCTTTACGGTCTGGTCCGTCGGAGCGAGAACGCCGCTCGCAGCGTCGCGCTTGAACAATTTGACGGTGTCGCTGTCCTCGTTCGCAGCGTATCGCGCCTCGCGCTTCACCGTCAGGATCGTGAAGGACGGCACCTCGCGTGACAGCTTCGTCGCAGCAGCCGCGATCGAGACGAACCTGGAGTGCGACATCCTTCGCGCTGGCGGACTCCTGCCGCTGATTCTGCGTAAGTCTCGGGAATGACAGGAATCGCGTTATAGAGCTTGCCGTGCGAATCGACCGCCACAACAGCTAAAGCCAGCAGCCGGTCATGCTGGCGCGGCGATCACGCAACGTGGAGATCGCGAAAAATCGTACCTTGGCGCACAGATCGACTGATTGGGGTGAGCGCTACCGCCTTCGGCGCATCAACCAGATCGACGATATTCTGCACTGATGGCGACTCTTACCCCAATTGGGAATGTGCTGTCGCCTCGCGGCGGCTTTCCAAATTCCTGGTTCTCAATCCAGGTGTCACCATTAAGGGACGAAGAGCGCTCTCATTGCTCGGCTGGCTGACGGTCAAGATCGACGTCGGCAGCTCTTTGGCGCGGCAACCAGCGGTCAGGGACCCTATGATTGCGTTGCCCGTCGCTCAATCGCAAAATTCTTATTGAATCGGAGTATGTTGTGGGGATCCCACTTCGCTTTGGCTGACAGAAGGCGCTGAAATTTTTCCTCCGAACCGTAAATTTCTCGAATCCATTCGGGCCCGCGGTCGGTGGACAGATTGACGTAGCAATTCTTCCGGGCATACGGGGAAATAGCGTCAGCGACTGCATCGGCCCACGCCGCGAGGCGCCCGTCATCTTCCGGTTTATCCCATTGACTTACTGCTTCCCAGAAGAAGCGCGCGCCTTCTCGCGAGAAGGCCTTTGAATCTTCGGCAAAGTCGTCCGTGATGGCGCCCCCCATCAACCATACGGATTGCGCCGTTGCAGGTACTGGCGGGACATAATCGAGTTGCGCCGCGTTCACCGCATGATGAAGCATCAAAGCGATAGTTTCGTCTCGCAGCTCGGAAAGGTACGCGCCGCGTTGATGGGTGCGACGCCCTGTCGGAGCGAAAACGTTAAACATCGAGTTGGCTTGCACCCAAGGCATCGGCGTGACCATGTTCACGATCGGCCTGCCGAACGAAATCACCTTGTGAATATCATCGTTCGCTAAGCTAAGCTCTCCGCTGTGCAAGATCGTCATAAGAAGAATGTGTCTATGATGATGTTGGACCGGCACCGGCGGCATAGGCGGGCACTCGACGATTGAACAGACGAGCCCCACCTCCCGCGGGATCGCGGACATCGAATCACCTACTTTTCGCAAAATTGAAGCGGCCTGGTCGAGTGGGAATACAACGAAGCCGGCCGTTACCGTAGGGCCAACAGGATAGCCGCGATATTCGAATGCGGTTACGACACCAAAATTGCCACCGCCACCACGCAGGGCCCAGAACAAATCAGCATTCTCGCTCTCACTGGCCACGATCTTTCGGCCATCGGTGCTGACGACGTCGCAATTGATCAGATTGTCGACGGTGGCTCCAAAGCGACGCATCAGCATTCCAACGCCCCCACCGAGCGTCAACCCTGCGACACCTGTGTCAGACACTGTCCCAGACGGGACTACCAAGCCATGGTCCTGACCGATCCTGTCTATATCGCCCAACAGCAAACCTGCGCCAACCTTTACTCGTCCGTTCGCCTTATCCATATGGACGTCGCGGAGGCGCGTAAGATCGAGCACCGGAACGCGATCCGGCATAGCCGCACCGTCAGCGCCATGCCCTCCACTGCGAATCCCGATAGGCTGCCGGTGACGGCTCGCCCAACTCATCACCATCGCGACGTCATCAGCGTCTGCAGCCCGGACGATGACGCTCGGACGGGTTTCACTACGGCGCATATTGAAGATGGCGCGGGATTCCGCGTAATCCTGCCCTCCATAGCGCAGAAGCTGTCCTTTTAATTGCAAGGAAGCCAGACTATCTGCATGTTTCTCAGCAATCATCCATATCCTCCCCATCAATCCCGCGCTCCATGAGACTGCGCTGCAGACGGGCGTCCGGCTCGTGAAAGTCGGTCGGCCGGCGGCCTATTCATGCGAGCAGGCATTCGACGGCGCTCAATGCCGGCGGGCGTCGACGGCGCAGATCAAACGACTGGATTTGTCAGCGCTCCCACGCCGGTTGCGTGCACCGACACGACATCGCCGGCCTTTAGAAACTTCTGCGGCGTTCGACCATAGCCAACCCCCGCGGGGGAACCCGTCGTAATCACGTCGCCTGGGCAAAGCCGATAGAACTGGGAATAGTAGGCGATCATATCGGCGACATTGAATATGAGGTCGCTGGTATTTGCCGATTGCATGACCTCTCCGTTAACTGTCGTTGTGATGTCAACGTTATCCGGGTCTCGGATTTCATCCCTCGTCACCAACACAGGACCCATTGGGCAGAACGTCGGAAACTGCTTTCCCAGAATGTTTCGCTCCCACGCGTAAATTGGGCCCATGATGCCTGGCGCATCGAACACCGGCGCAACCCAGTCACGGGCGGAAACATCATTGATGAGGGTATAGCCGGCAACATAGTCCAGCGCATCGGCTGCGTTGACACGATGACATGGCCGGCCGATCACCGCGCTGAATTCGCCCTCCCAGTCCACCATGCCCGGATTGGATGGAGGCAGGACAATTGGTGCACCGTCGCCGATTACGCTGGTTGCATTCTTAACGAACGAGAGAGGCTGGTGCGGGACCTCGACCTTCATCTCTTGCAGATGCTGGCGATAATTGGCGCCGCCGCACAAGATGAAACTTGTGTCAGGAATAGGTGCAGACAACCTCGCCGATGCCCGCGCAACAAGTGCGCCCTCTTCCCTCATGCGGTGGGCCGCCGAACCCAGCGCTTTGTCGATGAGCCGGCGAACGAGATCGAGCGCTGTCTCACCTTGCTCGAGGATCAGCTTCAGGGACGTCGGCAACCCCACTACGTCCAGAAGACCTGCCGCCTTCTCGACGTGAAGAATCTCGTCCTCGACGATTGCTCCGGGTACTGCGAGTTCTCCGCTTTGGAATGTCACCAAGTGCATAGTACGACTTTCAAGTTTCACAAACGATGCGGTGCGCAGGCATAGTTGAAGCGCTATAGGGAAGTTAATTCATCCTTCAGGCGATACAGCGGGTCGTCGAGACCGTGCTTCTGCTCGGTAAAACCCTCCGGAAACACTGGCAGCGCCTTCAGCGGCTCGCCGACGATATCGCCAAATACCAGTGTACGATGCACAACTCGCCACTCGCCTTTTCTCTTTTCGAAGCGGTCGAGATACCGCGCAGATGCAAGATTGCGTAGGCCAGCCGCACCGGACGGCACATTGGGCGCACCTGCCCGATAGCGTTGCAACACGAGCACGTATGTCTCGACGAACGCGCGGTCGCGCGACTGAAACTCGATCAGAACATTCGTATTGAAATGCATCGAGTGGTCTTGCTGAGAGTGCAGCTTCTCGATGTGGGCCAGGAACTCGTCTGGTGGCCCCTTGAAGAAGCCGTGGTCGTCGAAGGCTCCGTCGTGATACGCCTCGCGTGCGGCGGTCCAGTCCTGGCGGTCCACCGCACGTGCAAAACGCTTGAGACAATCTTCAATAGCCGTTCTGGCTTCGAGCTCTGCGACAAAATCAGGAAAGACACTCGTCATCGGGCACAGCTTCACTTTCGAGTTGAAACAAACCACCGGATTGCTGCCTTCGGCCCCCTCAGAATTTCAGCGTAAGACCGCTGTATACGGTCGACTCGGTACAACTATTGTTGCTTACACCCGGCGCGATGTTACAAACGGTGCTTTTCGCGTGGTCGAGTCCGAATTTGTTCTGCCAGTACCGGTAAGCGACCCAGAGATCGACGTAGTGCGACCACTTGGGACCCCAGATCGCCTTGCTCGCATCGAAGGTGAGACGTATGGGCTCGGAGTTGAATTCCACCCCGGTACTGACGTTGAACGGTGGTGCGATCGGAAGAGGATTGTTCTCTGCTCCCTTCTTTCCGTACCAAGCCGCTCGACCGCTGATTGCAAAGAACTGCATGCTCTCCGGCAGGAAGCCCAGGTCCATGTAGTAGTTGGTCTCGACAGCCCATGTCGGGTTGTAACTCTGATTGCCGTCGACCAGACAACTGACGCCCGGAACCGGACCAGCGAAGCCGGAACCGCATTGGGCAAAGGCGTTGTGGTTGGAGAATTCCCAATACGCCAACGGCGCTACGTTGAAAAAGCCCTTGTAGGGGAGAGTGAATTGAAACTGCAGCCCAGACACCAGGGCGCGCTTGGCTGAAGCCAGAGACGTGTTCGCTGTCTGACCGTCCATGCCGACTTCAAAGGAGATGTTGCGCAATGGTCCAATCGTAAATGCCTTGGTACCAAAGATCTCGTTCCAGCCGAAAGTCGAGCGAAACAAGCCATAAAAGTCCGTCGCCCCGGCGCAACTCGCCGGTGTCAGGGTAAACGTACTTGGATTGAATATCTCGCCAGCGTTGGTGCAGGGGTTGGCCGGATCGTTATGATCCGACTTGTACATCGATATCTGGAAGAAGTTGGTACCATAACTCCAGATGTCGAAGTGAGTGAAGGAATAGACCTGCCTTGCAGTCGTCCCATTCACGGATCCGTCGGGGCGTATAGAATAGTAGCCTGGGTCAGCCCCCTTCGGCATCCAGGAGAAGGTCAATCGATCGTCGATGAGCAAGAAAAACGGCTTCTCTTGCGGCTTTTCTTTCACTGGCAAGTCTGCCGCCCTTGCTTGAGTCGCTTCCGCTGAAGCGGCCATGGCAAGTGCAGCGACCAGTCCTCTCACAGAGTAACGCATATACCCCCCGACTAGCAGTGAATTGACCACCCACGCTGCTGGACCAACGACCCAAGCTGCCGCACAGCCGCAGGTCGGCCCGTCGCGTATCCAACAGCAAATGACGTATTGCCTTCCTCTACCCCGTCGACGCTGCAGATCAGCATGCGACGAGCGGTCGGTATCTCAAGCCAGGTCGAGCCCGCTTACGCCGGGCTCGGCTCGTTTTCTTGGCCAACCGGTTTTCCATCCGGCGTGAAGCGATCGCCGAAATCGAACATGTCGTCGTCCTGGAATCCCGGATAGTGCTGGATCTCCCACCAGTTGCGGTCGCGATCGACGAAATAGAAGGAGTACACCCCGTGATGGTCCTCCGGCGTCATGATCTGAGCCAGGCCATACTCGTCTTGCTTCTTGACGGCCGCTTCATAGGCAGCATCCACCTCGGCTCTGGTCTGAACGTCGAGACCCCAGTGGTTGTGGACGTGGCAGGAGGGGTACTCCTCGCCAATCGCCACGCACACCACATGGAACTTCAATCCGCAGCGGAAGACCATCGACGTGACGCCGTGCTGAACGCACTCCAAGCCAAGAAACTCCTCGTAGAATTTCCGGGTCTTGGCGAGGTCGCGGCACCCCAGTGTGCCGTGCGATAGCACGAACGGCTTCACGACGGCCTTTTCGTTCTTCGGATCAACGATACCGTCGTCCGTAACCTCTCGGATGTAACTCATCGTCTGCTCCCTCTTGTCAGCGATACCTAAGCGGCATCTCGCTGGGTTGTTGACGCCGGCAAGAACGCGTCAGCGAAAAGCTCCTTCTCGTCCAATCCTCTCTGAGAGACGAGGTCTCGACGCACCGCTTCCACCATTCCGGGTGCGCCGCTCACATAGACTTGGTAATTTGAGAGGTTGGGCCGGTCCTCGAGCACGGCCTCGTGAACCAGTCCGGTACGTCCATTCCAGTCGCAAGCCGTGGTTGGATCGGATAGTACAGGCGTGAAGGTGAAGTTCTCATACTGGCCGCCCCATCGGTTGACTTGATCGAGCATGTAGAGCCCTTCTCGGGTTCTGGCTCCCCAATAGAAGTGGATGGCCCGACGCTTGTGAAACGCGCGGTCAAATGCATGCTGCAACATCGACTTGATCGGCGCGAATCCAGTTCCGCCGGCGATGAAGATCATCGGCTTTTCGCTGTCTTCACGAATGAAGAACGTTCCGAGCGGCGCTTCGATCTTCACCAGCTCTCGAACCTTCATTGAGGAAAAGACCCGATCCGTGAAGAAGCCGTTCGCCATATGACGGAGATGAAACTCCAGCTCCGTCACGCCTTCAGGTTTCGGGACATTCGCAATCGAATAAGTTCGGCGCTGCCCACCATCGAGCAGGAAATCGACGTTCTGGCCGGCCAGAAACAAGAGGTTCTCGTTCATCGGGACGCGCACGTGCATCACCATCACATCCGATGCGACCCTATCCAGTTTTGACACGCGCCCCGGCACCACTCGCGGCCTCACCAACGCGAGACCCTTGAGTTCCTCCGCCTCGAGCACCACGTTCGAGCGCGGTCTTGCCTGGCAGATGAGTGCGTAGCCCTTTTTTCTTTCCTCTTCGGGCAGGAAAGCATCCATCACGTGACCGTAGTCGATCTGCCCCGCGACCACCCTGCTCTTACAGGTTTGGCACGCGCCGGCTCTGCACCCGTATTTGAGCGCGTGGCCCGCCTCCAACGCGCCCGTCAGAATGCTCTTGCCGTCCGCGACATCAAATGTCGTGCCGCTCGGCTGCAATGTAACTGTGAACCCCATCGACATCTCCTCATCCGCCTCCGACACCACTCGATCCTGAATGGCGCAGACGCTTAGTTACTTGGCGCGCTCGTCCCGGATGGGCCGCTGGACTGGCCCGCGAGCTTCAGGACGACACCTTGCCGACACGTCGCTCCACTCGACTGGGACTGAGCAATGGCGATTTGCAGCACGACGTCCACATCGGTCGGCATGACGCACTGCGGGATACGGCACCGGGCAACACCGAGTTGCCTCCCCACGCCAAGCCCGATTTACTGCTGTTAGCTACGGCTGCATGATGGCGCGCGGTAGCGCGGCCCCTTAGAGTCGCGTCCAAGATATCCTCCCTTCGAGGCGCTGGCATTTTCATGCGCCTCATTGGTGTCCCCAGCGGGACTGGCTTATTGATTTCTTGAGAGGCTACGGATGCAGGCAGCTTAGGTCGAATTGAAAATCTAAATTGCCTTTATTTCCGGGATGAATACATCTCGGCCAGGCGAACTCCGATGAAGAGGATCCCACTTGGTCGGCGAACCGCCTGGTGAGCGTTTGCCCAAGTTTCCGAGGAACGTCAGCATGAACTCAAATCGCATCGATCTGAACCTGCTCAGGGTTTTCGACGTCATCCTCAAAACACGCAGTATTACGGTTGCAGCAGCCACTCTCGGGCTTACTCAATCGTCGGTCAGCAACGCACTTGGTCGGCTCCGAGACGCCCTGGGCGATCCTCTCTTCGTGCGAACTTCCGAAGGCATGATCCCGACTCCGTTGGCAGAAGAGATCGCCCGCCCGATCCAGGAAAGCATCTCCCGAATTCATCGCACTCTGGAATGCAAACCAGGTTTCGATCCCCAGCGCGCAGACCGAACCTTCACCTTGTTCATGACCGAAGTCGGCCAGATGTTCACGATGCCACGGTTATTTCGCCTATTGGCGCAGGAAGCTCCGCACGTTCGGCTTCACACCGAGCAAGTGCCGCCGTTCCGCATGAGGGAGTCGGCCATGGAGAGTGGCGACGTGGATCTCGCAGTGGGATACTTCCAGGAATTCCAAGGGCCGTTTCATCGGCAAAAGCTCTTTACGGAGAGCTTCGCATGCGCATGCCGCATTGGGCATCCGATTGCGGATGCGCCAACCCCGGACCGCTTCCTACAGGCTGAATTTATCGCTTATGTTCCGACGGGCAGTGGACACGCAGCGATGGAAGCCGCCATCAATACTGCATACGAGCAACAAGGCGCTCAACGCGCCATTAGAGTTAAGGTTAGCCACTTCATGGGGCTTTGGACCCTGGTCGCGGAGAGTGATCTTCTGGTGGTTCTCCCGCGAAGCATGGCGAAGGTCCTCGCGGGAATGGCTCCCTTGCAGGTGATCGAGTCTCCGATCCCTCTCCCCACTTTCGAGATCACCCAGCATTGGCATGAACGCTTCCACCACCATCCTGCGAACAAGTGGCTGCGAAGCCGGATTGCATTCCTGCTTGGCGGGGGGATCGAGACGGCTTAGTTGCAGTAAGCCTACGCTGGCAGATGACACGATTGGACGTGTCACGAAGCCTCAGACAAACGAAACACCGATAGAGCCCAACGGCCCATAGTCTGCCTGGATGACATCGCCGGCCCGAATGTCCACGGGACGGGTGAAGGACCCGGCCAGCACGATCTGCCCCTTCTCGAGTCTTGCGCCAACGGCATGGAGCTTGTTCGCGAGCCACGCGACGCCAGCTGCCGGATGCCCCATAATGGCTGCGGATACCCCGGACTCCTCGATCACACCGTTCTGCGACAACGTCGCCCCCACCCAGCGGATGTCAACGTCGAAGGCACGTATCGGACGGCCACCCACGACGATCGCACCAAATGCGGCGTTGTCGGCTATCGTATCTGCGATCGCTCGGGGGACCTCGGTGCGATAGTCGATAATCTCCAGAGCCGGCACGATGAACTCGGTCGCACGGAGAACGTCGTATATCCGCACGCCGGTCCCGATAGATCTTCGGCCATGATGAAGGCAAGCTCAACCTCGAGCCTCGGCCTGATGAACAGGTCGGCTGAAATCCTAGCGCCATCGCCGAACATCGCATCGTCCAGAATCCTCCCGTAGTCAGGCTCCGTCATTTTCGATGCCTGCTGCATGGCGCGCGAAGTAAGGCCGATCTTATGGCCTACAACGCGGGCTCCGGCCGCAACGCGTGACTCCGCCCAAAGATCCTGTATCCGATAGGCATCTTCGATCTCGATGTTCGGATAGGTCTTACTCAATTGAGGGATTGGCTTGCGTTCGCGCTCCGATCGCACCAAGTCCCTGGCGGCGTTGTGACGTTGCTCTTCTGTCAGCATCGGAATTCCTCCCCTGAGACGATCACGTGTGCATCATCAGCTGATCGGCGCCCTCGGAAGAACGGCTTCTCCGGGCTCCATTACATAGACATGGTTCAGCGAGAACCACGGAGTACTCGCACGCGAGTCGGTCGGGTGCGGCTCTTCATGGCGAACGAAATTGCCTATGAGTGCGCGCGTAACACCAAACTGCGCATCATCGTGGATATTCGGGTCATTCGGATCGTAAACTTGCGAGGTCAGGACCTTGAAACCTCGTTTGAAAATCAAGGCATGAAGATGAGCCGGCCGGTAGGGATGCCGGTTCTGCACCTTCAGCAGGCGTCCGACCACACCATCAGTCGGAATTGGATAACCGGTCATTTTGACCGAGCGGAACCAGAATCGGCCGTCATGGTCGGTCGTGAATTTGCCGCGCAGGTTCATGTCCTCCTGCTCGGGATCCTGGTTCTCATAAAGACCGACCGGGGAAGCGTGCCAGACGTCCACCTCAGCCCCCGCGACCGGTTGCGCTTTGCGATCGACGACCTGCGCAGTCACAAATAGCGGATGCCCGGAAGTATCCGATCGAACAATCGATCCCCCGTTTTCGACACGCGGAGAATTTAGCCGCCAGAATGGGCCGAGGAGCGACTGCGCTGTTTCCGTGTTGCCGCCATTCCCGTTGTTCAGCAAGCAGATGAGCGAGGAAACGCCGAGCGAGCCGGCCATCAGCACCATTTCGTTGTGGGTATCGGATGTCAATTTTCCCATTTCGTTGAGGACGGCGGTTGCCTCGTGGAATTCTGCTTCGGTCAAACGGACGTCGCGCACGAAATCGTGCAGATGCCTGACGAGCGCGACCATGATTTCCCGCAGGCGGGGATTTGTCGTGCGCTCCATCACGGCAAGCACTGCTGGCGTAAGGTCCTCATGTCGTTCGATGAACATGACGCACTCCTCATTTGTCTTTGCAAAGACGGCCCTTGCCTGAATCTCTAGGCGCTCTATTCATGCTTGAGCTTCGTGTGCATTCCCTGTGCGCTGCCAAGCGGCTGCGCTGCCATCTCCAATTCCCTGACCGGAAGAGACCAACTGGGGCTGCTTGGCAATTGCCAGGAAGAAAACACCAGCGAGTAGCATCGGAAGAGCCATTACGCAAAAGCAAGATTCGTAGGACCAACCGCCAGCCAACAGCAGCCCCGCCGCGAAAGGGCCGACCGCCGCGCCAATTCGACCGCATCCCATTGCAAGGCCCGCTCCGGTCCCGCGAACACCCGCCGGATAAATTGTCGGAAGAACAGCGAACAAGCCGACGATAGTTCCATTTGCAAAAAAGCCGATCGCAAAGGCCTCCAGGAACATCATCCATCCCGAAACAGGAATCAATCCAAACACACAGCAGCTGGCGAACGTTAGGACCATGTAGGTTGTAGCCAGCGCGCGCAGGCCGCACCAATAGGCTATGGCGAGCGTGCGCAGGCCGCACCAAGCGGTCGCCCAACCAAGGAAAAGACCTCCCGCAATACCCGCCATGTTCATGATGACGGCCCCGCTAACACCGCCTTGAATGCTAAGGCCGAGGTCCACCAACGCCTTGGGAAACCAGCTCAAGAGAAAGTAGAATGTCATCATTGCGAAAAAGAAGCACGAGCAGGTGAGCGCTGTTGTCTTTCTGAAGTCCGGACCCACAACAGCAGCGATTGGGTTACGAGATCGACTACGCTCTGAGGCAACGGGAAGGCTCGTCAAAGGCGACTTTCCCAAGCGCGCGAGGATCTTGTTCATACGGATAATTGCCTCAGGCGGCCGACGCGCAAGAATGAACTGCAGCGATTCAGGCATCATTGCGGTCACAGCTGCCAGCGCGACGAGCGACAGTAGCCCGCCCAGCAAGAATACGGAACGCCAGCCAAAATGCGATATCAGGGGTATCGCCAATAAGCCGCCAATCGTCGCGCCGGCCGAATACCCGATAGTCGTCGCCCCGATGCAAAAGTCCCGTCTTTGTGCCGATGCGTACTCAGCAACGATTGTGTTGATCGTCGGCACCATGCCGCCGATGCCAAATCCCGTCAGCAGGCGAAAGACGAGCATTTGAGTCGTCTCCCCCGCGACGGACGACAGCAACATGCCCGCACTCATGAGGACCAAGCAAAGCTGCGCATTCACACGTCGCCCGATGCGATCGGCTATGGGACCAAGCACGATCGAGCCGATAGCCATGCCTGCAAGGGACGCACTGAACAACCCTCCAAGAGACGCAGGCGCAAGCCCCCACTCGCGAGCAATTGTCGGCGCCGTGAAGGCGAGAGAAAGCACGTCGAACCCGTCAAGCGAGCTGATGAACACACAGATCGCGACAATTCCGATTTGAAACGACGTCATGTTACGGGAGTCGATGTCCAGGGCGACTGCGTGCGTTTCCACGATTCCCTCCTTTATTTTTTAAGCACGAAGACCTTCGTGAGTGGGCAGAGTTCGTCCCCATCCACGTCAAATCTGACGATCCGGCAACCGCACGATGAGGCCGTCGAGCGCGGGCTGCATATTGATTTGACAGGCAAGCCTGCTATTGGCTCGTCGCTCGGCGGCCACTCCGTCGAGCAATGCGTCTTCTGCTTCTGACCTGGCAGGGAGCAGGTCAATCTGGTGGGGATCCACGTAGACGTGGCAGGTTGCGCACATGCAATTGCCTCCGCATTCTCCAACGATGCCTTCGATCGCGTGAACCGCAGCTGCCTGCATGAGATTGATGCCCGCTTCAACATCGCACTCGTCGCGAGCACCATCGGGTTGAACGTAAACGATCCTCGGCATTTCCGCTCCTCGGTTAGGCCGCGTGTAACGTGACGGGAAGGGTCGCCAGGCCACGCAATGTGTTGTTGTGACGTCGCTTCGGCTGGCCATTTATGGAGATCGCGCTCACGCGCCGCGCCAGCGCGCTTAGGACGACTTCGCCTTCGAGCCGGGCGAGTAATTGGCCCACACACATGTGTATTCCGCCTCCGAAGCCGAAATGGCCGCTTGCTCGCCGTTCGATATCGAACTCGTCCGGACGCTCCCAATGACGTGGATCACGGTTGGCGGCCCCAAGGAACATGAGAACCTTCTCACCTTCGTTGAGGTGCGCTCCCGTGATTTCCGTCGATTGAGTTGTCGTGCGGAAGAATGTTTGGACCGGGCTCTCATAGCGCACAGCCTCCTCGAAGGCATTGCGGGCCAGCGATGGGTCTGCATGCAATTTTTTCCACTGCGTCGGAAAGCTCGCCAAGCAGTAGATGGCGGCTCCAATGGCATTGACCGTCGTATCGACGCCGGCGAAGAACAGCGTTCGGACCAGCAACGCCGCCTCATCGGTCGTGATCTCGCCGGCCTCAGCCGCGGCATAAATTTGCGACCCGAAGCCGTCGGGCGCCAAATTTGTCGATTTGCACGATTCCATGACCCAGGACATGTGCGGCGCGGCCGTTGCGAATGCGGCACGACGCAGCTCGTTGTTCGGACCGAACGCATTGAAATTCAGCGAAGCTGTAGGGAGGATATGCTCACGCCCCTCCTTTGGCATGCCAACCAGATCGGGAAAGACGGAGAGCGGATACGCTTCTGCAAGATCAGCGATCGCGTCAATGTTGCGCCGTTGCAGAAGTTCGTCGATCCGGCGTTCCGCCACCAGGCTCAGCTCTTGCCTCACGCGCTTGATGACCGCGGGTGACAGAACTCGGTTGAGGACAGCGCGAGCGCCATCATGTTGCGGCGGATCGGTTTCCAGCACAGGGCTCCTTGGACGCCACGGCTCCTCCTTGGCGAAATCCTGAATGCCTACACCGCGGCTTGAGCAAAAGGTCCGCCAATCATGCAGAACCGATCGAACTTCCGTGTAACGTGCAACCGCCCAGCACTGATAGCGACCAAGCCAAACGACCGGACCGGCCTCGCGCAGTTCGTGATGGACTCTTAGGGGGTTCTCGAAATAGTCGGCCGAGAAAGGATCAACGTCGAGGCTCGGCACTTGTCGCCTTACGGGCTCGTTCTCGCAGTCGGTCTTGTCGGCAGGTAGCGGCATGGTTTCGCTCCTATGCGCTGGCAAAAATTTCGAAGTGGCGCACTTTGCAAAGTCGGCGCGACACAGAGCGACCATCGACGCGCTTTTGCCGCTGCTACCAGCGGCGCGTGATGATGGTTTCGTATGGTCTTTCGCCTGCTCTCGTCGAACGCTTCCTCTCACGTCTTCGGAAGCTAAAGCGAGAGGCAGAGCCGTGACTAGTTGCAGAATTCATTGAAAAACATTACACAACGGCATGACCTTGGAAGTGCAACAGCTTGCCGCATTCCTCGCCATATCGAAGCATGGATCGATTGGTAGAGCCGCTGTTGCGATGGATCTGACCCAACCTGCCGTCACCCGCGCTCTCAAGCGGCTTGAACATCGCCTGGGGACTGTTCTTTTCGAACGGCATCCATCAGGAGTTATTCCAACTCCAGCGGCCGACTCCCTGCTGCCGTATGCGGAAGAGATAGTAAGCAATGCGAAGGCTGCGCTTGAACAAGTTGCCTCGCTAAGAGGACATAGCTCGTCGATTGTGCGCATCGGCGCTGTCGCGAGCATGTCTAACTCAATCGTGCCTGAGGTCATCAACCGCTTGTTGGTCAAGTGGCCTTCGCTTCGAGTGCAGTTGCTTGATGCTGTCGAAGATCAGCTCAGCGAGGCGCTTGCGCGGCGAGAAATCGACGTCGCGATCGCTGGATTTTTGCAAGAAAGCGAGGTCCCTTTTTTGCGTCGCGACGGGCTGACCGACAGCCTTGTCGCGTTCGCACATCCCGAACACGCGTTGGCGAAAAAGGGGCGATTGACCCTTCACGATATCGCCACAGCGCGTTGGGTGCTGCCGCCACGCTCCATTCTGCCTATGCAGGAGTTTGTTCGACGCTTTCGCGATGCCGGCCTCGTTCCGCCAGAGGCCACGGTGGAAACGCGCTCCAATGGTGCAATTCGGGCATTGGTCGGCACGGGACAGTTCATCTCGTGGCAACCCAGAGTGACACTCCAGGCTGAAAGTCGAAGTAGAATCGTCGAGCTGGATGTCCCCGATTTGCTTTGGCACAGAGAATTCTATGTTTATCGGCGCAAACGGGGAATTCTCGCGCCGGCGGCCGTAAGATTTCTTCACGAACTCCAAGAGCTTTGCCGCGGTTCGGTATCGAAAAAGCGTCGCGGCCAAGCATAACGCCCAAACCAAGAAGAGGATCGGTTTGACGCCAGGACCTTCGTCGCCTCGACCGCAAGAGGAACGTTCAATCGGGTCCGGCCCCTCGGGCGCAGCGGCCGATCGTCACCGCTATTTGGTCGCTCGATCAGTTGACCGGCGCCGCACTCGTGCTCTCTTGGCGGCGCTAAGGGCTCGCAAACTCGTGTCAGGCAACTCCGAACGCGGCGGCGCTATTGTCGCGGAAAGCCTACGTAAACCGTTCTCCCAGAACGGGGGATTGCTTAATCGCGATGCAAGCCATGAGGTCAAGGCGACGGCCAACGGACGCGGTTCTCGTCGGCGTGAGTGAAGCGTCCAGAGCTCGACAGGAGCAATCTCGAAGCCCAGATCCAGCATGGCGACTCTCCCGGCTCTAATGTCGTCGGCCACAAAGAAGCTCGGCAGATTCGATATTCCCAGTCCCGCGAGCAAGGCGTCGCGTATCGCCTCGCCGTTGTTGGCCAAGAAGACCAGCCGAGGCGGTTTCGAGCGAACTGCTTTGCCATCTTCGGTCCGGAACTGCCATTGCGCCGAACTCTGCAACAGGGTGTATCCTACGCCCCGGTGATTCCTCAGATCCTCCACGCTTCGGGGGACACCAAATTTCTCGATGTAGAGCGGGCTTGCACAAAGCAGGCGGCGAATTGAGCAGAGACGCCGTCCGACGAGATCGCTGTTCTGCAGATAGCCGATCCGCAGGGCGAGGTCGTAGTTCTCACCCGCAATGTCCACGAAGCGGTCGTCGTAGGTGATCTCGGCCTCGACATTGGGATGCTCGGCCAGAAAGGCCGTGATGATCGAACCGAGATAACGGACGCCCAGGCCCGCCGACGTGGTGATCCTGATCCGCCCGCCAAATTCTGCGCGATCCCTCGTCGCGTCGTGAACCACAACATCCAGGTTTTCGATGACGTCCTTCATGCCTTCGGCGAGACGCCCCCCGCGTTCTGTCAACGCCAAGTTCTGCCCCCGATTGAACAGCGTGACACCAAGGCTCTTCTCCAGCCCGGTTATGCGCTCGCTGATGACCGACTTGGCGAGGCCCAACCTGCGGGCGGCCGCCGAAATTCCCCCTGCCTCGACGACGGCGAGAAACGAGCGGATGGCGACAAGATCGAGTCCGGACAAACGGGGCATGGTCGGCATGATCGATCAATACCGTTCGGCCTGGCCGAACGCAAGGTTCGCCGTCTGGCGACTTGGCGTTCATACCCGCCGCCGTCATCTTCAGCCGTAAACGAGGACAGGAATGGAAATCGGTCTATACACATTCGGCGATCTCGTGCCGCACCCGACAACGGGGCATCGGCCGTCGGCAATGCAACGGATCAACGAGATCATGGCGGCGGCGCGTTTGGCCGAGGAGGTCGGGCTGGATGCGTTCGGCCTCGGCGAACATCACCGGCTCGACTTCGCAATCTCTACGCCGGCCGTCGTCCTGTCCGCGATTGCCGCTCAGACCAAACGCATCCGACTGACCAGTGCAGCTACGGTTCTCGCCGCCTCGGACCCCGTGCGCGTCTTCGAGGACTTCGCCACGCTTGACCTCGTGTCGCAAGGGCGCGCCGAGATCATGGCCGGGCGAGGCGCATTCATCGAGCCGTTTCCGCTGTTTGGCTACGACCTCGACAGCTATGATGAGTTGTTCGTTGAGAATTATTCGCTGCTGCGTAAGCTCGGCCTCGCAGAGCGCATCACCTGGCGGGGAGAGTTCCGCCCCGAACTCCACAACATCGACATAGCACCAAGGCCTTGTCAGAACGAATTGCCCGTCTGGATCGCGGTCGGCGGCAGCATGCAAAGCGCGGTGCGGGCCGGTTCGCTCGGCGCCCCGATGACGCTCGCGGCGCTGGGCGGCCCGATTGCCGCGCGCAAGGGAATCGTGGATCTCTACCGGAGGTCGGCCCCCCGGGACGCCAAGGGTCTTCGCGTCGCGCTTGCCGGCCACACACATGTGGGCGCCACGTCGCAATCGGCGCGTGACCTCTTCTATCCTCACTATTCGAATTACTGGCATCACGCTTCAGGTGGCCGCGTTCCGGCAATGTCGCGCAATCAGTTCGACGATGCCGCATCCGCGGGGATGGCGCTCATGGTCGGATCGCCCGACGAGATCACCGAGCGCCTTCTGTTTGCGCACGAGGTGCTCGGCATCGACCGATTCTTGGCGCAAATCGACGTAGGCTCGCTGCCGTTTCCCGAAGTTGCAGCGGTGATCGAGCGCCTTGGCACCCGGATCGCCCCAGTCGTTCGAAAGAACACCCAAGCGATGAAGATCGCATGACCGTCCGAACATTGACCGTCCAGGACCGATCTGGGTGAAGAGTTCGACTAGCCTTTCGCACACGCATCGACATCATAAAAAGCGGAGTATCCAATGACCAAAATCGCCCTCGTTTTTCATTCCGGCTATGGCCACACCAGGCGAGCCGCGGAGCACGTTCAGAAGGGCGCCCTGAGCGCCGGCGCCGCAGTCGAGCTCATCGCGATTGACGCGGAGGGAAACGTGCCGGACGCAGCGTGGCCAGCTCTCAAGGAAGCGGACGGCATAATATTCGGGTCGCCAACTTACATGGGAGGGCCGTCATGGCAGTTCAAGAAATTCGCAGATGCCTCCAGCAAACCTTGGTATAACAAGGAGTGGAAAAACAAGATTGCTGCCGGGTTCACCAACTCGGCAACGCTGAGCGGCGACAAGGAGTCAACGCTCATGTATCTTTCCACCCTTGCTGCACAACACAAGATGCTGTGGACCGGCACTGGCATGCACCCCTCCAACAGCAAGGCGTCGACCCGCGACGACCTCAACAACCTCGGCGGATACAGGGGGCTTCTCGTCGTGTCTCCCTCCGATGCGTCGGTGGACGAAATGATCCCCGGCGATCTCAAGACTGCCGAGGTTTTCGGCGCGAATGTCGTCGAAGTGGTGAAGGCGGTCAAAGGCTGATCGCCAACCATGCTTGAAATGCGGGCACGACAACGCGACACGCGGAGTCTGCTCGCCTCGCTCCGCGTCGACAACCAGGCGATCACATCGATCACAAGGTCAATCCGTGAAATCAGTTCGTATCCATGGCTTTAACCAGCCCCCCGTCATCGACGATGTGCCCGTTCCCGAAATCGGGCCGGGTGAAGTCCTCGTGCGAGTTCAGGCGTCGGCACTGAATCCACTCGATATTCACATGATGTCGGGATATGCGGCCCAGTTCTTCCCCATCACGTTCCCGTATGCGCTTGGCACCGACTTTGCGGGTGTCATCGCGAAGGCAGGAAATGCCGTCGCCGATTTCAAACCCGGTGATGCCGTGATCGTCTGGGCCGATCCGCTAACGAGTGGCGGTCTCTCGGAATATGCAGTCGTCCCGGCCAAGCACTGCGTCCCGCTGCCCGCTGCGCTTTCGGAGTCGGAGGGCGCCACAATCCCGACCGCGGGAAGCACGGCGTGGCACGCCCTCTTCACCGTTGGACGACTCAAGGCCGGTGAGTCCGTGCTGATTCATGCGGCCGCCGGCGGGGTCGGCACGTTCGCGGTGCAGTTCGCCAAGAGCGCCGGCGCGCGCGTGCTGGCCACTTCGTCGGGCGAGGGTGTCGATCTGGTGCGTTCCCTCGGAGCCGATGAGGTCGTCGACTACAAGAGGGAGGACTTCTCGGCCGTCTTCTCAGGTGTCGATCTCGTGTTCGATCCCGTTGGGGGAGCGACGCAGGCTCGATCTTACCCCCTTCTCAAGCAAGGCGGACGATTGGTAACGCTCACGCTGCCGCCAGACGAGAAGATGGCGAAGGCGCACGGGGTGTCGGCCAGTGTCATGTATGTAGGCCCGTACGCGCATCGCCTGCGAGAGGTCGTGGATGCAGTCGTTCGTGATGGCGTTAAAATCGTCTTCGATCAGACGACGCCCTTTGAGGCATTCAGCAAGGCACTGGAGCGCCAGAAGTCCGGCAGAGCGCGCGGCAAGATTGTCCTCTCGCAATCTTGAATGAGCGGCCGCTGGCGGCATGCCCAAGACCAACGATGGTCAAACATGACAGACATTTGGAAAGCGGCGCCGTTGGCCACAAACCGGAAGAAAGACGCGACGATGTCAAACTTCGCCGCCGCGGGAACCGACCGATGCGCGCTGACGCACGGCGCAACGTCGCGAGGTTGCTTCAAACTGCCGCAGCAGTGTTCCTGGCAGAGGGACTGGACGTACCATTGCAGCGGATAGCCGAAACGGCGGGCATTGGCATCGGCACCGTCTACCGTCACTTTCCGCACCGCTCAGCCCTGATCGAGGCCGTTTTCGGTCCTGAAGTCGACGCTTGCGCTGACGCTGCATCAGTTCTGACGGCCAAGCACGAGCCAAGCGAGGCGCTGGCACTATGGGTGGAGCGTTATGTGGATTTCCTGACAAGCAAACGAGGCCTTGCAACGGTTCTTCGTTCGAAAGAAGCAGCGTTCGCGACCATGCCTGCGGACTTTGGAAAGCGGCTTCGGCCGGCGCTTCAGACATTGCTTGAAGGAGCGATCGCAGCCGGCGACGTGTGCCCCGGTATCGAGCCAAACGATCTCTTGCGCGCGATAACTCTCCTTTGCACGCCAGCACGCGACGATCCTTCCTACGCACGACGAATGACTGCTCTCCTTCTGGACGGGCTTCAGCTGAGAGCAGGATCGCGCAAGGGAAAGAGGAATTGCGACGGTGATTAGAGTGGCGGCAGCCTTCTTCATGCCGCTCCCATCCGAAGAGTCAGTGCGTGAACACGGGCGTCCGCTTTGAAACGAAAGCGTCTACGCCTTCGGTGAAGTCGGCGCGTTGTGCGCAGGCAAGGAAGGATGCCTTCTCCGCGTCGAGATGAGCGGCGAAGGCTGCAATCGTCTCGCGCTTCAGAAGTGCCTTGGTTGCCGCCGCGACGCTTGCGGAGTTCTTCGACAGCTCCGAAGTGAACCGTTCGACGAGCGCGTCGAAATCCGACGATGGCGCCACTTCATTGATGAGACCCATATTCTTCGCCTGACAGGCATCGTAGGTGCCACCGGCCAGGAAGAGTTCAGCAGCCTTCTTGGGACCGACCAACGGGGTCAGCAGGAAGCTCCCGCCACCGTCGGGCGTTGTCCCCAGGCGACGATAAGCGGGCGTGAAGCGGGCCGTCTCGTCGGCGACGACGATGTCGCCACCGATCGCCATGGAGAAGCCGCCGCCAGCCGCGGCGCCACGCACTGCGCAGACAACCGGTTGGGGCGCCTTCTGCAAGGTCAGGATCAAGGCATGGAAATGGTCGATGATCTCGGCGATCACCGGTAGCTTCTGTTCGGGCTTCCCCACGAAGGCTGCAATATCGCCGCCCGCCATGAAATGGCGTCCGGCGCCTTTCAGAACAATCACCTTCATACCCTCGATGTTCGGTAGCTCGCCGGCCAGCCGTCCCATCGCCCGCGCCATTTGCAGATCGACGGCGTTGAGTTCGGCAGGTCGATTGAACGTGATCGTACCGATCTCATCTTGCCGTTCAAAAATCACGGTTTCGTTCATCGTCATTCTCCTGCTGTCATCAGGGTTTGGCCGAGCGCTTTGAACATGGCTGAATGTGCCAAGTTGAAGTTCATTGTCCGCTTCCAAGTCGCTAACCTTTCGAGGCGGTCCGACCACTCGGAGCAACCGTCGTCAGATAAAGCTGTTCTCGACGACTTATGAGGCCGCATCGCACCGCCAGTCCGCGCTCGCAATTAAGGCGAACTACCTTCATGCAATCGAGGCGGGCAAGAAGGCGGATCGGCAGATCTAACCAGCTCGCTCCATTGCGGGCTATTTCCTCTGATTTCATCTGGCTACTTGAGAAAGCAGTACCGCGCGGCAGAGCATTTTTGCTGCCAACGACGTCACAAATCGTGCCAAGATGGTCAAATGGAGCATACCGCCGCAACGCCAATAGCCTTCGTCCGAGCCATCCTTTTGGGCTACAAAAGGTACAAGAAGGACCCCAAAGCCGCTCTTCAACAGGCACAAATCGCGCCATCTCTTCTTCGTCGACCCGACGGCCGCATCACGGCGTCGCAGATGGAGACGTTGTCCGGTTTCGCCATGCAAGAACTCGACGACGAGGCGGTTGGATGGTTCAGCCGGCGCCTGCCCTGGGGGAGTTATGGCATGCTTTGTCGCGCCTCACTAACGTCCCCGACACTCGGCATCGCGTTGAACCGGTGGTGTCGTCATCACCGACTTCTGACCGAGGACCTGATTCTCAAATTGAATGTGGCGGACGGGATTGCTTCATTGAGCATTGAAGAGAGGCGCGATTTCGGTCAGATGCGGGAACTTTGTCTCATCACGACAATGCGGTTTGTGCTCGGATATGCGTGCTGGTTGATCGATTCACGCATAGCACTCGACGAGACAGCTCTTCCTTTCGATGCACCGCCTCACTCAGGTGTGTATCCCCTTCTCTTCTCACCTGGGCCAGTTCGTTTCACCTCCAACTGGACCGGCTTCTGCTTTGATGCCCGCTATCTAGACCTTTCGCCAAGACGCGACGAGCAATCGATGAGTAAGATGCTAAAGCGAGCGCTCCCTTTGACCGTGCTGAAGTACCGCCGCGATGCCCTCCTCGCAGAGCGAGCGCGCGAGGAGCTAAAGCGCAGTCGCCATTCGGCCTTTTCGCTTGCAAGAGAGCTCAATCTTTCGGTGCGCACTCTGTATCGCCAGTTCAAGGAGGAAGGAACGTCGCTTCAGGCGCTCAAAGATGAGGCGGGTCGCGACAGAGCGAGCGACCTTCTGCGGCGGACCCAAAAGCCGATCAAGCAGATCGCACGAGCAGTGGGTTTCACGAACGAGAAGAGCTTTGTGCGGGCCTTCCGGTCGTGGACTGGACAGACGCCGACGGCTTACAGATCTGGTCATACCTCCAAGGGTCGAAAGGGTATGGTTAAGCGCTATCTGCAGACGAGACGAACCTTTGCGTGAATTCGTCGAACGCGGTGTCGTTCTTGTGGCGCGGGTTTCGCTCCGGACAATGCGACCAGGCGCGTGCGAAGGGAGGCATCTTCGCGATCTTTTCGATGGCGTCATGGGGTGCGGCGGCATCTCGAAGAAGGAGTGCTATGGCTTAGGGCCTGCCATTCGAATGACCGGGGAAAGCGCTTCTCAGTTTCGCCACCGCGGGCGGCTGCCACTGACGCGACCCTCGCCTGTCTACTTCGGTAACCCCATCGCGCGAAGCATCCTGTAGAACCGCTCGGTGTCCCGCCCGAGAAGCTCGGCGACCTCATCATTTAGATTGGCCATTACGCCGTTCAGGGGAGCCTGTAGCGCCCGCCCGCGCTTCGTTAGATAGAGTCGATAAATCCGGCGATCGCTATCGTCGGGCTTGCGTTCAACAAGACTTGAGCGCTCCAAACGATCAATCACTCCCGTCATGGTCGCGCTATCGATCACCAGCCTCCCGCCCAGCTCCGCACCGGTGCGTCCATCTTGTTCCCAAAGAACGCAGAGAGCCGCGTATTGCGCCGGCGTAACATCGTGTTCCGAAAGCGATTCCTTCGCACGGCGCATGACGCGTTGTTGGGCCTTGCCGAGTAGAAAGCTGATGCAATCCTCGATTCGGTCCAAACTGCCCTCCTCTGCATCACAAGAAGCGTTTGGGAAGTCGAAGAGTTTCAGGAATTTGCAGCGTTCGGTCGCCGTAACCGATTCCGGGCTGCCGGTCATCTTGCGAGAAGCGTGAGCCAACCATGCGCGTCCACTAAGTCCATGACACCCCGAGCCCAAGTCGTTCGTAAGCGCTATGCGCAACGCGATCGTCGACGAACTAGCGGCGACAGGCGCCACAGTGACCGTGAGCGATCTCTACCAGATGGAATTCAGACCTGTCCTTTCCCCCAACGATTTCGGATCCAGGAAGCGGCCGGAGTATCTCATCTATGCGCTCGAGCAGCGCTATGGTTACGAAACCAACATGCTGGCGCCAGAAATTTCGGACGAAGTCGCGAACGTTCTTGCCGCAGACGTCCTTGCTTTCACCTTTCCGATCTTCTGGTTCAGCGTTCCGGCAATTCTAAAGAGTAGGATCGAGCGGGTTTTCTTGTCGGGACCGATGTACGGGGGCAAGCGGCTTTATGATCTCGGTGGCCTTAAGGGGAAACGAAGCTTCGCAGCCATGGCGCTGGGGGGACGGCGTCATATGTTCGGATCAGATGCGATCCATGGCGAGCTTGAAACCGGGATGATGCGCCACTTTTTCCAAGGCACGTTGGGCTATGTCGGCCTCTCCGTGCATCAACCGTTCGTCGCTTATCACGTCCCCTATGTGACCGATCGCACCGGGAGGCGATGATAGAAGACCTTCGTAGCTATATCCGCAATCTCGATCATCAGCCGACAATGACGTTTCCGAGCGTTCGCGAATTCGATGAAATCCTCGCACCGCGGAAGTGAGTGCAAACCAGGTAAATCCTAGTTGCCTTCGGAACGGGAGCGGGTCTTCCGCAGCCGGCGATCGCGACGATGATTGGCCAGTATCTCGTGATATTTGGGGAGCGCTCGCCGGAATTGCACAACGATGCGCCCCACCTCGTCGCCATGCGATGACTCCGCACGTCCCCGCTGCCACCGGGACCGCTAGGGCTGAATTTGGTCGCGCCGGCTTGATTGATGATCTGCAAGCTGTGGTCACCGCCACCGGCAACATGACGCTCTCACTAGGAGAAGTGGTCATCACGGCAACGCGAGGGCTACCTCGCGCCGCCGGAATCCCGTCTCGGAGTTCGCGTCGTCGCCTTGCATATACTTTCCATTTGGTCTATTTTGCAGAAAGCGGTCCGTCAGAGACCCAACACACCTTCCAGGGAGGATGACCGGCATGATCGCCAAGATCGTGATCGCGGCCGCGGCGATGCTCGCCGCCACTGCTTGTGCAAATGCCGAAGACCGGCCGCTGAAGATCGGCTGGCTGATGAGCTATACCGGCCCGGGTGCTGCGGCCGGTGCCGCGTCCGATACGGCAATCGAGGTGTTCTTCAAGAAGTTCGGCAGGACGATTGCCGGCCGCAAGACCGAGATCATCAAGCGCGACACCACGGGTCCGGCACCCGACGTCGCGCGGCGTCTCGCCCAGGAGCTGATCGTCGGCGAGAAGGTGGATTTCCTCGCCGGCATGGATTTCACGCCGAACACGATGGCGGTCGCACCGCTGTCGACCTCCGCCAAGGTGCCGCTGCTGATCGTCAATTCGGCAACCTCAGGTATCCTCGCCAAACATCCCTACGCCGTCAGGTTCGGCTTCACGACCACGGAGATGGCGCAGCAGCTTGCGGGTTATGCCAGCAAGCAAGGCTTCAAATCGGTCTATACGTTCGTGCAGGAGTTCGAACCCGGTCTCGATGCCGAAGCGATGTTCCTGCGCGAGTACAAGGCGGCCGGAGGCACGATCGCAGGCTCCGTACGCGCGCCGCTCAAGGCAACCGACTTTTCCGCCTACATCCAGCGGATCAAGGACGCCAATCCCGACGCCGTCTTCGTCTTCATGACCGCCAGCGAGCTGCCGCCGATCTTCCTGCGCCAGTTCAAGGAGGCCGGCCTCGATCCCGCGAAGATCATCGGCATCGGCGATATCACCGACGAGGCGTCGCTTCCGTCGGCCGGCGACGCGGCGTTGGGCGTGGTGACCGCCTTCCACTACACACAGACCCACGATTCGGCTGCCAACAAGGAATTCATCGACGCCTTCAAATCGTTGGCGCCTGAACGTCCCGTGAGTTTCGTGCCTGTTGTCAGCTACGATGTGCTGCGGGCGATCTATCAGGTGGTCGAGGCCCAGAAGGGCGAGCTCACGCCGGATCGGACCATGGAACTGCTCAAGCAGATCAAGTTCGAGAGCCCGCGCGGCCCGATCGCGATCGATCCGGCGACCCGCGATATCGTCCAGACGATCTGGTTCCGCAAGGTCGAGAAGCGCGACGGCCAGATCGTCAACGTCGAATTTGCCTCGACGCCTGACGTCAAGGATCCAGGCTCGGCCCGTTAGGTGATTCGATGCTGGGTCTCGTCAACATCCTGATCGGGGGAATTGCCTACGGCTTCGTGCTGTTCCTGATGGCCGGCGGGCTGTCGATCACCCTCGGCCTGATGGGTTTCGCCAATATGGCGCATGCCGCTTTGGCGATGGTCGGCGGCTATACCGCAGCGCTGCTGATCGGCAAGGCCGGTTGGCCGTTCCTGGCGGCGCTCGCCATGGCCGGCGTCACCGCGGCGCTGGTGGGCGCGGTTCTGGAGCGCACGCTGTTCCGCAGACTCTATCAGGCCTCCGAACTGGAACAGGTCCTGCTGACGATCGGCGTGGTCTATGTCGCGATCGCCGCAGCAACGTATCTGGTTGGGCCGGAGCAAATGGCGATCACGGTCCCCGCCTGGCTGGACGGCAATCTCCGTCTCGGACCGATCGACCTCAACCGCTACCGCCTGTTCCTGATCGGGTCCGGGGTCGCGCTGCTGCTGTCGCTGGTGCATCTCATCGAGCACACCACGTTCGGCGCCAAGATCCGCGCAGCCGTCTTCAACCGCCGCATGACGGCGTCATGCGGGATCGACGTCGACAAGCTCTATGCGCTCGCCTTCGCACTCGGATCGGCGCTCGCTGGTCTCGGCGGCGCCCTGAGCATCAAGCTGCTCGGGCTCGACCCCAACTTCCCGATCAAGTTCCTGACCGAGCTCTTGATCGTCGTCAGCGTCGGCGGACTTGGGTCGCTGCGCGGGACGTTCCTCGCCGCGATGCTGTTCGGCATCATCGACGTCGTCGGCAAATATCTGCTGCCGGAGATCGGCGCCTTCATCATCTACGCGACTGCGCTTGCCTTGCTGACCGTGCGGCCGCAGGGCCTCGTTGGGCGGCTACGATGAGCGACGTCACCCTCGATCTCGCCCGCATGATGGTCGCCCGCCGCGCGCGCTGGACCACGATCGAAATCATTTTCTGGGTCGCGGCCGCGGCCAGCTACTTCCTGTTCCCCACAAAACTCGTCCTGCTGACGCAAATCCTGATCGGCGGCCTGTTTGCGATGTCGCTGGATCTGCTGCTCGGCTATGGCGGTATTCCGTCGTTCGGACACGCCGCATTTTTTGGGCTCGGTGCCTACGCCGCAGGCCTGCTGGCCGCCCATGGCTGGGGCGAGCCAGTGTCCGGCGTTTTCGCCGGCGGCGCTGCGGCAGGCAGCCTCGGATTTGCGTTCAGCGCGGTCATCGCCAGGGTGCGCGGCGCGGCCGTGCTAATGGTGACGCTGTGCATCGGGCTGCTGCTGTTCGAAGCGGCCAGTCGGATGCCTTGGCTGACCGGTGGCGACACCGGCCTGCAAGGCATCGAGATGTGGCCGCTGCTCGGTTTGTTCGAGTTCGATCTCTTCGGCCGAACCGGGTTCTGGTACGCGTACGCTACAGCCTTCCTGCTCTATCTCGCCGCCCGGCGCTATGTGCATTCGCCCGAAGGGCTCGCGCTGAAGGGGATGCGCGAAAATCACGACCGTGTGCCGATGCTCGGCGTGTCGACCGTCAGGCGCAAGATGATCGCCTTCACGATCTCGGCGACCATCGCCGGCATGGCTGGCGCGCTGCTCGCGCAGACGACGCAGATCGTCGCACTGGAGACGCTGAGCTTCGAGCGCTCGGTGGCCGCTCTCGTCATGCTGATCGTCGGCGGCATCGGCACGTTGATCGGCGGCTTCCTCGGCGCTGCAACCTTCATCTGGCTGCGCGACGTGCTGTCGGCCCTGCATCCGGTCTACTGGATGTTCTGGCTCGGCCTCGCGCTGATCGCGCTCGTCCTGATGGCGCGGGGTGGCCTGGTCGGCGCGTTGAGCCGGCTCACGGCCCGCCTGGCCCGCGTGAGGACCATGCGATGACCGCCGCTGCGCTCGAGACCAGAATGCTCTGCAAGCAGTTCGGTGCCCTGCAGGTGACCAACGGGGTCAGCCTGCGGCTGAAGGCAGGCGGCCGCCAGGCGCTGATCGGGCCGAACGGCGCGGGCAAGAGCACGTTGATCAACCTGCTCACCGGCGTGCTGGCGCCAAGCAGTGGCAGCATTCTGCTCGAAGGCGCGCCGATTGACCGCCTGACCACCGACCAGCGTGTCACGCGCGGGCTCGGCCGGACGTTCCAAGTCAATGCGCTGTTTCCGTACCTAACACCGCTCGAGTCGATCATGCTCGCGGTCGCGCGACGCAACGGCCGGCTCGGCAAGCCGCTGCTGGCGCTACATCGCCAGTCGGACACCACGGATGAAGCGTTTGCGCTGGCGCGCTCGGTCGGACTAGAACGGGATTGTCTACGCCCGACCGCCGAGCTTCCCTATGGCCGCCAGCGGCTGCTGGAGATCGCGCTTGCGCTTGCCGGTCAGCCACGGGTGCTGCTGCTGGACGAGCCGGCTGCGGGCGTTCCCGCCGGCGAAAGCTTCGAGTTGATGCAGGCCATCGAGGCGCTGCCGCGCGACGTGGCCATCCTCTTCATCGAGCATGACATGGACCTGGTGTTTCGGTTCGCCGAGACGATCACCGTGCTCGTCGCAGGGACCGTGCTGTGCGAGGGAACGCCTGGCGAGATCGCCCGCGATCCCGAAGTCCGCCGCGTCTATCTGGGGAACGACGGTGACTGAGCCGCTGCTGCAGATCGACAAGTTTGACGTCGGCTATGGCGACGGGATCGTGATCCACGACCTCCAGCTGGGCATCGCGTCCGGCGGATCGCTCGCCGTCCTCGGGCGCAATGGCGCCGGCAAATCGACGCTGATGCTCGCGATCGCCGGCCATCTCGTTCCGCGCGCAGGTCGGATGCGCTTCGACGGCAAGGATATCACAACTGCGCCGCCGCACCGGCGCTGCCGGGCCGGCATCGGCTGGGTGCCGCAGGGCCGCGAGGTGTTTGCGCCGCTCTCGGTCGAGGAGCATCTCCGGATCGCCGCGGCGCCGGGCGTCTGGACGATCGACCGCGTCTACGACCTGTTTCCGCGATTGAAGGAGCGGCGCGGCAATTTCGGCAATCAGCTGTCGGGCGGTGAACAGCAGATGCTCGCGATCGGGCGCGCGCTGGTGACGAATCCCCGCCTGTTGCTGCTCGACGAGCCGCTCGAAGGGCTCGCGCCCGTCGTGGCCCAGGACGTCGCCCGCTGCATCGGTGAAATCACGCAAGCCGACAACATGGCCGTGGTCCTGATCGAACAGCACGCCGGCTTCGCGCTGCGGCTCGCGCAGCAGGCGATCATCCTCGAGCGCGGCGTCGCCGTCCGGCGCGGGACCAGCCAGGCCATCGCCGCAGACCGTGACGCACTGGAACAATTCGTCGGGATCCGGAAGCCGGTCCGCGCCGCCTGAAAGGCGGACGCAGCCGAAACAGCGGCTTGCTTATTATATTTTCCACACGGTATATTTAATTAAGAAACTAGAACAACAGGGAGGACCGCATGGGCTTTCGCTTCGACCCCGAGGACCGCGGCTTCGTCGATGACCCCTACCCCACCTACAAGCTCCTGCGCGACGCGCATCCCGTTTACCTGCATGAGCCGAGCGGGTTCACCATCGTGACGCGCAACGAGGATGTCACGCGCATCCTCAACGACTTCGAGACCTTCTCGTCGTCCCGCGGCAACACTCTGGTCGACTCGCCGCTGCGCGTCGGCAAGACCCTCGGCACGACCGATCCGCCGCGCCATGACGAACTGCGCCGCGTCGTGATGAAGGGTTTTACCCCGGCCCGGATTCAATCGATGCAGCCCGCGATCGAGCGCGATGTGGAACGGCTGTTGCACGATGTCGGCGGCCGGCGCGAATGCGACTTCATGGCCGACATCAGCCGCCCCATTCTCTACGGCGCACTTGGCCGCATGCTCGGCCTCGACGGCGACGCCGCGCGGCGTGCCGCCGAGCTCTCGCGGGATCTCTTCCACGCGGGGACAGGCGCGATGGGTCCGGTGTCGAAGCCAGGCGTGATGGAGGAGGTCTTCGCCGTGCTCGGCCGGCAGCTCGAGCGCCGGCGCAAGGATCGGAGCGACGACCTGTTCTCCTTCCTGCTCGAGGCGCAGGAGGCCGGCGCGCCACTCTCCGACGCCGAGATCCTCGGCAACATGTCGACGGTGCTGCTGGCCGGAAATGCGTCGATCGGACACTACTTCTCCAATCTGATCCACGCGCTCTGGAAGAATCCGGACGAACGCCGAAAACTGTTGGCCGACCCGACCAAGCTCGACGCGGCGGTCAACGAGGCCGTCCGCTGGGACACCTCGACGCAGGCGTTCGCGCGACACACCACAAAGGAGATTGCGCTGCACGGCGTCACGATCCCGGGCAATAGTCGGCTCGCGGTCTGCTACGGATCGGCCAATCGGGACGAACGGGTGATTGCCGATCCTGACAGATTCGACATCGACCGCGGCAAGACCCGCCATTTCGGCTTCGGTTCCGGCCCGCATATCTGCCTGGGCGCGCCGACCGCGCGGGCGATGATGCGGACCATCATGACGCCGCTGTTGCCGGCGCTCGGCGAATACGAGCTCGACATCGCCGGCGCGGAGCGGGTCGCCCATCTGATGGTGCGCGGCTTCTACAAGCTGACAATCCGCTGGTAGGTCGCAATGACCAGCTTCGATCTCGCCAGCGACACATATTTCGACGATCCCTACCCGACATATCGGCAGATGCGCGCCGAGCGGCCGGTTTACTATTGTGCTACGACGAATCTCTGGTTCCTCAGCAGGCACGCAGACGTCGTACATGCCCTGGCCAACCATGACCTCTTCTCGTCCTCCGCCGGCAACGCGCTGAGCGATTCCCCGCTCCGCGTCGGCAAGACGCTGGGCTCGACCGATCCGCCACGCCATGACGAGCTCCGGCGCATCATCATGCGCGGTGTGACACCCGCCCGCATCGAGCTCGTTCTCCCCTGGATCCGCGACGAACTCGCCGCGCGCCTGACGGCACTGCGGACGCGCCGCCATTGCGATTTCGTCACCGAGATCAGCCGTCCCCTACTGTTCGGTGCGCTCGGCCGTATGCTCGGCCTCGGTCCTCAGTCCGCGAGACGGGCGAGCGAACTCTCCGAGCGGCTGTTCCGTGGCGAGGCCGGACCGGCTGGTCCGGCGCTCGACGAGGACGACCGCGCCCAGGTAATCGCGCTGCTGTCGGATGAACTGGCACGGCGCCGCGTCGAGCGCGAGGATGACCTGTTCTCGGTGCTGATTGCGGCGCAGGAAGCCGGCGCTCCGCTCGGCGATGCCGAGATCGTGGCCAACATGATGACGGTGCTGCTGGCAGGAAATGCCTCGATCGGCCACTTCCTGCCGAACCTCATGCATGCGCTCTGGCGCCATCCCGACCAGCGCGCGCGCGTCATGGCGGATCATTCGCTGATCGACGGCGCGATCGAGGAGGCCGTGCGCTGGGACACCTCGACGCAGTGCTTTGCCCGCACCACCTCGGCACCGACCGATCTCGCAGGCATGGCCATTCCAGCGGGCGCGCGGCTCGCGCTGCTCTATGCGTCGGCCAGCCGCGACGAAACCGCCATTGCCGATGCCGATCGCTTCGAAATCACCCGCGGCAAGGTCCGGCATTTCGGCTTTGGCTTTGGCCCGCACGTCTGTCTCGGCGCCAGCACGACCCGCGCGATGCTGCGCGCTATCCTGCCTCGCCTGCTGACGGCCTTCGGCGACTACGAGATCGATCTCGCGGACGCGATCCGCGTCCGGCACCTGATGGTGCGCGGCTTCAGGAGCCTGCCGATCGGCTGGTAAGGAGTCAGCGCCGGCGAGGCTTCTCGGGCGGCTCGCGGAAGAACAGGGCGCAGCAGGTCTTCACGTGCTCGTCGACAAACTTCTTCGAGAAAGGCGAGCGCCCCATCACCTGCTGGACTTCCGCATTCAGCATGAAGATACGGGTGACGGCGCCGATGAACAGATACTGCAGATGGTAGGGATCGCCCTCGACATAGCGTCCCCGCTTCTGCGCTTCCCGGATCAGCTTGGCGACAACGTCGAAATAGGTTTTCACCCGCTCCTCGACCAGCCAGGTCAGCCGGTCGCTCTCGCGCTTGCCTTCATGCGACATCAGCCAGTGGAAGTTCGGATTGGCCGCCGCGAAGCGGATGAACTGCTCCTGCAGCAGACGAAGCCGCGCGACCTCATCCTTTTCCGAGATGTCGGCGAGCTGAACCTGGAAATGCTGGCCGAAGTTGAAGCTCGTGGTCGAGACGACCGCCCGCCAGAGGCCTTCCTTGTTCTTGAAGTGATAGGTTACCAGCGGATGCTGCACGCCGGCTTTGGCGGCCACGGTCCGTGTCGAGGCGCCCTCGAATCCGCGCTCGGCGAATTCCTCGAACGCCGCCTGGAGAATTCGTTCCCGCGTATCGAGCGAGCGCTGCTGGCGACGGCGCTGGTTGACGACCTCGTCGAGCGTCTCCTTGGTGAGATCTGTTGCCAAACTGCCCCCGCGGCCAAGCGATATCCGATCAACAGGCTATCCGCCGGGGGACCGGATTTGTCAACCGCGCGGGCTTTCAGGCGCCGTCGAGGACGGCGATCACATCGCATTGCACGAGCATATTGGCCGGCAGATGATCGTTCTGGAAGGTGTGACGCGCCGGCCGGGATGCCGGATCCGGGAAGGCGACCAGCCAATGCTTGTTCACGGCGTCGCGCGCCTCCGGCACCTTCACATAAACAGTCATCTTGACGATCCGTTCGAGGCCCGCGCCGGCGGCCTCGACGATCCGCTGCAGATTCTCGAACATCAGCTCGGCCTGCTGGCCGACGTCATCGGGGATCAATCCGGTCTCCGGATCGAGGCCGTAGATGCCGCCGGTCATGACGATGTTGCCGACCCGCGAGGCCGCGGGAATTGGCTGCTTGCCGTGGCTGAAGCCTGGCACTTCGATGCTGCGTCGTGCGGTCATGCTGATCTCCCCTCCCGCTCACGCGTCGAGACGGCTGAAGAACTTGCGCGCGTTGTCCTCGAAGATCCCCTTCCGGTCGGCCGAGGTGAGCTCGGCAATCGACTCGATCACGGGCTTGAGGTCGTCGAAGGGCTTGCCCGTCTTGGGATCGATGCCGCCGCCGCTGCCCGGCCGTTCGGTTCCGAACATGCAGCGGTCGGTCCCGACCACGTCGAACAGCAGCTCCAGCGATTTCTTGTTGTGCACAACGGTGTCGAACCAGAAGCGCTTCAGGCTGGCGTCGAAACTCTCGGTGTCCATTGGCAGGCGCCCGGCCGCGATCGCCATCTGCCGGTTGGAGCGCCAGCGCCCGACCTGGAACGGCACGGAGCCGCCGCCATGGCTGACCATCAGCTTCAGCGTCGGATAGCGCTGAAATACATCGGAGCGTGTGATGGTGGTGATGGCGAGGCTTTCCTCCGTGATGAAGTGCTCGTCATAGGTCTCGCGGCCGCAGCAGGCGCAGCTGTGGATGTGCGCGGGAATGTCGTGCTTGCAGAGGAATTCGTAGAGCGGATACCAGTACGGATCGGCCAGGGTCGGGCTCTTGCCCGTCCCCTCCGACGGATCCGGATTGAGCAGCACACCGATGAAGCCGAGCTTTTCGACGCATCGCTTGATCTCGTCGAACATGGTTTCGACCGGAGCCCCGACCGCCTGCGGCAGTCCTCCGACCCCGCGGAAGCGCTTCGGGTACATCTTCACCGTGCGGGCGATGATGTCGTTGTTGTCCTCGGCCCAGGTGACGACGTCCTCCCAACGGTTCTCGCCGTGCACCATCATGAAGGGACGCGGCGACAGCACCTGCAGGTCGGTCCCCACGCCATCCATGATCGCAACGTTCTGGGCAGCAGATTTCTCCAGCTCGGCGTCGGAGATCGCGGCCGGAAACCTTCCGTATTGACCGCGCGCCACGACCAGGTTGCTGCGATGGGCATAGAGCGCGGCGGGCGCGACGAGATGGGCATGCGCGTCGATGATCATGGACACGGTCTCTCCCTGAGGCCCGTGGGGGGCCGATTATTAATTAGTCCACTTGGTATATATAATATTGGCGAACTTGCAAGGGGATTTTCGCCGCCGCCGCTGCCAGTTTCCGTTGCAGCGCTGCTGGTGGCATGCAATATTGTCCACTAGGTAAATATAATAAAGGGAGGATTTCTCGATGGCCAAGATCGTGTTCAGCCTTGCCGTCTCGCATACGCCGATGCTGGCGCTCGAAGGCAAACGATGGAGCGAGCGCGCCGAAGACGACAAGAAGAACAAGTCGCTGAACCTGTCCGACGGACGGTTCGTCAGCTACGACGACCTCGCAAAAGAGAACGGCGCGCCCTACGGCGGCATCGCGACCGAAGCGAAATTCCTCGAGATCGAGGCCGCCTCGCAGAAGGCGCTCGGCCATGTCGCCGGCCGTCTCGCCGCTACCGCGCCCGATGTGGTCGTGATCATCGGCGACGACCAGGCTGAACTGTTCAGTCATGCCAACATGCCCGCGATCTCGATCTTCCATGGCGAGGAGATCCTGACGCATGAGAAGCACATCACCCCGCAGACGCCAGGCTGGATCGGCACGGTGATGAAGGGTTATGCGATGGATGCGGTCCACAGCTTTCCCGGCCATCCCCAGTTCGCGCTCGAGCTGATCCGCGGCCTGATCGACGAGGATGTCGATATCGCCGCTGCGGCGAAGGTCGAGGACCCGCTCAAGGCGGGATTCGGCCATGCCTATGGCTTCATCATCGAGCGTCTGTTCGGCGGGCGCGCCATTCCGGTGGTGCCGATCCTGCTCAACACCTATTTCCCGCCGAATGCGCCGACCGCGCGCCGCTGCTACGACATCGGCGTCAAGCTCGCGAACATCATCGGCAAGTCGCAGCGCGATCTTCGCGTCGCGGTGGCGGCCAGTGGCGGGCTCAGTCACTTCGTCGTTGATGAGAAGCTCGACCAAAAGATCCTGAAGGCGATCCGCGAGAAGGATGCAGGGACGCTGCGAAGCCTGTCGCGCGGCGAGTTGAACTCCGGCTCGTCGGAGATTCTCAACTGGGTGATGGCGGCGGGTATGTCCGAGCATCTGACGAACGACTGGTCGGAATATTTTCCGACCTATCGCACATCCGCTGGAACCGGGACCGGTATCGCCTTTGCGACGTGGTCCTGACCACCTCGAATGGTTCGAGGTGTTGACGAAGAGCTCCATTTCCTTCACCGCTGCCGCTCGCCTCAAGGCAATTCAGCAGGAGCCTTGACTACCCCACGATCCGTAATGCCCAAGTTGCGCGCAGTGCCAAGGGAAAGGTCAAGAACGCGGTCTCGAACCCATGGCCCGCGGTCAGTGATACGAACCACCACCGACTTGCCACTCTTAAGCTCAGTGACGCGAACTCTTGCGCCGAAGGGCAGGCTGCGATGCGCTGCTGTTAGTGCATCCCGGAGGAACGGCGTGCCGCTGGCCGTTTTCCTTTCCCATATGAATAGAAAGAGGCTTTACCGGAAAAAGCCGATTGAAAGCTCGGGCCCCCGAGCGAACGTCACGTGCTGGCGGTTGTCCCATCAGAGGTTGCGGCAGTGGCTCGTCGTTTTTCTGGTCAGGTCTCTCAGGGTTGGCGCCGTACCCCTTGTCATGCCTGATCGTGCGTCAGGATATCAACGATCGTTTCGTCGAAGCTCTTGTCCGAGCCGATGACGAATCTGGTTGTCGACGAAGCTCTCGACGGTAAACCAGATCAGCCGCGCATCATCGCGTCGAACCTGGCTTGGCGATGTCGGGCGAGTGACGTGGTGATGTTGTGATGCGGTGATGCGGTGATGCGGTGATGCGGTGATGCGGTGATGCGGTGATGCGGTGATGCGGTGATGCGGTGATGCGGTGATGCCCCTGTCCAGTCTTATGTCGGGCGCCGGAGCAGTTTTGATGGATTTAGCTGTGGACAACCTTGGTCCGACTTTTTGTCGATTCTTGCTCTAAACGCGGAATCTCGCCCGAACCCGCCAGGGACTGTCCACATTTTTTGCGCTCAATTGCGCAATTTGATCCGCGTCTGCCCAGCTGGAATGCTCGATGACCGGAAGCGAGCGCCAGAAAATGAAGGTTATAGCGACAGTTCAACAAAAGGGGGGAACGGGGAAATCAACCACATCCCTGAATGTTGCCGTGGCGACAGCGCTCCGCGGCTATCGCGTCGCCGTGCTGGACATCGATCCGCAAGGGTCGCTGCAGTTGTGGAGGAGCTTGAGAAGAAAGCGTTGGCCGTACGTGGAACAGCTGCGTTCTGAAGAACTTGCAGGCTGGATCGCACGCAATCATCACCTGTTTGATCTTGTTGTCGTCGACACGCCTGCGCACGACGGCAGGACGATCGCTCACGCGGTCAAGGCAGCCGATCTTGCTCTCATCGTCACTCAGCCCACCATGTTGGCGACGTCTGTCGCAATGCGCCTCAGAAACCTGTTCCTTGATCACGGGATCCCCTTTGCAATTCTTCTGTCCCAAACGCCGCCGACCCTGAGCGCCCGTCTCGTTCAATGGATCGATAACCACCGCCTGTTGGGCACCGTAGTGCAGGGACAGCTCGCCTACCGCTTCGCTTATCAGGACGCCATCGCCGTCGGCATGGGGGTCAGCGAATATGAGCCAGAAGGCCGCGCGGCCGCCGAGGTTCAAATCGTCACCGAGTGGATTTTGCGTCGACTGGAGATCGTCAATGAGCCGTAACCCAAAGGACGCGCTTGACGCGGGCTCGCGGCATCTGCGCGATGCCCTCACCTACTCGGATTCCAACCGTTCTCAAGGGCTAACCGGGGAGAACTTGCGCACGACCGTCTCTATGCAGCCGGACCTTCATCTCGCGCTGCGCATGTTGGCGGCTACGCAAGGATGTCGGATGAACGATCTCATGCTCGTCGCGCTGGAGGACCTATTGGTGCGGCAGGGCGTCCTTCCGGGCGATGTCAGCCGCCCTGCCCTTCGTCGGCGGCTTGAAGCAACCGGACGGTGCAGGCCTATCGAACGTCCTGATGTGACCCGGTCCGACCAGAACCCCGAATAGGGACAGGGAGCCGGGAAATCATGGGTTATCCACCAGACGCCCGAACGACCTCATGCTTGTTGCGATGGAAGACTTGTTGGTGCGGCTGGGCGCCCTTCCGGGCGGTGTCAGCCGCCCTGCTCTACGTTGGCGGCGAGAGGCTCGCCAACGAGCAAGACCGACTGAACGTTCTGACCCGCCCCTCCCGTCCGATCGCACATTCAGGCGGTAGTTATCGGACCGCAGGCCACGGACGACATCTATTGAACCGACTAGATGTTGCCGAACACTGGATTGACAGTGCTTCCCTCTTGCGGCCATCCGGGAGATGGTGGGCCAGAGGGAGTTGCTCACCATGGGTTTTCAGTTCTTTCGTCTTAACGTATACGCCCGCCGCGGCGCCCACAAGCGGCGCTCGAAAAAGCGAAATCCGTCGCTGACAGATATCCGCGACGAGATGGTGCGGGCGCCGCATGCCTGCAGTCACGTGGCGGAGCCGAGGGTGCCGCAAATCGTGTTCGGCTGTGATCCGCAGGAGGCATTCGCGTTGGCCTCGACGCGAGCCGATAAGGCCGTTAATAAGCGTGGCCATAAAGTGCGGTGCGACACCCCGGTCGTCGCGGTCGGCGTCGCGAGCTGGCCCGACACCGTCGCCGACATCGAGGCCGATCCCCAGAAGGCGGCGGAGTACGAACATTGGCGCACCCTGACCATCGGCTTCCTTGCCGATACGTGGGGCGACGCGCTCCAGTGCGTCGTCGAACATCTGGATGAACCGCACCCGCATATTCACTGGGTGATCGTCCCAGACCTCCCGAAGGACGGCCAGCTTCAGATCCAGAGCGTGCACCCGGGCTACGAGGCGACGGCGGCGTCGAAGGCACGCGGCGAGACCAAGCGCGAGCAGAAGCAGGTCTACAAGGCCGCCATGAAGGCGCTGCAGGACGACTATTACGAGAACGTCGCCTCCCACTGCGGCCTCACCAGGCTCGGGCCGCGCCGGCAGCGCCTGAACCGCGAGGAGTGGACGGAACAGCAGCGCCAGGCCAAATCGCTGGCGAAAGCCCGCGCTAGCCTCATGGCCGATCTCGATAAGGCGAAGGCACAGGCGAAGCAGGTTATCGACGACCGGATCGCAAAGACCCGTGCGGAGGCGCAGGCCCGCGTGGACAACGTCACGATGCAGATGCATCAGCGCATCGAGGCGCTGAAGCTAAAGGCCCGCCAGCGGATCTCCGAGCAGCAGAACGTGACGATTAAGCTAGAAAACGAACTTGCTCTCAAGGAGGAAGCGCTGCGGTCCGCCCTGGCTCTTCTGGAAGAGCACGGGATCGGGCAGCCGTCACCGTCATAAACGGCCCGGCTCCTCCATGAGATCCTGGCGCTCTCCAAGCATGCAGTGGCCTGGGCCGCGTCGCCGTTACGGCCCTTCCGTCCGGCTGGGGTCATCGACGAGGCGCAGGACGACGCCGCGCTCCGGCGTCGCCGGCTTCGGCGTCTCTTTCGAACGGGCGGCCTCAAGCAGCACGGCGATCTCGGTGCCGACGACGCTGCCCAGCTCGAACAGCCGACGCGCCACCGCGATGAGTGCCGTCTGGTTGACCTCGAGCAGTTCGTGGCAGGTGCGGTCCGCCTCGGCGAGCTCGATACCGACCGCGGCGCGGATATCGACGTAGCGGAGAAACTCCTCCGCGTGCCGCGGGTCGCCGAGGTGCGTCAAGGGCGACGGTCCCGCCAAACCCAGCCCGCCCAACATTGCGCAACTCAACCTGGTAGCCTCCGCGAGATCGGCCTGGGCGCCGTGAGATGCCTCGCCGAGCAGGACCTCCTCGGCGGCGCGGCCGGCGAGTAGAACCTCGATGCGTGCGCGATAGTCGCTCGCCGTGCCTTCGAAGGCCTGGCGGGTCGTACGCATCGACATCCCGAGCCGTCGGTCAGTGCGCGTCGTGTTGGCGACAATGCCGTCGGCGCCGAAGCGGAGCACGTCGACCACGGCGTGGCCCGCTTCGTGGATCGACGCCCGCCAGCGCAGCTCGTCGGAGAGGTCGTCGTCGCCGACGACGGCACGATGGAGGTCGCCGAGCCGGAGCTCGCGGTCCTCGCGGCGCGCCTGACGACGCGCGTCCTTGACCGCGCGCTCCGCGTCGGCACCGGTCATGCCGGCCGCCGACGCCACGACGGTGGAGATGTCGGCGTTGACGAGATCGCCCTTCAAGCGCACCCGGAAGATCTGCTCGAGCTCGTCCGGATCGGGAAGGCCAACGCGCACTACGTTCTCGAACCGACCCGCGCGGAGGAGCGCGGGATCGCAGGCCTCGACCTGGTTGGTGCAGCCGATCAGAAACACACCCTCCCGCCGGCGCACGCCGTCAACCTCCTCGAGCAGGGCGTTGACGCAGTTCCTGACATAGTCGGAGTGCGAATGCTGCACGCCGCGGCGGTCGACGAAGCTGTCGCATTCCTCGAGCAGAATCACGCAGGGCGCCTTTGCCCGGGCGGAGGCGAAGTCGCGGCGCATGGCCGCCAGGAAATCGCCCAGATGGCCATCGGCCTGCCAGGAATAGTACGAGCAGACGATCAGCGGGATGCCGGACTTCGAATCCTCGCCCAACGCGCTACGCGCGAAGGCCTCGGCGAACAGGGTCTTGCCGACGCCGGGCGGCCCGGCGAGCATCACAGCGCTCAAGACGGCGTCCCAGGAGATATCGCCGCGTCGCCAGGCGGCGAGATCGGCGATCGCACCATCGGCCCAGGAGCGCGCCTCGGCCATGCCATTGATCTCGGAAAGAACGAGCCCGCGCGACGGCCGCTCGGCGTTCTTCGAAGCGGCGAGACGGCGCAGTTCGTCGACGCAAGCCTGCGGCGTCCGGTCGAAGCGGACCGCGGCCGCGAGGTCGCCGACGCCGAGATCGCGTAGCGTCTCCGCCGGCACGTCGACCGCCGTCCTGATGCCGGTGACGGCGCGGATGGTCCTCGAGACCGTCGCCGGGTCCAGCATCGGCACTTCGATCCGGTGTCGGGCAGCGTCGTGCACCACTTTCGGCAGGCAGGCGCGACCGTCGACCGAAAACGCCACGAACGGGAGCGCATAGCCGCACATGTCGGCGGCGACGCGTTCGAGGCGCTCCTTCGCGGTGCCCTTGAGCGGCTCCTTCAGCATCACGTAAGCGCCGTCAAGCGCACTGCGGCGGCCGGGAGCGGTCTTCACCAGATCGATCGTCCGCTGCGGGTTGTCGAAGAACATCCTGCGCCAGACGCCCTTCAGCGCGTCGAGCACCGCGCCGTCGGCGACGTCGACGACGACGGGAGCGTCACCGGAGAGCAGGTCCCGCGCCGCGGCCGGCGCGGCGTCGAAGGCGCGCGCGAGCAGCAGCGTTGCTGCGATCCGCGTCGCGCTCGGGGGACATCCCTCGCGGCTCGCGCTCTCGTCGAAGCCCATGTCGTCGTCCATCTCCGACGACATACGCAGCAATCCGGCGAACCCAGGCGATCGGGCTCGCGACCCGCGATCGGGGACGCTGCCGCTCTCGTCCCGCCGGAAGCACAGCGCTTCGCGCCAGGCCTCACCGTAGACCCGCAGCTCAAACGGTCCGATGCCGACGCCGCCGAAGGACGTCGTACGATCCAAGCCATTGCCCGGGGTGCCCATCGCGTGCGGCATGCTCATCGTTTCGTTCATGTCTAGACCTCGATGGTGAGAAGGGGATCGAACCCGAGACGCTCGTCCGGGTAACCGTGCGGGTTCGACAGCATCAGTGTCGGGCCGCGGGTCATGCGATAAGCGAAGTGCGTGTGGCCCGAGATCCACGCGGTCGGCGCGAAGCGGTCGACCAGCGGCGTCAGGTCGGTGCAGGCGGACGCGGCCAGCAAGCCGTCACGGTGCCGCAGCGACACGGCCTGGATCGCCGGCGCGAAGTGCGTCACCACGACCGTCGGTCCGGTGTGCGATTCGGCCAGTGCGGCCTCGAGGAACGACCGGGACGTCAGGTGCAGCGCGCGCGCCTCCTGCGGGCGGAAGCGCGCCCAGGGATTCGACTGCCACTTGATACGCTTGTGATCGCGCATGCCTTCGAGGGCCGCGCGCATCGCCGCCGCGCGCGACGCCTCCCCGAACAGCGCGTAGTCGGACCACAGCGTGCAGCCGACGAAGCGGACGCCCGTGGTGCCGCCGATCACCGCAACGTTATTCTCAAGGTAATGCAGCCCGAGGTCGGCGGCGACGCGACGGCCTTCGTCAATCGCCGCGGGCAATGCCGGGCGCGCCCAGAACTCGTGGTTGCCGGCCACGACGACGACCTCAAGAGGCGGCGGATAGGCCACGCGCAACTCACGTAGCGCGGCGGCGAGGCCCTGCCGCGTGTCGCCGGCGACGACGATCACCGACACGCCCGGCACCGGCGGCGGGTATCCCGGGAAGCCACGGAAGTCGGAATGCAGATCGCTCATCGGCTGCAGGATCACGACGCGCCTCCCTTCAGCGGGGCGGCGTCTTGGGCTCGCCCGTACCGGCACGGCGGCTGCCGAGCCAGATCTTGTGCATCGACCAGGACGCCGAGAGGCGCGCCCGCTCGCGCGGCTCGATCGGCATGCGCGCCAACGTGTGCGACATCACCAGCGCCGCGGCCGGATCGAAGAAGGCGCAGGCCAGCAGCACCGTCATGCTGAGGTCGACGCGCACGTCGATATGCTCGGAGATGCGCCGGCCGACGACGAGACCAACGGCCGCGGCAGCGTCGCCGCGGATCGCCGCCCGCCATTCCGGCATCGTTGCGGATATCCGGCCGACGAAGGCGGTGACCTCGGCGCGCGCACGTTCGTCGAATGATTCAGCAGTCTTCGTCCGCCAGTAGAACAGCACCGGCGGCAACGCCTCGCTTCGCGGGTGTTCGCGTTCGTTCATCGGGCAACGCTCCGTCGTTCGCGCGGAAGCCCGCGCGTGATGTCGAAAGTGGGATTTGAAAGGGTTAGGCGAGGGAGGATCCAAGGCGGACCCTGCCCTGCCTCGCCGGGACACGCCCCGTCACGTCACACCGTGCCGGACCACGCCGAGCCTCGCGGTGTCGAGCCAAGCCAAGAACTATTCGAGCTGCGACTCCTCGATCAGGAAGCGACCGAAGTCGGGACGGTGGTCCCCGATGCCGAAGGGACCGGCCATGCGAAAGTAGCCGACCACGTCCTCGCGGTTGAGGATGGTGGTGATGAAGGTCCCGCGGACAGTCGCACTCCAGCCGTCGAAATACGGGCGGGTGCGCGCCACCCGCGAGTCGCCGACGCGCACGATCTCGCGGTGACGGAAGCGCGGGTCCTTCCAGAGTTCCTCGACCGTCTTCGGGCCGTCGTACTCGAGCATCGCGGGGCCTTCTGCGACGAAGGCGGCCCGGGTCGCCTTGCCCTTGCGCACCGTCTTGGCGCCGGTGACCAGCGCGCCCTTGATCGCAGTCGGCGGCAGGCATGGCCGGCCCTCGTGGAGCCACAGCGAGCCGAACCATTCGAGTTCCGCGATGCGGTGATGGTCAGCGTCCGTTTTGTGCCCCTTGTGCGTGATCTTGCTCAAGGCTTTGGCTTGCGCGTCGAGCGGATCGGCCAAGCGGCTCGAATGCATCAGCATCGGCCCGACGCCGACCAGGCGCAACGTGATCATCTCCACCGCCATGATCAGACCTCGCCGTCGGTGGGATCGAACAGCGGCGTCGCCTCGGCGATGCTGCGGACGATGTCGGCGTACGACGCCGGCCGGTTCGCGTAACGGCGCGCGCGCAGCATGCTCGTCACCACCTCGTGGCACTCGCGGCAGAGCACCGTCAGGTCGCCCTCGCGCTCGTTGCCGAGGTTCTCGTAGGTGCGATGGTGCGCCTCGAGTTCCTCGGTCGACGCGCAGAGCAGGCAGCGATGGCCAGCGGCCGAGAGCGCACGCTGGCGAATCTCCCGCCACGCCGCGCTTTGAAGATGCTTTTCGTAATCCGTCATCGGCCTGTACTCCCCGGTAGTTGCCGACGACGACCGTAGCACAGCCTCGGCCATTTCATAGACAAAATGTCTATGAACTTTTCGTTAACCTTAAGACGGGGTTAGCGAATATATAGAATTTTAACTACTCATCACGTTCCGTTATAGCCGGCAGGATCCGATCTAAACCGGACTATCAGAATTTACTTCTTACAGAATATGTGGAACAGATGGATGATCACTCGCTGACCCCCTCTCTGCTCCGCGCAGCACGCGGACTGATCGGATGGAGTCAAACAGAACTAGCACAGCATGCCGGCGTCTCTCGGATGGTGATCGCGAAGATCGAGACGACCATGTCGTCCGAGCGGCACGATCCCCGACGCAAGGCCGTGCTCAAGAAGCTGCGGAAATGTCTTGAAGAGGAGTGCGACATCGAATTTATCTTCGCGAGCGACCGCACGGGCGAAGGGGTGCGGCTTCGCACGAAGCCGCGATGAACCGAAAGAGCGCACCATTATAGAAGCGCCCAAAGAATCATGATGATATCCGCCGTCGCCAGGTTCCAAATCAACGAACGCACCAATGGAACGCCAAGCGCATGAAGCGCCACGTATCCGATCCGCGCCAAAAAATAGAGTTGAGCGCCCCGTTCCGTCAGCCAGTCATGCCTGTTGACAATGCGGGCGGTGATCACCGCCGCCGCGAAGAATGGAAAGGTCTCTAGGAAGTTTCGCAACGCAGGGCGAGCCGACCTGCTACGCCGGTTAACGACGGCGGCGTCTCGTCCCGTGAGTTGGCCGTCCAGCGATAGCCAAGCTGAAGGCTACCCGCATGCTATGCCAGAACGATTTGAATCGGCACGAGCACGGCGCTTGGCGTAAGCATCTTGAGTTCAATTGTCATTGCGTCATCCAGGTCACCGGTACCCGCGCCGTCAAAGAAGGTCTTTAAGTTATAGGACATTCGCAGCCTCCCGAAGATCGACTAAACTCGCCGGACGAAACCCCCGCCAAATCGGGCTTCTCCCGCTACCCGCTAGACCAGTCGAGGCCTGTCACATTGAGAGCATTTTGGAACGTCAAATGGATTGCGTTGCTCCTCCTTCTTTCTGGACTTCTTTGGCTCGTTGGCTGGGCGGCGACACATTATTTAGGTCAAAATTCCTCTGACCTGTTGATTTGCGAGGGTGAACAAGAAGCCACCTGCCCCGCCCACACAAACTTCGTGAGTTGCGATGGCGACATCGACGCCGTTGCAAAAGCCCTATGCCGCACGTACACCGTTGTGCCAGCGCCCGAAATCACGACGGCTGGCGGCAGATGCGGGTACAAAGTTACACGTATCATCTGCAAGCGATAACGGTCCCTCGAAGGTGCGATCGGAGCTTATCAAGATGCCCTTCCTACATCCCCGTGTCACCGCCGTATCTTACTCGTTGGAGATCAGTACCGCGGGCAGCCACGATGTCATCATTATCGAAACGAGCTTGCACCTCAACCGGAAGCATCCCGCGTACGATCCTCATTCCGTGAACCGGCTTATTCTTGCAGCGCAAGCTCACCTCACCGCGAGTGGCAACGAGGGTACGCACATCCGCCTGATCTCGACCCACAGCGGCGAAATCTAACTATAGCTCCGTTCCTCGCGCCGGCCGTTGATCAGCACTTGTGGCCTGATCATAGGTGAAGCAGCCAATATTGCGCGACATAGACAGCGGCGCCCGCCAGATAGCCAATCAGCGCCAGCCCGCCAATATTGCGCAGGTACCAGACGAAATTGATCCTCTCAATGCCCATCGCAGCCACCCCTGCCGCCGAACCGATGATCAGAATCGACCCGCCAGTGCCGGCGCAGTAGGCGATGAATTCCCAGAGGAAGCTGTCGACGGGAAACTGCGATAGTCCGTACATACCCATGGCCGCGGCAACGAGTGGAACGTTGTCGACAATAGCGCTGAGCAGCCCGAGCAAGACGACGATGACGTCCTGCCGGCCGACAGTATGCTCGAGCCAGGCCGCCAACGCAGCGAGCAGCTTTGCATGCTCCAGCGTGGCGACTGCAAAGAGAATACCGATGAAGAACACGATCGAGCTCATGTCGATCTTGGTCAGCGCATGCGCGACCGTCAGCCTGTCCTTGTTAGCAGGCGCTTTGCCCCGATGCAGGATTTCCCCGGCGAGCCAAAGGATGCCAAGCCCCAACAAGATACCGAGGAACGGTGGCAGATGCGTAAGCTGCTTGAACGCAGGCACGAGCACGAGGATACCCAAGCCGAGCGCGAACATGAGGTTCCGCTCGACCGGCGGCGTCGGAGACTTCTTCTCCGCCGGAAGCGAGGTGAAGGTTCGTCCGATGAGTCCAACGGTCACAATGCAGAGTGGGACCAGCAAGTTGACGACAGATGCCGGGAAGAGCGCTTGAACGATCCCCGTGGCGGTCACCTGACCACCGATCCAAAGCATGGTGGTCGTGACGTCGCCCATTGGCGACCAAGCGCCGCCGGCATTTGCAGCAACTACGACTATCCCGGCGAAGAACAGCCGGTCCTTTTCGCTGTCGAGCAGCTTCTGGAGAAGCGACACCATCACAATCGTGGTTGTGAGATTGTCCAGGATCGCGCTCAGAAAAAATGTAATCCAAGCAATCAGCCACAACAACGCGCCGAGCTTCCGCGTCCGGATTTTCGACGTAACGATTTCAAAGCCGTCATGGGCGTCGATCACCTCAACGATCGTCATAGCCCCCATCAGGAAGAAGACGATCCGGGCCGTCGTCGCAACAGTCTCAGTCAACTCCTCGCCGAGACGGTCGTGATCGCCGGTCGACAGCGCGTAGATCGTCCACAACAGCCCGGCTCCAAGCAGGGCCGAGGCCGACTTGTTGACCTTGAGCGAATGTTCCAGTGCGATAGCCGCATAGCAGACTACGAAAACGCTAACGAGCGCAAAGGCCAAGGACTTTCCCCGGTATGTTAAGATAGTGAGTTCGCTCTATGCTTGCCGGCGGCGGATTGCCATGCGGCGAGACGTAGCGGGCAGTCGATCGGAATTCTGTGTAGCCCTGGCTGTTGGCACGTTGCCCGAGGCGCGCGTATCCGCCGATAGTTGATCTTTTCTGAATACAGCCCGCTCGCTACGCTCGGCCAACTGTCGAGAGCCTCTGCTTGGAGACGCAAGCGATGCGGCCCACCAAATCAGCCGCAATATCCTATTTCGTGGCCGCTGCAGCAATTGCTCTCGCGATCTGGGCGACTATGGGTGCACCGCTTTCGACGCACCCAAGTCCTGGTGCTTCGTTGGGCCGACGTTAGCTCCAGCAGCGCTCAACCGACACAAGCGACGTAGAAACGATTAGCCGATCGTCGCAGCGTGGCCTTGTCGATCTGCTGTGGGACCGAAGGACTAGTGGCTTCGGCCCCGCCATTGGTACATTGAGCGACATAGCAAGGTTTCGTCATCGAGATCTGTCAGGCATCGATACGTTTGATCGACAGGGATCTCAAATACAGGCTCGGATTCTCCGGATCGAAAACCTTCCCGTCGAAGAACGTTTCCTTGCCGCGCGAGGTGGACGCGGGAATGTCTGAAGCGGACACGTTTAATGCCTTCGCAGCCTCTCTCCACAAATCCTCGCGGTTGACCTTCGCGATCAGGGCCTTGGTGTCCGTACTCTGAGGCACTTTACCCCAGCGGATGTTTTCCATGAGGAACCAGAGATCGTGGCTCTGGAATGGGTACGAAGCATGGTCTCGCCAAAACTTCATCAACAACGGACTGCTTTTTTCGACTCGACCGTTTCCGTAGTCGAAGTTGCCCTTGATACGCTCACCGATGTCCGCGACGGGGACGTTCATCCATTGCCGTTTGGCGCTGATGACCGCCAGTTCGTCTTTATTTTCGTTCTTGTCACACCATTGCAGCGCTTCCAGGACCGCCATCAGCAACGCCTTGGCGGCTCGTGGATTCTTCTCGACCCATTCAGCCCGCATGCCAAGAACCTTTTCCGGATGGTCCTTCCATATCTCACCCGTCGTCAACGCGGAGTAGCCGGCTTGTTGATGGATCAATTGCTCGTTCCACGGCTCGCCCACGCATAGGCAATCCATGGTGCCCACCTTCATGTTGGCGACCATCTGCGGCGGCGGCACCACGATCGTCTCGATGTCCTTGTCAGGATCGATTCCGGCCGCCGCCATCCAGTATCGGATCCAGAGGTCATGCGTTCCGCCGGGAAATGTCATGGCCGCCTTGACTGACTTGCCGGCGGCCTTCTTCTTGGCCAAGGCAGCCTGTAGCGGCGTAGCGTCGAGCCCGATCTTCAGGTCGGCATATTCATTCGCCACCGAAATGCCTTGGCAATTCAGATCAAGCCTGGCGAGAATCTGCACGGGTGTTGGCACGTTGTTTTGGGTCACGAGCCCGGCGGTCATCAAATACGGCATCGGCGTGAGGATATGAGCGCCATCGATACCGTTTCCTTGTGATCCCAAAACAAGATTGTCCCGCGTCGTGCCCCACGAGGCCTGCTTCTCGACTTCAACGTCGGGCATTCCATACTTCGCAAACAAACCCTTTTCCTTGGCAACGAAGAGCGGCGCCGCATCGGTCAGGGCAATGAATCCCAATTTGGCCGCTTTTGTTTCGGGTCCAGCGCCTTCTGCGAAAGCTCCTGCGGGAAAGCTCGATTTGACGGCAGCAATCAGGGCGGCCGCTCCACCTTGCAGAGTTTGGCGTCGCGTAAACGTCCTGGCTGTTCCCCTCGATCTCGTCATTAGTAAGGTGCTCCTTTGTGAATGATGACTGTCGCTTTCCGCAGCTCTGGTGATCCGACTTTCGAACGAACTCGGGCATCGCGCACAGCGATGCACACGATGGTGTCTCGACCCAGATTCTTAAGGTGACGGCGGCGATGGCGTCGCAAAGAGCCATTCAAGATTCGAGCCAACATGAGACTCGAAGAGCGTCAATTGCGGTGCTCGTCCGCGACGCTCCTCGTTCAACAGAAAGGCAGCCGGCAGCACGCTCAGGAGAAGGACTTGAATATCTTTGCGAGCGCAAGCCGGCGAGAGCGAAGCTCCGCCCAGTTAAGCTCAGCAACGCTGGACAACTGCTGCTCACCCTTGTGCGTGAGCATGACAAGAATCCGTCTGCCGTCTCCACTATCCCGAAAGCGCTTCAACAAACCGATCTTCGCCATCCGATCTACCAGACCGACCGCGGTGTGGTTCTTGACCAGCAAGAAATCCGCCAGTTGGCCAACGGACATATGATAATCCGACCTGGACAAGCCCTTTATCGTAAGCAGCGCCTGATATTGTTGAGACGTTAACTTGTTCTTGCGGGTGTTTGCCTCGCTGAACGCCAGGAAACGCCGGAGTTGTAGTCGAAATTCCGCGAGCGCCTTGTAGTCAACGGTATTTCCACTCGACCGCGCCACTCTCTTCTTCCGTGGGCCGATAGCGGTGCGAGACTTTTTATCTTGCTTCGATCGAAGCATGTATGGCGCGCCAAATCCTAGACCAAGCTCCGTCCAACTTGACCTCCGGGTTATCAAAGTCAAGTAGCGTCACGCCGTCGATCACTTGAGACGAGCTTCACGTCCGGCCAAGCATCGACTACCCCGCATCCCGCAGCCAAACCTCGGGACGGCGCAGACTCTTGGGACCAAGCACCGAGGCTAACCGTGATCGCCAGAGGCGTAAGGCTTCGAAGTATCTGGAAACTAACGGAGTCGCCAGGCTGCTTGCGGGCAACCCGGCATATGAAATCGTCGACCCCATGGATTGGACCGCCATCGAATTCAAAAATTACATCCCTTGCATGAATTCCTGCCCTCGCCGCCGAGGTGCCGCTCCTGACATCGACGACGAACAATCCACGATCCGGCAGGCCGAGAAGATGGCCTTCAGCTTCAGTCAGTTCGGACACGACGATTCCCACTCGGGCAGCGGTCTGGGCTCGCAGCATCGTCGGCCAGGACATTGCAACGATTGCGATAGACAGCAGCACGATAACTCGACCCGCTCGCTTCATGCGACCTGATCCGTCGCGGCCGGCATTGCCGCTTCACATTCAATAGTCTGTCCCGCGTGCTCCAAACCTACGGCCACTCGACCGATCCTAACATTTGCCGCTTGAACTACCGCGCCACGGTACGTTTACGTTCGCGATCAAGCTGCGGCGCGCCGCCCAACCGGTTCGGCTTCGCTACGCTTCGGCGCGGTCCTTACATGCGTGGCGTACAGGGTAAGCCCCGTGAATGCGAGGCCGCCCACCAAATTGCCAAGGACCGTCGGAATCTCGTTCCAGACAAAATAGTCCATGATTGAAAACTTTGCGTGGAGCATGAGTCCGGACGGAAACAGGAACATGTTCACGACGGAATGCTCGAATACCATGTAAAAGAACAGGAAAATCGGCATCCACATCGCGATGACCTTGCCCGGCACCGATGTCGAGATCATGGCGCCGACGACGCCGGTCGAGACCATCCAATTGCACAGCATTCCACGGATAAACAGCGTTGCCATCCCGGCCGCGCCGTGTGCAGCGTAACCGAGCGTTCGAGTCTCTCCGACGTTTCCGATCGTCATACCGACCTTGTCGGGATCCTGCGTAAAGCCGAACGTTGTCACGAATGCCATCATGAAGGCCACCGTGAGCGCCCCGGCAAAGTTTCCGACGAAGACCAAGCCCCAGTTTCTCAAAACGCCACCAGGCGTCACTCCCGGTCGCTTGTCGACCAGCGCGAGGGGGGCAAGAACGAACACGCCCGTCAGCAGGTCGAATCCGAGCAGATACAACATGGAAAATCCGACGGGAAACAGAAGCGCCCCAACCAACGGCTGCCCCGTGTTCACGTTGATCGTGACGGCAAGCCAGGCGGCCAATGCGAGGATCGCACCAGCCATATAGGCGCGGATCACGGTGTCGCGGGCGGACATGAAGATTTTGGATTCACCGGCGTCCACCATCTTGGTCACGAATTCCGAAGGCGCAAGATAGGACATCGATACCCTCTCCGTTCTGAAAGCCGCGACGGCGCGATTGCCCACCATCTCTTGATGAGTTCGATGCAACCAATATGCCAACGCACGAACGGGGCACCGTTGCTCCCGGCAAAGGCCAATTTCCCGCCTTGCCTCCACGCGCGCCACCGTGAGCGCCCGCGAAACGAGCAGAATTGCCCAGATATATCGCACTATGATTGATTTTTTGCATCGCACCACGATGTATTTCGATGTCAGCCCGCCCCCCGAGTGACGATAGTTGAAAGCGGGCCACCGCCGCCTCCTTGCTTCCAGTGACGGTTCCGGGCATGTTCCCGACAACAGGATGGGGGCGATCATCAACACGCAGGTCCTACGCGGACACGTTGCCAGTTCACGCTGGGTGTGGATCGCCGCCGTCTCAATTCCATTGATGCTACTTGGCCCTGCTCTTTGGAACGGCTACCCGCTGCTCCAATGGGATACGGGCGGTTACCTGGCCCGTTGGTATGAGGGTTATCTCGTGCCGAGCCGCTCAACCGTGTTCGGCCTCTACCTTCATTTTGGTGAAGACTCGAGTTTCTGGATCAACCTTGGAATCCAGGCCATTTCATCACTGTGGATCCTGCACTTGACGCTGCGCGTGCTCGGCATGGGCCAACCTGTACGGCTGATAGCCATCGGCCTCGCACTGAGCGTGACGACCGCGTTGCCTTGGATCGCAAGCATGTTGTTGACTGACATCTTCGCAGGGCTGTCGGTGCTGGCGCTGTTCGTCTTGGTCCTGTGCAACGACAAGGTTTCCGCCGTCGAAAGATGTTGCCTGTTTGCCTTCGTTGCCTTTGCTGCCGCGACACACAGTGCAACGCTTGGGGTACTTGTGGGACTTTGTATCGTTGGATGGAGCGCGCGCCCGTTGCTGCGTGGTCGAATCCAACTGATGGGCTTGATTCACGGCAGCCTGACGATCGTCGCGGGCGCGGCAATGCTGCTCGCGGCGAATCTGGCCTTGTCGGGAGAACTGGCCTGGACCCCCGGCGGCTTCGGCGTCGCGTTCGGTCGCATGATGCAAGACGGCATCGTCGCGCGCTATCTCACGGACCATTGCCCACACCTGCGGCTGAAACTCTGCCCTTATCGCAATCAGTTGCCCGCGACGGCCGACGAATTCTTATGGGGCAAAAGCATGTTCGACACCCTTGGCCGCTTCAAAGGCCTGAACGACGAGATGGGCTTCATCGTGCTGCATTCGCTTACCGAGTATCCAGCCCGGCAGGCCGAGACCGCACTGGTCGCGACCGCACGTCAGCTTGCGCTCGTCGGGACTGGCGAAGGCTCTAATGTCTGGATTCCGCATACTTACGGCATCATCGAGCGTTACATCCCGGCGCAGGTAAAGCCCATGCGCGCCGCGCGCCAGCAGCATTCACAGCTCGACTTCACCGCGATCAACCGGGTTCACGTGCCGGTGGCACTTGCATCGATTTTGCTGACCATGGCGCTGTTCGGTCGCGGGCTTTGTCGGCGGACGTTTGATGGTCTCACTCTGCTTGCAGGGACCGCAACATTCGCATTGCTCGGCAATGCGTTCATTTGCGGCGTGATCTCGGGTCCGCATGATCGTTATGGCGCCCGCATGGCGTGGATTACGACTTTCGTCGTGCTGATCTCCGCAACAAGATGGATCGAATCTCTGAGCGGCTATCCGGCTAAAGGTCCAGCTCGGCCTCGAACGATCGACACCCATTCGGTCTGATAGTCGTGTGTTGGGTCGACGCAGGCGCAGGACAAGCACGAGCCGCACCTCAGTCCACCACCAGTGCCAAGTTTCGAAGTCGCTTTGACATGGTAACTGGTGAGGCAAGCCCTCACCTGACCGACTCCGAGCGCACTTGCGACTCGGGCCATTCCTTGGGGCGCTCTGCTTTGCAAGTGAAGCACACCGAACGCGCTATCTGTCTCCCGTCGACCGCCAACCGCTCGTGCACATGCGGAGTCGTTGTAGTGCAGAAGACGCAATAGGCCTGCGGCAACCGCATTGCTGATCCTGCTGATTCACCCATAACCGCTCCCCCTCCTATATGTCCCCTTAGGGGGCTGCTCCGAGCAACCATGAAAGACGAAGCTGGACACACCTTCGTACGTTACCGTACCGGCTTTCTGCGTTGGTCCGATTTCGGAGCCGTCTTCGCTCACGCTCCCGGAAGCTGATCGGATGATTTCCTGTTAATCGGTACGTTCAATTCCAGTACCGATTTAATCGGTTGTTGCCGCCTTTGACCGCAACCTCTCGCGTTCGTTGCAACGCAGTTGAATGAAGATACGGCCACGCCAACAATTCGGCGCGCCGACCACGTCGCCACCACGTCTAACGATCCTTGCGGGGCGCGTTCTTCTTGATGATCGCGATCGCAATAAACCCGAACATTAGGAGACGCGGCAAGAAATATATAGGTTCGGCTGTGTCGGACACTTCCGTTATTCCAAGCGCGATTCGCGACGTCGCGTCGATCGCGAAAGCCATTGCAAATAACAGGAAGAACGCGTCTCGGGTTCGTCGCCAAAACTTCAGAAAGAACAAGGCGATGGCCAGCGAGGCCATGGCAGCAGCGCCCGTAAGAACGTGGCCAAGGTACGTCATCATCCCTCTTCCCAGATCAGCCCGTACAGCAGAACCAGCTCGGCAAGCAAGCCAATCAGGATTCTGAGAACTGAGAGGTCCGTTGCGGGAAACACCAGTTTATCGACCCATAGCGCGACGTTGTTCAACGCGAGACCGGCAAAACAGATTGAACTCCACAACAGGAGCCGCGACCGAGTCAGCGAGAATGCACGCACCAGCAACCACGCGCACAAAGCACTTGTGATTGCGCACAGGCTGTATATCACCGCGGCCACGGCTCTCTCATTCCTTCCGGAGCTTGAACGCATCCGAAAAGGCCCGAATGTGGCGGGGCTTCGAATGAATCAAGTTTGTGATCGGGACGAGGTGACGGTCATAGGCGTCTGCCAAAGCGGCAACGGCGGCGGCGTGTCCCGAATTCCGTACCCAGCAGTATCGCTCGTCAATCCGGGTCACAAACCCATCTCCAACGAGCCCGGCCAGCGCAGCGGTCATGTCTCCAGGAGGAGCGTAGAGCCGCTTTGCGATAGCCGCCATTTCCCACTGTTCGGCTGGACGGGCATGCAGGAATAGAAGCGCTTCGAGCTGAGCCACTGAGTCAATGTGCTTCATTATCAAATCCCGGACTTCCTCCGGCATCGACTCTTCCGTCATGAACGGCCCCAGGGCGAATGGCGCAGCAACTTCAGTTCGAAAATCAGAATAAGGTAGATTTGATCTTCGGCTACCCAGCGCCAGTTTCCCTAATCACTTTACGAGACTCAAGCGTGACCGGCTTTTCGCCCGCCTGACCGCGAGTGCAACGGATGGGTCACACAATATGAATCGAAGCATCGCAACAAAATCGTCTTGGTTCTTCCTGGAACTTGCCTCTTCATAGATGGTCAAGATTCGTTAGGCCTCCTCAACGGCGGCGACCAGAGCTTCATAGTTTGACATAGCGCACCCACGCCTTCGAAGCCCTGAGTATGACATAAGCGACGCCTCTACTCACTAACCAGATCGTCGCCAGATCAAGTACGGTAGCGTACACAGACGTTTCTCTGAAGCCGTCGCACAGGCGGCTTCGGCCGTGCTCATACTTAAGTGGGGGTATCGCCCCTCGTACGGGAACAGACATCCAAGTGCGGCAAGATGCTACTGAATTGAGCGCGGCCCCAACCTTGTATGAGCACACAACGCGCCATACGCTTCGACCACCGAGCAAAGTATTCGTAGCGCGCTGGAAGAAATGTTGGTGACACAAGTTAAAAACAAACTTCTACGTCTTATCCCGGCCGATGAACTCTGCCGTGTCGTAGACATGTGCGAGCGAGTCAGGCTCGGGCCGCGCCAAATCCTTCATCACTACATGCTCCCGATGGAGTACGTATACTTTGTCGAACGTGGACTGGTGTCGGTGGCAGCCAGAGTGGAGCGCGAGAAGTTCGTCGAAGTTTGGCTTATCGGATCCGAAGGATTGGTTGGCGCTCCAATCGCTCTTGCGGCCGACGCGGCCCCTCTACATAGGAGAACCGTTCAGGTGACCGGCGAAGCCTTGCGGATCAAGACGCCGGAGTTTTGTGGACTTCTGGACTCTCTTCCGCACTTGCGTTCCGTAGTCGACAGGTATCTGGCCGTCGTCTTGGGACAGACCTCTCAATCCGGAGCCTGCAATTCCTTTCACGACATCAGGCAACGCCTCGCCCGCTGGCTACTCATTGCGCGCAGCGCAATGGACGACAACGAGATACCGCTTACACACGGCGTGTTGGCGGAATTGCTGGGCGTACGACGCGCCAGCGTTACAGACTCACTTGAGGCACTCCAAACAGATGGGACGGTTACGACCCGACGCGGCTCCGTGAAGATCGAGAATCCCGTAGAGCTATCCAGGTTGTGCTGCGGTTGCTTCAAGCTAATCGAACGCGAGTATCGCCGTCTGCTTCCAGCATCCGACACCGGCTCAGACGCTCGACTTCCGGTTCGTTCGCAGCCCCAGTCACCCTGGATGAGCCCAGATTCATAGATCGAGAGCCGCCGTGCTTTTCAGGGTAGCACTTGTCCGTTGAATGTTACGCGGGGTCCCGCCCGTATGCATCCACTAGCCTCTCGATGCGTCGACAGTTCTGTCTTATAAAGAGGCTTTTGTTGCACGGTAGACTATCCGCAGTCGCCAAACGTCAAACATCACCGAGAGGCGTTCGGCGTTTCGGCTTCACGCAATTTTTTACCCAGGCAGATGGTAACGGTCGCACGGTCTCTCTACAACGACGGGCTCGACGCGATGCCACTTGGGAGGCACCATGGATCAACGACGCCGCAATAATCTTAATGTCCTGGTACCCTGCCTTATCGTCCTTGCGGTCATGTCCGGTTTAGTGGCTTATTCACCCGAGCTTTACCGCGCATTTTGCGGCGCCACCGGCTACGGCGGAACGACGCAACGAGCCTATTCCGATCCAACCACAACTTCGGAACGCAGCGTGACGGTGTCGTTTGACGCCAATGTCGCACCCGGTTTGCCTTCGCGATTCGAACCTGAGCAACGCTCCGTCACTGTTCACCTCGGCGAGCAGAAACTCGTTTTCTTTTCCGCGGAGAATCTGAGCGACGAGACAACAGTCGGCCACGCGACATTCAACGTCACGCCGGACACCACCGGCATCTACTTCAACAAGATCCAATGCTTTTGCTTCAACGAAGAACGCCTCGACCCGCATCAGAAGGTGGACATGCCCGTCGTGTTCTTTGTCGATCCTGCGTTCGCCAAGGATTCGGACATGGATCACGTCGCTGCGATTACGCTCAGCTATACTTTCGGCAGCTCGGCCGAGCCTGCACAGGCGAAGAATCTATCGCGTTACCTGACCAATGCCGCGCCGGACGCCGTCCACGGTCAGGAACTCTTTGACCAGCGGTGCGCGGCGTGCCACAGCCTGGAACGCAACAGTATCGGGCCCATGTTGGCAGGAGTGGTCGGCCGTACGGCGGGGTCCGTTGCCAACTATAGTTATTCGCCGGCCCTAGAGAGTGCTCGCCTGAGCTGGTCTGTGAGCAACCTCGATCGATGGCTGGCCGATCCGCAAGCCTTCGTACCCAAAGCACGCATGCAGATCCGCGTACTTGATGCTCCCTCGCGTCACGACATCATTGCTTACTTGCAGAAGGTCGGCCAAGCGCGTGAAGACCGAGCGAATCGAGATACCCACGTATCCAAGCCGGAATTCTAACGGATTGCCTTCGGGCGGTCTCGTCCCCGGCGCAAGGAGTGCTTGATGGTGGGCGGTCGAATGGAGCACCCGCGAGCGGAAATCAGCTTGGGTCGCCGCGGCCAAGGGAAAGGCCTCGGCAGCAGGCGGCTGTTTCGCAATCCGGTTGCGAAATATGTAGCGCTCGCGCTCGCTGCGACCGGACTGGTGATCGCGGCATTGACGCTTCTCGCCTCGATCATGGTCGAGGACTGGTCCCAGCGTGATATCGACCTTCGTTCGCAGCTGGTATTCCGCTCGATACGGGATCAGGTCGCGATGACGGCAAAACCCGAAGTCGATCTTGTTCCGGTCTTTCAGAGAATTGCCGAAGACGAACGGATCCTCGCTCTTGGGTTTTGTACCGCGCAGGGGCAGTTGCGTTACGCGACCAGCGCGTTTCCGAAATCCGTCACTTGCGACAGCGTGAGGCGAGGCAGTTCCCGGACTTTCGGAACAGCTGCGGACGCCGACCGACGGATACGTATCAGCTCTTTTCCGATTACCACAGGATCTACGACGGGCCATCTCCTGATCCTGCATGACCTTTCCTTTATCGACGAGAGGATCAGCGAAGCGCGCCTCTACACCGTGCTTGCCCTTGCGGGAGTAGCATTGGGTCTCGCCCTGCTCGCTACCGCAATCGTGCTCGCACTGAGGCGCGCATGGACCCTTTCGATTCGAGGTGCTCTCGCCGATGAGCAAACTGATCCTCTCACCGCAGACCTGACGCGCAACGATTTTCCGGTTAGCCGCGAGGTGCGCGCGGCACTCACCGAATTGCGGATGGAACGTCGCTTCGCCAACGGGATTCATGTGGAGTGGTCCCCGAAGACCTTACATCGCCTGCTTGTCGAGGAACTACCCGCATCCCAGGTCATTGTCGTCTCCAATCGGGAACCCTATATTCACAACCATTCCGACCACGGAACTACATTGCAGAAACCAGCGAGCGGCCTTGTTGCCGCGCTTGAGCCGGTGATGCGAGCTTGTGGAGGAACGTGGATTGCACATGGCTCGGGATCTGCCGATCGCGACACCGTGGACGCCAACGATGGCCTTCGGGTGCCTCCCGACGATCCCACATATCTGCTGCGGCGAGTTTGGCTCACGGACAAGGAGCAGGGCGGATACTACTACGGCCTCGCCAACGAAGGTCTGTGGCCTCTTTGCCATATTGCATTCGTCCGCCCAACTTTTCGAGAGGAGGATTGGGTCCAATACCGAAAGGTGAACGAGCGTTTCGCCGACGTTGTCGTTCAGGAGGCGACCCGCGACGATCCGATCGTGCTGGTACAGGATTATCATTTCGGCCTCTTACCGAAGATGATCCGTGATCGGCTGCCGAAGGCTACAATCATCACCTTTTGGCACATACCGTGGCCTAATGCGGAGACCTTCGGCATCTGTCCCTGGAGGAAGGAGATCATCGACGGTCTTCTGGGAAGCACCATCCTGGGATTTCACACCCAATTTCACTGCAATAACTTTCTGGAGGCGACGGATCGATTCATGGAGAGCCGTATCGATCGGGAGCACGCGTCTGTCACCTTTCGCGGCCACGAAACGCTGGTCAGGCCATACCCGATCTCGATTGAATGGCCACCAGCGGCGCTGGCCGAGCAGGCAGCTGTGCGAGAATGCCGCGACGCGGTCCGGACGCGCTTTTCGCTTCCGGCAGACGTTCGTATCGCCGTGGGCATCGAGCGTTTCGACTACACGAAGGGCATCCTGGATCGCATCCGGGCCATTGACGACCTCCTCACCTGCCATCCCGAATGGATCGGCCGGTTCGTCTTCATTCAAGCCGCCGCTCCAACCCGCACCAAGCTCGGCACCTACAGCGCGCTTCAAACGGAAGCGGTTCATCTCGTCGCGGAGGTCAACGCGCGGCACGGCAAGGACGGTTTCGATCCGGTTCGGCTCGTCGTCCGGCACCACGAGCCAGATGAAGTGTTCGAGCTGTTCAGGGCATCCGACATCTGCATCGTCTCCAGCCTGCATGACGGCATGAATCTCGTCGCCAAGGAATTCGTAGCTGCCCGCGACGACGAGCGCGGCGTACTAGTCCTGTCGAGTTTTGCGGGAGCCTCGCGCGAGCTTGCAGAAGCGCTGATCGTCAATCCCTATGATCCGCATGGAATGGCGGAAGTCCTGCTGCAGGCGCTAGAGATGCCGCCTGACGCACAGCGCGATCGGATGAGGCTGATGCGGGACTTCGTACGCGAGCGAAATGTCTATCGATGGGCGGCCCAAATGCTTCTCGACGCAGCGCGACTTCGCCGGCATCAGCGGATCGCCGCGCACGGAGCGGCTGGCGAAAACTGAGGTACTTTTCCACGCTGCGTGATGCGGGTTTTCCGAGATACCGTTGGAGCCATAAAGCTGCATCGAGGCGCCTTCTTGTGGAGTACCGGGGCGGCCGACTGCACGCCTGACGCAAAGGTCAAAAGCAAAGGATGCTCAGGCAGGTATTTCAACTGGTCCATTTTGTCATTTTGCGGACAGACCAACGCCCCCGAGCTTCCGGCCCTCAATCGTCGTAACTGTCGATCACCGCGTCGGCGACAGCGCGCTTGGTGATGATGCCGACCACGTCGTCGATACGGGGACGCGCCGTCCCGCGAAACACGACCGCGGCTCCCGCCCGATGGCGCTTCAGACGAGCAAACGCCAGGCTCAGAAGATCCTCATCGCGGCAGATCACGAGCCGACTCTCAACAAACTTCTCGACTTGGACGTCCGGATTGGTGCGAGCCTCGAGCCACAGGCCGGAGCGCGGCGGGATGAGCCCGACGATTCGTCCTTGCCGCTCGACCACGATAGGGCGCACGTCGTCGATGTCATCGGGGAGCATCGCGTCCCTTAGCGTCGTGCCGGCTCTGGCAACAATGAAGCCACGCTCCATGATGTCCTGCGCCTGCTTGACAAGATAGAGGTTGATATGCCGCTCCTTGGGGATGCGGTGACCACGATGGCGCAGTTTGATCGTGTAGATTGTCTCGCTGATCAGGGCACGCCGGACCCCGGCAGCCAACGCAACCGCCACAATCACAGGCACGATGATCGCGTAGTCGCGCGTCATCTCGAATACCATGACAATTGCTGTCATCACGCCGCCGGTGCCCGCCCCCACCATCGCGGCCATGCCAATGATCGCAGCGGACGGCAGTGTCAGGCCGGAATGTGGGAGGATGAGGCTCATGGTTGCTGCGAATGCCGCGCCGAGAGTCGCACCGAGATAAAGTGACGGCGAAAAAATACCGCCCGAAGCCCCACAGCCAAGACTGACCGTGGTCGCCACCATCTTGAGGACGAACAGCAGGGCGAGCAGGCCAACCCCGGTCATCTTTTGGTCGAAGATCGACTGGATCACCGAATAGCCGACGCCGTCCACAAAGGAATGTCCGAACAAGTCGGAGAGAACCACCATCATGAGCCCGATGATGGCCATCCCAACGATATTCTGGGTGTATTCGTTTCCGGGTAGTTTCGGAAAGCCGTCTTCCATCATCACCAGCAGGCGGATGAAGGCCCAGGCCGCCGCACCGCAGAGCAGTCCAAGAAGCACGAAGCTCAGGATCTCTCCGGGAGCAAGCGAGCCCGCGAGTGAAAACTGCACGTCCGGAACAGCAAAGGCTGGATCCGGCCCGATCAAGATCCGACCGATAGTCGTGGCAGCTCCCGTTGCTACGACTACGGGAAGGAACGTCCTGTTTGAAACCTCGGGCAACAAGATCTCGAGGGCAAACAGCACGCCGCCGAGCGGCGTGTTGAAGGTCGCAGCAATTCCGGCACCGGCCCCTGCCGACAGCAGCGTGATCTTCTGCCAAGTCGACAACCCGATGTATTGAGACAAGGCGGAGCCGAGTGCCGAGCCGATCTGGATGATCGGACCTTCACGGCCGACAGCCGCGCCGCTACCGATCGAAAGCGCCGACGCCAATGCTTTGACCAGTGCGACTTTGCCGCGAATGTTGCCGTGCTTGTAGAAGACGGCATCCATCACTTCCGGAACCCCATGACCCTTGGCCTCCGGTGCAAATGTCTTCACGATGTAAACGACGATGAGGCCACCGATGATGGGGGAGAAGAAGAGCAGGTCGCCGAAACGGCTCGGACGCTCGCTCATATTCGCATCGAAAATGAGGCTCAGTCTGCCATTGTAGAAGAAGTTGTGCACCAGGGCGATCAACGCGCGGAACGCCACAGAGCATAGACCCGTCATTATGCCGATTGTCAAAGCAAGCGTGCAAAGGGCCAGTAGGCTAACCCTTCTCTCTTCTCCGGCTCGCTTAGCATTTTGGTCAACGAAGACTGGTTCGCCTTCGGACACGATTGCAGCAGGCATGAGGATTCACCGCTTCATGCAGAATGATACTACCTACGAATATACCAAACCGTCGCGGATGGAAGCCTTTCATGTCCAATGACAGCAGGCGTCGCTGAACCCGGCGGAATGTTTCTGACGATCTGATCAATCGTTGGGCGGTCCCCGCCTAACGAAGAGCCGACCACGAATAATTGGGAAGGTCCACCTTGTCGGCGATGTCCCGACCGATGAAGAGCTTGGCCAGGCCAGGGAACGCAAAAGCACGAATGACCTGATTGCGGAAAAACAGGCCGGCGCGCGTCTTTGGAGCGAACGCTCCGGCGAAACGCTCTGCGGCTACCTGCTTGGTGCCAATGTAGTCTCGGAGCAGCGTTTCATACCGTGCGAAGGCTTCTTGATATCGTCCACTCGCCAGCGCGAGCTCACCCGCCATCACATAGGCCGAGATCATGGCGAGCGCCGAGCCCTGTCCGGCCAGCAACGACACACAGAAGGCCGCGTCGCCGATCAGCGCGACGCGGCCCTGCGTCCAATTCTGCATCCTGATTTGGCTGACGCTATCCAGGTAGATTGTGTCGGCTCGCGCCAGCTCCGCAAGAATCTTCGGGCATTCCCAACCGTCGTGTCCGTAGACTTTCTGCAGCAGCGCTTTCTGCTGAGCCAGCGTCGCGGGCATTCCGGCATCGGGGGCGACAAACACGAATAGAAAAAGTGTGCGGTCGTCGTGCAGGGTGAAGCGCCCAACCATCCTGCCTGGCTGGCCAAACATCAGGTACACATCCTCTTCGCGCGGTCGATATCCGCTCACTTCGAAAGCAGCGACCATGTAACCGAGGTGCTTCTCGAATTGCGCTGACGGGCCAAAGGCAAGCTGGCGAACGCTCGAATGCAAGCCGTCGGCACCAATCACAAGATCGAACCGGCGTTCGCCGGCATGCTTCAGCCGAACCAAGACTCCATCTGCATCTTCACGCAGTCCGATAATTTCATCGTCAAAGATCCACTCGGCGCATGCCTTGCTTTTCTCGAACAATAATCGAGACAGTTCGCTTCGCGGCAACGTCACGTAACGTCCCCCTGTCAGTTCAGCAAAGACGTTCGTACCAAAGCCGACGCGGCGGCGGCCAACGCCATCTACAACCTGCATTTCCTTGACGTGATAGCCGATGCGGTTGATCTCTTCGATCAGTCCCATTCTTTCGGCTATGTCGTACCCGAGGCCCCAGAAATCGATGACATAGCCGCCGATGCGTAAGCAGGCCGTTCGTTCGACCAACGTCGGTTCGAAGCCGGCCTGCTTTAGCCAGAAAGCGATCGTAGGGCCGGCTACTCCAACGCCTGATATCAGGATTGACTTCATAGCAGGAACCAGAGGTTACAGCGTGTCAACGATGCATGGATCGCCCACGAAAGCTGCGCTTTCCCCCTCATCTAACTAGGGATTTATGGCAATTCCGCAGCTTTCGGTAACTGGAGAACATCCGGTGCTCAGACTTACCTCCATGACATTTGTGTGGAGTCATGTCGGGTGAGATAATGCTGTCGGCTTACCCGAGCGCGAGGATTGCTTCGCGAGGCGATTATTGAGCTCGCTCATAAAAGCACCTCGGCTGGAGTTCCGCGCAAAGCCATTTGGCTCTCTCATGGAGCGACTTATCCAGCGCAAGCAAGTTGCGAGTACCGCTCCTGCGAAAATAGCTTCGAGCATTAGTGCAGTAGTCCATATTGCACGATGTATACGGTAGCCCCGCCGAAATATCCAAGTAAAGCCAGACCGCTCATTCGCCTCATGTACCAGAAGAAGTGGATTTTTTCGAGACCCATGGCTGCGACACCAGCTGCCGATCCAATGATGAGGATCGACCCTCCAGTTCCTGCACAATAGGCGACAAATTCCCAGAGGAAGCTATCGGGGGGATATTGCCCCAAGGTATACATGCTCATGGAAGCCGCCACGAGCGGCACATTATCCACGACTGCGCTCAACAGACCCAGTAATATTATGATGATATCGATCCGGCCAATACGGTTATCGAGCCATTCTGCTAAAGCCCTCAGCACGTGGGCATGCTCCAGGACGGCTACCGCCAACAAGATGCCGATGAAGAACACGATTGAAGCCAGATCGATCTGCTTCAAAGCGTGGACAAGCGTGAGGGGCGCTTTCTCTTCTGCACCTTTGGCCCGATGTACCAATTCGCCGGTCAGCCAAAGAAGGCCGAGCGCCAGCAGAATGCCCATAAAGGGCGGCAGGTGGGTGAGGGTCTTGAAGACCGGCACGGCGATAAGCAGTCCGAGCCCCAGATAAAACATCAAGTTGCGCTCGAAATGATTGACATGTGCGGCTGACATTTCTTGATGACTTGATCGCTCGATAACTTTTCCCCTTAGCAGCTGAGAAACGACCAGGAGTGGGAGCAAGAGATTTACAAGCGACGGCACAAAGACCCTCGTCATGATTGGAAGCGGTGATATCTGGCCGCCGATCCATAGCATGGTAGTGGTGACATCACCGATCACCGACCAAGCTCCCCCTGCGTTAGCGGCGATAACGATCATCGCTGCAAAGAAAAGCCGGTCTTCCTGCTTGCCACAGAGTTTGCGCATGAGCGAAATCATTACGATCGTCGTCGTCAGATTGTCGAGCATGGCGCTGAGAAAAAAAGCGACGAAGCTTACGAGCCACATCAACGGGACTTGTTTCCTCGTGCGGATCTGTGACGTAATGACTTCGAAGCCATTATGGGCGTCAATCACCTCGACAATTGTCATAGCCCCAATCAGAAAGAAGACAATCTGAGCAGTCGATGCGACTGATGCATCGAGCTGAGAGGTGACCTGCGCGTGGCTGGTCGTGGACAGCGCGTATACGGTCCACAGCACTCCAGCGCCAAGAAGCGCCGAGGCAGCCTTATTGACCTTGATAGGATGGTCTAGTGCGATGGCGGCATAAGCGACGATGAAAATGACAACGACGGCGCTGGTCAAAAGAAATCCCTCGATTCCGGAATACAATCCTTGATGCCATCGTCGGCAAACTGACCTCCATCATCCTTAGTCAAGGTTTGCGCTAGATCAAAGAACATCGCGGATGTGCTAGGCGATCATGGCCCCATATCGTCGAGCGTCCAACCCCGGAGAGGGCCTGCACGCGCGGCTAGAGCCGGACACATGCTCGTCGCGATCAGTGAATTCCGCAGCGACGGACTGCCTAAGGCTAGAATATACCTCATCGCTACGCTTTCTTTCTCGAATGCGAAAATACAATAAGCGCACTCGACAGTACTGTTTCCGCCACCCGATACAGTCACAAATCTAATTCACCGAAAACAACATAACATCAAGGCTTTCTCGGGTACATCCAAGCGCCAAAAGGACCGCTGTTCATGGTGCCTCCAAGTCGCGGATGTTGCTTTGGAGTTCCATGGCCGTCAGGCTCGCTCTGAACGCTGTTTACGCCGTCGCTCGGCAACCCGTGCCTCCTCAGATCGTCTTTTCCGCCATTCGTATAATCGTGGGCCGCGGGGGCTTGTGCTTGAGATCAATAAACAGGCCGAACTCTCGCGAACTCAGGTCGGAAAACCTGCAAGGCGCCCGGCTTCCTCGAGCACTTCCACAAAAACCTCTGCGTCGGACCGCACATTGCTCTCCCCCGGGAACAGCCACGCGAGCACGCCGTAGCCGCGAAACGTGCCCGGCATTGTATCCATTTGTCGTGGGGTATCGTGGTCGCGTCCGATTGTCGTCGGGAATTTCCCGACAGGAGACACGTATTGGCCCGACTCGCGTCGATAGGCGCTTAGCTCCACGTTAAACTGCGCCATTGCGATCCGAACCAGCGAGGACGCCGATGCTTGAGATATCATTTGCAAATCCGTCGACCAGCCGCACGGGAGACGCCGCAATTCCCACGGGTGCCATTGGGTCGAAGCGCAAATCCACACCACGCGCGATACGCGTCTTGCCGATGAGAACTCGTGCAATCCTGACGAATGGCATTCAACGAATGCTCGATCACGTCTGGGAGATGACTTTGACAAAGTACACGTCGGACACCAAGTCAAGGCACAGAGATGAGTGAAATCATAGTTGCTGCCATGTTGCTGCTGAGCATTGGGATTGCGCTGGCGCACGCCATTGACGCCATACGTTCCTAGGGTCAATGCGCTCGATTGTCTCTATCCCGCATCGAATGGTAGCGGGCCCTCAGCGCGATAACTGGACGCCGTCTGGGCGCCCCGCTGATCTACTCAGCCCGTCAGTAGAAGCGGCCGTCGTGCAACGGATTCTGAGCGAAGCTTCTTTCACCACGACGCCAAACGCCGAAACAGCATACGTTGCCGCAAGGATCGCGGACTTGGCCAGGGTTCTGCGAAGCGACAAGGCCAGCGCGACCGATCTTCCTCCCCGCACGCCCCCCCGCGTCATGAACAGAACATTCTCAAGCGAAGCGTAGCTGGCCCGGAAGAGGGGCGTCGGCGGAAGACCTGCCGCAAAACGCCGTCCAATCTATTGCGTTTGCAGCAACGGCCCCCAGGAGTAGACCGCAATCGAAGCGCGAGACGAGAACGTCCATTCCGACCGGCGGAGGGAGTACAAAGTTCAGGGTTTCGTCAGCGAGCCTCCAAAGTCTGGCCGCCGAAAGTGGCGGTTCAAGCAGGTGGTGGCCTGGCACGGCGAGGTCAATCAACACGAGCAGGGCCGAGACCACGACGGTCAGAAGCAGCAGGCCGATAGTGCGCGGCAGGAGGCTATATTTGCGCTTGAGCCATCCGAACAGCGCGGACAGCATGAACGGTTTGTCGCTCAGCTCCAACAGAAAACAAATGACAAGCTAAAAGACATCAGTCCTCGCAACGCCGTTCAAAAAAAGCTTATGGACGGGACGAAACTGGCACCGGCCGAGTGAGATCTGCGCTCCGGTTCGCTTCGATAGGAGCCGAAGATTGCAACACAATTGCGGCTGATTGCTCACGAGGTCGTCAATTCAACAGCAAGAGCGCCGAACGCTGCTGGCACAAGAAGCCTTCCGCTTGACCAGCGGAAGGCCCTCCGTTGAGAAGCAGATTACGAGTTTGCGTTGGCGTTCATGACCGGGCCGAACAATTCCCATGATTTGCCGTCGAACTTCATAAGCTGGAGCTGCTGAATTGGTGCAAAATCGGTCGCGCTGGTGCTGATCTTGATCCCGGGCAAAAGCAGGCCTGGATCAAAATCCCTGAGATTTGCTGCCTGCTTCATGACGTTCTCCCGGGTGAGATCGTCTCCGCACGCCTTGAGCACATGAACGAGCGTTCGTGCAACCGAATATCCAACCGCCGCTCCGGCGTCGGACTTGTCTGCGTCGGGCATGTACTTGTCGAGGAACGCGGCCCATTCCTTGGAGTCCGGCTGACTCAACCATTTCGGATCTGTCTCGTCCTTCATGTAGGCCGCGGAAATGAGCCCCTTGGCGTTGTCCAGACCAGCCGGCTTTAGAACGGAACCTACCGACGCGCTGACATTGTTCAGAATGAACAAGGGATCCCACTTGAGCTGACGCACCTCTTTGATGGACTGCGCGGCGAATTTCGGCGTGGCAACCACGAAAAGGGTGTCCGCGCCGCTGGCCTGCAAATTGACAATGTGCGACGAGATCGTTGGCTCCGACACATCGTAGCTGTCCTGCGCCACAATCATGCCGGCCTTTTTGCCCAAACCGTCGGTCAGACCTTTCAGATAGTCCTTGCCGTAGTCGTCGTTCTGATAAAGCACGGCAATCTTAGCGTCGGGCTTCTGCTGAAGAATGTAGCGTGCGTAAATCCGAGCCTCGGTCTGATAGCTGGGCTGCCAGCCCATGGTCCAGGAAAAATGCTCTGGATCGGCCCATTTGGTTGCGCCGGTGGCAACGAAGAGCTGCGGTACCTTCTTCTGGTTCATGTAATGCTGGATTGCGCTGTTCGTTGGTGTGCCCAGCGAATTGAAGATGAGCAGGACACCGTCGCTTTCGACCAGTTTGCGTGCCTGCTCGACCGTCTTTGGCGGACTGTAGGAATCGTCGTAGGAGATGAAGTTGATCTTCCTGCCGTTGATTCCGCCGTCGTCGTTGACCTTACGGAAATACGCTGCTTCGACGCGTCCGATAATTCCATAGGCGGAGGCCGGCCCGCTATAGGGCATTATATTGCCGATCTTGATCTCCGTGTCGGTTACGCCCGTGTCATATTTCTTATCCGCGGCGCCGGCAGACCCGATCGAAAGAGCCAGCAAGAGGATTGCGATCGACGCAGTGAAGCCGGTGGAGCCCTTGGTGGTAATCGTCATCTCGTACACTCCTTTGGATGAACCCCCACACAAGTCCGATCGATCAGGGATGCGCGACGCGTAACGCGATCGGCCCAGCCAGGGAGCTCTCGTGGGCTGATCGAATTACCCGAAAGCAGGTACAGGAAGCCTCCTCTAGGCGGCTCTCATCAACGATCACGATTCGTCCGCGGCTCCGCCGGATCAGACCGCTCGCTTCCATATCGCCCACGGTCGTCGTAATGCCAGCACGGCGCACGCCGAGTGCCTGGGCCATGCACTTGTGGGTGAGTGCGATCTCGTTGCCACCAATCCGATCGCGAGCAACCAGAAGCCATCGGGCCAATCGCTGGGGTAGATTGTGTCTCGAATTGCATGCAACGAGTTGGGAACTGTGTATCAGCGTCGCCTGCACATAGCGCAGCAACAGTTTTTCAATCTCCCGGTCCGCCTTGATCAAGCCGATCAGCGCTTCGGTTTCGATGCGCAATGCGTTTCCGGGAACGTGAACGGTGCAGCGATGCGGAGAAACTCGCATTCCGAGCACAAGGGGAACACCGACGAAATCCTTCCTTCCCAAAGTGTGGATTTCAACTGGCGGGCAATCCCCGGCCCTGGTCGTAAGCGAAGCCGCACCGGACTCGATGAAGTATGCGTGTTGCATCGGAAGCCTCCGCTCCTGAAGCACCTGTCTTGCGGTCAGGCGAACGGGCTCGCAACGCTCCAAGAGCGAATGGCGCGACGGCGGAGACAAACGCGCAACGAGGTCGTTGCCTACATCCAGCGGTGATGCGTATCGTGCCCTCAGAACCGGCTTTAAGCCGACCGATGATGCAGAACTCAAGTTCTGCATTTCTCGCTTTTCAAAATCGAGTTCGAGCATTTGCCACCTCATGATTGCCGTTAGACTGATCATGGGGAGCGGGCCCGGCTTGGCCCAGTCGGGCAAAGGGCCGTTCCAGTCAGGAAAACCCCTGACATGCCTGAATTTGCCGATTGCGGCCCCTTTCGGCCCGAGGCTATCCTTGCAACGAGGCACCGAGTTTGAAAGCTCTTGCACAGAAAGGCTCGGCGAGGGCCGCCCGACGTCCGCTGATCCTTCTAGTCATGGCAGCGGCCATTCCACTCGTGCTTTTTGCGGGATGGGTAGTCTTCCTCAACGCCCGGCAGGAGCGAACCGACTCCCGCCTTGCAGCGCTTGAGACCCTAGATCGTGTCGTAACCCGCATCTCATCGGATCTCGCGCTCCAAGTCCAGATCGCGGAAACGCTCGCCGCCGCGGCGAGTCTCGATGCACCGGATCTCTCCTCGTTCTATGTCGAGGCTCTTCGGGTTAAAGAGACCAGACCCCTCTGGGAAACGATCGAACTAGTCGATCCCAAGGGCAATCAAGTGCTCAATCTGCTGCGTCCCATCGGAGCAGATCTCGGGGCCACCGCGGACCGGGAAAATTTCGAAAGGATCCTGACAACTCGTAAGGCGGCCATTGGCGGCATTGGACCGCTGGGCCCAATTTCGGGTAAGCGTCTTGTCGCACTGAGAGCTCCCGTCGAGCGCAATGGCGAGCTGAAGTTTGTTTTGACCGTCGCGCTCGTGCCCGACGCGGTGAGTCAGATCCTGAAAAGCGCGGGGGCTCCGCCCGGGTGGGTCGGCGTTGTGGTCGATGGCCGAGGCAACATTGTCGCGCGGACGATCGCCGAACAATTTGAGCTCGGGCGTCCTGCCAGCGCGTCAGTCCGGGAAGCCATCGCCGAGGGTTCCCAAGGCACTTACGTTGGAACGACGCTCGAAGGGGCCAAGGTCGATTCGATCTACAAGGAATTACCCGGCACCGGCGGCTGGTCGGTGCATCTTGGCATTCCCACCGATCAGCTCGACGCCCCCGTCCGCCGTTCCGCGATCTTTCTTGCCAGCGGGGGTGCGGTCAGCCTGGCCTTGGCGCTGGCGCTCGTCTGGTTCACAGCGCGAGACATTTCACAACGACGCGTCGAGCAAGAAGCCCAGGCCGCGCTGGCTTTAAAAGAGAGTGAGGAAAGGCGCCGGCTGATGGTCGATGCGGCCGACCTCGGAGTCTTCAGCTGGAATGTGCCGACCGGTGAGGTCATTGCCTCACAACGGTCTTTGGAAATGCTCAAGATCGCTGGGGGTACCGGGGACGTGGGCATCCCCATCGAGGCACTTCTGGCCGGTATCGATCCGGCGGATCGAGCATCATTCGAAAGGAAACTGCTGCAATATCGCGATAGTGATGGCGTAGCAGCCGAGTTCCGCACCGCTCCACCAGACGGGCGTTGGTTGCGCGCCAGTGCGCGTAGCTCCCGCCTCAATGGGCACAATTCCGAGGTCATTATCGGCGTGCTGCTGGACATCGACGAGATGAAGCGCGCGGAGTTTGATCGCCAACGTTTGTTGAGACGGCTCGGCGATGCAGAAGAGAACGAGCGCCGGCGAATCTCTCGCGAGTTGCACGACCAAATCGGACAGACGGTCACGGGACTATTGCTGGGTCTGAAAAGCCTCGAACAATCGATCGCGACGGCAACCTCCGATCCTGCCCAGATCGATAAGTTGCACTGGCTACAGGGACTCGCCAGTGGGATCGGACGCGATATTCATCAGATTGCCGCAGACCTTCGCCCCACTGCCTTGGACGACCTCGGTCTGCATAAGGCCATAGAGGCTGTTTGTGCGGAATGGACCCGCCGCTTTGGAATAAATACGGACGTGCAGATCCTCGGACCTGCCGACCGGCTTCCGCTTGAGGTCGAAATCGCCCTCTACCGGGCAATCCAAGAAGCTCTTAATAATGTGGTCAAACACGGCAACGCCCGAAACGTGAGCCTCGTTTTCGACCGGCGGAAGGACGAACTGCGCGTCATCATGGAAGACGACGGTGTTGGCTTCGATCTGTCGAAATTGCCGCGCTCAGATCCGAATACTTCGAGGCTGGGCCTTTCCGTCATGGAAGAAAGACTGGCGCTGCTCGGCGGAACGCTTACCATTGAATCCGAACCGGATGTCGGAACGACGCTCTTCATGACAGTACCGCTGTCTGCAAAGGATGCTGGCTCGTGAAACCCATCCGGATCACACTGGCCGACGATCACCCACTCGTACTTGCCGGTATGAAGGCCCTACTTGAGCCCGTGGAAGATATTGCCATCGTTGGTGAAGCGACCGACGGCAAGACCGCGCTAGACATCATCGGACAGGAGCGGCCTGACATCGCTGTCTTGGATATCTCACTTCCAATCGTAGGTGGTATCGAGCTCGCGCAACGTATTTCAGCTCAGTTTCCACATGTTCTGTTACTGGCCCTAACGGTGCATGAGGATCGCGCCTACGTTCAGCCGATGTTACAGGCCGGCGCGCGGGGATATCTACTCAAACGGTCCGCAGCCGATGAACTGGTGCGAGCCATCCGGGCGATCGCCGAGGGCGGTGTATATCTCGACCCCGCGATCGCCGAGAAAGCTCTGCCATCAGCATCGGGCGATAATGCACTATCGGAGAATACCGCACGCCTCGAACTCACCCCGCGCGAGGCAGAAGTGCTACGCTTTATCGCTCAGGGTTTCAGCAACAAAGAGATTGCCGCTCGTATCGAGGTTAGCATCAAGACAGTGGAAACTCACAAATCCAGAGCAGTCGAGAAACTGGGCCTCTATACGCGCGCCGATATCGTGCGCTATGGCGTTTCGCAAGGTTGGCTCGAACATCTATCGAAGAAATGACGTCCCGATGCGACCCGGCCACAAGGCTCAAGCTCCGTTGAAGGGCTGCGGAAAACTGCCCTCTTGCTCACTGACTATAGCCAGCAGCGAGAGACCCCAACTCGGGGGCTGAGCTGGGGTCCCTGTGGCAGCAATCGCGGCTAACGCCGGACCTGGGGGATCCGACATCATGATCATAGTGGTCCCACCGCCGCAGTTCATCAATACGCAATGGTACGCTTTCGCGCCGGCTTATTTGGCCCGACGGTGGGGCTCCTGCACGACAGGCCACGCTGGAACGCTTGCGGCAACCCGGCGATGCCCAATGAATAAAAGCGGCCCCGGCGCGAGCGCCGGGGCCGCAAACCCTCCTGGAATGATTTTGACGGCCTAATTTTATGATGCCGCGAGATTAAAACTTACAACGACCATCTAACGAAGTCATTTCGCAGCAACTCCGAAGGTACGCTACAGTACAAACGTTTGCTTCAACCGTCTTCGGCCGCAAACTCTGATGCATTCTCCCAGACCGTACAGAAGATGCCGCTTCGCCGACATTGCTCGAGCGCAACGGCCCGAATAGGCCACCGCTCCTCTTTGTTCGCGTCGGTACGCGTCTGTACCCTCTGCGATTTGAACCTTGGGACAACCCAATGCATTGGCCCAGCACGAAGCAAAACAAAACGGAGATCGAACGTGGGAACTCTACGCACACTGACTGTTGCAACTGCCGCCCTGCTCGCGGTCGCCCTCGGCGCAAACGGCGCCACCGCTGCACCATTCGGAGTACAACGTACCTCCAACATGTCGTCCGACATTGTTGCCGTTCAATGGCGGGGCAACTGGCATCATCGTCATCACCACGATGGATGGCGCTATGGTCGTTCACGTCACTATGGCTGGGGACCTGCCCTCGGAGGTTTCGCCGCCGGCGCCGCGATTGGGGGAGCGATCGCAAACAGCCGCGCGCAGGCCCTGGAGAACGGCTCATATTGTTCGCAGCGCTTCAAGTCCTACGACCCGCGCTCGGGCACCTATCTCGGATACGACGGGCAACGGCATCCCTGTCCGTGATGTACAACAGAGCTCAGCCCGCGCTTTACCGCAGCGATGCCTTCCCTAGCGTCGTCACCGAGGAAGCACAGCATCTCCATCGCGAGCGAAGCATCGAAGGCCGGCTGAAACATCCGCATCCAGTTGTTCAGCGACCGCTACTGTATAACAGATAGCGAGCTGGCTTCCGTTGGCGAGTTTGTCCGCCGTCGCCATGGCCTTGTCGAGTAGTTGCGCGCGCGGCACGCAGAGGCTGACGAGTCCGATCCGTTCCGCCTCCTTGCCGTCGACGAAGTCCGCGGTCATCAAATAGTATTTGGCCTTCCATGCTGCAAAGCAGCGGCCACAGGACGACGGCATGGTCGCCGGCGGAGACGCCGATCCTCACGTGGCCGTCGGTGATTTTCGCCTCTTCGGCCATGATGCTGATGTCGGCCATCAGCGCCACGGCGAGGCCCGCCCCGACCGTTCCCAGTGCATGCGCCCGTTGGTGGCGTTCATCGCCTCAGCGCGGTTGAGGTGAGGAGCAGAACTCCGTTGGGATTGTGGTCGAACCTGAGAAATTGGAAGTCGGCGTAGTCGGTTACCTGACCAGAAATCGTGCCTCCCGTTAGCTTTGCAAACTTCAGGAAATCAATATGCGAACCACTCGCCACCAGCGCCACCATTGCGTGGTCCATCTGTGAGAATTGATCCGAGACCACCCCGGATGTATCAATGAGATATCCCTCTTGGCGCGTATCAATCGGCCAAGCATGGAAAATCAACGGGTTATGGGGAGTGTGGTAGCGAGAGAGGGACTTGAACCCCCGACCCCAGGATTATGATTCCCGTGCTCTAACCAGCTGAGCTACCTCGCCACGCCGTCGCGGTCTGCGGCTTGAGGCCACCAATTTGCGAACGCGCGGCATATAAGGAGTGGGCCTGAGCCCTGTCAAGCAAACTCGCATTTGCCGCCAAGTCCTTGCAAAACATCAAGCCTTTGCAAAAAGGCGCTATTTCGGCCGGACCGTGGGATCGCCGCCGGGGCTGCCGGGCGGCGGAATCACCGGCGTGTTGCCGCCGCCGGGGGTTGGCGCATGCATCTCGGGGTCGACACCGGCGGGTGGGCACAGCACGCCATCCGATTTGGCGAGCTTGTCGCCGAGCGGCGCGGTGCTTTGGCCGGTGGTGGTTCCCTCCGGCACGGCAGCACCGGGATGCGCGGGCTGCTGCATCGGCGCGCAATTGGCGGCGCGTTGCGGCGACGGCGGCGCGGTCTGGGCCGGCGGCGTCGCGGGTGAAGGAGGTGCCTGGGCCGACGCCACAGCGGGCGCCATCAGCGCACATGACAGGAGAAGTGACTGAGTGATCCGCATGGAGAGAAAACGGCGCGCGAGCGCCGATGTTCCCGGTCAAAATCGCCGCAGCATCACGTCTTGCGGAAGCGGATCAGCGAAAAATGCCCCATCGGCGGCATCGGGCGCCGTTCGGCCAGGCTGACGCCGCCATGCTTCGCAGCCCAATTGGTCAACCGCTCCCAGGGAAACTCCGGCCGCCAGCCGAGCCGGCGCGCCAGCGGCGCAAAGGCCAGCTCGAACAGGCGGCGCGGGCCGCTTTCGGCGCCGATGTGGTTGACCAGGATCAGTTCGCCGCCCGGCTTCAGCACGCGGACGAAGTCGTCGAGCGTGGCTTCGGGATCCGGCACCGCGGTGATGACATATTGCGCGACGACGGCGTCGAAGAACGCGTCGGGGAAGGCGAGGTTCTTCGCGTCCATCACCGCCAGCGTCTCGACATTGACGAGACCGAGCGCGCGCACGCGCTTCAGCGCACGCCGCAGCATCGGCTCGGAAATGTCGACGCCGTAGAGTTTGGTCGAGCGCGCATAATCCGACAGCGACAGGCCGGTGCCGACACCGACATCGAGCACCCGGCCGCCGATCCGGTCGGCCTCCGCGATGGTCGACTGCCGGCCCTGATCGAACACCTTGCCGAACACCAGATCGTAGATCGGCGCCCAACGGCCATAGGCCTTTTCGACCCCCTCGCGGTCGATGTCTGCAGCCATGCCCCCTGCCCTAGCCTTGTTGTTTGCGCATGATCCTGCTCGGAAAACCGCTACACACTTTTCCGGATCATGCTTTAACGCACCGCTTCGACCAGCGGCACCAGGCTATCGCCGACGCCGGGCTTCGCCGCCACGCGGCTTGCGGTCGCGCTGCGAATGAAGCCGCCACCGAGCACGCGGGCCTGACCTGCGGCTGCGTCGTAGAACACGCAGGCCTGGCCGGGCGAGACGCCCTCCTCGCCTGCGACCAGCTCGACCTCGTAGCCGCCATCGACCGCGCGCAGCCAGGCCGGCTGCGGCGCGCGCGTCGAGCGCACGCGGACATAAAGCTCGATCCCGTCGCCGATCACGCGCTCCAGCGCGCCGTCGCCGATCCAGTTGATGTCGCGCAGCGCGATGCGATCCATGCGCAGCGCCTCGCGCGGGCCGACCACCACGCGGCGCGTGGCGGCATCGAGCTTGACGACATAGAGCGGGCTGCCGGTGGCAATGCCGAGACCCTTGCGCTGGCCGATCGTGAAATGAACGATGCCCTGGTGCTGGCCGATCACGTGGCCGTCGAGATCGACGATGTCGCCGGGCGCGACCGCATTCGGCTTCAAGCGGCTGATGATGTCGGTGTAGCGGCCGGACGGCACGAAGCAGATATCCTGGCTGTCCTGCTTGTCGGCGACCTCAAGATCGAAGCGCCGCGCCAGCTCGCGGGTCTCGGGCTTGGTCATGTCGCCGAGCGGGAAGCGCAGGAAGTCGAGCTGCTCGCGCGTGGTCGCGAACAGGAAGTAGCTCTGGTCGCGATCGGCATCCGCCGCGCAGACCAGCGAGCGCGATCCGTCGGCGAGACGGCGCGAGGCGACATAGTGGCCGGTGGCGAGCGCCTGCGCGCCGAGCTCACGCGCGGTCGCGAGCAGGTCGCGGAACTTGACCGAGCGGTTGCACTCGATGCACGGCACCGGCGTCTCGCCGAGCGCGTAGCTGTCGGCGAAATTGTCGATCACCGATTCCTTGAAGCGGCTTTCGTAGTCGAGCACGTAATGCGGAATGCCGATCCGCTCGGCGACATTGCGGGCATCATGGATGTCGCGGCCGGCGCAGCAGGCGCCCTTGCGGTGGGTCGCGGCGCCATGGTCGTAGAGCTGCAGGGTGATGCCGACCACGTCGTAACCCTCGGCCTTCAACAGCGCAGCCGTCACCGAGGAGTCGACGCCGCCGGACATGGCGACGACAACGCGGGTATCCTCAGGTCGGCCTTCGAGATCCAGACTGTTGAGCATGGCAGGGGTCATCGATCGTTATCGCGCTGGGGCTTCATAGGCCCCGCGAATGGAATTAAAAAGCCTTTTATTCAGAAGGCCTTAGAACACGTCCAAGGCCGTCGCTGGCGGTTCGGGACGCGTGGGAAGGCCACCCTTTAATATAGGCCGCATCCGGCCGAGGCAATCAGCGGGGGCCGCATGGGCTTATGGAAAAGACGGCAAATCTTGCCGCCGGGCAAAAACGAGACCGCCGCGGAACCCGCCGAAGGAGGTCAGTCACCCGCCTAAGATATTGAAATAAAAAGATATTATTTCGCGACGGACGCTGGCCCGGTCCTTGCTGAAAGAAGGGCGGAAGTCTCATTGCGAGGGTTGGCTGTGCTCAGCGTGACGTCGGATACATTGGCAAGCGTGTCATTCCAGACCCAACGGTCGGCCCGCCCGGACCCCGACGCGTCCTCAGGCAACGACAGTTTTGCCGCGCTGGTCGACAGCAACACCCAGGCCAGCAACGACAGCCGCGCCTCGGATATGTCGAGTTCCGCGTCGACGCCGTCCCGCCGGACCGACGACACCTCGTCCGCCGGCGACACCCGCTCCCGCGACACCAGCTCAGCCTCGGACAAGCCGACGCGCAGCGATAACGACACAGCCAGCGCCGCAAGCGACGACACCAGGTCGGACGCCAGCACCGACGGTGTGCGCAAGACGAAGTCGAAGTCAGCGTCGTCGAAGTCCGACGACGACAAGTCGACCGCCAAGACCGACAAGACCACCGACGACGCCACGGCGACCATCGCCGGTCAAACCGACACGACGCAGGACACCACCGCGACGGCGACAGCGAATGTGGTCGCGACCGTCATTCCCGTGACGACGCCGGTGACTGACACTCCGCCCGCAGCAACGCCCTCCTCCGACAAGGCCACCGCGCCGCTCGCAATCGCCGCCGCCGCGATCGCCGCCAGCGCTGCGGTCACAGGCAATGCGACGGGGACGCCGACCGGCACCGAAGCCGCAGCGACTGCGACGGCAGCAACCACGGCAAACGCGCCCGCCGCGGCCAAGGCCGCCGGCGTCAAGATCGAGGCCAGCGCCGTCGCAGCCGATGCGGCCACCGCGCAGGGCGCGGCCACCGAGGCCGCTACCGCAACGACAGGCATCGCACTCGTCGCCAACGCCACAACCAATACACCGGTCGTGAAGACCGCCGCGCAACAGGTGAAGACGCCTACCGTCGCCAAGGACCCGACCGCGACGACAACCATCGACCCGAACAGCGCGACTGCATCGACCAACGCTGCGCCGGCCGCAACGCCCGCGGCCATCGTGCAGGGCGTGAACCAGCCGCAGGCCGTCAACGGCAAGGCCAAGGCCGATGATGCGGCCGTGGATGCCGTGAAGAGCGATGCCAGCGGCAATGCCGTCACGCCGACGGTCGGCAGCCACACTTCAAATGCCGCCCAGACGCTCGCCGCAACGATCGACCCGAGCACGCAGGCCGCCAACGCGATCCAGCCGCAGCTGCAGACCACGCAGGCGACGCCGGCGGCGAATGCGCAGCTCACCGTCGCGGCCGCCGTGCAAAACGCCGCCGTGCCGCTGAGCGGGCTTGCGGTCGAGATCGCGGGCTCCGCCAAGAACGGCAAGAGCAACTTCGAGATCCGCCTCGATCCCGCCGAACTCGGACGCATCGATGTCCGCATCCATGTCGACAGCAATGGCCAGGTCACCTCGCATCTGACCGTCGAGCGGCCGGAGACGCTGCAGATGCTGCGCCAGGACGCCAACCAGTTGCAGAAGGCACTCGACAATGCCGGCCTGTCGACCGGCAACAGCGGCCTGCAATTCAGCCTGCGCGACCAGTCGCAACAGGGCCAGCAGCAGAACAACAACGGCCAATCCAACCCCAATGCTCATCGCCTGATCGTCAGCGAAGACGACACGATCACGGCGTCCGTCGCCGGCCGTTCCTACGGCCGCGCGCTCGGCGCCAGCGGTGGCGTCGATATCCGCGTGTAAGAGGAGTTCGCCATGTCCGTCGATGCAACCATGCCGACACCGGTCGTCTCGGCCCCCGCGACCAGCACCGGCTCGAGCACGAGCAGCAGCAGCACCGCCTCGACGGCGACGAGCGGCATCGCGGATAATTTCCAGACCTTCCTGACGCTGCTGACCACCCAGCTGCAGAACCAGAATCCCCTTGATCCCCTGGATACGAACCAGTTCACCCAGCAGCTCGTGCAGTTCGCCGGCGTCGAACAGCAGTTGAAGTCGAACGACCAGTTGAAATCGCTGATCGACATCGAGAAGAGCGCGCAGTCGACGCAGGCGCTGGTCTATGTCGGCAACACGGTGGCGGTCGACGGCAGCAAGGCCCAGTTCGACAAATCGGCGACCTGGAATCTGGTTGCGCCGCAGGACACCAACGCGACTATCACGATCACCAGCGCCACCGGCCAGACCGCTTACTCCGGCAATTTCACCCTGAACCAGGGCAATGCCAGCTTCGTCTGGGACGGCAAGGGCAATGACGGCAGCCAGTGGCCGGCGGGCACCTACACGCTGACGGCGACGGGCAAGGACTCCAGCGGCAACAGCGTCTCGATCTCGACCGAGGTGCAGGGTGTCGTCGATTCGGTCGACCTGACGCAGTCGCCGCCGCTGCTCTCGATCGGCGGGCAGAGCTACACCACCGACAAGATCAAGCGCGTGGTGCGGCCCTCGACCAGTTCCAGCTAGGCCGTCCGGCCGCCTGACAGCCCCGATTTTCGCCCGAGGCCCGGCATTTCCGATGCCGGGCCTCGTCGCGTTCCCGGCCATATAAACGAGAGTCGTATTGAAGCCTTGGGTTTAGGCAAATTTTAAGCCGGACGGCGTAGCTTCCATCCTGTGAGTTCAGTGGTTGAGAGTTTGTGAGTACGCCATGACAGAACCCCATCGCCCGAGGGTGAAGTACGTCATCGGGCCTGACGGCAGCCCGTTGACCATCGCAGATTTGCCGGCACCCGGAACCAAACGGTGGGTGATCCGCCGCAAGGCCGAAGTCGTTGCTGCCGTCCGCGGCGGCCTGCTTTCCCTCGAGGAAGCCTGCAGCCGCTACACGCTGACCGTCGACGAATTCCTGTCCTGGCAGTTCTCGATCGACCAGCACGGTCTGGCCGGATTGCGCACCACCCGCATCCAGCAGTATCGGCAGTAAGCCGCCCCCGAAAACCTACGGCATTTGATGAAAACCGGCCTCGCCCCGCGAAGCCGGTTTTCTTCATGTTGGCATTTTGCTACCGCCGTTAACTCTCGTTAACCATATGGAAACCATCACCTAGGCAATAATTGCCCAGTCGGCCTTGGGGGCCGAATCCCTGGGGGCCGTTGGTGCAAGGTCTGGTTGCTTTCCTGAGAGGTCTTGGCGCTGCCCGCCTTGCGGCCATGGTGGCCGTCACTGCCGCCCTGATCGGCTTTTTTGCGTTCGTCATCATGCGCGTCACCACGCCGCAGATGACCACCCTGTTCACCGATCTCTCCACCGAAGATTCGTCCGGCATCATCAAGGAACTGGAGCGCCAGGCGATTCCGTTCGAGCTGCGCAATGAAGGCGCGGTCATCATGGTGCCGAAGGACAAGGTGACGCGGCTGCGCATGAAGCTCGCCGAGGGCGGCATGCCCAAGGGCGGCGGGGTCGGCTACGAGATCTTCGACAAGTCGGACGCGCTTGGCACCACGAGCTTCGTGCAGAACATCAATCACCTGCGCGCCCTGGAAGGCGAGCTCGCCCGCACCATCCGCGCCATCGACCGCGTCCAGGCCGCGCGCGTCCATCTGGTGCTGCCGGAGCGGCCGCTGTTCGCCCGCGAGACGCCGGAGCCGTCGGCCTCGATCGTGGTGCGGGTGCGCGGCGCGCTGGAGCCGCAACAGATCCGCGCAATCCGCCACGTCGTCGCCTCCGCCGTCAACGGGCTGAAGCCGCAGCGCGTCTCGATCGTCGACGAGGCCGGCCAGCTGCTCGCCGATGGCGCCGCCACCGACGCCGAGAGCGCGGTCGGCGACGAGCGCCGCACCGCCTTCGAGAAGCGGACCCAGAAGCAGGTCGAGGAGATCGTCTCCTCGGTCGTCGGCGCCGGCCGCGCGCGGGTCAAGGTCGCGGCCGATTTCGACTACAACAAGATCACCCAGACCTCCGACAAGTTCGATCCCGAAGGCCGCGTGCTGCGCTCGACCCAGACCCGCGAGGAATCGAGCCTCACCGCCGACAATTCCGGCCAGGTCACCGTCAACAACGAGCTGCCCGGCAACCAGGGCGACTCCGCCGTCCGCGCCAAAGACCAGAGCAAGAAGAGCGAAGAGACCAACAATTACGAGATCTCCCGCACCACCAAGACCGAGGTGACCGAAGCCGGCCGCGTCAACCGGATCTCGGTCGCGGTGCTGGTCGACGGCGCCTATTCGAAGAATGAAAAGGGCGAGATGGTCTACCAGGACCGCAACAAGGAGCAGCTCGATCGGATCGCTGCCCTGGTGCGCTCGGCGATCGGCTTCGACCAGAAGCGCGGCGACCAGGTCGAGGTGGTCAACCTCCGCTTCGCCGAGCCGCCGGCCGTCGCCCCGCTCAACGAGCCGACCGGCTTCCTCGGCATGCTGCAGTTCACCAAGGATGACGTGATGTACGTCATCGAGCTCGGCGTGATGATGCTGCTCGGCCTGGTCGTGCTGTTCATGGTGATCCGCCCGCTGGTCAAGCGCATCCTGGCTTCCGAAGTGATCCCCGCGCTGACCGGCCAGGCCGTGCCGGCACTCGCCGATGGCAGCGCGCAGGCCGACGGCGCCGGCGGATCTGGCCAGGTCATGCTGCCGGGCGGCAGCGCCGCCGCAACGGCGATCGACGTCGCCCAGATCCAGGGCCAGGTCCACGCCCAGGCCGTGCACCGGGTCGGCGAACTGGCCGAACGCAATCCGAACGAGACCGCCGCCATTGTCCGTCAATGGTTGAGCGAACCCGCCGAGACCTGAAATGGCCGTACCGCAGAACGTCAACGCCAATGACATCTCGACCGTGCTCTCCACGCTGGCGGGCCGGCAGGGCAATCGTCCCAAGGGCAAGCCGTTGCCCGGTCCGAAACGCGCGGCGATCCTGATGCTGGCGCTCGGCGAGCAGTATGGCGGCAAAGTCTGGGCCCAGCTCGACGACGACGAGGTGCGCGACCTCTCGATTCACATGTCGACGCTCGGCACGGTCGAGGCCGAGGTGGTCGAGGACCTGCTGCTGGAATTCGTCTCCCGCATGTCGGCCTCCGGCGCGCTGATGGGCAATTTCGACGCCACCGAGCGGCTGCTGCAGCAATACCTGCCGGCCGAGCGCGTCACCGGCATCATGGACGAGATCCGCGGTCCCGCCGGCCGCAACATGTGGGAGAAGCTCTCCAACGTGCAGGAAGAGGTGCTCGCCAACTACCTCAAGAACGAGTACCCGCAGACCATCGCCGTGGTGCTGTCGAAGCTGAAGCCGGAGCATGCCGCGCGCGTGCTGGCGATCCTGCCCGAGGACATCGCGCTCGACGTGGTCGGGCGCATGCTGCGGATGGAGGCGGTGCAGAAGGAAGTGATCGAGCGCGTCGAGCAGACGCTGCGCACCGAATTCATGTCCAACCTGTCGCAGACCCGCCGCCGCGACGCCCATGAGGTGATGGCGGAAATCTTCAACAATTTCGACCGCCAGACCGAAACCCGTTTCATCACCTCGCTGGAGGAGGAAAACCGGGAATCGGCCGAGCGCATCAAGGCGCTGATGTTCACCTTCGACGATCTGATCAAGCTCGACGCCGGCTCGGCGCAGACGCTGATGCGCAACGTCGACAAGGACAAGCTCGCGGTGGCGCTGAAGAGCGCCAACGAGGAGGTCCGCAGCTTCTTCCTCGGCAACATGTCCTCGCGCGCCGGCAAGATGCTGCTGGACGACATGGCGGCGATGGGCCCGGTGCGGCTGCGCGACGTCGACGAGGCGCAGGCGCTGCTCGTCAACCTCGCCAAGGACATGGCCGCGCGTGGCGAGATCACCCTGACCAAGAACCGCGCCGACGACGAGCTGGTGTACTGATGGCCGCGCCCGCGAAATTCCTGTTCGACACCGACTTCGCAGCTCCCGACAAGTCGCGCGCGCCCGCGGCGACGCCGGCCGAGATCGCGCAGAAGATCGCCGACGCCGAGGCCCGCGCCTATCGCGCCGGCTACGATGCCGCGCAGCGCGAGGCCAAGGTCGAGAGCGACCGCCGCCAGGCGCTCGCGCTGGAGGAGATCAAGGTTTCGATCCAGGGCATCGCGGCGCGCTTTGCCGGGATCGAGACGCGGATGGAGACCGAGGCGGTCGACGTCGCGGTCGCGGTCGCACGAAAGCTCTGCACCGAGCTGATCGCCCGCGAGCCGCTCGGCGAGATCACCGCGCTGGTCAGCGACTGCTTCTCGCATCTGGTCGAGACGCCGCATCTGGTGGTCCGCATCAACGATGCGCTCTACGAAGGCGCGCGCGAAGCCATCGAGCGGATGGCCGCGCATAGCGGCTTCCAGGGCCGCCTCGTCATCCTGGCCGAGCCGACCATTGCCACCGGCGACTGCCGGATCGAATGGGCCGACGGCGGCGTGGTGCTGGAGCGCGCGGCGATCGAGACCAAGATCAACGAACTCGTGGGGCGCTATCTGGCGTCCCGCAATCAGGCCAGCTGAGGGGGCCGAGAGGACTGAACCATGACCGGCACTGACCCGCACGTCCCGCTTCCCGACCTCAACTCGGCCGACGCTCCGTCGATCGACGACATCGGCTACAACGAGGACGAAAACGCCTCGCGCATTGCCGCCGACCTCGAGGCCGTGTTCGACGTGCCGGTGCAGGTCTCGGCCGTGCTCGGCCGCTCCAAGATGGACGTCGGCGACCTGCTGAAGCTCGGGCCCGGCACCGTGCTGGAGCTCGACCGCCGCGTCGGTGAAGCCATCGACATCTATGTCAACAACCGCCTGGTGGCGCGCGGCGAAGTGGTGCTGGTGGAAGACAAGCTTGGCGTGACCATGACCGAAATCATCAAGGCAGAACGCTCTTAACATCTAACGCGGGCGCGCCTGACTGGCGCGACAGGACGAACAGGAGATCATCATGCGGCTTCTCATCGTTGGCACATTGAAGGGCCAGCTCACGACCGCCACCAAGATCGCGATGGACAACGGCGCCTCCGTGACCCACGCCGAAGCCGCCGAACAGGCGATGGCCGTGCTGCGCGGCGGCAAGGGCGCCGATCTGCTGCTGGTCGACGTCAACCTCGACATCCGCGACCTCGTGATGCGGCTCGAAGCCGAGCATATCCATGTGCCGATCGTGGCTTGCGGCATCTCCAACGACGCCCGCGCCGCGGTCGCGGCGATCCACGCCGGCGCCAAGGAATACATCCCGCTGCCGCCCGATCCCGAGCTGATCGCCGCGGTGCTGGCGGCGGTCGCCAACGACGCCCGCGATCTCGTCTGGCGCGACGAGGCGATGGGCAAGGTGATCAAGCTCGCGCAGCAGATCGCGGGCTCGGATGCCTCGGTGATGGTCACCGGCGAGTCCGGCACCGGCAAGGAAGTGCTGGCGCGCTACGTCCACTCGCGCTCGGCCCGCGCCAAGCGCCCGTTCATCTCGATCAACTGCGCTGCGATCCCCGAGCATCTGCTGGAGTCCGAACTGTTCGGCCATGAGAAGGGCGCCTTCACCGGCGCCATCGCCCGCCGCATCGGCAAGTTCGAGGAAGCGACCGGCGGCACTCTGCTGCTCGACGAAATCTCGGAGATGGATGTCCGCCTGCAATCGAAACTGCTGCGCGCGATCCAGGAGCGCGTGATCGATCGCGTCGGCGGCACCAAGCCGGTGCCCGTCGATATCCGCATCATCGCGACCTCGAACCGCAATCTCTCGGAAGCGGTCCGCGAAGGCACCTTCCGCGAGGACCTGCTGTTCCGCCTCAACGTGGTCAACCTCAAGATCCCCGCGCTGCGCGATCGTCCGGCCGACATCCTCGAACTGTCGCAGCATTTCGCCAAGAAATATGCCGACGCCAACGGCGTGCCGGTGCGTCCGATCTCCGACGAAGCGCGCAAGGTGCTGACCTCGAACCGCTGGCAGGGCAACGTCCGCGAGCTCGAGAACACCATCCATCGCGCGGTGCTGATGGCGCAGGGCGACGAGATCGGCGCGGACGCGATCATCACCCCGGATGGCGATCGTCTCGACCTCGCCAAGACTGCTCCCGCCGTGGCGCATGCAACCCTCGCCGCGGAGCAGGTGACCCGCGCCATGGTCGGCCGCACGGTGGCCGATGTCGAGCGCGATCTGATCCTGGAGACGCTGAAGCATTGCCTCGGCAACCGGACCCATGCCGCCAACATCCTCGGCATCTCGATCCGCACGCTACGCAACAAGCTGAACGAATATGCCGACGGCGGCATCCCAATCACGCCCGCCGGCAACGGCGCGCCGGACTACCAGCGGATGGCCGGATAACGCGCGCCGCCACACCGACAATCACAGCGGGCCGGACCTCGTCCGGCCCGATTCATTTTCAGGAATAGCTCGGCGCGTCGGGCTTGCGGAAGATGTGGATGGGATCGCCTGGCGTCATATCGCGGCCGGTGAACATCGCATAGGCGTAGAGCGCCAGATAGGCGACCGCGACCGCGCCAACGGCATAGAACAGCCAGGTTCCCACGCGCTTCATCAAGCCGTTAGTCTCCGAGAAGAAATCTCATCTCAGAGCGATGCGTAGCCCGTCGCTCGGAAAAACACCACACCCGACGTTGCCGCGCTGCTTCGCCGCATGAATCTTCATCACGCGTTAGAGGCCAGCCCGTTTCCGCTGTATTTCGTACGCCTCGCGCTCGATGCGGACGGCCACCAGCGGCGCCTTGTCGGGCGCGACCGGCTGGGAAAAGACGAAGCCCTGCACCACGTCACAATCGAGCCCGCCGAGCACGTCGAGTTCGGCCGGCAGTTCGGCGCCCTCCGCCACCACAGTCATGCCGAGCCCATGCGCAAGGGCGATGATGCCGCCGAGCAGCTTGCGCTTGTCGGGTGCGGTGGAAATGCCATCCACGAAGGCCCGATCTACCTTGAGCCGGTCGAAAGGCAGGCGCGTTAGATAGCCGAGCGAGGAATAGCCCGAGCCAAAATCGTCCAGCGCCAGCCGGGCGCCGAGCGCGGAGAGCGCCGTCAGCGTGCGGCTGATGCGCTGCTCGGTATGATCCACGAACAGGCTCTCGGTCAGCTCCAGGCACAATAGCTCCGGCGGAAAGCCGGTCTCCGCCAGCACGGCCGCGACGGACGCCTCGAAATCCACGCTCCAGATCTGCGCCGGCGAGACGTTGACCGACACGGAGCGCCGCGGCAATCCGGCGTCCAGCCAGGCACGGCCCTGACGACACGCTTCGCGCAGCACCCACAGACCGAGATCGACGATGAGCCCGGAGCTTTCGGCGATCGGGATGAACTCCTCCGGTGAGATCGGCCCGCGCTCGGGATGGGTCCAGCGCAGCAGCGCTTCGAAGCCAATGACGAGACCGGTCCGCAAATCCACCTGCGGTTGGTAATGTGCATGCAGCGCGCCGGTCTCCACGGCGTGGCGCAGATGACGCGCGAGATCTAACCTCTGATCGACTGCCTGGGCATAGACCGGCTCGAACAATTGCGCCCGGCCGCGTCCGGCCTCCTTGGCCATGTAGAGCGACAGATCCGCGTTGCGCACGGCCGTCTCCGCCGTCGCGCCATGCTCCGGCAGACGCGCGATGCCGATGGTGGCGCCGACGAAGGCCTCGCCCTCGGTGAGATCGACGGGGCCGGACATCCTGCCGATGAGCCGATCGGCAAGCCCGGTCAGCGCGGCGTCCGACGTGTCGCATCCCTCCGCCACCACAGCGAACTCGTCGCCGCCGAGCCGCGCGATGAAGGCACGCGGCCCCAACTCCTGCCGCAGCACAGCGGCCACGCGGATCAGCAATTCGTCGCCGGCGGCATGGCCGAGGGAATCGTTGACCTCCTTGAAGCGATCGAGGTCGATGAGCAGCAGCGCACCGACCCGGCCGTCGAGGGCACAGCCCTCGATCAGGGTCGCGAGCTGGCGCTTGAACAGCGCGCGATTGGCAAGGCCGGTCAAAGGATCGGTGTAGGCGAGCTGCTCGAGCTGGCGCTCGGCCTCCTTCCGCTCGGTCACGTCCTGCACGGTGCCGATAATGCCGATGACCTTGTCGTGGGCGACCTCAGCCTTGCAGATGACAGCCAGATCGCGGGGCGTGCCGTCCGCGTGCAGGACGCGCAAATCCGTGGCCTCGGTCCTTCGGGTGCGAACCACCCGTTTCTGGACGTTGCGGAGACGGTCGGCATCGTCGCCCAGGAATTGGCGATTCACGCTCTCATCGGTCGGCTCGAACGTGTCGGGGTCGAAACCGAGAAGCTGGTAGAGCTCGGGCGCCCAAACCGTGCGGCCGGTATCCAGCCGGTAGCTCCAGGTGCCGATCTTGCCGAGCTGGTGGGCTTCCTCCAGCGCGCGCGTGCGCTGGTCGAGCAGTGCCTTCGCCGCCCTGAGCTGGGTGATGTCGCTGGCCGTACCGCGATAGCCGAGAAAGCTGCCGTCATCGGCGTAAATCGGCTTGCCGCTCGTGCTGATGCTGACGCGAGACCCGTCCTGGCCGATCACCGTATAGGTGAAGTCGCGGAAAGGACGATGGGCTTCCATGTCGGCGCGGTGCCGCGCCATGCCTTCTGCATCCTCGGGTGCATAAGCCAGTTCCCAGCGCGCCTTCGCGCCAGCCGCCACCGTCTGGAAGGCCGCATTGCCGTCAAGCAACTTGGGATAGGGCAGCAGCCGATGATTGACGTCGCTCTCCCAGCACCAGTCCGAAGCGGTGCTGACAAAATCGGCGAGCTTTTGCTCGCTCTCCGCCAGCCGCCGCAGCGCGGAGGTTTCCTCGGTGACGTCACGGACAATACCGGACACCCGACAGACCTGACCGAGCGCGTCGAACTCCGGCTCGCCATGCACGACGCAGTCGAGCAGGCGACCATCGGGCCTGCGGAGCCTGGCCTGCACCGCATAGGGTTTCCCCTCCACCCAGCAGGCCGCGTAATGCGCCTCCAGAATCGTCCGGCTTTCCGGCAGATAGCGCGCGTGAACCGTCGCGATGGAGATCGAGCCGTCGACCGTTTCGAACTCGTAAAAGGCGGCGAACTCGGGCGATATCCAGAAATCGGTTGCGGCGGCGCTGTGCGCCTCCCAGTAGCCCATGCGGGCCATCCGGATCGCGCTCCGCAGCGACCGCTCCTCATGCCAGCGCCGACGCGCTACCCCGGTAGGGGCTTGCCCTTGCGGCAATCTGCGAACGGCCATTGGTCCCCAACCAAAATGCTGACGTACACACCCAGCTGATCCATTAGCACAGGGGGTTACAACCTGGAGTGAAGGCCGTCACAATCCGGGGAAAGGTTCGCTTGTTTGGTGTAGTTTCAGTGAATTCTGCAGCTCACGACTGCAAGCTTAATCGGCGTTTAACAACTGGACGTTTCTGCCCGGACACAACCAGAGCGCTAGCGCAATCCCCGCGCATGGACATGGCGCGACGGCAGGCTGACCTCGGCCAGCCGTGCGGCATCCTCTTCCCGGTCGATCGCGACATATTCGCCGTGCCAGTAGGCCAGCGCGGCGGATCGCTGCGAGGTCACTACATCGAGCACGCGACCGATGACGATCGCGTGCGAGTGGCGCTCGATGACCTCCTCGACCTCGCAGTCGAGGGCTGCGAGCGCACCGACCAGCAGCGGTACGCCCGAGGCCCTTGTCGTCCATTCGGCGCCGGCGAAACGCTGGACGCCCTTGAGCCCGCCCTTGCCGGCAAAGCGTTCGGCGATGTCGCTCTGATCCGCGGTCAGCATGTTGACGCCGAACGCGCCATGGCGCTGGATCAGCGGCCATGACGACGCGGACCGGTTGATGCTGACGATCAGGGACGGTGGATCCACCGCGAGCGACGACACCGACGTCACCGTCATTCCCGACACGTCCCGGCCACGGCCCGCCGTGATGACACTGACGCCGCCGGTCAGATGACGCATGGCGCCGCGGAAATCGTCGGCGGAGACGGTGCGGTCGACGGAGATGGTGCGGACGACGCTGTTCATGACGGCCTCAAAGGTCTGACGTCTCTTCGCTGCCTTCCAGCAGGTGCTTCAGGATCGTGCCCTCCAGCGCCGCGAGCTCCGCCGAGCCGCGACGGCGTGGCCGCGGCAGGTCGACCGCGAAATCCTCGGCGATGCGACCGTCTTCGATGACAAGCACGCGTTCGGCGAGCGCGACGGCTTCGGCGACGTCGTGCGTCACCAGCATTGCGGTGAAGCCCTGGTCGCGCCAGACCCGTTCGAGCATTTGCTGCATCGAGATCCGCGTCAGCGCATCGAGCGCACCGAGCGGCTCGTCGAAGGCGAGCACGCGCGGCCGGCTGACCAGCGCGCGGGCCAGCGCGACGCGCTGCTTCTGGCCGCCTGACAGCACCGAGGGCCATTGCCCGCGCTTGTCGCCGAGGCCAACCTCGAGCAGCGCCCGCTCGGCGCGTGCCTGCGCATCGGCGGAGGCGCGATCACGCCCAAGACCGACCTCGACATTGGACAGCACCCGCGCCCAGGGCAGCAGCCGCGGCTCCTGGAACATGACGCGGACGTCCTGCGCGCGAACTTCCTCGCTGAAGGCGATGCTGCCCGCGGTCGCCTTCTCGAGGCCTGCAATCAGCCGCAGCAGCGTGCTCTTGCCGCAGCCGCTGCGGCCGACGATGGCGACGAACTGGCCGGCGGGGATGTGCAGATCGATCCCGCGCAGCACTTCGTTGTCGCCGAAGGATTTGCGCAAGTCCCGGATCGTCAACGACAGCCCGCGGGCCGCGCCTTCCGAACCGCGCCGCAATTGCCGCGCCTGTTCGATGAACTCGCTACGATCGACCGGGTCGGCGTCCACAGGTTGGAAACGAAGCGCCTGTTGCATTTTCTTCACTCACTGTTTCTGAAAGGCCGGGTGCCAGGACAAGGTCAGCCGCTCCAGCGCCCGCGAGGCGCTGTCGGCGAGCTTGCCGAGCAATGCGTAGATCAGGATCGAGAGCACGACGACGTCGATCAGCATGAATTCGCGCGCCTGCATCGCCATGTAGCCGAGGCCCGACGAGGCCGCGATGGTCTCCGCCACGATCAAGGTCAGCCACATGATGCCGAGCGCGAAGCGCAGGCCGACGAAGATCGACGGCAGCGCGCCGGGGAAGATCACGCGGCGGAACAACTCGCCGTCGGTCATGCCGTAAATACGGCCCATCTCGATCAGCTGCGGATCGACGGTGCGGATGCCGTGCAGCGTGTTGAGATAGATCGGGAAGAACACGCCGAGCGCGACCAGGAACAGTTTTGCCGACTCATCGATCCCGAACCAGAGGATGACCAGCGGGATCAGGGCCAGATGCGGGATGTTGCGCACCATCTGCAGCGTGGTGTCGGTGAGCTGGCTGGAGAGCTTTGACAGGCCGTTGGCGAGGCCAAACGCGAAGCCGATGCTGCCGCCGATCAGGAAGCCAATGCTGGCGCGCCAGAAGCTGACCCAGATGTTCTTGATCAGCTCGCCCGACAGCAGCAGCTTCCAGCCCGCCAGCGCGACATCGGTCGGCGCCGGCAGCACCCGCGACGGCACGAAGCCGGTGACGCAGGCGAGCTGCCAGATCAGGATGATGGCGAGCGGCACGATCCAGGGGATCAAGCCATCGACGCGCGGAAGTTTTGGGGCAGTGACGCGCGAAACACTATCGATGAGACTCATGATTGCGAGGCCTGTTTCTGCGGGCGGTAGTCATTGCCGATGGTTTCGCCGAACGGCCCGGTGTTGACGCGGATCGGCGTCACATTGCCGGGCTGCGACAGCGACAGCAGCGGGAAGACGAGCTCGGCGAAGCGATAGGCTTCCTCCAGATGCGGGTAGCCCGACAGGATGAAGGTATCGATGCCGAGGTCCTGATACTCCCTGATGCGTGCAGCAACCGTCGGGGGATCGCCGACCAGCGCCGTGCCGGCGCCGCCGCGGACCAGGCCGACGCCGGCCCACAGGTTCGGGCTGATCTCGAGCTTGTCGCGTCGGCCGCCGTGCAGCTCCGCCATCCGCTGCTGGCCGACCGAGTCCATCCGCGCAAAGATTTTCTGCGCGGCCGCGACCGTATCGTCGGTGACGTACTGGATCAGTTCGTCGGCGGCCTTCCAGGCCTCCGCATTGGTCTCGCGCACGATCACATGCAGGCGGATGCCGAAGGACAGCTTGCGCCCGCGCGCCTCAGCGATCGCCTTCACCCGCGCGACCTTGTCGGCAACCTGCGCCGGCGGCTCGCCCCAGGTGAGATATTTGTCGACGGTGTCGACGGCGACATCGATGCCGGCATCCGACGAGCCGCCGAAATAGAGCGGCGGCCGCGGCGACTGCACGGGATTGAAAAGCAGCCGGCCATCTTCGATGCGAATGTGCTTGCCCTCGACATTGACGGTCTTGCCGGCGAGCAGGTCGCTGTAGACGTTGAGGAACTCACGCGTCACCGCGTAGCGCTCGTCATGGGGCAGGAAGATGCCATCGCCCTTGTTCTCAACGGGATCGCCGCCGGTGACGACGTTGATCAGCAGTCGTCCGTTCGACAGCCGGTCGAGCGTCGCCGTCATGCGCGCCGCAACGGCGGGCGATTGCAGGCCGGGCCTCACTGCCACCAGGTAGCGCAACCGCTCCGTCCATGGCGCGACGGCTGACGCCACGACCCAGGAGTCCTCGCAGCTGCGCCCGGTCGGCAGCAGCACGCCGTAATAGCCGAGTTGGTCAGCGGCCTGCGCGATCTGGCGCAGGTAGTTGAAGTTCACCTCGCGGCCGCCGATCGACGTGCCGAGGTAGCGGCTGTCGCCATGGGTCGGCAGGAACCAGAGGATGTTGGCGTTGGTTGCGGTGCTCATGTGCCCGGCCTCCCTGCGACGTCGGAAATCTTGATCTGCTTTGGAATAAGGCCGAGCGCGAAGAAGCTGTCGGCGACCCGCTGCTGGTCGGCGATCACGGCATCGGTGATCGGCTTGATGCCGTAGGACTGGCGTTTCAGCGCCACCTCGACCACCGGCACCGACAGACCGATGGTCGGCGCCAGTTGCTCGGCCACCGCATGGATGTCGCCCTTGGCCCAGTCGTCGACCGCACTGAGCTGCGCCAGCACGCTGTCGACGACCTTGGCTTCGCTCTGCAGGAACTTTTTCGATGAGAAATAGAACTGATAGTTGGCGACGAGCCCGGTGCCGTCGGCGAGCGTCCGTGCACCGGTCGCAGCTTCAGCCGCCGACTGGAACGGATCCCAGATCACCCACGCGTCGACCGCGCCGCGCTCGAACGCCGCACGGGCATCGGCGGGCGCAAGATAGGCGACCTCGACGTCGCTATATTTGACGCCGGCCTTCTCGAGCGCCTTCACCAGCAGATAATGGACGTTGGAGCCCTTGTTCAGCGCGACCTTCTTGCCCTTGAGCTCAGCGACCGATTTGATCGGGCTGTCCTTCGGCACCAGGATCGCCTCGCCCTTCGGCGCCGGCGGCTCATAGGCGACGTACTGGATCGGCGCGCCCGCGGCCTGTGCGAAGACCGGCGGCGCCTCGCCGGTGTTGCCGAAATCGATTGCGCCGACATTGAGCGCCTCGAGCAGCGGCGGGCCGGAGGGAAACTCGGTCCACACAGCCCTGTAGCCGATCTCCTTCAGCTTCTCGTCCAGCGTGCCCTTGCTCTTCAGCAGCACCAGCTTGCCGTATTTCTGGTAGCCGATGCGGACCACTTTGTCCTGGCCATAGGAGGCGCTGACCGCCGCGGTGACGATGCTGATCGACAGCACCGCACGCGTGATCCAGCGTTGCAACAAACGCGTCATGGGACATCCTCTGCGTTGAGATGGAATGGATGAACGATCAGGTCTGGGCCCGGCGCCACACGGCGTCGCGGATCGCGATCTGCTTCGGGATCAGGCCGAGCTTGAAGAAGCGATCGGCAACGCCCTGCTGGGTCGCGATGATGTCGTCGGTGATGGGTCCGACCCTGAACTCGGAACGGCTCGCGGCGATGGTCTGGATATCCAGCGCGATGCCGGTCACCGCGCTCAATGTCTTCGCCACTTCGTCCCGATGTGCCTCCGCCCAGGCCGCGGTCGATGTCGTGACGTCGATGATCTGCTGCAGCAGATGGCCGTTGGTCTTCGCGAACTCGCGGTTGGCGATGTAGAACGAGTTGGTCTTGGTGATCTCGAACGCGTTCACCAGGATGCGGCCGTTCTGCTTGGTCTCGCCGATCGCGAAATAGGGATCCCAGATCGCCCAGGCGTCGATCGAGCCATTGGCGAAGGCCGGCCCTGCATCGGGCGGCGTCAGATAAACCGGCGTGATGTCGGCATAGGTCAGGCCGACCTTCTCCAGCGTCTGCACCACGATGTTGTGCGCGCTGGAGCCCTTGGTGAAGCCGATCCGCTTGCCTTTGAGGTCGGCGATCCGCTGGATCGGCGAGTTCTGCGGCACCAGGATGCCCTGCCCGTTGGTGACGGGCTGGCCGGCGGCATAGACGATCGCCGCGCCCGCGGCCTGCGCGAACACCGGCGGCGAATCGCCGACCGCGCCGTAATCGATGCTGCCGACATTCATCGCTTCCATCATCGGAGGGCCCGAGGAGAACTCGACCCATTTGATGTCGATGCCCTGGGGCTTGAAATGATTTTCCAGCGTGGCGCGCTGTCGCGCGATGACCAGTACGCCGTTCTTCTGGTAACCGACACGAATTTCCTTCACGCTGCCTTGTGCAAGCGCGGGCGACGACAATCCGGCGATCGCGGCTGAGCCGAGAGAGAATTTTAGAAAGTCGCGACGCTTCATTGCCAACATCTCCGCTTCAAACATGTTCGCTGAGTTAAGCGATCATGCAGTGCGATGATGATGGTTGCGCGCGATGGCGCTGTCGAGCACCCCGCAAAAATAGCGATGCCCGCACTGTCGCGCGGGCATTTCGCATTCGCTTTCTTTCAACGTTGGAATTTGCAGCAGCGAAATTCTTTCACGCGTGAATCGTGAAGTTCCGACTGCTCATGCAATCATCAGCCGGCGGCGACTTTCGCGCCGACATTCACAGCGAGTTTACCGTAGCGATCATTGAAGGCATCGGTATCGATTTCTTCCAACTGGATCGCGCCGCTCAGCACAGCTTTCTTCCATTCGTCGTGTTCGGGGTCATTCTGAAACTCCGGCATCACTTCGCGGCCAAACAGCTCCAGCGACTCGCAGATATGCTCATGGGTGTTCTTGCCGGCCTGGTTGAGCAGGATCACCTGGTCGATATGCGACGATCGAAAACGCCGCAGCTTCTTGCGGATCGTCTCCGGCGAGCCGATCAGGCCGCCGCGCAGTGCGGCCTCCTGCGCCTCCGGATTCTCGCGCTTCCACTTGTTGTACTCGTCCCACATGTTGACGGTGCCCGGCGCCGGGCGCTGCCGGTTCTGCGACTGGCCGTAATAGCGCAGCGCGAACTGGAAGAAGGTGGCGCCGTCGGCGCGGCGGCGCGCCTCCTCGTCGGTCTCGGCGCACATGAAGAACGAGACCAGCGCCATGTTCGGGTTGATCTCGTAGTCGGCGAGCTTCTTCAGCCGCTTGGTGATCGCGTTGTAATAGGCGTGCACCCAGGCATGCGCCGCCTCCGCGCTGACGAACTGGAAGCCGAGCGCGCCAAAGCCGTTCTGCCCGGCACGCTCGATGGTCGGCAATTGCGAGCACGCCATCCAGAGCGGCGGATGCGGCTTCTGCACCGGCTTCGGCACCACGTTGCGCAGGGGAATGTCGAAATACCTGCCGTGATGCTCGGTGCCGACCCTGGTGAACATCGGGAAGATCGCCTGAACAGCCTCCTCGAACACCTCGCGCTTGGTCTCCATGTCGCGGCCGAACGGCGTCAGCTCGGTGATCGAGGCGCTCTCGCCCATGCCGAACTCGCAGCGGCCGTTCGAGAGCAGATCAAGCACCGCGACTCGCTCGGCGACGCGCGCCGGATGATTGGTGGTGAGCTGGAAGATGCCGTGACCAAGCCGGATCTGCCTGGTGCGCTGGCTCGCGGCGGCGAGGAAGGATTCCGGTGCCGGCGAGTGCGAGTACTCCTCGAGGAAGTGATGCTCGACGACCCAGGCGTAGTCGTAGCCGAGCCGGTCGGCGGTCTCGAGCTGCGTCAGCGCGTTCTGGTAGAGGCGGAGTTCGTCGCCGTCGTTCCACGGACGCGGCAGTTGCAGCTCGTAGAAGATTCCGAACTTCATGAGGTCACTCCCAAGGTCGCTCGCCGGACCACTTGTTGTTTTCAGGCAGTCTAGACCCGGCGGGACTCAAGTCTAGCCTCGGGGGCAAAACTCCAATTCCGCGGAGCGGAAGGGCCGATTCCGGTTCCGAGGCGCTTCGCCGGCTTGCGGATTCACGGCCGGGATCAACAGCCTTGCGGCGGCCGGGTTGATCCAGATCAACGATCGTTCCCACAAGCTTTCTAATATCCATGAAGGCAACGGCCCGGACGCCGTCTCATTCGCATCCTTCCGAGGAGAGACCCGCATGTCCGCCGTGAGTGACGACAAATCCGAGCGCTCCCGCCGCCGACGGATGGAAATCTTCGCATTCCTGTTCCTGACCGCCGTGGTGATGCCCGCGCTCGCGGTGGCGACCGTCGGCAGCTACGGGCTCGCGGTGTGGATCTACCAGATGGTCGCCGGCCCGCCCGGTCCGCCAACGCACTGAGGACATCCCATGACGAGAAGCCAACAGGACGATCGACCGCAGGGCATTGATGACGGGACGGTTGCTGTCGGCCGATGCCGTCGTCGCGCCGCCCGGCGGCGAGATCGCGAGCATTCTGGTGCAGACGCGCCCCGAGCGGCTCACTGCAGTCGCAACCGAAATCGAAGCCCTGCCGGACTGCGAGATTTTCGACCGCGATCCGCGCGGCAAGCTCGTGGTCGTCGTCGATGCCGCCGACGCCGGATCGCTCGGCTCGACGCTCAACACCATCGCGGCGCTGCCAGGCATCTATTCGGCCTCGCTCGTCTTCCACGCCATCGACGCCGACGCGTAACGCACCATTCGAGGACATCGTCATGACCGCGCCCAAGCTCGATCGCCGACAGGTTTTGAAGCTGGAAGCCGCCGCGATGGCAGCGCTCGCCGGTGGACTGCCCGGCGCCGCAAACGCCGCCAATCTCGTCACCGAGCGCAGCGCCAGCGAGCTGAAATGGGATAAGGCGCCGTGCCGGTTCTGCGGCACCGGCTGCAGCGTGATGGTCGCGACCAAGGACAACCGCGTCGTCGCCACCCACGGCGATATCAAGTCGGAGGTCAATCGCGGCCTCAACTGCGTGAAGGGCTATTTCCTTTCCAAGATCATGTACGGCCACGACCGCTTGACCAAACCGATGCTGCGCAAGACCGCCGGCAAATACGACAAAAACGGCGAGTTCACGCCTGTGTCGTGGGACGAGGCCTTCGACATCATGGCCGAGAAGTTCAAGGACGCGTTGAAGAGGCGTGGGCCGAGCGGCGTCGGCATGTTCGGCTCCGGCCAGTGGACGATTTGGGAAGGCTACGCGGCATCAAAGCTGTTCAAGGCCGGCTTCCGCTCCAACAATATCGATCCGAACGCGCGGCATTGCATGGCGTCCGCCGCGGTCGGCTTCATGCGCAGCTTCGGCATCGACGAGCCGATGGGCTGCTACGATGATATCGAGGCCGCCGATGCGTTCGTGCTGTGGGGTTCGAACATGGCGGAGATGCATCCGATCCTGTGGACCCGCGTCGCCGACCGCAGGCTCTCCGCGCCGCACGTTCGCGTCGCCGTGCTCTCGACCTTCGAGCATCGCTCGTTCGACCTCGCCGACATCGGCTTGGTGTTCACGCCGCAAACCGATCTCTATCTTCTGAACGCGATCGCCAACCACATCGTCAAGACCGGGCGCGTCAACAAGGAGTTCGTCAGCAAGCACACGCTGTTCAAGCGCGGCCAGACCGACATCGGCTATGGCCTGCGGCCGGAGCATCCGCTGGAGAAGAAGGCCACCGGGCGCGCCAAGGCCGGCGACGCCCAGGACATGAGCTACGACGACTACGTCAAGTTCCTGTCCGCGTACACGCTGGAGAAGGCCGCCGAGATGGCCGGCGTGCCGCTGAACCGGCTGGAGGCGCTGGCCGAGCTCTATGCCGACCCCAAGGTCAAGGTGATGAGCTTCTGGACCATGGGCTTCAACCAGCACACCCGCGGCGTCTGGTGCAACAACCTCGTCTACAACATCCATTTGCTGACCGGGAAAATCTCCGAGCCCGGCAACAGCCCGTTCTCGCTGACCGGCCAGCCCTCGGCCTGCGGCACCGCGCGCGAGGTCGGCACCTTCTCGCATCGCCTGCCGGCCGACATGGTGGTGACCAACAAGGAACACCGCGCGAAGGCCGAGCAGATCTGGAAGCTCCCCGAGGGCACCATTCCCGACAAGCCCGGCTATCACGCCGTGCTGCAGAACCGGATGCTGAAGGACGGGCTGCTCAACGCCTACTGGGTCCAGGTCAACAACAACCTGCAGGCCGCCGCCAACACCAACGAGGAAGCCTGGATCGGCTATCGCAATCCCGAGAACTTCATCGTCGTCTCGGATGCCTATCCGTCCGTGACTGCGCTTGCCGCCGACCTGATCCTGCCTGCGGCGATGTGGGTCGAGAAAGAAGGAGCCTATGGCAATGCCGAGCGCCGCACCCATGTCTGGCATCAGCTCGTCTCCGCGCCGGGCGAGGCGAAATCCGATCTCTGGCAGCTGATGGAATTTTCAAAACGCTTCAGGATCGAGGAGGTCTGGCCAGAGGAGCTGATCGCGAAGAAGCCGGAGTATCGTGGCAAGACGCTGTTCGACGTGCTCTTTGGGAATGGCGAGGTCGACAAGTTTCCGCTCAGCGACATCGAAGCGGGCTACGACAATGACGAGTCGAAGGCCTACGGCTTCTACGTCCACAAGGGACTGTTCGAGGAATACGCCTCGTTCGGGCGCGGGCATGGCCACGATCTCGCGCCGTACGACACCTATCATCAGGTCCGCGGCCTGCGCTGGCCTGTCGTGAACGGCCAGGAGACGCGCTGGCGCTTCCGCGAGGGACTTGATCCCTACGTCAAGCAGGGCGCAGGCGTGCAGTTCTACGGCTTCCCCGACGGCAAGGCACGGATCTTCGCGCTGCCCTACGAGCCGCCGGCGGAATCGCCCGACAAGGATTACCCATTGTGGCTCTCCACCGGCCGCGTGCTGGAGCATTGGCATTCCGGCACCATGACGCGGCGCGTCCCCGAGCTGTACAAGGCCGTCCCCGAGGCCGTCTGCTACATGCATCCCGACGACGCAACCGAGCTCAAGCTGCGCCGCGGCGATGAAGTGAAGGTCGAATCCCGCCGTGGCTTCATCCGCGTCCGATTGGAAACGCGCGGTCGCGATCGGCCGCCGCGCGGTCTGGTGTTCGTGCCCTGGTTCGACGAGTCCAAGCTGATCAACAAGGTGACGCTCGACGCCACCGATCCGATCTCGCTGCAGACCGACTTCAAGAAATGCGCCGTGCGCATCGAGAAGGTGACGACCACATGATCGGACATGTCCGCGCCATCGCCATCGTCGTCGCGCTGGTCGCAGCCTCCACCTCGCTGCTGGCGCAAGGCCTCAACTCCAGCCTGCGCGGCCCGACGCCGCTCAACGACGAGGGGCCGGCGCCGCCGATGCTGGGAAATCGCAACACCTCGGAACGGGAATCGCGCAACTATCCCGAACAGCCGCCGGTGATCCCGCACACCATCGACGGCTACCAGGTCGACATCAACGGCAACAAATGCCTGTCCTGTCATGCGCGCGCCCGCACCAGTGAATCGCAGGCGCCGATGGTCTCGATCACGCACTTCATGGACCGCGACGGCCAGTTCCTCGCCTCGGTGTCGCCGCGCCGCTTCTTCTGCACGCAGTGCCACGTGCCGCAGAACCTGGCGGTGCCGCCGGTCACCAACGACTTCGTCGACATCGACACGATGCTCAACCGCGCAGCACCGGGTGGCAAGCGATGAGTGCCGCCGATCCGCCTGTCGAGCGTAAGGGCTGGTTTGCGCGCGCCTGGCGCTTTGCGCTGGAATTGTGGGGCGTTCTGGTCCGGCCGAGCTCGGTGTTCGGGCTCGGCGTTCTCGTGCTCGCCGGCTTCGTCGCCGGCGTGATCTTCTGGGGCGGCTTCAACACCGCGCTGGAGCTGACCAACACCGAGAAATTCTGCACCAGCTGTCACGAGATGAAGGACAACGTCTTTGCCGAGCTGAAATCGACGATCCATTTCTCGAACCGCTCCGGCGTCCGCGCCTCCTGTCCGGACTGCCACGTCCCGCACAACTGGACCGACAAGATCGCGCGCAAGATGCAGGCATCGAAGGAGGTCTGGGGCCACATCTTCGGCAGCATCGACACCAGGGACAAGTTCGTCGACCACCGGCTCGAGCTCGCGATCCACGAATGGGCGCGCTTCAAGGCCAACGATTCGCTGGAATGCCGCAACTGTCACAGCGCCCAGTCGATGGATATCACCAAACAGTCGCCGCGCGCCTCGACCGCCCATCAGCGCTTCCTGTTCACGGGCGAGAAGACCTGCATCGACTGCCACAAGGGCATCGCCCACCAATTGCCCGACATGCGCGGCGTCCCGGGCTGGCAGTAGCCGCCATCTTGCGCTGCTAGCCTGAATGGTTAGGTTGGGGATATGAGTCGCGGCGGCCCCCGCCCCGCGCGCCCTCCTCCACCAAGCCCCATGACGACTTTTACGCCGCATCAGGACACCGCGCTGAACGCCGTCGCCGAATGGCTGAAGGCCAAGCCCGGCAAGAACGGCACGCCGCCGGTGTTTCGCCTGTTCGGCTATGCCGGAACCGGCAAGACCACGCTGGCCCGCCACATTGCGGAAGCCGTCGACGGCGAGGTCAAGTTCGCGGCCTTCACCGGCAAGGCAGCGCTGGTGATGCGCAACAAGGGTTGCGACAATGCCTCCACCATTCACTCGCTGATCTACCGCGCCCGCGAGTCCGGCGTCGAGCAGCCGAGCTTCGAATTGTGGGACGACGCGCCGGCCTCGAAGGCCAAGCTGATCGTGATCGACGAGTGCTCGATGGTCGACGCCGAACTCGGCCGCGATCTGATGTCGTTCGAGTGCCCGCTGCTGGTGCTGGGCGATCCCGCGCAACTGCCGCCGATCCAGGGCGGCGGCTTCTTCACCGACGCCGAGCCCGACGCGATGCTGACCGAGGTGCATCGCCAGGCGCAGGACGATCCGATCGTGCGGATGTCGATGGACATCCGCGAAGGCCGCGAGCTCGAGATCGGCCGCCACGGCGAGAGCGAGGTGGTGTCGCGCAAGGAGCTCGATCCGGATCGCGTGATGGGCGCCGATCAGGTGCTGGTCGGCCGCAACAACACCCGCCGCGCCTACAACATGCGGGTGCGGCAGCGCCAGCACATCGAGGATCCGTTGCCGGTCGCCGGCGACAAGCTGGTCTGTCTGCGCAACAACCGCAAGAAGGGCCTGTTCAACGGCGGGCTGTGGCGCGTCAAGGCGCGGGCGCAATCGAAGTCCAGGATCATCACCATGCGCGTGATGCCGGACGAGGACTTCGGCCACAAGGTCACCAAGGTCTCCGTCCGCGGCGAGTGCTTCGATGGCGGCATCGAGGGCATTCCGTGGGAGCAGCGCAAACCCTATGACGAGTTCGACTACGGCTATGTGCTGACCGTGCACAAGTCGCAGGGCTCGCAATGGGACGACGTCGTGCTGTTCGACGAGAGCTTTGCGTTCCAGGATTCGCGCGCGCGGTGGCTGTACACGGGCATCACGCGCGCGGCGAAGCGGCTGAGCGTGGTGGTGTGACGCCGTCATTCCCCGGCGATGCGACGCATTGATCCGCGACGTCCGGCCGGTTCCAGCCACAAGTCCTTGGACACGCGACGATTTGCTCACGAAACCGTGTGGCGCCGGCCGTAACAAACTGCGCCTCGCGCCGTATCTGGAGGTAGCCGCGCCGGCCACGCCGATTGCGCTCGCCGGCTCCCGCTCTAAACTGCACCCGCTCTTCGATTTCGAGAGGATCCCATGCCCCGCAGCTCCCTCAGCCGTCTCTCGCTCACCGCCGCCGCGCTCGGCGCGCTGGCCGTTGCCGCCTTTGCGGTGGCGCCCTCGCGCGCAGCCGAGGAGGCGGTGATCATTCCGCCGCCCACGACCGAGGCGCAGGAGGCCGGCGGTATCCAGACCGCGGTGCTCGCCGGCGGCTGCTTCTGGGGCGTGCAGGGCGTGTTCCAGCACACCAATGGCGTCGTCAACGCGGTCTCCGGCTACTCCGGCGGGAGCAAGGCGACCGCCGACTACAACATGGTCTCGATGGGCACGACCGGCCACGCGGAATCGGTCGAGATCAAATACGACCCGAAGAAGATCTCCTACGGCAAGATCCTGCAGATCTTCTTCTCCGTCGTGCACGACCCGACCCAGCTGAACCGCCAGGGCCCCGACACCGGCACGCAATATCGCTCGGCGATCTTCACCACCTCCGGCGAGCAGAAGAAGGCGGCGGATGCCTATATCGCCCAGCTCAACGCCGCCAAGGTCTACAAGAAGCCGATCGTGACCAAGGTCGGCGCGCTCGAAGCGTTCTATCCGGCGGAGGCCTACCACCAGGACTATCTCACGCTGCACCCGAACCAGCCCTATATTGCCTACAATGACATCCCGAAGGTCGAGAACCTGAAGAAGATCTTCCCGGATAACTACATCGAGAAGCCGACGCTGGTGAGCAACGCCAAGGTCACCAACTGAGCTTCCCTGCAAGGAGGTTAGATGTCCGACACCAAGACCAAGGTCCACAAGAGCGACGCCGAGTGGCGCAAGGAGCTCACGCCGATGCAATATGCGGTGTTGAGGGAAAAGGCGACCGAGCGCCCCTTCACCGGCGAGTATGAGCACGACCCCCGCAAGGGCACCTATGTCTGCGCCGGCTGCGGGCAGACGCTGTTCGACTCGGACGCCAAGTTCGACTCCGGCTGCGGCTGGCCGAGCTTCTCGCAGCCCGCGGTCGAGAGCCATGTCGACGAGGAGCGCGACATCAGCCACGGCATGATCCGCACCGAGGTGCTGTGCTCGAAATGCGACGGCCATCTCGGCCATGTCTTCGACGACGGCCCCGGCCCGACCGGCCTGCGCTACTGCATCAACTCGGCGGCGCTGAAGCTGAACCCGAAATAACTTTGTAAAACTGCCGAACGAAGTTCCCGCCCCGCGCGACCAAGAACCGGTCGCGCGGGGTTCTGTTTTGGCGTTGGCCAGCCTGGCGCGCAAATAAGGGGTTTTCTGATGCCAAAAATGTCCAAAAAGCTGCTGTTCGGTCTCGGCCTTGCCGGCCTCATCATGGAGAGCGTTGTGAGCATGCCTGCCTATGCCGCCGACAAGGTGTCGCTGTTCAAGGTCATCACCGCCAAGGACGAGATCGTGATCGGGCTGACCGACGCCGACCTCGCCCAGGTCGACGGCCAGAATGCTGGCGGGGTGGCGAAACTGCTGGCGGCCAAGGGCTCGCTGAGCGTCTGGCAATATGCCGTGCACAAATCCGCCTCCGGTGATCTCGAGCAGGCGCCGCTGCACAAGGTCGGCCTGCTCGCCAATGAATCCCTGCGCGTCGAGCCCTATGCGACGCCGCTGAAGGTGCTCCCGATCGACGAGAGCAAGAAGTAACCGTCGGGCTGAAACCGACGGCCAGCGCGCTCGTATCTCAAGACTCTTGTTTTGACGCGTTTTCTTCACGCGAACCGGTGTCCACTTCGCTTGAAAACGCTCTCTTATCGGCGGATCGACCAAGGACTCGCGACCCGGAATATGCTTTGCTCCGGGTCGCGGGGCCGCGGGCGTCGCTCGATATGGCCCCCGCTTCTTGCTTTGACGCGTTTTCTTCACGCGAACCGGTATCCACTTCGCTTGAAAACGCTTTTATCGAGGAGGGCGCCATGTCGCTCGGACTGATCCTCATCATCCTCCTGCTCGTCATCCTGCTGGGCGGCTATAGCGGCCGGATCGGCGGCTACGGCTATGGCATGGGCCATTCCGGCATGGGCCTGTTCGGGGTGATTTTGGTCGTATTGCTGGTCCTGGTCCTGCTGGGCAAGCTATAATCGAATTAAGTCATTGAAATGTAACAACTAATAATCTTTGTTCCGCTGCTATGCACGGATTCAGCATGTGCCCTGCCCCGGCACATCCGGGGTTCGCATTTCTGTCAAAGACGCCTATATTAGGGGGCGAAAGACAGGGCGCCGCCCGTTGTGGCCCCCCACGCCAAAAACCCCATTCGCCGCTCCTGCCGCCGAGAAGATAAAGAGGTCTTCGACCATGCGTCCTTTGCGTCCATTCAACTACAACACGTCTGCCGAACTCTTCCCCGCCGCCATTCGCAAGAAGAAGCGCGCCGGATTCGCTTACCGCCGTTTCGGCACTGCCGCCGAAGCCGTGCAGTTCGCGATGGAGCAGCTGCCGGCGGATTCGCTGAATGGCGCCTATCTGCAGGTCGAGGAAGCCCGGTTCGACCAGAACGGTATCCGCACGCTCTATGAAAGCGAGTCTTTCCCGCTGCCGCGCCGCCCGCGTCCCGCTCCGGCCCAGACCGACGCCGCGGACGCCGCGTAAGCGAAAGCTTCTCCCGTCTAAAGCTTCTCCCGTCTAACGAAAAGCCCTCGGACCTGTCCGGGGGCTTTTGTTTTTCTTCACCTCTCCCTTGGGAGAGGTCGGCGCGCAGCGCCGGGTGAGGGGCTTCGGTCTCTCGTGAGGGCAGCGCCCCTCACCCGCTTTTGCTGGCGCAAAATCGACCTCTCCCCGCCGGGGAGAGGTGGACCACCCGCGCCGCCTCGAGTTGGCTCAAAGCCGGGGCTGTCGATCGAGCCATTTGCGCAGCATCCGCACGTTCCGGACATTGGCGCGGAACATGACGTCGAACGCGTCGCCCGCGACCGGCACGAGACCGACCACGCCGTCGACCGCGACATTGGCCAGCATCCGCGCCGTGATGTGCCAGGGCGCACCGAGCGCGCGGGCCTCGCGCACCAGCCACAGCGAGATCGCGGTCGTGATGAGATCGCCGACCACAGGGATCAGGCCGATCAGCCCGTCGATGCCGTAGCGGATCCTGGTGCCGGGCACGATGAAGGCAACGTCGAGCAGCTTTGCGATCGCCTCCAGCCGCGCAATCCGCTGCTCGCGCGTCAGGCTGCCGAAGGGGTTTACGCCCGCGGTGCCGAAATCGAACCTGAAGCTCTCGAACTGCGGATGCGCGGCGCTCTCGCCGATCTCGCGTCCATCCTGGTCGATCACCTTGCCCCGCGCCTGCGCATCACCAAAGGGCGGGCGGGCGTGGGTCCGGTGCGGCGTGAAGATATCGTCGTCGGGCATGGCCATCAGATGGGTAACGCGTTCGGGAGGTGCAAGTTGCGTCACATTACCACTGTGTCATGTGCGGGTGGAGATTTGGTGCTGATTCACATGTCAAACAGCGTATTCGCGTTTCATCATCTTCGGTGTCATCACCCGCGCATGCGGGTGATCCAGTATTCCAGAGACGGTCGTGATTGAACCGATGGGCCGCGGCGTACTGGATCCCCGCGTTCGCGGGGATGACATTGAAATATGCGTCCGCATTCTCGCGACATGATCTGCCCGAGCTTTCCATCTCGTTCCGCCCTCCCGAGTAGCCGAGGGCGCAGGGAAGACCGGGTGCGCGCCGCACCCGCGGTCCCGTGCGCCATGTGCACAAAAGAAAGTGCGCGCACGAGCATACAGGTTCGGCGGAGGCATCCGGCCTTCCCTGCGCAGTGGTTTTACGGCTTATACGTGGTCGCCCTGGTGAGACTCTGCTTTTGTGCCACCATCGCCAGCGACAGGCGTTAGCCTGTTCGCGGACTTGCCACCAACATCGGGGCGGCAGGCCCACACGACTTCGCCGTCCGCCTTGCGCACACACGCCTGTCGCACGCCCGGCGGCCACCGCATCGTCACCCACGTTCGTGGCGTTCGCGAGCGCCCCTCGACGGGTGAGACGCGCCATTGTTAGCATATTCCGAAGTTCGTGTAAAGAGGAATATTTTCGCCTGGCGGCCTTGCGCCGTCGGGCAAATCAGCGGTCTAATGTCAGCGGGAGCGCTGCAGGAAGAATCCATCGACTCGGCGCGTGAGGGACGCACCGGCGGATGGGTTCCCTCTCCCCTTGCGGGAGAGGGTTAGGGAGAGGGGTCCACACGGGCGGTCTCTCCATTGACCTTGCGACGACGCGCGATCGAAAGATTGCAAGAGCGATGAATGCATCAATCATCTCGCCCGGGGCCACCCCTCTCCCCAACCCTCTCCCGCAAGGGGAGAGGGAGCCCGATCAACGTGCTCACCTTACTTCGCTTAACGAGAGACCCTGCACCTCAATGCGAGGTCTGCGGCACCGGGGCCGGCATCTCGGCGTAGCGATGCGACAGCCAGGACGACAGCACGCTCGGCACGAAGCCGACCAGCCCGTACATCACGAACTGCAGCGCGCCGCTCTCGGCGCCGCGCGAACCGTACATGAAGGCGGCGGCGAGGAAACCGACCGCACCGACCAGCAGCATCCGCAACGTCGGGCCGATCCGCCGGATGTGCATCAGGATGTCGTCCACCGCGCCGATCATCAGCGACGGCACGATGCCGAACAGATAGCTGTAGGTCAGCGACTTGCCGAACACCACGAACAGCTTTGCCACCTCGCCGCCATTGGTCTCGGTCCAGTAGCCGGACTGATAGGTGGTCGCGAGCAGCAGCAGAAAGCCCCCGATGAACGGGCCGATGGCGGCAAAGATCACGTAGCGTTTCATGTGCGCCCTCACCTGATTAACACCGATGAGTGTAGCGAAGTCTCGATGCGGTTCTACGGGAAATTCGTAGCGGCGCGTCGCGTTCCCCGCCATCGTGTTCCGGACGCGGTGCAGCGTGCTCCCGGCAATGCGAAGCATCGTCCGGTGCGCTGCGCAGCATCCGGGGAACGCCGGAGCAGACGACGCAGAACGATCAAACGCGAGCGAAGCCGAGCCTCACTCCCCCCAGGCCGCGAACGCCTCGTTGAAGGCGCGCTCGCCGGGGGCGCCCTTTTCGACGGCGATGATGGCGCGGCGCTGGTTGGCGTAGACCAGCGGCACGTCGAACCAGGAGCGCTCCTTCAGGAGCTGCAGATTGCGCTGGCGGTCGGCGTCGACGTTGGAGAGGCCGACCAGGAACAGCGCCTTCGTGCCGTCGGTGACCTTGACCGAATAGCCGGCGAGCGGCGTGCCGCGCGCCTGCTCGTTGGACTTCATCAGCACGCCCGGCACGTTGCCGACGCCGCCATTGGCGTCCTGCGGCATCAGGAAGCCGAGCTCCATGGTGTGGCTCGCCGGCAGCGAGGCATCGGTGTTGCGCACGAACGAGATCGTCATCTTGAACTTGCGGTCGGGGATGTCGATGTCGGCGCGCACGGCGATATCGGCCTTCTGGTTGCCGGTCGCCTTGATCGGCTCGGTGCGCCAGACCACGGTGCCGACGAACTGCTTGCCCTTCGGATCCGACGGATCCTCGTCATAGAGCACGACGCGCTGCGCGACCGGCGCGATCGGATCCGACGACGGCTGGCCGACGCGGTCGGCGATCTTCGGCTTGGTCGCGGGCTGCGCCGGATTGGCGGGCGCCTCGACGGTGGAGGGCTGCGACTTGAGCAGGCCGTTCACCAGGCCGACGACCTGCTTGCCCCAGACGAAGCCGGCGCCGACCAGGATCAGCACGATGCCGAGTGCGATGATGCTCTTGAACGGGAAGGCCGAGCCGGTGCGGACGCGCTTCGTGGGCTCGCTCGGCGCCGTGCTGATGCGCGAACGCTGCGGCGGGGCGGACGGCGGCGCGGCCTGCGGATTGTAGCGCTCGGCCTCCTCCAGCGACTCGTCATAGGAATACGGCACATCGGGATCGGCGCCGCGGTTCTCCAGGCTCGGCTCGAGCCGGTCGAACTCCGGCGAGGGCGACGGCACGTTGGCGTAGGTCTTGCGCGCGTTACGGCTGGCTTGTGCTGCGGCACGGCCGAGCTCGTCGGCGTCGGCTGCGATGTCGCGGAAACCGGTGAGGCCGGGGGCCGGCGGTGGCGCAGGACCGCGACGCGGCGCGCCTGATCGTTCGCGGGTCGGCGGCAGTTGCGGATCGGCAGCGGGGGCCTGCGGCGCAGGCGCCCGCGGGGGCGGAGCCGGCGGCGGCGCATCGCCGCGCAGATTGCGCGGCGGGCGCGGCTCGGGGGCTGCCGGCCGCGGGCGGGCGGTGTTGGACGAGCCGGGCGGGCCGGACGCCTCGGGCGGACGGGTGTTGGCGCGGCGGAAGGCGTCGCCGCCGCGCGCGGCGGCGCCGCCGCCGGGACGGGAGGCCTCGCGGGCGCGCTGGGCGGCTTCCGATTCGACCTTGCGGACGGCCTCCTCGAGCGAGAGGCGCTCGCGGGTGATCTCGGACTCGGAGAGTGGCGGCTGGACGCTGCGCAGCTGCTGAATCAACGCCGCCCGCGCCCGCTCATAGAGCGCACGCCGGCTTTCGCCGGGGGCGTTGGGATCCAGTCCGGCAATGGCACGGGCAATCAGCGGATAGTAGTCAGCCATTTCCACACAATTGGTGGGATATAGGTAATATCCCGTTAAGCCTCGAACGGATTTTGAACCAGAATTGTATCTTCACGCTCCGGGCTCGTCGAAAGAAGAGCGACCGGACAGCCCACCAGTTCCTCGATCCGGCGCACATATTTGATGGCCTGGGCCGGCAGTTGTGCCCAGGAGCGTGCATTGGCGGTCGGCTCCTTCCAGCCCTCGATGGTCTCGTAGATCGGCTCGACCCGGGCCTGGGCGCCCTCGCCGGCCGGGAAATAGTCGATTTCCTTGCCGTCGAGCTTGTAGCCGGTGCAGACCTCGATGGTGTCGAAGCCGTCCAGGATGTCGAGCTTCGTGAGCGCCAGCCCGTTGATGCCGCACGTCCTCACTGCCTGGCGGACCAGCACGGCGTCGAACCAGCCGCAGCGGCGCGGACGGCCGGTGTTGGTGCCGAACTCGCGGCCGCGCTCGCCGATCCTGCGGCCGGTGTCGTTGTCCTGCTCGGTCGGGAACGGGCCCTGGCCGACGCGGGTGGTGTAGGCCTTGCAGAGGCCGAGCACATAGCCGACCGCGCCCGGGCCGAGGCCCGCACCGGTCGCAGCCTGCGCCGCCACCGTGTTGGACGAGGTGACGTAAGGATAGGTGCCGTGATCGACGTCGAGCAGCGCGCCCTGCGCGCCCTCGAACAGCATGCGCTTGCCTTCGCGGCGCTTGATGTCGAGCAGCCGCCACACCGTCTCGGCGTAGGGCAACAGCTTCGGCGCCATCTCCATCAGCTCTTTCAGGATGGTGGCGTTGTCGAATTCCGGCAGATTGAGGCCGCGGCGCAATGCATTGTGATGGGCAAGGAGCCGATCGATCTTGTGCGGCAGGGTCTGGTGGTCGGCGAGGTCCATCAGGCGGATGGCGCGGCGGCCGACCTTGTCCTCATAGGCCGGGCCGATGCCGCGGCGGGTGGTGCCGATCGCGGTCGCGGCACTGGCGGTCTCGCGCAGAGCGTCGAGCTCGCGGTGCAGCGGCAGGATCAGCGTGACGTTCTCGGCGACGCGCAGATTGTCCGGTGAGACGTCGACGCCCTGCGCCTTCAGCTTGGTGACCTCGTCGAGGAAGGCGGTCGGGTCGAACACCACGCCGTTGCCGATCACGGACAGCTTGTTCTCGCGCAGCACGCCGGAGGGAAGCAGCGCCAGCTTGTAGGTCTTGCCGTTGATCACAAGGGTATGGCCGGCATTGTGGCCGCCCTGGAAGCGCACGACGATGTCGGCCTGTTCCGACAACCAGTCGACGATCTTGCCCTTCCCCTCGTCGCCCCATTGGGCGCCGACGACGACAACATTAGCCATTGCGACGAACTTCCCTGCTTCCTGCTGTTTCAGACCATGATCAAGGCGGAAACGCGCCCGCCATTGCAATCATGCTTGGTGTGCCCAGCCGAATTCACGGCTTTGAAGCCGGTCGCACGCAGGGCGCCTAACCGGATAAAGGAATGGGACCTGCTGCGCAAGCAAGAACGGGGTGTTTTAAGCCTTTTGGATAGGCTCCAAGCCCTTGATATCCCCGGAAAATCCAGAACCGCCCCGTCGCGGTCCAGTCCTGCCGCGATTTAATGTTGCGGGCGATCGAAATCATTGCGGCCGCAGTTGATCGCGCAGGGTGTTGCGGCGATCATCCGCGCTTTTAAGGGGATTGCCCGCCATGCCCAAATCGACGCCGGCAACGATGGTGCTGAGAAAGCTCGGCATCGCCTTCAAGCTGCACACCTATGTCTATGATTCCACCGCCGAGGCGATCGGGCTGCAAGCGGCCGAGGCGCTCGGGGTCGAGCCGAACCGGATGCTGAAGACGCTGATGGCCGAGGTCGACGGTAAGCCGGTCTGCGTCGTGGTGCCGTCGGACTGCGAGGTCTCGATGAAGAAGCTCGCCGCCGCGATGGACGGCAAATCCGCTCAAATGATGAAGCCGGCCGATGCCGAGCGGATGACCGGCTACCATGTCGGCGGCATCAGCCCGTTCGGGCAGAAGAAGAAGGTACCGACCGCGATCGACGATTCCGCGCTCACCCACGTGACCGTGTTCGTCAATGGCGGCCAGCGCGGATTGCAGATCGAGATCGATCCGAACGACGCCGCGCTCGCCGCCGGCGCCAAGCTCACGCCCGTTGTGGCGTGACTCTATTCTTCACCTCTCCCGCCCTTCTGCGGGGAGAGGTCGAAATTCGCACAGCGAATTTCGGGTGAGGGGCGAGGCAATACACTCCCGCAACGACAGTCGCTCCGACTCGTTCGAACCGCGCATACACATTGAGGCGACTGTTGCGCGGAGAGAGCCCCTCACCCCAACCCTCTCCCCGTAAGAACGGGGCGAGGGGGCGCAGTGTCGTCGCGGCGCGAGGATCGCCTCTATGAAGCGGTGCGCAGCTCCGCCTGCGGCTGCGTTGCCGTGGCCTCGCTGCGCTTCGACAGCGTCACGAACAGCGCCACCAGCGGCAGCATCGAGACCAGCAGCACGGCACCGAAGATGAGCGCGGCCGACGGCGTGTTCCACAAGTCCTGCAAACGTCCCGCGGCGAAGGGCCCGACCGCCATCAGGATGTAGAAGCAGGTGTAGAACACGCCGAAGCCGAGCGAACGATCGCGGGGTGCGAGCACGCGCGCGGGCAGCGACAGGATCGCGCCCGAGAGCGGGCCGATCGAGACGCCGAACAGGAGCGCGAGCAAGGTCGGAGAGACGCCGGCCGTGAACAGCGCGAGCGTCGCGCCGCCAACGAGGCCGCAGATCACGATCGCCGCGACCGGCTGGCGCGCGCGATTGACGACATAGCCGCCGAGCGGAATCGCCACGATGGTGAACCAGATCGACAGGCTGATCAGCGAGGCCGCGAGCGTCGGGGTCCAGCCGCGTCCGCTCAGCAGCAGCGGCGCATAGCTGAAGAACAGCATGCAAGCGAGATTCATCGCGCCCCAGATCACGCCGGTGACCATCACCGGCAACAGCGTCGCCATCGGCAGCCGCGTGCCTGTCCCGGCCGCCTGTGCTTCGACCTGCGGCGCATGGCGCGGCAGCAGCGCGAAGGCGGCCAGCACGGCGACCGTAAAGAGCGTGGTGGAGAACATCACCGCCGCCAATCCGACCTCATGCAGCAGCCAGGTCTGCAGCGGCAGCGCCAGCATGGCGCCGAACGGCCAGCTCATCTGCAGCAGCGACATCGCCAGCACGATCTCGCGCTTGTCGAACCAGTCGGCCACCATCTTGGTGGCGATCAGGCCGACGACGGCACCGCCGGCGCCGCCGATCAACCGCGCGAGCAAGGCCGTGGCGAGGTGATCGGCGCAGCTGAGCAGCACGCCGGAGGCGGCCATCAGCACGAGGCCGGTCAGCATCAGCATCCGTTCACCGACGCGCTGGCCGATCAGGCCGGCGGGAAACGTCACCACGACGCCCGGCAACAGATAGGCGCCGAGCAGCAGGCCGAGCGCGGCGTAATCCAGCGCGAGATCGGCCATCAACGCCGAATTGGCGGAGCCGACCGACTGGAACTGGAATCCAATGGCGGCGCGCGCCGCGAACAGGACTGCAAGGACGATCCATTTCAGGCGCGGCATCACATGCCTCCTTAAGGATCCGCGAAAGATCAATCCGACGATTTTCCGCTCACCAGGTCGAGGCTGACCCGATTGGAGAATTCGCACAATTCATCTTCGGAAATCTCGTTCAGGCTCAGGCGCAATTGCAGGATGGTGAGATCAATGAGATGGCCGGCAAACGACAGGCCGGAGCCGAGCAGAATATTGCGCTGCTCGGTCAGCACGGGAATCACGTTACGCAAGCGACGGGTACTCAATTCATCCATAACGATGCCCTCTCACGGGCCGCGGCGCCGTGGCGATGAGCCAATGGCTCGTGCTGGCGATGTCCGCGAACAATTCAACGGCTGACGTGGCGATGCCATGCACCAAATGCGCCTCGGCGTGCGGCCGCCGGCCGCTGGCGGAGGCATCTTCGAGGAACGTCATACGGTGGTAGCGGTCGGCGGCGTCGATCGCGGTCGCAAGGCAAATCCGCTCGGCGGCGAGACCACCGATGGCGAAGCTGCCGATCCGCGAGACCACGTCGTTGAACAGCGAGTTGCCGTAGCAGGACGGCTGCTGGCGCTCGAACACCATGTCGGCGCGTTTCGGCTCGAGCCCCGGCAGCCACGGCGACTGCGCCCGCCGCTCGCCCGCGCCGAAGCTCTCGCTCGGCCGCGTGAAAGCGATCGGGATGCCGTTGTCGCGTGCGTGCTGGATGGCGGTGCGACAGTTATCCAGCACGCGGTCGAGCCCGAAGGGCTGGTCGCGCACGAGGCGCTCCCAGTTATCCTCCTGCAGGTCGACCATAACGAGGAGTCGGCTCGACGAGGCGCCGATATAGGTTTTGAGATCGATCACCTTGCTCATGTGACAAACCTCGCACTTGCGTGTGACGCGGCGCCGCGGGCCGCCGACATTTCGAGGATGCCGGGCGTGTCCCACTGGCCTTCGGGACGGATGAGCACGTAGGGATCCTCGCTGAGCGTGATCCGCGCCGGGTGGCGCTCGGCATCGAGACGGACCTCGACATAGTCGAAGTCGGAGAACACGAATTGGCGCGCGCCCTGCATTTGCAGGAAGCCGCGCTGCTCCCAGAACTTCAGCAGGCGCTTCTGCGAGTGCGCATAGAAGGTGCGATAGCCCTTCTTGCGGCACAGCTCGATTGCGGCATCGACGATGCGTCCGGCGATGCCGGCATTGCGGCTCTCGTTGCGCACCGCCAGCCGCTCGAACTTGGCGAAGTCGGCGAAGTAGCGGATGCGCAGGCATCCCACCGGCTCGCGGCCCTGATGGCAGATCAGGTGGGTCGCGGAGAAATCGTTGCCGTCGAACTCTTCCTCGAACGGGCAATGCTGCTCGCCCATGTAGACCGCGCTGCGGATCGCCATCACACGCGCCATCTCGTCCATGGACCGCACGACCTGCACCGTCACCGGGTCGACCGGCTCCGCTTCGACCGTCGCCGGCAATTCGTGCGAGCGATCGAGCATCTGCAGGTTCGGCGCGTAGACACCGTCGTAGCGCGCGCCCGGCGTGAAGCCGAGCGGCTCGAGCACGCGCAGGCCTTCCTTGGTGATCGGGCGCGAATAGATGTTGATGCCCTGATAGAGCGGTGCGGAGAATTTCTGCAACACCAGCGGGATGCCGGCGACCAGCGTGCCCTTGGCGTGGATGCACCAGACATAGATGCCGGCGGGCCGCTCCGACTGGCGTGCAATGCAGGTGAGGTCGGGATTCTTGGTATCGAGCGTGCCGTCGAGCAGTCGCCGCGTTCCTTCGTGCGTGAGCGGCAATGCCGCGAGAAAGCCCTCGCCCCTGGGCTGCGCGATGTCGAAGTGGTCCCTGCGCGCGATGGCCCAGAACACATCAGGGTTATGGTTAGCGACGCTCTGGACAATGCGGTTGGTCGTGATCCCGGGAAGATCGATGCGCGCTGCATCCATCAGCGCGCCGATTCCAGCCGCGTCGACGGTAAAAATCACCGTGCGGCGCGCCAATTGCAGCATGGTCATCTTGTCCAGCGAACGGGTCGGGCCTGTCGCGGGACGCTTCCTGGCAGCCTTTCTGACAAAATCGAGGTCGAGCGCGGTCATCGGTCTCTCTCGTGGTTGTGAATCTGCCGCGTTTCTGCCAAGAATAGAACGACGGGTCCCTTAATGTAGAAGGCGGCAAACGAGGCGAATTGTATGCACTCACCTGAGCGCAGGGGTGTTCATCAACGTGCACACCCACCGGGGCGCATCGCCCAGTGGGACTCGGTCAGGATTTTCCTGGAGGTGGCCAGGATCGGCAGCTTTCGCGCCGCCGCCATCGAGCTGAATGCGTCGGCCAATTTCCTGCGCAAACACATTCTTCAGTTGGAGAGCGCGTACAAGACAACTCTGATTACGCGCCATGTCGATGGTATTCGCCTGACGCCCGAAGGCCAGAAGGTATTGGAGGCCGCGCGGCGGATGGAAGAGGCCGCCTTCGGGCTCGACCGCGCGCTCAGCCAGACCACCCCGTCGCTGACCGGCGAGGTTCGTTTTGCCATTACCGAGGGGCTGGGCACCTTCTGGGTGGCACCCAGGCTGATTGAATTCCAGCGCGTTTATCCGGGCCTGCTCGTCGACCTCAAATGCGAAATGCGCTCCGCCGACGTGCTGCGGCTGGAAGCCGATGTTGCGGTGCAGCTTGAAGAACCGAACAAGCCGGACCTCAAGCGCGTCAAGATCGGCAGGCTGCATGTGATGCCCTTCGTCAGCCCGTCCTATGTCGAGATCTACGGCATGCCGAAGGACCAGGACGACATCAGGCAGAACCATCGCATCGTCCTGCAGGACGCCGACCAGACACGCACGCAGGCGCAGGAGATGTACGACCAATACGCCGGACGCGATCCGGTGGGCTTCGTCGCGATGCGCAACAATGTCTCCAGCGCACATGTCTGGGCCGTTGCCAAAGGCGCCGGCGTCGGCTGGCTGCCGACCTATGTCCCGGCGGTCGCAGGCCCGCTGATCCCGCTCGATATCGGCATCAACTTCTCGCTCGACATCTGGCTCGCCTATCATCCCGATGCGAAGCGCATCCCGCGTGTGCGGCAGCTGATCGACTGGACGATCCAGGCGTTCGACAGCCGCAAATATCCCTGGTTCCGCGACGAGTTCGTGCACCCCGACGACTTGCAGAAGTCCTACAAGGGCGAGCCGCTGGTCAATCTGTTCGCGGGCTTCGTGAAAGAACCGAAATCGAAGATCGCCTGACAAATCGTTTGTGAGAGATTGTTTGTGAGAGACCGCCCGAGCGCAGCATGAGCACACCGAACGAACATATCGAGCAGCTGGTGCAGGAGCGATGGCGGGAGATCGGGCTGTCGCAGGCCGATCTGGCCGAGGCGCTGGGCGCGGTCGGCGCGGAGGAGCGGAGCAGTCCGTACGGCGCGCCCAAGGTCGACACCGGCCGTTTGATGAGGGTGGCGGAAGTGCTCGGTATCACCGCCGACATCGTCAACCCGCAGGCAGGCTCGGCGGCCCATGCCCGCGCCAGGGTCCAGTCGGCGCTGCCGCTGCAGTTTCTGCTGGAGCTGCGCATGCTGCGCGCGTTCCGCGAAATGCGGGACCCCAAGGCGAAGCGCGTCCTGGTCGAACTGGCCGAGCAGATCCTCAAGCACCAATCCGACCCGCCCGACGCGGCGAGTTGATCCTTATTCTGACGCGTTTTCTTTACGCAAACCGGCGTCCATCCCGGATCAAGTCCGGGACAGGCTTCGCTTGAAAACGCGATGCCCTCGCGACCCGCGCATGGTCGCGATGCGTCTGCTGCCGTTGCTGCGCGGCGAAAATCCGTGTCTGTGATTTGCGCCGGGCCGATCTTCTCCGGCCCGGCGATTCCAGCCGGGCGGGCCGCGGCGTCATGAACCGGGCCCCGAAATGTCTGCCTCCGATACCGCCGCTTCCCCACCAGCCTCGACGAGTTGGATCGCCAACCAGCCGTATTTGCTGCTGTGCATCACCGCGCTGTGCTGGGCCGGCAATGCGATCGTCGGGCGACTTGCTGCGGGCCACATCCCGCCGGTGACGCTGTCGTTCCTGCGCTGGTCGGCGGCGTTCCTGATCATCCTGCCGTTCGCCTGGAAGCACCTGGTGCACGACTGGCCGGCGATCCGCCAAAAGCTCGGCATCATGATCGTGCTCTCGATCACCGGCATCGGCGCCTTCAACACGCTGCAATACTGGGCGCTGGAGTATACCCAAGCGCTCAACACGCTGCTGTTGCAGTCCGCGGCGCCCCTGGTGGTCGCGATCTGGTCTCTGCTGCTGCTCGGCGTGCGGCTGACGCTGGCGCAGACCCTCGGCGTGCTGCTGTCGCTGTGCGGCGTGCTGGTCATCATCCTGCACGGCGATCTCACCACGCTGTCGAAGATCGAGTTCAACAAGGGCGATCTGATCTTCATCGTCGCGCTGATCATCTTCGCGCTCTATTCGGTGCTGCCCCTGAAGCGGCCGAGCATCCACGGCCTCTCCTTCGTCGGCTTCACCTTCGGCTGCGGCGCGGCCTGCCTGATCCCGTTCCTGATTTGGGAACTGACGACGCGGCCGCTGATGCAGCTCACCACCAGCAATCTGCTGACCCTGTTCTATGTCGCGGTGTTCCCCTCGACCCTGGCCTATCTCTGCTTCAACCGCGGCGTCGCCCTGATCGGCGCCAACCGCGCCGCGCCGTTCTTCCACGTGGTTCCCGTGTTCGGCACCGTCATGTCGGTCGCCTTCCTCGGCGAGCATCCGCAACTGTTTCACTTCGTCGGGTTCGCGCTGGTGCTGACCGGGGTGTTCGTCGCGTCAAGGAAGCAGGCGACTTAGCGACACGCGAAGCTCTCACCGTCCCCTCTCCCCGTTCTTCACGGGGAGAGGGTCAGGGTGAGGGGCTGCATCCGCAAAGACGGTCAGAATTGGACTCGTGGAGACTCCCCCTCACCCGGATCGCATTCCGCTGCGCTGCATGCGTTCCGGCCTCTCCCCGCAGGCGGGGCGAGGCGAAGAGCCCGCGGTGACTATCTCTGTCAAATCCGCTATCTCTAGGCCTGCTCCGACAACCAGGCTCCTGAATGGCGCGCGCCAGCAATGTGATGATCGGCACCGTGACGCTCGCCCTGATCGCGGGCAGCCTCGGCGGCTGGCTGGGCTATCAGCGCTATGCCGCCATCAAGCGGCAGGTGCCGTTCCGTGTCGTGTTCGAGGGCTCGGCATCGGGGCTGCGCAAGGGTGCCAGCGTCAATTTTGCCGGCGTCCGCATCGGCGAGGTGGTGTCGCTGAAGCTCGATCATCACCGCGTGATCGCGATGACGCGGATCGACGACCCCGCTCTGATCAGGAAGGACACCCAGGTCGGGCTCGAATTCCAGGGCCTGACCGGGATCGCCGCGATCTCGTTCACCGGCGGCAGCGACGAGGCGCCGCCGCCGCCGACGGGCGCGGACGGCATCCATGAGCTGACCGCCGATCCCGAAGGCACCATGGGCATCCAGGAGAAGCTCCGCGTCGCGCTGCGCAACGTCGACAAGATCATCGTCGACAACGAGGGCGCAGTCCACGAGACGCTGCTCAAATTCGAGACCTTCACCGCTTCGCTGTCCGGTGACGGCGAGCTGATCTCGGGCTTCATCGACGCCGCCGTCGACGGCGTCAGCGCGGTCGACGACAAGATGACCGCGACGCAGAAATTCCTCAAGACGCTGGGCAGCGACAAATATGGCGGCGAGCTGCTGCCGACCGTGATCTCGATGCGCGAGCTGGTCGAGAGCTTCAACAAGAAGTCCGTGACCGCGATCTCGGATACCCGCAAGATGCTTCAGGACGTCAGCCAGTCCGTCAACACCTTCAACCAGCAGCGATTTGGTGGATCCGGCGGCAGGCGCTAACCTCACCGGCATAACGAATAATAAGAACGGAAACGCCGTGCACGACCGAATCGCTCCCCAAAGTCCCCCGCCAGCAATCGTCATCCGCGCCGAGAGCCAGGTACCTCGCCGTTTGCGGCGCTATTTGACGCTCGACGATTTCGAGCCGCAGGCGCGGCGCATCCTGCCGAAATTCCTCTATGGCTACATCTCCGGCGGCGCCGAGACCGATACGGCACGAACCGACAACCGCCGCGCCTTCGACGAATACGGCTTTGTGCCGCGCGTGCTGAAGGACGTCTCCGGCCGCGACCAGACCACCACGCTGTTCGGCAAGACCTACGCTTCGCCGTTCGGCATCCCGCCGATGGGCTCCTCCGCGCTCGCTGCCTATCGCGGTGACATCGTGCTGACCAAGGCTGCTGCCGCCGCGAACGTGCCGATGATCCTGTCGGCGTCCTCGCTGATCAAGCTCGAGGACGTCCACGCCGCCAATCCGTTGAGCTGGTACCAGGCCTATCTCGCCGGCGTCGATGCCCGGATCGAGCCGCTGGTCGACCGCGTCGCCACTGCCGGCTTCGACACCTTCGTCGTCACCGCCGACGTGCCGGTGCCGCCGAACCGCGAGAACAACATCCGGAACGGCTTTCAGGTGCCGCTCGCAATCACGCCGCGCGTCGCCTGGGACACGCTCACGCATCCGGACTGGCTTTTGAACATCTGGCTGCGCACCTGCATCAACCACGGCATGCCGCACTTCGAGAACATGGACTCGAAACAGGGCCCGCCGGTGCTGTCGAAGAACCTGATGCGCAACATCGGCAACCGTGACCAGCTCGCCTGGAAGCATGTCGAACTGATCCGCAAGCGCTGGCCCGGCAAGCTCGTGGTCAAGGGCCTGATCGCGCCGGAGGATGCGCGGCTGGCGCGCGAGCATGGCTGCGACGGCATCATCATCTCCAACCATGGCGGCCGCCAGCTCGACTACACGCTCTCAGGCTTGCGCACGCTGCCGGAGATCGCCGCGCAAGCCAACGGCATGACGGTGATGATGGACGGCGGCGTCCGCCGCGGCACCGACGTGATCAAGGCGCTAGCGCTCGGCGCTGACTTCGTCTGGGTCGGCCGCCCCTTCCTCTATGCGGCCGTCGCCGCTGGCGAGCCCGGCGTGACCCGCGCAATCTCGCTGCTGCATGCCGAGATCGACCGCGACCTGGCGCTGCTGGGCATCCGCAGCATCGGCGAGATCACGCCGGACTTGGTGCGGAAGTTTTAGCGGCCCGAACTCGAGCAACCGTCATTGCGAGGAGCAAAGCGACGAAGCAATCCATCGTTCCCCATGCGCGGAGGGATGGATTGCTTCGCTTCGCTCGCAATGACGGGGCAAGTTTCACGACATTGTAGCATTGCATCGGCAGGACTTGTCTTGTGGCCGGAAAATCCGGCACAATTCGAATCCGAGACGATGACCAATCCCCCCCGCTCGCCCCTTGCCTGGCTCAACAACCAGCCCTATCTGCTGCTCAGCCTGACCTCGCTGTTCTGGGCCGCCAATATCGTGCTCGCGCGCCATGTCGGCAGCCACGTGCCGCCGATCACGCTCACCACGATCCGCTGGTTCGGCGTGTTCCTGATCCTGCTGCCGTTCGCTTGGCCGCATCTCAAGCAGGACTGGCCGAAGTTGCGCCAGCATTTGCCGCTGATGCTGCTGCTGTCGGCGGTCGGCTTCGCCTTCAATAACGCGATCTCCTACTGGGCGCTGCAGTACACCGAGGCGCTGAATGCGCTCTTGATCCAGTCGGCCGGGCCGCTGTTCGTCGCGCTGTGGTCGCTGGTGTTGTTCGGCGTGCGGCTGACGCCGGCGCAGCTTGCCGGCATCGCGATCTCGCTCGCCGGCGTGCTCACCATCATCCTGCGCGGCGATTTCTCCGCGCTCGCCAGCATCACGTTCAACCGCGGCGACCTGATGTTCGGCGCCTCGCTGGTGTCGTTCGGGCTCTATTCGGCGCTGATCCCGCGGCGGCCGAAGATTCACCAGCTCTCGCTGATCTCGTTCACCACCTGCTGCGGTGCGATGATGCTGCTGCCGTTCGCCGCCTGGGAGTTCGCCGCCGGCATCACGCTGAAATTCGATGCGCTGACCATTGCGACGCTCGGCTACACGCTGATCTTTCCCTCGACGCTCGCCTATCTCTTCTTCAACCGCGGCGTGGCCCTGATCGGCCCGAACCGCGCCGCGCCGTTCTTCCATCTGGTGCCGGTGTTCGGCTCCGTCATGGCGATCGTGCTGCTCGGCGAGGAGCTGAAGCTGTTCCATCTGGTTGGCTACGCGCTGGTGCTGGCCGGCGTGGTGATCGCATCCCGGCAGGGCTCTGCCTCCAAATAGCGCTCTCGTGTCCCGGACGCGGTGCGGCACGCAGTGACGCGCCGCAGAGCCGGGACCCATCGTCGCAGGTGGGCCCCGGATCAGCAGCGCACCACGCCGCAAAGAGCGGCGCGCTGCGCAGCATCCGGGGAACGCAACGCTTCCGCTTTGAGCACGGACCGGCTAGCGTGCCTCATGCAATCAAGAAAAGCCCGGGAGACGCTTGAGATATGATCGGATTGTCCAAACTCTTTTTCCGCGCCACGGCAGCCACCGCTTTCGCCGTCGCGCTCACCTCCATTGCCTCGGCGCAAAATTACCCGACCCGCAACATCACGCTGGTGCTGCCATTCGCCGCCGGCAGCGGCACCGACACCACGACGCGGCTGATCGGCAAGGAGGTCGGCACCGCGCTCGGCGTCTCCATGGTGATCGACAACAAGGCCGGCGCCAACGGCTCGATCGCGGCGAGCTATGTCGCGCGCTCGGCGCCCGACGGCTACACGCTGTTCGTCACCACCAACACCACGCATTCGGCCAATCCCTATCTGCTCAAGACCATGAGCTACGATCCGATGAAGGACTTCACGCCGATCGCGCGCACCGGCGACCTGCCCTTCATGCTGGTGATCAATCCGGAAATCCCGGCCAACTCCGTCGCCGAGCTGATCGCGCTCGCCAAGAAGGAGCCGGGCAAATACTCCTATGCCTCGGGCTCGTCGTCGGCGATCGTCTCGGGCGCGACGTTCGCGCGGCTCGCCGGCATCGACCTGCTGCACGTGCCCTACAAGAGCTCGCCGCCGGCGCTGACCGACGTGATCGCCGGCCGCGTCTCCATGATGTTCATCGACGTCCCCACCGGCCTGCCGCATGTCAACGCCAAGGCGCTGAAGGCGCTGGCGGTCACCACCAAGCGCAAGTCGGCGCTGCTGCCGGAGCTGCCGACCATGGACGAGACCGTGAAAGGCTTCGACATCACCTCATGGCAGGGCTGGCTCGGCCCCGCCAACATGCCGAAGGACATGGTGACCAGGCTCAACGCCGAAATCCGCAAGGTGATCGAACGGCCCGACATCAAGAGCCAGCTCGCGGAACGCGGCATGGAAGCCTTCTCCGGCACGCCGGAGGAGTTCGAGGCGTTTCTGAAGGAGCAGCTGGTGCTCTGGGAAAAGCTGATCGCCGACGCCGGGATCGAGAAGCAGTAGGCTCTACCTCGACATTGCGAGGAGCGAAGCGACGAAGCAATCCATAGCTCCGCATATATGGAGAGGTGGATTGCTTCGCTTCGCTCGCAATGACGTGGAAAGAGCGTGTCGAGCTCTCAACGAATGTGTCCCGGACGCGGTGCAGCGTGCAACGCTGCTCCGCAGAGCCGGGACCTATGTCGAGAGAATGGACCCCGGTTCAGCAGCGCACCACTGCGTGCTGCGCTGCGCCCGGGGAACGCAATCTACACTTACGCCGCCCGCACCTTCGCCAAGAACTCGTCCACCGCGTTGCGCAGCATGCCGGACTGGGTATCGAGCTCGCGGGCGTTGGACAGCACGTCCTTGGCCGCGGTGCCGGTGGCCGATGCCGCCGAGGTGACGCCGCCGATGTGAGCACTGATCTCGCTGGAGCCGGCGGCGACCTGCTGGATATTGCGCGCGATCTCGCGCGTCGCATCGCCCTGCTGGTCGATCGAGGTCGAGATCGAATTGGTGATCTCGCTCATCTGCGCGATGGTCTGGCTGATGCCGCCGATCGAGGCGACCGCCTCGCTGGTGGAGGCCTGCATCGCCGCGACCTGCGCCGAGATCTCCTCGGTCGCCTTCGCGGTCTGGTTGGCGAGTGCCTTCACCTCGGAGGCGACCACCGCGAAGCCGCGGCCGGATTCTCCAGCGCGGGCCGCTTCGATGGTGGCGTTGAGCGCGAGCAGGTTGGTCTGCGCGGCGATCGAATGGATCAGCTTGACGACCTCGCCGATCTTCTCGGCACCGGTGGAGAGCGCCTGCACGGTGGCGTTGGTCCGCTCGGCATCCGCCACGGCCTTGCTCGCGACCTCGCTGGAGCGCGACACCTGACGGGCGATCTCGGCGACCGAGCTCGACAGCTCCTCGGCCGCGGCGGCAACCGTGCCGACATTGTTGGAGGCGCTGTCGGAGGCCGCACCGACGGTCGCGGCGCGCGAAGAGGCATCGCTCGCGGTCGCGGTCATCGACTGTGCGGTGGTCTGCATGCCGGCGGCCGCCGACGAGACCGAGCGGACGATCCCGTTGACACTGCGCTCGAACTCGCCGGCGATGTTCTCCATCGTCGAACGGCGCTCGGCGGCGGCGCGGGCCTGGTTCGCCGTCTCCGACTCCTCGATGCCGCGGATGCGCACCGCGTTGTCCTTGAAGATCTGCACGGTCGCGGCCATCGCGCCGACTTCGTCGCCGCGGCCGACGCCGGGAATCTCGCCGTCGAGCTTGCCGTCGGCGATCTCGCGCATGCGGTTGCCGAGCAGGCCGAGCGGCCTGGAGATGCTGCGGCCGATCAACCAGGCGACCGAGCCTGCGATGATGGCGATGCCGAGGATGGCAAGGCCGAGCAGCCAGGCGATCGGGCGCATCTTGGCGTCGATGTCCTCCAGATAAGCGCCGGTGCCCATATACATGTCGAAGCCGGGGACCGCGACGGCGTAGCCGATCTTGCGGATCGGCGTCTCCTGGCCGGGCTTCACATATTCATAGAACAGCAGGATCTCGCCCTTGGCCTTCACGCCATCCATCAGCTCCTGCGACAGCTTGCGGCCATTGGTCACGACGTCCATCCGGTTGGTGCCGACCTGCTTCGGATCGGGCGCCATCACCGTGATGCCGTCATAGCCGGTGGCGAACAGATAGCCGGCGCCATTGTCGTAGGTCATGGCGTTGCCGCGCTTGCCGAGCTCGGCGAGTGCGGCTTCCCTGGTCATCTTGCCGGCATCGACTTCCTTCTTCAGGCTCGCCGCGTAATTCCGGGCCATGTCGACCATCGATTTGGTCTGATCGATGCGCGCTTCCAGCATCGCGCGCTGCACCAGATAACCGGCGAGCAGACCGGCGGCGCACAGGCCAAGCAGCGTCACCCCCACGAGAATACCGAGCTTGGGGGTGATCTTCAGATTGGTCAGGTTCACAGGGGTCTCCAGGAGGCGGGGAACGCGACGCGATTGGCGGATTGATTCCTCTCACATTAGTGTGAGACCCTTTACCGGTTCCTTACGGCGGTTCCCCGTAGTCGCCCGGACCAGCCAACCGGCGATTGTGGAGGAGCACGGCGAGGACGCGTAAAACGAGTCTTTGAGGCGGCGGCGCAACGCCGTGGCCCAACAAGCAAGAACCAAGAAGCCAACTCGGGAGCAGCGAATGTCGAAATTCAAGGTGGTCACGCCGAAGGGCGCAAGCTTCACCGTCGCCGGCGGCGGATATGACTACGAGAAGGAGGCGCTCGATCCGATCGGCGCCGAGATCATCGAGGCGCCGGCCAACGAGGCCGAATTCATCGCCGCCGCGAAGAGCGCAGATGCGATCTATGCCAAGGGCATGCCGATCACCAAGGCGATCATCGATAGCCTGCAGAACTGCAAGGTGATCACGCTCGGCAGCGTCGGCGTCGACAGTGTCGACGTGAAGGCTGCGACCGCGCGCGGCATTCCCGTCACCAACATTCCCGACACCTTCATCGAGGAGGTTGCCGACCACGCCATGATGCTGCTGCTGTCCGGCTTCCGCCGCCTGGTCGAGCAGGACAGGATGGTGCGCACCGGACGCTGGAGCGAAGGCCGGCCGGCGCTCTTGAAGATTCCGCGGCTGATGGGCCAGACGCTCGGCTTCATCTCGTTCGGACGCGTCGCGCGCGCCGTTGCAAAACGCGCAGCTCCGTTTGGCCTGCGCATGATGGCGTATGATCCGTTCATCCAGGAAACGCTGATGTACGACCACGGCGTGATCCCGGCGACACTGAACGAGGTGCTGTCGCAATCGGACTTTGTGTCGATGCACGCGCCGGCACGGCCGGAGGTGCACCACATGCTGACCGAGAAGCATTTCCGCCAGATGAAAAAATCCGCCGTCTTCATCAATACCGGCCGCGGCGCCACGGTGGACGAGGAATCGCTGATCAAGGCGCTGCAGGAGGGCTGGATCGCGCATGCCGCGCTCGACGTGCTGGAGAAGGAGCCGCCGTCGCACAACAATCCGATGCTCGGGATGGACAATGTTACCTTGACCGCCCATGTCGCCTCGGCATCGGCACGATTCGACGAAGCGCGCAAGCGTCGCGTGGGCTACGAATTGTCACTAGTGCTGCAAGGCATGTGGCCGGTAAGCTGCGTCAATCCGTCGGTGCTGCAGAGCACCACGCTCCGCCGCTGGCAGCCCGTCAGCATGGATCGTGGTCCGAACAGCTAGCGGTAAAGAAACGTCTGCGGGCGACACGGAGAACGGTCCGTGCCCGCCAGACGTCACGTGGTGGAAACGCGAAAGCCTTCGATGCGAATCGCAGGCTGTTGGAGTTCACCGGCGACCCAACGCCGGGAACGGACAAAGGGAGAATTTGCATGACCAGCATCATCACTCGCCGTGACGCGTTGGCGCTCGGCGTGTCCGCGGCAGCGTTGGCCGCGACCGGGGTTTCGGCGCAGACCGCATCAAAAATCAAGGCCGCCGATGTTCCGGCGCCGAAGCGCGACATCGAGAAGGGCGCGAGCCTGCGCATGCTGCGCCCGGTGCGCTTCGTGCAGGCCGACGAGGACGTGTTCCGTGCCAATGCGGCGAAGTTCACCAAGGAGACCGGGGTCGAGGTCAAGGTCGACTTCGTCGGCTGGGAGGACATCAACCAGCAGACCGCGGTGACCTCGAACTCCGGCGCCGGCCCCGACATCATCATCGGCTTCTCCGACGCGCCGCACATCTACATCGACAAGCTGATCGAGCTGACCGACGTCGCCGACTATCTCGGCAAGAAGTACGGCGGCTGGCTGAACCTCGCGAAGGCCTACGGCAAGAAGGCCAAGAGCGACGCCTGGATCGGACTGCCGTTCGGCGCCACCGCCGGCCCGCTGATCTATCGCAAGTCGATCCTCAAATCCGTCGGCTTCGACAAGGCGCCGGAAGACCTTCCCGGGTTCCTCGACCTCTGCAAGAAGCTGCAGAAGGCCGGCAAGCCCGCCGGCTTTGCGCTCGGCAACGCCGTCGGCGACGGCAACGGCTTTGCCGACTGGATGATGTGGTCGCACAACGCCGCGCTGCTGGATGAGGAAGGCAACGTCACCATCAACAGCAAGGAGACCATCGCGGCGCTCAACTATGTGAAGGAGCTGTATCCGACCTTCATCGCCGGCACGCCGTCCTGGAACGACGTCAGCAACAACCGCGCCTACTCCTCGCAGGAAATCGGCCTGACGGCGAACGGCGTCTCGCTGTACTTCTCGCTGAAGAACGATCCGGCGACCGCCGCGATCGCCGAGGATTCCGAGCATCAGCTGCTGCCGAAGTTCCTTGCGCCGGCCTCGCCGATGTCGGGCCTGACGCTGAACGCCATGGTGTTCAAGCACAGCCAGTATCCGAACGCCGCCAAGGCCTTCCTGCAGTTCATGCTGGAGCAGGAGCAGTACGAGCCGTGGCTCAACGCCAACTCCGGCTACTGGTCGCAATCGCTCGCAGCCTACGCCGATGCGGCGGTGTGGTCGAGCGATCCAAAGGTCGCGATCTTCAAGGACACCATGAACAGCAAATACTACGCCGGCTACAAGGGTCCGATCTCGACCGCGACGGGCGCGGTCCGCGCGGACTATGTGACGGTGCAGATGTTCGCCTCCGTTGCGACCGGCGCGGCCACGCCGGAAGCCGCCGCCGCGGAAGCGGAGCAGCGCTGCAAGCGGTACTTCCGCCGGCAGGGCCGCGGTTGAACATCAACCGTCATTGCCTGCAACAAACGCGAAGCGTTTGTGCAAGGGAGCAAAGCGACGACTTGTCCGCCGAAGCTTTAGCGAAGGCGGACAAGTCGCGTCGCTCGCAATGATGGTGGTGACGCAAGAAGCACCGGGATAGATCTTTGATGTCTGTGACAACCCTGAACTCGCGTGGCGTGGCGATCCGGCAACCCGGCTACATCGCGCGCCTGCTCGACTACAAGCCGTTCCTGATCGTGATGTGCCTCGCGCCCGCCATCGGCCTGCTCGCGGTATTCCTCACCTATCCGCTGGGCTTGGGCATCTGGCTCGCCTTCACCGACACCACGATCGGCCAGAAAGGCATCTTCATCGGACTGGAGAACTTCCAGTACCTGCTGAAGGATCCGCTGTGGTGGAACGCGGTGTTCTACAGCATCTTCTACACGGCGGTCGCGACCTTCGGAAAGTTCGCGCTCGGCTTCTGGCTGGCGCTCCTGCTCAACAACCACTTCCCGCTCAAGAGCCTGCTGCGCGCCATCGTGCTGCTGCCCTGGATCGTGCCGACCGTGCTGTCGGCGCTGGCTTTCTGGTGGATCTACGATCCGCAGTTCTCGATCATCTCCTATCTTCTGGTTGACGTGCTGCACGTCCGCGACAGCAATGTCGACTTCCTCGGCACGCCCTGGCCGGCGCGGTTCTCGCTGATCGCGGCCAACATCTGGCGCGGCATCCCGTTCGTGGCGATCTCGCTGCTGGCGGGGCTGCAGACCATCTCCCCCTCGCTCTACGAGGCCGCGATGCTCGACGGCGCCACCGCCTGGCAGCGCTTCCGCTACATCACCTTCCCGATGATGATGCCGATCCTCGCCATCGTGATGACGTTCTCGATCATCTTCACCTTCACCGACTTCCAGCTGGTCTACGCCATCACGCGCGGCGGCCCGGTCAATTCGACTCACCTGCTCGCGACGCTGGCGTTCCAGCGCGGCATCGCCGGCGGCGAGCTCGGCGAAGGTGCGGCGATCGCGGTGTCGATGATCCCGTTCCTGGTGTTCGCGACATTGTTCAGCTACTTCGGCCTCGCGCGCCGCAAATGGCAGCAGGGAGAAGCCAATGACTGACGTCACCGCCTCACCCGGCAGCAGCAATGTCGCCAGCGCCACGCCCGACACGATGGCGTGGGATTCCCGCGCGCGGCGGGTGATGATGATCTACCTGCCGCTGTCCTGCTTCGTGCTGATCCTGCTGTTCCCGTTCTACTGGATGGCGATCACCTCGTTCAAACCGAACGCGGAGCTGCTGAACTACAAGGAGCACAATCCGTTCTGGATCTCCTCGCCGACCTTGGCCCACATCAAACATCTGCTGTTCAACACGGCCTATCCGACCTGGCTGAAGACGACGATGTTCGTCGCTGTTGGTTCGACCTTCCTGTCGCTGTTCGCCTCGACGCTGGCAGCCTATGCGATCGAGCGGCTTCGCTTCCGCGGCAGTCCTTATGTGGGCTTGGGCATCTACCTTGCCTACCTGGTGCCGCCGTCGATCCTGTTCATTCCGCTCGCCACCGTGATCGTGCAGTTCGGCCTGTTCGATTCACCGATGGCGCTGATCCTGGTCTATCCGACCTTCCTGGTGCCGTTCTGCACCTGGCTCTTGATCGGCTATTTCAAGTCGATCCCCTATGAGCTCGAGGAATGCGCGCTGGTCGACGGCGCCACGCGGCTGCAGATCCTGGGGCGGATCACGCTGCCGCTCGCGGTGCCCGGACTGATCTCGGCCGGCATCTTCTCCTTCACGCTGTCCTGGAACGAGTTCATCTACGCGCTCGCCTTCATCCAGAGCGGCGCCAACAAGACGGTGCCGGTCGCGATCCTGACCGAGCTGATCACCGGCGACGTCTACCAGTGGGGCGCGCTGATGGCGGGCTCGCTGCTCGGCTCGCTGCCGGTGGCGCTGTTCTACTCGCTGTTCGTGGACTACTACGTGTCCTCGCTGACCGGTGCGGTGAAGGAGTGATCAGCGCACCGTGAACGCGACGGGAATCGAAAATCCCATCGACCCCTGCGCGATCTCCGGCGGAAACGGCGGAAACGGGCTGGCCTGGCGGATCATCGCAGCCGCCGCGGCGTCGAACGCGGCAATGCCCGAGGAGCCGACGCGGCTGCCGGTCACCGCGCCGCTGCGGCTCAGCGTGAACGTCAGGCGCACCACGCCGCGCTGGCCGCCGCCGGCGGACGGATAGGAGTGGAAGCGCATCAGATGCGCGCGGACGCGGGCGTTGTAGGCGGCGATCGCCGATGCCGACGCGCCGGCGCTGATGGCGGATTGCGCGGGCGCCTGCCGCTCGGTCCGCGGCGGCGCCGAGGTGCGCGGCGCGGGCGGCGCCTCCGACGGCTTCTTCGCCTCCCGCCGCACCACTTTGGGCTTTACGGGCGCGGGCTTTTGCTCAGGGACGATCCTGGCGGGCTCCGGCTTCTCCGGGACAGCCTGCTGCTTCTGCTCGGGTGGCGCGACGACATCAGGCTTCTCCTGCGGCGGGGTCGGCGCAAGCAGCTCCTGCACGACGGGCGCTGGCGCAGGCTCCGGTGGCGAGGCGTCGGCCTCCTGCATGGCCGGTCCCGGTGCGACATCCATCGGTGTCACCTCCGGCGACGACGTCATTGGCGCGAGGTCGACCATGATGGCGGGCACCGCGACGCCCGGCGTTGGTGGTGGAGTCCAGTTCAGGCCAAGCAGGATCAGCGCCACTGCATGCGCAGCCAGGATTGCGGCTGCTGCAAAGCCCCAGCGGCGCAGCGAGGCGTCGTCCGATGTCGCATGAAGCGCAAACGCATTCATGGAAGTTCATCTTGTTTGCGCATGATCTTGCCGGAAAACCGGTGCCCACTTTTCCGGATCATGCGCTAGCTTCTGCCGTCGAGGCCGACCAGCGCGATCTTGAGATAGCCCGCGTTGCGCAGGAGATTCATCACCTCCATCAGGTCGCCATAGCTCACCGCCTTGTCGGCGCGCAGGAAGATGCGCTCGTCCTTCCTGCCCTGCGTGGCGCCATCGAGCGTCGTGGCCAGCGCGTCGCGAGCGATGATGTCTTCGCCGACCGCGACCGTCATGCCCGGCTTCACCGTGACGAAGACGGGCTTGTCCGGCCGCGGCTGCGGCTCGGCGGTCGAGGCCGGCAGCTCAACGCCGAGATCGACGGTGGCGAGCGGCGCCGCCACCATGAAGATGATCAGCAGCACCAGCATCACGTCGATGAACGGCGTGACGTTGATCTCGTGCGCCTCGACCAGATCGTCGTCGGCGCGGCGTCGGCCGCCGAGCGCGCCGCTGGAGCCGAGCTTCGCACCCATCGCCTACTCCGCCGCGCGGGCGAGGCGGAACAGGCTGCGGTCGCCCTCGCGGCTGATCAGCAGCATCACCATAACAGAGGCGTCACCGAGCAGCGCGCGGTGCGCCGCGATCGCGCGCGTCAGATGATTGTAGATCACGACCGCCGGGATCGCGGCGACCAGGCCGAGCGCGGTCGCCAGCAGCGCCTCCGCAATGCCGGGCGCGACCACGGCAAGATTGGTGGTATGGGCCTCGGAGATGCCGATGAAGGAATTCATGATGCCCCAGACCGTGCCGAACAGCCCGACGAACGGCGCGGTGGCGCCGATGGTGGCGAGCACACCGGTGCCGCGCGCGATCTGGCGTGACATCGCGGCTTCCACCCGCTCCAGCCGCAGCGCGATGCGCTCCTTGAATCCGTCGTCGAACACATTGCCCGACAGCGCGGATTCGCGCGCCGCCGACTGGATCAGCTGCGCCACCGCATCGTCGCCGTCGCGGCTGGCGTGCTCGACCTCGGCCAGCACCGTGTCGCGCTCGAGCAGCGCGATGCGCTTTTTTGCGATCGCCGTCTTGCGGGAGAGCTCGATGGTCTTGGCCAGCCAGATCGTCCAGGTGACCAGCGAAGCAAGGGCGAGCCCGACCATCACCGTCTTCACAACGATGTCGGCATCACCAAACATGCCCCAGGGCGAGAGGTTGCGCGGCAGCAGCGCGTTGTCGGCGGCAAAGCCGGTGGCCGGAGACAGCAGCACGCCGAGCGAAGCAAGCGCGGTCGCGCTGAAACTGACCGAACGCTGCTGCATCGTCACCTCCTTAGGCCGCCTTCGGCGCGAGCCGATCGGCCAGCACGCGAAACCGCTGCAGCTGATCGCCACGTATCGCCCGCGTCTCGTCGCGGCCGACGAACACCTTGAACATGATGCCGCCGTCGAGATTGAGGAAGGCGATGAATGCCGAGGTCTTGCCCATGAAGGGCCGCTCGACAAAGGCGATCGCCGCGCAGCGCTCGTGCCTGAGATGGCCGTGCAGACCCTTCGGCTGCATCAGGTTGAAATAACCGCGGCCGACCTCACCCTTCGGAATCGCGCCGGTGAATTCGAAGATCGCATCCTCGGTGTGCACGATCAGCGTCACCTCGCCCCACTCGGCGATGTCCTGCATCGCCGCGGCGAAATCGCCGAGACCGAGCCGCGCCATGTGGGCCGGCAGCGCCTCGATGACGGCACGCGGCGTGACCTTGCGCTCACGCGCGACGTCCTCGATCACGGCGCCGGGGTTCTCGGCCATATAGGCCTTCAGGTCGGTCAGCTCGGTGTTCAGCATGACCGTTACGCCGCCGCGCTCTTGGCGCTTTCGGTGATCAGCACCTCAAAGCCCTCGAACCGGGGATGGCCGAGATAGAGGCTGCCGCCGGTCTCGTTGCCGGCGCGGGCGTGGGCGCGGCGGAAATTTTCGGACTTGGTCCAGGCCTCGAACGCCGCCTTGTCGGCCCAGATCGTGTGGGTGGCATAGAGCGTGTGGTCCTCGGCCTCGGGCCCCTTCAGGAGATGGAATTCGACGAAGCCGGCCATCTCGCCGAGATAGGATTCGCGCGTCTTCCACACCGTCTCGAACGCCTGTTCCGAGCCCTTCTTCACCTGAAAGCTGTTCATTGCGATGAACATCTGTCGTCTCCTGTTTGCGGCGGATGCAGCATCCTGCCGTTTGATCGCGTTGAAAATAGGAACGTGCCAAAGCCGCGCTGGAGCATCAGCGCGGCCCGGGCAACTGAGATAGGACGTTCAACTCGTCGCGTTATGCTCCACCCAGGTGAATCTTGAGGCCGCCTTTGATGACCCGGCCCGGTCCCGGGCTCGCCCACAGCACGTCGTTCTGCGTGGTGCCGTCGGTCGAGCTGCCGGGGATGGCATAGGGCCGGTAGTACTGGTTCAGGAGGTTGTCGACCGACGCCGTGAAGACGACGTCTTTGGTGGCGTTCCAGGTCAGATAGAGATTGACCAGTTCATAGCCCGTCGAAGGCAGATAGCCGGCGGGCAGATCATTGTTGGCGCCGAACGAGGCCCACTGCGCCGACAGGACCAGCGTGCGGTCGAGCAGGCGCAGGCCGGCTGTCGTCGTGACCTTGCGCGGCGTGATGGTGGCGAGCCCGACATTGGTCTGCGTGTTCTTGCCGCGCATCAGATGCCCGCCGACGCCGAGGAACCAGGTGCCCGCGTCATACATCGTCTCCGCCTCGACGCCCTCGATGCGGGCGTGCGCGATGTTCTGGTACTGGTAGAACTGGCTGAAATTGCCGAACATGGTCGCGACCGGCGTCGACGCGACGAGATCGATATAGCCGTCGACGTCGTTGCGGAACACGTTGAACTTGCCGCGGAACGAGTCATTGGCGGTGAAGATGCCGTCGTATTTCAGGTTGACGCCGGCTTCCTTGTTCTTGCCGACCTCCGGCCGCAGGCCGGCATTGGGCAGGAAGCAGAACAGGCCGCTGGTGCCATCGGGGCAATTGAACAGCGCGGGTCCGCCGCCGGTGGCGTGGCCGCCCGCGATCAGCGTCTCCGTGATCGACGGAGCGCGATAGCCTTCAGCATAGCTGACATAGGGCGTGAAGCCCGCGACCGGCGTAACGCCGAGCGTGATCTTCGGCGAGAAGCGGTCGCCGCCGGTGGAGACCGCCGCGGAGTCGAGATCGTAGCGGTCATAGCGGATCGCGCTGACGGCCTCGAACCAGGTCGAATAGTTCTGCTTCAGCTGGATGAAGCCGCCGGACACCGTGCGCAGGCCGCTCGGCGTCGTGATGTTCGAGTTGCCGCGGGAATCCGAGGTCTTCACATTGTCCTGGAACGCGTCGACCCCATAGGTGACGGCATTGCGCCAGTCACCGACGCCAAAGCGCGTTGTGTTGTTGACGTCAAGGCCGACGGTGTCGAGGGTATAGCCGCGCTTGTCGCCGACGCAGCCGGAAATGTTGTTGCCGGGATTGGCCAGCGTACAGACGCCGCCGCCGGTGCTGATGCGGTTGTTGTAGGTTTTGACCTGGTCGTTCTGGGTGTGATTGCCGTACAGCGACATGTTCCAGTCGAACAGATTGTCGCCGGGCCTGGCGTATTTCCAGTTCAGGGTGCCCGTGTAGTTCTGCACGTCCGAGGCATAGACCGACGTGCCCGCGATCGCCGCGGCCGGCGCCGACGTCGTGGTCGCACCGCGGTTCGGCTGGCCGATATTGTACTGGTAGTCCTGAAACACGCCGCCGAGCTTGACCTCGTGGCCTTCGGCTGGACGCACCGTGAGCTTCATCAAGCCGCCGGCGATCTCGTTGCCGGTGTTACCGATCTCGGTGCCGGCGCCGTCCTTGTAATTGCCTTGGGTGCGGTAAACCGCGCCACCGAAGATATCGACATTCGGATTGGCGCGGACGCCGCCGAACACCGAGCCCATGCCGCGATCCTTGTTGCTGCCGTAGGAGCCGGACATGTCGACGCCCCAGCGCTCACCGGGCCGCAGCACATCCTCGATGTCCTTGGTGCGGAACGAGACCACGCCGCCGATCGCGCCGGAGCCGTAGATGTTCGGTCGGGCCGCGCACCACGTCGACGCCGCCGACCATCTCCGGATCGAGGAAGAACGAGCCATTGGCGTTGTGCCCGGTGCGCTGATAGTTCTGTCGCGCACCGTCGACGACGACGGCGACGCGGCCAAAGTCCTGCAGGCCGCGGATGTTGATCACGGTCGAGGGATCGTCGCCGCGTTCCTGGAACGAGACGCCGGGGATGTTGTAGAAGATGTCAGACAGCCGGTTCGGCTGCAGGCCCTGGATCTTCTCCAGCGTCACCACGCTGACCGGCGCCAGCGAGTCGATCGCCTTTTCGTCGGTCTTGGTCGCAGCCGCGGTGATGGTGTCGAGCGATTGCACCGGCGCGCCACCGATCTGGGCATAGGCACTGCTGATCGCGGGTGCCGGCTGCTGCGCGGCCTGCGGCTTCGGCTTGCGCTGCTTGGGCCGCTCCGATGACGGTCGCGCAGCGCCGGGATCAACGCTTTGCGCAAACGCACTCTCCGACAGATATGCCGCGATTGAAAACACAGACGCGCTCAAAATCAGGGCGCGCGAAACCCTAGCCCTGTCAGCCATTCTAGCCCCAACCCGATGATGTCTTCTTGGCTTGGCTGGCGTGCGGCTTCGCGCATACGCGCGAGCGGCTGGCTGGCTACCATTGTCAGGCATGCGAGCTCCCCGGCTCGCAGCGTGTCATGATTGAGTACGTGGCAGCACGGGGGCGGTCAAGAATGCGGCATTACAGTTTATATCGATTGTAAATCGCAGCCGTTGGAATGCGCGATCTCCCGCTTATACAGACTGCAGTCGTTTGAAGATTTGCAGGGGCGCAGCAGCAGCACGATGTCGTCGGCTTCCGGAGATCATGTTGGCGAGACCGGGAGGGACGCGAAAACCCTGATCATGCAGGGCAATCGCATCGACAGCCGCGACCTGTTCGCCTCCGAGCGCGAGATCATCATCACGCATGGCGACGAGCAGTACCGGTTGCGGCTGACGTCGCAGAACAAGCTGATCCTGACCAAGTGACATCATCGATGACAATTTGTCGCACGCTCGCTCTGCTCGCCGTCATCGGCCTGTTGCCATCAGGCGCAGCGCGTGCCGAAGGCATCACAGTGCATGATGCGCGCGGCCGCGACGTCGTGATCGACAATCCCTCGCGCATCGTCTCGATCGGCGGCGCCATCACCGAGATCCTCTACGCGTTCGGTTTCGAGGACCGCATCGCCGGCGTCGACGCCACCAGCCTGTATCCGCCTGCGGCGCGGCGCGACAAGCCCGATGTCGGCTACATGCGGCAGCTCTCGGCGGAGGGCGTGCTCGGCCTCAATCCCTCGCTGGTGCTGGCGGTGCAGGGCTCGGGGCCGAAGGAGACGATGGATGTGCTCGACACCGCCAAGGTGCCGCTGGTGCTGGTGCCCGATACCTATTCGGAAGCCGGCCTGATCGAGAAGATCAAGCTGGTCGGCCACGCCATGGGCGCCGATCCGCGCGCGGCCTGCCTTGCGAGCGCCGTTGAAGCCGATCTCGCGCAGCTGCGCGCGCTCCGCGCCAAGGTACAGAAGCCGGTGCGCGTGATGTTCGTGATGTCGCTGCTCAGCGGTCGCGCCATGGTGGCGGGCAACAAGACCGCGGCGAACGAGATCATCCAGCTCGCCGGCGCAGTCAATGCGATCGACGGCTATGATGGCTACAAGCCGATCAATGACGAGGCGATCGTCGCAGCAAAGCCTGACGTCGTGCTCTCGATCGATCGCGGCAAGGATTCGCTGACGTCTGAAACCGTGATGAGCCATCCCGCCTTCGCGCTGACGCCGGTTGTCGCCAACAAGGCCTTCATCTCGATGGAGGGTCTCTATCTGCTCGGCTTCGGCCCACGCACCGCCGCCGCCGCGCGCGATCTCGCGCTGAAGCTCTATCCGGCGCTGGTGCCGCAGGCGGAGCCGTTCAAGTCGGCGGTGCTGACCGCGAACTGCCGGCAATGAGCGTGCTGGCCGACGGCACCGCCAGCGGGAAAAGCCGCATCGGCTTCTCATTCCGGCCGCGCGCACCGATCACCCTGCTCGGCCTGCTCGCGGCCTTGGCCGGCGCCGCGCTGATCGCGCTCACGGTCGGCGCCGCCGGGATTCCGCTGTCGCGGCTGCCGGCCGCGCTCGGCCTGTGGAGCGACGGCGCGGCGAACCCGCTGCTGGCACGCGACCAGCTGGTGCTGTGGTCGATCCGGATTCCCCGCATTGCCGCTGCCGCGATGATCGGCGCGCTGCTCGCGGTCTCCGGCGCGATCATGCAGGGCCTGTTCCGCAATCCCCTCGCCGATCCCGCTTTGGTCGGCGTCTCCTCCGGCGGCGCCTTTGCCGCCGCGGCCGCGATCGTGCTGACCGACAGCCATCTCGGCGACAGCCTGCGCTTCATGCAGAGCCAGCTGCTGCCGGTCGCGGCCTTTGCCGGCTCGCTGATCACAACCATGGTGCTCTACGGCATCGCAAGCCGTGGCGGGCGCACTTCGATTGCGGTCTTCCTGCTGGCGGGGCTTGCGATCGCGGCGATCGCCAATGCCGGCATCGGACTATTGGTCTTCGCCGCGGATGACCGCCAGCTGCGCGACATCACCTTCTGGATGCTGGGCTCGCTGAGCGGTGCGACCTGGCCGAAGGTTACGACCCTGGCGCCCGTGCTCGCGGTTGCGCTGGTCGCGTGCCTGTCGATCGCACGCGGGCTCGACGTCCTCGTGCTCGGCGAGGCCGAGGCGTTTCACAGCGGCGTCGACGTCGAGCGGCTGAAGACAATCTCGATCGTGCTGGTCTCGGCGATGACCGGTGTCGCGGTCTCCGTTTGCGGCGTGGTCGGTTTCGTCGGCATCGTGGTGCCGCATCTGTTGCGGCTGGTGATCGGGCCGGCGCACCGGCTGCTGCTGCCAGCCTCCGCCTTATCAGGCGCAATCCTGCTGGTCGGCGCCGACACGCTGGCGCGGACCATCGTGGCGCCGGCGGAGATGCCGATCGGGATCCTGACCGCCTCGGTCGGCGCGCCGTTCTTCCTGGTCATGCTGCTGCGCCAGCGCGGGCTGGTCTCGCTATGACGCTTCTGGAGGCGCAATCGGTCTCGATGACCATCGGCGGCGCCACGCTGGTCGATGCCGTGAGCTTGCGCGTGCAGGCGGGCGAGATGATCGCAATCGTCGGCCCCAACGGCGCCGGCAAGTCGACATTGCTGCGCATGCTCTCCGGCGACCTCCGCCCCTCACGCGGCGCCATCAAGCTGAGGCAGCGCGACCTCCATGTCTACCCGCCGCGCGAGCTGGCGCAACATCGCGCGATGCTGTCGCAGCATGTCAACGTCACGTTCCCGTTCACGGTGGAGGAGATCGTCGCGATGGGCGCCGGCGACAGCCCGCGCGCTACGGCCCGTAGACTGATCGAGGCGGCGCTCCACGAGGTCGGGCTGGCGCAGTTCAGCGCCCGGCAACTTCCCACGCTGTCCGGCGGCGAGCAGCAACGCGCGCATTTCGCCCGCGTGCTGGTGCAGCTTGCCTGCGGCGAGGCGCGGCACGGCCCGGGCTTGCTGCTGCTGGACGAGCCGACCTCGAGCCTCGATCTGCGCCACCAGATCGACCTGGTCGAGACCGCCAGGCGCCGTGCGCAAGCCGGCACCGCCGTGATCGCGATCCTGCACGACCTCAACCTCGCCATGCGCTTCGCCGACCGCATCCTGCTGCTGCATCGGGGACGCCTCGCCATCGACGGCGACCGCGCCACCGCGATGACCGAGGACACTATCCGCCACATCTTCGAGGTGGATGTGGCGATCGACCGAACCGCCGACGGCGTGCCGTTTCTGCTGCCGCAGACGATGCGGCCGGTAACACAACAAAGTGTCATCGCCCGGCCTGTGCGCGATTGCGCACATGGACCGGGCGACCCAGTATTCCAGAGACGCCTGAGCTCAACCCGATAAGCCGCGGCATACTGGGATCCCACGCATAAAGCAGGGGATGACACTGAACGTATGGCGCGAGCTGACTCTCTACCCCGCCGGCACCATGACGACGCCCTTGTCCTTCGGCCAGCGCATGCGCCAGGCGAAGTTGATGTCTCGGACTTCCCCGGCCTTGGCCTCGAACGCCCATTCCAGCACGCCGCGCTTGTCGCGGAGGTTGGTGGTGGTCGCCGGTGTCGACGAGGGCAGCAGCTCGACCACGATGTCGTCGGTCTCACTGACCGGCAGCTGATCCGTGATCGCGACCTTGATCGGGAAGTCGTGGCCGTTGCGCACAATGGTCTTGAAGGCGCGCTCGTCGGTCTTTGAGGTCGTCACGATCAGCCCCGCTGAACCCTCGTTGCGCTTGACCACGTTGCGCTCGATCCTGACCTTGTCGTCGGCGCCGAAGCCGATCCGAACCGTGTCGTCCTTGGCGGTGGCCGTCATCTTGCCGCGACCGACGAAGATGCCGTCGCGGTAGATCGACATCTTGCCCGGCAGCAACGTCGTATCGTCGGTCTGGACGAAGCTTGCTTCGAGGAAGGCGGCCGGGTCGATCACCGGCGCGGAGCGGATCATCAGGTCGGGCACGATGTTGGTGGAGGCGATGCGCACGCTTTTGGCGCCCTCATTGGCGCCGACGCTGACGCGGCCGGGGATTTTGAAGGTGGCCTGGAACGCACCGATCTCGGCGGTCGCCTGCCGCTCGTCGGCACGCTCCTTTTTATCGAAGGCTTCGGAAGCCGGCGCCATCGGCTCCGGAAGCGTGGAAGGCGATGCGGTCCGAGCCAGATCCATCGCCCTTCCCGCCGCCATCGGCCGCGGCACCTGCGGATATTGCACGACCAGCGAATTGAGCTCCGGCGCACTTCCGCCACGCGCGACGCGGACGGTGGAGACGCCGAGCGTGACGTTCGACCAGTCCTCGCCGGTCGCCTGCGTGATCTCCGCGCGGCGCACCAACTCGATCGCGGGCTTGCGATCCCTGGCGCCGGTATCGAGGCGTGCGTCATAGAGCGGCGTCCAGCGCGCGTTGCGCACCGCATAGGTGACGCGCAACGTCGCCTTGGTTGCGGCGGCCGAGGCGACATCGATGCGGACCTCGAGCTTGCTCGGCGGCTTGGTGGTGCGATCGGCGTCGAGCCGCGCGATCTCGCGGTCGATGCCGCGCTGCTTGCGCTCGGCGTCGCGAATGGTGCTGTTGGCGGTCGCGAGTTCATCGGCGACGGTCGAGAACGCCGTGCGCCATTCGCCGACCGGGCGCGCTTCGCCTTTCTCGCCGAGGCCGACCGGGAGATTGTCGGCAAACCGCGTCACGAACTTCTTGCGTGCCTCGGCCGCGGTGATGATGCCTTGCAGATCGGCACGCTCGTCCTTCAGCGCCTCGATCCGCTTCTCGATCTCGGGCTGGTTGACCTCCGCGACGGGCCGTGGCGTCCTTGCGTCGATCGCACCGATCGTGATTTTCGTGCCCGCCTCGCCCTCCACCCGCAGCGAGGACGGATCGAGCGACAGCGGGAAATCCTTTGCGACCAGCGTGTTGTCGCCGGACGGCAGGTCGAGCGTGATCACGCGCGTGACGCTGGCGCCATCGGGATAGACGGTGACGGCATCGACATTGGACGCCGCGTCGAGTTCGGCCGCGTACAGCGGCGCGGAAGCAAGCGCAGTGACCAGGACCAGGCTGGTGGTAACAAGACAATTCGCAATCAATCGCATGGGATTCCTCCGAAAAAACGCCGCGTCACGCGGGGACATTCGGGCACGACCGGCAAAGGTCGCACCACTCCTCGTGCTTGGACGCGGCGAGGAAGGAACCGGTTCGATTGGGGTTTCCGTGGGGCGCGTCAATGGCGGCGTCGCGGCTGCCGTGGGGCGGAGCGGCGGCCCCACCACCGTCATTGCGAGCGAAGCGAAGCAATCCACCGCTCCGCATACGCGGCTGCATGGATTGCTTCGTCGCTTCGCTTCTCGCAATGACGACTGAGAGGACACGGCACAAAAAAACACGGCGCCCTGGGGCGCCGTGCTGTCGGTCTCGCAATCAGCCGATCTGCTCGCTCAGTAGATCTCGAACAGGCCCGCGCCGCCCTGGCCGCCGCCGATGCACATCGTGACGACGCCCCACTTGGCCTTGCGGCGATGGCCTTCCTGCAGCAGGTGGCCGGTGAGACGCGCGCCGGTCATGCCGAAGGGATGGCCGATCGCGATCGAGCCGCCGTTGACGTTGTACTTCTCGGGATCGATGCCGAGCTTGTCGCGCGAATAGAGGCACTGGCTGGCAAAGGCCTCGTTGAGCTCCCAGAGATCGATGTCGTCGATCTTCAGGCCGTGACGCTTCAGGAGCTTCGGCACGGCGAAGATCGGGCCGATGCCCATCTCGTCGGGCTCGCAGCCGGCGGAGGCCCAGGCGACGAAGCGGCCCATCGGATTGAGACCGCGCTTCTCGGCATCCTTGGCTTCCATCAACACCACCGCGGCCGCGCCGTCGGAGAGCTGGCTGGCATTGCCGGCGGTGACGTACTTGCCCGGGCCCTTCACCGGCTCGAGTTTTGCCAATCCTTCCAGCGTCGTCTCGGGACGGTTGCATTCGTCGCGGTCGACGACGTAGTCGACGATCGACTCGGCCTTGGTCGCCTTGTCGACCACCTTCATCCTGGTCTTCATCGGGACGATCTCGTCCTTGAACTTGTTGGCCTGCTGGGCGGCCGCCATGCGGCGCTGCGACTCCAGCGAATACTCGTCCTGGTATTCGCGGCTGAGCTTGTAGCGCTCGGCGACGATGTCGGCGGTGTCGATCATCGCCATGAAGATGTCGGGCGCAGTCTTGAGCAGATCCGGATCGATCGATTCCTTCGGCGTGCCGCCGCCGGGAATCGAGATGCTCTCGACGCCGCCGGCGACGATGCAGTCGGAACCGTCGGAACGAATGCTGTTGGCGGCCATCGCGATGGTCTGCAGGCCCGACGAGCAGAAGCGGTTCACCGAAACGCCGGCGGTCGACTTCGGCAGGCCCGCAAGCAGCGCAGCCTGGCGGCCGATATTCGGTGCGCCGTGCGCGCAATTGCCGAGATAGCAATCCTCGACATAGTCCTTCGCAACGCCGGCGCGATCGACCGCATGATGGATGGCGTGCGCGGCGAGCGACATCGGCGGGGTAATGTTGAACCCGCCGCGGCCGGACTTCGCCAGGCCGGTGCGCGCATAGGAAACGATGACGGCTTCACGCATTGTTTTTCTCCCTCTTCTCCCTGTCAGATCGCCGGATGGTGGCGCCTCTTGCCTCATTGGTACACTCATTTTGCTGGCCGCAACAGCAATACCGGCAGCCGCACAAACACAAACGCCGCCTCCGGGGACCGGAGACGGCGTTCTGTTCCGCACATCGGAATATGCGTGCGATGGGCCGGTATTTTCGTTCAAACAACGTTTGAAACGTCAGCGCCTTCAGAAAGTGAGCGCCTTGGCCTGCTTGACCTGCGGCAGCGCCTGCACCTTGCCCAGCAGCTCCGCCGGCACCGCGCCGTCGATCTCGACCAGCGCGATGGCGTCGCCGCCCTGCTTGACGCGGCCGAGATGGAAGGTCGCGATGTTGATCCTGGCATCGCCGAGCAGGCTCGCGAACGCGCCGATGAAGCCCGGCTTGTCCTCGTTGGTCACATAGATCATCGACTTGCCGAACTCGGCGTCGACGCGGATGCCCTTGATGTCGACCAGGCGCGGCTTGCCGTCGTGATAGACGGTGCCCGACACCGAACGCTCCTGCCGCTCGGTGGTGACGGTCACGGTGATCAGGCTCTCATAGTCGCTCTGCGCCGCGCGCGTCACCTCGTCCACCACCATGCCGCGCTCCTTGGCGACGACGGGCGCGGAGACGACGTTGACCTCGCCCAGCATCGGCCGCAGCAGGCCGGACAGCACCGCCGAGGTGATCGCCTTGATCTTCATCTTGGCGACATGGCCCTCATAGGTGATCTCGGTCTTGACGATGCCGCTCTCGGTGAGCTGGCCCGCGAACGAGCCGAGCTTCTCGGCGAGCTCGATGAACGGCCTCAGCTTCGGCGCTTCCTCCGCCGTGATCGAGGGGAAGTTCACCGCGTTCGAGATCGCGCCGGTGAGCAGATAGTCCGACATCTGCTCGGCGACCTGCAGCGCGACGTTCTCCTGCGCTTCCGTGGTGGAGGCGCCGAGATGCGGGGTGCAGATCACGTTGGGATGGCCGAACAGCACGTTCGAGGTCGCGGGCTCCTCGGAGAACACGTCGAAGGCGGCGCCCGCGACATGCTTGGAATTGAGCGCGTCGACCAGCGCCTGCTCGTCGACCAGGCCGCCGCGGGCGCAGTTCACGATACGGACGCCCTTCTTCATCTTGGCGATCGCCGCCGCGTCGATGATGTTGCGCGTCTTCTCGGTCAGCGGCGTATGCAGCGTGATGAAATCGGCGCGCTTGAACAGCTCGTCGAGCTCAACCTTCTCGACGCCGATGTCCTTGGCGCGCTCCGGCGACAGGAACGGATCGAACGCGATCACCTTCATGCGCAGGCCGAGCGCGCGGTCGCAGACGATCGAGCCGATATTGCCGCAGCCGACCACGCCGAGCGTTTTCGCCGTGATCTCGACGCCCATGAAGCGGTTCTTCTCCCACTTGCCGGCCTGGGTCGAGGCGTCGGCCTGCGGGATCTCGCGGGCCAGCGCCAGCATCATGGTGATGGCGTGCTCGGCGGTCGTGATCGAATTGCCGAACGGCGTGTTCATCACGATGATGCCCTTGGCGGTCGCGGCAGGAATCTCGACATTGTCGACGCCGATGCCGGCGCGGCCGATCACCTTGAGGTTCTTGGCCTTGTCGATGATCTTTGCGGTCGCCTTGGTGGCCGAGCGGATCGCCAGGCCATCATAATTGCCGATGATCTCGGCGAGCTTGTCCTTGTCCTTGCCGAGGTTGGGCTGGAAGTCGACCTCGACGCCGCGATCCTTGAAGATCTGCACGGCGGCGGGAGACAGCGCGTCGGAAATGAGAACTTTGGGTTTGGACATCGGGATGATTCCTCTGCCTTCCTCACGGGGAAGGATCGGCCATCGAGGCCGGAATGGGTGAAGTCTCGGAGCTGTTTCTTCCCCCTCTCCCCGTTCTTACGGGGAGAGGGTTGGGGTGAGGGGCAGCCACGGGCGAGGAACAAGCCGAAAGAGGCCCCTCACCCGGATCGCACCGGACGATGCTTCGCATCGCCGGGAGCGATCCGACCTCTCCCCGCAAGCGCGGGGCGAGGTGAAAGAACACTAGGCCGCCTTGGGCAACGCTGCCTTGGTCTCGGCGAAGGCCCAGTCGATCCACCTGGTCAGCAGCTCGACGTCCTTGGCCTCGACAGTGGCGCCGCACCAGATCCGCAGACCCGCCGGCGCGTCGCGGTAATACGCGAAGTCGTAACCGGCGCCTTCCTTCTCGACCAGCGCCACGAGCTTCTTGGAGAAGTCGGCCTGCGCGTCGGCGGAAAGCGAGGTGATCGCGGGATCGGTGAACTTCAGGCACACCGAGGTGTTGGAGCGGATCGCGGCATCGCTGGCCAGGAAGTCGATCCACGGCGTCTTCGCCTTCCAGTCGGCGATCACCTTGGTGTTGGCGTCGGCGCGCGCGATCAGCGCCTTGAGGCCGCCGATCGACTTGGCCCAGTTCAGCGCATCGAGATAGTCCTCGACGCACAGCATCGACGGCGTGTTGATGGTCTCGCCCTCGAAGATGCCCGCGTTGAGCTTGCCGCCCTTGGTGAGGCGGAAGATTTTTGGCAGCGGCCAGGCCGGCTTATACGTCTCCAAACGCTCCACGGCGCGCGGCGACAGGATCAGCATGCCGTGCGCAGCTTCACCGCCGAGCGCCTTCTGCCAGGAGAAGGTCACGACATCGAGCTTTGCGAAGTCGAGCGGCTGCGCGAAGGCGGCCGAGGTCGCGTCGCAAATCGTGAGGCCTTCGCGGGTCGCGCTGATCCAGTTGGCATCGGGCACGCGCACGCCCGAGGTGGTGCCGTTCCAGGTGAAGACGACGTCGGAGGCCTGATCGACCTTGGAAAGATCGGGAATCTCGCCATAGCCGGCGTGCAGCTTGGTGACGTCCTTGAGCTTCAATTCCTTGACGATGTCGCTGACCCAGCCCTCGCCAAAGGACTCCCAGGCGATGGTGGTGACGGGCCGTGCGCCGAGCAGCGACCACAGCGCCATCTCGACCGCGCCGGTGTCCGACGCAGGCACAATGCCGATCTTGTAATCGGCAGGCACTTCAAGCACTTCACGCGTCAGTTCGATCGCGAGCTTGAGCTTGGTCTTGCCGACCTTCGCGCGATGCGAACGCCCGAGGGCTGCGTCCTTGAGATTTTGGGGGTTCCAGCCGGGGCGCTTGGCGCAGGGGCCGGAGGAGAAATGCGGCACATCAGGCCGCGAAGCGGGCTTCGCTGCAGTCATAATCTACCCTTCCAGATAGCTGCCTCTCGGTGGGGAGAGGTTTCCCGCCGCCGGAGATAGTGGAAAGGGGTGGAATCGTCAAGAAACTTGCGGGGGATCTTCGGCCCCGTCCCCATCACGGCTGTTTGATAATGCTTCGGCCAATTCCAGCGCGGCCTGCTGATCCAGCAATTCGGCCGCTTCGCTGATCAGCTTGGCAGCCTTGCGGCGGCTCGAGAATTTCATGAGGTTCTTTTCGTCGGCCCGCACAATGTATTCGTTGCCAATCCTCACGATCGAATAACCCGGCATTCCAAATCCCCAAGCTGCCCTGCGCCCGATGGGAGACGCTGACATACAGGAGACGTTCCGGCCCGTAAATTTACGGAGGCCGGTGTAGTTTATCGGTCCTTAACCGAATAGAAGAGCGAGAACTACCGCAGGCATCGGCGCGTCCGGCGCACAACTTGGTGCCTGCAAGTCAGAAGCGAATCGTCATGCCGACATGGCTGCGCGCAAAGCCGAGCCGCTCGTAAAAGCGCTGCGCATCGGCGCGCGTATGATGCGTCAGCAGCTCGACCAGATGGCAGCCCTTCGCGCGCGCTTCCGCGACGGCCCAGTTCACCAGCGCCTCTCCGATGCCGCGGCTGCGCAGATGCGTTGCGACCCGCACATCCTCCAGCAGACCGCGCGGCGCCCCTTGCGAGCTCACGCCTGACAGCACCGCCAATTGCAGGCAGCCGACGACGGCGCCGTCCGCATCCACCGCGACGACAAGCTGCAGATTCTCGTCGCGCTCCACCCGCTCGAAAGCGCGGTAGTAGCTGTCCGGCAACGGATCCTCGATCCGTTCACGCGTGCGCCCGAGCGGATCGTCCGCCAGCATGCCGACGATCATGGGGAGATCCTCGCGCCGCGCCGGGCGAATGGTGATGGATGATGCAGCGGTCATCGTGATACCGATCGGAAGCTAGCGCGCGGCCGGCAGGCCGAGCACGCGCTCGGACGCGGCGATCCAGCGGCGTAGCGCAGGATAGCCTTCGAGATCGAAGCCGCCCTCATGCGCGAGGCGGGTGTAGGCCAGCAGCGAGATGTCGGCAAGCGTGAGCGCTGTCCCGGCCAGGAATGGCGAGGCCGCAAGCTGCTGCTCCATCCGCGTCAGGGCGGCTTGTCCGCGCTTGACCTTCTCCGGATCGAGCTCGGAGACGGGCTTCTTCAGGTAGAACATCTGGAATCGGCAGACCGCGATATAGGGCTCGTGGCTGTACTGCTCCCAGAACAGCCACTCGTCCATCTTGGCCGCGGCGAAGGCATCGGCGGGAATGAGGTCGCTGTCGCGCGCAAGATAACGGATGATGGCATTGGATTGCGCCAGCGTGCGGCCGTCGTCGAGCTCGATGGTCGGCACCTGCCCAGCGCTGTTGCGCGCCAGAAACGCCGATGTCCGCGTCTCGCCCTTCAGCGTATCGATCGCGATCCAGGTGTAAGGCAACGACAGTTTGTCGCACACCCATTTCACCTTCAGGCAATTGCCCGAATTGATGTCGCCATAGATCTTCATCGATTGCGCTCCCTGCCAGGGGAGCGGCATCGGATCAGCCGCGTGAATTCATGTCAAGCCGCGCAGACCGCGCATCAGAACTTGTAGCCAAGGCCGGCGCGTACCGTGTTGATGCTGGTGTCGACGCTGGAGGTGAAGCGCACATATTCCCATTCGGCGCGCATGAACAGGCCGCCCATCAGATTGACGTCGACGCCGAGGCCGCCGGTGTAACCGTAGACCAAGTGATTGTGATACGCGTCAGTCGCGTTCAATGTCCCGAGCGATGTGAAGGGCCCCGTGATGACCGTACTGGTGGCGTCGTACACGGTGACGGAGTGGCTGATGTCGGCGTTGCCGATTGCGAAGCCGCCGAACGCATAAGGCAGGAAGCAACCCCAGGCATAGGCGGCGCGGCCGCGGAAGGTCGCCATGTCCTGGATCTTGATCGCGGCCGCCGAGTCGACCCGCACATCATGGAAGAAGCCGTCGGACAGCGCACTGCCGCTGACGAGCTCCTTGCTCGCCACAGCGCTGCCGCCGAAATTGCCGTGAACGTAGCTGGCTTCCAGACCGAACACGACGTCGGTCCATTGCCAGTTGTAGCCGACGAAGCCGCCATAGGCTGCCGAGCGCGACGACATCTTGCCGAGGCCGAGGTTCCAGTTCGCGACGTCCATCTCCTGGATCACATTGTGATCAAGCAGCGCGTTCAGCATGTTCTTGTTCGCGCTCGAGCTGGAGAAGTTCTCATCCGACGAGCCGTAACCGGCCTGGGCGCCGGCATAGAAGCCCTGCCAGTTCACGCTCGATCGCGACAACCCGTCGGTGTAGGAGCCGCGCAGGATGGGCAGGTCGGGCATATCGGCCGCCTGCGCACCCGTCGTCGCACCCAGCATGACAGCCACCAGCAGAAGTCTACGCATCGCAACGCTCCATCGGACTCTCGAACTCGACGGTGATCATCGCCTGTTAACCTTAATCAATCGTTGTCACGGAGCGTTTTTGCCATGCTCAAGTTGCAGAACTTGCGAGGCACAACACAAAAGCAAAACGGCGCGGGATGATCCCGCGCCGTTTGCAATCGTTAACCGATGAAGCTTCGCATTAACCCTTGCGGATCAGCGGGGGCGGTGCCGGCGGCACGTCGCAGCAACCCAGGTTCCAGCGCACGCCGAGCTTGATGTCCTGCGAGGTCATGTCGCGATACTGGAAGGTCGAGATGCCGGTCGGGGTGCCGTCGAAGAAGTGGCCCTGGCCGTGACCCGCGGTGCCCATGTCGAGGTAGCGATAGGCCAGCTCGACCGTGAAGTTCTGGTTGACCTTGTAGGCCACACCGGCATGCAGCGCCCAGGCGAAGTTGGTCTTGGTCGCGCCGTCGGCGATGTAGGAGCTCGAGCCCACGCCGCCCGGGAAGGTCGCGACGTCGGAGAAGGCCGAGGTCTTGATCGTCGCGGCACCGACACCGGCACCGATGAACGGGGTCAAGCACCACCAGGTGCCGAGATCGGCGTAGACGTTCACGAGGCCGACCCAGCTCTGGTAGCCGCCGTGATAGGTGTCGCCGAGCGAACCGCCGGGATTGAAGGTGAAGAAGTCGGTGCCGTTGAAGGAAACCTTCGAGCGATACTCACCGGTGATGTCAGCGCGGAACCAGCTGTTGAACTGATAGCCGACGCCGACGCCGTACAGCATGCCGCCGTCGAAGCCGGTGCCGTACTGGTTGAAGGCCGTGTTGGCCGGCAGCGTGTCGTACAGGTTGCTGTGCAGCTTGGCCTGCGTGTTGGTCATGCCGATGTCGCCGCGCAGATACCAGCCGCCGAAATCCTGAACCGGCGGGGGAGCGTATGCCATCTGGGGCGGCGGCATGATGGGCATATCGGCGGCGAACGCCGCCGTGGACAGCATGGATGCCGCGGCGGCGGCAACGAGAGACTTAACGCTACGCATTGGCTTCGTCCTTTTGGCCGGTGAGGCTGAACACGAAGGCCCCACATCTCTGAAACTCACGAGCGGACGATGCCAGCAAATGCTTAAGCGGCACTTAACCCTAATTTTTAAGGTTGATTTTCTCTCACTAGAATGCGCGCGCACATCGCCGCAGGCGCGCGAGTGATGCATTTTCGGCACAACAACAAGGCGAACACGCCACAGTTGCTAACGGTGTGTTTACAAACGGCCCACTGATGCGGCGCAGCAAGCCGCGTCTATTAGCAAAGGATTAATGCACGACTCTGGTGCGTGGGCTCGACGCGCTGGCTTAATGCGTGTGCTTCGGCATCTTCGGCAGGAACACCGCGAGCAGGCCGATCGCCGGCAGATAGGCGCAGACCTGATAGACGAACTCGATCGAGGTGTGATCGGCGACCTTGCCGAGCACGGCTGCGCCGAGACCGCCGATGCCGAATGCGACGCCGAAGAACACGCCGGAGATCATGCCGAAGCGATGCGGCACCAGTTCCTGCGCGAACACGATGATCGACGACGTGGTCGAGGAGATGATCAGGCCGATGAACACGGTGAGCACGGCGCTGGCGTAGAGCCCGGCATAGGGCAGCGCCAGCGTGAACGGCAGCGCGCCGAGGATCGAGATCCAGATCACGATCTTGCGGCCGAAGCGATCACCAAGCGGCCCGCCGAGAAACGCACCGACCGCATTCGCCGCCAGGAAGATGAAGAGATAGATCTGCGCCGCCTGCGTCGACACGCCGAAGCGATCGATCAGATAGAAGATGTAGTAGCTCGACAGGCTGGAGACGTAGAGCTGCTTGGAGAACAACAGCGCCACCAGCACGACGAGCGCGACCGCAACACGCCGCGAGCTCGGCGCATCCGGATGCGCGCGGACTGCCGCCGCCTTCTTCTGCGTGATCTGCGGCTTGTACCAGACGCCGATGCGCCAGAGGATGACGATGGCCAGGAACGCGATCGACGAGAACCAGGCGATGCTGCCCTGCCCGAACGGCACCACGATCAGCGCCGCCAGCACCGGTCCCATCGAGGTGCCGGAACTGCCGCCGAGCTGGAACACCGACTGCGCAAAACCATAGCGTCCGCCTGACGCCAGCCGCGCGATGCGCGCGGACTCCGGATGGAACACCGCAGATCCGAGGCCGACCAGCGCCGCCGCAACGAGGATGACGAGATACTGGTGCGCCACGCTGAGCAGCAGCAGGCCAAAGAAGGTCGAGGCCATGCCGATCGCGAGCGAGAACGGCTGCGCCTTCTTGTCGGTGTAGTGGCCGACCACCGGCTGCAGCAGCGACGCCGTGAACTGGAACGCCAGCGTGATCAGGCCGATCTGCGCGAAGTCGAGCGCGTAATTGTCCTTCAGGATCGGATAGACCGAGGCGATCAGCGACTGCATGGTGTCGTTGAGGAAGTGCGAGACACTGATGCCGGCCAGCACAACATACGCCGGCCCGGCGGCGGCCGCCTTGGCCGCGACGCTCGGGGGCAGATCAGAGACCAGCACCGGCTCGCCCAGTGCTTCTTCGCTCACGACAGGCTTGTTCAATGGAGACTTCCCGGCAGGCTTAGCAAAATACCTTCGAGAGGTACGACGTGCGGCCCGATCCGACCAGTTCCAATAGCCGATGGCAGCGATGCGCTGATCGCGCCGATGCGGGACTCCGCCCCCTCTCCCGCTTGCGGGGGAGGGCTGGGGTGGGGCTCCTACCACGAGTCGTATTGTGGAAAGAGCCCCCACCCGCTGCGCTGCGCGCAACGACCTCCCCCGCAAGCGGGAGAGGTTGAGAAGGAGCTCGCGGAAATTCTTGTAGCTACGCCGCCGCTTGTCCGAGCGCGTGGACGATGGTGTCGACGACGTCCTCGACCAGGATGCGGTCGTCGCCTTCGGCCATCACGCGGATCACCGGCTCGGTGCCGGAGGGGCGGATCAACAGGCGGCCGTGGCCGTTGAGGCGCTTCTCGCCGTCGGTGATGGCGGACTTCACCTCGGCGGCATCGAGCGGCTTGCCGCTCTTGTAGCGCACGTTCTTCAGGATTTGAGGGAGTGGTTCAAAACGCCGGCAGACTTCCGAGACCGGGCGGCGCAGCTTCTGCACCACGGCGAGCACCTGCAGCGCGGCAACGAAGCCGTCGCCGGTGGTGGCATAGTCGGACAGGATGATGTGGCCCGACGGCTCGCCGCCGAGATTGTAGCCGCCGTTCAGCATCTGCTCGAGCACGTAGCGGTCGCCGACCGGCGTGCGCACCATGCTCAGGCCGTGGCCTTCGAGGAAACGCTCCAGCCCGAGATTGGACATCACGGTGGTGACGATGCCGGGCTTGGCAAGCCGGCCCTCTTCCTTCCAGCTCTGCGCGATGACGGCGAGCAGCTGGTCGCCGTCGACGATATGACCGCGCTCGTCGACCAGGATGACGCGATCGGCGTCGCCATCGAGCGCGATGCCGATATCGGCGCGCATCTCGCGCACCTTCTTGGCCAGCGCCTCCGGCGAGGTCGAGCCGCATTCCTTGTTGATGTTGAAGCCGTCGGGCTCGACGCCGATCGGCACCACGTCGGCACCGAGCTCCCACAGCGCTTCCGGCACCACCTTGTAGGCCGCACCGTTGGCGCAATCGATCACGACGCGCAAGCCGTCGAGCGAGAGGTCGCGCGGCAGCGTGCGTTTTGCAAACTCGATGTAGCGGTCGTGAACGCCGTCGATGCGGCGGGCGCGGCCGAGACTCGCGCTCTGCGCGAGGCGGCGGTCGATCGGCTCGTCGAGCAATTGCTCGATCTGCTTCTCGACGTCGTCGGAAAGTTTGAAACCCTGCGGGCCGAACAGCTTGATGCCGTTGTCCTCGAACAGATTATGCGAGGCCGAGATCATGACGCCGAGATCGGCGCGCATCGACTTGGTCAGCATCGCGACCGCCGGCGTCGGCATCGGGCCGAGCAGCAGCACGTCCATGCCGACCGAGGTGAAGCCGGCGACCATGGCGTATTCGATCATGTAGCCGGACAGCCGCGTGTCCTTGCCGATCACGACGCGGTGGCGATGATCGCCGCGCTGAAACACGAGGCCCGCCGCCTGCCCGACCTTGAGCGCGAGCTCCGGCGTGATCAAACCATTGGCGCGGCCCCGAATCCCGTCGGTCCCGAAATATTTGCGGCTCATATGCCTATAACCCCCAAAGGGGCGTCTCGAACCGAGCGGCGAGACTGCCCCGAATGCCCACCAATCTAGCGTGCAGGGCCTTATAGACCCTCCCCCGCCAAGGTGGATTCAAAAAATATGATGAATCATTACCGGATTCATCCGCCAAGGGCGAAGCTAACTTGCTGGAGTATAACGATTTATTTTTAGAGCGCCACAGCGCGCCGGTGCGACGGTCTGCCCCTCAGCCGCTCCGCTTGACGTGATGGTCGGCCTTGCTCGGCGGCGGCTGGGTCACATTGACGGGATCGGAACCCGGGAACGTCTCCTCCAGGCCCTCCTCCAGTGCCTCGTCCAGCTGACGCTTTTCGGCATCCTCTCGCGGCTTCGGCTTTGCGGTCATCGGGACCTCCTTGGGCATCCTATGCCCAGCGATTTGGCAGGCCCCCCAACCATGCTAGATGACGACCAGAATCCAGCGTTACAAGACGTGCGAAACAAGAACTTGCGACACAAGAAGGGCCGGGAACGTCCATGAAGCACATCACCTGCATCGAAGATCTGCGCCTCCTGCACAAGCGCCGGGTGCCGAAGGCGTTCTTCGATTATGCGGACCGCGGCTCCTATACCGAGGACACGCTGCGCGCCAATTCGGAGGATCTGCAGCAGATCAAGTTCCGCCAGCGCATTTTGGTCGATGTCTCCAAGCGCGATCTGTCGACCACGATTCTCGGCGAGCCCGCGAAGATGCCGCTGGTGCTGGCACCGGTCGGGCTGCTCGGCATGCAGCATGGCGACGGCGAGATCCATGCCTGCCGCGCCGCCCAGGCCGCTGGTATTCCCTTCACCCAGAGCACGATGTCGATCTGCTCGATCGAGGACATCGCAGCCGCGGTCGACAAGCCGTTCTGGTTCCAGCTCTACGTCATGAAGGACCGCGGCTTCATCAAGGCGCTGATCGAGCGCGCCATCGCCGCAAAGTGCTCGGCGCTGGTGCTGACCGTCGATTTGCAGGTGATCGGCCAGCGCCACCAGGACATCAAGAACGGCATGACGGTGCCGCCGGAATGGTCGCTCTCCAAGCTGATCGATTTCGCGACCAAGCCGGCCTGGGTCGCCGGCGTGCTGCAGGGCAAGCGCCGCACCTTCGGCAATCTCGCAGGCCATCTGAAGGTCAGCGACGACATCACCTCGCTGTCGACCTGGATCAACTCGCAGTTCGACACCTCGCTGAACTGGAAGGACATCGACTGGATCCGCTCGATCTGGCCGGGCAAGCTGATCCTCAAGGGCATCCTCGACGTCGAGGACGCCGAGCTCGCCGCCAAGACCGGCGCGCAGGCGATCGTGGTCTCCAACCATGGCGGCCGCCAGCTCGACGGCGCGCCGTCTTCGATCGAAGTGCTGCCGGAGATCGTCGACGCGGTCGGCTCGCAGCTCGAGATCATGTTCGACGGCGGCATCCGCACCGGCATGGACGTGATGCGCGCGCTCGCGCTCGGCGCGAAGTCCTGCATGATCGGCCGCGCCTATACTTATGGGCTCGGCGCCAGCGGCGAGGCCGGCGTCGCGAAGGCGATCGACATTCTGGCGAAGGAGCTGACGACGACGATGGGGCTCTGCGGCGTCAACACGATCGCGGAGATCGATGACAAGGTGCTGGCTGTCTAACGCCGCCGTAGCCCGGATGGAGCGCAGCGCAATCCGGGAAAATCTCTCGGCGGAAAGGTTCCCGGATTTCGCTGCGCTTCATCCGGGCTACGCATCTTTCGCGCAAAGTCACATTGGCGGCGTGATCCCGTCGCGGCCGATGTTGACGCGGTTGGCTTCCAGCGTACCGTCTTCCTTCTTCGCCGCGCCGAAGATGATCAGCTTGGCGCCGGGCTTGATCTCGGACTTGTCGCTGGCGACGAAGGTGACGACCGGCGTGTCCGGCGGTACCACGACCTTCTTCTCACCGTCCTTGTACTTGACCAGGATGTTCTGTCCGTCGGTGCCCTTCACGGTCTCGGCAACGGTCGCATTCGTCATGGTGGAGTTGGCGCGGAGATCCCAGGGACGAAAGCCCTCGGCGGCGCCACGCTGGTTCTCCGGGAAGATGTGGACCGCAACCGCCTTCTGGGTGCCGTCGGGCTCGGGCATCGCGGTGACGCCGATATAGGAGCCCTGCTTGATCTCCGACAGGTCGGTCTTCACCACGGCGAACACCGCGACGTTGTCGGTCATGCGCACCTTCATGTCGGCGCCGTCGCGCGACTTGATCGACAGCAGGGAGCCGTCGACCGCCTCGATGGCGCCGCGGATCCGCACCGTCGGCGTCGGCGGCTGCTGCGCGGATGCGATCGAGGCAAAGGCAATTGCGAGCAGCGCCGCGAGCAAAGGCGATTTCGACATGGGGTGACTCCGGAGGGTTGGCTGGCGCAGGGACCAACACCGCGCCTGTGAGGGTATTCCTGCGTTTCTTCCCTTCTCCCCCTGTGGGAGAAGGTGAAACTCAATCACATCGGCGGGGTCAGCCCGTCGCGGCCGACGCTGACGCGGTTGGTCTCGAACGAGCCGTCGGGCAATTTCTTCATGAAGGCGATGATCTTGGCGCCGGCCTTCAGATCGGACTTGTCGGCGGGCACGTAGGTCACGACGGGCGTCTCCGGCCCGACCAGCAGCTTCTTCTCGCCATCCTTGTACTTGACGAGGAGCGTGTGGCCATCATTACCGACGACACTTTCGGCCACCGTCGCATTGGTCATGCTGCTGTTCGGCTTGAGATCATAGGGCCGTGAGCCCTCGCCGGTGCCGCGCATCGCTTCCGGAAACACATGCACCTCGACCGCGGTCGGCATGCCGTCGGGGCCGGGCACCGTGGTGGTGCCGATGAACGAGCCGACCTTGATGTCCGAGAGACCGATCTTGGTGATGCCGACGATGAGGATGTCGCCGGTCATGTGCAGCTTGACGTCCTCGCCGCTGCGCGACTTCACCGCCAGCGTATCGCCCTCGACACTCTCGATCGTGCCGCGCACCCGCGACGGCGTCGGCGGCTGCTGCGCCAGCGCGTAGAGCGTGGACGCCGTCACCATGACGAGCGCGATGAACGGGCGAACGAGTTGAATGCGGAAGGCAGGCATGAGGAATGTCTCCGGGGGATAGGCTGACGTAACACTGGACCCCGGCCTTGTGACGCTATTCCCCGCCTCAAGTCTTTGTGAGATCAGCCTCGACGAGCGCGCGCAATTCCGCCGTGACATGCGGCCGTTCGCCGAACCACAACTGGAAGCCGCGCACCGCCTGGTGCAGGAGCATGCCGAGCCCATCCGCGGTCTTTAAGCCGCGCGCCTGCGCAGCCGCGAGCAGCGGCGTCACCAGCGGCACGTAGACGAGATCGGTCACCACGGCACCTTGCGGCAGCGCGCCGACATCGACCTCGAGCGGCAGCTGGCCGTGCATGCCGAGCGAGGTGGTGTTGACGAGCAGTCCCGCGCGCGGCAGCAGCGCAGGCACCGCATCCCAGGTCGCGGGCAACACGCTCGCGCCGAATTCGCCCGCGAGCGCCCGCGCGCGATCGATGGTGCGGTTGACGAGATGGATGCGCGCGATGCCGCGCTCGCGCAGGCCGAACACCACCGCGCGCGCCGAGCCGCCGGCGCCGAGCACCAGTGCGTCCGATGCCTGGTCCCAGCCAGGCGCGCAGGCATCGAGATTGTTGATGAAGCCCTCGACATCGGTATTGGTGGAGCGCAACTCACCGTCCTCGAACCACAGCGTGTTGGCGGCGCCGACCGCGCGGGCGCGCGCGTCCGGCTGCGACAGTGCCAGCGCCTGCTCCTTGTGCGGGATAGTGACGTTGGCCCCGACGAAGCCACGCAGCGACAGGCGGAAGATGAAATCCTTGAACTCGTCGGGCGGCACCGCCTCGATCACATAGCCGCCCTCGATGCCGAGCGTGCGCAGCCAGTAGCGATGGATGATCGGCGAGCGGGAATGCGCGGCCGGCCATCCGATCAGGCAGGCGGCGCGGGTTTTGTGCGGCGAAGTCATGGCCGTGACATCGGCCAAGCGGCCGCTGGAGTCAATCCTTCCGCTTCTTCACCTCTCCCCGCGCTTTTGCGGGGAGAGGTCGACGCCGGAGCGTTGGCGCAGGCGGCGGGTGAGGGGCATGGCGCGCTGCGGCCGCGAATTCGAAATTCGCCAGCCGGTCGCTGGAGGCGTCGGTCAGACTATCCGTATGGTACGATCGTGCACGACCCCTCACCCGAAATTCGCCGCCGCGAATTTCGACCTCTCCCCGCTGAAGTGCGGGGAGAGGTGAAAGGGCGTGCCTTCTTCACGCCGCGTCGCGATGGGCGGCGATGATCTGGTCGGCGGCGCGGCCCGTCACTTCGGCCATGCGGTCGAACTGGCGGGTGAAGCTGCCGGCGCCGGCGGTGGCCGAGCGCAATTCCACGATCAGGTCGCCGATCTCCGCTTCCGGCATGGTGGCACGGACGCAGTCCCATCCGCTCCAGCCCTCGCGGGTGTCGAAGCCGAGGATCTGGCCGCGCCGCGCCGACAGGATCGCGTTGATCTTGGCGGTCGCCTCCGTCGGACAGACGATCTCGACCTGATGGATCGGCTCCAGCAGCACTGGCTGGCACTGCGGCAGCGCCTCGCTCATCCCGATCCGCGCCGCCGTGCGGAAGGCGAGATCGGAGGAGTCGACGCTGTGGTAGGAGCCGTCGGTCAGCGTGACGTGGACGTCGATCACTGGGAAGCCAAGCGGCCCGCGCAGCAGGCCATCGACCACGCCTTCCTCGACCGCGCCGATATAGTTGCGGGGCACGGCGCCGCCGACCACCTTCTCGTGGAATTCGAAGCCCGTGCCGCGCGGCACCGGCTTGATCTCCAGCACGACGTCGCCGAACTGGCCGTGGCCGCCGGACTGCTTCTTGTGCCGGCCGCGCTGGGTGATCGACTTGCGGATGCTCTCCTGATAGCCGATCGCCGGCGCATGCGATTTGACGTTGACGCCGTAGCGGTCCTTGAGCCGCTCCTGCGCCACGCGCAGATGCATCTCGCCCTGCCCCCACAGCACGGTGTCGTGGGTCTGGGGATTCTGCACCATCGTCAGCGACGGATCCTCCTCGTTCAGCCGCAGCAGCGCCTGGCCGAGCTTGACGTCGTCCTTGCGGTCGGTGGCCGCGACCGAGATCGACAGCACGCCCGGTGCCGGCTCGACCTTCAAGAGCGAGGCCGGCGCGGCCTTGCCGCTGCCGACGGTATCGCCGGTCTTGATCGCGTCGAGCTTGCCGAGCGCAACGCTGTCGCCGGCCTCCGCCGACGGCCGCTTGCTGTCATGCGTACCGCTGACGGCGAGGATGCCGGACACGCGTCCGCTCTCACCGCCTGCCGACTGCAACGTGGCGCCGTCGTCGAGACGACCGGCGAGCAGGCGCGCCAGCGACAGCTTGCCGCCATGCTGCAGATGCATCGTCTTGAAGACGTAGGCGAGCGCGTCCTTGCTCTCGGGCACGCCGAGACGTTTGGCGGTCTCGGCCACGCCGGGCGCCTCGTGGCGCAGCGCCTTCATCAGCCGCAACACGCCGTTCTCTCTGGTCGCTGCACCGAGCAGCACCGGGCAGATCAGGCCTTCGCGCAGCTCACGCGCGAGATCGTCGAACACGGCATCGCGCGGCGGCTGGATGTCTTCCAGCAGTTGCTCCATCAGCGCGTCGTCATGGTCGGCGAGCTTCTCCAGCATCGAGAAGCGTGCTTCCTTCTCGCGGTCGAGATTGCCGCCTTCGAGGTCGATCACCTCCGACGGCTTGTGCTCGCGATAGACGAAGGCGCGCTCCAGCGCGAGATCGACGAAGCCTTCGATCAGCTCGCCGTTCCAGATCGGGATCTGGCGCAGCACCAGCGGCACGCGCGACGCCGGCTGCAACGTCGCCAGCGTCTCGCGGATGCGCTTGTTGGCGCGATCGATCTTGTTCAGGAACAGGAAACGCGGAATGCCGAGATCCTCGAGCTCGCGCAGGATGATCTGCAGCTGCGGCAGCTTCTTCTCGTCGGCCTCGCAGACCACGACCGCGGCGTCCACCGCAGGTAGCGCGGCGCGCATGTCGTGCGCGAACTCGACCGAACCGGGACAATCGATGAAAGTGTAGCTATCCCCCATGAAGGTGGTGGTCGCGGCCGTCAGCCCGACGCCCATCTTGTGGTGGCGTGCCTCGGGGCTGGCATCGCCGACGGAAGTTCCGGCATCGACACTGCCGGCACTCTTGATGGCGCCCGTCCGCGCCAGGATCGCTTCCAGAAGTGTGGTCTTACCGCTTTGGAAAGGGCCCACCAGCGCGATGCACCGTGGACCTCGGGGACTTCTGACGTCTTGTCCCATTGCCGCCTCCTCGCTTTGGAGCTCGGCCCGTGATTGGGTCGGCGACTTCTGATGCTCCGCTCGTCCGGAGGATTTGGCAAGATGGAAAACGTCGCTGCGGTGCGATGTGAGGCATCGTGACCTTCACCTCTCCGGTTCCGCGAAGAGGTGAAGGTGGCAGCGCACGCCGATTTGAAAAACGTTAACGCCCGGGGCGCAGCTCCAGGCTTTCGAGGCCGGCGGCGATGTTGACGCCGACCTGGCCCTGCACGCTGAGCGGCTGCAGCGCGATCGTGTTGTCGGAGCCGCCGACCAGCACGTTGCCGCCGACGCCGACGCCGAGCGTGGCGCTGCCCTGCGCGCCGACATAATTGCCGGCGAGATTGCCCGGCCCGAGCCGCGCCACCGGCGCGTAGACACCCCAGGCCAGCGCGGATTCCTGGGTGATGCCGAGATCGACACCGACCTTGCGGATGGTGGCGATGTAGCGGTCCTCCGGCATGCCGTCGACGCGCAGCACGCAGCCGAGATTGGTCACGGAGCCGACGATGAAGCCGATGCTGGCGCCGCCGCGGCATTCCAGGATGCCGACCTGCACGCGCGCCGGCTGCTGCGCATGGGCGACGGCGGCCGCCAGCGTGGCGATGGCGGCACCGGCAAGGAGGACGAAGCGATGCATGGAAAGTCTCCGGCTGAGGGATGTGATGCGAGCAAAGCGCAGCGCCGGACCGGCGCCCGGCCTCCTATGCCACAACATCCGCCGCCGTGCCAGATCGCCGGTGTTCACGCTCAAATTGTTACACGATGTGGCCGGCCTGCTATAACTTTGCTGGATATGTAAGGAGCCGCCGCCGTTGAAGCGACGCGATGTCATCGCCGGCCTCTGCAGCACGCTTGTGCTGTTGCCCTCGCTGGCGCTGTTGTCCTCGCCGGCGATGGCCGAAACGCCCGGCCGCGTGCGGCGCCTCGGCATGCTCCTGCATCTGCCCGAGCGCAGCATGTTCGGCCAGCTCCGCCTGGTCGCGTTCCGCCTTGCGCTGACGATGGCGGGTTGGAACGAGGGTGACAATCTCCTGATCGACACGCGCTGGAGCGGCGGCGATCGCAAGCTCGCCGATCGTCACGCGGCGGATCTCGTCGCCGCCAATCCCGACGTCATCGTGGCAAGCGATTCCGACATGGCGCTGGCGCTGCAGCGCGCGACCAAGACGATTCCGATCGTCTTTGCCGAGGCAATCGATCCCGTCGGCTACGGCCTGGTCGCCGATCTCTACCAGCCCGGCGGCAACACGACCGGCGTGATGATGTTCGATCCGTCGATGGCCGCGAAGTGGCTGGACCTGCTCAAGCAGATCAAGCCCGGCATCACGCGCGTCGCGGTGCTGCACGATCCAGCCGTGCCGGTGAGCCAGCGCTTCATCGCTGCCATCGAGAAGGCCGCTTCATCCAGCGGCGTTCAGGTCGTGGCGACGGCCATGCGCAATGAGGCAGATATCAAGCAATTCTTCGACAATGTCGGCCGTCCCGCCAGCCTTGGCGCGATCGCGCTTCCGGCGGCGATCATGGCGCAGCATCGCGGCCTGATCGTCGAAGCCGCGGTTGCGCACCGGCTGCCTGTTGTCTCCGCCTTCCGCGACGATCCGGAGCGCGGCGGGCTTGCGTCCTACGGCGCCGACGGCCTCGACCAGTATCGTCCGGCCGCGTTTTGCGTCGATCGCATCCTGAAAGGCGAGACGCCGGCCGAGCTGCCGGTACAGACCGCATGGCGCTATCTGCTCGTGATCAATTCGCAGACCGCGCGGGCCATTGGACTGGACCTGTCGCCGTCGCTGCTCGCGAGTGCCGACGAGATCATCAAATAGAAAGAGGCCCGCTTGCGCGGGCCTCTTCAATTCACGCATCACGCGTTCGTTCGAAACGCTTAGTGATGATGACGGCGGTGGTGGTGGTAGTGACGGCGCGGGCCGCCGATGCGCACCGGCTCGAGGTCGAGCGCGGCGACGCCGGCGGCGACGTTGAGGCCGGTCTGGCCCTGGACGCTGAGCGGCTGCAGCGCATAGGCATTCTGCGGACCGCCGACCAGGAAGTTGCCGCCGCCGCCGATGCCGACGGAGGCGTTGGCGCCGACGCCGCCATAGCTGCCGGCGAGTTCGCCGCGGCCGAAGCGCGTGTTCGGCGCATTGACGGCCCAGGCGAGCTGGGTCTGCGCGGTCACGCCGAGATCGAGGCCGACGCGGCGCACGGTCGCGATATAGGGCTCGGGCCGGCGGCCTTCGCTCTGGAACACGCATTCAAGCTGGGTGACCGAGCCGACGACGAAGCCGACATTCTGTCCGCCCTGGCACTGCAGGACGCCGGCGCGAACCGGCGGCATCGCGTTGGCAGTGGCGATCGGCGCCAGCAGCGCGAGCGTGGCGAGGGTGAGTGTCGTAAGTCGCATTGATCTGTCTCCGCAAGTTGAACTGGAATTGCGCGGCGGACAGAATGGAAGCGCCGTGTCCAAAACATGGCGGCTCGTCAAGAAGCCGTGAAAACTTCCCGCGTGTGACACGCACGACCTGATCGGGATGTGACTTGACACGCCCTTTTTGTGACGCGTTTGTACATCGCGAAACAATTCCGCCCCGCACGAGGTGCGAGGCGGAGACATCGTGCAAGACGATTGGAAGCGTTCTTAACGCAGATTGCCGCAGAAGCGCTGGATGCGCTTGCAGGCGTCTTCGAGATCGCTGGTCTTGGTTGCGTAGGAGATGCGGAATGCCGGACCGAGGCCGAACGCCGAGCCCTGTACCACCGCAACGCCTTCGGATTCGAGAAGCTCGGTGACGAACACCTCGTCGTTCTCGATCACCTTGCCGGACGGCGCGGTCTTGCCGATGGTGCCGGCGCAGGACGGATAGACATAGAACGCGCCCTCGGGGCGCGGGCACTCGATGCCGCTCGCCTGGTTGAGCATCGACACCACGAGATCGCGGCGCTCCTTGAACACCTTGTTGTTGGCGGGGATGAACTCCTGCGGACCGTTCAGTGCTTCCACCGCCGCCCACTGCGCGATCGACGAGGGGTTCGAGGTCGACTGCGACTGGATCGTCGCCATCGCCTTGATCAGCTGCGCCGGGCCGCCGGCATAGCCGATGCGCCAGCCGGTCATGCAATAGGCCTTGGAGACGCCGTTCACGGTCAGCGTGCGGTCGTACAGCGACGGCTCGATCTGCGCCGGTGTCGTGAACACGAAGTCGTCATAGACCAGGTGCTCGTACATGTCGTCGGTCATCACCCAGACGTTCGGATGCTTGACCAGCACGTCGGTGATCGCCTTCAGCTCGCTCTTCGAATAGGCCGCGCCGGTCGGGTTCGACGGCGAGCACAGGATCACCCACTTGGTCTTCGGCGTGATCGCCTTCTCCAGATCTTCCGCGCGCAGCTTGAAGCCGCTCGAGGCCGGGCACACCACCGGCACCGGTTCGCCGCCGGCCAGCGCCACCATCTCGGGATAGCTGACCCAGTAAGGCGCGGGAATGATCACCTCGTCGCCCGGATTGATGGTCGCCATCAGCGCGTTGTAGAGCACCTGCTTGCCGCCGGTGCCGACGATGATCTGGTTCGGCTTGTAGGTCAGGCCGTTCTCGCGTGAGAACTTGCCGATGATGGCTTCCTTCAGCTCCGGGATGCCGTCGACCGCGGTGTACTTGGTCTTGCCGGCCTCGATCGCATGGATCGCGGCGAGCTTGATGTTGGCGGGCGTGTCGAAGTCGGGCTCGCCGGAGCCGAGGCCGATGACGTTGCGGCCCGCGGCTTTGAGCGCACGTGCCTTGTCCGTGACCGCGATGGTCGCGGACGGCTTCACACGGTCGAGCGCAGCGGACAGGAAGGGCATCGTCATCTCCTGGCAAGTTCTTTTGGCAAGTGTCGTGAACACAGAAATCCACGACCTGATTTGAATGGGATCGAGGCACCCTAGGCCTCTCCACGCTGCATCGCAAGAAGCTTGGCGGAAATGCGCCAAACTTTCGCGTCATCGCGCGCGAGCCGCGCAACATTCCGCAAGTTCCGGCCTGAAATGGCTCATATCCGGCAAGGTCTTTCATGCGCGACGCGAGCGTCGGGAGAGGCCCGCGGCACAGCGTGAAAACGGCAATTGCTCCGAGGACAATTTGCCAGGCGGCACGCGACCTCACGCCGCGCCCGTCGACCTCCGCAGTGACCGACGGCCAAACGTGAACACGCGCCTTGAGCGCGTTGCGTCGTGCCGACACAACCGATGGCGTCGATGGTCTCAATCATTAAATCGAAAGCGAGTCGCGCAAGCGTGATCCGAGTTGTTCTGACGTGCCGATAGAATCGTTCTGCACGCGTGCAGTGCGGTAGACGTTTCGACTTTTTCCAGCGTGCAGCCCTTGCGACGCAGTCGCGTCGGCATCATTGTTTATCCGCGTTGCGGTGTGACAGGCCGCGCGCGCAAATGTCGCGCCATATTCCTGATCAACCAAAACCGACGCAGTGAAATCCGACGCAATGTACAAGCTCTATTCGATGCAGCGCTCCGGCAACAGCTACAAGGTCCGCCTGGCGCTGGCCGTGCTCAACACGCCGTACGAAGCGATCGAGGTCGACATCCTGCGCGGCGAGAGCCGCACCCCGGATTTCCTCGCCAAGAATCCGAGCGGCCAGGTGCCGCTGCTCGAGGTCGGCGACGGCCGCTACCTCGCCGAATCCAACGCCATCCTGTGGTACGTCGCGGTCGGCACGCCGCTGGCGCCGGAGTCGCGGATTGAGCGCGCCGAGGCGCTGCAGTGGATGTTCTTCGAGCAGCACGCGCTGGAGCCCAATCTCGGCGCCGCCTATTTCTGGCTGTCGCTGGTCAAAGGCGGCCGCGACCTGCAGACCCACGCCCTGGAGGACTGGATGGAGCGCGGCTACGCGGCGCTGCAGGTGATGGAAAATCACCTCAAGAACCACGCCTTCTTTGCCGCGGGCCAGCTCACCGTCGCCGACATTGCCCTGTACGGCTACACCCACGTCGCCGACCGCTGCGACTTCGACCTCGCCACCTTCCCGGCGATCCGGGCCTGGCTGAAACGGGTCGAGCAGACCCCCGGATTTGTCGCCATGGACTGGCAGCCGGGCGGCGAAGTCGAGGACGCGCCGAGCGTCGTCGCCGGGGCCTGAACAGCGGGGACAACGGGCAAACCGCTCAAATAGCGGGCAAAACATTTCATTTTGCCCTGTTTTCGCCACATTCCAGGCGATTGCCGCCGCAATATTGCCGATCCCGGTTGCAAATTTTTCCCTCGACCGCGCGGGTGATTCGCTCGCGCCTTGAAGGATTTAGACCATGACACGGTTGCCCGGCTCCGCCGGCTTCCAGGGCCTTACTGCCCCCGTCGCGTCGTCCCGGTTGACCAACGCGATCGCCGCATCGCTCGCGCTCGGCGCGCTGTCGATTTGCCTCGTCGTCACCGTCACAGTGTTTACCGTCAAAGCCTCCATGGCGATGCCGGTCCCGATGTAATTTTGGTCTTTTCGGTTAGCACCTTTGGGCGACAAGGCGCGATGCGCGGCATCGCGGCGTAGAGATGATCAAGACACCTGTCGGACTAGTGACCGTGGGACTGACGTTCGCGATCCTGCTTGCGGCAGCGCTGCTGATCGCGAGCGGCTCGCATGGCGAGAGCCGCGCGACGCCACCAATCGTGGTGCCCGGCAAATAGCCCTTTCATGAACGCGTGGGCGGCGGCGAGCGACCAAGCCTTGGTCATCCCTTCGAACCGGCACGCCAAACCATGAACCGTCGTCATTTCCTGTTCGCCCTGTCAGGCGCCGCCGCGCTGCTCGGCTCCGCACGCCCCGGCCGCGCCGAATGCGGCACCCAGACCGCCCGCGAATTCGTTGAGGCGCTCTACCAGAAGCAGGCGCGGCTACAGGCCGAGAAGACGCCGATGTCCGAGGAGGATTTCAACGCGACCTTCTCGAGCGGCCTGCGCCGCCTGATGACGGCACGCAGGCAAACCCCGACGACCCTGCCGGACGGACCGATCCTCAACGCCCTGTTCGGCTATGGCGTGCTGCCCGGCACCGAGGTCACGATCGGCAAGGTCACGCTCGCGAGCGGCGAGGACACCGGTCCCGCGACCATCGCAGTCAGGATCAAGCATCGCGGCGAGCAGCACCGGCTGCTGGTGCATGTGATCAACCAGGACGACGACTACCGCATCGCCAACATCATCTACGATTCCGGCAAGAGCCTGCTCGCGCACTACCAGGCGATCACGCGCGCCTGATCCCGGTCGCGCCTAGAGCATGATCCGGAAAAGTGTGAAGCGGTTTTCCCTCGCGACAAACGCCGAAGGCGTTTGCGCGGAGATCATGCTCAAACAAAGAGCTAAAGCGCGATGACGATTCAACCTAATCTCATCGCGCTTTAGCCGAACTTGTGGAAGATCAGGAACGCGCCGGCGGCGATGAAGGCGAAGCCGAGCGCGTGATTCCAGCCGAGCGGCTCCTTCAGATATAGCACCGAGAAGGCGGCGAACACGACCAGCGTGATCACCTCCTGCATGGTCTTGAGCTGCGCCGCCGAATAGACCGCGCTGCCCCAGCGATTGGCCGGCACCGCCAGCCAGTATTCGAAGAAGGCGATGCCCCAGCTGATCAGGATCACCAGCGGCAGCGAATGGTCCTTGAACTTGAGATGCCCGTACCAGGCAAACGTCATGAACACGTTGGAGGCGAACAGCATCAGAACTGGCAGCAGCGAAGGGGAAATAAAGGTGGGCATCGACATCCTCTTGGAAACGGTCCCGCGCCTAATGCGCAAGGACGGAACCAGGTTCCGGCGACCTTTGAATATCATTTGATGTGAAGATCACGAAAGCTTGGCCTGGCCGTGAAAGGCGGCTTTAACGCATCTCGCACAAATCTCGGCAGCGTTGCAATCCAGTCGTCAGACTGCGGCCTTAATGGGTGGGAGGAAGCAAAACGAGAACGAAGATGCGGTTCGACTGGCGTGCAATTTCAGGTCCAGCTCTGACGGCGTTCACCGCGCTGGCGGCGTTCGTGATCGACCGCTTCGTCGTCCCTGTGCCCAATCCCGCGCCGCTGTTCGTCTGCATCGTAGCACTTGCAAGCTCGATCAGCGGCGTCGCCTCCGGCCTGATCTGCGCCGTGATCGCCGTGGTCTCCTCGGCGCTGTTCTTCCTCGACCACCGCGCCGTGCCCGGTTACGACACCTCCGACATCGCGCGGATGCTGATGCTGGCGGCGACCGCGGCCGGCACCGCCGGGATCACCGGGCTGCTGCGGCGAAAATGGATCGAGGCCTTCGCCGCCGAGCAGGAAAATCACGCGACCGCGGCGCGGCTGGCCTCCGCGCTCGACCAGGTCGACATCGGCATCGTGCTGCTGGATTCCGACACCCGCGCCGAATTCATCAACCGCGCCTTCCGCGACACCTTCGCGCTCTCGGATGCGCAGGCCGATTCCAAGCCGCCCTTCATCGCGCTGATGTATCACGGCCGCGACACCGGCGCCTATGAGTTGCCCGAGGAGGAGCTCTCGGCCTTCATCGCCGAGCGCACCGCGATGATGCGCGCCGGCGATTCCACCCCGATCAACATCAACCTCGCCGACGGCCAGGTGCTGCGCTTCTCCTGCACCGCGCTGCCGGACGGCGGGCGCATGCTGAGCTATACGCCGGTGACCGACCTCGTCCGCCACACCGACGATCCCGCCAGGGCCGATTACTTCCGCTCGCTGCGCGGCGGCGCGGACCGAAACTTCGTGCGGCATCTGCCCGCCGCGGAGTGACACGCACCACAATTGATCCCGCGTCATCGCGACGATAGGAATGGGCAACGTCTCATTCCGATCGAAGGAATCACCATGCCCGGCGATGTCACCATCCGCTCCGTCACCCGCGATGACTATGCGCAGTGGCTGCCGCTGTGGGACGGCTACAACGCCTTCTACGGCCGCTCCGGTGCGACCGCGCTCGCGCCTGCGATCACGGCGATGACATGGCAGCGCTTCTTCGATGCCTACGAGCCCGTGCACGCGCTGGTCGCCGACCAGGACGGCAAGCTGCTCGGCCTGACGCATTACCTCTTCCACCGCTCGACCACCGCAATCGAGCCGAGCTGCTATCTGCAGGATCTCTTCACCAGCGCGGAGGCGCGCGGCAAGGGCGTCGGCCGCGCATTGATCAACGGCGTCTATGCGCAGGCAAAACTCGCTGGATCGCCGCGGGTCTACTGGCAGACGCACGAGACCAACCACACCGCAATGCAGCTCTACGACAAGGTCGCGGAGAAGTCGGGGTTTGTGGTCTACCGCAGGATATTCTGACCGCCTGTGGACAATTTCCGGATGTCACCGCCCCGTTACAAAGCGCAGCTAGCCTGTGCCCTGCGTAAGATCAGGCCCCCCGTCTCAGATCTGGCGCCCCGAGCGGTCCCTGTCAGTCGCCGCGTCTGACCGGGACCGCTTTTTTTCTGGCATCTCCCTTCCTGCTGCACCTCTTTTTTGTGACAGGGCCATGCGTCGCGCGCGGTAGGTCGGCACCTTGCCGGGCAAAGCCTCGCGCGCCACAATGCGCGCCCTCGCTCTTCCCACAGGTGTCTCATGGAAATCCGTAATCTCGGTGGCTCCGGCCTGCGCGTGTCTGCCGTCGGCATCGGCTGCAACAATTTCGGCCAGCGCACCGATCTGGAAACCTCGCGCAAGGTGATCCACAAGGCGATCGACCTCGGCATCACCCTGTTCGACACCGCCGACATCTATGCCGGCATGGGCGGCTCGGAGACGGTGCTCGGCGAAGTGCTCGGCGACCGCCGCAAGGACATCGTGCTGGCGACGAAATACTCCAAGCCGATGGCGACCGACGGCACCAAGCAGGGCGCCTCGCGCCGCTACATCATGAGCGCGGTCGAAGCGAGCCTGACGCGGCTGAAGACCGATTACATCGATCTCTACCAGCAGCACGATTACGATTCCTTGACGCCGATCGACGAGACCTTGCGCGCGCTCGACGATCTCGTGCGCCAGGGCAAGGTCCGCTACCTCGGCAATTCCAACTTCCCGGCCTGGCGCATCGCGGAAGCCGAATACGTCGCGCGCGCGATGAATGTCAGCCGATTCGTCTCCTGCCAGGACGAATACAGCCTGGTGGTCCGCGACATCGAGAAGGACCTGCTGCCGGCCGCCAAGGAATACAATCTCGGCCTGCTGCCGTTCTTCCCGCTCGCCAGCGGACTTCTGACCGGCAAATACCAGCGCGGCGCTGCAGCTCCCGCCGACACGCGCTTTGCGAAGGCGCCTGCGCTGAAGGACCGTTACGTCACGCCGCGTAACGAGGACATCGTCGAGAAGCTGCAGGCCTTCGCAAGAGAGCGCGGCCACACCATGCTGGAGCTCGCCTTCTCCTGGCTCGCCGCACGCCCGCAAGTGTCGAGCGTGATCGCCGGTGCCACGCGTGTCGAGCAGGTCGAGCAGAACGTGAAGGCGATCAACTGGAAGCTTTCCGCGGAGGAGATGGCGGAGATCGACAAGATCACGAAGGGCTGACGCTGTGAGGCGAGCCGGCTCTCTCACTCCCTCTCCCCGTTCTTCACGGGGAGAGGGTGGGGTGAGGGGCTCTATCCGCCAAGTTCAGCCTGAATTGTAAGCAACACCCCTTCGATGTTGCCCAACACATCATTGTTCCAGAAGCGAAGCACGCGGTATCCCTCGTCGACCAGATAGCGATCACGGATGGCATCGGCGGCTGACTCGGCATGCTGTCCGCCGTCGACTTCAATCACCATCTGTTTCTCGCGGCAGACGAAATCACAAATGTAATTTCCGATCGGCACCTGGCGCGCAAACTTATGGCCCGATTTGGCGATTGCGGATGCGATTCCACAACACAGTTTCCGCATCCGTTTGATGGACGCGAAGCTTTCTCGCGAGTCGGATAGGCTTTTCCCTGCGGCCGCGCATTGCCATGCCCCTCACCCGGATCGCATCTATGATGCGATCCGACCTCTCCCCGCAGAAGAGCGGGGAGAGGTTAAGTAAACAACCCCTTCATCGGCTTCACCGGCGCGCTATCGGGAAACACCGTCTCTCCCAGCACCCGCTCGGCCAACCCGAACTGGTCGTGCAGCACGCCCTTCATCACCGCGCGCAGGTCGGTGGTCGGGGCGAGGTCGCGGGCCTGGTAGAGGTTGGCTGGCTTGAGGCCCGGCCAGTCCGAGATGACGCGGCCGCCTTTCACCGCGCCGCCGGCGAGCAATGCGATGGTGCCGGTGCCGTGGTCGGTGCCGTCGGTGCCGTTGATGCGCGCGGTGCGGCCGAATTCGGTGGCGACCACGATCACGGTGTCGCGCCAGCGTGGCCCGAGGCCGGTCTCGAATTCCGCCAGCGCGCCGTCGAGACCGCCGAGCAGTTGCGCAAGCCGGCCGACCGGGCCGCCTTCATTGGCGTGGGTGTCCCAGCCGTCGAAGGCGAGCGCACCGATCCGCGGGCCGTCATCGGCCGCCATCAGCTTTGCGGCGCCGCGCGCCACCAGCCGCATAGCGCCGGCGCCATTGGTGCCCGGCTTCGGCTTCATGTCGTCGCCCTGCGCGGCCTTCTCCAGCTGCAAGCCCTGCGTCAGCGCGCTCGCGAGCGCCGGATCGCGGTGCTGGTAGAGTTCGATCAGGCGCATCGCGGTGTCATCGGCCGCCTGCGGCAGCGCGACCGGCGCCCAGCCGACGGTCGGCGCGGCACCGCGCAGCACCAGCGGCGTGGTCGGCCCGACCGCGAGCGCGCTCATCACGCGATCGCCCTTCGGCAAGGCTTCCAGCGCGCGGTTCAGCCAGCCGGATTGCACCCGGCCCGGCCCCGGAAAGCCGCTTTCGAGCACATCCTGGCCATCGAAATGCGAGCGGTCGCGGTACGACGTCGCGACGGCATGAACGACCGCGGCCTGTTTGGCGCGATACATCCGCGCGAATTCCGGCATCGCCGGATGCAGGCCGAAGAACGAGTCGAGCATCGGCGCCGCATTCGGCCCATCGCCGCGCAGCGCGATCGAGCCGTGCAAACCGGCATAGTCGGGATCGCCGATCGGCGCGACGGTGGCGAGACCATCCAGCGCACCACGCAGGATCACGACGACGAGCCTGGGATCGCGGCCATCGGCAGCGCGCGCGAACTTCGGCAAATAAGCCCAGGCGGCAAAGGAGGCGCCGCCGAGCAGCAGCGCACGCCGCGACGTCGCCTGCATCATCCCGCTCTCACAGCATTCCATCGTCATCTCCTCTGGAATTCCGGCGACATCAGCAACAGCGCCAGCGCCTGCTGCCGCGACTCCGCACGCTCGATGGTGCGGCGCGTCTCCGGCGAGGCCGCATCCGCCGCCATCAATTCCAGCAAATCGCGCGGATCGATCCGGTCGGCGAGCGTCGAGGCAAACTGCGCCGCGATATCGAGCCTGAGCTTGAGACCTTCAGGCGCGGCCCACGCCGCATTGGTGTCGGGGAATCCGTTCGGCCCGGACGGCGACCACAGCGGCTGGCCGAGCACGTTGAGCCCGTTGAGATAACGGCCGGGATCCTCGGGATTGCGCGCCAGCAGCCGGCCGGAGGCGACCAGGAATTCGTAAGGCGAACGCATTTTCGTCAGCGGCGCCTTCCAGGCCTCGTCGGAATCGACCAGCGCGGTTGCGAGCGCCTTCAGGTCGCCATCCGTCTTCGCGAAGACATCCTGCAGCTTCGCGACCAGCCCGGGCGGCGGCTCGTCGGCGACGAAATGGCGGGCAAATTTGCTGGCGATGAATTTCGCGGTCGACGGATGCCGCGCGATGTCAGCCAGGACCGCCTCGCCCTGCGCGACGCCGTTCGCCTCATAGACTTTGCCCAGCACGCGCTGCGCGCCGGGCTGATGTGCATTGGCGTTGAACACGAAGGTGCCTGGTATGCCGAGCTGGCCCTGCCGGCCGGCATAGGTCCAACCCGTGATAATGCGCGCCAGCGAGGTCACGTCGTCCTGCGAATAGCCGCCGCCGACGCCGAGCGTATGCAGTTCCATGATCTCGCGCGCCAGATTCTCGTTGAGGCCGCGGTTGCGGTTGATGCCGGCGCGCGAATCCGGACCGAGCGATTGCTGATTGTCGAGGAAGAACAGCATCGCCGGATGCTGCTCGACCGCCTTCAGCATGTCGGCGAAGCGGCCGAGCACGTGAGGCCGGATCGCCTCGCGCTCGAACGAGCCCGCCCACATCCGCGCCAGCGCGCCCTTGTTGGCGGAGATGCAGAAGTGGTTGGACCAGAACACGACGAGCCGTTCGACGAAGCCGCAATCGGCGACCACGCCGCGCTGCAGCCGCGCCAAGGCCTCGGCGCGAAACGTCTTCTGGATGATGTTGAGCGGTTGCGGCGGCGGCTTTGGCGGACCAGCCACCGGATTGATTTGCGGCTGCATCTGTGCCGGCGTCATCGCGGCATTGGCATTGTCCGCGGCCTGCGTCGGCTGATCCCTGGCCGTGATCTCCTTGGCGATGGTGGAGAGCGAGAGATTGCGCCGCTGCTGCGGCTGCGCCGGCGTTTCGGTCGTCGCCGGTTGCGACGCTTTCGCCGCCGCACGCGCCTGCTGGATCTCGAACTGATAGTCGAACACCTGCTTGCCGAGCGCCGCCGTCGACAGCAGACCGGGCACTTCGAGCAGCGCGCCGGTCGGCCGCGTCAACTCGGCCTTCACAAAGCCGCGCGGATCGGCAGCGGCATTGACGAAATCGCCGGACGCGCCGCCGCGCGCGCCGAACCCGAAACGATTGAGGGCAACAAGGGCGGCTTGCGAATCGCGGGCCATGAGGCTTCCGTTCCCAGGGATTTCCTTACCAAGGCAATCCCGAGTATTATGAGTCACCAGACATCATATCCGGGTTCGCGATGAACCCGGGATTAAAATCCGCCAGCGAGTTCAACCGCTTTGATGACAAATCGGACAGGAAGTTCCTCGGCGCGGCGCCTCGCCTGCGTAAATTGCGGCACGGAGTTCGGCTGCGATCCCCAAGGCGGCTGCTGGTGTGCGGAAGAGGATTTTCGTGTGCCGATGCCGAGCGACGGCAGCGACTGCCTGTGCCCGGCCTGTCTGCGCGCGCTCGCCGACCAACAGAAAACTGTGAGCGTGACGTGACAGCACTCTGGAATGTCGACGCCGTCCTGCTGGACATGGACGGCACCCTGCTCGACACCGAAAAGGTTTACTTCGACAGCCTGGTCGCGGCGCTGACCGGCTTCGGCTTCGGCGACGATGCCGCCGCCATCTGTCACGCCATGGTCGGCCTGCCCGGCCCGGTCTGCGAAGCCATGCTGCGCAAGCATTACGGCGCGGACTTTCCGCTCGCGGACGTCAGCCAGGCCTATGCGACCAACCGCGATCGGATGTTCCGCGCCGGCCTGCCGCTGAAGCCGGGAACGCTGGATCTGCTCGACGGCCTCGCCGCCGCGGATCGCCCGATGGCGATCGTGACGTCGTCGGCGCGCCGCACCGCCGAAAGCCATCTCACGCTCGCCGGCATCCGCAAACGTTTCGACATGCTGTTCACGATCGACGATGTCACGCATGGCAAGCCGGACCCGGAACTTTACCTGAAGGCGGCGGCCCATCTCGGCGTCGCGCCGCAAGACTGCGTCGCCGTGGAAGATTCCAACCACGGCGTCGCCGCGGCCCACGCCGCCGGCGCCATCACGCTGATGGTGCCGGACATGGCGCCACCGACGGAGGAGAGCCGCGCAAGGTGCGCAGCGGTGCTGCCGGACTTGAATGCGGTGCTGGCGATGTTGCGCGAGCGCGGGGCGCTCGCCTGATCCTGGCCGCCATTGCGTAGAGCCTGAGAGCCAATTCGTTTTGGCGTTCGACATCAAGGAGCGTTGGCGCCCCTTGATGTCAGAGCCAACGG